>PABK01000009.1 GCA_002699145.1 Halioglobus sp.
CGCATCCCCACGCGGCTCGCGACCGACCGAGGGCAGCCCGGAGGGCCGCCAGTAGTGTGCAGCGCCGCTTTTTCCCAGCGCGCGGGCGGCTCTTTGCGAAGACCCCCTGCAGACTAATTCGGGACTAAGCCGGTGCTTCCAGGCACGGGGCGGAAACGCTTTCAGGCCGAGTATCTCAGCCTTCCGAGGCCTGAAAGCGTTTCCGCCCCGGGCCAGGGAGCCCAACCAGCAGAGGCCAGAAAACCCAGCCCGGCAATCAAGCCCTGCCCCAATCAAACGCCAGCACGTCCCGAATATCTGATGTACCAGTTGCAAGCATAAGCAAACGATCGAGCCCCAGCGCAACACCGCAGCAATCAGGAAGGCCGTGCTCGAGAGCGGCAAGGAGATGCTCATCGAGGGGGCGTTCAGGCTGACCGCGGGCGCGGCGGCGGGCGTTGTCCGCCTCGAAACGGCGGCGCTGCTCGGCGGGGTCGGACAGTTCGTGGTAGCCGTTGGCCAATTCCACGCCGTCGACGTATAGCTCAAAGCGCCGGGCGACCGGGACGCCTTCTACGGTTTCGATGCGCGACAGTGCAGCCTGGGAGGCCGGGTAGTCGTGGACGAAGCACAGGTCCTGCAGTTGTGGTTCGATCACGTGGGACATCAGCAGGTCCAGCCACAGGTCGCGGTCGCCGGTGAGGTCACCCACGTCGATGTTGTCGCGGGCCGACTGCTCGATATCGCGGTCTGCGGCTGTCATCGGGTCCAGGTCCAGGTGTTGCAGGAAAAGTTCACGGTAGCTATAGCGGTTTTCCGCACGGGGTCCCAGGCAGTCGCTGACCAGCTGCGCCACCTCATCCATCAGGGCGTGCAGCGAGAAGCCCGGGCGATACCATTCCAGCAGGGTGAACTCGGGATTGTGACGCGATCCCGCCTCACCGTCGCGGAAGGCGTGGGCGAGTTGGAAGATCGCCTCGCCGTGGGCCGCCAGCAGGCGCTTCATGGCGTATTCGGGGGATGTCTGCAGGTAGCGCGGCGCGGCCAGGGAGGTGCCGCGCTGCACCAGTAGCGGCTCGATGGCGGGGTCGGTGACGCCGGCACTGCACAGCAGGGGCGTTTCCACCTCCAGTACCCCGCGCCGTGCGAAAAAGGCGCGGATGTCCGCCAGCAGCGCGGCGCGCCGCCGCAGCCCCTCCAGGTTCGCGCGCGGTCGCCAGTCCAACGGGAAGCTCCCGGGGTGGCTGCTCAGGATTTGCCGGCGCGACCCTGGTACTCGCCGGTACGGGTGTCGACGCGGATGACCTCGCCCTCGTTGAGAAACAGCGGCACCTTGACCGTCGCCCCGGTGCTCAGCTTGGCCGGTTTGCTGCCGCCCTGGGCGGTATCGCCCTTCAGGCCGGGGTCGGTCTCGACGATTTCCAGCTCGACGAAGTTCTGCGGCGCCACCGACAGGGGAGAGCCGTTGTACAGCGTGACCTCGCAGGTGTCCTGCTCCTTCAGCCACAGGTGCGACTCGCCCACGGCCGTGGCGTCGGCCTGGTACTGTTCGAAGGTGTCGGGCTCCATGAAATGCCAGAACTCGCCGTCGTTGTACAGGTACTCCATGGTGCGGTCCATGACGTCCGCGCTCTCCAGGGATTCACCCGACTTGAAGGTGCGCTCCCAGACCCTGCCGGTCTTGAGATTGCGCAACTTGACGCGGTTGAAGGCCTGGCCCTTGCCCGGCTTGACGAATTCGTTGTCGAGGATGCTGCAGGGGTCGCCTTCCAGCATCACCTTGAGGCCGGAGCGAAACTCGTTGGTAGAAAAGGTCGCCATGCTGTTCTCTTGACTCTCGCGGGAAAAAGGGCGCATATGATACCCCAGCGTGGACACCAATGCAGCGGCCGCGTGGCCTTGCGCGACGGATGTGCCATACTCAACAGAAGAGGTTGTCGCCGTGCACACGGCTTGCGGAGCCCTTCACCCATGGCCGGGAATGGAACAATCAGGCTGACCCTACCGCGGCAGGACCTGCCGCATTTCACCCTGTTCCGGCCGGACGCCGGAGCCGCCGCGGACTGGCTGCGCACGCTGCCGGTGACGCGCGCCGAGACCTGCGCACAAATGCTGGCGCACGCGCTGGCGGAGATGAACCGCGCCCGTCTCCCGCCCGAAGCGCGCCACAGTGTGCTGGAGGCGCTGCGTCCCAGTATCGATACCGCCCTGGCCAACCTGGGCAAGCGCTTCATCAACCAGCCGCTGGTGATGCCGGACAAGCCTCGCCAGCTGGCCGACCTGTGCGACCAGCTACTGTCACTGGCGGGCACCGCCTACGCGGTGGTCGCCGTGGAAACCATCGAACAGCGCGACGCCATCCGGCAGACGCACCCGGCGCGCCTGGCCTGCCAGGCGCTGCAACACGCCCTGCTCTACACCGGCCGCAAGATCCTCCAGTCCTTCCAGCTGTACCGGCCGCTGCACATCCGCGGCTGGCACTCCCTGCACCAGCTGTTCGCCCTGGCGGAAAACCAGCAGCTGGCCGACCTGCCGGTTCCCGAGCCGCTGGCCGGGGGCGAAACCATCCGCGCCACCTACTTCCAGGCCCTGTTGCTGGGCTGCTGCAAGCCAAACCAGCTGCGCCAGGCCGACATGGCGACCCTGTTCACGGCGCTGCGCAACTGGGCGGACAAGGTGGAACTGGTTGCGCCCGGCGCGGGCACAGGCCTGTTCCTCGTCGACCTGGACAGCGACCAGCCGCCACGCTACAGCAGCCTGTACCCGGGTGAACCCGGTCCCGGCTGCCGCTATATCAACACGGCCCTGGCGATCGAGGAACTGTACCGTCGCAAGGCGCCGCCGGGCGGCGACAACGCGCAGGACGCCGCCGCCGGTATACCGGATCACCTTGTGGATCACCTCATCTCCTCACTGGGCAGCATGAGCCTGCGCAATTTCAAGCGCGCCCCGTCGACGGCGCCGCTGCGCGTGTGCCTGGGCCTGTCCGCGACGCACTACCACGTCGCCGGCCGGCGCGACTTCCGCGCCCTGCTGCGGAACAGCGGCTTCGAATCCGCGGTCGCCGACCCGGGCAACCCGTTCCTGCAGGAGCAGCGGCGCGGTGACGCCTGGTCGACGGCCAACCCACACAATGAATTTGTCCGCAACGAATGGCTTCCCGGCCAGGAGTCCGAGGCCGACCGGGCGCACCGCATCGAACTGGACGAACGCACGCGCGCACAGCTGCTGGAGGAAGTGGATGTGCAGCTGCCACTGGACCAGCGCTACCCCGTGCACGAGGTCGGCCTGGCCGACGCCAGCCCCGGCGGCTACTGCCTGGAGTGGACGGAATCCCTGCCCGGTGACGTCAACACCGGCGACCTCGTCGGCCTCAAGGAGGGGCAAAGTGAGCAGTGGGTCATCGCGGTCATTCGCTGGATAAGCCGGCTGGAAAACTCGCGCACCCTGATCGGCCTGGAACTGCTCAGCCCGCGCGCCAGCGCCTACGGCGCGGTCATTCACCGGCCGGGGGCGGACAGCTCCGCACCCATGCGCGCGCTGTTGCTGCCCGAAATCAGGCTGGTGGCGCAACAAAACACCCTGGTAACGCCGCGCGCGAGCTTTCGCGAGCGTCAGCGCGTCACCCTGGTCGCCGACGGCGAGACCCACACCGTGCTGCTGTTGCGCCAGGTATCCTGTACCGCGAGCTTCGCGCAGTTCGAGTTCCGCTACATCGAGGAACTGGGCGACGTGCTGGCCAGGGAGCACGGCGCCTCCCCGGGCGGGGGATACGACTCGCTGTGGAGCAATATCTAGTACGGTGCGCGTAGTAGAGTGTGCGCTCAGGCCTGCGCCGACACCCCGGGGTGGTAGCGGTCGGAAAAGCCCAGCAGGTAGAGAATGGCGTCCAGCCCCAGGGTGGAGATGGACTGCTCCGCCGACTGTTTGACCAGCGGCTTGGCGCGGAAGGCCACCCCCAGTCCGGCGATACTGAGCATGGGCAGGTCGTTGGCGCCATCGCCCACGGCGATGACCTGCTGCAGGTCGATGCCCTCCTCCGCGGCCAGCTGGCGCAGCAGTTCCGCCTTGCGCGCCCCGTCGACGATGGTTCCGCTGATCGCGCCGGAAACCGCCCCGTCGACGATATCCAGTTCGTTGGCGTAGACGTAGTCGATGCCCAGGCGCTGCTGCAGGTGGCGCGCAAAGTAGGTGAAACCGCCGGAGAGAATCGCGGTGCGGTAGCCCAGCTTGCGCAGGGTGGAGATCAGGTGTTCCGCGCCCTCGGTGATCCTCAGGTCGGCGGCGACCTGTTCCAGCGCGGACTCCGGCAGGCCCTTGAGCAATGCGACCCGGGCGCGAAAGCTCTCGCTGAAGTCGAGCTCGCCGCGCATGGCGCGCTCGGTAATGGCGCTGACCTGCTCGCCCACGCCGGCGATGTGCGCCAGTTCATCAATGACTTCCGCCTCGATCAGCGTGGAGTCCATGTCGAAGGCGACCAGGCGCCGGTTGCGGCGGTACATGTTGTCCTGCTGGAACGCCAGGTCCACTTCCAGCGCGCCGGCGACCTCGAGCAGTTCACGGCGGAACGCCGCGGCGTCCGGCAGTGAACCACGCGCGGAAAACTCCACGCAGGCCTTGCTCAACGCCGGGAGTTCGCCCAGGGGTATACGCCCGGAAAGTCGGTTGATGCCGTCGATGTTGAGGCCGTGAGCGGAAACCACCGCGGTGACGCGGGCGAGTTGGTCGGAGGTGATCTTGCGCGCCAGCAGGGTGATGATATAGCGCGCGCGCCCCTGGCCCTCGACCCACTGGCCATAGCTCTGCGGCGATACAGTGCTGCTGCGCAGGCGCAGGTCGCGGGCGTCGGCGAAGGCCTGGATGGCGCCGGTCAGCGCCTGCTGGTCGCAGTCCTGGGGCAGCTCGGCGAGTATGCCCAGGGACAGGGTAGCGTGAATCACCGATTGCCCGATGTCCAGGACGTTCGCCCTGCGCTCGGAGAGGATCGCACTGATGCCGGCAGTAACCCCGGGCTGGTCCTCGCCGGAGATCGTTATCAGCAGGATTTGATTCACATCTGGCGCACCGTTCTTGGTCAGGGCGCCATTCTACTGATCAGGACAGGGCGTGGAAAGGCGGCGCTGCCGCGCAATCGGTGGCGAGTGTGGTTTATACTGGGCCGCCACCAATAAGAACCGGCCCGCCCCGTGTGAACGACCGTCTGCGCAACACCAGCCTCTCACAGCAACTGGCCATCACTGCCGCCGCCCTGTGCCTGTTGGTGGCCCTTGCGCTGGTGGCGCTGGCCGCGATATCCAGCCGGCACATGATGGCGCAACAGGAAGCGGGCTACGGCAACGCCCTGGCGCAGCTGATCGCGCGCCGGGTCAGCGTCGCCATGGAAAGCGGCGACCTGCTCAGCGTATCCGCCTCACTGCGCCGTTTCGTCAACATCTCCGCGGCCGACTCCGTGGTTATCACCGACGTCGAGGGCAAGGCCATCGGTCAGGCGGGGGAGCCGGCGCATACGCGCCGCTACTACTACAGCGCCCCGGTGTACATCGACACCGATATCGCCGGCGAGGTAACCGTCGGTATCGGCGGCGACCACTCCCGGGCAGCGCTGAACCGTTTCATACTCAGCCTGATCGGCCTGGCCGTGCTGCTGAGTCTCACCGTCTTCGCCGGCAGCCATCACTTCGGCCAGCGCCTGGGCAACCGCCTGGCCGCCATGGCGCGCAACATCGCGCTGGAGGAGGAGGACACGCCGGCCGACGCCAACGAGGTCCGGTTGCTGGAGCGGCGCATAGACGCGCTTCCCATGGACCTGTTGCGCACCCGCTCCGAGCCGGGCGCGCAGGAGGAGAACTACCGCAGCACCGCGGTGCTGTACCTGCACCTGTCCAGCCTGATCGACTACGTGGACACCCTCGACGAGAGCGCGCTGCAACGCTATACCGGACGCCTGCACCAGGTAGTCTACGCCGCGGCGGGGTTCTATGCCGGGGAGCTGCAGGTGGCGCGTCAGTTCGGCCTGGCGGTGTATTTCAGCGGCGACAACAAGGCGGGCAGCGCCGCGTTTCGCGCCGCCTCCTGCGCCTGGCTGGTGCGCGCGGTGAGCCGCGACCTGGAACAGCAAATGTCCCTGTCGATGAAAATCGCCATGGCGATTTCACAAAGTGAGCTGGGCGCCGGCGATGACGGTGACATCTACCCGGGGCTCTACATGCAACACACCCTGGACGAACTGCAAGCGGTCTGTGCCAGCTCGCCACCGCAGCTGCTGCTGTCGCCGGTGGCCTGCCAGGACATGGACGTCGCCAGCCGCCTGCGCGTCGGCGCGCCGGGTGGCAACGACTACGCGCCGATCGAGGAGTTCGCCGGCACCTACAAGGACCTGCTGGAGCGCCAGCTACGGCTGATCATGAAACGCCTCGCCGACCCCGGCTCGCGGCGCTAGCTCTCGCCGGCGCGCTCCACCAGCATACGGTCGACCTTCTGTAGCCCGCGCGGCAGCTTCAGCCCGCGCCGGCCGCGTTCACCCCGATAGTGCGCCAGGTCTTCTCCCTTGAGCGTGAGATGGCGCTTGCCGGAATGGATGACCAGCGCATCGCGCTCGCCCAGTACCTGCACCGCGAGCATCCACTCCTCGCGGTTCTGCAGCCGTGCAGAGGGGATACCGAGAATCTTGTTGCCCTTGCCGCGCGGCATCTGCGGCAGGTCCGCCAGTGGGAAAATCAGCATGCGGCCCTCGTTGGACACCGCCGCCACCCAGGCATCCCCGGCCGTCACCGGGGCGGGCTGGACGACGCGCGCCCCCTTGGGCAGTTTGAGCGCCCCCTTGCCGGCCCGGTTCTTGGTCTGCAGGTCCGCCAGCTTCGCCACGAAACCGTAGCCGGCATCGGAGGCCAGCAGGTACAGGGCCTCCTCCGCGCCCATCATCAGCCCCTCGAAGGTGGCCCCGGAGGGCGGGTTGATGCGCCCGGTCACGGGTTCGCCCTGGCCGCGCGCCGAGGGCAGGTTGTGCGAGGCAATGGTGTACGCGCGCCCGGTGGAGTCCAGAATCACCGTGGGCTGGTTGCTGCGCCCCAGCGCGGACATCTTGTAGGCGTCACCGGACTTGTAGCTGAGCGCCGCCGGGTCGATCTCGTGGCCCTTGGCCGCGCGGATCCAGCCCTTCTCCGACATCACTACGGTGATAGGGTCGGCGGTCATCAGCTCCAGTTCGCTGAAGGCCTTGGCCTCGTCGCGCTGCACCAGCGGTGAGCGGCGCGCGTCGCCGTACTTCTCCGCCACCGCCTTGAGTTCTTTCTTGATCAGGGTTTTCAGTCGCGCCGCGCTGCCCAGGGTTTGTTGCAGGGAGTCGCGCTCCTCGCCCAGCTCTTTTTGCTCGGCGCGGATGTTCATCTCCTCCAGCTTGGCGAGATTGCGCAGCTTCAATTCGAGGATGGCCTCGGCCTGCACGTCGGTAATCCCGAAGCGCTGCATCAGCGCCGGCTTGGGCTTGTCCTCGGTGCGAATGATGTGGATGACCTCGTCGATATTCAGGTAGGCGACGAGGTAGCCCTCGAGGATATGCAGGCGCTTTTCCACGCGCTCCAGCCGGTATTCCAGGCGCCGGCGCACGGTCTCGGTGCGAAACTTCAGCCATTCCCGCAGAATGCCGTCCAGGCCCTTGACCCCGGGCCGGCCGTCGATGCCGATCATGTTCAGGTTGACGCGGTAACTGCGCTCCAGGTCGGTGCTGGCGAACAGGTGGCTCATCAGCGAGTCGAGGTCGACGCGGTTGGAGCGCGGCACGATGACCAGGCGCGTGGGGTTTTCGTGGTCCGACTCGTCGCGCAGGTCCGCGACCATGGGCAGCTTGCGCGCCTGCATCTGCTGCGCGATCTGCTCGAGGATCTTCGACCCGGAGACCTGGTAGGGCAGGGCATTGATGACGATATCGCCGCCCTCCTTCTCCCACACGGCGCGCATGCGCAGGGCGCCGCGGCCGCTGCTGTACATCTCCACGATATCTTCCCGCGGTGTGATGATCTCCGCATCGGTGGGAAAATCCGGGCCCAGCACGTTCTCGCACAGTTCGGCGACGGTGGATTTGGGTTTTTCCAGCAGCTGTATCGCCGCCGCGACCACCTCGTTCAGGTTGTGCGGGGGGATATCGGTGGCCATACCCACGGCGATGCCGGTGGTGCCGTTGAGCAGCACGTTGGGCGCCTGGGCGGGCAGCACCGCCGGTTCGTCCAGCGTGCCGTCGAAATTGGGTATCCAGTCCACGGTGCCCTGGCCGAGCTCCCCCAGCAGCACCTCGGCGTAGGCGGTCAGGCGCGACTCGGTGTAACGCATGGCGGCGAAGGACTTCGGGTCGTCGGCCGAACCCCAGTTCCCCTGCCCGTCGATCAGCGGGTAGCGGTAGCTGAAGTCCTGGGCCATCAGCACCATCGCCTCGTAGGCGGCGCTGTCGCCGTGGGGGTGGAACTTGCCGATGACGTCGCCGACCGTGCGCGCGGATTTCTTGTACTTCGCCGAGGCCTTCAGGCCCAGCTCGCTCATGGCGTAAATGATGCGCCGCTGCACGGGCTTCATGCCGTCGCCCACGTGGGGCAACGCGCGGTCGAGAATCACGTACATGGAGTAGTCGAGGTAGGCTTTTTCCGCGTACTGCTTGAGCGACACCTGTTCGACGCCGTCGTTATCAAATTCCAGGGATTCAGACATGCTTTAACAACCACATAGTGTTCAAGTAGGGGTATCTCGTCGGACGAAGGTATCGCCCTGGGGCCCGGGCCTAGACCGTGCGTCGTGTCCCGCGCAAGCCGACAAGCTGTTCGTTCAGGTTGACGATGGAGTTTGCCATATCGATCATCAGGCTGTGAATGGTGGCGGGGTTGCTCTTGATCAATTCCGTGAACTGCTCCTTGGGCACCTTGACCACCGAACAGCTGGTCTTGGCGCGCACGGTGGCGCTGCGGTCGGCTTGCGTCAGCGCCGCCATCGCGCCGAATATCTCGCCGTCGCCGATACGACCCACGGAAACGTCGTCGACCAGCACCTCGGCCACGCCGGAGGTCATGTTGAAGACAAAGTCGGCCCGGCCTCCCTGCTGGATAATGACCTCGCCGGGCTCGTACACCTCGAAGCCGGGGGTGGCGCTCGTCTCCTCGGGGGTGCAGGCCGCGGTGATGCGCAGCATCATACCGGCATAGGTGACCAGCAGGCGTGTCCACAGGCGTACCGCCTGGGGGTCGTCGAAGACCCGCCGCATGAAGTCCAGGGCCGGGTAGGCGTCCAGCTTTGCCCCGCTGCCGCTGCCGTAGAACACGGCGATCTCATCATTCCCGGTGCCGGTGATATCCGGCAGCAACAGTTCCCCTTCCTCCAGGGTGTAGATAGTCTTGTCCTGGTAGCGCGCGGCGATGCTGCCCGCGCGCACAACATAGAACTGCGCGCCGTCGAAACCGCGGAAATTGCCTCCGGGGGTCGCCTCGACCTCGAGGGGCAAAGGCGGCATATTGACCGTTTCCAGCAGGGCGCGCACCAGTTCCCGGTATTGCCCACCCAGATTGGTGAAAGCCTGCTCATCAGTATTCGCCAGCATCAGCGCGACCTTCTTCTGCCCACAGCGAAAATACCACGTTGTCTCGTCTACGGCGCCTCGCGGCCCCTTGTTATTCTCCGGCGAAAGGCGGCTTCGCCCCGCCGGCGATCCCTGTTGCCGGGACCGCATTTGCGCCTATAGTAGCAACTTCCTCGCTGGCGGAGAATGTCGGCGGCAGGTTTTCTTGGGACGGACATGGATATCGACTGGCATACCCTGGCCTTCGCCGAACTGGGCAGCGACGAACTCTACGCGCTGCTGCGCCTGCGCCAGCAGGTGTTCGTGGTGGAGCAGCAATCGATCTACCTGGACCTGGACGGCAAGGACCAGCAGGCCGTGCATATGCTGTGCCGGCAGGGCGACGAACTGGCGGCCTACCAGCGCTGCCTGCCACCGGGCGTCAGCTACGAGCAGAGCTCCATCGGCCGCATCGTGGTCCACCCGCAATCGCGCGGCGCCGGGCTAGGCCGGGAACTGGTACGCCGCGGCATCGCATACAACCGGCGCGCCTGGCCGGGCAACGGCATCTGCATCAGCGCCCAGGCGCACCTGCAGGATTTCTACGCATCCATGGGCTTCGTCGCCCGGGGGAACATCTACCAGGAAGACGGCATCCCCCACCGCCAGATGCGCCTGGACGCCTGACGGGTGCGGCGCGGCGGCGCGGCGGCGCGGCGGCGCGGCCTAGGATTGCAGCAGGAACGTCACCGGGCCGTCGTTGACCAGGCTCACCTGCATGTCCGCGCCGAATTCGCCGGCGGCCACCGGTGCGTGACGCTCGCGCAGGCGCTGCAGTATCTCGTCGTACAGGACGCGCGCCTCGGCCGGCGGCATGGCGGAAGAAAAGCCCGGGCGCAGCCCCTTGCGCGTGTCCGCAGACAGCGTGAACTGCGACACCAGCAACACGCCGCCGCCGCTGTCGGCGACGCTGCGATTCATGCGTCCGTCCGCGTCGGGGAAGACGCGATAGGCGAGCAGCCTGTCCAGCATCTGCGTCGCCGTTGGCAGATCGTCGCCCTTGTCCAGGCCGAGAAACACCAGCAGGCCGCGCTCGATACTGCCAACACACTGTCCGTCGACCTGCACCGAGGCGCTGGCAACCCGTTGCAATAACAGGCGCATGCCGGACTAGCCCCTGGACGCGCGCTTGCGCTCGTGTTCCTTCAACAACTTCTTGCGCAGGCGAATACTGGTCGGGGTCACCTCCACCAGCTCGTCGTCCTCGATGAACTCCAGCGCCTGCTCCAGGGAGTGCCGCACCGGCGGCGTCAGGATCAGCGCCTCGTCGGTGCCGGCGGCGCGGATATTGGTCAGCTGCTTGGCCTTGGTGGGATTCACCGGCAGGTCGTTGCCGCGGCTGTGCAGGCCGACGATCTGGCCCTCGTAGACATCGATATTGGGGTCGACGAACAGGCGACCGCGATCCTGCAGGTTGAACAGGGCGTAGGCCAGGGTCTTGCCGTTGACCATGGACACCAGCACGCCGTTGTTGCGGTGCACGATCTCCGCGTCCTTGACCGGGCCGTAGTGGTCGAAGACGGAGGTCATGATGCCGCTGCCGGAGGTCAGGGTCAGGAACAGCGAGCGGAAGCCGATCAGGCCGCGCGCCGGGATGATGAATTCCAGTCGCACCCTGCCCTTGCCGTCGGGCACCATGTTCTCCAGTGCGCCGCGGCGCTGGCCCAGCTCCTCCATGACCGCGCCCTGGTGGGTCTCTTCACAGTCGATGACCAGTTGTTCGTAGGGTTCCTGGATCTCGCCATCCACCTCGCGGCGAATCACTTCCGGGCGCGACACGCCCAGTTCGTAGCCCTCGCGGCGCATGCTCTCGATCAGCACGGACAGGTGCAGCTCGCCGCGTCCCGAGACGCGGAACTTGTCCGGGCTGTCGCCGGGTTCCACGCGCAGCGCCACATTGTGCAGCAGTTCGCGCTCCAGGCGTTCGGCGATATTGCGCGAGGTGACGTACTTGCCCTCCTTGCCGGCGAAAGGCGAGTCGTTGACCTGGAAGGTCATGCTGACCGTCGGTTCGTCCACGGTCAGCGCCGGCAGCGCCTCCGGGGTGGCCGGGTCGCACAGGGTATCGGAGATGTTCAGGCCCTCGATACCGGTGATACAGACGATGTCGCCGGCCTCGGCGGCGTCCACTTCCAGGCGCTCCAGGCCGAGATAGCCCATCACCTGCATCACCCGGCCCTTGCGCTGGCTGCCGTCGGCGGCGACCACGCAGACCTGGGTGTTCGTCGCCAGCTTGCCGCGGGTGATGCGGCCGATGCCGATGACACCGACGTAGCTGGAGTAGTCCAGCGCCGAGATCTGCATCTGCAGGGGGCCGTCGCTGTTCACCGTTGGTGCGGGCACGTGCTCGACGATGGTGGTGAACAGGGCCTGCATGTCCGCGCCCATATCCTGGTGGTCCGTGCCCGAGATGCCCTCGATGGCGGAGGTGTAAACCACCGGGAAGTCCAGCTGCTCCTCGGTCGCACCCAGGCGGTCGAACAGGTCGAAGACCTGGTCCACCACCCAGTCCGGGCGCGCTCCCGGGCGGTCGACCTTGTTCACCACGACGATGGGGTTGAGGCCGCGCTCGAAGGCCTTGGAGGTGACGAAGCGGGTTTGCGGCATGGGCCCGTCCACGGCGTCCACCAGCAGCAACACCGAGTCGACCATGGACAGCACCCGCTCCACCTCACCGCCGAAGTCGGCGTGGCCGGGGGTGTCGACGATATTGATGCGCATCCCGTTCCACTCGATGGCGGTGTTCTTGGCCAGGATGGTGATGCCGCGCTCGCGCTCCTGGTCGTTGGAATCCATGATGCGCTCGGCGCCCTCGGAGCGGCGGTCCAGGGTGCCGGACTGCTGCAACAGGCAGTCCACCAGGGTGGTCTTGCCGTGGTCTACGTGGGCGATGATGGCGATGTTGCGCAGGTTTTCGATCAATGGACTTCTCTGTCTGGCTACAAGGGGATTGCCGCGGCCAGCCCCCTGTGCGGGGCCTGTTGCAGGATTCAATGCTGTGGGGAAAGCAGAGCGGCGCGGATTATACCCTTACACCGCCGAGGAAAACACTCAAATCAGGGGGCGTAGACCTTGACGTCCAGCTCGCCCCCCGCGAGCAGGTGGCTGGCGTGCAGGCGACTCATTACGCCCTTGCCGCAGTACAGCATATAAGTGTCGCCGGGCCTGAGTTCCGCTGCGCGGCGATGCAGCTCGTAGAAGGGGATTTTCACCACCGGCACATGCAGCTCCAGTGGCGCCAGCTCCTCCTCGTCCGGGTGGCGAATGTCGATGATGGTGCCGTGGGCCAGGGGTACGGACAGCACCTCCACCTCCGAGCGCTGCAGTTCGGTCTCCGCGAGGCGGTCGATGCGCGTCTGGGTGCGCGCCGCGATCGCCCGGTCCAGCATCGCCATGTCGAGCCTGGCTTCCTGCGCCTGCACACGCTCCGGGCGCGCGCGCGTGGTGGGCCGCACCGAGATCACGCCGCAGTACTCCGGCATGTTCGCGGCGAAGGGCTCGGTACCGATGGCGGCGGCCATGCGCACGATATCCTCCTTGTCGCTGGCCACCAGGGGGCGCAGCACCAGGCGCTCGGTAACGCTGTCGATGACCGCGAGGTTGCGCAGGGTCTGGCTGCTCACCTGCGCCACGCACTCGCCGGTCACCAGCGCGTCGATCTCCAGGTCCGCGGCCAGCCGGTCGGCCACGCGCAACATCATGCGCTTGAGGATCACCCCCATCTGGCTGTCCTCCACGCGCTCCAGCAGTTGCGCCACCACCTCCTCGAAGGGCACGGAGATAAACAGCACGCGCTGGCCACAGCCGTATTTCTGCCACAGGTACAGCGCAACCTCCTGCACACCCACCTCGTGATCGCGTCCGCCGAGATTGAAGAACAGGAAATGGGTGCGCATGCCACGCTTCATGGTCAGGTAGCTGGCCACGGGCGAGTCGAAACCGCCGGATATCAGCGACAGCACCGGGTCGACGCTGCCCACCGGGTAGCCGCCTATGCCGCGGTGGCGGCGGCCGATGACGAACAGCGTCCTGCGACTGATCTCCAGGTCGACGGTAACCTCCGGGTCCTTCAGGCGCACCCCCGCCGCGTCCGTGCGCGCCAGCAGGGCGCCGCCGACCTCGCGCTCGACATCCACGGAGGTGAAATCGTGGTCGCCGCTGCGCTTGCAGCGTACCGCGAAGGTGGCGCCGCGCAGGCGTTGCGCGTACACCGGCAGCACGCGCTCGACGATGTCGCCCAGTGCGGGCAGCGGGTGCTCCTGCACCTCCAGCACGTAGGTGATGCCGGAAGTGTTGCGCATGGCCTCCAGCAGGCGCGCCTGGGTCGCCGGGTCCTGCGCGGCGCTGACCACGCGCAGCTTGTCCCAGCCGCGCTGCAGCTCCACCTGCGGGTCGATATCGCCGAGCACCGTGCGCAGGTTTTCCGCCAGCTGGCGGATAAAGCGCCGCCGCACCGGCTTGCTCTTGATGGCGATTTCGGAGAAGAACTTGACAACATACTGCATTGGGGCGATAAACCATGCGTCCGGCCAGGGGGCGGCTATTATACGGACTCCGCCCCAGCGGTGTGCAGCTGCACCGTCGTTTTCCCACTGCCGCAAAAATTGCACCAATAAAGTGCAAGCATGCTCTAAACTGGTGCACACAGGCGACTTCAATTGGATCTCACGGCAAAAACGTCATCAAAACCAGTGAGTTACCGAGGGCACCTTTTTGGCACAGCTCTTGCTTTTAGCTTGTGCCGTTTTAGCGAGATTGTCTGAAACATTCGCGCAGCCGCCGGGCTCTGCGCCGTAGAGGCGCACGGGCCGGAGCGGCTGGCTGACCAACACCCCACGGAGGACATACGATGTCAGACCAAACCCTCAAACTGATCAAGGACAACGAAGCGAGCTGGGTAGACCTGCGCTTCACCGATTCCCGCGGCAAGGAGCAGCACGTCACCATCCCCTCCTCGGAGGTCGACGAGGATTTCTTCGACGGCGGCAAGATGTTTGACGGCTCCTCGATCGCCGGCTGGAAGGGCATCAACGAATCCGACATGATCCTCATGCCCGACGATTCGACGTCCCTGCTGGACCCCTTCACCGACGACGCCACCGTGATCCTGCGCTGCGACATCGTCGAGCCTACCACCATGCAGGGGTACGAGCGTGACCCGCGCTCCGTGGCGCGCCGCGCCGAGGAGTACCTGAAGTCCACCGGTATCGGTGATACGGCGTACTTCGGCAACGAACCCGAGTTCTTTGTCTTCGACGACGTGAAGTGGAAGGTCGAGATGTCCGGCGCCCACTACGCGATCGCCTCCGAAGAGGCGGCCTGGTCCTCCGGCGAGCACTACGACGACGGCAACACCGGTCACCGCCCCGGGGTCAAGGGCGGCTACTTCCCGGTTCCGCCGGTGGACAGCCTGCACGACATCCGCGCCGCCATGTGCGCCGCGATGGAGCAGATGGGCCTGCCGGTAGAGGTGCATCACCACGAGGTGGGCACCGCCGGCCAGTGTGAGATCGGCATCAAGTTCGACACCCTGGTCGCCAAGGGCGACGCCACGCAGATCCTCAAGTACTGCGTACACAACGTCGCCCACGCCTACGGCAAGACCGCGACCTTCATGCCCAAACCGCTGGTCGGCGACAACGGCTCCGGCATGCACGTGCACCAGTCGATCAGCAAGAACGGCGAGAACGTCTTCGCCGGCGACAGCTATGCCGGCCTGTCCGAGGAGGCGCTGTTCTACATCGGCGGCATCATCAAGCACGCGCGCGCGCTGAACGCCTTCACCAACGCCTCCACCAACAGCTACAAGCGCCTGGTGCCGGGCTTTGAGGCGCCGGTCATGCTCGCCTACTCGGCGCGCAACCGCTCGGCCTCGATTCGTATCCCCTACGAGCCGAGCCCTAAAGGCAAGCGCATCGAGGTTCGCTTCCCCGACCCGACCGCCAACCCCTACCTGGCGTTCGCGGCCATGCTGATGGCGGGCATCGACGGCATCCAGAACAAGATCCACCCCGGCGATGCCGCGGACAAGGACCTGTACGACCTGCCCCCGGAAGAGGGCAAGGCCATCCCGACGGTCGCTTCGAGCCTGAGCATGGCGCTGGAAGCGCTGGACGCGGACCGCGGCTTCCTCACCGCCGGCGGCGTGTTCACCGACGACATGATCGACGGCTACATCGCACTCAAGGCCGAGGAAGTGGAAAAACTCGACATGACCACGCACCCGGTCGAGTTCGCCATGTACTACTCCGTGTAGTATCGCAACCCGGGAGCGGCGCCAGCGCCGCCCCCGCGCACTGCAAGGCCCGCCACCGGCGGGCCTTTTTTGTGCCCGGCACAAGGGCGATTCGCAGGCGCCCGTCCACGGGCGCGGCCAGCCGGGAATATTTACCCGGAACTCTGCCCCCCGATGGTTTTCTGATAGGGTAGGGACAAGTCAACGCCCGGGAGCGACCCATGCGTCTACTACCACTGCTCGCACTGCTGCTGGCGCCCGCGCTGGCCACGGCCCAGTCCTCCGTCTACCGCACCGTGGACGAGAACGGCAATGTTATTTTCACCGACGCACCACCGGCGGGCAGCAGCGCGGCAGAGCGCGTGGAGCTGCCCCCGACCAATACCACACCGCCCCCGGCCAACATCGCCCCGGCGCCTGGGGAGAAAAAGGAACCCGCGGCAAAACCGCTCAAGGTGTCCATCACGGAGCCGGCGAACGAGACCACCATTCCCATGGGTCCGGGGAATTTTTCCGTGTCCGCCAGGCTCAGCGGCGATGACACCTCGGGCAAACAGCTACAGTTGTTCATGGACGGCAAACCCCAGGGCGAGCCACAGGCCGCCGGCAGGTGGAGCCTGAGCAACGTGTTCCGCGGCGCCCACGACCTCACCGTGGCCGCCATCGATGCCAGGGGCGAGACCGTGGCGACCTCCGAGCCGGTGCGCGTCTACGTGCTGCGCCCCTCCATCAACTACCCCAACCGGCAGTAATCCCGCTGGACTGAACGCCCCGAACGCACCATAATGGTGCGCGCGACCCCCGCCCGGCACCCCGGTGCATCGCGGCGCTGACCTCCAGCCGCCCCAGTGAACGCTGCTATCCGGCTGTAAGTAAGCGCTAACTCATGCTGCGTGCACCAAGTTCAGGCAGGCGCCTGTTTTTTCTTCCCGCATGGGAGATTATGGCTTCATTCTTGCTAAGCCAATCAGGCGAAAGAGCAGGGGCAGGGTGTGCAAGCGGTACAGCGACAGGAACACGGCGCAACAACTCTCGAGGAACGCATGCAGCGCGACCGGGTAATACTGGACAATCTGAGCACCGGGATCATGGCGCTGGACGGGCAACTCCAGGTGGTGGCCCTGAACGCGGCGGGCCAGGCCATGCTCGAGGCCTCGGAAGCGCGCTGCCTGGGCCAGCACGCCGGCAAACTGGTGCTGCAGCCGGGGCAGTGGCTGGACAACCTGGAACAGGCGCTGGCCAGCAATACCCCTCACGCCAGCCGCAGCATCCCGCTGATGCTGCTCTCCGGGCAGGAGATCCACGTCGACCTGATCATCACGCCGGTGAACGACCCCGAGGACAGTTTCTGCCTGCTGGTGGAACTGCTGCCGGTGGACCGCCTGCTGCGCATCAGCCGCGACGCGAGCCTGATGCACTCCCAGGAAACCACCCGCGCCGTCATCCGCGGACTGGCGCACGAGATCAAGAACCCGCTGGGCGGGGTGCGCGGCGCCGCGCAGCTGCTCGCCAGGGAGCTGCCCGAGGACGGCCTGGCGGAGTACACCACGATCATCATCCGCGAGGCGGATCGCCTGCGCGACCTGGTCGACCGCCTGCTCGGTCCCAACCAGCAGCTGCAGAAAGAGCAGCTGAACATACACGCCGTGCTGGAACAGGTGCGCGAACTGATCACCGCCGAGTCAGGCAACCTGGTGCGGGTCGACCGCGACTACGACCCCAGCCTGCCGGAAATCTCCGCCGACCAGTCGCAGCTGGTGCAGGCGGTGCTCAACGTGATGCGCAACGCGCTGCAGGCCGCCGAAAGTCCCGCGCGCTGCCGCATCACCCTGCGCACGCGCTCGCAGCGGCAATTCACCATAGGCACCAAGCGGCACCGCCTGGTCTGCCGTATCGATATCATCGACAACGGCCCGGGCATTCCAGCCGACCTGCTGCCGTCCATCTTCGCCCCCATGGTCACCGGGCGCGCCGACGGCACCGGCCTGGGACTGTCCATCGCCCAGTCCGTGGTCAACCGCCACGGCGGGGTCATGACCTGCGAAAGCGAGCCCGGCGACACGCGCTTCTCCATCTACTTACCACTGGATTCAGACAATGCAAAGGCACCCTAAAGTCTGGGTAGCGGACGACGACAGCTCCATCCGCTGGGTCCTGGAACGGGCCCTGAACCAGGCCGGCATCGACAACGAGAGCTTCGCCGACGCGGACGAACTGCTGCGGCAGATCGCCAACGAACGACCGGACGTCATCATCAGCGACATACGCATGCCGGGCACAGACGGGCTGGAACTGCTGTCGCGCATCAGCGAAAGCTACCCGGAGTTACCGGTGATCATCACCACCGCGCACTCCGACCTGGACAGCGCGGTCGCCTCCTACCAGCAGGGGGCGTTCGAATACCTGCCCAAGCCCTTCGACCTGGACGAGGTCATCGCCATTACCGAGCGCGCCCTGGCGCACACGCGGGAAAAACACGGCAAGACCGCGCCGGCCCAGGAGTTGCCGCGCACGGAAATCATCGGCGAGGCGCCGGCGATGCAGGAGGTGTTTCGCGCCATCGGCCGCCTCGCCCACAGCAATATCACCGTGCTGATCAACGGAGAATCCGGCACCGGCAAGGAGCTGGTCGCCCACGCCCTGCACCGGCACAGCCCGCGCTCGGCGCAACCGTTCATCGCCCTGAACATGGCCGCGATACCGCGTGACCTGATGGAGTCGGAACTGTTCGGCCACGAGAAGGGCGCCTTCACCGGCGCCAACAGCAAGCGTGAGGGCCGCTTCGAACAGGCGGACGGCGGCACGCTGTTCCTGGACGAGATAGGCGACATGCCGCCGGAGACCCAGACGCGGCTGTTGCGCGTGCTCGCCGACGGCGAGTTCTACCGCGTCGGCGGGGCGGTGCCGGTCAAGGTTGACGTGCGCATCATCGCCGCCACACACCAGGACCTGGAAGGGCTGGTGCAGCGCGGCGACTTCCGCGAGGACCTGTTCCACCGCCTCAACGTGATCCGCATCCATATCCCCAAGCTGGCCGAGCGCCGCGAGGACATCCCCAGGCTGATGCAGCACTTCTTCGCCGCGGCCGCCAGGGAACTGGGGGGCGAGCCCAAGGTGCTGCTGCCGGAGACCGAGGAATTCCTCACCGGCCTGGACTGGCCGGGCAACGTGCGGCAACTGGAAAACTGCTGCCGCTGGCTCACCGTCATGGCCACCGGCCGCGAGGTGCACCTGTCCGACCTGCCGCCGGAGCTGGGCAGCGGGGTGAGCAGCCCGGTGGAGGGCGAGGAACCGGGCTGGCAGGACCTGCTGTACCGCTGGGCGCGCAACGAACTGGTGCAGGGCAAGCAGCAGATCCTGCAGGAGGCAGTGCCGGCGTTCGAGAAGGTGATGATCGAGGTGGCGCTGAAGCACACCCAGGGGCGCAAGCGCGACGCCGCGGAGCTGCTCGGTTGGGGGCGCAATACGCTGACGCGCAAGCTGAAGGACCTGGACCTGTAGCGAGCGCGGCCCCCGGCCGCGGCCAGCCATCAAGCCGCCATGCTGAAAATCGTCCTGTTCGAGCCGGAGATTCCGCCCAATACCGGCA
Organism: Halioglobus sp.; assembly: GCA_002699145.1. Lineage (GTDB taxonomy): Bacteria > Pseudomonadota > Gammaproteobacteria > Pseudomonadales > Halieaceae > Marimicrobium. Next base: position 19,399 of record PABK01000009.1, read on the forward strand.
ATATCATCCGCCTGTGCGCCAACACGGGCTGCGAACTGCACCTGGTGCGGCCGCTGGGCTTCGACCTGGATGATCGCAAGCTGCGCCGCGCCGGCCTGGACTACCGGGAATTCGCCGAGCTGCGGGTACACGACAGCCTCGAGGCCTTTCGCGCCGACCAGGGGCAAGCGCGGCTGCTCGCCCTGAGCACACGCGGCAGCGCGCCCTACAGCGAGGTCGACTACCGCGACGGCGACGCGCTGCTGTTCGGCCCGGAGACTCGCGGCCTGCCGCAGGCGTTACTGGATGAACTGCCGGCGGACCAGGTTGTGCGCATTCCCATGCGGCCGGACAGCCGCAGCCTCAACCTGTCCAATGCGGTGGCGCTGGTGCTGTACGAGGGGCTGCGGCAGCTAGGTTTCCCCGGCCTGTCCTGAACGGCCCAACCCGTCACCCCCGCGAAAGCGGGGGCCCAGAAAGTCCAGCCACCCCGCGCAGCCCTACCCCGTCACCCCCGCGCAAGCGGGGGTCCAGAAAGCCCAGCCACCCCGTCACCCCCGCGCACGCGGGGGTCCAGGCCCGTAGCCGACCCCTGCAAGCATCCCGTCATACGTCACCCCCGCGAAAGCGGGGGCCCAGAAAGTCCAGCCCCGATCCCGCTCAGTGCGTCGCCGTCTCGCCGCCGGACTCGGCGGCAGCCGCCTGCTGCTGGGCCTGCAGGTACAGCGCGTCGAAGTTGACCGGCGCCAGCATCACCGCGGGGAAACCGCCCTTGACCACCAGCGAGTCAATGGCCTCGCGGGCATAGGGGAAGAGGATGCTCGGCGCGGTGGTAGCCAGCACGCGGCGCAGGTTCTCGCCCTCGATACCCTTGATCAGGAAGATTCCCGCCTGGTGCACCTCGCACAGGAAGGCGGTCTTCTCGCCCTGCTTGGCGGTGATGGTGATCACCAGCACCACCTCGAAGTTGCCCTGCTCGTCGATCGCCTCGTTGCGCGTGTTCAGCTCCACGTTCACCTGGGGCGACCACTGTTCGCGGAACACACCGGGGCTCAGCGGCGACTCGAAGGACAAATCCTTGGTGTAGATGCGCTGCATCACGAACTGTTGCTGGGGCTGTTGCTGGTTTGCTGCTGATTCCTCGGCCATCTAGCCGTCCTCCACTTGCGTATTCAGTTGATTAGCCGGCGCTTGCGGCGAGCAGCGGGTCCAGGTCGCCCTGCCGCTCGAGCTGGTACAGCTCGTCGCAACCGCCGATATGCCGCTCGCCGACCCAGATCTGCGGTACCGTGCGGCGGCCGCTACGTTGCATCATTTCCTGGCGCTTTTCCGGCTCGGCGTCCACCGGGATTTCCGTGTACGCCACGCCCTTGCTGTCGAGCAGGCGCTTCGCCCGGATGCAATAGGGGCAAAAGCGTGTCGTGTACAGCGTGACGTCAGCGCCCATCAGGTGACGGTGGGCAGCTGCAGGTTGCCCCACTCCATCATGCCGCCGCTCATCTTGTACACGCGCTCGTAGTTCGCCGCCTTCAGCTGCTTGCCCGCCGCGCCCGACTGCTGGCCCATCTTGCACACCAGCACCAGCGGCTTGTCGCGGTACTTCTCCAGTTCCGCCATGCGTTCGGTGAGCTTGGCGGCGGGGATATTGACCGCGCCGACGATGTGGCCTTTCTTGAACTCGCCGGCGTCGCGCAGATCCACGAACAGGCCCTTTTCGCCGTTGACCAGGTTGATCGCCTGCTGCGGTGACAGCGAGGGGCCGGACCTGCGTGATTCATGCATGATGAGCAGCACGAACAGCACCAGAATGGCGCCCACCAGCACCCACTGCTGGGCGAGGAATTCAAGAAACAGTGCCATGTGTCGCTTGTGCTTACCTGTCGGGACGGTGGGAACGGGGCGCGAACCGGCCGGGGACCGGCGCCTGAAAGGGCGCAAGTATACAGATTCGGCCGGGGCGCAACCAGTCCCGGGGCGCGTCGCGAGCGGCGCGCGGCAGACGCACACACGGGCATGCGCCGCGGCCGGCAACGCGGTAAAATGGCGCGCTTTGGCAGGGACAGAAACCGCGTTCGGGGCGAGCATTCAATGAGCGAGACACAGCGTACACCCACCGTGCTGATCGTACTGGACGGCTGGGGCCACCGCGAGGAGACACAGGACAACGCCATCGCCGGCGGCAATACACCGGTCTGGGACCGCCTCTGGGCCGAGGCGCCGCACACACTGATCTCCGCTTCGGGCACCGATGTCGGCCTGCCCGGCGGGCAGATGGGCAACTCCGAGGTCGGGCACATGAGCCTGGGCGCGGGACGCGTCATCTACCAGAACATTTCCCGTATCGACAAGGCCATCGCCGACGGCAGCTTCGACAGCAATCCCGCCTACACCGGCGCCATCGACAAGGCGCTTGCCGCCGGCGGCGCCATCCACGTGTTCGGCCTGCTATCGCCCGGCGGCGTGCACAGCCACGAGGAGCAGATGTTCGCCGCGGTGCGCCTGGCGGCCGCGCGCGGCGCCACGCGCGTCTACCTGCACGCCTTCCTCGACGGCCGCGACACCCCGCCGCGCAGCGCCGGCCCCTCGCTGGAGCGCGCCGACGCACTGTTCGCGCAACTCGGCTGCGGCCGGGTCGCCTCCATCTGCGGCCGCTACTACGCCATGGACCGCGACAACCGCTGGGAGCGCACCGAGCAGGCCTGGCGCATGCTCACCGCGGGCGAGGCGCCACACACCTGCGCCAGCACCGCCCAGGCGCTGCAGCAGGCCTACGAGCGCGACGAGAACGACGAGTTCGTGCTGCCGACCATCATCGCCGCGGACGGGGAGGGCCCCGCCGTGGTGGGCGACAACGACGCGGTGCTGTTCATGAATTTCCGCGCGGACCGCGCGCGGCAACTCACCCGCGCCTTCGTGCAGGACGATTTCGACGGCTTCGAGCGCGGCGCGGTGCCAGCGCTGGCGGATTTCGTCATGACCACGGAGTACGCCGCGGACATCGACGCCACCTGCGCCTTTCCCCCGGAGGACCTGGACAACGTGCTCGGCGACTACCTGGCGCAGCAGGGCATGACCCAGCTGCGCATCGCCGAGACCGAGAAATACGCCCATGTCACCTTCTTCTTCAGCGGCGGGCGCGAGGAACTGTTCCCCGGTGAGGAGCGCGAAATGGTGCCCTCGCCGGACGTCGCCACCTACGACCTGCAGCCGCAGATGAGCGCGCCGGAGGTGACCGACAAGCTGGTGGAGGCGATTCGCTCGGGCAGGTACGACCTCATCGTGTGCAACTACGCCAACGGCGACATGGTCGGCCACACCGGCGTCTACGCCGCCGCGGTGCAGGCGGTGGAAACCCTGGACACCTGCCTTGGCCGCGTCGTGGCGGCCCTCGAGGAAGTCGGCGGCCAGGCCCTGATTACGGCGGACCACGGCAACTGTGAACAGATGCAAGACTACGCCAGCGGCCAGCACCACACCCAGCACACCACGGAGCTGGTGCCGCTGGTCTACGTGGGGCCGCGGCCGCTCACGCTGCGCGCGGACGGCGGCGTGCTGGCCGACGTGGCGCCGACCCTGCTCGGCCTGATGGATATGCCGCAGCCGACGGAAATGACCGGTCACGACCTGGCCGCCGGGCACTGAGCGGCGCCGGCCGCGCCCGTGCGCCAGGCTCGTCCACAGTCCACGACAAGGCCTGCGCGCGCCCTCCCCGCTATTTCCGTCCACCTCCGGCCCGCTGCGCCGGCCCCGACATGTTGCCGCTAATGCTGCGCCGGTTGCGGCGCTGGCCGGCCCTGCTGCTGTGCGCGGCCCTGTCCCTGCCCGCGCTGGGCCAGTCCGATGCGGCGCAGACCCGCGAGCAGTTGCGCCAGCTGGAAAAGGACATCCAGCGCATCAGCCGCGAGATATCCAGCGCTAGCGCGCGCCGCGACAAACTGCAGGCGCAGCTGCGCGAGGCCGAACTCACCCTGGGGCGCCTGCAGCGGGATATCGCCGCCACCCGCCAGGCCATGCAGGAGAACCGGCGTGAACTGCAGTCCCTGGGCGAACGGCAGGCCGGCCTGGAACAGCAACAGGCGGCGCAGCAGGCGCGCATCGCGCTGGAGATGAAGGCCGCCTGGCGCATGGGCGACCGCGGCCAGCTGCAGCTGCTGCTCAACCAGGAGGACCCGCAAACCCTGGCCAGGGCCATGGCCTACTACCGCTATTTTTTCCAGGCGCGCAACACCGCGCTGGAGAACTACCGCGACACGCTGGAACAACTGGCGCAGGTACGCAGCGGCACTGCTGCCGCCCAGGCGGGACTCGCGGAGAAAGAGCAGCGCCTGGAGGAGCAGCGGCGCAATCTCGGCGTGGCCCAGGACCGGCGCGAGCAGGCGCTGCGCGAACTCGACGCCAGCATCGACAGCAAGGGTGTGCGCCTGCAGCAGCTGCAGGCCAACCGCAAGGAGTTGGAAGGATTGCTGCGCGCCATCGAGGAGGCGGTGGTCAACCTGCAGGTGCCCCAGGACTACCAGTCCTTCAGCAGCGCCCGCGGCAAGATGGCCTGGCCCGTCCCGGGCAAACCGGGCAATCGCTTCGGCGCGGCGCGCGGCGCCGGCGACATGCGCTGGCAGGGCGTGATGATCCCGGCCAGCAGCGGCACCACCGTGCGCGCCATACACCACGGCCGGGTGGTCTACGCCGACTGGCTGCGCGGCTCCGGCCTGCTGCTGATCCTGGACCACGGCGACGGCTACATGAGCCTGTACGCGCATAACCAGAGCCTGCTGCGCGATGTCGGGGAATGGGTGACCGCGGGCATGCCGATCGCCACCGTGGGCGCCACCGGCGGCCGCGACAGCGCCGCCCTGTATTTCGAGGTGCGCCACCAGGGCAAGCCGGTAAATCCTGCCAAATGGTGCCGCGGTTGAGCTTGGCACAGGGCTTCGCGAATGGGGTAAACTGGGGCTCCTGAGACTAGAGGTCGCCCCCCGGCTGCAGCGAGCGATGCGTTCCATATTTTTCCGGTTTCACCGTCCCCTGGCGGCGCTTTTCAGCGCGCTGGCCCTGTGCGCGGCGCCGGCGGGCGCGGTGGAGGAGAAGGGCCAGCTGCCGCTGGACGAGCTGCGCACCTTCGCGGACGTCTTCCACCAGATCCGCATGGGCTACGTGGAGGAAATCGACGACAGCACCCTGCTGGAGTACGCCATCCAGGGCATGCTCATGGGGCTGGACCCGCACTCGGTGTACCTCACCGACGACGCCTTCCAGAACCTGCAGGACAGCACCAGTGGCGAGTTCAGCGGCCTCGGCCTGGAGGTCGGCATGGAGGACGGTTACGTCAAGATCGTCGCGCCGATCGACGGTTCCCCCGCCGCCGCGGCCGGGCTGCGCAGCGGCGACGTCATCCTCAAGCTGGACACAAAGCCGGTCAAGGGCCTGAGCCTGAACGAGGCCATCGACATCATGCGCGGACCCAAGGGCAGCGAGATCACCCTGACCATCGGGCGGCCCGGCGAGAGCCAGCCCTTTGATGTCACCCTGGTCCGCGATGTGATCAGCGTGGCCAGCGTGCGCGAGCGCTGGCTGGATCCCGGTTACGGTTACATCCGCATCGCCCAGTTCCAGAACCGCACCGGCAGCGACGTGCGCAAGTCGCTGGAGAAGTTGATGGGCGAGCAGGAACTCAAGGGGCTGGTGCTGGACCTGCGCAACAACCCCGGCGGCGTATTGCGCGCCAGCGTCGACGTCGCCGGCCTGTTCATGGACGGCGGCAACGTGGTCTACACCGAGGGCCGCATGGACAACGCGGACCTGCGCTACGACGCCGATCCGCTGGACCTGACCGACGGCACCCCGCTGATCGTGCTGATCAACGCCGGCTCCGCCAGCGCCTCGGAAATCGTCGCCGGCGCGCTGCAGGATCACGGCCGCGCGGTGGTGATGGGCACGCCCAGCTTCGGCAAGGGCTCGGTGCAGACCATCCTGCCGATCTCCGAAACACGCGCGGTGAAACTGACCACCGCCCTGTACTTCACGCCCAACGGGCGCTCCATCCAGGCCGAGGGCATCGAGCCGGACATCTACGTGCAGCGCGCCACCGTCACCGCCTACAACGGCCGGCCGAGAATCAAGGAGGCCGACCTGTCGCGGCACCTGGACAACGCCGGCGGCAATGGCGGCCACAACGGTGATAAGAGCGACAAGGAAGAGGTGAACAAGCTGTTCACCAGCGACAACCAGTTGTACGAGGCCCTGACCCTGCTAAAGGGCCTGAACGTGTTGGGGATGCGTGAAAACAACAAGAAGGAGCAGCAGGCGCTCGGGGACTCCTGAGCGCGGCGCCTGCGGCCGGGGCAAGGCCGCGGGACCACTCGCCAGGTGCCTGGTGCTCGTCGCCGCCTGCATGCTGGCGGCGCGCTTCGCCTGCGCCACCGGCCAGCCACCCGAGCCCGAGCCGCCGCCCGGCTGTGCCGCCGGCGAGCGCGGCCCGGCCTATGACTACCTGGTGCTGATCATCGATGACGTGGGCAACAGCCGCGCCCGCGGCCTGCGCGCCATTTCCCTGCCCGGTAACATCACCTACGCGGTCATGCCCTTCACGCCCTTTGGGGAAGAGCTGGCACTGGCCGCGCAGCAGGCCGGCCGCGAGGTAATGCTGCATGCGCCCATGAGCACACTGGAGGGCTCGCCGCTGGGCGAGGGCGGGCTGACACCCGAACTGTCACGCGAACAGTTTCGCCAGCGGCTCAACGCGGCACTGGAGGACGTGCCCAACATCCGCGGTGTGAACAACCACATGGGATCGCAACTGACGCAACTGCGCCCGCAGATGGCGTGGCTGATGCAGGAGCTGCGCCTGCGCGACCTGTATTTTGTGGATTCGCGCACCTCGGACTTGACGGTCGCCGCCACCGTGGCGGGCGAGTTTCGCGTACCGCACCTGTCGCGGCAGGTGTTCCTGGACAACGAGAGAAACGCCGTCGACATCGCCGCGCGCTTCGAGGAACTGGTCGCGCGCGCACAGGAGGAAGGCATCGCCGTGGGCATCGGCCACCCCTACGGCGTGACGATCGACTACCTGGGCGAGGTATTACCGACCCTGGAAGAACGCGGCCTGCGCACGCTGTTCGTATCGCAGGCCATCGAAAAACAGGGCGCTCAGAGCCGCACCTCGATACCGTGTTCGGCCATGTAGGCCTTGGCCTGCGGCACGGTGTACTCGCCGAAATGGAAGATGCTCGCGGCCAGCACCGCGTCGGCGCCGCCCTCGATGACGCCCTGGACAAGGTGATCCAGGTTGCCGACACCGCCGGAGGCGATCACCGGAATCTCCACCGCGTCGGTGATGGCGCGGGTGACGCCCAGCTCGAAGCCGTTCTTCGTACCGTCGCGATCCATGCTGGTCAGGAGAATTTCCCCGGCGCCCAGCTCGGCCATCTTGCGCGCCCACTGCACCGCGTCGATGCCGGTGGGCTTGCGCCCGCCATGGGTAAAGATTTCCCAGCGCGGCTGGCCGTCGACATCGTCGACGCGCTTGGCGTCGATGGCCACGACGATGCACTGGGAGCCGAAACGCTGGGCCGACTCGCGCACCAGTTCCGGGTTGTGTATGGCGGCGGTGTTGATGCTGACCTTGTCGGCGCCGGCGTTGAGCATACTGCGGATATCGCCCACCGAGCGGATGCCGCCGCCGACGGTGAGCGGGATGAAAACGTGCTCGGCGATCTGCTCCACGGTGTGCACCGTGGTGTCGCGCTCCTCGTGGCTGGCGGTGATGTCGAGGAAGGTGATCTCGTCGGCGCCCTGCTCGTTGTAGCGCATGGCGATTTCCACCGGGTCGCCGGCGTCGCGGATGCCGACGAAGTTCACGCCCTTGACCACGCGGCCGCGGTCGACGTCCAGGCAGGGAATGATGCGTCGGGCCAGGCCCATCAGTCTGCGCCCTGCGCGCCCGCCGCGTCGCACAGGCGCTGTGCCTCGGCGACGTCCAGGGTGCCCTCGTAAATGGCGCGCCCGGTGATCGCGCCGACGATGCCTTCGGCGGCGACAGCGCTGAGCGCGCGGATGTCGTCCAGGTTGGTGATGCCGCCGGAGGCGATCACCGGGATGGCCGAGGCGCGCGCCATGGCCAGGGTTGCCTCCACGTTGACGCCCTGCATCATGCCGTCGCGGGCGATGTCGGTGTAGACGATGGCGCTGACACCGTCACCGGCGAACTGCCGCGCCAGGTCGGTGGCGCGCAGCTGCGACACCTCGGCCCAGCCGTCGGTGGCGACCAGGCCGTCCTTCGCGTCCAGGCCGACGATGACCTTGCCGGGAAACGCATCACAGGCCTGCCGGACAAACTCCGGCTCCTTCACCGCCCGGGTGCCGATGATCACGTAACTGACCCCAGCGCGCACGTAATGCTCGATGGTGTCCAGGTTGCGAATGCCGCCGCCGATCTGGATGGGCAACTCAGGGTAGGCGCGGGCGATGGCGGTGACCACCTCGCCGTTGACCGGCTCACCGGCGAAGGCGCCGTTCAGGTCCACCAGGTGCAGGCGGCGACAGCCGGCGTCGACCCAGCGCGCGGCCATGGCCACCGGGTCGTCGGAGAACACCGTGCTGTCGTCCATCAGGCCCTGGCGCAGGCGCACGCACTGGCCGTCTTTCAGGTCGATAGCGGGGATGATCAGCATGCCTGTGTGTCCTTTCTAAAGGGGTAACGCGCGTTCAGGCCGCGCCGTCCCATGCGATGAAATTGCGCAGCAGTTGCAGACCGGCGTCGGCGCTTTTCTCCGGGTGAAACTGCACCGCGAACAGGTTGTCGCGCGCCAGGGCGGCGTCGATGCTGACGCCGTAATCGACACTGCCGGCGACCAGCTCGCGCTCACGCGCGTGCACGTAATAGCTGTGCACGAAGTAGAAGCGCGCGCCGTCGTCGATGCCCTGCCACAGCGGGTGCGCGGTGACCTGGCGCACCTCGTTCCAGCCCATGTGCGGCACCTTCAGCCGCCTGCCGGCGGCGTCCTGCAGTGGGTTGCCGAAGTAGCGCACCTCGCCGGGAATCATGTCCAGGCAGTCGACACCGCCGTTTTCCTCGGAGCGGGTCAGCATGGCCTGCAGGCCGACGCAGATCGCCAGCACGGGCACGTGCTGTTCCGTGAGGGCCTGCGCCAGCAACTCGTCACATTTCAGGCGGCGAATCTCCGCCATGCAGTCACGAATCGCGCCCACGCCCGGGAACACCACGCGGTCGGCGCGGCGGATTTCGTCCGCGTCATGGGTGACCAGTACCTTGTCGGCGCCCACGTGTTGCAGCGCGCTGGCGACGGAGTGCAGGTTACCCATGCCGTAATCGATGACGGCGACGACACCACTCATAGGAACAGTCCTGTTTACAGCACGCCCTTGGTGGACGGCGTAACGCCGGCCATGCGCGCATCCGGCGTCAGCGCCATGCGCACGGCGCGGCCGAAGGCCTTGAACACCGTCTCGGCCTGGTGGTGGCTGTTGTCGCCGCGCAGGTTGTCGATGTGCAGGGTCACCAGGGCGTGGTTGACGAAGCCCTGGAAGAACTCGGCGAACAGGTCCACGTCGAAGCCGCCGACCGCGGCGCGGGTGTACTCCACCGCGTAGACCAGGCCCGGGCGGCCGGAAAAGTCGATGACCACGCGCGACAGCGCCTCGTCCAGCGGCACGTAGGCGTGGCCGTAGCGGGCGATGCCCTGCTTGTCGCCCACGGCCTGCGCAACCGCCTGGCCCAGGGTGATGCCGATGTCTTCCACCGTGTGGTGGTCGTCGATGTGCAGGTCACCTTTGGCCTGGATGTCCAGGTCGATCATGCCGTGGCGCGCCACCTGGTCGAGCATGTGCTCCAGGAAGGGAATCCCGGTGTCGAAACTGGCCTGCCCGGAGCCGTCCAGGTTCACCGTCACGGCGATCTGGGTCTCCAGGGTGTCGCGCTGTACCGTGGCCTTGCGCTCAGCCATTGTAGTCTCCCGTCCCGGGCCCCTGCCCGGCAAAAAAGGCGGCCATTATAAGGGAACGGGGCCTTGTTTTCATTGGCATTGTTGCGCCCGGGAGATGGTTCCGGCCAGCCTGGACCCCCGCCTGCGCGGGGGTGACGAGCCAGGCGCGAGGACGATGCCCCCCGTCATTCCCGCAATGCCCCCGTCATTCCCGCGCAAGCGGGAATCCAGTAAGCTCAGGCGCCATGCCCAAACCCTTCCACAACCGCGTCCTGGCCTGGTTCGACCGCCACGGGCGCAAGAACCTGCCCTGGCAGCGCGACACCAGCCCCTACCGGGTCTGGGTGTCGGAGATCATGCTGCAACAGACCCAGGTAAAGACCGTCATCCCCTACTTCGAGCGCTTCACACAGGCCTTCCCCGATGTGCGCGCTCTGGCGCGGGCCAGCGAGGACGAGGTACTGCACCACTGGACCGGCCTGGGCTACTACGCCCGCGCGCGCAACCTGCACCGCGCCGCACAGATGGTGGTGGCAGAGTACGACAGCGAATTCCCGGCTGACCTGGAAGGGCTGGAAGCCCTGCCCGGTGTGGGCCGCTCCACCGCCGGGGCCATCCTCAGCATCGCCTTCGGCCAGCGCGCCAGCATTCTCGACGGCAACGTCAAGCGCGTGCTGGCGCGCTACCACCGGGTCGCCGGATGGCCCGGGCAGTCGGCGGTGCACAAACAGCTGTGGGAGATCGCCGAGCAGTACACGCCCAGGCGCCGCTGCGCCGACTACACCCAGGCGATGATGGACCTGGGCGCGACCCTGTGTACGCGCTCCCGCCCCGCCTGCGACCTGTGCCCGCTGCAACAGGATTGCGCCGCGCACGCCGCCGGCGACCCGCAGGCCTACCCGGGGAAAAAACCCAAAAAGGCCCTGCCGGTGCGCGCCACCCACTTCCTCGTCGCGCGCAACGCCGCGGGGGATGTCTGGCTGGAAAAACGCCCGGGCAGCGGCATCTGGGGCGGGCTGTGGTGCTTCCCGGAACTCGCCGCCGCGCAGGACTGCAGCGCCCGCTGCCTGGACCTGTGGGGCGTGGAACCGCACAGCGTGGACGCCTGGGAGGCGTTTCGCCACACCTTCAGCCACTACCACCTGGATATCACGCCGGTGGTGGCGCAGGTGAACAACCCGGGCGGCGGCGTCATGGAAGCCTCCGGCCAGCTCTGGTATAACCTGCGCGACGCCCCCAGCGTCGGCCTGGCCGCACCGGTCGTGACGCTACTGAACAGGCTAAAGTAACTGAGGGCCGGCCTACGCCCGCCCCCGAGCTGGAGAAACAAGCATGTCCCGCACCGTGTTCTGCAAGAAGTACCAGAAAGAAATGGAGGGCCTGGACGCGCCGCCCTACCCCGGACCCAAGGGGGAGGACATCTTCGAGAACGTGTCGAAGCAGGCCTGGCAGGACTGGCAGGAGCACCAGACCATGCTCATCAACGAAAAGCACCTGAGCCTGGTGGACCCGGACGCGCGCAAGTACCTGCAACAGGAAATGGACAAGTTCCTCGCCGGGGAGGACTACGACCAGGCGGAGGGCTACGTGCCGCCGTCCGCAGACGGCTGAAGCGGGCCCGGAGGCCGGTTCCGGACTTATTTGGCTGCAATTTCAGCGACTTGACTCACAGGCCACGGGCAGGTTTAATACGCGCCTCCTGCGGCTCCGCAGGGTTTCTCGACTACGCCCAGATAGCTCAGTCGGTAGAGCAGGGGATTGAAAATCCCCGTGTCGGCAGTTCGATTCTGTCTCTGGGCACCACTTCCCCAAACCCCACAGAATTCAATGAACCACTCGATCAAGAATCGCCTTCATAGAATCAATCGGCCAAATACAGTCTTTTTGCCCTTTGACTTTGCAGGGCCGTTCCGACAGCCAGGCGGAAGTGCTATAGGGAAGGAGTTCGCCGACGTCCATGTCTTCGTACCATAGTTGATGCTCTACATCGGCAGCCAGTTGGTTGAGCGTTCCCATGACAGAGCGGTCCATGGGGTGATCGAACTGTAACGGCTCTATAGAGTGCGCTGCCCGGGTAATCGTGTCTTTTGGCATGCCTGTCCTCATCAAGGTATTCATGAGCAAGTCCTCAAAGTGCCAATCCAGAGAGGCGAAATCTGGCTTTTTCAAACACGGAATTATTAATGCGAAGCGGCTGTAGTTGTGGACAAACAACACACACTGGCGGCGCTGAAGTGTTATCAAATGAGCGTGCCAGCCATTCAGTGGATTTTTTGGTAAAGGCGGCTTTGCGGGGCGATCTGCGGGTAACGCATCATTTTCCCCCAACGGTAATTTGCTCCTGAGTTTCTTTGTTGCATACACCCTGATCACTGGATTGAGTTTCAGGCCCGCAGAGCCTGTAGAGCGTGCTCCGGGTCGGCTTCAACGATTTTCAGGAGTGAGCGCGCCGCCCCTGTCGGATGCCGCCGCCCCTGCTCCCAGTTTTCAACGGTGCGCCTGCTGACGCCCAGGATCATCGCGAATTTGTCCTGTGACACGCCAAGGCGTTCACGAATCGCTTTCACCTCGGGATCGGGAAACTCAAACTTTCTGGAAGCCCTTTTCTTCCCTTTCGCGATGTCATCCATTTGCCTGACGCTTTTCAGCAATTCATCAAATGATTCTTTGTCCACGGTTACCACCTCTCGACTATTACCCTGAGCTGTTTCAGTTGATCCGGGGTCAGGTTGTCCTGCCTCCCTTTGGGATAAACGTACAGCATATAAATCTGTTCATCGCGGACTACCCAGTAGTAGATAGCCCTCACGCCGCCACTTTTACCCTTGCCTTCGAAACTCCAACGAATTTTCCGCAACCCGCCGGAGCCCTTGATCAGGTCTCCAACATCCGGGCGCGTCAGTAACACCTCCTGAAGGGCCCGGTAATCTTCATCGCTCATCAGCTCCTTGATGAGCCGGGTAAAAGTCGGAGTCTCTATGATGACCATACCGGCGGATTATACGCCATTGGCGTATGTGCGTCAGGTGGATTCACAGCGTATTTTATGGCTCCCCGCTATACACTTTTGAGCACGGAATTCTGCAAAAAGGGCCAAAAAACTGTATACCAAAGTGTATACTAGCGTCGCAACATATTGATTATTATGAATAATATTGTTCGATACGGGTCTTGAAAATCCCTGTGTCGGCAACCTGCGCGGTCCGGTTTATTCTGTCTCTGGGCACCAATTACCGTCGCTTCCCTCACACATATGTCTAACACTTTCATTTTTATCGACATCTTCTTAACATATGTCGCAACTGCCGACAGGCCAAGACAATCTGTCGATAGAATAGATTTTAATATACACATTTGAAGCATATGTCGATCGGATCGACATAACAGCGATATATGTCTGGACACCTGGCGCCCCGTTCGGGAACGCCTCCACAAGCCGCGAGCACACCACAACGCCTTCGCAACGCCAGTCGCCGCACGGGCCTGCGCTTTACCGTTGTTTACAAAACTAAACCTCATCGGGCTTGGTTAACTCCGGCGCAATTTGCATAGTCGTCACAGCCCGCTGCAGCGCAGAGGCGCTGCCAATGTTGCGAGACGCAACGGCCGCAGACGTGAGGGCACAATTGTCGCCAAATCAAACTTCCCGGGAGAACCCATATGTTGCGCCCCCTCACCAACCTCTCACTGGCCCTTGCCGTTGCGCTTGGCAGCGCCTGCGCCAGCAAACAGCCGCGACCCGAGCCCACCACCTTCTTCAGCACCAGCATTACCGAGGACGGCGGCAAGTTCTTCGTCTACCGCGTGGAATTGCCCGAGCGCGAGGAGCGCGCAGGGCGCGGTGGCACACGCCAGGGCGGGGACAGGGGCCGGCGCGGCGGCCCGCCGGGCCAGCAACAGGGCCGCGATGCTGTGCAGCGCGACGACGATGCCCTCAAGCAGCAGGTCGACCGCCTGATTGCCGAGAACCGCTTCTGCCGCGATGGCTATTTCGTCCTGGACCAGTACTCAGGAGCCGGTGGCAAATCGCTGCGCGGGGAATGTCGCGAGGGGGCGAGCCCCGAAGACCGCATTCGCTTTCCCAACCCGGTGTAGCGCGGCGCGCCCGCCTGCCCATGCCGGCGGGCGGTTACAAATTCGCGACGAAGAGAAAGTCGTAGCCCCACCAGATGAACAGGCTGCAGATCAGCAGCGTCAATAACATTGCCGGTGTGCCCTTGCGTATCCATAATCCCGGTGTGATCGCCAGCTCAGGCCTGCCCGACTCCCGCGCCAGCCGCTCCGAAATTGTGACGATGTACACGTTGGCCGTGGAACCGATGTGTGAACCGTTACCGCCCATGCCGACCCCGAGGGCGAGGGACCACCAGATGACACTGACGTTGACCCCCTCGTTCTGCAGCCCGACCAGCACCGGTATCATCGCCGCGGTGAAAGGGATGTTGTCTATCATCGCGGACATGATGGCGGCGATCCACAGTACGGTGATCGCGGCGGCCAGCGGGTGCTCGACGATGAGCGGTTGGAAGGTGTCGCCGATCATTGTCAGCAGCCCAGACTGCTCGACACCGCCGATGACCATGAACAGCGAGATGAAGAAGATCAACAGCGGCGTTTCCAGGTGCGCAGTGACCGCCTCCAGTTCTATCTGGCGGCTGATGAACAACAGCACGGTGAGGCTCGCCGCGGCGACCAGCCAGGGTTCCCAGCCGATACGGTGGTGTACGACGAACAATACCACCATCACCCCCAGCACCAGCAAAGAGCGGTACCACAGGCTCTTGTTCCTGAAATCGGCGACCGTGGTGAATTCCTGTTGCGGCGTGACCGCCAGTTCATTCCTGAACAGGTACTTCATCGCCAGGAGAATACCCAGCCACGCCAGGACGACCGGCGGCGCCATGTGCAGAAAGAACGTGTTGAAGTCGATACCCGCGGCCGAGCCGATCATCAGGTTGGGCGGGTCACCGACCAGGGTCGCCACACCACCGGTATCCGACAACAGTGCGGCCGCGATCAGATAGGGGACCGGCGACACGCCCATTGTGCTGCAGATCAGGATGATCAATGGCCCGAAGATGATCACCGTGGTGACATTGTCCAGTAACAGCGAAATCACGGTGACGGCTGTGCCCAGCAGCACGATCAGGCCGAACTGCGAACCGTCGGCGAGGCGGGCGAGGTATTGGGCGAGGTGCTCGAAACCGCCGGTGGACATCATGATGGAAACGACGATCATCATGATCGCCAGCAGGAATACCACGTTCCAGTCCACGGCCTGCAGTGCCAGGTCAGGCGAATAGAAACCCAGAACCTGTCCCGCAACAATGATGGCGCCGGCCCCGGCCATGGCAAACTTGGCCCGCTCGATGCCGTGAAACTGTTCGGTGAAGATGCCGGCGAACGTCAGGACGAGAATAATCGCTGATACTGCCATGGGTGTCGTCATGCCGGGCATGGGCCTGCTCCTCGCAGTTGTCAGGTTCCCCGCAATTCTGTCACGTTCTTCCCGGCAGCGTCGTGTTCTCTTCGCTCGCCCGGGCCGCAGGCAGCCTCGATGTCGGCCAGCGCCGCTCCCAGGTCCGGGTAGGACCAGGCGATCGGGTCGTCGCCCTCCTCCCGCGCCCTGGCGAGAGTTTTCAGCGGCTGGAACTGCCAGTGCGCGTAGCGGATCGCCACGCCTTCGCGCTCGCAGGCATGCGCCAGCTTCTTCAGCGCCGCCAGGCCGCCGGCATCCAGGTAGGGCATGTCGCGCATATCCAGGATCACCCCCTGTAGCCCCTGGATATGCTGGCTCAACTCGCCCAGGCAGCGGTCCGCCGCAGCAAAGAACAGCGGCCCGCGCAACGCGAATACCTTCCATCCCGACGGCAGCTTTGCGCCGGTCAGCACGGCGCGAACCTGAGCATCGCTGACCGTGGTGAGCGCCGCAATGTTCTTCATGAATAGCAACGAGGCAATCAGGACACCCGCCGTGATGGCGATGACCATGTCGAACAGGATGGTCAGCGACAGGCAGATGAGGAACACCGCGATATCTCCCGCGGGCGCCTTCTTCAACAGCGCCCTGGCCTTGGGCGCCTCGCTCATGTTCCACGCGACGAACAACAGCAGCGCAGCCATGGCGGGCATGGGCAGGTAGGACAGGATCCGTGACAGGAACAGCAGTCCGGAAAGCACCACCAGCGCGTGTATCACGGTCGCTACAGGAGAACAGGCGCCCGACTTGAAGTTGACCGCCGAGCGCGCAATCGCCGCCGTGGCGCTGATGCCGCCAAAGAACGGCGTGATGATATTGGCCAGGCCCTGCCCCAGCAGTTCGCTGTTGGCGCTGTGCCGCTTGCCCGACATGCCGTCCAGCACCACCGCGCACAACAGCGACTCGATGGCGCCCAGCATGGCGATGGCAAACGCCGCCGGCAGCAGTTCCGGCAATAGCGCGAGCAACTCCTCGGCGGACTGCTGGCCGGCAGTCCAGGGCAGCTGGAAGGAGGGCAGGGACGAGGGTACGCCCGCGCCCCGGGTCCCGTCCGGCAGCAGATAGCTGAAACGCGAACCGATGGTGTCCACTTCCAGCCCGTATCTGTTCAGCACCCAGCCCAGCAGGGACGCCAGCACCAGGGCCGGCAGGTGCGGCGGTACCCGGGTGCGTCCCGCCGGCCAGGCCAGCAATACCAGCAGGGTAAACACCGACAGGCCTACCGCCGGCCAGGAGGCGGCGTGCATGCCACCGCGTATGACAGCGAGTTTCTCCACGAGGCCATCCGGCAGCGGCCCCAGGTGCAGGCCGAGCAGGTCCGGCACCTGCAGCACCACGATGACCACGGCGATACCCCCGGTAAAGCCGAGTGTTACCGCCTCGGGAATATATTCGATGTAGCGCCCCAGGCGGGCGCGGGCCATGGCGACCAGGAGCACCCCGGATAGCACCGTACACAGGAGCAGCGCCGCCAGTCCGTGTTTTACCACCAGGGGCTGGAGAATGATGACAAACGCCGCAGTCGGCCCGGTAACACTGTAGCGGCTGCCCCCGGCCACCCCGGCGATCACGCCGGCGAAGATCGCCGTGTACAGCCCGTGCTCGGGCTCCACGCCACTGGCGATGGCCAGCGCCATGGACAGCGGGATGGCGATCACGCCGACGGTGAGGCCGGCAATGACATCCCGGGTGAGCCCGCGCGGCCCGTAACCCTCCGCCATCACCTCGCGCAGGGCGTGGGCGAAACGCAATGAAAACAGGTGCTGCCTTGGCATAGGGCGACTGTCCGATTGTTGGCAGCAGGGTCGAACTGCGGGCCTTGCAACAGGTCAGCGACCGCGCGGGCACAGCGCCCGTGAGGGAGTTCTCTGGGTGAGCCGGCATTCCGGGGGATGCCTTCGACCGTACTGCGCTGCCAGCGCTGCCCTGCGGCAGAACGCGAGCTTGCGGTTGAACTGTGACGTTAATTATATTCGTATTGAATGTTAATACAATGTTAATATCTCGCAGGAAAGACACGGCCATCGCCTGCCCGCGGCAGGCGCTGTAGCCATGGGCGCATGCCGCAACGGACAGAATTTTTTCCCGCAAACAAGGTCGCATATCCATGGAAAACCGAACCGCGAGACTCACGGTGCTCGTCGATCCAAAAAAGAAGGCTGAGTTCGAGAGACTTTGTGATTTGGAAGACCTGACCCCATCTCAGAAGATACGCCAGTTCATGCGTGACTACATCGAGGAGAAGATGGGGCCTGACTGGCAGGAAAAGGTGTTTAACGGCCAGGAGTGACGCCTGGCCAGGTCGCGTAGCGAGGAGTCCAGCGATGCTCAATATGTTCAGCCCCGGCAGTTTCTACAACACCGGGGGACACTTTCTTTTTCTATGGGTGATCACGGCGCACGTCTGCCTGTTCGCGGACATATCGCCGCTGCAGAAGAAGAGCATGTGTGCCCTCAACTTCCTGCTGGCGGGAGTAATCGCGGCGGGCATTCCCGCGGCGCTCACCAGCAGCGTGCAGTTTTCCACTCCCTATCTGGAACTGACGACGGGCGTGGGGCTGGCCGTCGCACTGGCGCTGGCGCTGAGCCTGGGCATACAGCGCGTGCTCGACATCGACGTGGAGTTCTAGCGCCCGCGGCCTGCCGGTCCCGCATTTCCAGCCATGGCATATACTTCGGCAAGGCACCAGCGAGGCAATGCTCATGAGGGTACTGGTCACCGGCGGCACCGGGTTTATTGGCATGCACACCTGTCATGCGCTGCTCGCGGCGGGCCACACGCTCAGGCTGTACGTACGCAACAGGGACAAGGCGCGCGCTCTGTTCGGCGGCAGGGTTCGCTCTGTCGTGGTCGGCGACATCACCGACCGCGGCGCGATGAAAAAGGCGCTGCGTGGCTGTGACGCCGCGATACACCTGGCGGCCATGGTCTCTACCGGCAAGGAGGACGCGGCGCGCGTGCACGACACCAACGTCGCGGCCGCGGAAAACGTGCTGGGACAGGCGGCGGAGGCGGGGTGCAGCCGCATCATCCACGTCTCCAGCATCACGGCGATCTACAATCCGAAAGCGAAAAAGCTGGACCACGACTCGCCGCCGGGCACGGCGCAGCACAACGCCTACGGTAAATCGAAGGTGGCCTGCGAGAAGTTCGCGCGCGGCCTGCAGGACGCCGGCGCGCCGCTGCACATCACCTACCCGGCCAGCGTCATCGGCCCGGACTCGCCCAACCTGACCGAACCGCACCAGGGCATCATCGCCAACCTTTACGGCGTGGGGCTGAACATGCCCAGCGGCAACCAGTACGTGGATGTGCGCGATGTCGCCGAGGCGCACAGGCGCCTGCTCACGCGCCGGCTGCGGCCGGGGCGCTATCCCCTGGGCGGCCACTACGTATCCTGGAAAGATCTGTACGCCACCCTCGAGCGCCTGACCGGGCGCGACATGCTCATGCTGCCCGTGCCAGGCGCAACCATGCGCCTGCTCGGCCGCACCCTGGACGCCCTGAAGCCCATGGTGGAGACGGGCACACCGATCAACCGCGAGGCCATGCAGTACGCCACGCGCTGGGTGAAGCTGGACAACAGTCGGGCAGAACGGGATCTCAGGCTGAAGTTTCGCCCCGTCGAGGAGTCCCTGGTCGAGACCATCCGCTGGCTGGAACGCGAGAACTACATCACCCGCGGGCAGGCGGGGCTGCTGTCGCGGCACCAAACCTAGCGCGGCGCGCACCCGGGAGGGGATGGCGCCTTTTATGCATCTGGCGCTTTTTATGTATTCTGGCGCTTTTTATGTATAGAGCTAAATACAGTTTTAGCGCCGACTATTAGCATAACTCCTTATTTACCTTGATTTTTTCGATCAGTCTGGTATTGTTCGCAACTCTTTTCCTTAGAGTTCTATGAATTATTTATGACCCCAGACACAGGCTCACCACGCGCTGTGCTCAGGCCGCCCGAGGCCACCGACGGAACCGCACTACATCAACTGGTCAGCGCCTGCCCGCCCCTGGACGAGAACTCGGTGTACTGCAACCTCCTGCAGTGCACGCACTTTGCCCAGACCTCGGTAGTGGCCCAGGCCGCCGGGAACCTGGTCGGGGCCATCACCGGCTACCTGGTACCCGCGCGCCGGGACACGCTGTTCGTGTGGCAGGTCGCCGTCGCACAGGCCGCCCGCGGCCAGGGGCTGGCGCAGCGCATGCTGCACCACCTGATCGCGCGCGCCGCCTGCAGCGAGGTCACCCACCTGGAAACCACCGTGACCGGGACCAACGACGCGTCCTGGGCACTGTTCGAGGGCTTTGCCCGCGACACCGGCAGCGAGCTGCAGCGCAGCCCCCTGTTTGAACAGACCACGCATTTTCACGGGCAGCACGAGACGGAAGTGCTCGCGCGCATCGGGCCGCTACCACAGTTCGACCAGCGCCAGCCCACAACAGACAACAGCGTTCACCAGAAGGAGAACACGGCATGAAAATTTTCGAAGAGATAGAATCCGAAGTACAAAGTTACGCACGCTCTTTCCCCCGCGTCTTCAACCGCGCGCTCGGCGAGCACATCTACGACGAGGACGGCAACGAGTACCTGGACTTCCTGGCCGGCGCCGGCACCCTGAACTACGGCCACAATAACCCGCTGTTCAAGGAAAAATTGCTCGAGTACATCGCCAGCGACGGCGTCACCCACAGCCTGGACCTGCACACCAAGGCAAAGGAGGGGTTCCTCGAGGCCTTCAACGAGAAAATCCTCAAGCCGCGCAGCATGGAATACGTAATGCAGTTCACCGGGCCGACCGGGGCCAACGCGGTGGAGGCGGCGCTGAAGCTGGCGCGCAACATCACCGGGCGGCAGCACGTCATCTCCTTTACCAACGGTTTCCACGGCGTCAGTCTCGGCGCACTGGCCGCCACCGGCAACGAGCATCACCGCGGTGCCGCGGGCGTCATGCTCAACGGCACGACAATCATGCCCTACGACGGCTACATGGGCGACCAGGTCGACACGACAGCCTACATCGACAAACTGCTGTCCGATTCCAGCAGCGGCGTGGACCACCCGGCGGCGGTGATCGTCGAGACCGTACAGGGCGAGGGCGGCATCAACGCGGCCTCCTTCGAGTGGCTGCGCAACCTCGAAGCGGTGTGCCGCAAACACGACATGCTGCTGATCGTCGACGACATCCAGGCCGGCTGCGGCCGCACCGGTTCCTACTTCAGCTTCGAACAGGCGGGCATCAAGCCGGATATCATCACCATGTCCAAGTCCCTGGGCGGCTACGGCCTGCCCTTCGCCGTGGTGCTGATCAAGCCCGAGCTGGACCACTGGAAACCCGGCGAGCACAACGGCACCTTCCGCGGCAACAACTTCGCTTTCGTCACCGCGAAAGCGGCCATAGACCACTACTGGTCGGACGAACGCTTCGCCGCGGATGTGCAACGCAAGGGGCAGTACGTTTCCACGCGGCTGCAGGCCATCGTCGATACCTACGGCGAGGGCAACTTCACCACCCGCGGACGCGGCATGTTCCAGGGTATCAACTGCATCAGCGGCGAACTGGCCGGCGAGATCACCCGGCGCTGTTTCAAGAACGGCCTGATCATCGAGACCAGCGGCGCCGACGACCATGTGGTCAAGCTGCTCTGCCCGCTGACCATCAGCGACGAGAACCTGGCCCTGGGCATCGATATTCTCGAGCAGGCCATCAAGGAAACCTGCGCCGGCGATACCGACATCCCCGAGGATGACGATTACTTCGAGGATGTCAGGAAGATCGCCTAAGCTGCGCGCATCGATTCAGGAAGAGAAAACATGATTGTCAGAACACTTGCCGAGGCAAACCAGGGTGACCGGCGCATCGTGTCACCCGATGGCAACTGGGAGAGCACCCGCCTGTTGTTGAAAAACGACCAGATGGGGTTCTCCTTCCACATCACCACCATCTATGCCGGCGCCGATTTCCGCATGCATTACCAGAACCACCTGGAGTCGGTGTACTGCATCTCGGGTTCGGGCGAGGTGCAGACGCTGGCGGACGGCAAGGTCCATCCCATCGAGGCGGGCACGATCTACATTCTCGACCAGCACGACGAGCACATACTGCGCGCCCACAGCGAGATGAAAATGGCCTGCGTGTTCAACCCGGCCCTGAGCGGCAAGGAAGTGCACAACAAGGAAGGGGCCTACGAACTCGATGCCGAGGCCGTTTCGACCTAGGCATCTTCCGGCACGCCCAACCCGGCGAACCCGCAGAACGGGGCGACGCCAAACGCACCCGACAACAACAACAAGGCCCTGACCAGGTGATGACATGCTAGGCTCTTTCATCTTCTGCCTGCTGGCGTTCACCCTCATCGGCATCGCCTCGTCGCGGCTCAGCCGCGGCACCCGCCACGACTACTACCTCGCCGACAGCAGCGTAAAACCCTGGCTGGTCGGCCTTTCCGCCGTGGCCACCAACAACAGCGGCTACATGTTCATCGGCGTGATCGGCTACACCTACAGCACGGGCTTTCCCGCGTTCTGGCTGATGTTCGGCTGGATCCTCGGGGATTTCCTCGGTTCGCTGCTGGTACACGCCCGGCTGCGCGCCGCCACCGAGCGCAGCGACGAGGTGAGCTACGCCGGCGTCCTGGCCAACTGGTACGGCGGCGACAACTCGCGCCTGCAGCGGGTCATCGGCCTCATCTCCCTGACCTTCCTGCTCGCCTACGCCAGCGCGCAACTGGTGGCCGGCTCGAAAGCGCTGCACGTGCTGTTCGACTGGCCGCAGTGGGCGGGCGCGACCATGGGCGCCGCGATGGTCATGGTGTACTGCTTCGCCGGCGGCATCCGCGCTTCCATCTGGACCGACGCGGCCCAGTCCACGGTCATGATCGTCGCCATGGGCGTGCTGTTTGTCGCCGCCACCGAGTCCCTGGGCGGCGCGGATGCAGCGCTGGCAGCGATGCGCGAGGTTCCCGGCTTCACCAACTGGTTCCCACCCGACCTGCTGCTGCCGGGTATCGGCGGCGCGCTGCTGTTCGTTGTCGGCTGGATGTTCGCGGGCCTGTCGGTGGTGGGACAGCCCCACGTCATGGTCAGGTTCATGACGCTGGAAAACGGCAACCAGATGCGCCGGGCACGCGCCTGGTACTACCTCTGGTTCACCGGGTTTTACTTCCTCGCCACTGGGGTTGGCCTGTTGTCACGCATACACCTTGGTGATGCGGCGAATTTCGACGCGGAACTGGCCCTGCCCACCATGGCGCTGGAGCTGCTGCCGCCGGCGCTGGTCGGCCTGATCCTGGCCGGCGTGTTCGCCGCCACCATCTCCACCGCCGACTCCCTCATACTGAGTTGCTCTGCCTCGCTCACCCACGACCTGCTGCCGCACAGGATCGAACGGCCGCTGCTGCTGAAAACCGCCACCGTGGTCATGACCCTGGCCGCCCTGGGCCTGGCGATGTCCAACAGCCAGAGCGTATTCAGCCTGGTCATCCTGTCCTGGTCCGGCCTGGCCAGCGCCTTCGCGCCGCTGCTCATCGTACTGTGCCTGGGCAGACGGCCCGGCCAGCTGGCCAGCCTCGCCGCCGTGTTCACCGGCCTGGCCACTGCCCTGGTATGGCGCTGGCTGGGCTGGGAAGGCCTGGTCTATGAGGGCCTGCCGGGGATCGTCGCCGGGCTCACGCTGTTGCTGCTGGCCACGCCCGCGGCGCAGGCGAGCGCGGCGCAACCGGTGCGCCAGGCTTCCGGCTGACGCCGTCCCCCTCCTCTTCATCCGCTTGTCCCGCCCCTGTCGCCGGCTGCCGAACTGTCGCCCACGGCGCGACTAAGGCATTATGAAGGTCTGGTAATCGGGCCGCTGGCTACCCACGCCGGACGGCGGGCAGACGGCGGCCTGCCAACAATAAAATGATCACCGGCTCAGCGAGACTCTCACATGACAGTCCACGGCAAGCTAGTTTCCCCCGCAGGCGCCTGTCGCCGCTACCTTGCCGCCGCGTTGATGACACTGTTGCTGACGGCCTGCTCAGACTCCCCGGACACGCCCACCGACCGCGGCGTGGCGGCGGCGCGCGACGCCTGTGTGACGGCGGTGCAGCTCACGCACTCGGCCTGTGCGCGACAGTGCCCGCGCTTTCCCGACGCAGCCGCCGCGGCGGCCTGCGCAAGCGCGTGCAGTGACACTGCGCAGGCGCACACCACGCTCTGCGCCGCGCCATTGCAGGCCTTCGCCGACGCCTGTCGGGGCGCGGGCTGTGCAGCCGCGGTGGACGACTGCCGTGACAGCGCGGCGTCGGAACTGGCCAGTTGCAGCGCCGCCTGCGACAGCGCAGACCTGCGCTGCAATGCGCGCTGCGAAACCCGCGGCGCCGCCGCACAGCGCAGCTGCGGCTTCCTGCCCGTCACCACCCTGGCGGGCGGTGTCGCGCCGCCGTCCCTGCCGCAGGGCCAGCCGGCATTTCTGCCGGGCCTGCTGGACGAGGCGGAGATCGCGGTGGTGGAGGCGGCGGACGCGCGCGCCCGCGAGCTGCGCACGCGCTCTGTTCGCCTGTGGACCGGCGAGCCGGGAACCGCAGTGCGGGTGACACAACTCGAGCACGGCTTCCGCTTCGGCGTACCGCTGGATATCCGCGAATTCGAGCTGGGCGGGGAACCGCTGGCCTTTTACGCCGACATCGCACGCAGCCACGCCAGCCTGCTGGTGGCCGAAACCAGCCTGAAATGGCGCAACGTCGAGCGCGAGCAAGACCAGGTCAGTTTCGATCTCGCCGACACGGAGCTGGCCTGGGCCGAGGCGCTGGGTTTCGACCTCAAGGCCCACGTGCTGCTGTGGGGCAATCATCCACCGCTGGCTTCCGGCAGCGGCACCCCGGACTGGCTGCGCGAGACCTTCCCGGAAAAAACGCTCGGCGACGACGATCAGCAGGCGCTGCGTGACCTGATACGCGAGCACGTGCAAAGCGTGGTGACGCGCTACGCCGGACGCATCGACGTGTGGGAGGTCACCAACGAGATGCTCAACCCGATCACCGACTGGTTCGCCGCGCGCCTGGGGCAGGGCATTACCGACGACGTCTTCCGCTGGGCGCGCGCCGCGGACCCGGGTGTCGAGCTGGTGTACAACGAATGGATCAACGAGATCTTCACCGGCCTGGGCGGGCCTGGCGCCGCGGCGGTGCGCGACCGTGTGCTGCAGCTGCGCGAGGCCGGGGTGCCGGTCGACGCCCTGGGGCAGCAGGGGCACTTCGCCCCCGGCCTGGTCAACGTCGGCGTCGACGTGGACCTGAGCCAGCGCACGCGGGTCGACGACTACGCCGCCGCTCTGGACACGCTGGCCGAGGCCGGCCTGCCCATCCACATCACCGAGGTCACCTTTGCCGCCCCCGCCGAGCCGGAGCATCGCGCCGCCCAGGCGGAGGCGATCATGCGCATCTGGTGGGGGCACCCGGCGGTGGAGGAAATCATCCTGTGGAACTTCTGGAACCCGCTGGGACCGCGCAGCCACCTGAACCTCGGCATCTTCGGCGACGATCGCAACCCGACCCGCCACGGCGAGGCGCTGCTGTCGCTGCTCAACGACCGCTGGCGCACCGACGTGCAGGGCACGACCGGCGCCGACGGCGCGCTCGAACTGCGCGCGACCCACGGGCAGTACCTGGCGCAGTGGGACACCGGGGCCGGTCCCGTACACGTGCGCTTCGAGGTGCTGCCCGGACCGGGCACGCTCGACGTCGTCGCGCTGCAGGAACCGGCCATGCCATGAGCCGCGAACCGGCAGAGGACAGTTCACCCCCGGAGCAACCGCTCAGCGACGCCGCCAGGGCAGGTCGCCTGCAGCGCGCACCCGGCGCCGACGGCTACCGGGTCGACTCGTTCATTGACGTGGTGAAACGGCATGGCCTGACCATGGCCTGTCTCGCCGGCCTGTGCCTGCTCACCCCCGGCGCCCTGCCCCTGCTGGCGCAAACCACCGCGCGCGCACTGGGCCAGCCGCTGGCGTACCTGGCCGGGCTGGGCGCGTTGCTGCTGTTTTTTGCCTACTGGAGCGGCCGGCACCGCGCCACCACGACGCGCCAGCTACAGTGGGTTTTCTACCTGCTGATGATTTCCGTGGTCGAGGAGATCAGCTTCCGCCTGGTGTTGCCGCAACTGCTGGCCGGGCTGACCCCGCTGACCCTGGCGCAGGTACTGAGCAACCTGCTGTTCGCCTGCATCCACTATTTCACCCTGCGCTGGCGCCTGGTCAATTGTATTGCGACCTTTTTCGGCGGCATGGGCCTGAGCCACCTGATGGGCCGCGGCGACCTGGTGCTGGTCGTGGCGGTGCACTGGCTGGGCACCTTCATCAACACCCCGAGGCCGCCGTCGGACACTACGGACGGGGCTGGATAATCGGCTTTGCACGCCGTTTCGAGTATCATAAGCCGCCCACCCCGCACCTCAACCAGCCCGCCCGGACCTCCACGCGATGAGCAACGACTACGACATTTCCTTCTCCTATACCGTGAACAACCCCGGGCCCGCCGCGGCGCCGCAGGAGACGGACCCGACGCCCTACGCCTTCCCCGACTGCGAGGAATTCAGCCTGCCCAACGGCGCGGTACTGCTGGTCAGCAAGCACGGCCCGCAACAGACCGTGGTCACCCGCGACGTCTCCATCGCGCTGGGCAACTGCCGTGAGTTCCGCAGCCTGCAGGGCCACGCCCGCTTCCTCACCGGCTACATGCCGGAGCTGGGTGGCGATGTGGACGGGGTGCGCAAGGTACTGGAGTCGGTGCGCGACGCGGGCCTCATGGTCCCCGCGCAGGCGTTCGCCGGGCGTTTGGCGGACGGCGCGCGCGGCGTGGAGCGGGCGCCCTCCCGGGTCTTCGTCATCACCTGCGACAGGCCGCAGGCGGTCGAGCGCCTGCTGGAGACCCTGCTCGCCGGCGCGGACCTGGCCCGGCACGAACGCCTCTACCTGGTCGATGATTCCCGCGACGCGGACAACGCCGCACGCAATCGCGAACTGGTGCAGACATTCAATACACGCAGCCCGCGCGACATGCATTATTTCGGCAGCCAGGAGCGGGAGACACTGTTGTCGCGACTGCTGCAGCAGCTGCCGCAGCACGAACCGGCGCTGCGCTTCCTGCTGGACCGGCAGCAGTGGCAGGGCCACAAGACCTTCGGCCTGGCGCGCACGCTATGCCTGCTGTTGTCGGTAGGCCGGCGCGCCATCGTGCTGGACGACGACGTCGTCTGTACCGCGATCGAGCCGCCGCATCGCTCGGCGGGCATCGGGTTTGTCGAGCGCATGTGCGAGGCGGACTTCTATCGCAGCGCCGATGCCTGGATGCAGGGCGCCCGGCAACGCGAGGAAGATCCCCTGGCCGGCCACCTCTCCTGCCTGGGCGCCGGGCTGGGGGACGCCCTGGACAGCCTGGGCGCGGCGGCTCCCTCGGGAGAACAGTTGCGGGACAGCCAGTTCCAGGTGCTGCGTCGCGTCACCCCCGCCTCGCGCATCCTGGTCACCCAGAATGGCACCTTCGGCGACCCCGGCACAGGCGATACTTCCTGGGTGTTCAACCTCACCGGGCCGTCGCTGGACAGGCTGCTGGCCGGCCCGAGTTCCATCGAGGACAAGGTCACCACGCGCCAGTACTGGATGGGCTGGTCGCGGCCGACCTTCAGCAACCGCTTCAACATGTCCCAGGTCACCGGCCTGGACAACAGCGCCCTGCTGCCGCCCTACTTCCCCGCCTGGCGCGGCGAGGACCAGTTGTTCGGCGCGATGCTCGAGTACCTCTACCCGGACTCACTGGTGCTGAACTATCCCTGGGCGGTGCCGCACCTGCCGCTGGACGAGCGCAGCGGCAGCATCACGCCAGCGCCGGAAGTGGCGGCGGGCGCCGCGCTGGTGGAGACGCATATCGGCGCGAACGCGCCGGACAATGCCGCGCTGCCCCTTGAATCACGCCTGGCGTCGCTGGTGTTGTTGTTCGAGCAACTCGCCGGGCGCGGTGACGAAGACCTCGCCGCGGCCTACCGCACCGCACTGGCCGCCGACCAGGCGAACGCCGCGCGCCAGGTGGCGGACAAGCTGCGCCAGGCGCCGGAGGCACACGGCGAGTGGCGCCAGTTGCTGGAGGAGCGCGGCAGGCATTACATGCAGGCGATCGGCCGCGCGCAGGTGCCGGTGCGTGTCAGCGGCGTGCCCGAGAGCATGGATGAAGCCGAGCTGTGGCGCCGTGGCCGCGAGCTGGCCGGCCGCTTCGCCGCCGCCCTGGCCGCCTGGCCGGCAGTCCGCGAGGCCGCGGCGGAGCTGGCGCGGGACGCCTGAACGCAATCCCCGCAACATGCCCACACCGGCGCCCGGCAAATTCTGCCGGTGCCAGTCCGCGCAGGATTGTTTATCATCCGGGCTAGAACAAGGCGCGCGCCGGAGGTGTGCGAGATGCTCATCGTTTTCATCGTGAACCTGGCGGTCATCGGGCTGGCGGTCACGATCCACTACGAGTTCCTGCACCGAATCACGCTGCTGTTACCCAACATGCGCATCCGCTATCGCTTTCGCATCGTGCTGGGCGTGTTTCTCGCGCTCACGGCACACGCGGTGGAAGTCTGGATCTTCGCTTATTCCTTTTACCTGATGCACCACGCCCCCGGCTGGGGCGAACTCGTCGGTAACTTCGACGGTACGTTCATGGACTGCGTGTACTTCTCCTTCACCACCTACACCACGCTGGGTTTCGGCGATATCGAGCCGCTGGGCGACCTGCGCTTTCTCACCGGCCTGGAGTCGCTTACCGGGCTGGTGCTGATCACCTGGACCGCCTCTTTCCTGTACCTGGAAATGACGCGCTACTGGGATGCGAGGTAGGCCATGACATGGCGCGGACTGCACCTGGCCCTGGGCACGGCGGGCCTGTTCCTTTTCATCCTGCAGGGCCAGTACATGGCCCGGGTACTGGGCGTGCCCGAGCTGCCGGACGTGCAGCGCATGCTGTACCGCTCGGCGCACCTGTACCTGATGCTGGCCTGCGCCGCAAATATCTGCGCGGGATACTTTATCGAGCCCGGGCGCTACAGCGGGTTCCTGCCGCGGCTGTGTTCGGTGTTGCTGCTGGTGTCCCCCGTGTTGCTGCTGGTGAGTTTTTTCACCGAGGTCAACACCGCGACCATAGACCGGCCCCTGCTCTCCATCGCCCTGTACCTGCTGTTCGCCGCCGTGGCGCTACTGGCCAGCCACGCCCTGTGGCGGCGCTTCAGGCCAGTAGCACGGGACTGACGCCGGCCGCCGGGGCCGCGCTGATCTCGCCGATGATCGCCGCCTCGGGATAGCCAGACTCAAGCAACGCGCCCAACAATTCCTGCGCGCGCGCCGCCGGCACCGCCAGCAGCAGCGGCCCGCTGGTCTGCGGGTCGAACAACAACTGCGCCGCGGGGCTGTCCACACTGGCGCCGAGCGCCGCGCGCGCGCGCTCCAGGTTGGCCGGGTGCATGGTGCTGATGATTCCCGCCTCGAGACAGTCCCGCGCACCGGCGAGCGCGGGCACCCGGGCGCACACCAGGCGCGCGCCGCGTTCGTCGCCGAGCATTTCCAGCAGGTGCCCGAGCAGGCCGAAGCCGGTGACATCGGTACAGGCCGAGGCGCCGTACTGCAGCGCCAGGCGCGCCGCCGCCGCGTTGCCGCGCAGCATGTTGTCGACGGCGGCGTCGATGTCGCGGCCATCGGCGCGCAATTGCATGTGCGCGGCGAACAGGGCGCCGGTGCCCAGGGCGCCGGTCAGCAGCAGCGCATCGCCCGGCTGCGCCCCCGACTTGCCCAGCAGGCGCCCCTGCGCATCCATGGGCACACCGCTCACCGCGAAGCCCAGGCTGAGGTCCGCGCCCTGCATGCTGTGGCCGCCCAGCAGCGGGCAGTCGGCAGCGGCCAGCTCGTGCAGCGCCCCGGCCAGCAACTGGTACAGGTCCCGTTGCAGGATGCGCGGCCCCGCATACGGCAGCGTCGCCGCGGCCAGGGCACCCAGCGGGCGCGCGCCGCAGGCGTAGAGGTCGCTGAGCGCGTGGTTGGCGGCGATCCGGCCCATGGTCCAGGGGTCGGCGACGAGCTGGCGCAACACGTCGATGCTCTGCAGCAGGGTCGCGCCCTGCAGCCCGGCCAGTGGGGCGGCGTCGTCACCGCCGCCGCTGCAGTGGCGCGGAAACCGCGCGGCCAGTTCCTCCAGCACCTGGCGCAGCGGGTCGGCGCCCACCTTGGCGCCGCAGCCGCCACAGGCAACCTGCGCCTGCGTGGGCAGCTCCGGCAGCCGGCGCGTCGCCGCGGGCATCGCAGACGGCAGCGCGCTGAAACGGCGCATGAAGCTGCGGTCGATCCGGTCCTTCCAGCGCCACACCCAGGCGCCGGTTGCGCTGAACACGCCGCGCTCGGCGGTGGCGCACCGCTCGCCCAGCGACAACAACGAGAGAAAGCGGCGCTGGGGGCGGTGCTCGCGCAGGGGCTCGTCGAGCATGAACGCGCGCAGGTTGTGTGCCAGCACCGGCGCCTGGCGCACGGCGAAGACACCGGCCTTGGGTCGCGGGTGGTTGAGCTGTGTGGCGATATCCCCCGCCGCGAACACGCGCGCGTCGGCGCTGGACTGCAGGGTGTCACGCACCGCGAGAAAACCGCCCGCGTCGGTGGGCAGGCCGCTGGCGGCTATCCACGGCGCCGGGGCCGCGGCGGTACACCAGAACACCTGGTCCAGTGCATCCTCGCGCCCGCCCTGCAGGGTCACGCCCCGCTCTCCCACCGCCGTCACCCTGGCCGCGGTGTGCACCTCGATACCCGCCGCGGCCAGCGCCGCCTGGACGGCGCGCCGTGCGCGCCGGTTGTAGCCGGGCAACACCTGCTCCGCGGCGGTGTACAGGCGCAATCGCACGCGCTCGCGGCCGAGCCGCTGCGCCATGGCCAGGGCCAGCTCCACGCTGCCCGCACCGCCGCCGACCACCCCCACGCGCAGCGCGGCGCCCGCGCGCAGCCGCTGTTCCAGTTGCCGCCAGCGCCGCCACAGGCCGGATACGGGCTTTACCGGCACGCAGTGCTCGCGCGCGCCGGGCACGCTGTCCAGGTCGGGCAGGGAACCGATATCCAGCGACACCACGTCGTAGGCCAGGTCCGGGCGCCCGGCGAGGCTGACCCTGCGCCGCGCGGGGTGCAGGGCGGTGGCCTCGGCCTGCACGAAGCGCGCGCCGGCCCACTGGCACAACCGCGCCAGGTCGATGTGGGTCTCGTCGAACGTGTAGTGGCCGGCGATCAGGCCCGGCAACATGCCGGAATAGGGCGTGTGGCTGTGCGGCGACACCAGCGTGATGCGCAAGCCCTGCACCGGACGCATCGCCAGCATGCGCAGGGCCAGGGCGTGGCTGTGGCCGCCGCCAACCAGCACCAGGTCGCGGCGCAGTTCAGGCTGTGCGCGCATCGTCTTTGTAACGCGTCGCCCAGGCCACCACGGCGTCGCGCTCGCCGCTGAACAGGCGCCGCCCCCGGCGCCGCTCCAGCTGGTAGTCGTACATGGGGTCGTAGTAGTTCTCCAGCAGGAAGGCTATCCACTGTCGGTGCCCCGCGCAGCCGGCGCCGGACCACTGCGCACGGAAGGCCTCGCCCATCATCGCCTGTACACGCTGCAGCCGCGCGCCGCCGAGGCGCCTGCCGATGCGCGCCAGGTCCGCGAGCATTTTTTCGCAGTGCAGGCGCGGCCCCTCCTCGCCGTGGCGCTCGAGGTAGCGTTTTCCCAGATCGATGACATAGTCCTGCAGCACCACCTCGACGCGCGCGGGCAGGTCTTCCTCGACCACCACCAGCGGCGCCGCGGCCATGCGCTCGCGCAACTCCTGCGGCAGGGCCAGCCTGCCGATGAGCCGCCCCTCGTCCTCCAGGAACAGCGGCGCATCGGTGTCCGCCAGCAGGCGCAGCAGGGCGATGCTCAGACCGTTCTCGAAATCGATCTGCGATGGCTGCGGCGTGGGCAGAGCGCCGAAACTGGAGCCGCGGTGGTTGGCCAGGCCCTCCAGGTCCACCGCCCGCGCCAGGCGCTCGATGACGCGGGTCTTGCCGCTGCCGGTGCGGCCGCTGACCAGCACCAGGCGCGCGGCGGCCAGCGAGCGCTGCAACTCCTGCAGCAGGAACTGGCGCATGGCCTTGTACCCACCGACAACCCGCGGGTACACCACCCCCGCCGCGGCCATCCACTCCTGTACCGTCTGCGAGCGCAGCCCGCCGCGCCAGCAGTACAGGCAGCCGCGCGGGTGCAGGGCGGCGAATTCCAGCCAGCCGCGCATACGCTCCTCGCGCAGGGCGCCGGACACCAGTCGGTGCCCGAGTTCGATGGCCGCCTCGCGGCCGCGCTGCTTGTAGCAGATACCGACCTGGGCGCGCTCATCGTCGCTCATCAGCGGCAGGCTGGCGGCGCCGGGGAAAGCGCCGCGGGCGAATTCCGCCGGCGCGCGCAGGTCGATCATGGGTGTGTGGTGCAGGAACAGCGCGCGGTAGTCGTCCGTGTCGTGGCGCGCTGGCATGTCCGCCTTTATTCCGCGGCGCCGCCGAACATCGCCAGCACCCGCTCCTGCAGGCTGCTCACCGCGTCGGACATCAGCGCGAAGTCCGCGTCCAGGCGCGCCGCCTGGTCCGCCTCGGGAATGTCTTCGTTCTCTTTCATCAGCTCATCCGCGAACTTCAGCCGCCGCAGGCACAGGTCCTCGCCCAGCACCAGCGACACGCGCTCGTCCCAGCGCAGGGCCAGGCGCACCACCTGGCGGCCCGCATTGAGGTGAGTTTCCACCTCTTCACTGAACAAATCAACGCCGCGGCAGCGCACCACACCGCCGTCCTCGCCGGGTTCGCGCAGCTCGCACTCGGTGCCCAGCTCGACATCCTCGGGCGGCTTGCGCCGCGCCAGCCAGGCGGTCATGGTGGCCACCGGGGCGTCGTTCACCTGCGGCAGCAGGACCGGGAAGCTGCCGATGCAGTCGCGCAACAGGTTGAGCACCTCCTCCGCGCGGGCGGCGCTGGCGCTGTCGATGAAAATCCAGTTGCCGCGCGGGTCGATGTAGGCGTGGATATGCGTGGTGCGGCTGAAGGCGCGCGGCAAGCAGTCCTGCACGATCTCGTCCTTCAGGCTGAGGCGTTCCTTGCGGTAGACCTTGCGCGCCTGTTCCTCTTCGATGGCGGCGACTTTTTCCTCCAGTTGCTCGCGCACCACGGTAGCGGGCAGCAGTTTTTCCTCGCGCCGGAGCTTGAGCAGGAAACGCCCGCCGGCGGCGTGCGCCAGCGCCTCGGACTGTTCCCCCAGCGGCGGCACCCAGCCCATGGACAAGGCCTGAGACTTGGCGCAGGGCGCGAATGCGCGCGCTGCCAGCCGCTCGGTCAACTGCTCGGCGGTGACGGTGAACGGGCTGGTCAGGCGATAGGCGCGGATATTCTTGAACCACATGGACGGGACTGCCTCCGGCAAAAGCGGGGGATTGTAACCCAGCGCCGCGCCAATACCAGCGCGGCTGCACAACCGCGCCGGCGGGGCCCCGCCGGGCACAAAGCCGCTGCGCGTACAACAATTTATTCCGCGGCCCGGGCTGTGGCGTTGTCAGCGCGGAGCCAAACCGTTTTAATCCACAGTCCCCGCCACGCAGGAGCCGCACATGCCAGCCAAGGCCACCCCCTCTCATCCGCGCAATATCAAGGACATCCAGCACTGGGACAGGGAGACGGACGTCGCCATCGTCGGTTTCGGTGGCGCGGGCGGCTGCGCCGCAATCGAGGCGGCGGACGCGGGCGCCCAGGTCACTATCTTCGAACTGGCCAGCGCCAGCGGCGGCTCCACCGCCATGTCTTCGGCGGAGATCTACATGGGCGGCAGCGGCGGCACCCGGGTACAGCGCGCCTGCGGTTTCGAGGACAGCACCGAGGACATGTTCAACTACATGATGATGGCGGCCGGACCGCAGGCGGACGAGGCGAAAATCCGCAACTACTGCGACAACAGCCAGGCGCATTTCGAGTGGCTGGTCGATCACCTGGGCGTGCCGTTCAAGGACAGCTTCCACGAGGAGCGCGCCATCATGTGCCTGACCGACGACGGCCTGCTCTACACCGGCAGCGAGAAGGCCTACCCCTTCGCGCAACAGGCCAAACCCTGCCCGCGCGGCCACAACCTTTATATCGAGGGCGATAACGGTGGCCCGCTGTTCATGAAGATCGTGACGGAAAATGTCGACCGGCGCGAGGCCATCACCGTGGAGTACGAAACGCGCGCGCTGACCCTGATCGTCGACGACGAAGGCAGCGTGGCGGGCCTGGTGGTGCGCCAGGACCAGCAGGAACTCAACGTGCGCGCGCGCAGGGGCGTGATCCTCTGCGCCGGCGGTTTTGTCATGAACGAGGAAATGCTGCAGCGCTACGCGCCCAAGCTGCTGCGCGGCAACAACGCCATCGGCAATCCGGGCGACACCGGCACCGGCATCATGATGGGCATGGGTGTGGGCGGCGCGGCCATCAATATGCACGAGGGCTTCATCAGCATTCCCTACTACCCGCCCGCCAGTATCACCTACGGCATCGTGGTCAACGACAAGGGCCAGCGTTTTATCAATGAGGATGTCTACCACGCTCGCCTTTGCCAGGCGATCCTCGACCAGCAAAGTGACCGCTTCTACTTCATCCTCACGGTGGAGCAGTATGGCGACTACGAGAAATTCAACTTCATGGCCGCCGACATCGCCGGCACCGGCGAGACGGTACAGGAACTGGAGCAGGAGCTGGGACTGCGCGAGGGCAGCCTGCAGCACACGATCGCCGTGTACAACGAGGACGTGGCCAACGGCGACGACACGCTGTGCCACAAGGCGCCGCAGTGGCTGCAGGCGCTGGAGCCGCCACTGGTGGCGCTGGATATCACCCCGGGGCGCGGCGTATTCGTGCCCATGTTCACCCTCGGCGGACTGGACACGCTGCCCGGCGGCGAGGTGCTGACGCCGCAGCGCGAGGTCATACCCGGCCTGTACGCCGCGGGACGCACGGCCTGCGGGGTGGTGCGCACCGCTGCGGGCTACTCCAGCGGCATGTCCGTGGGCGACGCGACCTTTTCCGGTCGCATGGCGGGCAGGCAGGCGGCGGCGCGTAAGACCTGACCCCCGGGGTTGTCAATTGTAAGACCTGACCCCACTATTGCTGTTCCAGCGATCAGAGAGGCGGGGCCGAGCCGATGAAATACCTGCACACCATGGTGCGCGCGAAAGACCTGGATGAAACCCTGGACTTCTACTGCGGCAAACTGGGCCTGGTCGAGGTCAATCGCCACGACAGCGAGGCGGGACGCTTCACCCTGGTGTTCCTCGCTGCCCCGGGCGATGTGGAGCGCGCGCGCGAGGGCAACAGCCCGACCGTGGAAATCACCTGGAACTGGGACCCCGAGGAATACGACGGCGGCCGCAACTTCGGCCACCTGGCCTACCGCGTCGACGACATCTACGCGCTGTGCCAGCGCCTGATGGACCAGGGAGTCACCATCAACCGCCCGCCGCGGGACGGCCACATGGCGTTCATCCGCTCCCCGGACGGCATCTCCATCGAGCTGCTGCAGGACGGGGACGCCCTGCCCCCGGCGGAGCCCTGGGCCTCCATGGAAAACACCGGGAGCTGGTAGCAAGCGCCGGCGCCCCGCCCATGTCCGGGAGCATCGCCACCCGCCTGATCACGGTACTGACCCTGTGCAGCGTCCCCATCCTGGGCCTGGGCCTGGTGCTGGACTACCGCCTGTCGCGGCAGGAATTGCTCACGGCGCTGGAAAACGAGGCCCGCGATACCATCAACGCGGTGGTGATCGACCTGGAAAACATGCTCGACGGGGTCGAGGCGAGCACCGGCCTGCTCGGGCGCATCCTGCAACAGCGGCGCTACAGCCAGCAGGGCCTGGCGCAGATGCTGCACGACGCGGTGCAGTACAACGAGGACCTGTTCGGCGGCAGCATCGCGCTGCTGCCGTCGCAGGCGCAGTCCGCGGCCGGCTTCGCGCCCTACTTCTACCGCGGACCGAACGGGCTGGCCCGGAAAAACCTGGCCGCTGAGCGGGACGCCTACTGGGACAGGCCCTGGTTCGCCGACGCGCTGCGCCGCGGCGCACCGGTGTGGAGCGAGCCCTATTTCGATCGCGGCGGCGGCGGGGTGTGGATGACCACCTACTCGGTACCGGTGCTGCGCGCCGACGAGCAGGGCCAGGCGCAGCCCTACGCCGTGGTCACCGGCGACGTGCCCCTGGCCGAGCTGCGCGCCTACCTGCAGCGCGTGCGCCCGGGCAGCAGCGGTTTCGCCTTCCTGCTCAGCCGCGGCGGCAAGGTGCTCAGCCCGCTGCCACCGGAGCGTGCGCCGGGGGAGGTTTCCCAGGTCATCGGCCGCGAGGTCACGGCGCGCGACTGGGAGGCCGCCCTGCAGGCCCTGGACATGGGACAGGTGATCGCCAGGGACATACCCTGTCCACACCGCGACGGACAGTGCGCGCTGCGCATGCGCCTGCTGCACGCCACAGGCTGGCCGGTGGGGGTGATCTTCTCGGAACAGGAGATCCTCGCGCCGCTGCGCGCATTCGAGATCAAGGCCGGCGCCATCGGGCTGGCGACGCTGCTGGTCATGGCGCTGGCGGTATTCCTGGTCACCCGGCGCATCACGCGACCCCTGTCTGCCCTTGCGCGCGCCAGCGACGCCATCGCCCGCGGCGAGTTGAACGCACCACTGCCGGCGCCGCGCGGGCGCGACGAGGTGGCGACGCTGGTGCGCTCCTTCGCGTCCATGCAACAGGACCTGGAACGCTATATCGCCGACCTGGAATCCGTCACCGCCGGCCGCGCGCGGCTGGAGGGGGAACTGGCCGCGGCAGCGGACATCCAGATGGCCATGCTGCCCGGCGGCGGCCGGGCCTTCGAGGCCTGGGACGAGGCCTGCCTGTGGGCGGCGGTGCGCCCTGCCAGGTCCGTCGGCGGCGACCTGTACAGCTACCGCCGCCGCGGCCGGCGGCTGGTCTTCGCCGTGGGCGATGTATCCGACAAGGGCGTGCCGGCGGCCCTGTTCATGGCCCGCGCCATGTCCCTGGTGCAACAGCTGGCCGACGAATCGGAGACGCCCTCGGCCGCCCTGTCACAGCTCAACGACGCGCTGCAGCGCGGCAACGACAACTGCATGTTCCTCACCCTGTGCCTGGGCGTGCTGGACCTGGGCGATGGCCAGCTCAGCTTCGCCAGCGCCGGCCACGCGCCGCCCGCGCTGCTGCGCGCTGGCCGGGTGAGCTTCGCGCCCCAACAGTCCGGTCCCGCCCTGGGCCTGGCGCGCGGTCTCGACTACCCGCTCAACCACCTGCAACTGCTGGCGGGAGACCGCCTGGCGCTGTACACCGACGGCATCGACGAGGCCTTCGATCCGCGACAGCGCATGTTCGGCGTCGAGGGCCTGGTGCACAGCCTGGAACAGGGCGCCCGGCTGTCCGTGGCCGACGCGGGGGCGGCGCTCATCGCGGCGGTGGACGCGCACAGCGCGACGGCGCCGCAGTCAGACGACATCACCCTGCTGCTGCTGGACTTCGCCGCAGGCCAGTCCGGCTGCGGCGCCGCGGCACAACCGTTTGCGGCGAGCGCGCAAGCAGTGCAGGAGGCGGTCAGCTGGACCCGCGACGTCCTGCTGCGCGCCGCCGTGCCGGCGCCGGTGGTAGCGGAGCTGCAACTGGTGGCAGAGGAACTTGTCTCCAACGTCGTCAAGTACGCGGGGCTGCAGCCGCGGGATACGCTGGAGGTCTCCCTGCAGTGGCGCCCGGACGCGGTGGCGCTGGCGGTGAGTGACCCCGGCCGCGCCTTCGACCCGCTGACCGAGTCCGAGCGGGCGGTGCGCGGCGCGGCCATCGACTCTGCGGAGATCGGTGGTCTTGGTGTACACTTGGTCACCCAATTGACCGACCGCCAGGACTACCGCCGGCAGGATGGCCGCAATGTCCTGCGCGTGACCAGGCACCTGCGCCAGGACCTGTCGCGCGAGTCGATCGCCCACCTTCCGGAGGCCAGCGAGCACATGGAACTCACCACCACCGTCAGCGTCGACCCGCATCGCTCCCTGGCCCGCGTGGCCCTGGACGGGGCGCTCAATACCGACACGGCGCCCGCCTTCGAGCAGCGCCTGCAGGCCGTGGTGGAGGAGGGACACGCGCTCATCGTGCTGGACATGAAGGACCTGGAGTACATCAGCTCCGCCGGGCTGCGCGTTATCTTCAAGGCGGCCAAGCAGACCAGCAACGAGGGACGGCGGCTGGCAGCGGCCAATCGCAAACCGCATATCGACAAGGTGTTCGAGATTCTCAAGGCGCTGCCGGACATGGCGGTGTTCGCCAACGACGAGGAGCTGGACGAGTACCTGACGGCGATGCAGGAAAAAACGCGCGCCGGCGACTAGGCGCGCAGGAAGCTGACGATCCAGCGCGCCACGCGCGCGCCCTGGTGCTCCTCCTGCAGCGACGCCAAGCCGCGCTGGTAGACCTCCTCGCCGATCATCTCACGCCGCGCGCTCATGGTATTGCGCGAGTAATCGGCGACGAATTCCGGGTGCCCCTGGAAAGTCAGGATGTGCTCGCCCAGTTGCGTCACCGCATTGTCGCAGAACTCGCTGCCCGCCAATACGCGCGAACCGGGGGCGGGCGTCTCCACCTGGTCCTGGTGGCTCACCAGGATCGCCAGCTCAGGGTCGCCGCCGTCGTGCCAGTCCGGCAGGCTGGCGAAACTGTGCCGGTGCAGGCCCACGCCCCACCCCCTGGGCGACTTCGCGGTGCGGCCACCCAGGGCGTGTGCCACGAGCTGGTGCCCGAAGCAGATACCGACCAGCTTCTTGCGCCGGCGATGCAGTTCGCGCACGAAATCCATGAGTCGCCGTATCCACTCCCTGTCCTCGTACACGCTGGCTTTGCTACCGGTCACCAGGTAGGCGTCGACCTCGTCGATGTCGGCGGGATACTCGCCGCGCTCGACGTCGTAGACGGCGAACTCAAGCTGCGGATCCGCGCTGTGCAGCAGGCGCATGAACATGTCCGGGTACTCGCCGAACTCGTCCACCCACTGCGGACGCACGCTGTCGGTTTTCAGGATACCCAGTTTCATGGCGCTGGCTCTCGCGGCCGGGAAGGGAGAGGCTGCACATGATAGGAAGGCCCCGGCACGCTGTCCATAGGCGCACAGGGCTGGTAATGTGTGCTGCCCGAAGGCCACCGGCGTGACCTGCACTTGATACCGCGCGCACTCATCGTTCTCTTTCTCGGCTGGGCCGTCACCGCCGGCGCCGCGGCGCCCGCCGACCCGGCGACCGCGCCGCGCGAGGCCGCCTTTGTCGGCACCGAGGCCTGCGCGAGTTGCCACGCCGCGCAGTACGAGCTGTGGCGAGACTCCCATCACGACCTCGCCATGCAGTTACCGGGGCCGGACAGCGTACTGGGCGATTTCGACGACGCCGAGTTCACCTACAACGGCTTCACCACGCGCTTCTACCGCGACGGGGAGCGCTACATGGTGCGCACCGACGGCGAGGACGGCGAACCCGCCGAGTTCGAGGTGGCCTACGTGTTCGGCGTCTACCCGTTGCAGCAGTACCTGCTGCCGCTGTCGCGCGGCCGCCTGCAGGCGCTGAGTATCGCCTGGGACGCGCGGCCCGGGGACCAGGGCGGACAGCGCTGGTACCACCTGTACCCGGACGAGCGCGTGGACCACGAGGACCCGCTGCACTGGACCGGGCCCTACCAGAACTGGAACACGCGCTGCGCGGAATGCCACTCCACCGACGTGCGCAAGAACTACGACGCGGAATCGCGCAGCTTCGACACGCAGTTCGAGGCCGTCGACGTCGGCTGCGAGGCCTGCCACGGCCCCGGCAGCGTGCACGTGGAGCGGGCCAGCGCGGACCAGCTGGCCGGCGGCAGCGGCCTGCTCACCGCGCTGGCCCAGCGCGGCAACTGGTCGCTGCCCGCGGGCGCCCACATCGCCAGGCGCGCACAGCAGCCCGCCTCCAACGCGCAGATCGACAACTGCGGGCGCTGCCACGCGCGCCG
Organism: Halioglobus sp.; assembly: GCA_002699145.1. Lineage (GTDB taxonomy): Bacteria > Pseudomonadota > Gammaproteobacteria > Pseudomonadales > Halieaceae > Marimicrobium. The sequence goes on from PABK01000009.1 coordinate 58,862, forward strand.
CGGCACGCTGGGCGATTACCACTACGGCCGGCCCCTGCTGGACACCCACCGCCTGTCGCTGCCGGAATCGCCACTGTACTACCCGGACGGGCAGATACTGGACGAGGTGTACGTCTACGGTTCCTTTGTGCAGAGCGCCATGCACATGGCCGGCGTGGTCTGCAGCAACTGCCACGAACCTCACAGCCTCGCGCTGCGCGCGCCGGATAACGGCGTGTGCGCCCAGTGCCACCTGCCCGCGCGCTACGACCACACGGCGCACCACCATCACGCCTCCGGTTCGGCGGGGGCGCTGTGCGCCAACTGCCATATGCCGGAGACCACCTACATGGGCGTGGACCCGCGCCGCGACCACAGCATGCGCGTGCCGCGGCCTGACCTCAGCGCCGTGATCGGCACGCCCAACGCCTGTAACCAGTGCCACCAGGACCGCGACGCGCGCTGGGCGCTGGACGCCCTGGCCGACTGGGGCGTGCAGTTCCGCGACACCGCCCGCCACCCGGCGCGGGTCTTCGCGCGCTTCGAGCAGGGCGACGAACGCGTGGTGCCCAGCCTGGCGCGCATCGCCGCCGACAGCGGCAGCGCGCCCATTTGGCGCGCCACCGCCATGGAGGCGCTGGGGCGCGCGGGCGGACGCGACGCCATGCAGACCGCGGCGATGCTGCTCTACGACGATGACCCGCTACTGCGCAGCAGCACCGTGCGCGCGCTGCAGTTCCTGCCGGTGGAGCAGCGCGTGCGCCTGCTCATGCCGCTGGCGGACGACGCGGTGACCTCGGTACGCATGGAGGTGGCCAGTTCACTGGCCGCCGTGCCCCTGCAGCAGCTGTCCCCGGAACAGGCGGCGGCATTGCGCGCGCTGTACGACGAGTACACGGCGATACTCGGCCGCCACGCCGACATGCCGGGCATGCAGATGCAGCTGGGCATTTTCTACAGCGAGCGCGGCGACTACCCGGCGGCGGAGCGCGCCTACCGCGAGGCGCTGGCCAGCAACCCGCAACTCATCCCCGCCTACCTCAACCTGGCGGACCTGTTGCGCGCGCAGGCGCGCGACGACGAGGCGCGCAAGCAGTTGCTGCAGGCGCTGGCCATCGTGCCGGAGCACGGGCCGACCCTGCACGCGCTGGGGCTGCTGGAAACGCGCGGTGACAACCGCGAGGCGGCGCTGGACTACCTGCGCCGGGCGGCCGAGGTGGAGACCGGCGGCACACGCCACCGCTTCGTCTACGCCATCGCCCTGCACGACCTGGGTCAGCCGCGCGCGGCCATCGAGCAGCTGCAGGCGCTGCTGCGCAGTGTGCCGCGCAACCAGGACGTGCTGCTGGCCCTGGCCAACTACAACGCCGGGCTCGGCCAGCGCAGCGAGGCCGCCGCCTACGCGCGCACGCTGCTGGACATCGCGCCGCGCAACCGCGCCTACCAGGATCTCTACCGCCGCCTGTCCATGCCCGGACCCTGAGCGCGGCGCGTCAGGCCGCCGCGGGCACCAGCGCCATGCAGGTATCCCACAGCTGTCGCCGCGCCCGCGCGTCCTCGACCAGTTTGTGCGTGGGCGCGGGTTTGGCCTTGTCGAAGTACTGCCCGGTGGGCGCCTGCGCCGCGTCCAGGCCGGCCAGGTAGAGCGTGGTGCGCGCGCCTTTCTGCGGCGTGGTGAACAGCCGCCGCAGGAAGAACTGCGCCAGGGGCGGGTAGTTGCCCAGTATGCCGGTGTTGACCGCACCGGGATGCAGTGCGTTCACCGCGATGCGCTGCTCGCGCCAACGTTCCGCCAGCTCGCGCGCGAGCATGGTCATAACCAGTTTGGACTGGCCGTAGGAGGCATTGCGATTGTAGTTTGTCCAGCCGCGGAAGCTGTCCGGGTTGAGCTTGCCGAACCTGTGCATCAGCGAGGTCACGAAAATGACCTGGGACGGCGCCGCCGACGACAGCGCCGGCTCCAGCTCCAGGGTGAGCTGCAGCTGCGACAGGGCGTTCACCGCGAATTGCAGCTCCAGGCCGTCCTCGGTGATGACCTCCTCGTTGCTCATCAGTCCCGCGTTGTTGATCAACAGGTCCAGGCGTTCATGGCCGGCCAGGAACGCGGCCGCGCAGGCGCGCACGCTGGACAGCGAAGCCAGGTCCAGGTCGAGCAATTCCAGCCTGTCGTTGCCGCTGGCCGCCGCGATCTCCTCGCGCGCTGCCTCGGCCCTGCCGCGGTTGCGATTGGCCATGACAATGCGGTGCCCGGCGCGCGCCAGTTCCAGCGCGGTCACCTTGCCGATGCCACTGGTGCTGCCGGTGATCATTATCGTTTTCATCGGTTACTCCTGCTTCAATCCAGGCTGGCGAGAAAGTCCAGCAGCCGCGCGTTGACCGCCGCGGGCTGCTCCTGCTGCACGAAATGGCCCGCGCCGGGGATAAGGTCCATACCACGCAGGTCGCGCACCCGCTCGCGCATGTGTTCGAACTGCGCCGCGCTGCCCAGCTTTACCACCGGGTCCTCCTGGCCACCGACAAACAGTGCCGGGATCTCGACCGCGGCGTGGGCGCGCGCTCGGGACAGGCGCCAGTTGCGGTCCATCGCGCGGTAGCCATTGATCCCGCCGGCGAAGGCCAGTTCCGGTCCCGCCGCCAGGTATTCCCGGACATAGTAGTCGAAGTCCCGCGCGTCCAGCCACGGCCAGGGCGGCGCCGCGGGGGGATCGGCGAGGACGTCGATATAGGCGGTGCCCTGCGTCGGGTAGGCGGTCCAGTCCAGCAGGTCACCGTCGGCGCTGAGCGCCCAGAACAATTTGGCGAGGAATTCGCGCTCGCGCCCCAGGGTGCTCTGCTCCGCCACGCCCTCGGCCTGGTAGTAGTGCATGTGAAAAAAGTGCTGCCGCGCGATGTCCGCGTAGAGCTGTGACGGCGGCACGTCGCTGCCGCCCGCCAGGGGCATGTCGTAGGGTACGCACAGCGCGACCACGCCGCGCAGGCGCGGCGCGTGGTACAGCGCCATGTGCCAGGCGAGGTTGGCGCCGAAGTCGTGGCCGACGAGCACCGCGCGGTCGGCGCCGAAATGCGCCAGTACCGCCAGGACATCGGCGCTGAGCTGGTCGACAGCGTAGGCATCGCTGTGCGCCGGCCGCGAGCTGCGGCCGTAACCGCGCATGTCCAGGGCCACGGCGCGGTAGCCGGCCTGCGCCAGCGCCGGCAGCTGGTGGCGCCAGCTGTACCAGAGTCCCGGGAAGCCGTGGCAGAGCACCACCAGCGGCCCCTCGCCCATGACGGCCAGGTGCAGGGCAACGCCGTTGGCGCGCAGCTGCAGATGCGTGCAGCCCGGCACTTCCACCGGGTCAGCCGGCGGGGCTGAACACCAGGTGCACGGTGATGGGTATGGCGTTGCTGATCGCGCGCAACCCGGCAATCTCGCGCAGCGCCTCGATACCGGCGGCCAGGCCGAAATCAGCGGCGTTGAGCAGCACCGGCCGCGCGCTGAACACCTGCAATGGACCGCCCTGCTCACCCACCGCGACCAGCGGCACGGTGAGCTTGCCCTCCAGTCCGTGCAGCGACAGTCGCACCGGCACCTCGGCGGATACCGTGCCGCCCTCCGCCGCCGCGGCGAGCAGGGCCGGCTCAATCTGTGCGGTCACCGTGGCGGTGGGAAACTTCACGGTTTCAAACAACAACTCACGCATGCGTTCATTGCGGATGTCGATGAGGGTCTGCACGCTGTTCAGGTCGACGCTCACCTGCACGCCGCCATCGGCGGAGATAAAGCCGAGCAGCGAGCCGAAGCTGTGCAGTTCGCCGATGGCGTCGTTCTTGATCGAGACGAAGTTGATGGACGAGCGCTGCGCATCCAGTTCCCACTGGGCGTGGGCCGACGCCCAGGGCAGCAACAGGACGCACAGGAACAACAGGCCGCGGGTAGTGAGTGTGTGTCGCATGGTCGTACCCCTGCAGTGGCTCCGTGGGTGAAGGCCTACACTAAGTCCTGTGCGCGCGCGAGGCAAGTGTGGCCGGCGCGGCCGCCTAGATAGCCACCTCCGCCAGGTCGCCCTTCTTCTCCAGCCAGGCCTTGCGATCCGGCGCGCGCTTCTTCGCCAACAGCATGTCCAGCATGTTGTTGGTGCCGTCGCCGGCGTCCAGGACCAGGCGCACCAGGCGCCGCGTGTCCGGGTCCATGGTGGTTTCGCGCAACTGCAGGGGATTCATCTCGCCCAGGCCCTTGAAGCGCTGCACGTTAACCTTGCCGCGCATTTTCTCCGCCTCGATGCGGTCGAGCACGCCCTGTTTTTCCGACTCGTCGAGGGCGTAGAACACCTCCTTGCCCACGTCGATACGAAACAGCGGGGGCATGGCGACGTAGACGTGCCCCGCCGCCACCAGTGGCCGGAAATGCCGCACGAACAGGGCGCAGATCAGTGTGGCGATGTGCAGCCCGTCGGAATCCGCGTCGGCGAGGATACAGACCTTGTGGTAACGCAGGCCGGAGAGGTCGTCCGAGGCCGGATCGATGCCCAGGGCGACGGAGATGTTATGCACCTCCTGGGAGGCGAGAATCTCCTGGGAGTCCACCTCCCAGGTGTTGAGGATCTTGCCGCGCAGGGGCAGGATGGCCTGGAACTCGCGGTCGCGCGCCTGCTTGGCGGAACCGCCGGCGGAATCACCCTCGACCAGGAACAATTCGCCGCGCGCCGGGTCCTCCCCGGAACAGTCGGCCAGCTTGCCCGGCAGCGCAGGGCCGGCGGCGACTTTCTTGCGCGTGACTTTCTTCGCCGAGCGCAGGCGGCTCTGGGCGTTGTTGATGCACAACTCGGCCAGGCGCTCCGCCTCACCGGTGTGCTGGTTCAACCACAGGCTGAAGGCGTCGCGCGCGACACCGGAGACGAAGGCCGCGGCCTCCCGCGACGACAGGCGCTCCTTGGTCTGGCCGGAGAACTGCGGATCGGCCAGCTTGGAGGACAGCACGTAGCAGCAGCGATCCCAGATATCCTCGGCGGTGAGCTTGACGCCCCGCGGCAGCAGGTTGCGCAGTTCACAAAAATCGCGCATGGCCTCCAGCAGGCCGCTGCGCATGCCGTTGACGTGGGTGCCCCCCTGGGCGGTGGGGATCAGGTTGACGTAGGACTCGGCGACCACCTCGCCACCTTCGGGCAACCACTGCAGGGCCCAGTCCACTCCCTCCTCGTTGCCGGAAAAACTGCCGACAAAGGGCTCCTCGGGAATCACCGGGTAATCGATGGTGGCGTCGGCCAGGTAATCGGCCAGGCCGTCCTCGTAGTACCACTCCTCGGACTCTTCCTTCTTTTTCTCGTGCTTGAACTTCACCCGCAGGCCCGGGCACAACACCGCCTTGGCGCGCAGCAGGTGTTTCAGCCGCGGCACGGAAAAATTCACCGAGTCGAAGTATTTCGGGTCGGGCAGGAAACTGAGCGAGGTGCCGGTATTGCGCTTGCCGCAACTGTCGACCACTTCCAGGTCGCTGGCTTTTTCCCCGCCCCTGAAGGTCATGCGGTAGACCTTGCCGTCGCGGCGTATCACCACTTCCAGGTGCTGCGACAGGGCGTTCACCACGGACACGCCGACCCCGTGCAAGCCGCCGGAGAACTGGTAGTTCTTGTCGGAGAACTTGCCGCCCGCGTGCAGCGTGCCGAGGATGACCTCCACGCCGGGCTTTTTCTGCTGGGGATGCTTGTCCACCGGCATGCCGCGGCCGTCGTCGACCACGGTGACCGAGCCGTCCTTGTGCAGGGTGACCTCGATCTGGCTGGCGTGACCCGCCAGCGCCTCGTCCACGCTGTTGTCGATGACCTCCTGCGCGAGGTGGTTCGGGCGCGAGGTGTCGGTGTACATGCCCGGGCGTTTGCGCACGGGCTCAAGCCCCGTAAGGACCTCGATGTCTTCGGCGGTATATTGGCTCATCTTGCGTCTGGTTTTGCTGCGCCCCTGTTGCCGCCATTGTACATCGGCGGGCGGGATTGGCGAGTTATAAGTAGCCCCCGGAGTCGAGGTCCACGGAAAATTTGATGTCACGCACACGCGACACGCCGGTGTCCAGGCGCCCGTCGGGGTGCAGGTCCAGCCAGCGGTAGCCCGGCGGCAGGTCGTCCGCGCGGAAAGTGTCGCTGCCGGGGGCGAATTGCACGCAGGTCGACGGTGAGGCGAGCAGGCGCACGTCGCCGCGCAGGCGGTCGATTTCCTGGTGCACATGGCCCCACAACACGGCGCGCACGCCGTCGAAGCGGTCGAGGACGCTGAAAAAGCGCGCGGCGTCGGCGACGATCTGCTGGTCCAGCCAGGCGCAGCCGATTTCGACAGGGTGATGGTGCAGGCAGACGAGACTGTGCAGTCCGGCGGCGGCGGCATCGGCCAGGGCCGCCTCGAGCAGCGCCAGTTCCGCGTCGCCCAGTTCGCCGCCGACCTCGCCGGGCACCTGTGAATCGAGCAGGACGATCTGCCAGTTGCCGGCGCGCAACTCGCGGCTCAACCAGGCCTGCCCCGCCGCGGCCTGCTGCATGTGCTCGAACTGGTCGTGGTTGCCGGGCAGCCAGTACTGCGGGCAGGGAAACTGGCCGAAGTAGTCGCGCAGGCGCAGGTAGGCCGGCGCGGCCCCGCTGTCGGCCAGGTCGCCGGTGCCCAGCAGCAGGTCCACGGCGTCGCGCTCGCGCCGCACCAGGTCGATGACCGCCTGCAGCGAGTGGTCGGTGTCCATGCCCAGCAGCTTGCCGCCGGCTTCGGCGCACAGGTGGGTATCGGTCAACTGGACGACGCGCACGCTGTCGCCCGGGGTGTCGATGTACGCGATGTTGCGCTCGGCAGGCATGGAATCCGGCGGCCGGGTTCCGCTCAGGCGCCGGCCGGCGGCGTGGGCACCTGCAACGGCAGGCCACCGTTGACAAGACAGTGCTCAAGCCAGTCGGCGAGAAAGCGGTTCTGCTGGTACTTCTCGTCCTGGGCAAACATCTTGTCGTTGGGGTAGTCGTAGCGCGCAGCGACGCGGCGGTGGGACTGGAACATCCCCACCTCGAGCATGCTGGCGTCGTGGTAGGCGCGCACCTCGATGCGCAGGTTGTCCAGCCAGCGGGATCCGCCGCGCTCCTGGCGCAGGCGGAACATGGTGGTATAGCGGCAGCGCTCCATCACTTCCATGCGCACGCTGGCGCTGCCGACGAGCAGCTCGCGCTGGTTGCTGGTCTCGTAATCCGGGAACAGGCGCAACATGCGCGCGTAGTTGGCCTCGCAGAGGGCGTGTAATTGCCGCAAGTCCGGCTTGAACGGTTTCTTCCCCAGTCGCTGCACGATACATCCCGCGGGCCTGCGCCCGTCTCCCGGTGCTGGTTGGTGGTCGCGGCGGCCGCACCCGCTTGCAATGCACCCGGGCATCGCCCGCATGCCGACAGCCGCCGCTGAAGCCCCCTTAAGATGGCACAATCCCATGGCAAGTTCACCCTTTACAAAGGGGATTGTGCACATGCACGGGCGGGCAGAGGCTGGTACACTTCGTGCCACCTTCGCAGCATCACGACCTCAAGGGATTATTGCATGAATAGCAGGTTTGCCGCCGTGGCGACGCTGGCACTTACTCTTATATCCGGGTCTGTACACGCCGATTCACTGCGCGATATCTACGAGCTCGCGCTGGAAAACGACGCGCAACTGAAGTCCGAGGAAGCCACCTACCTGGCGCGGCGCGAAACCGAAACCCTCAGCCGCTCGGCGCTGCTGCCGCAGATCACGGGTAGCTACTCCTACCAGAACTCCGACTCGGACACCGACGCGCTGGCGCCCAACTTCAACAAGCCCGGCCTGCCCATCGAGGACACCTTCGAGAACCGCGATATCGATACCGACGGTTACCAGGTGTCGCTCAGCCAGGCTATTTTCGATCTCCCCGCCTGGTTCAGCTTCCAGTCCGGCAAGCAGGTGACCAAAGAGGCGGAGTCGACCTTCGCCGCCAACCAGCAGAACCTGATCGTGCGCACGGTGGAAGCCTACCTGGGCGTGCTGCGCGCGCAGGACAACCTGGCCGCCTCGGAAGCGACCGAGCGCGCCTTTGAACGGCAGCTGGAACAGACCCAGCAGCGTTTCGAGGTGGGGCTGATCGCCATCACCGACGTGTACGAGGCGCAGGCCGCGCGCGACCTCGCGCAGGTCAACCGCATCGTCGACGAGAACAATGTCGCCGTGGCCCTGGAGCGACTCTCGGTACTGACCGGGCAGCGCCACGACAACCTGCACGTGCTGCGCGAGGACTTCGACGTGCGCGCACCCGACCCGCTGGACCGCGCGGCCTGGGTGGACTTCGCCCTGGCCAACAACTTCGAGTTGCAGGCGTCCAAATACCGCGAGGAAGCGGCGCGCCAGACGGCCAAGGCGAACAAGCTGGAGCACGCGCCGAAGATCACCGGCGGCTACGAGTACTCCGACTACGATGTCGACGGCTCGCGCACCGTGGAGCCCGATACCGGCATCGTGTCACCGCCGGACAGCAACCTCGAGGAAGAGATGTGGCAGGTGACGCTGAGCCTGCCGCTGTACAGCGGCGGCGCGGTCAGCGCCAATCGCCGCAAGTCCGCGCAGGAGTTCAACGCCGCGCGCGAGCAGCGCATCAACCTGACCCGCAATACCATCACCAACACTCGTTCCCTGCACATGTCGGTGCTCAGTGACGTGTCCAGGGTCGCCGCGCGCAAACAGAGCATCATCTCCTCGCGCAGCGCGGTGGACGCCACCCAGGCCGGCTACGAGGTGGGTACGCGCAACGTGGTCGACGTGCTGAACGCGCAGAACACCCTGTACAGCGCGCAGCGTGACTACGCCAACAGCCGCTACGACTATATCCTCAACCTGATGCGCCTGAAGGAACAGGCCGGACTGCTCAGCCCGGAAGACGTCATCAAGCTCGACTCCTACCTGGAACCCCCGGCGCCCGCCACCGCTTCCGGCGCCGGCTCGAAATAGGCCGGGGTCTCCCCGGCCAGCAACGCCTGGATCACCCGCAGCAGCGCATCGCGCGCGCCGCGCCGGGCGGCGATCGCACGGCGCCCGGCGGCGCCCATCGCGGCGCGCCGCGCCGGCTCCTGCAGCAGCCGCGCCATGACCTCGGCCAGGCCCCGCGTATCCGCCACCGTAAGCAGCGCACCCTGCGCCGCGAGCAACCCGTTCACCCGCGCGAAGTTCGCCGTGTGCGGACCGCACACCACGGGTACGCCGCAGGCCGCCGCCTCCAGCGTGTTCTGGCCGCCCCGTGGCACCAGGCTGCCGCCGACAAACGCCACTGCGGCGGCGGCATAGAAATCCGGCAGTTCACCCAGCGTGTCGAGCAGCAGGACGTCGCACGCACTGTCCGCCGAGGCCCCTGTTGAGCGCCGTCCCACGGTCCAGCCCGCGTCGCGGCACAGCTGCGCCAGCGCGTCGGCCCGCTCGGTATGCCGCGGCGCCAACACCAGCAACACATCCTGCCGCGCCGCACGCAGCCGTGCCAGGACCTGCAACAGGGCCTCCTCCTCACCCGGGTGCGTACTGCCGGCGACCAGCAGCGGGCGCTCCCCGGCGGCGACCGCCGGGTCGGCGGCGGGGGCGAGCGCGGCGTCGAATTTCAGCGAGCCGCACACGGTCACCGCGTGAGCCGGCGCGCCCAGGGCGAGAAAGCGCCGCGCGTCCCGCGCCGACTGGCAGGCGATGATGTCCACCTCACGCAACAGGCCGCGCAGCAGCGGGCCCAGGCGCGCGTAGCCGGCGGCCGAGTCGGCGGACAGCCGCGCGCTGGCCAACAGCACCCGGCAGTCCGCCGCGCGCGCGCGGTGCACCAGGTTTGGCCACAGTTCCGTCTCCACCAGCACCAGCAGCTGCGGCCGCACGCGGCGCAGGAAACGCCGCACCGCCCCGGGCAGGTCCCAGGGCAGGTAGACGTGGAACACACGCGCGCCGAACAGCGCGCGCACCCGCGCCGCGCCGGCGGGCGTCGTGGTGGTGAACACCAGAACATGGTGCGGATAGCGTTCCAGCAGTGCCTCGACCAGCGGCGCCGCGGCGTGTACCTCGCCCACGGATACGGCGTGCACCCAGATCGACGGCGCGCCGCCCACCGGCGCGCGAAACAGCCCCAGGCGTTCGGCCAGGCGCCTGCGGTAAGCCGGCTGGCGGCGCGAACGCCACAGCAGGTGCAGCAGCAACAGCGGCGTCAGCAGGTACAACGCGATGCTGTAGAGATGGCGCGACAGTGGGTACATGGACGTCTCCGGCGGGGCACTCGGCGGCGAGCCGCAGGCACAGCATAGCCGCCGGCCGGCGCCGGGCCAAACCCGCGCGTTGCCCCGGCGCCCGAGCCGCCAGTACACTGGCGCGATGCACTCTCCCACCTTGTGTCCCGACGTCGCCGTACTCGGCGGCGGCGCCGCCGGTCTCTGGGCGCTGGCGCGCCTGCGCGCACAGGGCCACAGCGTCCTGCTGTTCAGCGCCGGCGCGCTGGGCGACGGCCAGAGCGTGCTCGCCCAGGGCATTCTGCACGCCGGGGTGAAGTACGCGCTGGCCGGGGACGACGGCGCCGAGCGCAGCCTTGCGGCCATGCCCGCCGCCTGGCGCGACTGCCTGGCTGGCCGCGGCGCGGTGGACCTGCGCGCCTGCCGCCTGCTCAGCGAGCACATGTACCTGTTCGCGCCCCCCGGTCCGGCCGGGCGGCTGCGCGGCGCCGCGGCCGGTGCCCTGTTGCGCGGCCGTGTGCAGCGACTCGGCACTGCGCAAGTACCACCGGCGCTGCGCACGGCCGGGTTCAGGAGCGCGCTCTACCGCCTGGACGAGGCGGTGCTGGACGTCGGCTCGCTGTTGCAGGCCCTGGCGAGCCCGCACCGGCAACACATCTACCACCTGCCCGCCAAGGGCGCGCGCCTGCAACGCCGGGACGGCCTGGCGCAACTGCAACTGCCCGGCTGCCGCGTGCGCCCGCGGCTCTTGTTGCTCGCCGCGGGCGCGGGCAACGCCGACCTGCTGGCGCAACTGGGCGACCGCGAGACCGCCATGCAGCGACGCCCGCTGCAGCAGGTTGTGCTCGATCCCGGGATCGACCTGCCGCTGTACGGACACTGCCTGGGCAGCGGCCGCCGGCCGCGCTTCACCGTGACCAGCCACCGCGACGCGGCGGGCAGGACGCTGTGGTACCTGGGGGGCGAACTGGCCGAGCGCGGCGCGCAGATGAGCCCGGCACAGCTGCAACTGCACGCGCGCGCGGAGTTGGACGAGGTCTTTCCCGGGCTGCAACCGGACCCCGCGCGGCTGCGCTGCGTGCCGGCGCAGCGCGCCGAGGCGCGCCAGCGCGACGGCGCGCGGCCGGCCGGGGCCTACCTCGAGGCGGTGCACGGGGTCGCCAACGCCCTGGTGGCCTGGCCCACCAAACTGGCGCTGTGCCCGGACCTGGGCGAGCGCCTGGCGCGCGCCCTGCGGCGCCGCGGCATCGCCCCGGGACCACAGCCGGACCCGGCGCCGCTGCGCACACTGGAGCAGCCGCAGATCGCGCGACCGCCCTGGGAGCGCACCGCGTGAGCTGGCTGCGCCCGCTGGGCAGCAGCGGGCTGCAGGTCAGCGCCCTGGGCCTGGGTACGGTCAAGCTGGGACGCAACAGCGCGCTGCGCTACCCCCGGCCCTTCGAACTGCCCGACGAACGCGCCGCCGGCGCCCTGCTGGACCGCGCCCGGGACCTGGGCATCAACCTACTCGATACCGCCCCGGCCTACGGCGCCAGCGAGGAGCGACTGGGTCGCCTGCTGCGCAACCGGCAGGGGCAATGGCTACTGTGCACCAAGGTCGGCGAGGAGTTTGCCGACGGCCGCTCGCGCTTCGACTTCTCGCCGCAGCACACGCGGCGCTCGGTGGAACGCAGCCTGCGCCGGCTCGGCGTGGAGGTCATCGACATCCTGCTGGTGCATTCCAACGGCGAGGACGAGCGCATCATCGAGCAGTGCGGCACGCTGCAGGCCATGGCGGAGCTGAAGACACGCGGGCTGGTGCGCGCGGTGGGCATGTCCACCAAGAGCGTCGCCGGCGGCCTGCGCGCGGCATCGCTGTGCGACGTGGTGATGCTCGCCTACAACCCGCGACAGCGCGCGGAGGCCGCCGTGCTGGAGGCCTGCGCCGCCGCCGGCTGCGGCGCGCTGGTGAAGAAAGTGCTGGCCAGCGGGCACCTGCCGGCGGGCCGCGAACAGGGCTTTCTGCGCGACAGCCTGGGCCTGGCGCTGCGCCACCCGGGCACCTCCGCGGCGCTGGTGGGTACTCTCTCACCGGATCACCTGGCAGAAAATGTCGCCATCGCACGGGAGATTACGGGTTAGTTAGTGCTTACTTGGCTCGCGGATGTCGCGCAGCATGGCGCTGCTGGACAGGTTTTCCACCTGGCCGGTCAACAGCACCCGCCCGCCGTAGGATTCGACGATATCGCGCCCCACCACCGCGTCCAGGTCGCGGTAGTCGCCGCCCTTGGCGAGCACGTCCGGGCGCAGTTCGCGCAGCAGCGCCTCGGGCGTGTCGGCGTCGAAAGACACCACCCAGTCCACCGCCTGCAGGCCCGCCAGCACCGCCATGCGCCGCTGCAGCGGGTTCACCGGCCGCCCCTCCCCCTTCAGGCGGCGCACCGAGGCGTCGCTGTTCACGGCCACCACCAGGCGGTCGCCGCAGGCCCGGGCCTGCTCGAGACAGGCGACGTGGCCGGCGTGCAGCAGGTCGAAACAGCCGTTGGTGAACACCACCTTCTCGCCGCGCCGGCGGCAGGCCTGCAGCGCCGCGCGCAGGGGCTCCAGGGCGAGTACGCCGCGCCCCGGGGGCGGCTCATCGCCCAGCGCACGGGCCAGTTCCGGCGCGCTCACCGCCGCCGCGCCCAGGCGTCCCACCACCAGCCCGGCGGCGGTGTTGGCCAGCGCCACGGCGTCGTCCAGGCCGGCGCCGGCAGCCAGGGCGGCGGCGATCACCGCGATCACCGTGTCGCCGGCGCCGGTGACATCGAATACCTCGCGCGCGCGCGCCGGGAAGTGCGTCGCCTCCTCCTGCCCGGCGCGCAGCAGGGTCATGCCCTGCTCGCCGCGGGTCACCAGCAGCGCCTGCAGCGACAGCTCGTCGAGCAGGCGCCGGCCGCGCCCGACCAGCTGTGCGTCATCGGCGCAGTGGCCGACACAGGCCTCGAACTCCGCGCGGTTCGGGGTGAGCAGGGTGGCGCCGCGCCAGCGCATGAAATCGGCGCCGCCGGGGTCCACCAGCACCGGCAGGCCGCGCTCGCGCGCCCCGGCGAGCAGCGCCGCGGGGTCGGCGAGGGCGCCCTTGGCGTAGTCGGACAGGACCAGCGCGTCGCAATCCGACAGCAGGGAGGCGGCGTCCCAGGCCGGCGCCGCGGCCAGCGGCGCGGACTCCTCGAAATCCAGGCGCAGCAGTTGCTGCTGGCGGGCGATGACGCGCAGCTTGGTGATGGTGGCGCTGCCGGCGCGACGCTGGAAGCGGCAGTCCACCCCGGCGGCCTCGAGCATGGCCTGCAGGTTGTCAGCGCCGGCGTCATCGCCGGTGCCGCCCGCCAGGCGCACACCCGCGCCGAGGGCGGCGAGGTTCATGGCCACATTGCCGGCGCCGCCGGGGCGGTCGGTGACGCTGTCCACGCGCACCACCGGCACCGGCGCCTCCGGCGAGATGCGCGTGGCGCCCCCCTGGCAGTAGCGATCGAGTAGGATGTCCCCGACGACCAGCAGGCGGACGCGGTCGAATGGCGGCACTTGCAGTGACATGGCTTCCCGTTGCCCGCGACGCACCGCGGGGGTTATCGACGAGGCGGGAATAGTAGCACGCGCGCGCGACGCGGCCTTGCCTGCCCGGGCCAAAACGGCTAACTTGCCTGCCGTTGCCGGCGCTGGGCGCGCGGCAGTTCCCCCTTTTCATGCCGAGCGACCAGCCAATGATCCCCGACCTGCCCGACGACATCGACCAGATAAAGGGCTTCCTGGCCACGGACGAGGCCGAGGCGCTGTACCGCCACGCGCGCGAGGCCGGCGCGCTGGGGCCGGTGCTGGAGATCGGCAGTTACTGCGGCAAGTCCACCATCTACCTGGGGCTGGCCTGCCGCGACAACGGCGGCAGCGTGTTCGCGCTGGACCACCACCGCGGTTCCGAGGAACACCAGCAGGGCGAGTTCTTCCACGACCCGGAACTGTTCGACGCCGGCGAGGGCGTGGTGGACACCTTCCGCGAGTTTCGCCGCAACATCCGCCGCGCCGGGCTGGACGATATCGTCGTGCCGGTGGTGGCGGGGTCGGAAGCGGCGGCGCGGCACTGGCGCACGCCGCTGGGCATGGTGTTCATAGACGGCGGCCACAGCCTGGACGCCGCCCTCACCGACTACCGCTGCTGGGAACCCCACCTGCTGCGCGGCGGCATCCTGGCCATACACGATATTTTCGAGGACGCCCACGCCGGCGGGCAGGCGCCGCACGCGGTGTACCGCATGGCGCAAGCCTCGGGGTTGTTCGAAGACCTGGGCGTGGTCAACAGCCTGGGATTGCTGCGCCGGCTGTAGCCGGCTGTCTGGCGCGCCGGCGTCAGTCGACGCGTACGCGGCGCTCGCGCGCCTCCTGCACATCCGCCTCTTCCAGCAGGCGCACGCTGCAGAACAGTTTCGCCGCCGGCGTGTGCTCGGTCAGCGCGTCCGCCGCCAGCAGGATGGCGCCGGCGGTCCAGGTGGGTTTTTCGTCGGGCCAGAGCAGGTCCTCGACCATCTGGTAGCCGGTCCAGTAGGCGCCGTCCTGCGCGCGCCACTGCTGCAGCCAGCTGTACACTTCCACCGCGCGGGCGTGGTCGCCGGCGGCCAGCAGCGCCATGACCAGTTCGCAGCTCTCGGCGATGGTCACCCAGGGCTCGTCGCTGACACAGCGGCAGCCCAGGCCGCGCTCGACGAACTCGTCCCAGCGCGCCGCCAGCCGCGCGCGGGCGTCGGCGCCGGTATAGACGCCGGTGAGCACCGGGTAGAACCAGTCCATGGAGTAGCGCGCCTTGGACTCCCAGGTGCGGTCGAAACGCCAGGGGCGGTGGCGCAGCGCGTCGCCCAGGCGTTTGCGCGCTGGCAGCCAGTCCGGGCGCGCTTCGCCCAGGGTCACGGCGATATTGTGCGCGCACTCCAGGCTCTTGTAGATGGAACTGCAGCCGGTGACCAGGGCGTCGCCCTTGGGCCGGCCGTCGCCGTCCACGGCCCAGTCGATCTCGCCGTGCTCGCTCTGCAGCGCCAGCACGAAGCCGATAGCGCGGTCGACCATGGGCCACATCGCGCGCAGGAAGTCCAGGTCGCCACTGATCAGGTAGTGGTGCCACACACCGGTGGCGACGTAGGCGACGAAGTTGGTCTCGCGGCGCTGGGCGTTGTCCACTTCCCGACCGCGGTAGGAGGCCCACCAGCTGCCGTCGTCCAGTTGCAGGCCGGCCAGCCAGTCGTAGGCGCGGCGCACCGCCGCGTGCTCGCCGGCGATGGACAGGCCCATGGCCGACTCCACGTGGTCCCAGGGGTCGGTGTAGCCGCCGTCGAACCAGGGAATCTCGCCACTGTCGCGCTGGCAGTCGAGAATGAAGCGCACCGTGGGGCGCAGGAATTCCTCGGGATACAGCCCCCGGCTCAGGTAGAGTCCGCTCACGACACCGCGTCCTTGCGGAAGTACATCACCACGCTCTTGCCCATGATCGGGTTCATGCTCTTCTCCAGTATGCGCGTCAGGGCCGGGTTCTCCAGCAGGTCCCACACCAGCAGGCGGTGATACTGCCGCACCAGCCAGTTGTTGTCCTGGTTCTTCCAGAACAGGCACTTCAGCCACCAGAACGGCGCGTGCAGGGCGTGCGCCCAGTGCCGCGCGTAGTGCCGGAAGCCCAGACCCTCGATATCCTCGCGCAACTCCCGGCTCCTGAAAATGCGCAGGTGCCCACCGGGCACGTTGTAGTAGCCCTCACTGAGCCACCAGCAGATTTTTTCCGGCCAGGTGCGCGGCACGCTGGCGCAGAACAGTCCGCCGGGCTTGAGCACGCGCTCGATCTCGGCCAGGGCGCCGAGGTAATCGGGAATGTGCTCGAGCACTTCCGAGCAAATCACCTTGTCGAAGGTGTTGTCGGCAAAGGGCAGTTGCAGCGCGTTGGCCGAGGACAGGCCGAAGGACTTGGCCGCGTTGTCCGGCTCGGCGAAGGGCTGGAACTTGTCGCGCGTGGTTTTCAGGTCGTCCAGGCACAGGTCGACGCCGATGGAGTGCACGTCCGCCGCGACGTAGGTGGAGATGACATGCCGGCCCTCGCCGCAACCCAGGTCTAGCACCACGTCTCCCGCATCGAGCGGGAAATGCTGGAAATCAACGGTCTGCACTGTCCAGCACCTGGTGGTAGTAGTCGGTCATCTGGCGCGCGCACACGTGCCAGCAGAAATGTTCCTCGATACGCGCCTTGGCGCGCGCGCCGAGCTCCTCGCGCCGCGCGGGATCCTGCAGCAGGCCGTCGATGGCCGCCACCAGCGCGTCGACGTCCCTGGCCGGGAACAGGACGCCGGCGTCGCCGACCACTTCGGGCAGGGCGCCGCCGTCGCTGGACACCACCGGCACGCCGCAGGCCATGGCCTCGCCGGCGGGCAGGCCGAAGCCCTCGTACACCGAGGGGCAGATGGCCATGGTCGCCTCGGCGTAGTGGCGCACCATCTGCTCGGTACTGATGCCGTTGACGAAGGTCACGCGCTCGGCCAGGCCGAGTTCACGCACCAGTTGCTCGGTGGCGCCGCCGGGGTTGGGCTTGCTGATGCACAGCAGCTCCAGGTCGGGATACTTCTGCAGCAACCGCGCGTAGGCGCGCAGCAGGTAGCGCAGGCCCTTGAGCGGCGCGTCGGCGGAGCAGGTCGCCATGAGGCGGTTGTCCAGGCGCCGCACTTCGGGCATGGGCCGGAATTCCTCGGTGCAGATGCCGTTGTGCACCAGGCTGATGCCGGAGGGCTGCAACCCGAAGTCGCGGGCGATGTCCTGGCGCGAACAGTCCGACACGGTGACGATATTGCGCAGTTGCTTGACCACTTTCTTCTGCATGTTGAGAAAGGAGTGCCAGCGCCGGATCAGCAGGCGCTCGCGCAGGGACTTCGCCGCGGACAGTGCGATACGCAGGTCGCTGGTGATCGGGTGGTGAATGGTCGTCACCAGGGGCAGGCCCATGTCCTGGATCTGCAGCATGCCGTAGCTCAGGCTCTGGTTGTCGTGCACCAGGTCGTACTGGTGACCGTGCTCGCGCAGGTACTTCACCGCGCGGCGGCCGAAGGCGTAGGGCTCGGCGAAACCGCCGGTGAGCTTGCTGACCCACTCCACGACATTGCTGTAGGACGACAGGTGATGCGGGCGCAACGACATCAGGCCGTTCTGGAACAGGTCCAGGCTGGGCAGCTTGATCAGCGACACGCGCGGATCCAGGTGCGGATAGGGCGGCCCGGAAATGACGTCCACGCTGTGTCCCGCCTCGACCAGCGCCTTGCTCAGAAAACGCAGGTAGACGCCCTGGCCGCCGCCGTAGGGCTGGCTGCGGTAGCCGAGCAGGGCGATACGCAGCGGACGCCGCTGCGCCTGCGACGCGGCACCGCCCGCCGCGCCAGCGGACGGCTGGAGGTCTGCCTGCACTGTGCCAAGATGCCTGATCGGGGCGTCCTCTCAATAATGGCTGGCGTGAACGGAAAACACAGAACTTGGCTGCCAGTGCGCGTTCTCGCCTGCGTTACAGCGGCGAGCAATGAGCAAACCTCGCAGCAAAAGGGGCTAGATTTTAATCAGCCGGCGGTCAAAAATCCACCCCGGCCGGCCCGGCCCGGCATTTCGGCGCGCGGTCGCCAGTGGCGCGGCTATGCCGCTATAATCGGTCGCCCACTCACCAGGAAGCCAGAAATGACAATAAAAGCTTACAAGGGACTCATCCTCGCGGGCGGGTCGGGCACCCGTCTGCACCCGCTGACCAGCACGGTCAGCAAACAACTCATGCCGGTCTACGACAAGCCGATGATCTACTACCCGCTGGCGACGCTGATGCTGGCGGGCATCCGCGACATCCTGATCATCACCACCCCCAGGGACCAGGCCGCCTTCAGCGAACTGCTGGGCGACGGCTCGAACTGGGGCATCAACATCAGCTACACCGTGCAACCCAGCCCCGACGGCCTGGCCCAGGCGTTCATCCTCGGCGAGGAGTTCATCGGCAACTCGCCGGCCAGCCTGGTGCTGGGCGACAACATCTTCTACGGCGGCGGCTTCTCGCAACGCCTGGCCAGCGCGGCGGGCCGCGACAGCGGCGCCTCGGTGTTCGCCTACTACGTCCATGACCCGGAGCGCTACGGCGTGGTCAGTTTCGACCGGCACGGCGTGGCCGAGGACATCGAGGAAAAACCGGCCAACCCGAAATCCCACTACGCGGTGACCGGGCTGTACTTCTACGACAACGACGTGGTGGACATCGCCAAAAACGTCCAGCCCTCGCACCGTGGCGAGCTGGAAATCACCGACGTGAACAAGGTCTACCTGGAACGCGGCGACCTGCAGGTGGAGGTCATGAGCCGCGGCACGGCCTGGCTGGACACCGGCACGCACAACTCGCTGCTCGACGCTGCCAACTTCATCCGCGTGGTGGAAGAACGCCAGGGGCTGAAGATCGCCTGTCCCGAGGAAGTCGCCTTCCGCATGGGCTATATCAGCGCCGAGGACCTGCTGGCGCTGGCGGCGCCGCTGGAAAAAAGCGGCTACGGCGTGTACCTGAAAAGCCTGCTCGACGACGACGGGGTGGTGTTCGCATGAAGTTCGTGGAGACCCGGCTCAGGGATGTCTACGTGCTCGAGCCGCGGGTATTCGGCGACGAGCGCGGCTTTTTCATGGAGAGCTGGAACGCGGCGACGTTCCGCGACGCGGGCTTCGACCTGCAGTTCGTGCAGGACAACCACAGCCGTTCCGCCCGCGGCATCCTGCGCGGCATGCACTACCAGACGCAGCACACCCAGGGCAAGCTGGTGCGCGTCACCTCGGGCGAGGTGTTCGACGTGGCGGTGGACCTGCGCCGCGCCTCGCCGACTTTCGGCCAGTGGTTCGGCGTGACCCTGAGCGCGGAGAACTTCCGCATGCTGTGGGTGCCGCCGGGTTTCGCCCACGGCTTCTACGTCACCTCGGACTCCGCGGATTTCCAGTACAAGTGCACGGACATCTACCACCCGGACAGCGAGGTCAGCCTGGCCTGGGATGATCCTGAGGTGGGTATCGAGTGGCCGCTGGACGCCGGCGGCGAGCCGCAGTTGTCCGGGAAGGATGAGGCGGGGTTATGCTGGAACGACGCGCCGAAGTTCGACTAGCCCAGGCAACAGCTGTCGGTGTTGGCACCCGTCATTCCCGCGAAGGCGGGAATCCAGGGAACCCATGAGACTCCCTGCCTTTTTGTTCAGCACCCGTCATTCCCGCGGAGGCGGGAATCCAGGGAACCCATGAAACTCCCTGCCTTTTTGTTCAACAACCGTCATTCCCGCGGAGGCGGGAATCCAGGGAATGCGTGAAAGTCTCTGGCTGTATGTTCACTGGATTCCCGCTTGCGCGGGAATGACGGGCTGTGGATTCCCGCTTTCGCGGGAATGACGGGCTGTGGATTCCCGCTTGCGCGGGAATGACGTGCTGTAGATTCCCGCTTGCGCGGGAATGACGTGCTGTAGATTCCCGCTTGCGCGGGAATGACGGGCTGTGGATTCCCGCTTTCGCGGGAATGACGGGCTGTGGATTCCCGCTTGCGCGGGAATGACGGGGCCGTTGAGTGACAGCGCCTACCTGGGCAGCAGCGGGGTCCACCAGTCCTCGTTGGCGAGGTACCAGTCGAGGGTCTTCTGCAGGCCGGTCTCGAAGCTCTCGTGGGGTGCGTAGTCCAGTTCGCCCATGATCTTCGCGGCGTCGATGGCGTAGCGCCAGTCGTGGCCGGCGCGGTCCTCGACGAAGGTGATGAGGTCGCGGGCGCTGTTGCCGGCCGCTCCGGGGGCGTCTGGGAAACGCTCGGCCAGGGAGGCGTCGGCGGCGAAACGCGCGTCCATCTGGTCGCACAGCAGGTGCACGATGTCGAGGTTGTTCCACTCGTTGTTGCCGCCGATGTTGTAGGTCTCGCCGATCACGCCCTGCAGCAGCACCAGCTCGATACCGCGGCAGTGATCCTCCACGTACAGCCAGTCGCGGATATTGCTGCCGTCGCCGTATACCGGCAGCGGCCGGCCGCGCAGGATGTTGGTCAGGCACAGAGGGATGAGTTTTTCCGGGAAGTGGTAGGGCCCGTAGTTGTTGGAGCAGTTGCTGGTGGTGACCTGCAGGCCGTAGGTGTGCAGGTAGGCGCGCACGAGGTGGTCCGAGGCGGCCTTGCTCGCCGAGTAGGGCGAGTTCGGTTCGTATTTCTGCTCCTCGTGAAAGCCGGGGGCGTCACGCTCCAGGGAGCCGTACACCTCGTCGGTGGAGACGTGGTGGAAGCGGTGCGGCAACTGCGGGTCGCCCAGCAGCCAGTACTCGCGCGCCGCCTTGAGCATGCTGTGGGTGCCGTTGACGTTAGTCTGGATGAACGCGTCCGGACCGGTGATGGAGCGGTCCACGTGGCTCTCGGCGGCGAAGTGCACGATGGTGTCCACCTCGTGTTCGCGCAGCGTGCCCAGCACCTTGTCGGTGTCGCAGATATCCGCGTGCACAAATGTGAACTTGTGGTTGTCGCGCAAAGGCGCCAGGTTCGCCTCGTTGCCGGCGTAGGTCAGCGCGTCGTAGGCAACCAGCCGGTCTTCCGGGTGTTGCCGCGCCCAGTAATGCACAAAGTTGGCGCCGATGAATCCGGCCGCCCCGGTCACCAACAGGGATCTAGGCATCGTTGCACTCCTTCAGGTCATCGAGCATGGCGCGCAACTGCTGCCGCCAGTGCACGCCTTGCAGTTCGAGGTCACGCCAGCTGCTCGTCTTGTCGAGCACGCTGTAGGACGGGCGGCGCGCCGGTGTGGGGTAGTCGGCGGCGGGAATGGGTCGCACATCGACCGGACGCGACAGCAGGCCGCGCGCCAGGCCCTCCTCGCAGATCGCCACGGCAAAATCGTACCAGCTGCACACGCCGGCATCGCTCCAGTGATAAATGCCGGACAGTTGCGGGCGTTGCGCGGCGGCCCAGCAGGCACGCGCCAGGCCCTGGGCCCAGGTCGGCGTACCCACCTGGTCGGCCACCACGTTGAGCTGCTCGCGCTCGCCCATCAGGCGCAGCATGGTCTTGACGAAATTGTTGCCGAACGCGGAGTAGACCCAGCCGGTGCGGATGATCAGCGCCTGGGGCAGCGCCGCACTCACGGCCTGCTCGCCCTGTAGTTTGCTGCGGCCGTACTCGCCCAGCGGCGCGGTCGGCGCATCGGGCGTGTAAGGCGTGGCGGAGGTGCCGTCGAAGACGAAGTCGGTGGAGATATGGATAAGGCGGATGTCGTCGCGGGCGCAGGCCGCGGCCAGCAGGCCCGGTCCCTCGGCGTTGCCGCGCCGGGCCGCCCCGGGTTCGGACTCGGCCTGGTCCACCGCGGTGTAGGCGGCGGCGTTGATCACCTGGGTGGGGCACAGTCGCGCCAGGCAAGCGTCGATAGCCGCGGCGTCGCCGATGTCCAGCTCGCCACGGGTCGCGGTCACGCACTCCACCGCAGCCCCGGCCGTGCGCGCCAGCTCCTGTCCCAGTTGGCCGCCGGCACCGACAACCAGTATTTTTTCCGTCAACTCGGCTCCCCGGTGAACAGCCCGCGACTTGCGCGGACCTCCTGCGCATACGTCCTGCGCAATTGTTATCTAACAGACGTTCTGAGCAAACAAAACGCCCGCTATCATATAACGGCGTTCCGGACATGGCCACACGGTGGCGGCGCGCATACTATAGACAGCGAAACAGGCGGAGGCACGCGCTATCGACAAGCAATTCGACGCGCAGGCGCTACACGACTGGGCCTGCAGCCTGGCCGGCGAGTACCTGCCTGACGGGTGGCAGCACGTGTCCAGCTCGCCGTACACGCGGGTCGCGGTCAACGCGGAGCTGGGGCTGTACTACAAGGAGTTTTTACCGCGCAGCCCGGCGGAAACCTTCAAGGGCTGGCTGCGCGGCAGCCGCGCCACGCGCGCGCGCAACAACGGCGACGCCCTGGCGCGGGCCGGTTTCGGCGCGCCGCAGAACGTTTTCTGGGGGCGGCTGCCCGGCGGCGGCGAATACCTCTACACTCGCCGCGCCGCCGGAGAGACCCTCACGCAATGGCTGCGCGACACGCACGGGCGGGATTCGCTGGCGCAACGGCGCGCCCTGCTGCGCGCCCTGGGTGTTTTCATCGGGCGCCTGCACGCCACCGGCTTCGTGCACGGCGACCTGCGTCCCGGCAATGTGCTGGCCCACGCCCACGACGGGCGTTTCAGCTTCACCCTGCTGGACAACGAGCGCAACCGGCGGCTCAGGCCGCCACCCGGGCGCATGCTGCAGCGCAACCTCATGCAGCTGAACATGCTCGAACATTCCACCCTGGGTTGCACCGACCGCATGCGTTTTTTTCGCGCCTGGCACAGCCAGATGCGCGAGTTTGACGATATCGAGGGCAAGATCATCGCCGCCGGAGCCTACCGCTGGGCCATGCGCCGGCTGCGCGACAAGGGCTACCGGCGCTGAGACCGCGGCGGCGGAACAGCCCGGGGGTGAACGCTAGAGCAGGGGCTGCGGCGTGATGCCGTATTTCTCCAGGTGCCGGCCGCGCAGTTTTTCCAGGTTGGGTTGCATGCGCCGCAGCAGTTCCTCGCGCGCGACGCCGCTGTGTGCGACATAGCTGTCCAGGAAGGCCTGCAGCAGGCTGGAGGGTACGCCCGCCTCCTCGGCGCTGACCGTGAAACGGGCGACGTCACGCGCGCGGGCGCGCGCGGCGAACAGGCGCCGGCGACGGGCGCCGTCCAGGTCGACCATGAAACACTCGCCGTCGATCCACAGCAGGTTGCGCCACTTGCAGTCGCCGTGGGTGTAGCCGGCGCGGTGCAGGACCGACAGGGTCAATGCCGCGCCGCGCATCATGCGGTACAACTCCTCACCGCTCTGCCCCGCCTCCCACAGCGCGCAGTAATCGCGCGAACTGTCCAGCCCCTCACTGAGCATGAGCAGGCCCTCGGACACCAGCACGCAACTGAGTGGCCGGGGAATCGGCACCTCGCTCGCGGCCAGCACGAGGGCGGTGCGGAATGTCGCCATGGGGCGGGCCAGGCGCGCCAGGCAGAGCAGTTTGAACAGCAGGTTGCGCGAGCGGTACAGCTTGAGGAAGCGGCGCCGCCGCGAGATGCGCAGGCAGCCGGCCAGGGTGGAGGCATCGTCCTTCACCACATCCGTATGGCGGCGCATCCACTGGCTGATGCCCAGGGGCGGGGTGCGCAGCCGCTCCGTGAGGCGCTTTCCCCAGCGCTTACCGCGTATGACTGTGCCCTTGTTTATCATTATAGCTCCAGCATGCAAGCCTTTTTCAGCTGTGCAGACGGCCGCCCTTTGTACCATATAATCGCCGCGCTTTCCTACTCACCCTGCGCCACAGCGCGGCGTCGCGGCCCAGAGCCGCGCGCAGCCCGCCGTCGCTGTAGTGATGCATGAAGCGCAGCAGGTCGCGGCGGCGCAGGCCGCAGTCCATGGCGGAGAAATACAGCCCGGCCAGGTCCTTGACGCGCCAGCGCAGGGGCACGGCGCGGCGCTGCTGCGCGCGGTGCAGGTCTATGAGATAGCAGGTGGGCCGGGGACCGCCCAGGGTGTCCGGGCGCAGGTGGAAATGGCACAGGTAGAAATCGCGGTGGTTGATCCCCGCGGCGTGCATGCGCCGGGCGATCTGCGCCAGCAGGCGCACCAGTTGCGCGCGCTGCCCCGGCGGCGGCGGCCGCTCGCCCCAGCCGGCACAGTAATCTTCCAGGCTCACGGTGCGCTGCAGGGCGTCGGTGACCACCACGGAGCGGCGCCGCGCGGGGTTGCGCCCGGCGCCCGCGTAGGCCGCGACGCGCGGCACCTCCAGGCCGGCCGCCGCCAGGCTGCGCAGCGCCCGGTATTCATTTTCCGCACCGGTCACCGGCAGGCGCCCGCGCAGCAGGTTGCGCAGCACCTCGGCCCAGCCGATACCGCCGTGGTACTTGAGGAAATAGCCGCGGCCGCCGCGCCGCAGGCGCAGGGTGCGGCGCCCCTCGCGTTCGCGGTAGATGTCCGCGCGCGGCGCCGCCAGCGCCGTGGCCCGCGCCCATGGCAGCAGCCCGTGCGGGGTCAGCTCGCCGGCGGCGAAGTCCTCGCGCAGGTAGGTCTCAGCCACCGCGGGCCTCGCGGCGCTGGCGCAGCAGGGTCTCCACCAGGTTGGCCGCCACCGCGTGGCGGCGGTACAGGTCAGCGCCGACGGCGTAGCGCAGGGCGCACTCGCGCCGCTGCGCGCGGAACACGCCGTCGAGGTTGCGCAGCAGCGCGGCGTCCAGCTGCGCCTGGGCAAAGGGCCGCGGCAGCACGATGCCCGCGCGGGCCTCTTCGACCTGCGCCGCGTAACCGCACAGGCCGCTGGCGACCAGCGGCAGGCCGGCGGCGATGGCCTCCAGCAGGACGACGCCGCCGGCCTCCTCCCTGCCCGGGTGCAGCAACAGGTCCGCCGCCAGCATCAGCGCCGGCACGTCGTCGCGCGCGCCGAGGAACTGCACCCGCCGCGCCACCCGCAGGCGGCGCGCCAGGCGCCGGTAACGGTGCGGGTTGCCGGGGCCGGCGACCAGCAAACGCACGGCCACCTCCGGCTGCTGCGCAAGCAGGTGAGCCAGGGCGGCGATGGCGCGATCCAGGCCCTTGGTGGCGAAGGACGAGGCGACCAGCAGCAGCGCCAGCTCGCCCCGCGCCAGGCCCAGTTCACTGCGCAGCGCGGCGCGCAGCCGGGCGCGCTCGCGCTCATCACGCGGCGGGCGGCGGCCCGGCTCCAGTCCCGCGGGCAACACGTGCAGGCGTTGCGGCGGGGTGCCGTGACAGCGGCGATACTCCTCCGCCTGGGCCGCGGTGAGCAGCAGCACCTGGGTCGCGGCGGCGGGGTCGAAGACCGCCCGCTCCAGGGCCGCTCGCGCGCGATAGCGCGGGGTCAGGCGGTACAGGGGCCGCGAGGCGGCATGCCGCGCAATAAAACTGCCGTCCCCGGCGAAGTAGACGTCCAGCCCGGGCATGGGGTTGAAGCCGATCACCCCGTCCACCCGCTGTGCCGGGGTATCCGCGGCCAGGTCGGCGACCACGCGCCTGGCGAAGTCCGCGTCGCGGCGGTGATTGCCCAGCCCGCGGGCGGGCAGGCGGCGCAGTTGTGCGCCCGCCACCGGCTCGCCGCGCCAGTCGCGGCAGTACACGCGGCAGGCGTGGCCGCGCGCCAGCAGTTCGGTGAGCAGGGCGCGGCAATCGCGCTGCAGCCCGCCGTGGGGAAAATAGCGCTGGATGACCAGGGCCAGGCGCACGCTCAACCCGCCCCCGCCAACTGCGCCTGCAGGGCGCTCCATACCTGCCGCGGCGACAGCGCCGACAGCGCGGCGCCGGGTGCGGCGCACAGCTGCGCCTGGTGCGACCCGCGGGTGCCGCACAGCTGCGGCCGGGTCGGCCCGTAGAGCGACACGCAGGGCAGGCCCAGGGCGGCGGCGAGGTGCCCGGGGCCGGTGTCCACCGCCACCGCGCCGGCGGCGGCGCGCATGCGCGCGGCGAGTCCGCGCAGGTCTGTCGCGGGCAACACCTCGACGCCGGGCCGCGTGGCCAGGCGCGCGGCGCGGCGCTGTTCCGCGCTGTCACCAAAGGGCAGCCATACCCGGTAGCCGGCGTCGCAGGCCAACCGCGCCAGTTCCGCCCAGTGGGCTTC
This sequence comes from Halioglobus sp., assembly GCA_002699145.1. GTDB lineage: Bacteria > Pseudomonadota > Gammaproteobacteria > Pseudomonadales > Halieaceae > Marimicrobium. Next base: position 84,711 of record PABK01000009.1, read on the forward strand.
CGGCCACAACTTGCGCGGCTGCGCGCTGCCGTGGAGAAAGAGCAGGGACGCGCCTGGCGGCGGGGTTCCCGGGGGCGGCCGCCAGGCGGGCAGCCGGCCGTCCAGGCCGTAGTCGGGCGCGCCCTGCGGCGCGGCGTAGCCCAGGGCGCGGGCGAACAGCAGGCGCAGGCGGTCGATCGCGTGCAGCTCGCGCGGCACCGGCATGCGCTGCTGGTAGGCCAGCGCGGCGACGCCCTCGCGCGCCGAGCGGCGGTCCATGCCATAACGGGGCCCATGGGCCAGGCGCGCGATCAGCGCGCTCTTCAGCAGCCCCTGGGCGTCGATGACCGCGTCGTAGGCGCGCGCGGCCAGCGCGCGCCGGGCGCGCCGCCACTGGGGCCCGCGCAGGGCGCGCAGCGGCTGGCGGCGCCAGCGGCGCAGGGCCACGGGGATGACCCGGTGCACCGCCGGGTGCCAGGCGGGAATTTCCGCGAAGGCCTCCTCCACCACCCAGTCGCAAGCGATGTCCGGCCGCGCCGCCAGCGCATCGCTGAGCGCCGGCAGGGTGTGCAGCACGTCGCCGCAGGAGGACAGTTTCACCACCAGCACCCTCACACCGCCACCTCCTCGAGGGCGGCCAGGCGCTCGATCACCGCCCCCGGCTGGAGGTCGCGCAGGCAGCGCTGGTGACCCAGCGGACAGTCGCGTGCAAAGCACGGCGCGCAGTCGATATCCGACGCCAGCACCGCCGCCCGCGGGTGCAGCGGCGGGGTGAACAACGGGCTGGTGGGACCGTACAGGCCCAGCACCGGCCGGCCCAGCGCCGCGCCCACGTGCATCAGGCCGGAGTCATTACTTACTATCAGTGCAGCCACTGATAACAGGTCGATTGCCTCGGCCAACGAGGTCCGGCCGCTGAGGTCAGTCAGCGCTCGCGGCGCGTCACAGGCGGCGCTGACGGCGGCGCAGGCGGGGCCGTCGGCGGCGGAACCGAACAGCGCCACCTGCCAGCCACGGCGCAGGTAGTGACGGGCCAGCTCGGCGTAGTGCTGCGGCGGCCAGCGCTTGGCCGCGCCGAACTCCGCGCCGGGACACAGGGCCAGCAGGGGCGGCCGGGGCGCGAGGCCGTACTCGCGCGCGACGCGGTGCGCCCGCGCCGGCTCCACGCGCAGCGCCGGACGCGGCGGCGCCGGCGCGGGGCCGTCACGCGGCGCGCCCAGGGCGGCAAAGCGCGCGGCCAGGCCCGGCAGCGCGGCGCGGTCCAGGACTCGCAGGTCGTTGAGCAGGCCGTAGCGCATCTCGCCGCGCCAGCCGCTGCGCACCGGAATGCGGGCGATCCAGGGCAGCAGGGCGGACTTGAAGGAATTGGGCAGGACGATGGCCTGTTCGTAGCCGCGCTCACGCAGCGCGTGGCCCAGGCGGCGCCGCCGCCCCAGGCCCAGGTCGCCGTGCCCCAGGGGCATGTCGATCGCCTCGCGCACCTCGGGCATGCGCGCCAGCAGGGGTGCGCTCCAGGCGGGCGCGAGCACATCGATGACGACGCCGGGGCGGCTCGCCGCCAGATAGCGGTATAGCGCCTGCGATATCACCATGTCCCCCACCCAGGAGGGACCCACCACCAGGACCTTGCCGGGTGGCGCGGTCACCCCGCCCGGCGCGCGGTTTGCGCCAGGGCCGGCCTCAGGCCACCGGCTCCAGCCACGCACTGTTCTCGCTGCGGTTGCCGCGCACGGTGTCGAAGTACATCGTCTGCAACTTCTCGGTGAGCGGCCCGCGGCTGCCGCTGCCGATGGTGCGCCCGTCCAGTTCGCGGATGGGCACGACCTCCGCCGCGGTGCCGGTGAAGAACGCCTCGTCGGCGACGTACACCTCGTCGCGGGTGATGCGCCTCTCCTCGATGCTGTAGCCGAGCTCTGCGGCCAGCTCGAAGATGGTGTTGCGGGTGATACCGTCCAGGCAGGAGGTCAGCTCCGGCGTGTAGATTTTGTCGTCGCGCACCAGGAATACGTTCTCGCCCGAGCCCTCGGCGACATAGCCCTCGTTGTCCAGCAACAGCGCCTCCTCGGCGCCACACTCCAAAGCCTCGCGCAGGGCGAGCATGGAATTGATGTAGTTGCCGTTGGCCTTGGCCTTGCACATGGTGATGTTGACGTGATGCCGGGTGTAGGATGAGGTGCGCACCTTGATGCCGCGGTCGCGGGCGTCCGGGTCCATGTAGGAGGGCCATTCCCAGGCGGCGATCATGACGTGGGTCTTGAGGCCGTCGGCGCGCAGGCCCATGCCCTCGGAACCGTAGAAACACATCGGCCGCAGGTAGCCCTCCTCCAGACCGTTCTCGCGCACCACGTCCTTCTGCGCCTGGTTCAGCGTGTCCTTGTCCCAGGGCATGTCCATGGACAGGATGTGCGCCGAGCGGAACAGGCGGTCGGTGTGCTCCTTGAGCCGGAAGATGCAGGTGCCGCGGTCCGGGGTCTGGTAGGCGCGCACGCCCTCGAACACGCCCAGCCCGTAGTGGAAGGTGTGGGTGAGCACATGCACCCGGGCATCGCGCCAGGGCACCATTTCACCATCCATCCAGATTAGACCATCGCGATCGGCCAGACTCATTACCCTACTCCTGTTGTTCCTGTTGCTTGTGCTTGCGCTGCTTACGCTGGTTCCTGTCCCGTGGTTTCCCGGCCGGCCCCGCTCGCCGCCTCGTCCCGCACTGCGGCGAACAGCGCCTGCCACTGCTGCGAGACTGCCGCGCGCGCATCGGCAAACTCCGCCGCCGGTACCACGTCGGGCTGCTGCTGCAAGGAAAGTTGGTGGGCAGCGGAACGGTAGGCGAGGTACGCCTGCGTCAGGGCTTCACACACCGGCTGCTCGAACAAGCCTTTCCGGCCCAGGGCCTCGAGAATGCGCACATTATCGGACCAGCGCGCCAGTTCCGGCTCGCGATGGGACCACGCCAAGACGGCGTATTGCACCATAAATTCGATATCGACGATACCTCCCGCGCCCTGTTTTAGGTGAAATTCCGCGTCATCCGCTGCACCGCTGGGTAGTAAGTGCTTACGCATCTTGTCGCGCATCTCACACACGCTGCGCGCCAGCTCGTCCAGGTCGCGCGGCTGGCCGAGCACCTCGGCGCGCAGGGCGTCCGTCGCCCCCGCGACCTGCGGGTCGCCGGCGACGAAGCGCGCGCGCACCAGGGCCTGGTGCTCCCAGGTCCAGGCCTCGCCGCGCTGGTAGCTGGCGAAGCCCTCCAGGCTGGACACCAGCATGCCGGAATTGCCGGAGGGGCGCAGGCGCATGTCCACTTCATACAGTTGGCCCATGGCCATGCGCGTCTCCAGTATATGGATGATGCGCTGGCCCAGGCGGGTATAGAACACCACGTTGTCGATGCTGCGCGCGCCGTCGGTGACACCGGTCTTGCGCGCGTCGTAGATAAAGACCAGGTCCAGGTCGGAGCCGTAGCCCAGCTCGATACCGCCGAGCTTGCCGTAGCCGTAGATGGCGAAACCCGTGCCGGCGGAGTCCCGCGCCGGCTCGCCGTACTTGCCCGCCAGGTCCGCCCAGGCCACCGCCAGCACCTGTTCCAGGATCACCTCGGCGATCCAGGTCAGCTTGTCGCTCACCTGCATCAGCGGCAGGCGCCCGGACAGCTCGCTGGCGGCGACGCGCAGCACGTGGGAGGCCTTGTAGTAGCGCAGCGCATCCATGTGCGCCTCCAGGTCGTCCGCCGGCAGGCGCGCCACCTGCTGCTGCAGCTCCTCGCGCAGCAGGCCCTTGTCCGGCGCCGAGTACAGGCTGGCGCTGTCGAGAAATTCGTCCAGCAACACCGGGTGGCGCGCCATCAACTCGGCGATCCACGGGCTCGCGCCGCACAAGGTGGCCAGCTCGGCCAGGGCCAGCGGGTTTTCCATGAGCAGGATGAGGTAGGCGCTGCGCCGCAGCACCGCGCTGACCAGCGGCAGCACGCGCTGCAGCGACAGGTCCGGGTCGGCCAGCCCGGCGCAGGCGCGCAGCAGCCGCGGCAGGAACTGCTCGAGCCGCTCGCGCCCCTCCGCCTGCAGCGCCAGCAGGCGGCCGTTGTCGTCCAGTGCGCGCAGGGCGCGCAGCGAGGCCGCCGGGTCGCGGTAGCCCAGCTGCGCCAGCGCGTCCTCGTCCAGTTCGTCCAGCCCCGGGGGCAGTTCGCCCTCCTCCACCGCCTCCTCCTCGGGATCGGCGATCAGCTCGCGGAAGTGTTCGGCCACACGCGCGCGGTGCGCCTCCAGTGCTGCGCGGTAGGCCGCCCAGTCCGGGTAGCCCATGACGCAGGCCAGGGCCAGTTGCGGCAGCTCCTGGGCGGGCAGGTCCTGGGTCTGGCGGTCCTGGTAGCCCTGGATGGCGTGCTCGCTGTCGCGCAGGAACAGGTAGGCGCTGCGCAGCTCCGCCACGTCCGCGGCGGGCAGGATGCCCAGCGTCGCGCACTCGTCGAGCACCGGCAGCAGTTCGCGCTGCTGCAGACCCAGGTCGCGGCCACCGCGCACGAGCTGGAAGCACTGGGCGATGAACTCCACCTCGCGGATGCCGCCGTGGCCCAGCTTGACGTTGTCCTCCAGGCCCTTGCGCCGCACCTCGGCGGAGATCATGCGCTTCATGTCGCGCAGGCTCTCGATGACGCCGAAGTCGACGTAGCGGCGAAAAACGAAGGGCCGCAGCATCGCCATGAGCTGCGCCGCGCAGCGCGCATCGCCGGTCACCGGCCGCGCCTTGATCAGCGCGTAGCGCTCCCAGTCACGGCCCTGGTCCTGGTAGTACTCCTCCAGCGCGGAAAAACTGTGCGCCAGCGCGCCGCTGTCGCCGTAGGGGCGCAGGCGCATGTCCACGCGAAAGACGAAACCGTCGGCGGTGACCGGGTCCAGCGCGGCGATCACCCCGCGCCCGACACGAGTGAAAAACTCCTCGTTGCTCAGCGGCTTGTCCGGGTCATCGGTCTGCCCCGCCTCCGGGTAGGCGAAAACCAGGTCGACGTCGGAGGACAGGTTCAGTTCGCGCGCGCCGAGCTTGCCCATGGCCAACACGATGAGCTGCTGCGGCTCGCCGCTGTCGCGGCCGCGCGGCGTGCCGAAGCGCTGCGCCTGCTGCGCGTGGCTGTGCGCGACCGCGGCGCCGATTGCGGCCTCCGCCAGCAGGGAGGTGTCGCGCACCGTCTCCAGGGTATCGGCCAGGCGATTGAAGTCGCGCCAGAGGATGCGCAGCATGTGCCACTGGCGGTAGCGGCGCAGCTCCCGCTGCAGGTCCGCGTCCGGCGCGGCCAGGCGGCGCTGCAGGTCCTCGGCGAAAAACGCCTGCGCCAGGGGCGCGTGCAGCTGGCCGCTGTCCAGCAGCGCGGCCAGCAGTGGCGGGCGGCTGCGCAGCAGTTCCGCGGCGAAGGGGCTGCAAGCCAGCACCTGCGCCAGCTCGCGCGCCACCTGCGCATCCGGCAGCGGCGCGAGCGCGTCGCCGGCGCGCTCGGCAAGCGCCTGCCAGGCGCGCGCACCCGCCTCCGCCAACGGCGGCGGCAGGGCGCTAAAGTCCGGTTGGGTCACGGCGTCGTTCACAGGCGCGGCTCCTCAGATTTCCAGCGCAGGCGCGACGCGCATGACCTCTTCGATGGTGGTCTCGCCGCGCGCGACGCGGGCGGCGCCACTGAGGCGCAGCGTGTGCATGCCCTCGGACATCGCCACCTCGCGCACGCGGTTGCTGTCCATGTGCGGCAGGATCAGCTCCTGCACCGCCGGCGTATTGACCAGCACCTCGTAGATACCCTGGCGCCCAACGTAGCCGGTGTGGCGGCAAGCGCGACAGCCCACCGGCACCGCCATGCTCGCGGGCATCGGCATCGAGAAAGGATGCACCAGCTGCTGCCAGGCCTCGGCGTCCGTCTCCACCTCCACCTTGCACTCCGGGCAGAGGATGCGCACCAGGCGCTGGGACATGATGCCGCGCAGGGTCGCTTTCACCAGGTAGGGCGGCACCCCCAACTCGAGCAGGCGCGACAACGAACCGGGGGAGTCGTTGGTGTGCAGCGTGGACAGCACCAGGTGACCGGTGAGCGCGGCCTGGATCGCCATGTTCGCCGTTTCCAGGTCGCGGATCTCGCCGACCATGATGATGTCCGGGTCCTGGCGCATCAGCGCGCGCACCCCCGAGGAAAAGTCCAGGTTGATGGCGTGGTTCACCTGCATCTGGTTGAAGGCGCCCTCGACCATCTCGATCGGGTCCTCGATGGTGCAGACGTTGACCTCCGGCTGCGCGAGCTGGCGCAGGGTGGAATAGAGGGTGGTGGTCTTGCCCGAGCCGGTGGGACCGGTGACCAGCACGATGCCGTTGCCGGCGGCGGTCATGTCGTTCCAGTGCGCCAGGTCGGCGTCCGCCAGGCCCAGGTCCTGGAAACTGCGCTGCAGCACATCCGGGTCGAAGATACGCATGACCAGCTTCTCGCCGAAAGCGGTGGGCAGGGTGGCCAGGCGCAGCTCCACCTCGTTGCCCGCCGGCGTGCGCGTCTTCAGGCGGCCGTCCTGGGGGCGACGTTTTTCCGCCAGGTCCATGCGCCCGAGAATCTTGATGCGAGAACTGACCGCCGCGCACACCTGCGCAGGCAGCTCGTAGACGGTGTGCAGCACGCCGTCGATGCGGAAGCGCACATTGCCCACCTCGCGCCGCGGCTCCACATGGATATCGCTGGCGCGCTGCTCGAAGGCGTACTGCAGCAGCCAGTCGACAATGGTGACGATGTGCTGGTCGTTGGCGTCCGGCTCCTTCATGGAGCCCAGTTCCAGCATCTGCTCCAGATTGCCCAGGTCCGGGCCGAGCCGGTCGACCGAGCCGGCGCCGCGCACGGAGATCGCCATGCTGTAGAACTCGGCGGTGTGCCGGGCGATCTCGCGCGGGTCCGCCAGCACACGACGGATCGGTTTGCGCAGCACGTGCTCCAGGTTCTTCTCCCAGGCGCGCATGTACGGTTCGCTGCTGGCGATGACCACCTCGTCGTCGTTGACCTCGACAGCGAGGATGCGGTGGCGTTCGGCGAAGGCCCGCGACATGACCTCGGCCACGGCGGTGACGTTGATCTTCAGTGGGTCGATTTCGTACACCTTCTGGCCCACGCGCTTGCTCAGCCAGGCCAGCAGCGCCTCCATGTCCAGGAAACGCCCGGGGCGCACCGCGTCCGGCAGGCGCAGTTCCGCCAGGAACACCAGCGGGTGCACGCGCAACGCCGAGGAGTGGTTGACGCGGGACATTTCCTGGTCGGAGATGCGGCCGTCCTCGTGCAGGTCCTGCGCCAGCCCGGACAGGGTCAGGCGGTGCTCCATGAGCTGCTCGTTGAACTGGGTGGTCATGGGTGGCGCGGGCCCCGTAAATGTCCTGCTACATTATCGCGCCATGCTAACACAGGCAGGGGCACAGCACGGGCACGGCGCGGCCCCGCGGCGCTGCAAGAGCGCTTGGCGCGGGCTGCCCCCTTGTCTAGACTGGGCGCACAACGCGGTCACGCCCCGTCGGGCGCATACCGCGCCACTGTGCAGGGCGGAACCCACATGGCGCAATCCCACAGGCGCGTGCTCGAACAACTGCGGCAACTGGTCGGCACCGCATCGGTCAGCTCCACCGACCCGCGCTGGGACCAGGGCAACCGTGCGGTGATCGACCTGCTCGCCGGCTGGCTGGCCGACATGGGGTTTGACACCCAGATACAGGAGGTCAGCGACGACGGCGCCAAGGCCAACCTCATCGCCAGCCGCGGCAGTGGCCCCGGCGGCCTGGTGCTGGCCGGCCACACCGACACCGTGCCCTTCGACGAGGGCCGCTGGCAGTCCGACCCGCTGGGCCTGAGCGAGCGCGACGGCAGGCTGTACGGACTGGGCAGCACCGACATGAAGGGCTTCTTTCCCCTGGCCATCGCCGCGGCTGCCGCCTTCGCCGACATGCCGCTGAGGCAACCGCTGATATTGCTCGCCACGGCAGACGAGGAAAGCTCGATGAACGGGGCGCGCAAACTCGCCGCCGCCGGCAGGCCGCGCGCCCGCGCGGCGATTATCGGCGAGCCCACCTCCCTGGTGCCGGTGCGTATGCACAAGGGCATCATGATGCAGTCGGTGCGCGTAACCGGCCGCGCCGGGCACTCGTCCAACCCCACCCTGGGCAACAGCGCGCTGGAGGGCATGCACGCGGTGATTGGCGAGCTGCTGGCGTTCCGCGAGGAACTGGGCAAGCGCTACGGCAACGAATTCTTCCGCGTGGCGCAACCCACCCTGAACCTCGGCTGTATTCACGGCGGCGACAGCCCCAACCGGATCTGCGGCCAGGCCGAGCTGCACTTCGACCTGCGCATGACCCCCGACGGCGACAACGCCGCGGTGCGCGCGGAGATCGACAGGCGGCTGCAGGCGGTGGCCGCGCCGCTGGGGCTCGAGATGGAACTGCGCTCGCTGATCCAGGACGTGCCGCCCTTCGAACAGCCCGCGGACAGCGAACTGGTGCGACTGGCGGAGCAACTCACCGGCCACGGCGCCGAGGCGGTGGCCTTTGCCACGGAAGCGTCGTTCCTGCGCCAACTCGGCATGGAGACCATCGTCATGGGCCCCGGCTCCATCGACCGCGCGCACCAGCCGGACGAGTACCTGGAACTGGACCAGGTGCAGCCGTGCATCGACCTGCTGCAGAAATTCATCGCCCACTACTGTCTCTAGGCGAGGCTGCGACGGCCCGGCCGCGCTTTGTGCAATATTCCCACCGCGGCCGGCGGGCCTAGTTTATCCACAGGCGTTTCTGTAATCTTGCTATTCCTTGATTTTTCAATGGCTTGGGATACACAGTGACGGCGCCGGGGCGGGAGCATATCCGCTGGTTCAGGAATACGGCACCCTACATCAACGCACACCGGGGCAAGACCTTCGTGCTGATGCTGGGGGGCGCCGCCGCGCGCCACGAAAACTTCCCCAACGTCATCCATGACATCGCACTGCTCAACAGCCTGGGCGTGCGGCTGGTAATCATTCACGGCTCGCGCGAACAGATCGACCAGCGCCTGGCTGCCGCGAACATCAACAGCCGCTTCCACGAGGGCCTGCGCGTTACCGACAACGACGCGCTGGAGCACGTCAAGGACGCGGCCGGCTCGCTGCGCGCGCAGATCGAGGCGCTACTGTCCATGGGCCTGCCCAATTCGCCCATGCAGGGTTCACGCATGCGCGTGTGCTCGGGCAACTTCGTTACGGCGCGGCCTATCGGCGTGGTCGACGGTATTGACTTCCACCACACCGGGCGCGTGCGCCGGGTGGACACCGAGGGCATTCGCCGCCAACTCGAGGACGGCTCCATCGTCCTGCAGTCGCCGCTGGGCTACTCGCCCACCGGGGAGATTTTTAACCTCTCGCTGGACGATATCGCCGTGCAACTGGCCGCCGCCATCGGCGCCGACAAGTTGCTGCTGTTCGGGCGCAGCGCGGGCGTGATGGACGTGCGCGGCGAACTCGTGCGGCAGTGCGCGGTGGGCGACGCCAAGCGCCTGGTCGTGCCCGACGCGGAGCAGGCCGCGCTGCTGGCCACCGCGCGCCGCGCCTGCCTGCAGGGCGTACCGCGCTGCCACGTGCTCAGCTACGAGGACGACTGCGCGCTGCTGGAGGAACTATTTACGCATGACGGCAGCGGCACGCTGGTGGCCAACGACGAGTATGAACAATCGCGCGAGGCCAGCATAGACGACGTTGGCGGCATCCTCGAACTGATCGAGCCATTGGAACAGCAGGGCATTCTGCTGAAGCGGTCGCGGGAGCTGCTGGAGCAGGAAATCTCCCGCTTCCGACTGCTCGAACGGGACGGGCGCATCATCGCCTGCGCCGCACTGTACCCGTTCCCGGAAGACGCCTGCGGCGAGGTCGCCTGTATCGTATCGCACCCCGACTACCGTGGCGGACGGCGCGGACAGCGACTGCTGCGCGCCATCGAACAGGAAGCCAAGCGCGCCGGCCTGGAGCGGGTATTCGTGCTGACCACGCAGACCGCACACTGGTTTCTCGAGCAGGGTTTCGAGGAGGCGCCGCTGGACGCGCTGCCGGGAGACAAGCAGGCACTGTATAACCTGCAACGCAACTCCAAGGTGTTTTTCAAGCAGCTCTGACGCGCCTATCATGGTGCACGCGCCGGCCTTCAACCATCCACAGGGCTGATGACCCCCATCGCGCCGCGACCCAGGACATGGGTGTATATTTCCGTGGTGCGCACATCGGAGTGACCCAGCAGCTTCTGTATCGTGCGAATGTCATAGCCCTGTTGCAACAGGCGCGTGGCGAAGCTGTGGCGAAAGGTGTGGCACTTCACCGGCTTGGTTATACCCGCGTCGTGCCGGGCGCGACGAACTGACTTGCGCAGGGTAGTGCTGTGCATGTGGTGACGCCGCAACACGCCTGTACGTGGGTCCGTGCCGACACTTATAGAGGGAAAGAGGAACTGCCAGCCAATCTCGCGAGCGGCCCCGGGGTATTTCCTTGCCAGCGCGTGGGGCATGTAGACCTCTCCAAAGCCATCGCGCAGGTCTTTCTCATGCAATGCCTGCGTGCTGGCTACCTGGTGTCGAAGTTTCTCGACAAGCGTTTCAGGGAGCAGGGTAACCCTGTCCTTGTCTCCTTTACCGGAGCGCACCGTAATCGTTGAAAGTTCAAAATCCAGATCTTTGACGCGTAGTGACAACAATTCATTCAAGCGCAAGCCACAGCCATACAACAATTCCACCATCAGCCTGTGCTTGCCATTCATGTGTTGCAGTATTCGTTTCACTTCCGCATGTGTAAGCACCACTGGAAGACGGCGTCGCTGTCGAGCCTTTTCAAATGCCAGGGGCTCCAATTCAATATTAAAAAACTTGCGGTAGAGGTAAATGAGTGCGTTCAAGGCGATACGTTGGGTCGCAGGTGAGCAGCTTCGGTCGTGCCCCAAAGCACTCAAAAACTGGTTGATGTGCTGCGCTCCCAGTTTCTTCGGGTGTTTCTTGTCGTGGAAGTAAATAAAACGCCTTATCCAGTGTATGTACGTTTTTTCCGTCTGGTATGCATATCCCTTATCGCGCATGTCTAACTGTATGCGGTGAATCAGACGCGGAGAACTCGACGGCACCAAAGGGCGGATGTCATCCATGGCTGCAAGCCCCCCTGGCTATACTGTACATATGCACAGTATAGCCCATGTGACGACACGCGAGGGCGGTTTTTCAAGAGAACTACATGAAGGCCTCTCCTGCTAGCTGTCTTAACCTTCTGAAACTAAGCAAGATTCTCTGACCGTAAAGAAACTTCGGGGGACGAATTTGATGAAAAGTCGCGGGAGAATAATTCTCGCTATCTACGGATTGGAAGTTAGCTATAATGTTGACGTGTTGGTTCTAAAAGGATTTCGGGCGAGACACACATGGAAAGTTTGAAAATAAATGGAATTGGGTTATCAGACCGATTCCGCATAATTAGCTGTTATGTGGAATGGTTAGCATCCTCAATTTTGCCGGATTCGTGCTCTTTTTAGGGGCGTTGATCTCTGGGGCGTTAAGTCTTGTCGAGTGGTCCCGTCCCATCTGGGGTGTTGCAGCATTGGGTTTCGCTCTAGCTGCAATTCCAGCTGGATACAAAATCGGGGTCTTTCGGGCGTTAGTTTGGGTTGCCCTACTTTATTCGATTTATATGATCGGAAACCCGGAATCCAAATTGTCTGAATTTTTGGCTTTAATTGTCTTTTTTGTAATAGCTTGGGTTGCCGGTCTCGAATTTGAGGCTGGAGACGTAGATTAGAAATGACTCCACATAACAAATCATTAAAGGCGGACGCCGTAAACGGCGCCGCTTAATTCCAACGTTATGTTCAACGATGACACTAACTGACGACGAGAAGGCGGCTGTTCGGCGAGCTCTCACGGGAAGCAAGAGCAAGCTAGTTCATTTCGTCCACTACCTGCTCTACATCTTGCCTGGATTGTTCATCGGGCTTTACGGTTGGTATCTCGGCGAGATCATTGCGGTTCTGGTTGGGTTTGGTGTGCTGCTCGGTACCGTCGTGTATCTCCTTTTCTGGTCGTCCGGATTTTCGCATCATCTAATCAACGCGCTGGAGAAGTACGAGAGTGAAGTCGGTGCTTTGGAAAACAGTGATGGATCGAGAACATAACCAGTCATTAAAGGCGGACGCCGTAAACGGCGCCGCTTAATTCAAACGTTATGTGGTCTATTCGGACGGCGAAAATCGGCACACTAATCGGTGCTTTGGTTGCGCTTGTCGGTTTGTGGGTTCTGGCGGACGGATTTACGTCAGGAAACTGGGCTATGGTTAAGATCGGGGCTGTTGCAACGCTAGTTGGTGCAATCGCAGTCATTGTTTTCAGGCCCGACTTTAGGAATCTTCGCTAGTAGTTCGGCTCTTGGAGAAAGATCCAATGACTGAGCCACATAACAAATCATTAAAGGCGGACGCCGTAAACGGCGCCGCTTAATTCCGACGTTATGTGAACATTGCCAAGGCCAGGAAAGAGCAATTTGGGGTGTTCTCTTGTTGGTGCGGGGAAAGAACGGTGGAAGGTGGTCATTCTTTGAAAGCGTCGCTCTGTTGGGGCGCTTAACCCCGCGTTCTCGCAAGTATCGCCGAGTTCAAGCCAGTAAGGAGAAGCCGGGTGCCACATTCGCCAAATGAGAAATTTGCGCTAGGCTTTAGAGAGGTAGGCGAGGCTGAGCGAGTATGCAGGTAGTTCAACATAACCAGTCATTTAAGGCGGACGCCGTAAACGGCGCCGCTTAATTCCAACGTTATGTGAACAGAGCCAATGCCCAGGAAGAGCAATTCGAGGGGTTCTGTTTATGGTGTTTTGAAAGATCGGTGGAAGGTGGTCATTCTTAAAGAGCGTCGCTTTGTTGTGGCGTTTAACCCCGCGTTCTCGCAAGCATCGCCGAGTTCAAACCACTAAGGGGAAGCCGGGTGCCAAATTCGCCAATCGAGAAATTTGCGCTAGGCTGTAAAGAGGTAGGGGAGGCTGAGCGAGCATGCAGGCTGTTCAACATAACCAATCATTAAAGGCGGACGCCGTAAACGGCGCCGCTTAATTCCAACGTTATATGCACATCACGTGAACCCGGTCGTCCAAGCATTTTTCCACTTTTCTTGGATTTACGGTGCTCTGGTGTTTTGGCCGGGCTTGAGGCTCTTTAGCAAAGCACGCCCTCAATCATTGCGCGGTTTTAAATGGCAATTCTGGGTCCAGGTTGTGTTTTTGGCCTTCACTTTCGGGCTGGTTTACTACTACAGATGGGCTGGTTACAGAGACTGGTTGCACGCACTGTTTCTTCCGTACTTTGTCGGGCTCTTGGGCTGGGTTGCGGCAGTGGTCCTGCTAGCTCGGCTAATATGGGGCAATCGCAAGCCAGGTCGGGAGCAAGAGGGGTAGGCTATGGCATATAACAAATCATTAAAGGCGGACGCCGTAAACGGCGCCGCTTAATTCCAACGTTATGTGAACAGTGCCAAGGCCAGGAAAGAGCAATTCGAGATGTTCTATTTTGGTGCGGGGAAAGATCGGAGGAAGGTGGTCGTTCTTTGAGAGCGTCGCTCTGTTGTGGCGTTTAACCCCGCGTTCTCGCAAGCATCGCCGAGTTCAAGCCAGTAAGGGGAAGCCGGGTGCCACATTCGCCAAATGAGAAATTTGCGCTAGGCTTTAGAGAGGTAGGCGAGGCTGAGCGAGATTCGATGTTTTCACATAACCAATCATTAAAGGCGGACGCCGTAAACGGCGCCGCTTAATTCAAACGTTATGTGCACAAGAACAGCGAAGTTCGGGTTTGAAGTCGTGGCTCAGGGGCTCCACTCCATCCTTGCTTCATCGGTGCAAAGGCGAACGATGTACCAAGATCCAAACTCACACGTGGATGACAACTTTGACTTTATCGTCCTCGATTTTGCAAAAGGCTTAGTTAATTCTGGGCACCTGGATGAGGCGGTGGCCATCGAGATTCAGCAGCTGTATCTTGAGGCTGAACGGGAGCTCAAAGGAATGTCATGGCAGGAGCAGGACGTCTTCTTGGATAGTGATTCTCCGGCAGCTTCCAAGTGGAAGTCCGAAGCTTCCCGATTGCTAGCTGTCGTTGAAGCACATAACAAATCATTAAAGGCGGACGCCGTAAACGGCGCCGCTTAATTCAAACGTTAGGTGACTATCAGTGTATTCAGTTGACCGGAAGGACCGAGTACAGAAACTGATGGATATTCCGCTATCATCTGTTGGTGCACCGATTCCTGCCGTTGTTGCAGGGGAACATGAGGTCGCAGTTTTATTCTACGCTCAAGATGAAGATCCAAACTGGGACGGTACAACAGTTCGGGTAGTGGGAGCTGATTCAGCGTCTGAAACGTGTGTAATTGTGAGATTCAAGAATGCTTGCGCCCACCTATTCGGTCCGCCAAATGATGAAGCTATTTCAGGGCATCCACTTTATTCTCGCGGGCTTGAGCCACATGGAAATTTTGAGGTACTCAATTCCTCCTGGATTCGGACTCTTGAACGAATGAATTCGGTTCATCCGCAACATGACAAGAAGAAGTACTTATCCAATCGGCGGCATTTTGTATTAGCTTTTCACGATTCTACTTTTGAGTGTGTTGCAAGATGCTATGAGTTCTCGATACATCCCGGTTCTATTTGTAGCCACCTTGTGCAAATAGGCCCCGAAGTTGTATAGGGAGTAGAGGTGGTCCCAGTTATTTGAACAGCAAACCCGATTCTATAAGTGGATGCCTGCCCCGGGTTTAAGCTGCCATGGGGAGTGGCAGCGATTCAAAGTAG
>PABK01000010.1 GCA_002699145.1 Halioglobus sp.
GCTTTTTCCCGCCGGGCGGCCGTGACCCAGCGAACCACTCCCGCAGACTTCTCTGCGAATATGCAGGCGCCAGCCAGGACTGGAGGGTCAACGGGTCCAGAGCGAGTATCTCAGCCTTCCGAGCCCTGGACCCGTTGACCCTCCAGGCCAGAGAACCCACCCGAACAAACAAAGTCGCACAAATCGGAGGCACAAAAAAACCCGCTCGAAAGCGGGTTTTTTTGCGTGGGCCCTCAGGCCCGGGGAGTATCTCAGGCCTTTTTGCGGCGGGAGAAGCCGGCACCGGCCAGCAGGCCTGCGCCCATCAGCAGCAGGGTGGCCGGAGCCGGTACCTGCTGGGACACCAGGGACTGCGCGCTGGCGGCAAAGCCCAGTGAGTAGGTGCCGCTTTCCAGGCCGGTCACGGTCAGGCTGAAGAAGCCGCTGCCGGACTCACCGTCGGGAGAACCGTTGGTGGCCGTGGTAGCCAGTACGTTCAGGTTGCCCGCCTCGACAGAGGAGCAGTCGATGGCCGCGCCGCCGATACAGACCTCGACACCAGCCGCACCGTCGTCACCGTCAGGCGCCCAGCGGATGAAGGTACCGTTGTCGCTGGTGATCGTGACGCTGGAAGAGATCACGCCCTGCGCCAGGCCGTCGGAGCTGCCATTGACGTCGGACAGCGCCGCCCAGTCGGCGGTGAAGGAGATGGCGATACCGCCCGCGCCGTTGTCCTGGTCGTCGATCTCGAACTCGAAGCTCAACGCCGTGGTGGAGGCCACGTTGGACGAGGCGGAAGCGATGTTGCCGGTGTCGATGTTGCTCTCGGCAACCACACCAGCGGCGGTGGCGGCATCGCCCACCAGCTGGGCGTCGATGATCACGGACTCCGCGTTGGAGTACTGGCCGGCACCGGTGCCGAACAGGGTGGAGTCGTTCTCACCGCGCAACGGCGCGCCGCCGGGCGCGTTCTGCACCGGTCCGCTGAGGACGATACCCGCGCCGGCACCGCTGTCACAGCTGCCGCCAGTCACGTCGACACCGAAACCGCTACAGTTGCGGATGGAGCCACCGGAGCTGGCGCCGTTCAGGTTGGCGTTGGCGGAGGTGGTGAAGTTCCACAGGCCCGGAGCGCCGGAGACGAGACCGTCGATTTCCGTGGACAGGCCTGAAACGATCAGGCGGCCGGCGCCGTATACATCGGCGGAGGCCTGGCTGGTTGCACCGAGAGCGGCCAGCGATACCAGCGCTACTCCCAATTGTTTTACTGCTACGTTTTTCATGGCTAGTCTCCCTAACTTGCCGTCTTTCAAAAGTTGCCGACCCTCTCCGATTTTGCCTGGGTGTTGCTGTCACCCGTGGAGCCTGGCTGGCGTTTTGTCTCACCCGAGTAAAAGCAAGCGCCGTACCAGTATTATTTATTTTCTTATTATTCAGCAGGTTATGTACTTATCGCCAGATCCTGAACGCTTCCGCAGCCGGCATTTGTAAAAAATTCTGACGCATGCCGGCGCGCTCCGTGCGCTCAGTCGGCCGGCAGGGAGGACAGCAGTTCACGGGCCCGGCGTTGCACGGGCTCGGCACCCTCACCGTCCACCACCGCCTGCAACTGCCGGCGCGCCTCGCCGTTGCGGCCCTGGCGCAGCAACACATCGGCGTAGTTCAGACGGTACTGCAGGTTGCCAGGTTGAGCCTCTACCGCCTCGCGCAGCAGTTTGCCGCCGGCGACCAGCTTGCCGCTGTCCGCCAGCAACTGGCCGTAGGTATCCATGACCACCGGGTCCTCGGGCAGCAGTTCGTGGGCGCGCGCCGCGTAGGACAGCGCCTGCTCGAGGTCGCGCTCGCGCTCCAGCATGGCCAGGTTGTTCAGCGCCATGATGGAAGACGGCGCCACCTGCAGCATCTCCAGATAGAGCGCACGCGCCTGCTCCGGGTCGTCGCCCAGGGCGCCCTGGGCCTGCATGGCCAGCAGGCGCAGGTCGCGCGGGAAGGTCTGGCGCCACTGCGCCAGGGTCTGCCGCGCCGCCTCGCCGCGGCCGTCCGTGGACTGCGTCACCGCCAGCAGCAACGCGGTCTCCGCGTCCGGCTCGATCGCCAGGGCGCGACGGAACGCCTCTTCCGCCTGCGGGTAGCGCTGTTCCTGCACCGCGAGCCAGCCCGCGGTGCGCCAGACCTCCACCCGTTCTCCCTGGACGTCCGCCTGCAACTTGTCCATCAGCTGGCGCGCGCCCGCCAGGTCGCCGCCCAGGGCGGCCATGCGCACCTGGGCCACACGGCCCGGCAGGTAGGCGGGGTTGTTTGTCACGGCGCGATCCAGCGCCGCCCTGGCCGCGTCGAACTGCCCCTGCGCGGCCAGCCCGTCGGCGTAGTAGTAGTTGGCCAGGACCGAGTCCGGGGCCGCCTCAGCCCACTGTTTCCAGGTACCGAGGGCCATGTCCGCCTGCCCGAGATTGACAAAGGCCTTGCCGCGCAACTCGACCAGCGACGGCTGGGCGGCGATCCAGCCGCCCTTGAGCTGCTCGGTGAGCACGATCACCTGGTCGTACTCAGCGGCCTCGAAGCGCAACTTGACCAGGCGTCCGCGCACGCTGAGGTTGCCCGGTTCGGCGGCCAGCAGGTCCTCCAGTTCGGCGGCGGCGGTTTTCGGCGCCTCCGAGCGCGCCACCAGGCCCGCCAGGATGGCGCGGGCGAGGCTGTCATCGGGTTCGGCCTCAAGGTAGTTGCCGAGCAGGCTGCGCGCGCGTTCCTCCTCGCCGGTCGCCCCGTAGAGCTTGGCCAGGTTGCGCGTGGTGGACGGATCCAGCGGGTCGATGGCCAGCACCGCCTCCATGGTCGCGCGGCCGGCCGCCAGGTCACCGGCTATCATCTGCGCCGCGGCGGCGACCTTCAGCGGGTCGCTGCGCTGCGGGTACTGGCGCTGCAGGCCCTGGGCGATGCGCAGCGCGTCATCGGTCCGGCCCTGCTTCAGCGCGGCGGCGGCGGACATCAGCACGTCCATGTACTGGCCCTCATCCACCGACTGCTGTACCGCCTGCAGGTCGCGCTCGATGAAGTCGCCGCGTACCGAGCGCGCCTCGCGCAGCGCCTGCTGCGCCTTCTCATTGTCAGGCTCCAGCGCCAGCACGCGCTCGTAGTACTGCACGGCGCTGTCCGCGTCGCCCTCGATCATCGCCACCGCGCCGAGCATGCCGAGCAGTTCCGGACTCTCTTCCCCGGACCCGGCCAGCACGCCCTGCAGGATATCCTGCGCGGCCTGCAGGTCGGCGGTCTGCACCGCCAGGTTCGCGCGCATACGCGCCACGTTGTAGGACCTGGGCACCTGGGCGTTGAGCCGGTCCAGTACGACCGCGGCCTGCTCGAAGCGCTCCTGCTGCAGCAGGCTCGCCGCGAGGTAGGCCTTCATGGGCACATTGCGCGGCGCCGCCTCCAGGCCTTTCTGCAATTCGATGCTGGCGTCCGCATAATTTTCCTGCAACAGCAGCAACAGGCCGCGCACCTGGTGTACATAGGCGAGCTTGCCCAGCCCGGCGCGGCGCAGCGCGCCGACATCCACCTGCGCCGCCGCGAGGTTGTCCAGGCGCAGGTTGGCCATGGCGCGCCGGGCATTGACCAGGGTGGGATAACCGCGGTTGTCGATGGAGCGGGTATAGGCATCACGCGCTCCTTCCAGGTCGCCCTCGGCGGCCAGCAGGTCGCCCTGCAGCGCCAGCGCATCGGGTGAATCGGGATCCGCCTGCAGCGCCTTTTCCACCCAGTGGCGCGCCCGGTCGGCATTGCCCGTGCGGGCCTCGTAGGACGCCGTCGCGGCCAGGGCGATAGCGGAGTCCGGGTCGAGCTTGAGCGCCGCCTCCAGCGTGCGCGCGGCGACCTCGAAGTCCTCCAGCTCGATCAGCGCCAGGCCGCGCCAGGCCAGCACCTCGCTCTGCACCTGCGGGCCGGACTCGGCGGCGAACTCGTCCGCTTCCGCCAGCAATTCCTCGAACTTGCCCTGCAGCATGAGCGCGCGCGTGATCAGCAGGGACGCCTCCTCGTCCTGCATGCCCATTTCGCGGGCGCGGCGCGCCTCCTTCTCCGCATCCGCGCCCAGGCCCATGCCGAGGTAGGCATAGGCCATGCTGCGCCGCACCCGCATGTCGAAGGGCGCCTGCTGGGCGGCGTTCTTCAACTGGATCAGCGCGCCGTTGTAATCGCCGGACTCGACCAGCATCTCGGCGTTGGCCAGGTACTCCTCGGTGGTGACTTCCTCTGCACAGGAGGCGGACAACAAGGCGGCGCACAGCACCAGCGCGGCGGTAAACTTCTTCTGCATGGAACAGGTCTCCATCCCGTAAACCGGCCCATTATGGACCGAGAGGGGTTGCCGCGTATACCGAGCGCGTCGCGCTCAGGCGTCGGGCGATGCCCCCTGTTCATCAGCGACAGTCGCGGGCGACAGGCGGCGGGCGGGCGTACCGCCCCAGGTCTCGCCCGGCCCGATCACCGTGCCCTTGGTCACCACCGCGCCGACGCTGACAATGGCGCCGTCGCCGACCTGCACACCCGCCATGACCGTCGCCTTGGCGCCTATGGTTACGTTGTCGCCGATGCGTATACGCTGCAGGGCCATGTGTTCACCCTCCAGCTCGTGACTGAACAGCACCGCGTCGTGGCCGATGATCGTGTTCGCACCCAGCTCGGTCAGGGCCGGGTCGAGAATGGCCCCGCCGCTGTAGGTGTTGTCGCCCATGCGCGCGCCCAGGGCCAGGTACACCAGGCGCATCAGCGGCGTGGGAATAAAGTAGGTGCGTATCAGTGGGTAGAACAGCACCAGGCGGAACAGCGTATCGACCTGGTAGGCGAACTCCCCGGGCGAGCCGGGCGGCAGTTCGCCCTCCACCAGGGGCAGGAAGCGGTGCGACAGGCGATAGGCCGCGATCGCCCACAGGTAGAAGCTCAGAATGAACACCAGCAGCCAGGCCACGCCGTGGAAATTGCCGCTGCGCTGCGGCGTCACCAGCAGGCAGGCAGTGGCCAGCGCCAACAGCGCGGCCGCGGTGAACAACCCGGCAAACACGGCGATCTGGGCGGGGGATATCTTACGCATGGCGGGTGCTCCTGTCGGTCGTCAGTGGCCGCGACCAGGGCGCCGCGGGGTCGTCCATGAACTGGCAAAAACGCTGCGCCCCCTGGCATCGCGCCATGTCGGCGGCCAGTTGCGCCGCGCGCTCGCCGAAGCGCGGCTGCTCGAGCAGGCGCCGCAGGGAGGCCGCCACGGCGTGCGCGTCCAGGCGCTCGGCGCGCAGCGCCAGGCCGGCCCCGGCCCGGGTGAGAGTGCGCATGTTGAGATGCTGGTCGAGGTTGCCGGGTATCCCCAGCACCGGGCGGCCGCGCGCCAGCGCCTGGTGGGTGGTGGGACTGCCGCCGTTACAGACGACCACCGCGGCGCGGCGCGCGGCGTCCTCACCGGGCAGGAAGGGCGCCGCGAAGACGTTGCGCGGCAAGGTGTGCGGCAACGCCGCCCCCGCCGTGGCGACCAGTGCCACCAGTGGCAGGTCCGCCAGCGCGGCGAGCACCGGCGGCAGCAGGTCGGCGGCGCCGGAACTGCCCGGGGTCACGTATACCGCGGGCAGGTCCGCCGGCACCTCGTCCCACCAGCCCGGCTTCACGCCGGCGGGAGACCAGGCCACCGGCCCGATGAAGCGGTGCGTGTCGGGCAGCGGCGCCATGTCGTACAGGCCCGGCAGGTCGGCGTAGAGGGTGTAATCGCCGGCGCTGTAGACCCGGCGCAGGTCCAGGCCCGGCGCGGGCAAGCCATGGCGACGGCACAGTGCGCGCATGGGCAGGCAGTGCGCGGCGAAGGCCAGCGGCCGGCCGAGGCTGAACAACGGTTGCGCCAGGCGCGGCCCCAGCGCCCTGGACAGGGGCAGGTCGGGCACGGGGTAGCGCTGTCGCACGTAGGGCGACCAACAGGCGTTGGCCAGGGCGACGTGGGGCACGCCGGCGAGCCGCGCGCTGACCGCGAGGGACAGGCGGAAGTCGCCGACCACGACGTCCGGGCGCAGCCGCTGCAGCAGCGCCCGGTCGGCCGCCACGTAGGCGTCCAGGGTGTCCAGGTCGTACAGGGGGGCGCCGCGCGCCAGCGCCGCGTTGAACTGCGCCGGCGAGATGGACTCGAGGGTGTGCTCCTGCCCCGGCAGCTGGCCGAGCAGGTCGCGATAGCGCGGGCAGTGGGCGAAATGCAGCTCGTAGCGGGCCGGGTCCAGCGCCGCCGCGAGGGCGGCGGGACGCGCCACGTGGGCCAGGGTCACCGCTTCGGCTATGAACAGGACACGGACCCGGCCGCCCGGCATTGCCGTCACTCCCCGCCGTCGACCAACAGCGTCTCGAGAGGCGGGCGCACGGAGCGCGAGGTCGGCGTGGGACCGAAGCCGACACGCCCCATGTAAACGCGACAGCGCGGGTCCGTGTCCGCGCCGAGCAGGCCGGCGAGGTCATTGGCCACGCGCCGCGCCAGTTCGCGCTCTTTCTCCACCACGGTGAAGTCGACCCCGGTGGCCGCGTAGCGGGCAAAGATCAGCGGCGTCATCTCCGGCTGGAACTGCAGGTTCTGGCGCGTCGCCTCCAGCCAGAAGCGCTGCATCGCGCGCCCGCCATCGACGCAGGCCTGCACCGAGTCCAGCGGCCGCTCGGCGACGATGACAAAATGCGCCGCGCAGCGCAGCCCGGTGAGCAGGTCCATCTGCAGGCGCGGCAGCCAGGTGCCGGCGGCGAAGCGGTTCAGGTTCTGCACCCGGCGCCAGCTGCCCAGCGCCCAGCGCATCACGCGCCGGGTCAGCCAGTCCACGCCCAGCGCCAGTTCCGGCAGGCGGTCTTCGGAGAAGCGCGCGCCCCACTCGATGTTGCGCCGGTGCACCTCGTAGCCCTCGGGCGTGGTCAGGCGGATGTGCGCGCTGCGAAACAGCAGGCCGGCCATGCTGCGCCGCTCGCCGCCCTCCAGCCACAGCACCCGGTAACCCTCCCCCACGGCCTCCTCCAGGGCGCGCTTCTGCGCGGCGGACAGCGGCCGGGTGGACAGCGGCCGCCGCTGGGTGGTGCGCGCGCGCACGAAAGGCAGCAGCGGATGCGCTTCGATCGCCGGGTCCGTGCGCAGGCGCAGGTCGAACTGCGGGGCGTTGTCCGGGGTGTCGGGGCGGCGCTCACAGCTGACCGCCATGCCCTCCGCGCTGGCCGCGATGGCCACGTTCTCCAGCAGTGCACCCACCGCGAGCTGGCTGGAACTGCCGTCCAGGTCGTAGACGCACCAGTCGCGGGTGTCGTGGGCATGCACCACCACGTGGTCGTCGGCGACGATCTGCAAGCGCCACGGCTGTTCGTTGTCGCCGCTGGGCGCCCAGCGCGCCAGGTCGAGGATGCGTTCCACGGCGCGCGCGCGCGGTGCGGCCGGCGGACTGGCGGCGGCCTTGGCCATGACCATGCGGCGCGCGACGAACAGGCCCAGGCGCTGCAGCGGGTTGTCGTTGCCGCCGGGGCGCCAGGTGGTGCTCAGGCGGTTGCGGTAGGCGTCGAAATGGATACCGCGTGGCGCCACCGGCACGGCGCCGCGCTGCAGCAGGATTTTCAGCGCATAGGTCCCGGCGAAGCCGGCGCACAGCTCACAGGCCATGGGTGTGGAGGGCCCCTTGCGCGCGTTGAAATCCACCCGCGTATCGTCGGCGAGATAGGACAGTTGCAGGCGCGCCGGAGCCAGGCCGAGCATAAAGCGCAGCGCCTGCTCCTCCTCGTCATGGCCGGCCATGCGGAAATACTCTTCGTAGGTCATGGCGCCCGGCATGAATACCAGCAGCGCGGCGCCCATGCCCAGCGGGGCGGCGGTCACCGCGGGAATGCCGCGCTGCGCGCAGGCCGCGAAAACCTTGTTGCGGATGTCCAGGGCGAAGAAATCCAGGCTGTCGACGTAGAGGTCGACGCCGTCGAGGAACTCGGCCAGGTTGTCCTCGTCCACCCCTGCCGGGAAGCAGCGCAGGTCGAGCTCGGGGTTGATGTCCCTGGCCATGGCCGACATCACCTCGACCTTGGGCTGGTCGATGTGGCTGAGGCCGGCGCCGGCCTGGCGATTGAAATTCTGGATCTCGAAGCGGTCAAAGTCGGCGAGGTTGAACGCGCCTATTCCCAGGCGTGTCAGGGTCAACAGGTGGCTGCCGCCGACACCGCCCATGCCGGCAATGGCGATGCGCTTGCCGCGCAGGATTGCCTGCTCTGCCTCGGTAACCCAGCCGATGTTGCGCGAGAACGCCGCGTCGTAGTCGAACATGTCCTGCCCTGGCCGTTGCATCTGCACCGTGTAGCGCGCCCCCCGATCAGCGGCTGCCGACACGCCCCTCAGCCATTGTAGCCTCGGCTTATCGCCCCGTGTACCTCGGTGTACAGCTCCTTCAGGTCAGGGCGCATCCCCTCCAGGGCCGACTGGGTAGTAATGAAGTACGGCGCGCGTATGCCGTGGTAGTCGGTATCCCGGCCGACCCGCTCGAACTCGATGCCCGAGCGCTGCAGCAGGCGCGGCAGGAACGGCTCCATCATGGCGAACACGTTGGTGCGCCGGGAAATATCGGTCAGCGCCGTGGCGGCCAGGAAACAGGTGACGGCGATCATGGAAAAGGTGCGCCGCTCCTGCTGCGAGCAGTCCAGGCCCTCGACCTCACCGTAGCGGGTGACGCGCTCCCCCTCGCGGCGCCTGAATGCACCGTCCACGGCCAGGCGCGAAATCTCACACACACTCTCGCGCCGCAGCGACTTGGTGTCGATGAGCGCCTGGTCCAGGCTGTCGCCGCAGTTCTGCTCGAAAGGTAGCGGGTCGGTATCCCGCTCCCCCGTGGGACTGACCATGCGCACGCAACCGGCGGACAGGCCCGAGGACTTGTGGCAGATCAGCGCATGCAGCGAGCGCTCGTCGAACTCGTCGGTCTCCATGCCGTCCGGGAAAGACTCGATAGGCTCGTAGCCGAACTCCTCACAGTAGACGCGATAACGAATACCGAAGACCTCGGCGCGCAGCTCCTGGGTGTCTGCGAAGCGCACGTCAAAGTAGCGCAGGAAATTCTCACTCAGTGGATAGCGCATGCTTCCCACGACCGTCACCCCGTTTATCTGTCTGGCTCTTTAATGCCGGTTGCTGACAGTGTAGACGGTTGCAATAGCAAAAGCTTGGGAAAAGTCCAGAAGCGTGAGATTTCCGGCGCGTAGTTACCGCGCCCTGCCAGCGCGAGCGCTCAGCCCGCGCTGGCCAGCTCCTCCAGCAGTGCCGGCAGGAAGCCCTGCATCGCCGCGTGCAACCTGGACATGACCTGTTCAAAACCGGCGAGGGTGCCGTAATAAGGATCGGGGATCTCGCCGACAGCCTCGTCGGGCGCCCAGGAACCCAGCAGCGAAAGCCCCCCACTCCAGCCGGCGGGACAGCGCTCCTGCAACCACTGCAGGTTGCGCTGGTCCATGGCCAGGATGAAATCGAAGCGCGAGAAATCCTGGGATACCACCTGGCGCGCGCGGCTGCGGCGCAGGTCAATGCCCTCGCGCGCGCAGACCTGCAGCGCGCGACCGTCCGCCGGGTGTCCAGGCTGTGTGGCATTGGTGCCCGCCGATTCCACCAGCACCTGGCGCTGCAACCCGCGCAGTTTCAGCTCTTCCCGCAACAGGCCTTCGGCCATGGGGGAGCGGCAGATATTGGCCGTGCACACCAGCAGCACCGCGACCGAATGACGGCTGGAAAAAATCATCTGTTGCCCCGGGAACACACCGCGCCAGTATACCCGCGCAACTCGCGCCTGCCACCGCCTCCCGGCTCAGCCGTGCAGCGCCCCCCGACTGGGCAGGGTCAGCAGCCAGGCCAGCACCAGGAACAACAACGGGTCGGTCAGCGCGGGCGTGCCGTGACCGATATAGCGCTGGGCCACCTCCAGCAGCGCCAGGCAGGCTGCGAGCAACAGCGCGCCGCGCTGCGGCCGCTCCAGCGCCGGCAGGAGCAGCAGCGCCAAGGCACCGAAGACGAACAGCTTGCGACACAGGGCCACCGCGTTGACCAGCATGGAGCCCTGCAGGTAGCCGACAAACGGCAGCCAGCCGAAGTCGCGCGGCGCGGCGCGTGCGCTCAGCGGCGCCAGGCCGTCGATACAGAAGGCGGCGAACAGCAGCAGCGCCAGCGTGCGCCCGCGCAGGCGACGCCCCACCCGGTACCACAGGGGAATCGCCGCCACGGCGGCCAGCACAGCCTCAGGGGTGAGGCGGTTTTGCAGGATCAACACCTTCAGCCCCAGCAGCAGGGTCACACCGCCCAGCACGACCGGGAGGCGCAGCCGCAGCTGCGCACGGCAGGCCAGCAAATGGTAGAACACCAGCCAGGAGGCCGTCGCGACCAGCCAGGCTGGCCAGGACCAGCGCCGCGGGTACAGCAGCGGCGCCAGCGCTTCGCGCCAGGCGTGCATATCGACCGCGGGCAAGAACGGCAACAGCAGGCTGGCCAGCCAGCAGCCGCACAGCAGCAGCGGCAGGGGGTGGGCGCCGGCAGTCGCGCCGGGCGCGGCGCCAGACCCCAGCGGCAGCAGACGCGCCAGGCACCAGCCCAGCGCGCCGCCGAGCAGGTTCAGGTAGAGGTCGGCGATGGACGGGTCGCGCAGGGGCGTGAACAACTGAGCCAACTGGCACAGCAACGCCAGCGCCACGCCCGCCACCGCCAGCCGCAGCGCCCCGGCCCAGCGCAGCGCCAGCAGGCAGGCGAGGTAGCCATAGGGGATGAACAGCGCGACGTTGCCGAGAATGTCGCTGATGCTGTTGACGTCGCGCCAGGAGGCGAGGAAGCCCGCAAACCCCCGGGCCGGCCAGTCGACCCGAAAATGGAAGGGAAACAGCGAGCCGTAGAGAATACCCAGGCACACCAGGTAATAGGCGGCGAGAATGGCGGACAGTCGCGGCGGCAGGGGCGGGGTCGCTGTGGTCATGGTGTCGGGTTACTCGCGCCCGGTGCGAACCGCCCTACCATAGACGCTTTCGCGCACAAAACCCACCGCCGGCAACGCTGGCAATTGTTCGCAGGATTGCGCCATTGACGCTGTGTCCGCGTCTCCTATACTACGCTCTCCCCGGCGCCGGCAGGAACCGCCCCGGGGTGGCCGGGAGGGGCCGCGGGAGCGGCTGCTGCGCAGTGCGGACAGGCCGTCGCCAACAGCAGACAACAAGAACAATAATGGTCGTGGACAGGATATCGCAGGCGCTCTGTACCTGTATGATTCTTATGCAAAAACCAGGCAAGAACGCGACGTGGCCGCGGCGCCCTGGACGGCCGTGGACGGCGCCCCTGTCACCGCCGTGTCACCGCGCTGTGCGATCCTCGGAACCGCTTCACATTTTGGGCACTAATCCGGGCAGGATCTGCCGGGCCGTGCTACTTTGAGAGGTGCGCGTCAAGGTATGTGGATAAGCTCGGCAAAGCCTGTGCATAACTCTGTCCGGCGGCCATCCGAGGCTGCCGGCGCATCAGGACAAGGGAACCATCCGGGATGACAACGCAACTCGCCGAGCGGTGCGGCGCACGCACTGCTCTCAACCGGCAACTTGGGGACAAATAATGGCCACGGTCAGGGTGTTCAATCACCACGTTCACACCTCCTTCTACTGGCTGGCGCTGATCGACGCCGCCCTCTTCGCCATATGCTTCTACGCCGGCACCTACCTGTTTTGCACACTGCAACTTGAAGCGGGCAGCTTCCACCAGTTCGCCACGCAGGTACCCGGCCGCGCCATCATGTACGGCCTGGTGGCGATAGTGTGCCTGTCGGCGATGGGCCTGTACGAACCGCGCATGCGCGAGGGCCGCGCCGGCATCCTCATCCGCGCCCTCGGCGGCTTCGGCAGCGCGTCGCTGCTCATGGGCACCGTCTTCTACCTGCTGCCGGACTTCATCACCTGGCGCGGCTCACTGTTCTACGCGGTACTGCTGTCCTTCACCGCCAGCCTGATCAGCCGCACCGCATTCACCAACCTGGCCGACCTGGACCAGTTCAAGAGCCGTGTGCTGATCTACGGCTCCGGTTTTGCCGCCTCGACCATCACCAGTTCGATGCGCCGCAAGACCGATCGCCAGGGCTTCAATATCGTCGGCTTCGTGCGTGTGGACGGGGAGGAACCGCGGGTGACCGGCGAGCGCATCATCAACCTGCGCCAGCCGCTGGCGGAATACGCCCAGCAGACGGAAATCGACCAGATCGTGGTCGCCCTCGACAACCAGCGGGAGCAGACGCCCAAGGACGAGTTGTTCAAGTGCCGGCTGCAGGGTGTGAAAGTGCTCAACCTGGTGAATTTTTTCGAGCGCGAGGCGGGCAAGATCCTGGTCGACTTCGCCAGTCCCGCCTGGATGACGCTCACCGAGGATATGCGCTCGGGCTCAGCCACCAGCCTGACCAAGCGCGCCTTCGATATCCTCGCCAGTTTTATCCTGCTGATGGGCACCTGGCCCGTGATGCTCGTTACCGCCGTGGCCATCTGGTTTGAGGACGGCTTCGGCGCGCCGATCTTTTTCAGCCAGGAACGCGTCGGGCTCAACGGCAAGGCGTTCCGCGTACTCAAATTCCGCAGCATGACTGTCGACGCCGAGGGCGACGGCAAGGCGCGCTGGGCGACCAAGAATGACAGCAGGGTCACCCGGGTAGGCAGTTTCATCCGCCGCACCCGTATCGATGAACTGCCGCAGATCTTCAACGTTCTGGCGGGCGACATGGCATTTATCGGCCCGCGGCCGGAACGCCCGGAATTCGTCCAGCAACTGGCCGAACAAATCCCGTTCTACGACTCCCGCCACGCGGTCAAGCCCGGCATCACCGGCTGGGCGCAACTGTGCTACCCCTACGGCGCCTCCACGGACGATGCGCGGCAGAAACTGCAGTTCGACCTGTACTACGTGAAGAACCACAGCCTGTTCCTGGACTTCATGATCACCCTCAGCACCGTCGAAGTGGTCCTGTTCGGCAAGGGTGCCCGCTAACCCAAATTCGTCAGGTTTTTATACACCGCACTGTTGTTGCCCCCCCGCCCTGGCGCTAACATACTGAAAGCGGCTGTATAAAAAACCAGGCGGCATGTCGGCGCGGAATTTGCATATCCCGTAATATCTCCGCGAACGCCACACACGGGACTGTAGCAATAATGGATGTGGTACTGATCACCCTGGGAGTTCTGGGCATTGGTGCGATCATCGTCTCCGCCTACGTTTTCATGGTGGCCGCACGCAACTACGTGTCCGACGAAACGGCTCCCCGCGGTCCCGACGGACACCCGCTGCGCCAAAGGGTCGAGCGCGGCGGCGATCGCCGCAGCGGTGAAGCGGTGAGCTTTCCCCTCATGGTCAACGGCATACTGATCGAGAAAGATCGTCGCGTACTCCCCGACCGCCGCCAGGGCTCCCCGGCCTGACCACCCGCCGGGCACCGGCACGCAGCGGCATTTTGCACAATTGCGCCGTTTCGAACACTCATGCTACTTTGCCGCAAGGGACGGGTTCCAGGCCCGCAATCGGCCCGCCAGAGGCCGCCGCGGGAACGGGGTAACAAAGCAATGGCGACACCGTGTGCTGACAGGCAAACCGCGCAGGGGGTGTGCAGCCCTTGACCGTCGCGGGGAAAATCAACGCTGTCACCATTACCCTGGCGACGCTGGCGGGCGTATTGCTGGCGGGGCTGCGTATCCATGACGCCTACACGTTCGCACGCGAACGCCTCGTCGAGCGCAGCTATCACCGGGTGCAGGCACAACCGGGGCTGCAGGTGGCCATCTACCTCGATGACACCGCGCAAATGCGCGACAGCCTGCGCGAGGTACTGCAGGAATCGCCGGCGTTGCGCTTTGCACAGGTGCTGGACCCGGCCGGCGACCTGGTGGCAGAGCTGCGCCAGGCCGGCGCCCCACCCTACCCACAGGCCCACTTCCCCACCCTGCGCGGCGACGCCGGCGTACTCGAGAGCGGCCTGACCGCGCGCGCCAGCCAGATTTTGCCACCGGGACAACGCCTGCTGGCAACCCTCGGTGGCGGCGAGCTCATCTGGGACCTCACCATTCCCGTCTTCTCCGTGGTCAACCCGGTTCGCGACGACCTCGGCCGGCTGGATTTCGGCGCCGCACTGGCCAGCGCCGGCGATAGCGGCAGCCGCTACGTCATCGGCTACGTGCACGTGGGCATCAGTCGCACGATGCTGCGCCGCGAAATCCTGCCCGAGGCCAGGCTGGCGCTGGGAGCGGCGCTGGCCTTCGTGCTGTTCTGCGCCCTGGCCAGCCTGGTGGCGACGCGCCGCATTACCGCACCCTTCGCCACCATCGTGACCATGGCGGACGACATCGCCGCGGGCCGAGCGGTGCAGACGCGGGGACTGGAGAACAACGCCGAGTTCCGCGAACTGGTCGCCCTGATCAACGGCATGGTCGGGCAACTGCGCAGCCGGCATACGCAGATGGAGGTCGATCACCAGTTGCTGAGCATGAAAGTCGAGGAGCGCACCTCGCAGCTGTCGCGGCGCAATGAGGAACTCAACGCCGCGGTGAAGGAGGTCACCGAGACCAAGGACCGCCTGCGCAAAATGGCCTACTACGACAGTCTCACCGCCCTGCCCAACCGGCGCCTGTTCACCGAGCAGCTGGACCTGCTGTTGCGCCTGGCTCATCGCAACAAGGAAATGATCGCCCTGCTGTTTCTCGACCTGGACAACTTCAAGCGCATCAACGACTCGCTGGGGCACAGCGCGGGCGACCTGCTGTTGCGGGAAGTGGCCAAGCGCCTGGCGCGCTGCGTACGCGACAGCGACCTGGTCGGTCATAACGTCGAACCCAACTCCGCCATCGACGTGTCGCGCCTGGGCGGCGACGAATTCACCGTGGTGCTCAACCAGCTTGCCGAACCCGAATCCCCGGGTGTGGTAGCGCGGCGCATCCTGGACGCCCTGGCGCAGCCGATGACCATCGAAGGCCACGAAATGGTGGTGACGCCCAGCATCGGCATCGCCGTGGCGCCGCAGGACGCCGACACCGTGGAGGGCCTGCTCAAGGCGGCGGACACGGCCATGTACCACGCAAAAAAGGTGGGCAAGAACAACTTCACGTTCTACTCGACGGAAATGGACGATGCCGGGGTGGAGCGCCTGACCCTGGAAAACGACCTGCGCAAGGCCATAGACAACGGCGAACTGGTGCTGCACTACCAGCCGCAGCTCGACACCATGAGCGGCAAGGTGGTGGGCGCCGAAGCCCTGATGCGCTGGGAGCACCCGGAGCGCGGACTGGTGCCGCCGTTCAGGTTCATACCGCTGGCCGAGGAAATGGGGCTGATCGGGGCCATTGGCGAGTGGGGCCTGGAAGAGGCCTGCCGCCAGCTGGTGGAACTGCAGGCCGAGGGGCTGGACCTGCCCAAGGTATCGGTCAACGTCTCTGCACTGCAGTTCAACCGCTCCTTCATCGAGCGCGTCACCACCGTGCTGGGCACGACGGGCCTGCGTCCCTCGCGCCTGGAACTGGAGCTCACCGAGGGCATCATGATGGACGGCGCCGAGTCCACCGTCGAGGCGCTGAACGGGTTCAAAAAGCTGGGCGTCAAGCTGTCCATCGACGATTTCGGCACCGGGTACTCGTCACTGAGCTACCTGTCGCGCTTCCCGCTGGACGAGCTGAAAATCGACCGCAGCTTCGTGGTGGCGATGGACAAGAGCTCCAACGACGCCACCCTGGTCAGGGCCATCATCGCCATGGCGCGCAGCATGGACCTGGACCTCGTCGCCGAGGGGGTGGAGGACCGTGAGCAGTACCGCTTCCTGCGCCAGCACGGGGCCAGCGTCATCCAGGGCTACCTGTTCAGCAAGCCGCTGCCCATGGAGGAATTGAAACCGCTGCTGGCGCCCGACTACTTTCTCCCACAGCTGCGCGAGCTGGACGGCCAGGGCGAAGGCGCCGACTGACTAGCCGGCCGCCTCCTTTTTCACGGCCTGGATACGCGCCAGTTCCTTGCGGTAGACCTCGGTGACCTTGTCCACGCCGGACTCGGTCAGGCCGCCGTCGTTGCCGCCCACCACGTAGCTGGTGTAAAGAGCCGAGGCCGTCATCAGGCTGGCGGAGACGATATTGACATCGATGCCCTCGTCCTTCATCTCGTTGGCCAGGGCGATAAAACGATTGACGCTCTGGCGGTGGGTATCCTTGTCGTTGCTGGCCATGTGATTATCCCGTGGTGTCGCGAGCGGCGCAGTTTACCACCAAACGCACCGATGACGGAGCGCACCGGCGCATTGGCTTACGAGGCGCCGCGGTCATCCACGGACACCCACTGGTCGGAGCCGTCGAGCATGTAGCCCACCCAGTCCATCAGGTTGACCCCGCCGCTGACCTTGTCCGGCTCGAGTTGCAGAAAAGTGTGGCTGTCGCCATCGGGAAGGAAGGTCTGGGTGCGGCCGGGGTGCGCCTCACGCTGCTGGCGCATCTCCCCGAACAGCGCCTGCTCGAAGGCGGGACCGCCGATGCGCAGGAAGGTGTCGGCGAAAACCGAGTCCTGCGTGTAACTGAGCATGGCGCGGTGTACCGTGGTGTCCTGGTCCATCTGCCAGACCAGGTATTCCGTCAGGTGACCGTCCTCGCCGATACAGTCATTCGCACAGCTATGCGGCAGGAAGGCGCCGATGTTCCACTCCGCGACCAGTTGTTGCAGAAAGTCCGGCTCGCCCGGCCGCGACACACCCACCCCGGAGTCGTTGATGACGTCGATCTGAACGTCCGGGTAGAGGTAGCGCACCAGCGGCAGGGCGAAGATCGTACCCAGTCCGCCGCCGCTGTTGCCGGCCAGGAGGATGCGCCGCGGCGCCGGAAAGGTGCGCGCGGCCACATCCAGAGCGGCGGACAGGTTGTGCAGGCCGCGGTGAAAACGGTCGTCGCTGCCGTTGTTATCGGTATCCACATCCTGGTCGCCGGCGTGCAGCGAACCGTCACAGTACGGTACGTAGACCTGGTTCCAGTCGCGCACGGGGTTGTTGGGTTTGTCCGGGTTGTTGATGCCGGCGGGCGGAATGATCGGGGTCGCTTCGCTGACCGCGACACACAGGTCGGACCAGCAGGCGCCGCCGCCTTCGAGGAAGATCAGCAGGTCCTCGGCGCCCTTGTCCCGTGTGGCCATCGCGTAGGGGGCCCCTTCCAGGCACAGGGGTCCGTCACCGGTGCCGAAGGTGTGCACCACGGTATCGCCGGCCGGCTCGGACAGCATCGGCGTATAGGCGCCCACGTAGCGGGTGATGCCCTGGTCGTAGAGCTCGGCGAACGGGCGCGTCCACGCGCTGCTGTTGTCATTGCCATCGGCGCAGGCTGCCACCAGCAGTATCGCGGCGGCGCAGGCTGCTGTGCGCAGCACGTGAAAGTCCCGGTCCATCATTCTTTTTCACCTCTTTTTTTTTCGAGGCGTGATTCTGACGCAGGCGGGGTGTGCATTTCAAGGCAGCTGTCCGGGCATTATTCCGCACCGCGCCTACTTGCACAGCCCGCCGCCGAGCGCGCGGTAGGGCTGGCAATCGTAGATCAACCGCCCCGCCTCGCCGTGCTGCCAGTCCAGGGCGGGCAGCGCGAATGCGGGCGGCATCCCGGGCGCCGGGCTGTCCTGGGTTGCGTCCAGCGTGCGCGGGTAACTCGCCCAGTCCCTGGGCGCGCGCCAGCCCGGCGGCGGCACCAGTTCGTGGCGCGTGCCCGCTACCGGGTACAACATGCGCCAGTGGTGTATCTCCTCGGCCAGGCGGGCGACCACCCCGGGATAGCGGGGGGCGAGGTTGTTGCGCTCGTAGGGGTCCTCGCCAATACGAAACAGGTAGTTGCTCACCTGCGCCGACAACAGGCCCTGCTCCACTTCCTGTACCAGCTTCCAGTGATCGTTGAACGCTGTGAACATGAAGGAGCCGCGGATAGGCGTCTCCGAGGCGAAGAACACCAGCTCCTCGCGCGGCATGCGCTGCCGCTCGTCCAGGGCCGGCCACAGGCTGCGCCCGTCCAGTTCGAAGCGCTCGTTGCCGGGCGTCACCGCAGCCGCCTCGGCCAGGGTGGGGAAGACATCCATGGCGGTCATGATCTGTTCCATCTGCGCGCCCGCGGCGAGGCGGCGCGGCCAGCGCAACAGCGCGACCACACGGATCCCCCCTCCCAGGTCTCACCCTTGCCGCCGCGCAGCGGCACGTTGTCGGCGCCCCCGGTGGCATAGGCCGCGCCGCCGTTGTCGGAGAAAAACAGCACGATGGTGTCATCGGCTATGCCCTCCTCGTCCAGCGTGTCGAGCACCCTGCCGATGGCCTGGTCCATGGCGTCGACCACCGCCGCGTACATGGGGCGGGCACTGGGCTGGCGCAGCAACCGGGCGATCTGCCGCGACTGGTCGGTGTTCTTGCTGCGCGCCGGCTGGCGCCGGTCCTCGAGGTCTGCGTACTTCTGCTGCAGGTCCCGGGGCGCGTCCAGCGGCGTGTGGGGGGCAATAAACGGCATGTAGAGAAAGAACGGCCGCTCCCTGTCGCGCGCGCGGATAAACCGCGTGACCTCGTCGGCGAGGATGAACGTCTCGTAGCCGTCGCGTTCGATGGATTGCCCGTTGCGCTGGAAATCCCGGCCACCCTGGTTGCTGAATGGCGGGAAGTAGCCCACCTCCGCGTGCAGGTGACCGAAGAAGTGCTCGAATCCGCGCTCATTCGGGTGATAGGCCTGCAGGGCGTGGCCAAGGTGCCACTTGCCGACCATGGCCGTCTGGTAACCGGCGGCGCGGAAGCTCTGCGGCATGAAGTGCTCGGCCGGGTGGATGCCGATATTCATCCACGGCATGATCACGCCGTAGGCCACGCCCAGGCGCATGGGGTCGCGCCCGGTCATCAGGGCGGCGCGGGTGGGAGAGCAGATCGGCGTGGTGTAGAAGCGCGTCAGTTCCACGCCCTCCGCGGCGAGACGATCCAGGGACGGGGTATCGATGTCGCCGCCGTGAAAGCCGACATCACTCCAGCCCAGGTCGTCCACCAGCATGATGATGATATTGGGACGCCCGGCGGCGCCCGCCCCCTGCCAGGCGATGGCCAGGGCCAGGCCGAGTACGAGTTGTATCAGGCGCATGTGACGCTCCTCCCGGGATATGCGTCTGCATATAGTATGTCGAACTGCCCGGGCGCGCCCGTATTCTGTTGTACCCGGAACAAAGCCTGTGCATGTACGTCGCGGCACACCTACAATGTCGCCATGACCATCACGATCTCCAGTACTGTGGAACTCCCCCTCGAGGAGGTCCAGTTCAGCGCGGTGCGCGCCCAGGGCGCCGGGGGGCAAAACGTCAACAAGGTCGCCTCCGCCATCCACCTGCGCTTTGACATTCGCGCCTCCTCCCTGCCGGACAGCTACAAGGAACGTCTGCTGCAGCTGCGCGATTCGCGCATCAGCGGCGACGGTGTGGTGGTCATCAAGGCCCAGCGCTTCCGCAGCCAGGAGAAGAACCGCGCGGATGCGCTGGAACGGCTGCGCCAGATGCTGCGCGGCGCCATGGTCACCCGGCGGGCGCGCAAGCCCACGCGCCCCAGCAACGCGAGCCGCAAGCGGCGCACCGACGACAAGACGCGCCGCGGCCAGGTGAAAAACCTGCGCGGCAAGGTCGACGACTACTGAAACACGTCCTGCACCAGCAATTTGAACCGCGACAGGCAAATTGGCCACCACGGCTGCGCGGGCATACTTATCTATACCCGGTGACTGGCGCGAGCTTTCGCGCCTACTAAGATTGGGCTGTCATCAACACCTCCAGCGACGGGAGCATGTCATGAGCGACGACCAGGCAGAAGCCAACAAGGCCCTCGTCCGGAAGTTCTTCCAGGCGATGAACAGCGGCGACGTCGACCGGATCGTCGCCGCCTACACCGCGGACGGCTGCCTGCAAACCATGGGCAATACACTGATCTCCGGTACCTTCGGGCGCGACGAGATCCAGGCTTCCGCGGGCCGCATCTTCGAGGTCTTCCCCGATGGCCTGCGCTTCGACATCCTCGCCATGACCGCCGAGGGCGAGCGCGTCGCCGTGGAGGCCAGCAGCGAAGGCGAGCATGTCTCCGGCCAGACCTACAGCAACGAGTACCATTTCCTGTTCGAATTCAGCGGCGGCAAACTGCGCCGCCTGAAGGAGTACATGGATACCGAGCGGGTGACCGACGTACTGTGTGGCGGACAACGCCCGCCTTTCGACAACTAGCCGGGGCATTGCCAGGCTATCGACAGAGCATGAAAGGAGAGGCCAATGGATCGACGGGATATACTCAAGGGCGCGGCGCTGGGCGGGCTGGCCGGTTCGCTGCTGTCGTCGCAGGTGCTGGCCGCCACGGGGAGCTCCCCGGACAGCGAGGCCGCGGCGGCGCTGGCCGAGTTGCAACAGACGCTCGATGAACTGGAGCGGGATTTCGCCAGCGCCGGGTGGAAGCTGCGCACGCCCCAGGACTTCGCCGAGGCGCGCCGGGTCCTGTTACACACGCTGATGCACGGCCTGCAGGCCTGGCTGGAAGCCGACCCGCAGCGCCCCTTTTTCACGCCGTTCATCAACCGCCACAAGAAACTGCTCGGCGACAACCCCGATGCGCGCTACTTCTCCGCGGTCATCGACTCATCGCAGCGCTACCGTATTCGCGGCAACATCGCCGGGGCCACCTATACCAGTTTCACGGTGGAACTGGGGGCCGGCACCGACGGCGACGGCATCGGCGCCACACTCAACGACACGGAGTTCGAGACGGACGCCAACGGCGACTACGAAATCATCGTCAGCGCAGACAAGGTCAAGGGCAACTGGCTGCGCCTGCCACCCGGGGCCACCAGTATCACCACGCGCCACTACTATGAGCGCAAGCGGAGCATCAACAACGACCCGCTGCACCAGATACCCATCAGCATCGAGAACATGCGCGGCGTCGACCCCCGGCAGCCGCCCAGCGATGCGAGCATCGCCGCGGGCATCCGGCGTGTCACCACCTTCATGCGCGGCAACGTCATCGCCATGAACACCGACAGCAGCCCGGCCTGGGTGTCACGCGTGCCCAACGAGTTCGCAGCGCCGGTGGCGGATGACAGCAACCAGGCGCAGACCTACGCGGCCAAGGACAACGTCTACGCCATGGCGCCCTTCGTACTGGGCCCGGACCAGGCGCTGATCATCCGCGGGCGCTTCCCCAAATGCCGCTTTTCCAACGTGGTGCTGTTCAATCGTTTCCTGCAGACGCTGGACTACGAGACGCGGCAGGTCTCGCTGAACCGGGCGCAGGCGCAACAGGAGGCGGACGGCAGCTTCGAGATGGTCGTGGCGCACCGCAACCCGGGCCACCCCAACTGGCTGGACACCGAGGGACGTCCCTACGGCATCATGTTCTGGCGCTTCCAGTTACCTGAGGAAGAGATCGCGCCGCTACAGACAAACGTGGTTACCCTGCCCTAGCGGCGGCGGTTTCCGCCGGCGGCCAGGGGCAGCCGCCGGCGTCGGCGGCGGTCAACCAGAGCAGTGCGTTCTCCAGCAGCCGCCGCACCTGGGGCTGCTCGAAGGCCTGGGCCCGGTGGCCCATGGCCGTGTACAGCGTGCGACCGGCACCGACACAGTTGGCCCATACCACCGGGTGGTCGCCCATGCGCAGGTCCACCTCGCTGCGCCAGAGTTTCTGCACGGGGTTGTAGGACTCCTCGTCCAGCGTCGCCAGGATGATAAAGCCCTCCGCGCGCGGGCTGCGCTCCCAGGAATACCATTCCTCCTCGTGCTGCCACAGGTCCGGCAGGTCACGCAGCGCCGGGTGGGCCTGGTTTTCCAGCACGACGGTGGCGCGCTGGAACTGCGGCCCCATGATGTGGGCGGTGAAGTCCGCGCCGATGAGATTGTCCCGGTACCACTGCCAGCCGCTGTGCGAATCGTCACCGGCGGCGTGAATACCCAGCCAGGCGCCGCCGCCTTCCAGCCACGCCTGAAAGGCCTGCTCCTGGCCGGCGTCGAGCATGTCGCCGGAGGCGTTGTTGAACACCACCACGTCGAAACGCGCCAGGTCGTCGCGGTTGAACACCGCGCCGTTCTCGGTGTTGAACAGGCCCCAGCCGTGTTTGTCGGCCATGGCCTGGATCGCCCTGGCCCCGCCCTCGATACCGTCCTTGTGGCGGAACCCGTTGGTCTTGCTGAACAGCAGCACCGCGGGCGAGGCGAGATCCGCGGGCAGCTCCGGGGCCACCGTGTCGTGGCTGTGATTGGGAAAGAGCAGGTTCCAGGCGCCCACCTGCCACACCAGCAACAGGCCGGCGGCGGCGAGCAACAGCGCCAGCAGCAGCACCCACCTGAGTAGTTTCATCGCCATGCCGCTGCCTCCAGGGAAGATGGTAAGCGCCGATTATAGGGTCACGGGGCGCCGTCGAACCAGTCCTTGAAGCCCAGGCTGGAGGATGGCCCGATGTGCATCTGCTCGAGCACGCCGTGCCCGACCCGGTCACCGCAGGTGGCCTTCACCACCTGCTGGATATGGATGTTTTCCAGCGCCAGCGGGTCCAGGTCGCTGTCCTTCCAGCTCTCCCCGGCGATGGCCAGTTCGCCGTGCCACTTGCCGTGACCCCACTCCGGGTGCTGGTAACCCAGGCCCTTCATGCGGTGCACCAGCACCGGCTCCAGTTCGATCTGCAGGCGCTCACCGGAGCGGTCATTCATGGCGATGGTCGCCGCGCGGGCGCGGCGGGTGCCCGGAATCATGTCCAGCTCGCGCTCCACCTGGCCCTGCCAGACGCGGGCCGCGGGGTCGTTCGTGCCGGGAATGGCGTCCATGTCCGGGTACAGTGGCAGGAATGCCTGGTCCGTGTGCCACTGGTGGCCGGTTTCGTCCTCGAACAACGCGGCGAGACTGCACTCGTCCTCCCAGTGAATGGGCACCCAGTTGAAATGCAGGGCCTGGAACTCGGACAGTGGCGCGCCGCCGCTGTAGGGGTCGCCCACCGGGCGAATACCCCAGGAGCGGTCTTTCAGGCCAAACGTGCTGGCCCCGTCCACCTGCAATTCCCTGCCGTCGTAGCGGATCCAGCCGGACCAGAAGCCGAACTGGTCCAGCCGCGTCGCATCCATGACCACGTGGCGCTCGTTGCGCAGGGTCTGGCGCCCTTCCTCGATACACGCGGTGCGCGGCGTGAACAGCAGGTCGCACTCGATGCCGGTCTCGTTGGCTTCGATCACCACGCGGTGGCGGCCCATGGGCTCCAGTATCTGCAGGGAAAACGGCCCCACCGAGGTATCGGTCGGTTCGTGCGGCGCGCGGCGCGAGCCGTGAAAGGCGTACTGGTGGCCGTCGATCGCCAGGCTGAGGCTACAGTCGAGAATGCCGAGATTGGCGTAGCGGCACAGGGCGACGCCGAAATAGAAACTGCCGTCGCGCGCGTGGGCGTTGTACCAGTAGCGATCGTAGACGAAACGGTCGCTGGAGGCGGTATGGAACAGCGGCTCGGCGGTCTGGTGGATCGGGTAGTCATCGAAGCGTGACAGCATGGGGGATTCCTTTGCGCGAGGGTGCGCGCCAAATATGGACCACGGCGCTGGCCGCAACAAGCCGCGCCGGACAATGAATACGTCCATGTATAGTAAATCAAACTCGGCGCGCAAGGCGCCGCAGTGGACTTTAGCGCGCCCCTGCTCTACCGTCAGCCCTTCTTCCCCCGCAGGAGCGCTGGCATGTCACAGGCCTGGCTGGGCCTGCCGGTCATCGTGCTGCTGGCCTGGCTGAGCAGCAGCGACCGCAGCCGTTTTCCACTGCGCCTGGTGGCTGCCGGACTGGCCGCGCAGTTCCTCCTGGCGCTGCTGCTACTGCGGCTGCCGGTGCTGCAGGAGGCGCTGCTGCTGGTGAACCGCGCGGTGCTGGCGGTGGAGGCCGCGACGACCCAGGGCACGTCCATGGTGTTCGGCTTCCTCGGTGGCGGCGAGCCGCCCTACACGGTCGCCGCGCCGGTGAACCAGTTCGTGCTGGCGTTCCGCGCCCTGCCCATCGTCATCGTGTTCGCCGCGCTGAGCGCGCTGCTTTGGCACTGGCGGGTAATCCCGCTGGCCATCCGCGGACTGGCGCGGCTACTGGAGAAATCCATGGGGCTGTCCGGCGCGTTGAGCGTCGGCGCCACCGCCTCGGTGTTTATCGGCATGGTCGAGGCGCCATTGCTGATCAAACCCCACCTGCGGCGCATGGGCGACAGCGAGCTGTTCATGCTGATGAGCTGCGGCATGGCGACGGTCGCCGGCACGGTACTGGGCCTGTACGCGGGCATCCTGGCGACGACCATTCCCGACGCCCTGAGCCACATCATCATCGCCTCGCTGATCAGTGCGCCCGCCGCCCTGCTGCTGGCGGCGGTGATGTTGCCGCCACAGCCGGGACCGGCCGGCGCGGCGACGGACCTGGGCTCGCCCTACCACGGCAGCCTGGACGCCATCACCAGCGGCACCATGGAGGGGCTGCGACTGCTCGCCGGCATCATCGGCATGCTCATCGTATTCGTCGCCCTGGTGCACCTGGTCGACCTGTGCCTGGCGCTGCTGCCGCACAGTGGCGAGCCGCTGACCCTGGTGGGCCTGGGCGGCCGGTTGCTGGCGCCGCTGGCCTGGCTGCTCGGCATCCCCTGGGAAGAGGCGCGCATCGCCGGCGAACTGCTCGCCAGCAAGGTGTTCATCAACGAGCTGGTCGCCTACCTGCAACTGGCGGCGCTGGCGCCGGACACCCTGCAGCCGCACAGCCGCCTGATCCTCACCTACGCCCTGTGCGGCTTTGCCAATTTCGGCAGCCTGGGCATCATGCTCGGCGGCATGACCGCCCTGTGCCCCGAGCGCAGCGCGGACATCCTGCGTCTGGCGCCGCGCTCCATCTGGTCCGGGCTGCTCGCCACCTGCATGACCGGCTGCGTGGTCGGCCTGCTCGCCTGAGGCGCGCCGCCGTGCTGCCCGACAACGCGACACCGCCCTACCTGCCGCACCTGCGCCAGCCCGGGGTGCTCGCCATGGGCCTGGCGCCGCTGGGCGAGCGCCCGTGGATAGAGACCGATACCCAGTTGCCGCGCTACCACGCGCACAAACTGCGCCAACGCCGCGCGCTGGGGGAGCGTGTCTACCGCGCCCTGCCCACCTCGCGGGATGCGCAGCTCGAGCTGTCGGCGCTGCTGCGCTCACACCTGTGCGACGCGCAGGCCCGGGTCTACGCGCGCGCCGGCGACGGTGTGCGCTACCTGCCCACGGCACTGGCGCTGCCCGGCGGCGATGACGAACCCCTGTGGCGCTGCAGCCTGTGGGTCGCCGATGACCTGCTCATCCTGCAGGCGGTCGACGACCGCTACCTGCTCACCGCGGCCAGCCTGTGCAGTCCCAGCGAGTGGCTGCTGGAAGAGAAGTTCGGCCGGCCGCTGGCGCAGATTCACGCGCCCATTCCCGGCTTCGACCGCGCCCTGACGCCGCAGGTGGAGCGATTTTTCCGCCACCTGAAAGTGGCGCACCCGGTGCTGCGCTACAACTGGTCGCTGCAGGCGGGCGACCACCTGTGCCAGCGTCCGCGGGAGGCGGCGGAACAGCGGCCGCTGACGGCCGGCACGCCCCTGTACTACCGCGTCGAGCGCCAGTCCCTGCGCCGCCTGCCGCATAGCGGCGCGGTGGTGTTCACCATCCGCGTCTACCTGCACCCGCTGGAGTCACTGCGCGACACGAGCGGGGCGCTGCCCGCCCTGTGGCGGGCGATCGATGCGACGCCGCCGGCGCTGGCGCGCTACAAGGGCTTCGAGCGGCTCGCGCCGGCGCTGCGCCGCTACCGCGACGACCCGCGCAATCGCTAGAAGAAACCCAGTGGACTGCTGCTGTAGCTGACCAGCATGTTCTTGGTCTGCTGGTAGTGCTCCAGCGCCATCTTGTGGGTCTCGCGGCCGATGCCGGATTTCTTGTAGCCGCCGAAGGCGGCGTGGGCCGGGTAGGCGTGGTAACAGTTCATCCACACGCGTCCCGCCTTGATGCCGCGCCCCATGCGAAAGGCGCGGTTGGTATCGCGCGTCCACACCCCCGCGCCGAGGCCATATTCCGTGGCATTGGCGATCGCCAGCGCCTCCGCCTCGTCGCGGAAAGTGGTCACCCCCAGGGTCGGTCCGAAAATCTCCTCCTGGAACACGCGCATGTCGTTGCTGCCCTTGAGCAGGGTGGGCTGCACGTAATAGCCGCCGGCGATATCGCTGCCCACGGTCGCCTTGCCGCCGCCGAGCAGGAACTCGGCGCCGTCCTCGCGCGCCACGTCCATGTAACTCATGATCTTGTCGAACTGCTCCCTGGACGCCTGGGCGCCGACCATGGTGTCCGTGTCGAACGGGTTGCCCTGGGTGATCTTCTTCGCACGCTCCAGGACCCGCTCGATGAAATCGCCGTAGATGCTCTCCTGCACCAGGGCGCGGGAGGGACAGGTGCACACCTCGCCCTGGTTGAAAAAGCCCAGCAGCAGACCCTCTACACACTTGCTGACGAAGTCGTCCTCCTGCGCCATGACGTCCTCGAAATAGATGTTCGGCGACTTGCCGCCCAGCTCCACCGTGGAGGGAATCAGCGTTTTCGCCGCGTTGGCCAGGATGGTGTGCCCGACCGCGGTGGAGCCGGTGAAGGCGATCTTGGCGATACGCTCAGAGCTGGCCAGGGCCTGGCCGATCTCCGCACCGAAGCCGTTGAGGATGTTGACCACGCCGGGGGGCAGGAGGCCGTCGATCATCTCCATCAGCACCAGGATCGACACCGGCGTTTGTTCCGCGGGCTTGAGCACCACGCAGTTGCCCGCGGCCAGCGCCGGCGCGAGTTTCCAGCCGGCCATGAGCAGCGGGAAGTTCCAGGGAATGATCTGTCCAACCACGCCCAACGGTTCGTGGAAATGGTAACTGACGGTGTCCGCATCGATCTCGGCGGCGCTGCCCTCCTGGGCGCGGATGCAGCCGGCGAAATAGCGGAAGTGGTCCGCCAACAGGGGGATATCCGCATTGAGCGTCTCGCGGATGCCCTTGCCGTTCTCCCAGGTTTCCACCCAGGCGAGGGTCTCCAGGTTTTCCTCGATACGGTCGGCGATCTTCAGCAGGATATTGGCGCGCTCCGCCACCGCCGTGCGCCCCCAGTCCTCCGCCGCGGCGTGCGCCGCGTCCAGGGCGAGCCTCAGGTCCGCCGGGGTCGAGCGCGCCACCTCGCACCAGGCCTCGCCGGTAACCGGCGAGACATTCTCGAAATACTCGCCCTCCAGCGGGGCGACCCACTCACCGCCGATGTAGTTGTGGTAACGGGTCTGGAACGTGAACAGGGCATCATCGGACCCCGGCATGGCATACAACATGATCGCTTCCTCGCGCTGTGACAGTCTACGGAACCGGCTTCGTCCCGGCTCCCGCCGCTAAGTGTAGACGCCACAGGCGGTTTTGCCCGCCGTGCGCCGCGCCCCTGCTCAAAGCGCCGCGACCGCCTGCAGCACCGCCTCGGCACTGCGCAGTTGTCGTAACTCATCCAGCCCCTCCAGCCCGCCGCGCAGGATGAGGTGGCTGACGCCCAGGCGCGCCACGTGTTCGGCGATGCGCTCGCGCACGTAATGGCTGTCGCCGACGATGGCCCAGTCGTCGACGGCGGCGGCCTTGTCGCGCATGCGCGCCGGCACGCTGCGCGCCAGGGCCTCGCGCAACTCCCGCGCCGCGGCCGGCTTTTCCGCCACGAACACGCAGCGCATCAGCGGCACCGTCGGCACCGGCGGCAGGCCCGCCGCGGCGACCGCCTCGCGGTACAGGGCATAGTTGTCCTGCAGTACCTGCAGGGATTCCACCGGCGAGGCCAGGTAGGGCAGGCCCAGCTCCGCCACCTGGCGCAGCGCCAGGGGCCCGAACGCGGCCACCCAGAGCGGCGGCGCGGGCTGCTGCAGCGGCAGCGGCGCCAGGACCACGGGCCGTCCGTCCTCCCCCCGCGCCAGCGGCTCGCCGCGCCAGGCGTCGCGCATGATCTGCAGGTTGCGCGCGAACAGCTTGCGCTTGTGCGCCGCGTCGACGCCGAAGGCGGCAAACATGCCAGGCTGCATACCCCGCCCCAGACCGAGAATCAGCCGCCCCTCGCTGAGCCGGTCCAGCACCGCCACCTCCTCCGCCGCCTGCAGCGGGTTGCGGATGGGCAGCAGGTAGGAGGTACAACCCAGTCGCAGGTGCGAGGTGCGCGCGGCCACGGCGGCCAGCAGGGTCAGCGGCGAGGGTATGGCGCGCGCGCCGCCGAAATGATTCTCCGGCAGCCAGAAGGAGTGAAAGCCCATCGCCTCGGCGCGCTCGGCCTGGCGGCACAAGCCCGCGGCGCTGCCGAGGTCGTCCCAGGCCCAGGCGGTCGTGGCGACCTCGATACCGCTCATACCGCGCCGGGTCAGCTGACTTTCACCACCAGCTTGCCGAAATTGGCGCCGCTGAACAGGCCGAGGAAGGCCTCGGGGGCGTTCTCCAGGCCCTCGACGACATCCTCGCGGTAACGGATCCGGCCCTGTGCCAGCCAGCCGCTCATGTCGGCGATGAAGTCCGGCACACGGTGATAGTAGTTACTGACGAGAAAGCCCTGCATCTTGATGCTGCGCCGGAGAATCAGGCCCTGCAGGACGCTCATGCG
The DNA here is from genome assembly GCA_002699145.1 of Halioglobus sp. Taxonomy (GTDB): domain Bacteria; phylum Pseudomonadota; class Gammaproteobacteria; order Pseudomonadales; family Halieaceae; genus Marimicrobium. The sequence continues at coordinate 28,637 of PABK01000010.1, forward strand.
GTCCGGCCCCGGCAGCGGTTGCGTCTGGTTGTAGTGGGCGATCAGGCCACACACGGGCACGCGGGCGAAGTTGTTGAGCAGGGGCATCACCGCCTCCCAGGAACTGCCGCCGACGTTTTCGAAGTACACATCGACGCCGTCCGGGCAGGCCGCGGCCAACTGCGCGGCCATATCCTCGTCGTAATGGCTGACACAGGCGTCGTAGCCCAGCTCCTTCACCGCGTACGCGCACTTCTCCTTAGCCCCGGCGATGCCGACCACGCGGCAGCCCTTCAGTTTGGCGATTTGCCCGACCACCGAGCCGACCGCCCCGGTGGACGCCGCCAGCACGACGGTCTCCCCCGCTTTCGGCTCGCCGATGTCCAGCAGGCCCACGTAGGCGGTGAGCCCGGGCATGCCCAGCACGCCCAGCGCGTAGGAGGGCCGCGGGATGCGCGGGTCCACCTTCATCAGGTCGTCGCCGGCCGACACGGCGTAGTCCTGCCAGCCGGCGAAGGCGGTGACCAGCTCGCCGCTGGCGAAACGCGGGTTGTTCGAGGCCACCACCTCGCTCACCGTCCCGCCGACCATCACGTCGTCCACCGCCATGGGCTCGGCGTAGCTGCGCGCCGCGCTCATGCGCCCGCGCATGTAGGGATCCAGCGACAGCCAGCGGGTTCGCAGCAGCACCTCGCCCTCCCCCGCGACCGGCACAGCCGTCTTCTCCAGGCGGAAGTTGTCCAGGCTCGGCTTGCCGACCGGGCGCGAGGCCATGACGATACGGCGGTTGACGTCTGCCTGCGCCCCGGTCGCGGGCAGGGCCCCGACGGCGCCGAGGGCGGCCAGGGAGGTCAGGGTGAATTCGCGGCGGCTCATGCTCATGGGCTGGTCCTGTTCAGCGGCTGGGAAAAAAGACTGTCAACAACCATAGACCATCGCGGGCGAGCTGTCCGCGTCGCCAGCGCCAGGCGGAAGGCGGCGTGCTGGCCGCGGCAACGGACCATCTGGTTGAACCAGGGCCGTGCATCGCACCCGCCCCGGATACCCCGGCGGAGTGACATTGACTACACTGACACGGTGATATTTGAGGAGGTACGGGATATGTACGACCTGGTGATTCGCAACGCGACCATCGTCGACGGCACCGGCGGAGACGCCTTCAGCGGCGATCTCGCGGTGCGCGACGGCAAGATCGCCGCCGTGGGCGAGGTGCCCGAAAGCGGCCGGCGGGAAATCGACGCCGGCGGCAAGCTGCTCACCCCCGGCTGGGTGGATGTACACTCGCACATGGACGGCCAGGCGACCTGGGACCCGCTGTGCTCCCCCGCCGCCAACCACGGCATCACCACCCTGGTGATGGGCAACTGCGGCGTTGGCTTCGCGCCCTGCGAACCCAGCGACGAGGCCCACGACCGGCTCATCGCCGTCATGGAAGACGTCGAGGATATTCCCGGCGCGGCCCTGCACGAAGGCATCGCGTGGAACTGGGAGTCCTTCGCCGAATACCTGGACGCGGTGGAGGCCTCCCCCCGGGCCATCGACGTCGGCGCCCAGGTGCCGCACTGCGCGGTGCGCACCTACGTCATGGGCGACCGCGGCACGCACAACGAGAAAGCCACCGGGGAGGACATCGCCAGGATGGCGGCGATCGTCCGCGACGGCATCGAGGCCGGCGCCCTGGGCTTCACCACCTCGCGCACCGAGTTGCACACCACGCGCGAGGACGAGGCAATGCCCGGCACCTACGCCGACGAGGCGGAGCTGCTGGGCATCGGCAGGGCCATCGGCGAACTCGGCGGGCGCGGCATCTACGGCGTGGTCTCCGACTGGAACAACTGGGAACAGGAGATGGACTGGATGAAGCGCCTGTCCATCGAGAACAACTGCCAGATCAACTTCGTGCTGTTTTTCCGCGAGAGCAGCGACTGGCCGCGGGTGAAGGCGCAGCTGGAGTACGTGCGCGAGGCGGCGAAGGAAGGCGCGCGGCTGATTCCCCACGTGGGCGCGCGGCCGGTCAACATCCTGCTGTCCTGGGACGGCACCATCCACCCGTTCAGCTTCTACGCCAATTACGGGCCGCTGTCGCTGCTGTCCCACGAGGAGCGCCTGGCCGAGCTGCGCAAGCCCGAGGTGCGCGCGGCCATCCTCGCCGAGGAGCCGCCGCTGACCGGCGACGACTTCATGGACACCATCGTCGACGGCTTCGACAAGCTGTACGAACTGGGCGATCCGCCGAACTACGAGCCCGGGCCGCAGGACAGCATCGCCGCGCGCGCCGCCGCGGCCGGGGTGACTCCCCGCGAGTACTGCTACGACCTCATGCTGGGCAACGACGGCAAGGGTGTCGTGTACTTCCCCTGCTTCGGCTACGGCGCCGGCGACCTCAGCCGCCAGGTGGAGCTGTTGCAGGACGACAGCACGGTACTCTCCCTGGCGGACACCGGGGCGCACTGCGGCGTGCTCTGTGACGCCAGCGTGCCGACGCAGATGCTCAGCTATTTCGTGCGCGACCGCGAGCGCGGCCAGCGCCTGCGCCTGGAAGACGTGGTAAAAATGCAGACCATGGACACCGCGCGCTGCGTCGGCCTGGAAGACCGCGGCACCCTGCAGCCCGGCATGAAGGCGGATCTCAACATCATCGACTTCGACGCACTGCAACTGGAGGCGCCGCAGATCATTTTCGACCTGCCCGCCGGCGGCCGACGCATGTTCCAGGGCGCGCGGGGCTACGTCGCCACGATCGTCAGCGGCGAGGTCATCATGGAAAACGGCGAGTACACCGGGGCGGTTCCCGGCGCCCTGATCCGCGGCCCGCAAGCGGCGCCCCTGGCGGCAACCGAGGCGGCCTGAGCGGCGTTGACCGCGGTCAACGCCAACCTGCGCCTCAACCTGACCGGGGCGGAAACGGCGCCGGCGGCGCGCGCCGCGCGTTACCAGGCGGCCATCGACATGGCCGCCTTCGCCGATGCCAGGGGTTTCGCCAGCGTCAACGTGGAGGAACACCATGTCGCCGACAACGGCTGGCTGCCCTCCCCCCTGACCATGGCGGCGGCGATCGCCGCGCGCACCGAGCACTGCGCCATCGGCGTCATGGCCCTGCTGGTCACCCTCTACGACCCGGTGCGGCTGGCCGAGGACATCGCCGTGGTGGACCTGCTCAGCAGCGGCCGCCTGACTTTCATCGCCGGCATGGGCTACCGCGATATCGAATTTCACATCGCCAACAAGCCCTTCGCAGAGCGCGGCGCCTGGATGGACCACGTGCTGGAGACGCTGCTGCAGGCCTGGGGTGACGAACCCTTCGAGTACCGGGGCAGGACGGTCAACGTGACGCCCAAGCCCTTCACCCGCCCGCACCCGTTCTTCCTCGTCGGCGGTATGAGCAGGGCCGCCGCGCGCCGGGCGGCGCGCCTGGGATTGCCCTTCGCACCACCGGTGGCCGACCCGGAACTGGAGGCGTACTACCACGCACAGTGCGCGGCGCACGGCACGCAGGGGTTCACTCACGCGCCGCCCGCGGATTTCTCCGTGCTGTTTATCCACGAGGACCCGGATGAAGCCTGGACCACCCTCGGCGACCACTTTCTCAACGAGGCGCTGGAGTACGCCAGCTGGAAAACCGCGGGCGTGAAGCGGCCACTGGAATTCTGCAGCAACTCCGTGGCGGCCTTGCGGCGGGAGCAGCGCTACGAGATCATAACCCCCGCGGAATGCGCGCGCCGCCACCGCGAACGCGACGATTTTTTCGCCGCCATTCACCCGCTGATTGGCGGCATGCCACTGGACGAGGCCTGGCGCTGCCTGCAGCTGTACGCCGACGCGGTGCTGCAACCACTGCTGGCCGGCCAGGCCACCGGAGGACCCTGACGTGTTGATGACTGCCGAACTGAGCCTGTACCCCTTCGACGAGGACTACATCCCGCCGATCAAGGCGTTTATCGACTTTCTCAACGCGGTGCCCGGGCTGTGCGTCGAGACCCACGCCACCTGCACCATCATCAGCGGTGAGGATCAACTGGTATTCGACACCCTGCGCGACGCCCTGCGCTGGAGCCGCGAACGCGGCAAGGTGGTGCTGGTGAGCAAGATGCTGCCCGGGTACACGCCCCCCGGGCAATAGCCTGTCGCCGACGGATTCGCCCTGAGCGGGACGCTGGCATGCTGGTTCGATGTCGGCAGTCCCACGGCCTACCTCGCACACCAGCGCCTGGGGCAGTGGCAACGACAGTACGCGCCGCCGCCGGAGCAGCGCTCCCTGTTGCCGGGCGGCGTGTTCGGCGCGCCGCCGTCGCCCGTCGTTCCCGCTACCGTGTCAGCGTAACCCGCACACGCTCACCGGACACCACCTGTACCGGTTGGCGCTGGCCGGCCGACTCCACGACATAGTTCCCAGGTTGCAGCGTCAGTACCTCGCCGCCGGCTATACCGCGGGCGATGGCGGCGCCCTGCGCGTCGAACAGGCGGTATTCGGGGTTCACCGCGCTGGCCAGGGCAGCGGCCAGCGCAGCGGCGTTGTCGGCGCGGAAATACTCGCCACCGCCCAGTTCGGCCCAGCGCGCGAAGGTCGCCGCCAAAGCCGCGTCATCGATGGCGAAACCGACGATGTTCAGGCGCAGGTCCAGGCCCGCGGCCTGCAGCGCGGCGATCTCCGCCGCCGGGTCGCCATCACAGGTCTCCTCGCCGTCGGTGACGAGAATGATCACGCGCTGCCCGCGCACCCCCTGCAGGTCGCCGGCGGTAGCGCGCAGGGACTCCGCGATCGGCGTTTTCGCCAGGTTCATGGCATCCACCGCCCCGATGCTGCGCTGCGCCGCCGCCGGCTCCAGCGGGGCCAGCGGAATCTCCAGCTCTGTATGGCAGGCGCCCGCCTCGCGGTGGCCGAAAATGCGCAGGGCGAAAGGCGTTCCGGCGGGGATGGTGTCCGCGACCAGCGCCTGCAAGGTGCGTCGCGCAATAGCGACCCTGCGCTCGCCGTCCAGGCGCTGCAGCATGCTGCCGGAGGCGTCCAGCACCAGTTCCACCGCATCATCCGCCGCGAACGCGGAACTGCCCGCAGCCTCCACCAGCAGGCTCCCCGGCGGCTGCGGCGGCGGGGTTACCTGCAGCGGTCGCGTGGCCAGCACACGTCCGCCGTGGCTGAGGTAGCGCAGTTCGTACTGCCCCGGCGCGGCGGGCGCAAACACCCTGACCACCTCGCCCCGGGCGGGATCGATATAGCTGTAGGCGACGTCGTCGTCGCTGCCCGGCGGCACCACCTGCACCCGGTCGCCGCGGTTGCCCGGCCCTTCCCAGGTCACCGGGAAATAGGCGGCGCCGGGTACCGCGTCCGCCGCCTGCAGGGCGGCGCTCACCGCGACCACGCTGAACGCCGTCTCGCCAATGACCTGTCCGCCGGTGAGGTAGACCACCGAGTAGTCGCCCGGCTCCTCGGGTGCGCGCAGGGTGACCGCGCCCGGGTTGTGTCCGGTGTATGAGTAACTGCCGGCGGCCGCTCCCGCGGCGTTCATCACCCGCAGCATATCGCCGCGATTGTCCGGCCCGCTCCAGTCAACGGAAAAATGCGCGCCGGCGGCCACCTCGGCGGGGGCGCGTAGCTGCGCCTGCACCCCGCCCACGCGAATGTCCACGGCGCCGATTTCGCGCTTGCCGCTGAAATAGGCCACCCGGTAGTCGCCCGGCGACGTGGGGGCGCGCAGGGTCAGGACATCGCCCTTCGCGATGCCGACATAGGCGTACAGGCCACTCAGCGGTTTACCCGCGGCGTCGGTAAACTGGATGTAATCGCCCTTGTTCAGGGGGCCTTCGAACGCCACTTCCACCGCGGCGTTCATTTCGACCTCCGGCGCCACCTCCAGGCGCGCGCTGATGGGCGTGACCGTCAACGGGTAGCTGGCGACCACCTCCCGCTGCGCGAGGTAGACCACCGCGTACTCGCCCGGCTCCACCGGTGCGGTGAGCCTGATGACCCCGTTTTTGGCGTTGCCGACGTAGGCGTAGCTGCCCCCCAGCACCGTGCCCTGGGCATCGCTGAAACGCAGCATATCGCCGCTGCCGCCGGGGCCCGAGACGCGCACGTCGAAGGTCTCGTAGGCCTTTACCACCTGCGGCAGCAGCAGGGTCGGCGTCTCTGCCGGCGTCTGCGCCAGCGCGGCGGCGCACAGGCAGGCCAACAACAGTGGCAGTGCGGCTTTACGAATCAGTGACATGGGCGACCTCCGACATTCTCGATGTGTCAAAGGTAGGGAGGGAATCAGGATTGGTCAATCAATCGCGCAACCGCTACCGGCATTGACCCGCATTGCACCCAGGGCGATGTGGAACGAGCGAGCTAATCCGCGGATCGGGAATCATCTCGTTCAGCGCCAAGCGAACTGCAAAATGTACGCGAAATAGTCTTGTGTAAGAGCCCCTGCCTGTGCGGGCGCCCCGGCCAGAGATACGTTTTCAGCACCTTGCTCATTGAAAAGCTCCTATGCGGCCTCGATCATACTGCGGCGGGAGGTTCGGCGCGACAGCTTCCTGCCACGTTCATCGGCACTCGCTATGACCACTTGAACTCCTGATTGATACAGGTGTTTACCTCTAAATTGTCTACTGATAACGTGTGCTTCGTGCAATCCAATGCTTTGGATCCGGCAAATCGACAGAATACACAGCCATGGCTCGCCCAAGTACACCACTCATCGACAAAGACAAGACCCTCGAGGTAGCCCTGGAGATTGTCGACAATGAGGGCCTTGCAGCGCTTAGTATCCGGCGTTTGGGTAAGGAACTGAATGTCGCCGGATATTCCCTCTATCATCACTTCAAAAACAAAGAAGGCATTCTAGTAGCCCTTTGCAAATACGTACTGGACCAGATCGAGTATAAAGAGCCAGCGGGTCAGTCGTGGCAGGCTACGACCCTCGATTCACAGATGCGCGCCTACGAAATCCTGAGCAATCACCCCAACATCGTCCCTGCAATCATCGAACACAACTTACTCGGCGTACGCAGGTACGAATCTGAACAGGTCGCCAGGTACCTGGCAGACAAGGGACTGCCCGCAGAGGCCATCCTCGCACTCATCGAATGCCAGGCTATACTTGTCGCCGGTTTTCTCAGTCTCGAGTCTCTGGAAGAAAATTTCTCCCGGGATGCCTCACTGGAAGTCGATGCGCCCTATCTTTTTGAGCTCGGCAAAAACGCCGAGTTCCTGTCCCGAGCGCAACTCCTGAAACTCGTCACTCTCTCCCTGATCGATGGCATCGAGAAAAAATACTCCCTGTCGTAACAGGTCCGAATCTGGAATTTCTGCAGCAGCATTTATGATTTCCTGAGCCATTGGGCACACCGCTGGCTCGACAACAGCGCCAAAGTTGTGGTGCGGAATTCACGAGCACTACCTGAACCTGAACCTGACAGGCAGATTTTTCAGACCACTGACAAGGTTTGAAGCAAGATACCTGGGCTCCCCAGCCAGCTCCAACATCTCAAGCCTGGGCAGCAGTTCCTTGAGATAGGCCGCGATCTCCATTTTTGCCAGATGCTGACCAAGGCACATATGGGGACCATAACCGAAAGCCACATGCTTGCTGTTCTCGCGTTCGATCTGGAACTGATCAGCATCAGGGATAACCGTTTCGTCTCTGGCGCCAGATGCAAACAGCAGCATGACAGTATCGCCCCTGGCGATCCTCTGCCCACCGATTTCAACATCTTCCACAGCGGTACGCGCAAAATGCTTGACCGGCGAAACCCAGCGAATCATCTCATTCGCCGCAGCCGGAATGAGATCAGGTTTTTCACGTAGTTTTTGCATTTGCTGCGGGTGCTCAACAAGTGCAAGGAGACCACCAGCTAGTGACGCGCTGGTAGTGTCGTGCCCTGCAGTTACTACAATCAATAAATAGCCAAGAATAGAGACAAGGTCCATGGGCTCACCGTCAATCTCGGCATTGACGATAAGGCTTACCAGGTCGCTCCCCGGATTGGCCTTACGCTCTTCTATCAGGGGCGAGAGGTACTCATAGAATCTTGTGAGAGCTTCAGCCTGCGTCAGTTTTTCGTCACTGAGCAGGTTATCGTCATCGTAGCCGAACAACTGCTGGGTCAGGGTAATGATCTTGACATCATCTTCTTTGGGTATGTCAGCCAGGCCAAGTATCACCCGCAACGGATACCAGAATGCGACATCCGTGGCGAAATCGCAGGCTGGCGCTTGTCTCTCCATCAAATCCACATACGCCTTCGCAGCTTCGGCCACCATGCTCTCACGTCCCCTGAGGTTACGTGGCATAAACCAGTCCCTGGTCACGTCGCGGAATTTGCGATGTAAATCTCCATCCATGGAAACCAGCCCCTGCCCGGTTTCGCCCAGGTCGAACTCCTTGATCGCTTCTTCATTTTCGATTGGCATGATTGTTGAGCGCGGCGCAGCGAGGAACTTGTCCGTGTTGCTTTCGATGAATTTGATATCGTTCGCCCTGCTAATAAGCCACATGGGACGATATCCCTCTGGCTCTACCCAACAGACCGGCTGCTCACGACGCAGCCGGGCCATGAGTTTATGCACCTCAACAGGGTTGCTGTAGCTCCCTGCATCCGCCAGTACCGCCGCCTCTTGCTGAATCGACATTTCGTAACCTCCTCGCTAGTGGCGCCCGCCAACCTGGAACTCGATAAGGCAGGAAGAAGCCACGCTCAATTATTCTTACGCCATAAGGTTTACAATCCTTACACTGTCTGATTAAATAATCAAGCAGATTCGCCATATCCGCTCCGATATCGAGATCACAGCATTGCAAACGGTAATAAAGCCTTGCACCCCACTTGCCCGGGAGGATGCTTCCCTTATTCACACGCCAGGGACGACCTGTACAGGACATTGTCGCTTGCGCCAGGCCTGAACGGGCACGGTGGGTTGAGACGCTTACGACGGGGACAACGGCGATGCACCGTGGCGACAAAATTGTCGCTCGATGGCACAGAACAAATCTTTTCTATCGGCGCTGCAACTTCCGAATACCAGGCTGACCGAATGACAGCCATAGAAAATATAGGTGAATAACTACTGTGTACCCTGGAAAACACGTGGCACTAAATCCCGGGCGCCCGGCGCTCGTTATGGCTTCAACTGGTGAAACTGTCACCTACAGAGAGTACGAATCACGCTGTAACAAGCTAGCTCACCTACTGCGTGATGCAGGACTCCTGGAGGGCGATCACTATGCAATCTTCATGGAGAATAATTCACGCTATATAGAGGCATGTGGCGCGGGCGAACGAGCGGGCCTCTACTACACGCCAATCAATTCGTATCTGAAAGCCGAAGAACTCGCGTATATCATCAACAATTGTGACGCCAAAGTGCTGATCACATCTGCCAAAAAGCTGGATGTAGTTCACGAAGCCCTGGGTGGGTGTCCCAATATTGAGCTGATACTGGTCGTGAACGCCGCGCGCCTCAGCCAGGTTACAGACTACGATGCTGCAATAGCGGATTTTCCAGACACGCCGATCGGCGACGAATCCCTGGGCAGCGCGATGCTGTACTCATCAGGAACAACTGGCCGACCCAAAGGTATACTGCGCCCACTGACGGGCACACGGCCCGGTGAGAATCCGCCGCTTTGCGAGATATACGCGCAATTGTTCAAGTTCCGTGAAGACATGGTCTACCTGTCTCCCGCACCTCTTTACCACGCTGCACCGCAGGCATCCGTCAACGCCAGCATCCGGCACGGCGGGACCGTGGTCATCATGGAACGCTTCGATCCCGAGCAATATCTACAACTGGTTGAGAAATACCAGGTCACGCACAGCCAACTCGTTCCCACGATGTTCAGCCGCATGTTGAAACTGCCCGATGAAGTGCGCAATACCTATGATGTTTCCTCGCTGGAAAGTGCTGCCCACGCAGCAGCGCCCTGTCCCATTCCGGTGAAAGAACAGATGATTGAGTGGTGGGGCCCTGTTATCTACGAATACTACAGTTCATCAGAAGGGCTTGGGCTTGCCTACTGCACCAGTGATGAATGGCTACAACACAAAGGCACGGTCGGCCGAATTGTCGCGGGCAAGCTACACGTACTTGACCCGAACCACGATCCCGTACCGAGCGGTTGCTCGGGGGAACTATGGTTTGAACGGGCAAGCGATTTCGAATACTACCAGGACGAACAAAGGACGCGGGATGCATCATCCAGCGATGGGTCTTTATCTACCGTGGGCGATATTGGCTACATGGACGAGGACGGCTACCTGTACCTGACAGACCGCTCCACGTTTATGATCATTTCTGGCGGCGTGAACATTTATCCCCAGGAATGTGAAAATCTACTAATCACACATCCCAAGGTAGCCGACGCCGCGGTGTTTGGTGTACCCAATTCCGACCTGGGCGAAGAGGTCAAAGCTGTCGTGCAGGCAATGCCAGGTGTGCACCCCGATGACGAACTCGCGGAGGAGCTGATCGACTTTTGCCAGCGACACCTCTCGATACAGAAGTCGCCACGCTCAATCGATTTCGAAGCGGAACTTCCGCGACTACCCACAGGAAAGCTTTACAAACAGGAGCTGCGCGAGCGGTACTGGCAAAATCACAAGGGACGAATAGTTTAAGCCCGTCCGTCCAATACGAACAAGGACTAGTGAGTGAGCAATATAGCAAATCGAGTAATCCTGATTACTGGCGCAGCCAGAGGAATCGGTCAACTGCTGGCGAGCAGAGCTGCCGCGCGTGGCGCCCTCGTAGTGGCCTGCGATATCAATGAGTCGGAACTGCAAGACGTGGTCGGCTCGATTATCGGCGGTGGCGGCAAGGCAGTGAGCGTACGCGCAGATGTAACCAAGGCCGACGACATGTACTCCGCTGCCAGGTTCGCCGTTAAGGAATTCGGTCAACTGGATGTTCTCGTGAACAATGCCGGCATTATGCCACTGGCCTACTTTTCCGATCATGCGAAGGCAGGAAACGCCTGGAGCCGCTGTATAGACATCAACCTGAAGGGCGTGATCAACGGGGTTTCAGCGGTATACGACCAAATGTTCGAACAAGGTAGAGGCCATGTCGTCAACATATCCTCAATTTTCGCGAACTACCCAACCAAAGGCGGCACCGTGTACGGCGCAACCAAAGCTGCGATTAACTATTTGAGCGAATCGCTGCGTCAGGAAACCCAGGGCAAAATCAAAGTGACCACTGTACGCCCCACGGCGATACCCAGTACAAGCTTGAACGAATCGGTTATCAATGAAGCTGCGCCCATGGGCCTGATGGGGAATAATGCGGGCGAGATGCTCGAGCGCCTGACCACGCTCACCGCCGGACAAGCTCAGCCCGCCTGGCTGGATAGCGAGAGTATCGAGTACCTGATGATGGAGCCAGAACCTCTGGTAGACCAGATTCTCTATGCAATCGATCAGCCCTGGGGCGTTTCGATTAGCGACTTGACGGTTCGCGCAAGTGGTGACTTGTTCGTCGTTTAGGCGAGAGAGCCTGCGCTCGCGGTCTTTCTTTCATCGCTTTTCCCAACCCCGTCAGGGGCAAGTATCAGGCAGCAAATATTGCCTGGCTCGCTTTTAGCTGCCCAGCCTTTCGCCGCCGCAGCCTTCGCGATTCCTCAAGGCGACATTGCACGCTACACCTGCGGCGAAGCCAGGGAGGGATTGCGAATTGGTCAATCAATCGCGCAACAGGTGCTGGTAGTGTTCCGCGCTGAAACCGCGGTACTGCAGGAAACGCGCGCGGCGCGCGCGCTCGCGCACATCCGCGGCGGGTTCCTGGCCGAACTTGCGCTGCATCACCTCCTGCGCCAGCGCCGCCCAGTCGACCGGCTCCTCGGCCATGGCCGCGTCCACCAGGTCCGCGGACACGCCGCGCTGGCGCATCTCCTGGCGGATACGCAATGGCCCCTGCCCGCGGCTGATGCGCTGGCGCAGCAGGCTGCCGGCGTAGCGTGCGTCCGACTGCAGGTTGTCATCCACCAGTTGTTGCAGCTGCGCCTCCACCAGCTCTGCGTCGGCAAAGCGGCGCGAGAGCTTGGCGCGCAGTTCGTCCAGGGAGTGCTCCCTGCGGGCGAGCAGGTTCATCGCCGCCAGGCGGATCTCCGCCGGGTTGAGCGCGCGTTCCGCTGCCGGGACGCCATCGCTGTCCAGGTCGGGGGCGGGATCGGGATATGGGTCCGGGTTACGCATGGCGAAAAAAGGCGCCGGGGGTCAGAGTGGGGTTGGTGTGCCCCCGGCGCCAGTGAGGAAGCCTCGGGCTTACTCCTCGGGGAGAGAGTCCTTCGCGGCGGCGGGAGCCTCCTCCTCGTCCGCTGCCTGCACGTCCATCACCTGGGCGCGAATCTGGCTCTCGATCTCGTTGGCCACCGCGGGATTGTCGCCGAGGAACTTGGCGGCGTTCGCCTTGCCCTGGCCGATCTTGTCCCCCTTGTAGGAGTACCAGGCGCCGGACTTGTCCACCAGGTTGAGCTTCACGCCCCAGTCGATGACCTCGCCCATGCGGTAGATGCCCTGGCCGTACATGATCTGGAACTCGGCCTGCTTGAAGGGCGGCGACACCTTGTTCTTGACCACCTTCACCCGGGTCTCGTTACCGACCACCTCGTCGCCATCCTTGACCGCGCCGATGCGGCGGATGTCCAGGCGCACGGAGGAGTAGAACTTGAGCGCGTTGCCGCCGGTGGTGGTTTCCGGGCTGCCGAACATGACGCCGATTTTCATGCGGATCTGGTTGATGAAGATCACCAGGCAGTTGGTCTGCTTGATGGCGCCGGTGAGCTTGCGCATGGCCTGGCTGAGCAGCCGCGCCTGCAGGCCGACGTGGGAGTCGCCCATCTCGCCCTCGATCTCCGCCTTGGGGGTCAGGGCGGCGACGGAATCCACTACGAGCACGTCGATGGCGCCGGAGCGCACCAGCATTTCCGCCACTTCCAGGGCCTGTTCGCCGGTGTCCGGCTGGGACATGATGAGGTCGTCCATCTGCACGCCGAGTTTCTCCGCGTAGATCGGGTCCAGGGCGTGTTCCGCGTCGATGAACGCGGCGGTGCCGCCGGACTTCTGCGCCTCGGCGATGACCTGCAGGGTCAGCGTGGTCTTGCCCGAAGACTCGGGGCCGTAGATTTCGCAAATCCGCCCCTTGGGCAGGCCGCCGATACCCAGCGCGACGTCCAGGCCGAGGGAGCCGGTGGAGATGGCCGGGATGGCGACGTGCTCGCGGTCGCCCATGCGCATGACCGTACCCTTGCCAAACTGGCGCTCGATCTGGCCCAGCGCCGCTTCCAGTGCTTTTTCCTTGTTTGCGTCCATGGTGTTCTCCCCTGTATGCGGTTGTGTTGGCCGCGCTTCCCGGAACTGCGACCCTGCTGACTACTGTATATATACTCAGTGTTTAAAAAGCGGATTGCAAGCCCCGAAAGCCATTAAATTCGACCGGCGGAAAAACCCGCCTGAAATAGCGACGGGTACCCGTCCGCGCCCATCCGCGCAATCTGTCATACACTGTGGACAGGCGGGCGCGGCCAGCGCTATACCCACAATCACCACCAGCGGGACCAGGCATGGAACAACTGACTGAAATGGACGCCAATTTCCTGCAGCAGGAAAGCGCGCGCACACCGATGCATATCAGCCCGGTCATCGTCTACGACCAGTCCCACCGGCCCGGCGGCAAGGTGCGCTACAAGGACATCCTCACCGTGTTCGAGCGCAACCTGCACAAGTCGGCCATCTTCCGCCGCAAGCTCGCCGGCGGCGCCTGGGGGCTGGACGCGCCCTACTGGGTCGAGGACCCGGACTTCGACCTGGAATTCCACGTGCGCCACCTGGCCCTGCCCAAACCGGGAGACTGGCGCCAGTTCTGCATCCTGCTGTCGCGGCTGCAGGCGCGCGGCCTGGACATGAAGCGGCCGCTATGGGAGGCCTACGTCATCGAGGGCCTGTCCGGCGTGGAGGGCCTGCCGGAGAACAGCTTCGCCATCATGCTGAAAATCCACCACGCCGCGATCGACGGCGTCTCCGGCGCCGAGATCATCGCCGCCATCCACAGCCTGTCCGACGAGGTGGAGCCGCCGCCGGCGCAGGACGACTGGCGCGGCGAGCGCGAGCCGGGCAGCTGGTACGTGTGGTCGCGGGCCTACCTGCACAACCTCAAGCGCCCGGTGAAGTTCTTCGAGACCGTGGGCCACCTGGTCCCCGCGGTGATCCGCGCCAACCGCGAGAGCGCGGCGCGGCAACGCGCGCCGCGCAAGCCGCTGGTCGAGAAGACGCGCTTCAACGGCCGCGTCAGCTCCACGCGCGTCACCGACGCGCTGGTCATGGAACTGGACGAGGTCAAGGCCATCCGCAAGGCGCTGGACGGCGCGGTCACCATCAACGACATCGTGGTGTCCATCGTCGGCGGCGCTATGCGCCGCTACCTGCAGGACAAGGGCGAGTTGCCCGCGGACAGCCTCAGCTGCGGCGCGCCGATCAGCGTGCGCAGCGAGCGCTCCAGCAGCTCCAAGGGCAACCAGGTGAGTATCATGATGATCGGCATGGCCACCGACATCGAGGACCCGGTCGAGCGGCTGCGCGCGGTGCACGACAACGCGGAGGTGTCCAAGGCCGTGTCCGGCACGCTGGGCAACCACGTGATGATGGACCTGACCGAGATGTTCATCCCGCAGGTCATGGGCTGGGGCCTGCAGGCCGCCACCAGCGCCGCGGCGCGGGCGCACATCCCGCTGCCCTTCCACACCATCGTGTCCAACGTGCCCGGCCCGCAGTTTCCCCTCTACCTGGCCGGCGCCAGGGTCAGCCTGATGATGGGCATGGGGCCACTGCTGCACATGATGGGCCTGTTCCACGCGGTGATCTCCGGCGCCGGCAAGATCAGCATCAATTTCGTCTCCTGCCGCGAGATGCTGCCCGACCCCGAGGCCTACCGGCAGTGCCTGCAGCAGGCCTACGAGGACCTGCGCGCGGGCGCGACGGCCCTGGGCGGGGGTAAAGCGGCGCGCGGCCGAGCGGCGCGCGGCAAGGCGGCGCGCGGTAAAGCGAGCGCGCGGACGCGCAAAAAGCACGGCGGCAAGGGCGGGAAAGCCGGCGTCGGGGAGACACGCGCCGCGCGCTGAACGGCGCACGGGGCGGTTGCCGGCAGGGCTGGCATTGTCCCGCGCGTGCCGCGACAATGGCCACCGGCCCGGCGCCTGCCGCAACACACGCGAATAAAGGAACCCCACCTGAAAACCCTGTACCTGCACCTGGGCACGCACAAGGCGGCCTCGACCGCGATCCAGCTCTTCCTGGCCCACAACCGCGCGCAATTGGCCAAACACGGCATCTGCTACCCCACGCCGCCGCCGCCGACCCGCTTTGCGCATCACGGCCTGGCCTGGCACTTCATCCGGCAGTACAAGGATATCGATCAGCGTCCAGGCAACTACAGCCTGCCGGCCGCCCTGGCCGACTTCGCGGCCAGCGGCTGCCATACGCTGATCCTGTCCTCCGAGGACTTCCTCACCTGCACGCCCTTCCCCGACTTCCTCGAGGAATTTTTCCGGGCACTGCGCCGGGTATTCTCACGCATCGTGGTGTGCGCCTACGTGCGCGATCGCAAGGGCTTCTTCCGCTCCTCCTACAACCAGTGGGTGAAGAGCCTGGTCTACGCCGGCGACTTCGACAGCTATCTGGCGCGGGTGCTGCGCGGCAACCAGGCGCCGATGCACTACACCCGCTCACTGGCGAGCTGGGCCGAGCACGCGGACGCGGCGGTGTACCTGCCGTTCCTGCCGCGCGCCGGCGGCGAGGCGGTGGAGCGGCACTTCCTGCGCGCGCTGGACATCGAAGCCTGCCCGGAAGCGCAGCTGCAGGCGTTTTCCAGCGAGGCGGTCAACGCCAGCGTCGGCCCGCTGTCCGTGCTCGCCCACCGACGCATCTGCGCGCAACTGAACACAACCGACTGGTTCCAGCCCTACGACCTGCACCGAAGAACGAACCTGACCGATCACATCCTGTCCCTGAGTACCGCGCGCGGCTGGGAAGCCGAGCGCTTCAGGGTCTTCGACTCCCAACGGTTGAGCAGGGTACGCGAAGTTTTCCACGGTGAGGACGGCAGTTTCGCGCGCCGGCACTTCGGGCGCGACTGGGATGAGGTCTTTCCAGAGGAAGCGAGCGAGGAACAGGCAAACGAACGCGTCTATGAAGACCTGTCCCGCAGCGAAAGGAGTGCCGTCGACCAGGTCGTCACCCAGGGCAC
Organism: Halioglobus sp.; assembly: GCA_002699145.1. Classification (GTDB taxonomy): domain Bacteria; phylum Pseudomonadota; class Gammaproteobacteria; order Pseudomonadales; family Halieaceae; genus Marimicrobium. The sequence continues at coordinate 44,838 of PABK01000010.1, forward strand.
GCGACGCGCGCGCGCGATCTACGTCGACCATCCCCGAATTTCCACCTATCGTGCAAACCTGAGACGCTCTATCCGGTGGCTCTCTAGGCGTGTTCTCCAACTGCGGCGGTGACAGGCGCGTCGCCGTACCCACGGCTGGGAGTGGTGCCGTTCCCTACCGTAAAACCTGAGCTGACTTGAGGCGCCGGTAAATGCTGCGCGCCACCGCCGGGTCGCTCCCCGTGGCGGCTGCCTGCAGCGGCGGCGCCGGCAGGCTGTACAGGGCCTGCCGGCGCAGTTCCGTCTCCTGCAACACCCGCGCCTCGCGGTCGCGCGTCTGCTGGGGTCCGGCGGACGCCTGCGCCGTGCCCAGAACCGTCGGGCCTGCGCTGGTGCGGAAGGCCAGGGTGCGGTAACAGTAGCTGAACTCGAACGTCAGGGGGTCTACCTGGAAGTTACAGCCCGCGGCGAAGTCGCTATCGAGAAAGTTGAATACGTAGAGCTGGTCGAACAGGATGCCGAGGTCCAACAAGGCGTAACTGTCGAATTCCTCGTCGTAGCCGGCTAGGACATCGGGGTCGCCGAAAGTGTCGGTACCGTGTACCTGCCAGAGTCCCGGCACCTCGGGGTTTTCCGCGGCCGGGCCAAACAGCGAGTACTCGTCATAAAACTCCGAGATGATGATGAAGCTGAACTCCCACTCGCCGATCAGGCGCTCGCTTTTCTGCCGATTGGTGGGCCCGCTCGACCCGGTGGCGTTGGCCCGTGTCAGCACCACGGTCTGGTGGCCGAACTCGCTGAGTTTCACCACAAACGGGAAGTGGCCGCGCGCGTACACCTGCAGGTTGATCGTGCCGTCGCGCTCCAGGGGAAGGTCGACAAAGGAAAACTGCCCGACCGGTTCGCTGCAGGTAAACATCGAGCGCCCGCTGGCGATGGCCAGGGCGCAGACAGGCGCGCCGTCGACCCCCTGCACCTCGCCCTTGAGATTGGCCGCGACAACTGCGCGCGGCAGCAGGGTCGATGCGAGCGCCAGCGCTGCCAGGATGAGAAAACGACTGATAAACGGTCGACCCGCTGCTGCATCCATGCTGTGTCCTCTCCCTGAACAACTCCGTTTGCGTACAAGGCCGGGCTAGCGCCCGGGGCAATTCATAAACTAGTCATCACTTTATAAAAAAGCAAGTAGGGCCATGCCCTACACTCGACGGCCCGCTCAACAGCCCAGCCGCTGCATCTGTGCCCTGCGCTCGGCAACCATTTCACGCTGGCGCTCGGAACTGACCGACTTGCCGTCCTCGGTGACGTAGTAGTAGAACGGGCGGCCGTTGGCGTCGTAACTCATGCCCGACAGTTCGGCGACCTCGCGGCGCAGGCGTTCGCAGGCCTGCGCCTCCTGCTGCCGGCGCTGCGCCTGCGCCTCGTCGCGCGCCGCCTGTTCCTCGCGCATGCGCTCGCTATTGTCGCGCCACTGCTGCTGGCGCTCGCGCTCCAGCTCACGCAGTTCCTCGGCGCTGCGCTCGGGGGGCTTGTAGGCCTCGTCGATAGCCACCGCGCGCGCCTTCTCCGCGCCCGCGCCTGCGCGGGGTTTGTCGCCGAAGTGCACGTTGCCGTCCTCGTCCACCCAGCGGTAGACCTCGGCGGCAGCCAGGGGAACACTAACCATGGCCCAGGCCAGGAGCAGCAGGCAGGTTGCGCTGAGCTTGCGCCGCGTCATGCGCACGCCTCCCGCGCCTGGCCGGCCCCGCGCAGGCGGTAGATCGCGCGCAGCGCGATGCTGCACAGGCAGCCGCGGTCCGCCGCGTCGAACAGGTTGACGCGGGTGTCGACAAAGCCGTGCCCGCCGCGGTCGAACACGTCGGCCACCTCCATCTCGGCGAGAATGTCCGTACCGGCGCACACGGGGCGATAGTGCTGCGCCCGGGTTTCCAGGTGTACCCAGGGATTCATGGCCGCGTTGGCGGCGGTAATCCAGTTGGAGATGCCGAGCAGGAAGGCGGCGTTGGCGCGGGCGTCGGGGCCGCGCAACAGCGCCGGCATGGCCTGTTCGTCGCGCAGGTATGTGCCCATACGCCCGCGGGGCCGCCACTGGAAACGCTGCGCCCTGCAACCGTGCTGCGCCAGTTCCATCCAGTACTCGCGCGTGGCCGCGGGCCCCTGGTAATCGAGTTCGACGACGGTGTCGCCGCGCGGGACCGGCGCCGCAGCGGGGGCGTCCTCCAGGCGCACCTGGGCGTGTGCACTGACCGTGCCGTCAGGGCGCAGCAGGCGCGCCGTGTAGGCGTCGGCGGCGGCATTCTCCACCTCCACAGTGAAGTGTTCGCGGTCGTACAGGGGCGAGACCACCCGCACGTGCGACCAGCCGCGGCGCAGGAAATCCTCGCCCCAGGCCTGCACCGCCGGGTGCAGCAGGTAGGCGGAGATGGTGACGCCGGGCACCAGGCCGCCGCTGAAGCCGTACTGCCGCGCCAGCGCGTCGCCGTGAATCTCGTTTGCCGAGTCAGGTTCCTGGTTGAAGGCCTCGCCACGCCAGGACAGCGCGGCGGCCTCGGGGGGCTGCCGGGTCATCTGCGGTTCTCCCGTGTGACGCCTTGCCGTCTTTGTACTGCCTCGCGTGGAGAAACTCAACCGCTCGCTGCCGCTGCCGCGCCGGCTCAGCCTTGCAGTTCGGACTGCAGCAGGTCCAGGAGCGGCTCGACGCCCCCGCCCTGCGCGGGAATCACCGCGGCGTTGAAGTCGGTGACACCCGCGTCGCGCAGGCGCGCGATCTGCGCGCGCAATTCCGCCTCGTCGCCGACGATGGCCAGTTGCGCCGGCCCCTCCACGCCCTCGCGATCGAGCATGGCGCGGTAGGACGGCAGCATGCCGTACACCTGCAGCGCTTTGGCGATGTACTCGCGGGCGCCGTCCACGTCGTCGGTCAGGCAGATGGGCATGCCGCAGACGATGCGCGGCGCCGGGCGCCCTGCCGCCTGCGCCGCGGCGGTGATTGCGGGCACGATGTGCGACTCCACGGTCTTCGGCCCGGTCATCCACAGGGAGGTGCCCTGGGCGTGTTGCCCGGCGAGTTTGAGCATCGCCGGCCCCAGCGCCGCCACCAGCAGGGGCACCGGCGGGCCGGACACCTCGAGCTGCAGCTTGCCGGTGAGCTGTTCGCCCTCGAAGTCCGCCGCCTCGCCGCGCAGCAGGGGTGCAAGAATTTGCAGGTACTCCTGCATGTGCCTCGCAGGCTTGTCGTAGGACAGGCCGAACATGCCCTCGATGACCAGCTGGTGCGACAGGCCGATGCCCAGGGCGAAGCGGCCATCGCAGGCCTGCTGCGTGGTCACCGCCTGCTGCGCCAGCGCCCCGGGGTGCCTGGGATAGGTCGGCGTCACGGCGGTGCCCAGCTCGATGCGGCTGGTCTCCCAGCCGGCGATGGCGCAGGCGCCCACGCCGTCCAGGCCGAAGATGTTGGGCAGCCACAGGCTGTCGAAGCCGCGCGCCTCGACGTCGCGGGCGAAGGGAACCAGTTCTTGCAGGCCAAAACTGGTCTCGGCGGTAGTGCCGGCGAAGATTCCTATGCGCATCCAGATGCTCCCGATTTTTGGCGAGCCGCTATTCTGCACGGCGCTGTGCGGGGCTGTCGAGGGTTGTGTCTGCACGGCGGTGTGCAGACCTGTCGTCATCCCCGCGCAAGCGGGGATCCATTCGTGGGGAAGAGCGTTAGGTGTAAATGGATTCCCGCTTGCGCGGGAATGACGGGGGCGCGGGAATGACAGGGGTGCGGGAATGACAGGGGTGCGGGAATGACGGGGGTCCGCTGCGTAGGTCACCAGGACTACCGTCATCCCCGCGCAAGCGGGGATCCAGTGTGGAGGCCAGCGCAAGACAAGACTGGATTCCCGCTTTCGCGGGAGTGACGGAGGTGGGGGAGTGACGGGGGCGCGGGAATGACGGGGCGCGGAAATGACGGGGCGCGGGAATGACCGGGGTCAGCTGCGTAGGTCACCAGGACTACCGTCATCCCCGCGCAAGCGGGGATCCAGTGTGGAGGCCAGCGCAAGACAAGACTGGATTCCCGCTTTCGCGGGAATGACGGAGGTGGGCGGGAATGACGGGGGTGGGTGGGAATAAGGAGCTGCGCGGTAAGACGGGAGCGGGCGCGGACGAATTGGGCTCAATCGATTGCTTTGCCGTCATCGGCGACGGCGTAAAACAGGCAGTCGGTGCTGGCGATTTCCGGATTGTTGGTGATCATGAACAGTTTCAGCGCCTGGGCCGGGTACAACTGGCCGTCGCACACCCTGACCAGCCGGCTCACCGCGCAGCGCCCGCCCTGGTCGCTGGCGACGAACAGGTCGCGCTCCGCCGCAGCGGTCCAGCCCAGTGGCGTCTGTGGCGTCACGCTGCCGAAGTTCAGGTGCTCGATATCGGTGCGCAGGGTGATATCGTGGTCGGCGCAGGGCGTCTCGGCGTAGGTGAGCGTCACGTTGTCGCGCAACTCGAGGCGGATCGGGTCGCGCAGCAACTCCAGCCCCCAGTCGGTCTGTTCCGGGCTCAGCACGTCCTTGGCCGTGAAATAGCGGCACAGCCCGTCGAAGGCGAGTTCGTGCGCCGCTTCGTCCAGCCTGCCGCCCACCTCCACGGTCACCGTGGGATAGCTGTGCTCGCTGATATCCATGAGCGCGCCCAGGCGCAGGTTGGAGACGATCAGGCGCTGGGTGAACAGCGACACCAGCGCGTCGTGCTGACGGTCCACGAACGTGCACACGCCGAAGGACGGCCCGGAGCCGGAGGTATTGTGCATGTCGACCACGGCCTCGGGCTGGTGCATGTGCAGGATTTCCAGGATTTCCTCGGCCAGGGCCCCCTGCGCATCGTCGAAGGGCGGGCGGAAGCAGCGGTTCAGGTCGCGCGCCCGCGGCAGCATGCGGTGGCTGAACAGCGGCGCCTCCAGCGCGGCCGCCACCGAGGCGACGATACACACGACGTTGACCGCCGGGCGCTGTGCCGACTTCAGCCAGCGCCACAGGGCCATGGTCCCGGAGGGCTCGTTGCCGTGCAGCAGCGTAACCAGGGCGCGGGTGCGCGCGCTGTCCTCGCCCTCGAGGAACAGGCACGCGGGACCGCCCAGGTCGCGCAGGAACTGCTCCACGTTGTCGCCGCAGTCCGTGGCCAGCGGGTTGCGCATGAACTGGAAGCGTCTCACAGGGGCCACTCCGACACCGGCGCGTTGCCTGTACTGTAGTCGATGAATTCCTCCAGCATGGTATGCAGGGCCTCCTCCTGTGCCATCTCGCGGCGCAGGGCGCTGAGCCGCGAGCGCTGCCAGATGGCGCCGGTGCGGCAGGTTTCCAGGCGCCGCTCGATCACGCCCAGGTAGCGCTGCGCCTCGGCGGCGTCGATACCCAGGGCCGCCAGCCCCGCGGCGGCCAGCGGCAGCAGGTTGCGGATCACCGACCCCACGGGCTGCTCGCGATAGCCGGACTGCCCCGCCTCCGGCCAGACCACGCGGGCGAACAGGCCGTGCTGGGCGGCGCGGTAGAAATTGTACTCGGCGATGCCAAAGGGAATGGCCGGGAGGATGTCGTCGATGCGACCGCGCAGCCCCTCGGCGAGGCCGATCAGCAGCGCCGCGTTGGCGACCATATCGATGGCGCTGGGGCCGGCCGGCAGCGCGCGCATCTCGATGCGCAGGTGCCCGTCGCCCGTGTCGTCGTACACCGGCCGGTTCCACAGCCACACCGTGCTCTGGTGCAGGCGCAGCTCGGACAGCGCGGGCGCACCCGCCGCGGGCTCGCGCGCGCCGCTGCAGACGGGCAACAGCGGCGGGTAGATACGCACCACCTCGGCGAACAGCTCCAGCGCGCCGCGCCGCACCCAGCCCTGGCCGAAGTTGACCCGCGGCGGCTCGTTCCAGGAGTAGCGATCGATATAGCGCGTGTCGATGGACTGCTTGAACAGCGGCACGCGGGTCTCGTGCCACAGGTTGTGCCCGAACAGGGTCGGCGAGTTGGCGGCCACCGCCACCGCCAGGGGCGTGACCAGCTGGATGGCGTTGAAGGTGGCGGCGAAGTCCTCCGGCGCCACGCGATAGTGCACCTGGAAGGAGGTGTTGGCACCCTCCAGGGTGATGTCCGCCATTTCCAGTTCCAGCGGCTGTTCGCCGTGGATATCGACGCGGAACTGCCCTCCCCGGCGCAGCAGCAACTGCTGTACCAGAGCGTGGAAACGCTTGCGGTCGGTGATGCAGTGGGCGCCGAAGTCGGACTGGCGCAGGGTCGGCAGGATGCCGATGGGCACGATGCGGCCACCGAAGTCCGCGGCGACGCCGCGCAGGTAGGCCAGGCGCTCGAGTATCTCCCGTTCCAGGGCGGCGAAGGGGGCCGCGTCCAGAGCGCGTGGGGTGAGGTTGTACTCCAGGTTGTAGCGGTTCAGCTCCAGCGCGAGCTGCGCATCGCCCGCGGCGTCGAGGATCTCCTGGTTGGCGTGCAGGGGACGGCCGTCGGCGTCGACGATATACATCTCGAGTTCGGCGCCGACGGAGCCCGGCCCGGCGCCGAAACCGGGCCGCGCCAACAACGCGCGCAACGCGTCGAGGTCGCCCTCCAGGGCCTGGCGAAACGCAGCGTAGTCGTCGGGCGCGAATTTCGTCCTGTCGATTTCTATGCCCATACGGGTTCCGCCTGGCGCACGCAGCGATGCGCGGTGTTTACGGGGCGTGTCCTTCGCGCTGCGGATTGGACGGCGATGGAGCGCCTGGTACAGGTCGACAATACTGGATTCCCGCTTGCGCGGGAATGACCTTGCGCAAGCTTGTGACACGCTTGCGCGGGGATGGCGTGGCTGCTGGATTCCCGCTTGCGCGGGAATGACGGGGTTCAGGGGCCGGCGGCGCGGGGCTTACTCTGCTATGGCGAAGGTCATCTCCACGGTCACCTGGTAGCTGTTTTCGCCGCTGGCCACGGGTACGCTGGCGTCGCTCATGGCCATCTCGGCGCGGGCGAAGGGCAGCGGCTGGGACTGACGCGAGCGCTCGGCGATCTCCAGGATCGACCCCAGCCTGACGCCGGCGGCATCCGCCAGCGTGCGCGCCTTGCCCATGGCGGCCTTGACCGCCCGCCGTCGCGCCTTGTCGAGCAGCGGTGCCGGGTCCTGGTTGGCGAAGGCGATATTGCCGCCCTCGTTTACGCCAAGGCGCACCGCGGCGTCCAGCGCCTCGCCGACGCGCCCGACGTCGCGCAGCCGCACGGTGAGGGAGTTGCGCACCGTGTAGCCGGTAAAGCGGCGCGCCTGCCCATCGGCGCCGGGCACGCGTTGCAGGTGGGCGTAGTTGGGGTGGATGGAAAAGCCGCTGGTCTGCAGGTCGCGGTCGGCCACGCCCAGGGAACGCATGGCGTTGAGCACCTGCGCCATGGCCGCGGAGCTGGCGTCAACCGCCTCTCCCGCTGTGGGCGCCTCGCGGTTCACGGTCAGCGTCAGCACCGCCATGTCCGGCGCCCCGGCCGCGCTGCCGGTAGCGCTGACCTCGATCTGCGCATCGTCCGCCTGCGCGGCCAGCGGGAACACTGCGGTGAGCAGCACGAGGACGCAACGGCACAGAAAACTTTTCACATCGATCTCCATCAGGTGGTGGCGGGGTCGGCGGCCAGCGCGCGCCGCACTGCCGGTAACAGGGGCGCATCGGGGTCGTGCGCGGTAGCGGCCAGCTGTGCGCGCATGGCCGGTGTCCAGAAACGGCGCAGGTGATCGGCGACCTTTGCCGCGACGACGGCCTCGTCGCCCCAGGCGGCCAGGTTGCGCGCGATATCGTTGGCCATCTTCACCAGGTGGTCCGGCTGCGTCGCGCTCACGACTTGCCGGCCTCCGCCAGCAGTTCACGCTGGCGCGCGTCGAAACTGCGCTGTCGCTGTTGCCAGGCCGAGGGCTCGCTGACCTTCGTCGCCTGCACGGCGGTCACCTTGTACTCGGGGCAGTTGGTGGCCCAGTCGGAGTTGTCGGTGGTTATCACGTTGGCGCCGGACACCGGGTGATGGAAGGTGGTGTACACCACACCGGGCTTGACGCGCTGCGACAGCCGCGCGCGCAACACCGTGTTGCCCACGCGCGACGCCAGCCCGACCCAGTCGCCGTCATTGATACCGCGATCCTCGGCGTCGAAGGGGTGGATCTCCAGCAGGTCCTCGGCGTGCCAGGCGGTGTTTTCCGTGCGCCGGGTCTGCGCGCCGACGTTGTACTGGGTAAGGATGCGCCCGGTGGTGAGCAGCAGCGGGAAGCGGCGATTGGCGCGCTCGGCCGTGGGCACGTACTCGGTCAGGGCGAAAAAGCCCTCGCCGCGCACAAAGCTGTCGACATGCATGGTCTCGGTGCCCTGCTGCGCCGCGTCGTTGCAGGGCCACTGCACACTGCCCAGCGCGTCCAGCTTGGCGTAGCTGACCCCCGCGAACGTCGGCGTCAGCCGCGCGATCTCGTCCATGATCTCGGACGGGTGGCGGTAGTCCATCGCGCATCCCATGGCATTGGCCAGGTCGACGGTCACCTCCCAGTCCTCCTTGCCGGACAGTGGCGGCATGACCCGACGCACCGGCGAGATACGCCGTTCGGCGTTGGTGAAGGTGCCGTTTTTTTCCAGGAAGGAGGCGCCGGGCAGGAACACGTGGGCGAACTTGGCGGTCTCGTTGAGGAACAGGTCCTGCACCACCAGGCACTCCAGGGAGGACAGGGCCGCCTCGATGTGCTGGGTGTTCGGGTCTGACTGGGCGACGTCCTCGCCCTGGCAGTACAGGCCGCGAAAGCCCCCGTCGATGGCCGCGTCGAACATATTGGGAATGCGCATGCCCGGCTCCGGGTCCAGGGTCACGCCCCAGTCCTGTTCGAACTGCGCGCGCGTGGCGGCGTCGGACAGGTGGCGGTAGCCGGGCAACTCGTGGGGGAAGGAGCCCATGTCGCAGGAACCCTGCACGTTGTTCTGCCCGCGCATGGGGTTCACGCCCACCCCCTCGCGGCCGAGGTTGCCGGTGAGCATGGCGAGGTTGGCGATGGCCATGACGGCGGTGGAGCCCTGGCTGTGCTCGGTCACGCCCAGGCCGTAATAGATGGCGCCGTTGCCGGCGCCGGCGTACAGTCGCGCCGCCGCGCGCACCTGCGCCGCGGGCACGCCGATAGCCTCCTCCAGGGCTTCCGGCGACTGGTGCGTATCGCCGATGAACGCGCGCCAGCACTCGAAGGCCTCGTGCTCGCAACGCGCGCGGATGAAGGCCTCGTCGTGCAGGCCCTCACTGAGGATGGTGTGGGCCATTGCGTTGAGTATGGCGACATTGGCCCCGGGGTTCACCGCCAGGTGAAAGTCCGCGCGCACGTGCGGCGCGTCCACCAGCTCGATGCCGCGCGGGTCGATGACCACGAGCCGCGCGCCCTGGCGCAAGCGCCGTTTCAGGCGCGAGCCGAACACCGGGTGCGCCTCGGTCGGGTTGGAGCCGATGACGACGACCACGTCCGCCTTCTCCACCGAGGCGAAGGTCTGCGTGCCGGCGGACTCGCCCAGGGTAGTTTTCAGGCCGTAGCCCGTGGGCGAGTGACAAACGCGGGCGCAGGTGTCCACGTTGTTGTTGCCGAAGCCCGAGCGCACCAGTTTCTGGATCAGGTAGACCTCCTCGTTGGTGCAGCGCGAGGAGGTGATGGCGCCGATACTGTTGCGCCCGTGACGCGCCTGTATGTCGCGCAGGCGGCGCGCGGTAAAGCCGATCGCCTCTTCCCAGGACACCGTGCGCCAGGCCTGGTCGATACTGTCGCGGATCATCGGCCGCGTGATGCGGTCGGCGTGGGTGGCGTAGCCGAAGGCGAAACGCCCCTTGACGCAGGCGTGGCCGGCGTTCGCGCGGCCGCCCTTGTCCGGCACCATGCGCACCACCTCGTTGCCGCGCAACTCGGCGCGGAACGCGCAGCCCACGCCGCAATAGGCGCAGGTGGTGGTCACCGTGTGCTCGGGCACGCCCTGCTCGATGACGCTGTTCTCGGTGAGCGTGGCGGTGGGACAGGCATTCACGCAGGCGCCGCAGGACACGCACTCGGACTGCATGAACGGCTCGCCCTGCCCGGCGCTGACCACGGAGTCGAAACCGCGGCCGGCGATAGTCAGGGCAAACGTGCCCTGGGTCTCCTCGCAGGCGCGTACGCAGCGCGAGCAGACGATGCACTTGGCCGGGTCGAAGGTGAAATAGGGATTGGAGGTGTCTTTTTCGGCGTCGAGGTGTCCGGCGCCGTCGAAACCGTAGCGCACCTCGCGCAGGCCCACCTCGCCGGCGGTGTCCTGCAACTCGCAGTCGCCGTTGACCGCGCAGGTCAGGCAGTCCAGCGGGTGGTCGGAGATGTACAGCTCCATGACGTTGCGCCGCAGGCGCGCCAGTTCCGGCGACTGCGTGCGCACGCGCATGCCTGGACTCACCGGCGTGGTGCAGGAGGCGGGAAAGCCTTTCATGCCCTCGACCGCCACCAGGCACACGCGGCAGGAACCGAAAGCCTGCAGCGAGTCGGTGGCGCAGAGTTTCGGCACCTTGATGCCGGCCTCGGCGGCGGCGCGCATCACCGAGGTGCCGGCGGGGACGGTGACATCCACGCCGTCGATGCTCAGCGAGACGGGCTCGCCCCCGGTGGCCGGCGGCGTGCCGTAATCGCGTTCGGGTTCGTAAAACTGCATCATAGCGCCAGCCCCGTCATTCCCGCGCAAGCGGGAGTCCGGGGTCCTCCTTTGTGGGTCGCGCCAGCCCCGTCACTCCCGCGCAAGCGGGAATCCAGGGCCCTCCTTTCTTTGTAGGTCGCGCCAGCCCCGTCATTCCCGCGCAAGCGGGAATCCA
>PABK01000011.1 GCA_002699145.1 Halioglobus sp.
AGCAGGTCCCAAGGGTATGGCTGTTCGCCATTTAAAGTGGTACGCGAGCTGGGTTTAGAACGTCGTGAGACAGTTCGGTCCCTATCTGCCGTGGGCGTTGGAGAATTGAGGGAAGCTGCTCCTAGTACGAGAGGACCGGAGTGGACGAACCTCTGGTGTTCCGGTTGTGTCGCCAGACGCATTGCCGGGTAGCTATGTTCGGACAGGATAACCGCTGAAAGCATCTAAGCGGGAAGCCCCTCCCAAGATAAGTTCTCCCTGGGGACTCGATCCCCCTGAAGGGCCCTTGAAGACTACAAGGTTGATAGGCTGGGTGTGTAAGCGTTGTGAGGCGTTGAGCTAACCAGTACTAATTGCCCGTGAGGCTTGACCATATATCCGAAGTTATTTGCAAGATGACGATGGATGTTGTGACAAGTCCAGTGTTGAACGTGTTGTTGTGGATGCAGTTGTGCGTACAGCCTGCGTAGTGGTAAACGCGGCTGGTCATGCACGGTTGTAACGCAGCGCCAGAACAGACAGCTTGATTTACCACCCTATTTGAGGACGTGAAGCCGGCTTCGCACCGTCACCGTTCCCGCACCGCTCGTCATTCCCGCGAAAGCGGGAATCCAGACGACCGCAAAGGAACGTCATTCCCGCACCGGAACGTCATTCCCGCACCGGAACGTCATTCCCGCGAAAGCGGGAATCCAGACCAGCACAGTGCCCGAGTCAACCACCCCCGACAGAAACACCCGGGGGAAACCACTCGCCACTTCGCGCCTCAAGCCAGTTTGCCTGGCGACCATAGAGTACTGGAACCACCTGATTCCATCCCGAACTCAGAAGTGAAACGGTACATCGCCGATGGTAGTGTGGGGTTTCCCCATGTGAGAGTAGGTCATCGCCAGGCTCCTAACCAAAAAGGCCACCCCATCCGGGGTGGCCTTTTTATTTGGCATTGCGAAACTCACTGCCCCGGAAAGCAACCCGCAGCGCGGGTTGTCATGTCAAATCTCCAGCGCCCGCTGGCGTAACACAAACTTCTGGATCTTCCCCGTAGACGTTTTCGGCAGCTCGCCGAACACCACATACTTCGGCACCTTGAAATGCGCCATGTTGTCGCGGCAGAACGCAATGAGTTCCTCCGCGCTCGCACTGTGCCCCTCCTTCAATTCGACGAATGCGCAGGGCGTCTCTCCCCATTTGTCATCCGGCCTGGCTACCACCGCGGCCAGCATCACCGCCTCGTGCTTGAACAGTGCACCCTCGACCTCGATAGAGGAAATATTTTCCCCTCCGGAAATGATAATGTCCTTGGAGCGATCCTTGATCTCGATGTAGTTATTCGGGTGCTTGACCGCCAGGTCGCCGGAGTGAAACCAGCCGCCGCGGAATGCTTCCGCCGTGGCCTCGGGATCCTTCAGGTAGCCTTTCATGACCACGGTGCCGCGAAACATCACCTCGCCGATGCTCTGCCCGTCCGCGGGTACTGGCTCCATGCTCTCGGGATCCAGCACATCCAGGCCCGCGAGCACGGGGTAGGGCACGCCCTGCCGCGCTTTCAGCGCCGCCCGTTCGCCCGCGGGCAGATCATCCCAGGCGTCGTTCCAGGCGCAGTAGACACAGGGCCCGTAAACCTCGGTCAGTCCGTAGGACTGGGTCACGTTTACCTGCATTGCTTCCAGCGCCTCGATTATGGCCGCGGGCGGTGCGGCGCCGGCGGTCATGACCTGTAATCCCGGCGGGATTTTCGCGCGCTGCTCTGCCGGTGCGTTGACCAGCATCGCCAGTACGATCGGCGCACCGCACAGGTGGGTCACGCCATGCTGTTCGATAGCGTCGAGGATTGGGTCGGCGGCCACCTCACGCAGGCACACATGGACGCCGGCCTGCAGCGTGATCGCCCAGGGGAAGCACCAGCCGTTGCAGTGAAACATCGGCAGCGTCCACAGGTAAACCGGGTGTCGCTGCATATCCCAGGCCAGCGTGTCGCCGATAGCATTCTGGTAGGCTCCGAGATGATGATAGACCACGCCCTTGGGTCTTCCGGTAGTGCCCGACGTGTAATTCAGCGCCAGCGACTGCCAGTTATCGTCGATGCGCCAATCTACCGGCGACGGGTCGCCTTCATCCAGCAGGGCCTCGTAGGTCGATTCACCGATGCGTTTGTCCTGTGGCCCCAGGGGATCGACCAGGTCGATGACGGCGGGGCTGCGCTCGCTGCGGGCGAGAGCGTTGGCCGCCACATCGGCGAACTGGCCGTCCACCAGCAGCAGGTCGCATTCGCCGTGATCCAGGATGTAAGCGATCGTGTCCGCATCCAGGCGGATGTTGATGCTGTTGAGCACCGCGCCGCACATGGGTACGCCGAAGTGCGCCTCCAGGTGCGCCGGGACGTTCGGCGCGATGATGGAAACGGTACTGCCCGGACCGATGCCGCGCTGCTGTAAAGCCGAGGCCAGGCGGTTGCAGCGCGCATACAGTTGCGCGTAGTCACAGCGATAGTCGCCGTGTACAACCGCGGGTTTCTCGGGGTAGACACTGGCGGTGTGGCGCAGGAACTGCACCGGCGTTTGTACCCCGGCATTGGCCGCCGTCTGCCCGAGGTTTTCTTCGAAAGGATTGGACACGTTTCATCAGGCCCTGCTGTTGGTCAATTCCTCCGGGCTAGTGCTTGCCCGACTTGAACAGGCTCAGGTTCAGCTCTTCGGAGATATGCTGGATGGCGAGCATGGCGCGAATGCTGTTGCCCGCCTCGTTGACCCGTGGCGAGAATGCAGCGATCGCCATTTGCCCCGGCACTACCGCGACAATGCCACCGCCCACGCCGGTCTTGGCGGGCAGTCCCGCATCGTAGGCCCACACGCCCACCTCGTCGTAGAACCCCGCCATCATCATGATGGCCAGCAATTCATCCACGTACTCCTTGCGCATCACTTTCCTGCCCGTGGCGGGGTTGGTGCCCCAGTTCGCCAGGGTCGCACCCATCATGCCCAGTTGCCTGGCCGAAACGCCCAGCGAACACTGTTTGGTATAGACGTCAGTGGCCTCCAGCGGCTCGCTGTAAAGCCTGCCGTAGTTGTACAGCAGGTGCGCGATGGCGCGATTGCGGTAATTGGTTTCCGCCTCGGAAACGTAGACGTCCTCCAGCAGGCTGAGTTTTTCGCCGGCGAACTCGCTGTAGCCGTCGACGATGTACTGCCAGCGCTGCCGGGCGTCCTTTGCCTTGATCATGCTCACCGCCGCGATGGCGCCGGCATTCACCAGGGGGTTGCGCGAGCGGGCCTCGTCCTGCTCGATGGCGATGATGGAGTTGAACGGCATGCCCGTGGGCTCCACGCCGATCTTGTCGCGGATCGCATCGATACCCTGGTCCTCCATGACCAGGCCCGCGGTGAAGGGTTTGGAGACGGACTGGATGGAAAACCGGTGATCGGCGTCGCCGGCCGCGTACACCTGGCCGCCTCGGGTGACGATGACCACCGCGAACAGGTCGGGATCGACCTCGTCCAGGGCCGGGATGTAGTCCGCGTTGGCGCCCTCGTTGTTGTCCTTGAACTTCGCGTGCGCCCGGTCGACCACCGCCTGGTAGTCGACGGACTGTGCGTGTGCGCCGGCCAGTGGCAGCGCCAGCCCGGCGAGCAGCGCGGCCACAGCCGCGGCGCGCTGTTTCCATCCTTTTCTCATGGTTTGCACTCCTGTGCGGAACGGCATTCGTCGTTGGCGCGGCGAGCAAGTCGCCACGCCGCCTAAAAGGTAGCACAGGTGCAGGCTTTGCCAAGTGCCGCCAGGAGCCGGGCGACCGGATGCAGGCGGGCGCCGCGGCGCCGCCTGCATTATTGCCAGCATGGCGGCTGACTGCGCTGGTCAAACATTATATATTGGCTTCATTCAGGGGCTTCCGGACCAGACGTCATGAGCGCAATCCTGCCAGGAAACGCCAGCGGCGAGCGACCGCCGCGTCGACTCGGCACGGTACCGGCGAGGGGCCGACGATCGTGAACCTGGCCACGCGCATGATCGCGTTGTTCCTGGTCCTGGTCGCGGCCTGCGGCGTACTGCTGGCGTCGGTCATGCTCGGCCAGGCCTACCAGTCGCGGCTGGTGCAGTTGGCGGACGACGTGCGGGTGGAAGTGGCCCGGCGCGGCTCGCTACAGGTCGAGATTTACCAGCGCGACAGCGCAGCGCTGGAGGCGTCGCTGCACGCGCTGCTGCCCGCCGGGGAAGGCGCTGTGGCTGCCGCGCACGACGCACAGGGCGCCTTGCAGGCCAGTATCGGGGCTGACGGGGCACTGCCCGCCCTGCAGGTCATACGCGGCGCGGCCTCCCCGGGCGAGGTGGTGCGGCGCGCCGTCAGTGCCGACGGCGAGGCGGGCGAGGCCGGCTTCCTGTCCGCGTTCGCCGGTAATGACGTGGTGTATTTCAGTGTGCCGGTGTTCACCGCGGTCGACCCGAGCCGGCGGCAGTTACAGGCGGAGGATTTCGTGCGCCGGGCGCTGCAGTCCGGAAACGGCGCGAGCGACGTCGTCATCGGCTATGCCACCGTGGGCGTGGCCGCCGGCGTCCTGGCCGGGGCGACGGTGTCGGCGGTGTTGCCGGCGCTCGGTATCTTCTGCCTGCTGGCGATTCTCAGCTGTGGCGTCGTGGTGGTCTGGTCGCGGCAGATATCCGGGCCGCTGGGAGCCTTGCGCTCGCTGGCGGAGCAGATTCGCGCGGGCAAGGTGCCGGACGGTGACGCGTTTCGCCTCGACGGCGAATTCCGTGATATCGCCGAGGCCATCAAGGAGGTCATGGGTGGCCTGGAGCGGCGGGTGCAGGAAATCACCGCGGGCGAAAAAATGCTCAACATGAAAGCGGACCAGAGCGCGTCGCAGCTAGTTGATCGGGAGGAGGAACTGCGGCGAGCGACCGCGGAAATCAGCGAGACCCGCGACCGCCTGCACCGGGCGGCGTACTACGACAGCCTCACCTCGCTGCCCAACCGGGCGCTGTTTACCGAGCAGTTTCGCCAGTTGCTGCGGCTGCGTGAGCGCGACCAGCGCCCCCTGGCGCTGTTATTGATCAACCTGAGGAATTTCCGCCGTATCAACGAGTCCCTGGGGCATGTCTGTGGCGACCTCGTGCTGGCGGGCGTCGCCTCGCGCCTGAGCCAGTGTGTGCGCGACAGTGACGTGCTCGCCGCCAGCGCGGATGCCGCCGACGGGCGTGTCGAGGTGTCGCGCCTGGGCGGTGACGAGTTCGCCCTGGTGCTCAACCAGCTCGACGGTGTCGAGGCCGCGGGCGTCGTGGCGCAGCGGCTCGTCGACAGCCTGGCGGAGCCGATACAGGTCGAGCAGCGCGAAATCGTGGTCTCCGTCGCCGTGGGGATAGCGCTCGCGCCCAAGGATGGCGAATCGGTGGAGGAACTGCTGCGCGCCGCCGCCACCGCGGCCTATCACGGGCAGGACGGGCCGGGTAAAGACGTCGTCTATTTCAACCGCGACATGGAAAACGCCGATACCGACCGTTTCCGGCTGGAGGCGGACCTGCGCCGGGCGCGGGAGGAGGGCCAGCTGTTGCTGCATTACCAGCCGCAGGTGGACACGTTCGACGGCAGTATCGTCGGCGCGGAGGCGTTGCTGCGCTGGGAGCACCCCGCCCTGGGCCTGGTGCCGCCCTACCAGTTCATTCCCCTGGCCGAGGAAATGGGCCTGATCGACGAACTCGGCGAGTGGGTGGTCTGGGAGGCCTGCCGGCAACTGAGCGCCTGGCGCGCCGAGGGCCTGGAGCTGCCGCGGGTGGCCATCAACGTCTCCGCCGGCGAGTACTCCGCACAGTTCAACACGCGCCTGCACAGGGTGCTGCAGGAGACCGGCCTGAGCCCGCGCTCGCTGGAACTGGGCCTGTCCGAGGGTATTCTCGCCGACGGCAGGCCGGATATAGACCGCGGCCTGCGTGAACTGGCCGACCTCGGCGTGTACCTCTCCCTGGACGGCTTCGGCACCTCCGGCGCACCGCTGGCCTGCCTCGGCCAGTACGCCCTGGACGAAATCAAGATCGACCGCGGCTTCGTCGCCGATTGCGACCGTCGCGAGGGTACGGGGCGGGTGGTCAAGGGCATCGTGGCCATGGCCCAGAGCCTGGAATTGCGCCTGCTGGCCGAGGGGGTCGAATCCCCCGGTGAGTACCAGTTTCTCGCCGCCAGCGGCGTGCGCGCCATGCAGGGCTATCTGTTCTCCCGGCCGGTCAGCGCTCAGGAGCTGGGGCGGCAACTGGCGGAGCCCTGGTACTACTCATCGCAGATCCAGCGCATGGCGCTGCAAGGCTAGGCCCGTCGGCCGCCTGGCCGGCCCCCCTCGCCGCCCCTGGTGTTGGGAATTTTCACCAAATTCACGCTTAAGCCTCGAGGTGCTATGCTCCATAGTACCGAATAGGTGTAACGGGGGAGTCATACCCCTGTCATAAGAATTCATTCATCACCGGCATAAAAAGGTAGCGTTCGCATGAAATTCGATACCCGCAACAAGCAATTTGCCAGGACTCCCCTGGTGGCACTCTGCACTTCCGTGGTCCTGACCGGCATTTCCACAGCCGCGCAGGCCCAGGGCAATACCGCGGCCCTCCTGGAAGAGGTGGTCGTCACCGCACGGAAACGCGAGGAAGGGTCGCAGGAAGTGCCGCTGTCCGTCACCGCCTACAATTCCGAACAGATCGAGGCGCTGAAGGTGCGCGACCTGTTCAGCCTGTCCACGGGCCTGCCCAACGTCGTGATGGATGACGTGGGGACCTCCCGCGGTACCGCGAACTTCTCCATCCGCGGCCTTGGCATCAACAGCTCCATCCCCGGTATCGACCCCACGGTGGGCGTCTTCATCGACGGCGTCTACCTGGGTAACAATGTCGGCGTGATCTTCGATTCCTTCGACCTGGAGAGCATCGAGGTGCTGCGCGGTCCCCAGGGCATCCTGTTCGGCCGCAACGTGACCGGCGGCGCGGTGCTGCTCAACTCCAAGAAGCCTGGCGACGAACTGGATGCGACCATCAAGGTCGCCGCAGACACTACCGATGACGGCGGCTACAACACCTATTACATGGGCGCCATCGGCGGGCCGATCACCGACACCTTCGGCGCGCGGCTGACCCTGTACTACAACGACGACGAGGGCTGGCTGGAGAACAAGTTCGACGGCGACGACGTCGGCGCGATCGAGCAGACCATGGTGCGGCCGACCCTGCAGTGGACGCCCACCGACCGGCTCGAGTTCATCCTGCGCTACCAGTACACGGATATCGAGGGCGACGGACCGGTCTCGCAGAGCCACCGCAACGGTTCCGGTGTCGACCCTGCCTATTTCGACGGTCAGTCGCCGCTGCAACCGATCGACTTCGGCGGACCGCCCAAGCGTGACAGCTTCGACGTCGCCTACGACGAGGTGGGTTTCCAGGACAACGACGCGCATTTCGTCGCCTTCGAGACCAACTGGGACGTGGATTTCGGCGACGGCACGGTGACCAATATCTTCGGCTGGCGCGACGGCAGCGGCGACTCCCTCGCCGATATCGACGGCCAGCCGGTGTGGATTTTCCACGCCCCGGCCTCGCTGGAGACCGAGCAGTACAGCAACGAACTGCGCTACAACGGCTTGTTCGCGGAGAAGGCCAATGTGACTACCGGCCTGTACTACTTCACCAACGATATCTCCTACGACGAAAACCGCCTGCTCGGCGGCTACCTTGTCGGCAATGTGGCGCCGTTGGCCACCTTCCACGGCGGCGGCGATCTCGACATCGACACCTACGGGATATTCACCGCGGTCGACTACGATATCAATGAAGCCTGGACGCTCAACCTGGGTATCCGCTACACCTACGAGGAAAAGGACGCGCGCATCGCGACCCTGCCGCCCAGTCGCGACAATCCCTGTAGCGTGATCGATGGCACCTGTAATATCGATTTCGTCGACGACGATGACTGGGACAGCTGGTCGCCCAAGGTGGGCGCCACCTACAATCTCAACGACGATTCCAGGATCTACGGCCACTGGACACGCGGCTTCCGCTCCGGCGGTTACAACCTGCGCAACACCTCGCTGGACCCGGACGACGTGCCGGGGCCCTTCGACCAGGAGCAGGTGGACAGTTTCGAGATCGGTTACAAGTCCACCCATCCCTGGGGCCGTTTGAACGCCGCGGTGTTCTACAACGAAGTCAGCGATATGCAGCGTGAGATCAACAAAGCAGGGCCGATCGGCGTGATCCAGTTGATCCGCAACACCGCCGACGCCACCCTCATGGGCTTCGAGGTCGACGCCACCTTCCCCATCACCGAGAACCTTGTGGCCATCGCCACGGTGGGTTACACGGACGCCGAGTACGACTCTGTCCAGGATGACCTCAACGAGGACGGCGTGGTCGACGGCAAGGACGAGGACCTGGACCTGCCGCGGGCGCCCGAGTGGACCTACAGCTTCGGTCTGAACCACGACCTGGAGCTGGGTAGCTGGGGTTACATGAGTTCGCGTGTGAACTACGCCTACCGCGACGAATCGATGTTCACCGACAGCAACCTCGGCTACATCCTGGAACAGGAGATTCTCGATGCGGGCCTGGATTTCTACTCCAACGACGGACACTGGGTCTTCTCCATCTACGGCCGCAACCTGCTGGACGAGGTCAAGCACGGTGGCGATACCCAGCTGCCGGACGAGTTCTCCACCACGGGCGTGGCCTGGGGCGGCACCTTCTCGCCGCTCGCCAAGGGCCGCCACTACGGTGTGGAAGTGCGCTACAACTGGTTCGAATAAGCGCGCCAGCCAAACGGAAAACGCCGGGTCGCCCCGGCGTTTTTTTTGTCCGTTGATAGCCCGTGGGCGGCGTGTCTAGGCGGGATTCCCGCCGGAGAGGTAGCGCGACTCGTCCACATGGTCGACCTGCTCCGGCGGCAGGAAGGCCTGCGCGTAGTGCAGGTAGACCTTGTCGCGAATGAACAGCTCGAAGCAGTCCCGGTCGATGTGGTTGTCCTGCACCATCCTGTGGAGGATATCCACGGCCTCCGACACGCGCTTGGCTTTCTTGTAGGGGCGGTCGCCGGCGGTAAGCGCCTCGAAGACGTCCGCCACGGCGAGGATGCGCTCGGGAACACTTAGCGCCGCGCCGGGCAGGCGGCGGGGGTAGCCCGTGCCTTTCATCGTCTCGTGATGGGTGGAGGCGTAGCGCGGCACGTTTTTCAGCTCCTCGGGAAAGGGCAGGCTTTCCAGCATCTTGATGGTGCTGATCATGTGCTCGTTGATGCGGAAGCGGTCCTCCGTGGTCAGCGTGCCGCGCGACACGGACAGGTTGTAGACCTCGCCGAGATTCGCCTCGAAGGTCGGCACGTCCATGTCGATACCCAGCTCCGGCGGGTAATCAGTGGATTTCTCGCGCTGTACCAGGTGGTTTGGCTTGTCGCTCAGCAGGTTCTCGGTCGCGGGCAGGGCCGGCGCCACATTCGGCAGGCGCAGCTCCTCCACCGGTGACAGACCGATGCGGTCGTCGAAATGGCGTTGCCAGGTGGTCGCGGCGATGGCGCGCAGGCGCTCCCGGCTCTGCTCGTCGAGGAATTCGCCGCCGACATTGCAGTGCGCGACGAAGGCGAAGTCCGCCTGCAGCTGTTGCCGCCGCCGGTCGCGCTGTGCCGCCAGTTCGCCGGGGTCTGCGTCGTCCTGCGCGAGACCGCGCCAGTAGTCGACATCCGCATCGCGCCACAGCACCTCGAAGCGCGTGCGCACCTCGTGGATGCGGTTGTAGATGGTCTCCAGCTTGCTGCCCTTGTCCACGATATGCTCGGGCGTGGTGATCTTGCCGCAATCGTGCAGCCAGGCGGCGATGCGGAACTCGCGCCACTGGTCCTCCGTGGCCAGGTGAAAATCTGTGAACGCCGGGTGGTCGCTGGCCGAGGCTTGCTGCGCCAGCATCAACGCCAGCTCCGGCACACGCTCGCAATGCGCGCCTGTATACGAGGACTTGTCATCGATCGCCCCGGCGATCAGCTCGATGAACGAGTCCATCAGGCGGCGCTGGGCGAGTTCATGGGCCTTGATGGCGTTGACCATGTTGACCATGGAATCGGACAATTCGTCGAGTTCCCTGACATGGGAGGGAACGCGCTGCACCGCGTCGTACTCGCGCCGCATGACCTTGTCGTTCTCCCGCGCCAGCTGTTTCACCGGGCGCACGATGGGATTGGCGAAAAACCAGGACAGCGGCAGCAGGCACAACAGGATCGCGGTGGTGATCGCGCTGGACAGCTTGACCTTGTCCAGTACCGGGTCGAATACTGCGGACGGCGACGACAGGATACCCATGTAGATGGGGCGCTCGGCGTTGCCCACCGGCGTGGCATAGGCCAGGTAGGGCTCGCCGTCGAGCTCGGTTGGCACCAGCTGCGCGTGGCGTGACGGGTCGGCGGCCAGCGCCAGCAGTTCGCGGCTGGGCACCTGACCGGCGAGGGGATCGGCCCGGTCGGTCTCGAAACTCAGCCAGCGCTGGCGCAGGAAGGCGTGCTGCTCCTCGCCGATGGCGGCGATAGCGCGGTCCAGCAGCGCCCGCAGTTGCGCCTGCTCCGGTTTGACCATGATGTGCAGGCGGTCGGGTACCGGCCCGGCGCCGAAGTTCACGTCGCCGTGGTATTTCAGGCCCGCCAGGAAATGCTTGCCGGCGATGTAACGAATGACGATCTCGTTGTCCAGGGCCGCGTCCGCCTCCCCGGCGAGCACCATTTGCAGGGCGTGCAGGGTGGAGCGCGCCGGCAGTAACTCGATGCCCGGAAAACGTTCGCGCACGGTGGCGGCCACCGACCAGCCCTGCGGTATGGCGATGGCGCGGCCGTGGAAAGCGCCCAGGTCGCTGTAGGTTTTGTCCTGCGACGTCGTCACCAGGGCGTAGGGCAGGCGCAGGTAGCTTTCGCCGGGCAGCCCCCAGGCGGCGTTCTCGCCGGTGAGCACCACCGATTGCAGCAGGTCGATCTTGCCCGCCTGGTACAGCGCCACCAGTTCCGGCCAGCTGTGGCCGTTGACGAACTTCAGGCGCAGCCCGGTCATCTCGGCGATCAGGCGCAGCAGGTCCACGGAGTAGCCGCTGGGGCGCCCGGTCTGGGCGTAATCCACCGGCGGCCAGTTCAGTTCGTTGGAGACGGTCAGTTCGCCCAGTTCGCCCACCAGGCGCCGCTCCGCCGCAGTCAGCTCGAAGGGCACTCCGGGCAGTTCCGCGCGATCCGCTTCGTCCTGGCGGCTGGAGGCGAGGATGTCGCCGTCGGCGGTGTACAGGTAGACATCGCCGTGTTCGGCGATTTTTTGTTCCCGCAGAAAGCGCGACGAGGCCGACAGCGTGATATCGATGGCCACCACGGTGTCTGTGCCCTCGATACGCCGGGACACCGTGCGCCCCGGATCGCCGGACTGGGCGAACAGGTAGGGATCGGTGAACACCGCGCCATCGCTCTGCATCGCCGACGCGTACCAGGGGCGGGCGCTGACGTCGAAGCTGGTCGGCTCGGAGCGGGAAAAACGCCGCTGCATGTTCGCGTCGAGGTAGTGGTAGTGACGCACGGTGTCCGCGCCGTCGGCATCGACCTCCAGCACCAGCCAGCGGTCGGTCGGCAGGGCGCGCAGCACGGCGCGTGCGCGCGGGCTGGAATCGAGGTTGATGACCTCGTAGAAGCTGCCGTCCCCGCTACCCAGGTAGATGCCGTAGTACAGGGGGGTTTTTTCCAGTACGCCGGCGAACACCCGCAGTATATCCTGCGCCTGTTCCATGTTCTGCAGTACCGGGTTGTGGGCGAGCAGGTCGATGACGTTGGCGTTCACCCGGCCCACGTTCGCCACCTCCACGGCGATGCTGGAAGAGGCGGTTGCATAGAGGTCCGAGGCGGTCTGCCTGGCCAGGGCCTGGCCGAAGTAGTACTGCAGGCCGCTCGCCAGGGCGACGGTAAGCAGGGTGGCGAGTATGAAGACACTCACCACGGTGACGCGGATGGTGGTGCGGAGGGGGCCGCTGAATCTGGTCATTGCGGGAGTCGTCCCGGTGGCTTCCTTGTCTGCCGCTAGCATAGCACGGCGCCAGCGGCGGCAAATGGGCGCAAAACCCCGCCGCATTCATCATTGTCCTGGCAAAAAAAAGCCGCGATCGACGATCGCGGCTTTTCTGGCCTGGCCCCGCTCAGGGAGTCGGGTTGTTGGGATCGCAATCGGGAGGCTCAGGGCTGAACCCGTCGCACACGATCTGTTCGCAGTTGAAGAACTCGGTGTACGAGGAGTCCCCGACCGGATCCAGGGTAATGCGCAGGAAGCCCGGATCGCCGCTGGGGTTTTCCGGCGGTACCGTCAGTACCGGGATGGCGTAGGCGCCCTGGTTGTAGAAGTTGGGCACCTCGAAAGACGAATCCGACAGCAGTTCACAGTCGCCCTCGGCGGACACGGACACTTCAGAGCCTCCGGGGGGCGGGGAGTTGAACAGGTCGGAGATCAGCGCCGTGTGCGTCTCGCCAAACTCTGTCGTGCCGATGGGCGTTCTGCCGTCCAGCAGCAGGATATCCCAGACCGGCGCGGCGGACAGGGTGACCACGATATCGTCGCGCACGTGCACCAGTTCGCGGCTACACCAGACGCCGTCGCCCTCCGGCGGGCAGAGCAGACCGTTGTAGACGGCGGGCGAGTCGTTCAGGTCGTAGGCCTGGTTGGAGTTGAAGTCGATGAAAATCTCTTCCTGGCCGGCGATACACTGCGACGAGCCCATGGGGGCGGCGATACACTCCGGCAGCGCCGGCGTGTAGACCCCATCCTCGTTGTGGTCGGTAAACGCCTCGGGCAGGTTCTCGAACAGCGCGGCCTCGTCCTGGTCGATGATGCCGTTGCCGTTGCGGTCCACGAAGGACTCCTCGCCGATAGCGTGCACGGTGATGGTGGAGCGGCCGCCGCGGGTGTAGCCCAGGTCGTCGGGGCAGGGGCCGGCGGAGGCGTCGTGGCTGGGGCAGTTGTAGTCGGGATCGAAAATCGTCCGTATGAAATCGTCGCCCGTCAGTGTCGGGTAGCGCGGCTCCTGGCTGCGCCAGGTCACACTGCAAACGCCGTCGACGGTGAAGCAGGAGCCGACGATCGCGCCGTACTCGGTGGTAAACACCGCGGCGGTGCCGTCGACCACGGGGTTGTTGAACTTGTCCGCCATGGAAACGGTGAGCTCGCGCTCCACGCCGTCCACGCGCATACCGTTCTCCACTACGAAGGTATCGCTAACCGCGAGGCTGATGGAGTTCTGGTCGGGCAGGCCTGTGGTAATGGTCAGCAGGTCGGATACGGTGCCCACTTCCTCGCCATTGCTGAAAATGGTCGCGATGACGCGGACCGTGGTGGCGACGTCACCGGAGGAAACCGTTACCTGTACCTGCCCGTCGCCGTCGCTAAACGCCGAGGGGGTCGACAGCGTTATGCCGCCCACGTTGGTGTCCAGTGAGAAATTGACCGTGACGCCCTGCAGCGGCTGGCCGATACCGTCCACCACGCGGAAGACGACATCGGAAGTTTCGTCGCGGTTCTGGCCGCCAGTACCCTTGAGTACGATCAGTTGCGGCTCGGCGCTGACGAATTGCACCGCGTTGGCGGAAGGCGCTGCAACGGTGAGGGAACCGGTCGCCTGTGCGCTGGTGCCGACAAGGCTGGCGGTGATTTCATCCAGGCCAGTGCAGCCCAGCACGGAGTACAGGGTGGAGGCCTCGCCATTGACGGTTGAAACCGGGTTTTCGGGGTTGATGGTGGCCAGTCCACCGGCGATGCAGCCGCTGCTGAAGTTGACGGTCTCGACCGTGGTCAGCCGGTTGCCGTCGCCATCAATGGCCACCACGGAAAGTTCCGCGTTACCGCCGGCCGCGAGCGATGTGCCGGGGTCGATCTTGATCTGCCCCTCGACAAACATGCCGTCGTCGTCAAAGTAGCCGATGGTCAGTCCCTGTTCGCCGATCTGGTAACCCAGTGAGGCGGTCACGTTGCCGTTCTCTGTCGCGGCGGACACGTTGACGGTGCCGGCGCCGCGCTCGGGTCCGGCCTCGATCTGGAAGGTGGCGATACCGCTGCTGTCGGTCAGGGCCGTGCCGGTGGTGGGTATCAGTGTGCCCAGGGTCACGTCGGCGGTGATGACCACGTCGCGCTTGTTGCTGCCGGACAGTTTGACCTGCAGGGTGCCGGGCCGGTTGGAGGTGATGACGGCGGTCTCGTTGCCATCGGGGTCGAGTAGCGTGAGCCGCAGCTCGTTCTCGGGGTCCCCGAGGAAACTGTCGCCGCCACCCCCGCCGCCGCAGGCGGTGATCGTAAACAGCATGACAAAAAACGCAGCCGCACGGCTGAATAGAGTGGCGCCCCTGATGATCATCGTCGTCCCCTGTTGCCCACTGGAATAGCGGGTCTTGATATTTTAACGGTCCCTTGGCCGATTCTGCGGCGTTTGCCTACAGAGTCAACCTTTGAATTATGTGCCCGCTGACAGCTTACCATGGCCTCCTTTGGAAACTCTATGGATTACAGGGCTCTAGGCCGTTTTTGTGATTTTTCACAATAGGTGTTTTTGCGCCCGCGCGCGCTCTTGCCGGGCCGCCGGGTGGCCGCGAAAGCGCGCGCCGCGCGTGGTCTGGATGCCCCGGCACCTGCTACCATCGGCCGATGCCTGCAAGCCCCCACAAGGTGGTCAACCTGTCTGTCGCCATCGTGCTGTTCAACAGCGCGCTGCCGCTGTTGCAGCGCGTGCTGGACAGCCTCGCGGTCGCGGCGGCAGCGGCGCGCGAGGCGGGCCTGCTGGGGGAGTTGTGCGTGCACCTGGTGGACAATGCCTCCGCCGCGGCCTACCGCGGCGCGCTGCGCGACGAGCTGCCGCGCTGGCGCGCACAGGGTCTGCCCGTGACCCTGCACGAACTACCTGACAACCGGGGTTTCGGCGCCGGCCACAACGCCCTGCTGGGCGAGCTGGACAGCGAGGTGCACCTGGTGCTGAACCCGGACGCCGAGCTGCACGAACAGGCCCTGGCGCGCGGCCTGGCGGCGCTGGCGGCGGACCCGGGCATCGCCCTGCTCAGTCCCTTCGTGGTGGGGCCTGCGGGCGCGCAGGAGTTCCTCTGCAAGCGCTATCCCAGCGTGCTCGTCCTGCTGCTGCGCGGCTTCGCGCCGGCGGCGCTGCGTCGCGCCTGCGCCGGGCGCCTGGCGCTCTACGAGATGCGCGACGTCTGCGCGCGTGGGGAGCCGGCGGAGGTGGACCTGGCCAGCGGCTGCTTCATGCTGGTGCGCAGCGCCGCACTGCGCCAGGTGGGGGGCTTCGACGAGGATTTCTTCCTCTATTTCGAGGATTTCGACCTGTCCCTGCGGCTGCGCGCGACGGGCCGGCTGGTGTTTGATCCCGCGATGCGCATCGTGCACCACGGCGGCTACGCCGCACGCAAGGGTTGGCGCCACCAGGTGCTGTTTCTGCGTTCGGCGTGGCGATTTTTCCGCAAGCACGGTTGGCGCTGGATGTAGGCGGCGGGGCAAAACTGGTAGACTCGTGGCACGATCTTATCGGGGTACGGGGCCACAGTTGCACGAACTTTCCCGCATGGCTTACCTGCAGGCGCTGGGCATCGACAGCTACGTGTCGCGTGGCCAGCTTCCCGGCGCGGCCCCCAGTCGCCGCCTGGCGCTGGTCCCCCGGGCGCCCGCTGTGGCGACGCCATCAGCCGCCGTAGCGCCATCAGCCCCCGCAGAGCCATCAGCCCCTTCAGAGCCGCCGGCCCCCGCGGCAGCTGCGCGGCAGCCCCTGCCGGACCTGGAGCCCGCCCGCCGCCCGCCGCCGGTGACTCCGGCGCCGCGCCCTGAAGCGGCGCCCGCCGTGCGTTTCAGTCTCGCCGCGATACTCGCCGGGCCCTGGTTGTGGCTGGAGGACCTGGGCGGTCAGCCGCTGGCGGCGGAGCAGGCCGCGCTGGTCGGCGCCATGGCCGGCGCCCTGCTGCTCAGCGCCGGTGACAGCCGGCAGGCGCTCCCGGTCAAGGCGCAGTTCGCGCAGTTCGACTGGCCCCTGCACAACAACCGGCAGCTGGACAACGGCGAGGACGCGGCGCGGGCCGGCCTGGCCGCCTTTGTCGAGCGCCGCCTGCAGGATAGCGGTTGCAGCGGCCTGGTGGTGCTCGGTGAGAGCGCCGCGCACTGGCTGGACGCCGCACAACACATGGTGCGCGTCGTGCAGGTGCCCGCCACCCGTGACATGCTGTCCAGGCCTGCGCTGAAACGCGGCGCCTGGGACGCGCTGTTGGCCCTGCTCTAGCGTCGCGGAAAGGCGCCGTGCCACCCCGTCCCCGTGCAGCCCAGCCGTGTGACGCCGCCGCGCTGGAGGCACTGGACGCGGCGGTTAACCCAAGCCCCTGGGGCCGCAGGCGTTTCGACACTGCCCTGGATGGCGAGCGCGGCCTGGACGAGGAAGTGCTGGTGCTGGAGGAACGGGGGCAACTGGTGGGCTATATCGTCTTCGCCCGTGTGCTGGACGAGTGCAGTATCTACAACGTCGGCGTCAGCGGCCTGTGCCGCCGGCGCGGCTTCGGCGCCTGCCTGGTGGATGAGGCCCTGGCCAGGCTGCGCGAGCGCGGCTGCCGCCGTTGCCTGCTGGAGGTGCGTGTCTCCAACCGCGCGGCGCGTGAATTGTATGCCTCGCGGGGCTTCAGGCCGGACGGCGTGCGCAAGAACTACTACCCGGGCGCGGACGGGCGCGAGGACGCCCTGCTCATGTCCCGGGAACTGCGGAACGAATGATGAACGTACTGGAAACCGAGTGGTGGACCCTGGCCCTGCCCCCCGAGTGGTGGGCCGAGGCGGAAGAGGACAGCATCCTGGTGGGCGACCGCGACGGGGTCGGCTGCATCGAGATCAGCACCCTGCACCGCGAGGCGGGAGCCTTCAGCCCGCAGGACGTGGAGGAACTGGCGCGCCAGGAGGCGGGTGCAGGAGCGCTGGACAGCGTCACCCTGGGCGACTTCAGCGGCCTGCGCGGCAGCCGGGAGGAGGAGGGCGCGGCCATGCGCGAGTGGTACGTCGCCGCCGGCGCCATGCTGCTGTACATCACCTACAGCTGTGAGCTGGAGAACCGCGGCATGGACGACGCCGCAGTGGACGAATTGCTCGACACCCTGGCCCTGGCCTGACTCACCCCCCCCCCGTCATTCCCGCGCACTCCCCCGTCATTCCCGCGCAAGCGGGAATCCAGCGACCTATCACCAAACCCCGCGCCAGCGCAGAAAGAGGGCAGAAAAAAAGAGGTAAACAAGCAACCGCGGGACGACCGCCCGCGGATACTCTAGGAAATGGTTCCCGTAACCCGCACGCGCTTGGAACCTTTCACCGGTTTTTCCCTGAGCGCATCCTGGTATTTCTTGATACGGTCATCGATGAGATTCTTCAGCACGATCAGCAGGCCGGTGAAAATAAACGCGCCGGGAGGCAGTATGGCCAGCAAAAAGGGCTGGTAGTTGTCGAACACCACGACCTTCCACGCCGCGGCGCCGGGGCCGAACAGCAGGTCCATGTTGGCAAACAGCACGCCGGTGCCGAACAGCTCGCGCAGGCCGCCCAGCACGACCAGCACGGCGGTAAACCCCACGCCCATGATCAGCCCGTCGTACATGGCCGGTGCCAGGCTGTTTTTCGCCGCAAAGCCGTCGGCGCGCCCGAGGATGACGCAGTTGGTGGTGATCAGCGGCAGGAATATGCCCAGGATCTGGTACAGCTCATAGGCGAAGGCCTGCATCAGCAGTTCGATGCAGGTAACCGCCGCCGCGATAATCATCACGAAGGCGGGCAGGCGCACCGCGTCGGAGACGATATTGCGAATGATGGAGACCGCGGTGTTCGAGCAAATCAGCACCAGGATCGTCGCCAGGCCCAGGCCGATGGCGTTGACGACCGTGCCGGTGACCGCCAGCAATGGGCACAGGCCGAGCAGCTGGACGATGGCCGGGTTGTTCTTCCACAGGCCGTTGAGGGACAGCTCCCCGTAACTGGGTGTGGCCACTATGACTTACCTCCTGCCGGTTGCTGCTCCGGCTGTGCGAACAGGGCGCCCCGGTTCGCCTGGGCGTATTGTAAGGTGCGCAAAACCGCCGCGACAACCGCGCGCGGGGTGATGGTGGCACCGGTGAACTGGTCGAATTCACCCCTGTCCTTCCTGACTGCCCAGCGTTCCACTGTCGGATTTTGCAGGGAGCGCCCGGCGAAGCCGAGTATCCAGTCGGATTTGCGCAGGTCCACCTTGTCGCCCAGGCCCGGCGTTTCCCGGTGCGCGAGCACCCGTACGCCGGCGAGGCTGCCGTCGCGGTTGACGCCGACGATCAGGTCGATGTCACCGGTGTAACCGTCCGGCGCCACCGCGGGGATGATCGCCGTGACGACCTTGCCATTGCGCCGCGCCAGGTGAATCTGCTTGTCCTGGCGCAGCCCCAGGCCGCTCGCCTCCGGGCCCACGGGCAGGGTGTCGTCGAGCATGGAATTGTCGTGGCGGTCACGCGGTACGATCTCCAGCAGCGCCTTTTCCTCGGCCATGCGCACCTGCCGGGCGATATCGTCCTCGGTGAGCAGTTGCGTGCCGACGATGAGCACCGTGGTGCACACGGCGAACAGGCCCAGCAGGACGCTGTTGCGGGTGATGGACTGTCCGAGCATGTCAGTCCTCCTTGCCGCCGCGGGCGTGCCCGTAGGTGCGCGGTTGCGTGTAGTGGTCGATGAAGGGCGCGGCGAAGTTCATGATCAGGACCGCGAACGCCACCGCGTCCGGATAATTGCCGCGCACGCGTATCGTGTAGACCAGCACGCCGATGAGGGCGCCGTATACCAGTCGCCCGCGCACCGACACCGCTGAACTCACCGGGTCGGTAATGATAAAGAAGGCGCCGAACATGGTGGCCCCGGACAGCAGGTGGAACAGCGGCGAGCCGCCGCTGGCGGAACTGCCGCCGTCGTAGAACAGCGCGGCGAGCAGGGCGATGCTGGCGAGCATGGCCAGCGGCGCGTGCCAGGTGAAGATGCGCCGGTACAGTAACCAGCAGCCGCCGGCGAGAAAGGCGAGGTTGGCCCACTCCCAGCCGATGCCGGCCCAGCGACCGAACTGCGGCGTGCGTTGCCACAGGTCTTCCACCAGCAGGCTGTTGTTCTGGCGCATCACGTCCAGTGGCGTCGCCGCGGTGACGGCGTCAAAGGAGGCCGGATTGAAACAGGCCTGCAGTGCTTCGAGCAGGCCGGGGAGTTCGCCCACGCCGCGCGGCGCCGCCCACGTGGTCATCTGCACCGGGAAAGAGATGAGCAGTACGACGTAACCGACCATGGCAGGGTTGAAGGGGTTGTAGCCCAGTCCGCCGTAGAAATGCTTGCCCAGGAACAGCGCGCTGGCGATGCCGATGGCGATCAGCCACCACGGAGAGTAGGGCGGCAGCGCGATGCACAGCAGGAAGGCGGTGACCAGCGCGCTGCAGTCGCGCAGGTAAAAGCCCGGCGGGCGGCCGCGCAGCTTCAGTGCGAGGCTTTCGCAGGCCACGGCTACCACGCATCCCCAGGCGATATTCACCAGCGTGCCAAAGCCGAAAAAATGCGTCAGCACGATGATTCCCGGCACGGTCGCCAACAGCACGTTCTGCATGACGCGCGCGGTGCTCATGGGGCCGTGGGCGTGGGGAGAGGACAGGCGCAACAGGGCCACTTATGCTTCCTCCGCGTCCTGCACGGCGATACGTGCTTCCTCGACCTTGTCCTGCAGGCGGGTCACGGTGGCTTCCAGTGCCTCGATGATTTTTTCCTCCTCCCCTGACTCGCGGCTGGCGGCGAGTTTGTCGCGCGATTTTTGCAGGCGCTGTTCAAGTTTTTTCAGGTCCTTGCGCGCCTTTTCCTGCGGGCTCAGGCTCGCCTCGGCGGCGCGCGCGGCCATCGCTTTCTCGATGGCGGCCTGGGCGGCATCGCCCGGCTGCGCGGCGTCCTGCGCCGCGGCGCTATCGCTGGCCTGGTAGTCCTGCAGGGCTTTTTCCGCCGCTTCGAGCTTGCCGCGCGTTTTGTCCACGCCGGTCTGCAGGGCATCCACCAGGTCCGAGCCCTGGGCCTGCGCCTCGGCCAGTTTCGCGCTCGCCGTCTCCAGGCGCTTGCGCGCGGAGACCACGGCTTTTTCCAGTTTCTCCAGTTCGCTCTCGCCGCCGCCGGCCTGCTGTACGGCCTTCTTCGCCCTGGCGCGCTCTATCGCCGCCTGTATCGGGTCTTCCTCGCCGTCGCCGCCAGCCTGACGGGCCTTTTCCTCGGCGGCGCGCTTGCGAGCGGCGCGCTTCTCCTCCTTTTCCCGCTCAGCGCGTTCCAGTCGTTCCTGGCGCGCCTCGAAACGCTGCCGCGAGTGTTCGGCTTTTTCGTGGTCGCGGCGCTGCTGCTGGATCTCCGCCTTGGAGGCGCGGTAATACTGCACCAGGGGAATATTGCTGGGGCAGACGTAGGAGCAGGCGCCACACTCGATGCAGTCGAACAGGTTGTGTTGTTCGAGCTTTTCATGCTCCTTGCCCTGGGCGAACCAGAACAGCTGCTGCGGCAACAGGCTCACCGGGCAGGCCTCGGCGCACATGCCGCAGCGGATACAGGCCTGGGCCGGCGGCGGCGTGGGCAGTTCCTCCTCGGTGGGGGCCAGCAGGCAGTTCGTCGTTTTCACCACGGGCACGCGGTCGTCGGGCACGGTAAAGCCCATCATCGGGCCGCCCATGATGAGGCGGTTGCCCCTCGCGGGCTCGTAACCGGCCCTGTCGAGCAGGTAGCGCATCGGCGTGCCGATCAATACCTGGAAGTTCTGCGGCTCGCGCACGCTGTTACCGGTCACCGTGGTGACCCGCGAGATCAGCGGGCGTCCCTCCACGATGGCGTCGTGGATGGCCACCGTGCTGCCCAGGTTCTGGCACACCACGCCGACATCCGCGGGCAGGCCGCCGCTGGGCACCTGCTTGCCGGTGAGGATTTCGATAAGCTGCTTCTCGCCCCCTGAGGGGTACTTGGTGGGAAATTCCACGACCTCGATGTCGGTACCGCTGGCGGCGGCGCGCAGTGCGGCGATACCCTCGGGCTTGTTGTCCTCGACCCCGATCAGCGTCTCCCCGGGTTCGATCAGGTGCGCGAGGATCTGCGCGCCGGCGATGATTTGCTGTGCGCGCTCGCGCATGAGAATGTCGTCAGCCGTGATGTAGGGCTCGCACTCGGTGCCGTTGATGATCAGGGTCTGGATCGTGTGGTGCGGCTGGATAGACAGCTTCACCGCGCTGGGAAAGCCGGCGCCGCCCATGCCCGCGATACCCGCACAGCGAATTTTTTCCAGCAGCGCGGCCTTGTCCAGCTGCCGGTAGTCGGGGGTGCCGCTGTGCGCTATCCACTCGTCCTGGCCGTCGGTGGCGATGACGATGCACGGCGCGCTGTGCCCGGAGGGGTGCGGGATGAGGCGGTCCTCGATAGCGCTGACCGTGCCGGAACTGGGCGCGTGCTTGGGTACGCTGACGAAACCCCGGGGCTGGGCGATTACCTGGCCTTTCAGGACGCGTTCGCCGACCGCGACGCTGGGTACCGCCGGCGCGCCGATGTGCTGCGACAGTGGAATGACCAGCTCCGGGGGTATGCCGGCGTCGGCGATCGGCGTGCGCACGGACTGGTGTTTGTTTTCCGGCGGGTGAATGCCGCCGTGGAAATCGAAAATTTTTCTCATGCGGCGCGATCCCGGGCGTCGGGATTGTCCGTGGCGATGATCTCCACCTTGCGGCTGACCGGGTCGGGCAACTGCCAGTGCCAGTTCTGCAGTGACTCCTCCTCGCGGATCATGTCGATGCAGTCGACGGGGCAGGGCTCCACGCACAGGTCGCAGCCGGTGCACTCGCTGGCGATCACTGTGTGCATCTGCTTGGCCGCGCCCAGTATCGCGTCCACCGGGCAGGCCTGGATGCACTTGGTGCAGCCGATGCACTCATCCTCACGGATAAACGCCATCGCCGGGCGCGGGTCTTCTTCACCGTGTTCCTCGTCCAGCGGTACGAACTCCTGGTCGAGCAGGTCCGCCAGCGCCTGGATGCCGGCCTCGCCGCCGGGCGGGCACTTGTTGATCGCCTCGCCATTGGCGATCGCCTCGGCGTAGGGCTTGCAGCCGGGGTAACCGCACTGGCCGCACTGGGTTTGCGGCAGTATGTCGTTGATCTGGTCGACAATCGGGTTGCCCTCGGTGCGGAAGCGAATGGCCGCGAAACCGAGCACGGCGCCGAACACGGCGGCCATGCCGACCAGGGCCAGCAGTGCGGCGAGCAACGGGTACTGTGTGAGCGTCTCGATCATCGTGTGGCTATACCAGTCCGGCGAAGCCCATGAAGCCCAGCGACATCAGGCCCGCGGTGATCATGCCGATTGCTGCGCCCTGGAACGGCACGGGCACATCGGCCACGGCCAGGCGCTCGCGCATGGCCGCGAACAGCACCAGCACCAGGGAGAACCCCACGGCGGCGCCGAAGCCGTAGAACAACGCCTGCATGAAGCTGTGGTCCTTGCTGATATTGATCAGGGCGACGCCCAGCACGGCGCAGTTGGTGGTGATCAGCGGCAGGTAGACGCCGAGTACGCGGTACAGCAGCGGGCTGGACTTGCGCACCACCATCTCCGTGAACTGCACCACCACGGCGATGACCAGGATGAAGGCGATGGTCTTCAGGTAGGCCAGGCCCAGCGGCAGCAGGATGAAATGGTAGGTCAGGTTGCTCACCGCGGAGGCGAGAGTGAGTACGAAGGTCGTGGCCATGGACATGCCCATGGCGGTCTCCAGCTTGTTGGACACGCCCATGAACGGGCACAGGCCCAGAAACTGGACCAGTACGAAGTTGTTGACCAGGATCGCGCCGATCAACAGTACGGAGTAGTCTGCAAACATGCGTGTTCTCTCGTTGCGCCGCTGGGGGACCGCCCGGCGCAATGTCGCGTCAGGGCGCTATTCTAGCGCTTACCTTTCCCCAGCGCAGTTTGATTTAACAAACTAACGACCATTAGTCTAGTGCTGTCTTGCCAATCTGTTACCCGGGTCGCAAAGCCCCGCCCTACTTGACCTGCATGCCGGGCCGTGCGCCGGGGTCGGGTTGCAGCAGGAAGATGTCCTCGCCACCGGGCCCTGCCGCCAGCACCATGCCCTCCGAGACGCCGAAGCGCATCTTGCGCGGCGCCAGGTTGGCCACCACCACGGTCAGCCGCCCGACCAGGTCCTGTGGCGCGTAGGCGGCCTTGATGCCGGCGAACACCTGGCGCTGCGCCTGCCCGTCGCCCAGCGACAGGGTCAGGCGCAGCAGCTTGTCGGCGCCCTCCACGTGTTCGGCGGCGACGATTTCGGCCACGCGCAGGTCCACCCTGGCGAAGTCGTCGAACCCGATGGTATCGTCCTGCACTGTCTCCTCCTGCGCGCTCGCCTCCTGCGCGCTCGCCGGTGCGGCCTCCCGGCTCGCCTCGATCATCGCCTCCACCCGCTCCGGGTCGACTCGGGTGAGCAGTGGTTTGAACTTGTTCAGCCTGTGACCGACCAGGGGCCCCTGCAATTCCGTCCAGTCCAGGGACACGTTGAGGAAGGTTTCCGCTTTCTCCGCCATCGCCGGCAGCACCGGCTTGAGGTAGGTCATCAGCACGCGGAACAGGTTGATACCGACGCTGCAGGCGTCGTGCACCGCCTTTTCGTTGCCCGGCTCCTTCGCCAGTACCCAGGGCTTGCGCTCGTCGATGTACTGGTTGGCGCGGTCGGCGAGCGCGACGATCTCGCGTATCGCCTTGTTGAATTCGCGCGCCTCGTACAGCGCGGCGATTTCTTCGCCGGCGTCGATGAACGCCTGCACCTGCTCATGCCCGGCGCAGTCTGGCGCCAGTGTGTTGTCGAAACCCTTGCGTAAAAAGCCGGCGCAGCGGCTGGCGATGTTCACCACCTTGCCGACCACGTCCGAGTTCACGCGCTGCACGAAATCGTCCAGGTTGAGGTCGATATCGTCCACGCTCGCGTTCAGCTTGGCGGCGAAGTAGTAGCGCAGGTACTCCGGGTCCAGGTGGTCCAGGTAGGTGCGCGCATTGATGAAGGTGCCGCGGCTCTTGGACATCTTGGTGCCGTTCACCGTGAGGAAACCGTGCACGAAAATGGATGTCGGGGCGCGCAGTCCCGCCGAGTCCAGCATCGCGGGCCAGAACAGGCCGTGGAAGTTGACGATGTCCTTGCCGATGAAGTGGTACAACTCGGTGTCGTGGCCGCGCTCCCAATAGGGCTCGAAGGGGTGGCCGGTGCGTTCGCAGTAGTTCTGGAAGCTGGCGATGTAGCCGATGGGTGCGTCCAGCCAGACATAGAAATACTTGCCCGGCTCTCCGGGGATTTCGAAACCGAAGTAGGGCGCGTCGCGGCTGATGTCCCACTCCTGCAGG
Source organism: Halioglobus sp. (assembly GCA_002699145.1). Taxonomy (GTDB): domain Bacteria; phylum Pseudomonadota; class Gammaproteobacteria; order Pseudomonadales; family Halieaceae; genus Marimicrobium. The sequence goes on from PABK01000011.1 coordinate 24,423, forward strand.
CCCGCCTGCAGCCATTCGCGCAGCTTGTTTGCCACCTGGCTCTGCAGGGTGTCCGAATCGAGCCAGCGCTCGAGCAGGGACTGGAACTCGGGCAGGCGGAAAAAGAAATGCGTGGATGCCTTCTCCACCGGCCGGGCCCCGGACAGGGCCGACACCGGGTCGATCAACTCCAGCGGGCTGTAGGTCGCGCCGCAGGCCTCGCAGTTATCGCCGTACTGGCCCGGTGTCTTGCAGCGTGGACAGCTGCCCTTGATGAAGCGGTCGGAGAGAAACAGGTTTTTCTCCGGGTCGTAGGCCTGCGTGATTTCGCGGGTGGCGATATGCCCGTTGTCGCGCAGCCGCCCGTAGATGCGCTCGCACCACTGGCGGTTTTCCTCGGAATGCGTGGTGTGGAAATTGTCGAAACCGATGAGGAAGCCGGCGCTGTCGCGTTCGTGCTCTTGCTTGACGCGGTCGATCTGTTCCTCCGCGCTGATACCGAGTTTCTCCGCGGTGAGCATGATGGCGGTGCCGTGGGCGTCGTCCGCGCAGACATAGGTGCAATCGTGCCCGCGCGATTTCTGGAAACGCACCCAGATATCGGTCTGCACCTGCTCCAGCAGGTGGCCGAGGTGCAGCGAGCCGTTCGCATAGGGTAGCGCGCTGGTCACCAGTATCTTGCGGGGCGGTTGTCCTGCCATGGCTCGTGGGTAGGCTCGAAAAAAGGGGCGCTACTATAGCCTGTTTGCGCGGTGTTTTCACGCGGCGGCATTGCACTGGCATTGTTGTGCGACAGCCTTGTCCCTATACTAGCGGGCCTCGCCGCTGCGCGTTTGGCGTGGCGGTCGCGCGCGGCGACGAGTTGCAACGATCCGTGCCGATCCCGGAGAGGGGGTCGACGCGGCGCGCTTTTCTCGCCAACGGATTCGGGGTACGCATGGAAAACATCAAACACATCATCGCCGTCGCGTCCGGCAAGGGCGGGGTGGGCAAATCCACCACCTCGGTCAACCTGGCGCTCGCGCTGCAGGCGCGCGGCGCCCGCGTGGGCCTGCTGGACGCCGATATCTACGGTCCCAGCCAGCAGCTGATGCTGGGCATAGCCGAGAGTGTGCGCCCGGAGCAGAAGGACGGGCAGTGGTTGTTGCCGGTGCCGGCCCACGGCCTGCAGACGATGTCCATGGGCTACCTGGTCACCGAGCGCACGCCGATGGTCTGGCGCGGGCCCATGGCCGGCGGCGCCCTGACGCAGATGCTGGAGCAGACCCTGTGGGGCGAACTGGACTACCTGGTGATCGATATGCCGCCGGGTACCGGAGATATCCAGCTCACCCTGTCGCAGAAGGCCAGGGTGTCCGGCGCGGTCATCGTGACCACGCCGCAGGACATCGCGCTGCTGGACGCGCAGAAGGGGATCGAGATGTTCCGCAAGGTCGACGTGCCGGTGCTGGGCATCGTGGAGAACATGGCGGTGCACGTGTGCAGCCAGTGTGGGCACGCGGAACACATATTCGGCAGCGCCGGCGGGCAGCGTATCGCCGACGATTACGGTGTGCCCCTGCTCGCCAGCCTGCCGCTGGCGCTGTCCATTCGTGAACAGACCGACGCGGGAACGCCCACCGTGGTGGCCGCGCCGGATTCGACGGAGGCTGGCTTGTACCTCGAAGCCGCCGCTGCGGTGGAGGCCGCGCTGGCGCAGAAAACCGACGCGGTGGTGCGGCAGTTCCCGGAAATCCGCATCTCCGAAGATTGACAACGGCAGCGGGCGTGCGCCCGGGTGACAGGACGAGTGTGACGTGAGTATCAAGGCAGACCGCTGGATTCGCCGCATGGCGGAGCAGCACGGCATGATCGAACCCTTCGAACCGGGGCAGGTGCGCGAGCGCGACGGCGAGCGGCTGATCTCCTACGGCACATCCAGCTACGGCTACGATGTGCGCTGCTCAAACCAGTTCAAGGTCTTCACCAATATCAATTCCGCCACCGTCGACCCCAAGGGCTTTGACCAGGACAGCTTCGTCGACGTGGTCGGCGACGTCTGTGTGATCCCGCCCAACTCCTTTGCGCTGGCCGCCACCGTGGAGTATTTCCGCATCCCGCGCAACGTGCTGACCATCTGCCTGGGCAAGTCCACCTACGCGCGTTGCGGCATCATCGTCAACGTGACGCCGCTGGAGCCGGAGTGGGAGGGTCACGTCACCCTGGAGTTCTCCAATACCACGACGCTGCCGGCGAAGATCTACGCCAACGAGGGCGTGGCGCAGATGCTGTTCTTCGAGTCGGACGAGGTCTGCGAGGTCAGCTACAAGGACCGTGGCGGCAAGTACCAGGGCCAGGTCGGCGTCACCCTGCCGAAAGCCTGATCCGCTCAGCGCGGCTGCGCGCAGAAATCTATCCCCGTCGGCGGCAGCGGTTCGCCGTCCAGGCAGGCGCCGTCGCCGCGCAGCTGCAGGCGTCCCTCAAGGAACCAGCGAATGGCCAGCGGGTAGATCAGGTGCTCCTGCTCCAGCACCCGCGCGGCCAGGGTCTCCGCGCTGTCGCCGGCGAGCACCGGGACGCGCGCCTGCAGCACCGGCGGCCCGCCGTCCAGTTCCGGGGTGACGAAGTGCACGGTGACGCCGGCTTCGGCGTCGCCCGCGTCGAGGGCGCGCTGGTGGGTGTTCAGCCCCGGGTACTTCGGCAGCAGTGACGGGTGGATGTTGAACAGGCGGCCGTAGAACGGCTCGATGAACACCGGCGTCAGGATGCGCATAAAGCCGGCCAGCACCACCGCGTCGATGTCGTGGCGCTCCAGTTCGCCCACCAGCGCGGCGTCGAAGGCCTCGCGCGAAGCGTAGTCGCGGTGATCGATACAGGCTGTGGGAATGCCCGCCGCCGCGGCTTTCTCCAGCCCGCCGGCGCCGGGTTTGTTGCTCAGGACCACGGCGATGTCCGCGTCCAACTCGCCGCGTGCGCAGGCGTCGATGAAGGCGAGCATGTTGGAGCCGCGGCCCGAGATGAGAATGCCCAGCCGGGGCCGCTTCATGGGGTGAGTTCGACCCGGTTCTCGCCCTGCGTTACGCGGCCTATCAGGCGCGCCTCGTGTCCCGCCGCGGCCAGGCCGGCCAGGGCCGCGTCGACGTCCTGCTGTGCCACGCACACCACCATGCCGATGCCGCAGTTGAAGGTGCGGTACATCTCGTCGCTGGCCACGTTGCCCTGCTCCTGCAGCCAGCTGAAAATCGCCGGCCATTGCCAGCTGCCGGTGTCGATGACGGCGCCGCAGTCGGCGGGCAGTACGCGCGGCAGGTTCTCGCTGAGCCCGCCGCCGGTGATATGGGACAATGCGCGGATTTCCACCTGCTCGCGCAGCGCCAGCAGCGCCTTCACGTAGATGGTGGTCGGCGCCAGCAGGGTCGCGCCCAGGGTGGAGTCGCCGAAGGGCTGGCCCAGGTCGGCGCCGCTCACCTGGATGATCTTGCGGATCAGCGAGTAACCGTTGGAATGCGGGCCGCTGCTGGCGACGCCCAGCAGCGCGTCGCCGGCGCGCACCTTGCTGCCATCGATGATCGCCGACTTCTCCACCACACCGACGCAGAAGCCGGCCAGGTCGTAGTCCTCGCCCTCGTACATGCCGGGCATTTCAGCGGTCTCGCCGCCGACCAGCGCGCAGCCGGCCTGTTCGCAGCCGGCGCCGATGCCCGTTACCACGGCGGCGGCCGTGTCCACGTTGAGGGCGCCGGTGGCGTAGTAATCGAGGAAGAACAGCGGCTCCGCGCCCGCCACCACCAGGTCGTTGACGCACATCGCCACCAGGTCGATACCGATACTGTCGTGGACTCCCAGGTCCATGGCCAGGCGCAGCTTGGTGCCGACGCCGTCGGTGCCCGAGACCAGCACGGGTTCACGGTAGCCGGCGGGAATCTCGCACAGGGCGCCGAAACCGCCCAGGCCGCCCAGCACCTCGGGTCGGCTGGTGCGCCTGGATACACCGCGAATGCGCTCGACCAGCGCATTGCCCGCATCGATATCCACGCCGGCGTCCTTGTAACTCAGGCTGGATTTTTTTTCATCGCTCATGGGGGTCGGGTCCGCTGGAGGGTCGGGGATGAGTGGTTCGGCGGGCGCTATTCTAGCGTGCCTCTTGCCGGCGCGCATCCTCGGCGCGCCGGTGTGCCGGGCCCGGTGCGCCCTGTTACAATGCCCCTCCCACGCCCAGCGGTCAACGGAGAAGGTTTTTGGCCAAGCGATTTGTGGCGGCTGTCACGGCCGCCCTGGTGTACCTGCTAGCGGCTGCCGCGGTGGCGCAGACCACGCGCGACCTCTACACGGCCAGTGTGCCGGTGGCGGACCAGGGCAGCCGGGCATTGCAGGTGGGGGCCCGGGAGGCCCTCTCGGAGGTGCTGGTCAAGGTGTCCGGCTCCCACGAGGTGCTGCAGATGGCGCCGGTCGTCGAGGCTTTGGGCGAGGCGCGCCAGCATGTGCAACAGTACGCCTACCAGCGTCGCGAGGGCGAGGGCGAGGACGACACCCTGTGGGCGCGCTACGAGTTCGACCCCGGGTATGTCACTGCGCTGGTGGTGGATGCCGGCGCGCCCCTGTGGACCGCAAACCGCCCGCCGGTGCTCGCCTGGGTCGTGGCCGAGGGCCCCTCGGGACGCTACTTCATCGCCGACGATCGTACACCGCAGCAGGCGCGCCTGTTGCGCGAGGCCTTTGCGCGGCGCGGTGTGACGCTGCAGTTCCCGCTGTTCGACCTGGCCGACACCGCGGCGCTGCCGCCCGACACCGCCTGGCGCCTGGACGGCCTGGCCCTGCGCGCCGCCTCCGACCGCTACGCGGCGCAGCACATAGTCGCCGGCCGCCTGGCCGCGGTCAGTGCCGGCGGCGTGGTCGGCGACTGGAGCTATTTCAGTCCCGACGACCGGCTCGACCGCGCCGTGTCCGCCACCGATGCCGAGGATTTTGCGCGCCAGGGCGCGGCTATCGTCGCCGCCACCATGGCGGCGCGCTACGCGGTGGCGCCGTCGCTGGGGGGCGACCAGGGCCTGCGCATGTCGGTTAGCGGGGTGACGGCGTACGCCGACTACGCCGCCATCGTCAGCTGGCTGGAAAGCCTGGAACTGGTGGATCGCGCCAACGTGGAACACGTCGCCGGCGAGCGCGTGGAGTTGCGCCTGTGGGCGCGCGCCGAGGCGGCGCAACTGGCCACCCTGATCGAGCTCAACGAGCGGTTGCAACCCGTGCCCGCCGCAGCCGGCGGCGCGCTGCTGAGCTACCGGTGGCTGCACCAGTGACCGCGCATCAGATGCCGCTGGAGGTGCGCCTGCGCGACGAGGCCACGCTGGACAACTATTTCGTGCTGCCGCAGCTGCAACCCCTGATAGACGCCCTGCAGGGGCAGCTGGCCGACGGCGGGGAACCCTCCCTCTACCTGCACGGGCCGCCCGGCAGCGGCAAGTCCCACCTGTTGCAGTCCTGCTGCCAGCTGCCGGACGAGCAGGCGCTGTACCTGCCCCTGGCGGACCTGCGGACCTATGCCCCCGCGGAGGTGCTGCAGGGGGTGGAGCGGCTAGCGCGCATCTGTCTCGACGACCTGGACGCGGTGGCCGGGGACGCCGCCTGGGAGCTGGAATTGTTCAACCTGTGCAACCGCGCCCGGCAGTCCGGTTGCCGCCTGGTGTTCTCCGCTGCCGCCGCGCCGCGTGCCCTGGGAGTGGGCCTGCCCGACCTGTTGTCGCGGCTCACCTGGGGCCCGGTGTTCGCCCTGCCGCGGGCCGCGGACGAGGACAAGGCGGAAATACTGCGTTTCCGCGCCGCCCGCCGCGGCCTCGGCCTGTCGCCCGGCGTGGCCAGCTATATTGTCAGTCGCGCCCCGCGGGAGATGGCGCGCCTGCTCGCGCTGCTGGACGAACTGGACCGGGCCTCGCTGGCGCAGCAGCGTGCCCTGTCCATTCCTTTCGTCAAGCAGGCCCTGGGCTGGTGAGCCCGTGGCAATGGGAAATTTCACACAAATCGATGTTGGAGCATTCTAAATGAGTGCTATCCTTTGCGTTTACACGCACGCCCTCAACGGAGTATGAGAAGAATGAAAAAACATCTGATCGCCGCTTCTGCCGCAACCAGCATGGCGCTCGCAGGCTTGAGCCAGCCCGCGGCCGCTGAAATTCCCATCACCCTGAACGCCGGTGGCGGCTACTGGTTCTTCGACCGCGACCTGAAGGGCCAGGACCTGGACGATACCGCCACGCCCGTGGTGGGCGCGGAATGGGCGTTCAATGACAACTGGGCCGCCGAGGTGATGTTCGCCGACGACGAGGCCGACCTGGACGGCGGCGGCGACGCTGACGTGACCACCTGGCAGGTGGGCATGCTGTACTACGGCGGCAGCTATATCGGCGCGCCGTTCCGCCTGCGCCCCTACGCCGCCTTCGGTGCCGGTGAAATCGATGTCGATGCCGACAGCTACGACTCCGTGGAAACCACGGTCAACGGCGGCCTCGGTGTGCGCTGGATGCTCGGCCGCCGCGTCGGTGTACGCCTTGAAGCGCGCGCGCTGTACAGCCTGGACGAGAGCGACACCGATATTCTCACCACCGCCGGCCTGAATATCTACCTCGGCAAGGTCGATCCCGACCCGGTCGTGCAGGAAATCGGCGACGAGGACGGCGACGGTGTGCCGGACGATCGCGACCGCTGCCCGGGCACCGCCCCCGGCACGCGCGTGGACGCGGACGGTTGCCCGCTGCCGGTGGCGAAGGTTGCCTCCGTCAAGCTCAAGGTCAACTTCGGTTTCGACTCTACCGAGGTGCAGGAGCAGTACTTCTCCGACCTCTCCGAGCTGGCTGACTTCCTCAAGCGCTTCTCCGACCTGCAGGTCGATGTCGAGGGTCACACGGACAGCACCGGCCCGGCCGATTACAACATGGGCCTGTCCCAGCGCCGCGCCGAGGCCGTGGTCGACGTGCTGGTCAACCAGTACGGTATCGAGCGCAGCCGCCTGGAGCCGAAAGGTTACGGTGAGACGCAACCGGTCGCCAGCAACGACACCAAGGAAGGCCGCGCCGAGAACCGCCGCGTGATGGCCACCCTGGAAGTTGAATACGAGGAGTAAAACCCGCTAGCCCAGCTGGAAGCCGTCGGCATCCAGGTGGCAGGGAAAGGCCTCCCGGTAGGCCTGTAGAGCGGCGCCGTCCAGGACAACCCTGACGGCGCCGTTTTCGTTTCCGGCATCCGCCAGCTTCGCGCCATCCGCGGCGAAGGCCAGGCTGTCCCCGCTGTAGTCCAGGCCGTTGGCGTCGCTGCCGATACGGTTGACGCCGACCACGCAGGCCTGGTTCTCGATCGCCCTGGCCGCCAGCAGCGCGCGCCAGTGCGAGCGTCGCAGCGCCGGCCAGTTGGCCACGTAGACCAGCAGGTCGTAGTCCTGGCGATTACGGCTGAATACCGGGAAGCGCAGGTCGTAGCAGACCTGCAGGTTGATGCGCCAGTCGCGCCAGGGCACCACGACGCGCTGTGTGCCCGCCGCGTAACGTCGGTGCTCCCCGCCCATGCGAAACAGGTGGCGCTTGTCGTAGTGGTGTATGCCGTCGGGCGTGGCCAGGAGCATGCGGTTGAACACCTGCTCGCCCTCGCGCACCGCGATGCTGCCGCACACCGCGCAGTCGTGCCGGCGCGCGGTGTCCTGCAGCCATGCGTGCGTCGCGCCGCCGGGTTGTTCCGCGTTGGCCAGTGCGTTCATGGAAAAGCCGGTGGTGAACATCTCCGGCAGCACAACCAGGTCCGTCGGTTGTTGCAGCGCGGCGATCGCCTGCTCGAACTGGGCGCGGTTGTCCGCCGGGCTTTCCCAGGCCAGTTCACACTGTAGCAGTGTCACGGCTAGATCGCGCATAGTGTCCTCGCTGCTTCGCGCAGTATGTCATCGCCTTTGGCAAAACAGAACCTCAGGTAGCGTTGCTCCGGCGGGTCCCGGTAGAACACCGACACCGGGATGGCGGCGATGCCATGCTCGCGTGTCCAGGCCTGCGCCAGCGCCACGTCGGCGGTATCGGCGATGTCGCTGTAGTCCAGCAGCTGGAAGTAGGTGCCGGCACTGGGGATGACGCCAAAGCCGGACCCGGCCAGGGCGTCACAGAACAGGTCGCGCTTGGCCTGATAAAACGCGGCCAGCGAGGCGGGGAAATCCGGTTGGGCCGCCATGAACTCCTGCAGCGCCGCCTGTACCGGCGTCACCGCCACGAAACTCACGAACTGGTGCACCTTGCGCAGCTCCTCAGTGAGGGCGGGCGGGGCGACGCAGTAACCGGTTTTCCAGCCGGTCACGCTGAAGGTCTTGCCGAAGGAAAACACGGCAAAGCTGCGCTTCCGCAGCGCCGGGTACTGCAGCACGCTGTGATGGGGCCGGCCATCGAATACCAGGTGTTCGTACACCTCGTCGCTCACCACCAGCAGGTCGTGCTGCTCGGCCAGGCGCTGCAACTCCTGCAGGTCCGCGGCATCGAGGATGCTGCCGCTGGGATTGTGCGGCGAGTTGACGATGATCATGCGGGTGCGCTGTCCCACCGCGGCAGCCACGCGCTCCCAGTCGACGCGAAAGTCCGGGGCCAGCAGGGGCACGTGCACGGCGCGGCCACCCGCCAGGTCTATCGCCGGCTCGTAACTGTCGTAACACGGGTCCAGCAGGATGACCTCGTCGCCGCGCTGGATCACGGCGGTGATGGCGCAGAAGATGCCCTCGGTCGCACCGGGGACCACGGTGACCTCCGTGTCCGGGTCGCAAGACACGCCCCGGTAGAGTTGCAGCTGGGCGGCGATCTGCTCGCGCAGGCCGGGCAGGCCCGTCATCGGCGCGTACTGGTTGTCGCCGTCGCACACCTGCCGCGCCATCGCCTCGAGCAGGGCCCGTGGCGGGTCGAAGTCCGGGAATCCCTGGGACAGGTTGAGTGCGCCGTGGCGGGCGGCCAGCGCCGACATGCGGGTGAAGATCGTCGTCCCCACCCCGGGCAGCTTACTGTGCAGCATAATCCGCGTAGTTGTCGCCGGGACCCACGGTCTCGCCGGGCTTGAGTTGCAGGAAGGGGCGCAAGTAATGCACCGCCAGGTACAGCGGCCCGGTATCGAGCAGGGCAATCGTGGCCTTGAACAGGTAGTTGGAGCCGACCAGCACCAGCAGGGTCTGGAAGGCCATCTCCCCGCGCAGGAAGGCCGCGCCGAAGGTGACGCCAATGACCATGACGGAGTCCACCATCTGGCTCATCAGCGTGCTGAAGTTGTTGCGGATCCACAGGTGGCGCCCCCGGGTCACCCGTTTCCAGAAGTGGAACAGCTGCACGTCGCAGTACTGGGCAGCGATGTAGGCCATCATGGAGGCGAACACCGCCCCCGAGGTCGTGGCGTAGATGAGCTGGTACAGGCCCACGCTCTGCTCCACCACCTCACCGTTGGGCAGTGCGACCGGCGCCGCCAGTTGCAGGATCTGCCACGGCGGCATGTTCTCCGCCGGTACCGACGGCATGGCGTTGCCCAGCACCAGCACCAGCAGGATGAAAAAGTTCAGTCCCAGCCCGACGGTGACCAGGAAGTTGGCGCGGGACTTGCCGTACAGCTCGCAGATCAGGTCGGTGCAGAGAAAGGTCAGCGGGTAGGGCAGCACGCCGACCGCCAGCGCCATGGGGCCCAGTTGTACGAAGCGCGTGATGCCGATGACATTGAGCAGCGTCATGGCGCAGAGAAAGATGCCCGCCAGTACCAGGAAGGTGCGCTCGCGCCGCTCCGCCAGGGCCGCCGTCGTCAGCACCGCTCAGCTCTCCCGCTGACCCAGGTTGCCGTGCAGCACGGCGCCGTTGATCACCGGGTTGTGGTGCGCCCAGCGGATCAGCTCGGCAATTTCCTGCGGCTCTATCAGGCGGTTGAAACTGTTCATGGAGGCGATGCCCGCCTCCACCTCGGGCGCCGTGCCGATATGCGTGCGCAGCATCTCGGTATCGGTGAAGCCGGGGCAGATCAGCGCCGTGTGCACCTCGCGACCGAACAGGTCCTGGCAGGTGGCGCGCATCATGCCGAGCTGGGCGTGTTTGCTCACGACGTAACTGAAGGTGCCCCCCACGGCCTTCTCCGCCAGGGTCGATCCCACGTAGAGGACGCTGGAACCTGGCGGCAGCAGTGGCAGCAGGCGCTGGTTGAGGCTGTTGATGCCCACCACATTGCTCTCCAGCACCTCGCGCAGGCTGTCGCTGCTGCAGTCGTCGGCGCTGTCCTTGCGCATCTGGCTGGCGTTGTAGACCAGCGCCACACGCCCGGCCTGCTGCACATGCGGGGCGAGCTCGTCGCAGGCGGCCTCGATCGCCGCCGGCACTGTGAGGTCGCAGGTGATATTGGTGACATCCTGCAGCGGGCACTCGCGCCGGGACAGGTTGAAGACCCTGAATCCCTCGGCGCTGAACGCGGCGGCCGCTGCGCGCCCGATGCCGACACTGGCGCCGGTAATGATCGCTGCATCCATGACGAATCCTGTGGCGTGAATAATGGCTGCGCACAGTATACCCGGCGCCGCCTGCCAGCCCAGCCATTTCTGCGGTGACGGCGAGCGCGAGGGTCGGCTACACTGTGGCGATGGAAGCGTTGACGACACTGTATATCGATAAGGAGAGCCACAAGTTCTCCGCTGCCCATTTCACGATTTTCTCCGCCGCGGAGCGCGAGCGCCTGCACGGCCACAACTACTCCGTGTCCGCGCGTATCGTCGCGCCCATGGGCGACAACGGCTTCGCCGCCGATTACAACGTGTACAAATCCCTGCTGGCGAAACTCTGCGCGGCGCTGGACGAGTACATGTTGCTGCCCGCCGCGTCTCCCTACCTGGAGATCGCGGAGCAGGGCGAGGAGTACCTGGTCACCTTCGATGGCCGGCAGATGCGCTTCCTGCGCAGCGACACGCAAGTGTTGCCACTGCGCAACATCACCGTGGAAGAGCTGTCACGCTACCTGCTGGACGGCTTGCTGCGCGACAGCGCCGGCCAGGACCTGCGCGAGGTGGAACTGTGCGTCGCCTCCGGACCGGGACAGCGCGGCTGCACCACCTGGCGCGCCTGAGTCCCCGGCCGGCTCAGCCGGCGATGCCGCTGTGGCGCAGTAGTGGCTCGATATCCGGCTCGCGGCCGCGAAACGCCACGAACAGCTCCATCGGGTCTGCGCTGCCGCCCTGTTCCAGCACGGTTGCGCGAAACGCGGCGCCGGTATCCGCGTTGAAAATACCCTCTTCCTCGAAACGCGAGTAGGCGTCCGCCGACAGCACTTCCGCCCATTTGTAGCTGTAGTACCCGGCGGCGTAGCCACCGGCGAATATGTGCGTAAAGCCGTGCTGGAAGCGGTTGAAGCGCGGCGCGGGCGCGACCGCGACCTGCTCGCGCACCTCGTCCAGCAACGCCTGCACGGACGCGTAACTGCCGCTGCCCAATTCCAGGTGCAGGCGGAAGTCGAACAGGGCGAACTCCAGCTGGCGCCGCAGGGCCATGGCCGCCTGGAAGTTGCGCGCTGCCAGCAGGCGGTCGAGCAGCTCGGCCGGCAGTGGCTCACCGGTCTCGTGGTGCGCCGAGATAAACGACAGTGCCTCGCGCTCCCAGCACCAGTTTTCCAGGAACTGGCTGGGCAGCTCCACCGCGTCCCAGGCCACGCCGTTGATGCCGGACACCGCGGCGACGGTCTGCCGGGTCAGCATGTGGTGCAGCCCGTGACCGAACTCGTGGAACAGGGTGGTCAGTTCCGTGTGCGTGAGCAGGGCGGGCGCATCCCCGACCGGCGGGGTGAAGTTGCAGACCAGGTAGGCCACGGGCAGTTGCAGCGCCTGGCCGGACTGGCGCCTCACGCGGCAGTCGTCCATCCATGCGCCGCCACGCTTGTTTGGCCTGGCGTAGAGGTCCAGGTAAAAGCGCGCGATGACATCCCCGTCCTGCAGTACTTCGAACAGCCTGGCGTCCTCGTGATAGCGATCGAAGTCGGCGACCTCCTTGACCTGCAGCCCGTAGAGCCGCCGCACCACCTCGAACAGTCCCGCCAGTACGCGATCCGCGGGCAGGTAGGGGCGGATATCCTCCTGCGACACCTGGTAGCGCTGCTGGCGCAGCTGTTCGGCGTAGTAGGCCATGTCCCAGGCCTCGAGCCTGTCGGGCCCGCCGGCCTCGCGCGCGAAGGCCTGCAGTTCGCGCCATTCGGCGCGCGCCTGCTCGCCCGATTTCTCCGCCAGCCCGTGCAGGAACTCCATGACGCGCGCGGGACTGTCCGCCATCTTGGTCGCCAGCGACAGCTCGGCGTAGTTGTCGAAGCCCAGCAGGCGCGCCAGTTCGTGGCGCAGCCCGAGTGTTTCCTCGATGAGCGCACTGTTGTCCCAGGTGCCCGCGTGGGGGCCCTGGTCCGAGGCCCGGGTGCAGTTGGCCGTGTACACCTCGCGGCGCAGGTCGCGGTCGTGGCAGTAGGTCAGCACCGGCATGTACGAGGGGTACTCGAGGTTGACCAGGTAACCCTCGACCTCGGCCCGCTGCGCCGCCTGGCGGGCGCTGGCCAGCGCCGTCTCGGGCAGGCCGTCGAGTTGTTCCCGGGTCACCTGGCGCGACCAGGCATTGGTGGCATCGAGTACGTTCTCGGCAAATTTGCTGCCCAGCTCCGACAGGCGCTGGCGCAGCTCACCGTAGCGCGCCTTGTCCGCGGGCGGCAGTGACACGCCGGCCAGGCGGAAATCACGCAGGGCGTTGTCCACGGCCTTGCGCCGGTCTGCGCCCAACCGCGCGTATTGCTCGCTGTCGGCGATAGCCTGGTAGGCGCGGCACAGCGGCTCGTGCTGGCTTATCCAGGTGCCGTACTCTGACAACAGGGGCAGGCAGGCGTTGTAGGCCGCGCGCAGTGCTTCGCTGTTGCACACGCTGTTGAGGTGGGAGACCGGCGACCAGGCCTGTGCCAGTTCGTCCTCCAGCGATTCTATGGGCGCCAGCAGGTTGTCCCAGGAGTAGTCCTGTGTGGCGTCCAGCAGTGCCTGCACGCGTTGCTTGTTGCGCTCGATCAGTTTGCGCACGGCGGGTTCGACGTGCGCGGGTTCGATGCGGGAAAAGGGCGGCAGGTCGTGTGATTCCAGGAGTGGGTTGGTCATCGTGTATCGTTATCTCCATTGTTGTCGCCTGGCGTGGCAGCGATATGCGCGGGGGCAACACCCGGCGGCCACTCGCACAGGGGGTGGTAGCTGACGCCGTGTCGGCCGCGGCGCGACTCGTACAGGCACAGTGTCTGGCAGCGGAACTCGATGTGCGGCGGTCGTTGCGGCGCTGGCGGCGGCTGGCGGCAGTTGCGGTAGAGCGTGATATGCGGGGTGAAGCGCTTGCGCTCGCGCCTCGCCCCGGCGGTCACGGCGAGTTGCCGCAGGGTCGCGGCCAGGGCGTCCAGTTCCGCCGGCCAGCAAGCCGGCCCCAGCCAGTAGATGCCGGGCCGTGGCCAGTAGCCCACCCGGTTCAGGGTCAGACCGGTCGCCGCCCAGCCCGGCGCACGGCGGTCGACCGCGGCGCACAGTTCCTCCAGGGCGCGCTCCTCGAGCTCGCCGACAAAGGCCAGGGTGAGATGGAAGTTGGCCGCGGGCACCGCCCGGCCGTCGCAGGCGGCATGCCGGTCGCGCCAGTCGGCGATGCGCAGCGCGCAGTCCGGCTCAGGGCCGAAGGCGAAAAATACGCGCATCAGCTGGCGGGTTTTTTCCGCTTCAGCGGGGCGAAGCCGTCATTCTCACTGCCGGCGCGGCGCGGTGTGGCGCCGGGCTTACGCGCCTTCTTGCCAGCGCGGGTCTTGCCACTGGCCGTGCGCTCCTTGCGGCCTTTTTTCTTGCCCACCGCCTTGCCCGAGCCCTTGGTCTTCTTCGGGCCGTGGTAGCGCGCCTTGAGGCCGGGCAGTGCGCGCCGTTCGAAGTCCAGGCCGAGGTAGCGCGAGATGCTGATCATCAGGTTCCACTCGGGCGCGCTGACAAAAGATACGGCCAGGCCGCTCTCGCCGGCGCGCGCCGAGCGCCCGGTGCGGTGTACGTAGTCGTCGCCCGAATGCGGCATGTCGTAGTTGATCACCAGGTCTATGCCGGGCACGTCCAGGCCGCGCGCGGCGACATCACTGGCGCACAGGACGGCCGTGCGCCCCTCGCGAAACGCGTCCATCACCCGCTTGCGCTCCTCGCTGCTCATCTCGCCGTGCAGGCATTCGCTGCGCAGCTCCAGGCCTTGCAGCAAGCGCGCCAGCCGCGCAGCCGCGCTGCGCTTGTTGGCGAACACCAGGGCGCGGCGGAAGTCGGTGGCGCGCAACAGCGCCGGCAGCAGCTGGTCCTTGTGTTCCTGGCCGTCGGCGAGCACCAGCTGGTGATGGATATTGCCGTGGGCCTGCCGCGACTCGCCCACCTGTATGGTCTCGGGCGCCTGCAGCAGTTCCTGCGCCACCGCCGCGACGCCGCGGTGGCGCAGCGTCGCCGACAGCATAATGACCTGCCGTCCTGGGGCGCAGCGCGCGCAGATGGCCAGTACGTCCTCGCGCAGCCCCATATCGAGCATGCGGTCGGCCTCGTCCAGCACCAGCGTCTGCAGCGCCCCGAGCTGCGCGCTGCCGCGCTCGCAGTGCTCGCGCAACCTGCCCGGTGTGGCGACCAGTATTTCCGGGTCCTTGCGCAGCAGGGAGCTCTGGTACCTGAAATCCGCGCCCCCGGTTATCGCCTGTACTGTCAACGGCGAGCGCTGCAGCAGCTTGCGGCATTCGCGCAGTACCTGCCGCGCCAGTTCGCGCGTCGGCACCAGCACCAGGGCCAGAGTGCCGCCCTCGCCGCGGTAATCCGCGCGCAGGATATTCTGTACCGCGGGGAGCAGGTAGGCCAGGGTCTTGCCGCTGCCGGTCTCGGCGCTGACGCACAGGTCCACGCCCTGCAGCGCGCGCGGTACGACACGCGCCTGCACCTCTGTCGGCGCGGACAATTGCAGGGCCTCGAGCCCCAGTTGCAGGCGGCGGTCCAGTTGCAGATCTTCGAACACTTGCCAGTTCCGAGGAGTGTGCCAAATGGCGGGAGACCAGTGTAACGGAAGTGGCGGGGAATTGGGCGGCCTGCCCCGGGCTGGTATATTGCGATTACCCCGGCGCGAACAGGAAACAGCTACAGGATGGGCCTCTCCGCGAGAATTTTCATCGGTCTTGCCGCCGGCGTCGCCACCGGTCTCTTCTTCGGCGAGATGGTGGCCGGGCTGAAGGTATTTGGCGATATTTTTGTCAAGCTGCTGCAGGTCACGGTGCTGCCCTATATCGTCGCCTCGCTGATCGCCGGGTTCGGGCGTATGCAGCTGTCCCAGGCCAGGCGCCTGGCGCTGCGCGTCAGCGCTATCCTGTTGCTCATCTGGGGGCTGGCGCTGGCGTTGATATTCGCCGCTGCGATGGCCTTCCCCGACCTGGAGATCGCCTCCTTTTTCGGCAGCCCGGCCCCCGCCGAGCAGGCGCCGCCGGACCTGCTGGAGCTGTACCTGCCGGCGAACATTTTCTATTCCCTGTCCAACAACCTGGTGCCCGCGGTGGTGCTGTTCAGTATCCTCGTGGGCGTGGCGCTGATCTCCGTCGACGGCAACGAGAGTGTGCTGCTGTTCTTCGACGGCCTGGCCGGCGCCATGAGCCGTATCAACGCCGCAGTGGTGCGCCTGACCCCCTACGGCATTTTCGCCATCGCCGCGGCTGCGGCGGGCACCATGACCATCGAGGAGGTGAGCCGGGTGCAGGTTTACCTGGTCACCTACATCGCGCTGGCGATGTTGATCACCTTCTGGGTATTTCCCGGCCTGATCGCCGCCCTGAGCGGGATTCCTTTCCGGGAAGTCCTGCGCTCTTTCCAGGATTCCCTGGTGACGGCCTTCGCCACGGGCAACCAGTTCGTGGTCCTGCCGCAGATAGCCGAGAGCTGCAAGCAACTGCTGCGGCGTCATCGCCTGGGCAGCGCAGAGGCCGATTCCTCCATCGACATCATCGTGCCGGTGTCCTTCAATTTCCCCTCGCTGGGCAAGCTGCTGGTGCTGCTGTTCGTGCTGTTCGCCGCCTGGTTCACCGACACCGAGGTGAGCGTCGGTGAACAGTTCGCGCTGGCGGTCAACGGCCTGTTCAGCCTGTTCGGCAGTATCAATGTCGCCGTGCCGTACATGCTGGATACGCTGCACGTTCCCGCGGACATGTTCCAGCTCTTCCTCGTGACCGGCATCGTGGTGGGGCGTTTTGGCGCGATGCTCGCCGCCCTGCATATCGTGGTGCTCAGTGTGCTGGGCACGCTGGCCCTGTGCGGCGGCCTGCGCCTGGGCTGGGCCGCGGTGTTGCGCTACCTCCTGCTCAGCGCCCTCGCCATGGTGCTGCTGGTCACCGCCCTGCGCGCGTATTTTGCCCTGTTCGTGCCGCAGCCCCCGGACCGCGAACAGGTGCTGTCGAATATTACGCTGATGGAGCCGCGCGTGCCGGCGCGGGTCTCGGCGACAGTGCCGGAGGCCAGCGCGACGCAACTCGCGGGCACACGGCTTGACCACATTCTGCGTAGCGGGGTGCTGCAGGTCGGCTACCGACCCGACAACCTGCCCTGCAGTTTTCTCGGCGCGGATGGTGAACTGGTGGGCTTTGACGTGGAGATGGCGCACATACTCGCCCAGGACCTGGATGTGGCCCTGGAGTTCGTGCCCTTCGAGTTTGACAGCCTGGGCCGCATGCTGTCCTCGGGGCAGATAGACCTGGCCATGTCCTGTATCGCCAGCCTGCCCGACAGGTTTGCCTATGTCTCCTTTTCGCGTCCCTACCTGGACCTTTCGCTGGCCTATATCGTGCGCGACCACGAGCGCAAGCTGTACAGCAATCCCGGCGCATTACGCGAGCGTCAGGACCTGAGCGTCGCCATGGTCAGTACCCATTATTTCAGGAACCGCGTGCGGCAGTTGCTGCCCGGGGCCAGGCTGGTGGAACTGGAAGCGGCGGAGGACTTTTTTCGCGGCCAGGCGCCGCCGGCGGACGCCCTGTTGCTTTCCGCCGAAGAGGGGGCCGCCTACACCTATCGCTATCCGCATTACGCTGTGGTGCGCGTGCAGGACCCGCCGGTGCGCCTGCCCGCCGCCTACCCGGTGCCCAAGGGCGACGTGGAGATGATGGAATTCGTCAGTAACTGGATCTACCTGAAACAGCATGACGGCACCGTGGACAGGTTGTACCGCTACTGGATGCTGGGCGGGGCTGCGCGCACGCGGCAGGTGCGCTGGTCGGTGATCCGCGACGTGCTGGGCTGGGTGGAGTGATGGCAGGTAGCGGCACAGGCGCTACACTGGCGTCGAACTCGCCGACACTGACCGGAGGTTGTCGTATGCGCCGTATCGCACTGTTACTCGCCGTTGGCCTGGCTTTCTGCAGCGCCGTGGCGCGGGCCGCCGGAGACTGGGAGGTCGCCACGCCGGAGCGGGTCGTCGCCTTCGGCGACGTGCACGGGGCGTTCGAGGACTGGACCGGCCTGCTGCGGGAACTGGGCGTCATCGACGCCGACAACAACTGGAGCGGCGGGCGCACGCACCTGGTATCCCTGGGCGATCTCATCGACCGCGGTCCCGGCTCGCGCCAGGTGGTCGAGTTGATGATGCAGCTGGAAGAGCAGGCCGCCGCCGTCGGCGGAGCGGTGCACATGGTCCTGGGCAATCACGAGGTGATGGTCATGACCGGCGACCTGCGCTACGTGTCCGCGCAGGAATTCCAGGCTTTCGCCGCGGACGAGTCGCCCGCCGAGCGCGAGGCCCTGTACGCGCAGTATCGCCGGTTCAATCCCGCGGGTGAGGAGGCGGCGGCGCGCAGCGCGTTCGAGGCGCGCTACCCGCCCGGATTTCTCGCCCTGCGCAAGGCCTATTCCCCCGGTGGCAGGCTGGGTGACTGGCTGCTGCGCCAGCCCTTCGCCATCAAGGTGAATGACAAGGTCTACCTGCACGGTGGCATTTCGGCGCAGCTCAGTGGCGAGTCCCTGGACAGCATCAACGCCAAGCTGCGGGGCGAGCTGCGCGATTTCCTGGCCAACATGGCGGCGCTGCGCGACGCCGGGGTGATGCCCTGGCATGTGGGCTACCAGGACAGGCTGAGCTTTCTCAATGCGCGCGCCGAGGAATTCGCCGCGGCCCACCCCGGCGAGGGGGCGCAGTGGTTCGAGCCACTCACCAGGGTGTTTGAGGCGCAACAGGCAGTATTGTTCAGCCAGGACAGTCCCAACTGGTACCGCGGTACGGCACTGTGCCATCCCTATGCCGAATCCTTCAATACCGAGCGCTTTCTCAAGCGCCTGGGCGCGCGGCAACTGGTTGTAGGCCATCCCCCGACCCGGGGCATGGCGCGCCAGCGTATGGACGGCCTGGTCATCCGCCTGGACACCGGCATGCTCAGCAGCGTCTACCACGGACGCGCCGCGGCCCTGGTTGTCGAGGGCGGACGCGACCGTATCCACTATCTCGGGGACCCGGAGCCGTCCGTCCCGCTCGCCCAGGAGCGCAGCCTCGCGCGGCAGCTCTCGGACATGAGCGACGCACAGCTGGAAGAATTCATGCGCAGCGCGCCGGTGGTCGATATCCAGGATATCGGTACCGGGGTCACCCGGCCGAAACGGGTCACCCAGGCGCGCGGCGAGGTGCGGAACGACGCGGTGTTCAAGTACACGGATACCCACGCCGGCCTGCAGGACAGCGCCAGGTATGTCCCGCGGCGCGCTGACGACGCGGACCGCTACGTCTATGATGTCGCTGCCTACAAGCTGGATCGCATGCTGGATTGGCAGATGGTGCCGACCGCGGTGCTCGCCAGCGTCGACGGTGACGACGGCGCGCTGTCGGACTGGGTCGAGGGCGCAATCAACGAGCGCGACCGGCTGCAGCAGGAAATACCCTTCGGCGGTTATTGCAAACAGTGGGAGCAGTACCGCCTGCGTTTTATCTTCGACATCCTCATCTACAACGAGGACCGCAATCTCACCAATATCCTGTGGACGAAAGATGATTTCATGCTGCGTTTCATAGATCACAGCCTGGCCTTTCGCTCCCGGGAGAAGCGGCCCGGCCAGTACCGCAAGGTGGATCTCGAACTGTCCGACCTGCTGCGCAGGCGACTGGAGTCGCTGGACGAGGCCGGGCTGCAGCGCGAGCTCGGCGCCTACCTGCACCCGCGACAGATCAAGGCGATACTGGCGCGGCGCGATCTCATACTCGAGGAGGCGCAGGGCACGGACCCCTGAGACATACGCTGCTGTCGTTGCGCGGGATCGCCCCCCTGGGGCACACTGTCGCCTGCCTGAAAACAGCCGGTAAAAAAGGAGGCGCGCGATGGTCAAGGCGGTGGTGCTGCGTGAGACGGGTGGTCCTGAGGTCCTGCAGTTCGAGGAGGTAAGCCTGGAGGCACCGGGACCGGGTATGGTCACGGTGTCGCACCGCGCGATCGGCCTGAATTTCATCGACACCTACCACCGCAGCGGCCTGTACCCGCTGCCGCTGCCCACGGGCATCGGCATGGAAGCGGCCGGCGTGGTGCAGGCGGTGGGCGCGGGCGTGGACCTCGCCGAGGGGGACCGGGTGGCCTACTGCTCTGCAGGGTTCGGCGCCTATGCCGAGGCGATCAACCTGCCCGCCGAACGCCTGGTGCGGATACCCCAGGGCATCGACTTCGAGCAGGCGGCGGCAGCGCTGCTCAAGGGACAGACCGTGGAGTACCTGCTGCAGCGCACCTACCCGCTAAAGGCAGGGGAGACCTGTCTGTTTCACGCCGCGGCGGGCGGGGTGGGGCTGTTGTTCGGCCAGTGGGCCAGCGCCCTGGGCGCCACGGTGATCGGTACGGTCGGCTCCGCGGAGAAGGCCGAGCTGGCGTCCGCACACGGCTATCACCACGTGATCAACTACCGGGAACAGGATGTGGCGGCCGCCGTGCTGGAGATTACCGGTGGGGAGAAGTTGCCCGTGGTCTACGACGGCGTGGGCCGCGATACTTTCGCCGCCTCGCTGGACTGCCTGCGGCCGCGCGGGCTCATGGTCAGCTTCGGCAACGTCTCCGGCGCTCCCGAACCCCTGGACCTGCAGTTGTTGTCCACCAAGGGCTCTTTGTACATCACCCGGCCGACGCTGTTCAGTTACACCGCCGACGCGGCGGCGTTGCAACAGTCCTCGCGCGATGTCTTCTCCCGGGTCGCCGACGGCACCCTGCGGGTCGAAATCAACCAGCGTTATAGCCTGGATCAGGTGCAGCAGGCGCACCGCGACCTGGAGGGGCGTGCCACCAGTGGTTCCTCGGTGTTGATACCGTGAGCCTGCTGGCCAGGCCCGTGGTGCTCAAGGGACAGCTGGTGCGGTTGGAACCGCTGTCACAGGACCACGCCCAGGGTCTGTACAACCGCGGCCGCGCGCGCGATGACTGGGCCTACCTGCCGCGGGCCTGTTTTATCGACCTGGCCGATACGCGGCAATGGATAGACGAGGCGCTGGCCACCCCGGGTCAGCTGCCTTTCGCCATCGTCGAGACGGGCAAGGGCAAGGTCGTCGGCAGCACGCGTTACCTGAACATCCGGCCGGAGCACCGCGGGCTGGAGATCGGCTGGACGTGGCTGGGCCAGGAGTGGCAGCGTACCGGTGTCAATACGGAGACCAAGCTGCTGCTGCTCACCCACGCCTTCGAACGCCTGGGCTGCGTGCGCGTGGAATTCAAGACCGATGCGCGCAACGAGCGCTCCCAGCGCGCCCTCGAGCGTATCGGCGCGACGCGCGAAGGCGTGTTGCGCAAACACATGATCGTACAGGGTGAGTACGCCCGCGACTCGGTCTTTTTCAGTATCGTCGACAGCGAGTGGGTCACCGTGCGGCAGCACCTGCAGGCACTGGCGGCGGAGCCGGCGCCCGGCCGGGGCTAGGCGGGGCGCAGGCGCCCCGGGATACGCGCGCGATCAGGTGACGGTGGTCTGCACGGTCTCGTTGTCACTGAAGGAATCCGCGAACAGCGCGGTGCTCAGGTAGCGTTCGCCGGAGTCGGGGAGGATGGCGACGATGGTCTTGCCGCGGTGCTCCTCCTGGCGCGAGATGCGGTCGGCGACCGCCATGGCCGCACCGCAGGATATGCCCGCGAGTATACCCTCCTGCTGCATCAGTTTGTGCGCCCATTCCATGGCTTCCTCACTGGACACCTGCTCCACCTGGTCGACCACTGACAGGTCCAGGTTCTGCGGTACAAAGCCCGCGCCGATGCCCTGGATCTTGTGCGGCGCGTGGGTGGGCTCTTCTCCCGCCATGGCGGCGGTGATCATGGTCGTGGAGTCCGGTTCCACCGCCACGCAGTGTACGTTCTTGCCCTGGCTGTGCTTGAAGTAGCGTCCGATTCCGGTAATGGTGCCGCCGGTGCCGACGCCCGACACCAGTACGTCGACCTCGCCATCCGTGTCGCGCCAGATTTCCGGGCCGGTCGTCTGCTCGTGAATGGCCGGGTTGGCGGGATTCTCGAACTGGTGCGGCCCCCAGTACTTGTCCGGGTCCGAGGCGATCAGTTCCTCGGCGCGCGCGATCGCCGCGGGGATGCCCTTGGCGCCGTCGGTGAGAATGATCTCGGCGCCCAGGGCTTTCATCAGCATACGCCGTTCCAGGCTCATCGTGTTGGGCATGGTCAGGACGCAGCCGTAGCCGCGGGCGGCGGCGACGAACGCCAGCGCGATGCCGGTGTTGCCGCTGGTGGGCTCGACGATGGTCATGCCCGGCTTGAGGCTGCCGTCTTCCTCGGCGGCCAGCACCATGCTGGTGCCGATGCGGCACTTCACTGACATCGCCGGGTTGCGATTTTCCAGCTTGGCGTAAATATTGCCCGCGGAAATACGATTGATCTTCACCAGCGGGGTGCCGCCGATACTCTCGGCGTTGTCCTTGAATACCTTGCTCATTGTCCTGTCCTGGGTTGGCTGTCTGTGCTCGGGAGAGTGGAAATTGCGCAGTGTTAGATTAGTCGCCCGCCACGGTGCTGTCCATCCGCGCCCGGCGCGCAAATTTTTTTTGCCGGGTGGGGAACCCGGCGCGCAGGGGGTGGTCATAAGTTTCACGCAGCGTCGTCGCCTGGACGAACGGCCTGGCACCGGCTCCCTACGGAGCGTGCCGCCGGGGCGGTGGCGCTGCAGCAACTCTGGATTCCATCCAGGTCTACTACTCTCTTGTGGTGCACTTTGCGTGCTAGCCGGCCCTCGGGCCGGCTTTTTTTTGGTTCTTCGCACATTAGCGGGGAGCCAGAAATAGAAAAGCGGTGAATTGAGTTAAGGTTGGAGATGCGACCCTTCAACCAATAACACCGAATCCACCGC
>PABK01000012.1 GCA_002699145.1 Halioglobus sp.
ACCCCTGCTCATTATTTGTGCAGGGAGGGGTTATACGTGGGTCAAAATTCGATGCAAATCTGGGGGGTTAGTGGGTCAATTTTCGGTGCAAATCAACACAAAAGAGCCCGTGCCCGCGCACTGGTTCAGGCGACTAATAACACTGTCGGGATCGAATGCGCTGAATTTGCGCTCAAGCCGAAGCAACTCAGCTTTACATAGCGAGAGAAACTCCTCGCCGCGCCCATCGGTATTGTCGACAATTATGCGGCAGGCCCGGCCAAAAGCGTGGACCCGGACTTCACTCACCTGCAATGTCCCCACCCGCTATCCGCTTGCGTTATGCCCCTGTCGGGCTATTCAGCCCCCTGCGCACCTTCGGGCTGTGTTATAAGCCTGCAAATGTAACACCGCATAGCGCGGTGTGCCAAGAGTCTAGAAGCCGCGCCAGTCCTGCTCAGGCAACTGGACAGATACGCTGGTGCCAGAGGAGGTATCGATTTCTACCGTGCCGCCCAGGTGAGCCGCAATTGCCTGGATCACAGAGAAGCCAGAGCCTGGCGGCGCCAACTCCAGGGCGTCCGGTTCCAGCCCGACACCATTGTCGCTGACCGTCAGGGTGTATGAAAAGCGAGAGGTGGATTTGAGTAGTTCCTCGCTGAAGCGAATGATCAGGTATTTTGTCGAGAAATCGTTGTCGAAGGCATGAAACAGGCTATTCTGCAGCAGTTCGAGCAAAACGACTGCCAGCGGAGCGCTGATGGTCGTGGGGATCAGTTTGTCGGGCAGATCGTTTACCGTGATAACGGTGGCAGAGTCGAGCGGCGATTCTTCAAGCAATCGCGACAGGATAAAGTCACAGTACTCAAACAGATTTGCCTTGGGTTCGTCCGGCCCATAGAACGTGTAGTCCTCGAACGCCGACAGCGCGTACATGCGTTTTGCCAGGCCATCGCCATGAATGACCAATGGCGACTCTCCGCTGGATTTACAGTCCGTGCCGGTAAAAACACCGACCAGGCCCAGTATCTCCAGTTTGTGATCGTAAGCCGACTGGAGAACCTCGTTCTGGTACTCGAGTTGCTCCTGCATATTGTCGTCAGCGATCTCTCCTTCGATAAACATCTCATGGGCAAGTTCTTTCGCGCGCCGTTCGACAACATAGCTTGTATACACCCGGTGTACGTTCCACCAGAACACTAGTAGAGCGACGCCGTAGAGTGAATACGCCCACCATGTGCGCCACGGTGGCGGCAGAACTGTCAGGGAAAGTTCTGCTCCGTCCGGATCCCAAACACCGGAAGAGTTCGAGCCCTTGACTGTGAAGAGATACTCACCTGGAGGGAGGTTGGTGTAGGTTGTTGAGTTCTTGGTGCCGTTGTCGATCCATTTCGGGTCGAAGCCGTTTAGTTTGTATCGATACTCTCCTAGTCCAGGATGAAAAACGTCCATTGTGCTGAACTGTAGCGTGACTGAATGAGCGTGATGTGGAATTACAATTCCCTTCCTGAGTACTACTGGAGATAGCTCCCTTTCTTTGCCTTCATACAATGAAACGTATGTTAATCGCGTAGTGGGGATGCTAGATTCAATTCGAAAATCGCCGGGAAGAAAACTGTTGTAGCCGTTGGTTCCCCCAAAATATACATTACCTCTAGAGTCTTTGTATGCCGATCCATAGGTAAAGTCTTGATCTTGCAGGCCGTCAGCTACTGTGTACAGTTTTGTGAGTGAGCCGCCTGAGTCTAGATTTGCAATACCTTGACTAGTGGATAGCCAGATGTTGCCCGAGTGGTCCTGTTGTATGCTGTATACATTGAGGCCCTTCAATGGGGTCGTATAAGGCGCAGATTCAAGCTTTCTATAGTTTCTCCTGATACTGTCCTTGTTCCAACGATAAAGCCAATGGTGCCTTGTTCCTATCCAGATATCTCCGGTGTGTGATTCGGTCAATGAATATACAAACGGTACATCGGTACTATCTTCTAACACAAGAGGAAGAAGCTCAAAGGCATCATACTCCTCTACATACCTGTAAATCTTGTCAACACATACTACAAGTAGTCCCAATGAACTGGAGTGAAAAACTAGATTGACCCGGCTTTCAGGAAGAAGGTCCTCCTCCAGCATGGATCGTGTAGACTCATTTCCCACTCTGACTAGACCGCTTCCAAATGTAGAGACCCAATACTCGGATTTGTCCGTATCCGGGTAGATGTGCACTATCTGGCTTTCGCTCGTGTAGTCCGCAGAATGCGCATTGAAGTCTAGGGTATCTGCGTCTATAACTAGAATGCTTCCGCCGAAGAATCCTGCAATGACCTTGTTTCCGAGAGTGGCCAGCGCTGTTACTCTCTGGTCTGGCAAGGAGGGATCGCTCGTATTTACAAACTTACCAACTGGAAAGTGTTCGCCTGAGGACGAATTTCTTCTGAATAGACCGTGGTAAGTTCCTATCCATAAATTCCCGTTGTGGTCCTCGGTAAACGCAGTCACTTCCCCAGTTAATGGGCTGTTACGTGAATGAATGTACGAGAAAGGACTAAATGAAAGAATGCTCAAACCTTTGGTAGTGCATATCCACACATTGCTCCCGTCTGGATAAAGCGCGTATATATCTCTACTTGATAAGCCTGCTCCTTCATTGCTGATATCTTTGTAAGAAAGAAGCTGCTTATCAGAAATGTACAAACCATTGTCCGTTGCAATAAGAACGTGCTCAGAAGTAACCAGAATGTCAGAAATATGTACGGCGCTATCTCTCCGAATCTGCAGATATCCAATTATTGCTCCAGTAGTTGGGTCTACTTTGGCAATTTCTCCTTTCTCAGTGCTCAAGTACAAGTATCCGTTCGCATCGAACTCAAGATTTGAGACCTGAATGTTCCCATTGAGCTTTGTGCCACGTATAACAAATTTTTCTGCGACCTTTTCGGCCGTATTCAATCGGAACAACACACGATCACCAGCCACTATAAACTCATTGACCAAAACTTCTGCGATAGCTGTTGGCCTTCCGATCTGCTCTGCCATTTCTTCACTGTTAAGCCAATATGCGTGCCTTTCAGTTTCCGGATAATAGAGCCAAAGCTTACTTTCGTCTCCCAGCCACATTGCGCCCGAAGTCGAGCTATACATGCTTGTGAAAAATCCTGTTGACCCAGGAAAAATACTCTTGAGATCGCGCCACTCACCAGTAGATCTATCCCACTCAAGCAGGCCCTTGCCGTATGTGGCTACCAGTATGTTCTTAGATTGGCTTTCTGAAATTCCTCTGACATCATACGGCGTAGAGTTAGTGTTTCTAGAGTTGGGAGCGCTATAAGAGACTAAGCGGTTGCCATCGAATCTAAACAGGCCTTGCTGAGTGCCGATCCACAGTAGGCCCTCTGAGTCTCTCAGAACTCTAGTAACCGCAGCTTTCTGAAGAACTATTGGAAGATTCGAGTGAGTTATGTGAGGTTGAAGTGCTTGTGTGGTCTGGCTTAAAAAAAATAGAGTAAAAAAGTACAGAGGTAACATTCTACGACGAGCGGAACATTCCTGCTTATGAAAAGCGGCCCGGAGGTGTGCTTCGCTCAGACTGGCCTGGGTATATTGAAGTTCTAGAGGCGTCTCAGACGGTCCGGCGTTTTGATTGATGCGCAATTCGCCACTTATTGCTGTCGAACTTCAACAAAGGTCGATCCAAATTCGTCGACAAAGCTAAGGTAAGAAGCTTGCAATATTTCGACTTGGTCTTCTATGTTTTCCATCTTTCCTGCCTTGCTCAGTTTCTCAATATCGGCGCTAATTGTTCTAACTTTCTCTGCTCCAATATTAGCGCTCATAGACTTGATGGCGTGGGCCGCTCGAGACGCCTCTATGGAGTCATTTTCTGAAACGTGCTGAAAGAGTTCGTTCAACTTAAGAGCCATCTGGTCGCAGTAACCTTCGAATATTGAATCCAGTATCGGCTTGCCAGTTTGGCGTTCTACCTCTTTAATGCTCTCAATCGCGGAAAGATTGAATATTTCATCTCGTTCAGAGTTTTCAGTCTCCTGAGGTTCTGTAGACTCGACTATCTGAAATGCTTCAACAAAGGATTTTGAATCGGCGGTTGGGCGGGCAATCTTGTTGCCGAGAAGGCTCTCTATAGTTTTCTCTATATCGGCGAGTGAAAAGGGCTTATTGATGTATGCATCCATACCCGATGCCTCGCATCGTCTGCGATCATCTTCGTCAGAACCGGCTGTTAAGGCCACAATTGGGGTTGGCGCAGATTCTTGGGATTGCTCAAACTCCCGAATTTTCTTCGTGGATTCATATCCATCTAGTACTGGCATTTGGCAGTCCATGAATACAAGGGAATAATTTCCATTCTTGAATTTGTTAAGTGCAACCTGTCCGTTAATGGCTATCTCTACCTGATATCCTAAGATCTGTAGCATTTCCATAACGATGCGTTGGTTAGTTTCGACGTCCTCAGCTACCAAAATACTTAGTCTAGGAGTGGCGGCTTTTGAGTTGTCTGCGGGCGCTAAGCCCGTTGATAATTCAGTAAGTGAATCCGCAAGGAGCAATTTTTGTAGCGCAGAAGACATTAATGGCTTACTAAGCATCTTCCACTTCCCAGCGAATGCCTCTGGTACGTTTGTATTGATCGGGACTAGTAGGATGTTAAGTTTTCCTGTTGCGTCATTAAGAGCTTGCGCGTCTATTTCAGAAAAGATTCCTTGATTGTAGTCCACCACAAGTAGATCACATTCTTTTTGATCAATGCCAAAAATGCCTTCTCTGCCAATCTGGATCACTGAGATTCTGAGACGTGCCAAGTGGCTGTCAATCATTTCAAAGACATAAGGGTTCTCTGTTAGGACTATTGCGGTTTTTCCAGATAAGTCTACGGTGCTTTGAGTAGTCTCCTTTGCGATTTCAAAAGGCATTGATAACGTAATTTTTGTGCCTTTCCCCACGGCGGAGTTCACGATGATGTCGCCACCCATCAGTTCAATGTAGTGACGGGATATGGAGAGGCCGAGTCCGGTACCTCCATATTCTCTGGTGGTGCTTGTATCCGCTTGTGTGAACGGTTCGAATACGCGATTTTGCGTATCCTCGTCCATGCCTATGCCATCATCTTCAACGCTAATATAGACCAAGGCGCGTTCTGGAGTGGACGAACTAAATTTCGGTTCTATGCGAACGTTGATATTTCCGTGATGAGTAAACTTGATCGAGTTGCTAACCAAATTCATTATAACTTGCCGCAATTTGGTTGGGTCGCCGAGCAACAGATAGGGAGTGTCAGGGTGGCATATATTGTTAAGTTCTAGTCCCTTGCGGGTTGCAGGTTCGCTCTGCAAATAACAAATATCGTCGATTAGTTCCGTTAGGTTGAATTCAACAGATTCAAGCTCTACTTTCGAAGCCTCTACCTTTGAGAAGTCTAAAATTTCATTGATCAGACCAAGAAGAGATTCCCCGCTTTTGTGAGCAGCGTTTGCAAACTGTTCCTGTTGGCTATTCAAGTTTGTGTGTAGCAGCAGTTCAGTCATGCCTATGATGCCGTGCATGGGTGTTCTAATCTCGTGACTCATTGTCGCTAAAAAGTCTGATTTGGCACGTGTCGCATCTTCAGCAATTTTCCTGGCTTCCTCTAAGTCTTTTGTTCTTTCTTCGACTCGAGTTTCAAGTTCGCGTTGGATTTCTAAAGCTTTGAAGGCTTTCCTTCTCTGCCGGTAGAAGTAATAAGCAATAATTCCAATCGCGACGATCGAGTAGACGATATATGCAGCGTTGCTCCGCCACGGTGGTGGGGCGACTATTATAGGAAGGCTTAATCCATCCCAGTTCCATGTGCCGTCAGGACTGGCGGCCGCTAGTCGAAGCGTGTAGGTGCCAGGCGGCAGTGTGGTAAACGAGGCGACTCTGGAGTCAGGGGATATAACCCATTCAGGGTTTATGCCTTCTAGTTTATAGGCGTAGTTGATCAGATCTGGGCTGGAGTAGTCTGCTGCGAAAAATTCTACGGACAGCATGCGATCTTGATAGCCAAGTTCGATAGACTCTAGCGCGTGATATGGAGTCTCGAACTCGCGGCGCTGATTCATAACCTTGATCTGGGATATTGCGATTTTTGGTGGAACTCTTTCTAAGCTTAGTTCGCTAGGGTGGACGGTATTGAAGCCACTAATACCTCCAAAATAGATTGTCCCTGAGTCTGATCGGAAAGAGGCGCCCAGTGTGAACTCGGAAGCCTGCAAACCGTCTCTGACACCGTATTGGTGAACCTCCAAGTCAACCGGATTAATCCTAGTAAGACCTTTATTGTGAGAAACCCAGACCCACCCATTGTCATCACCCTGAATCCCGTAGATGTTAGAACTGGGCAGGGACATTTTCTCCGAAAATTGCTGTATAGCTAGTGTTAGATTCGCCCTGCTTTGGGCCGGCCACAGGTTAATTCCACCTCCAGCTGTGCCAATCCACAGCGTCCCATCTGAGTCTTCCCAGAAACACCAAGGCATATCGGACGAAAGAGAATCTGAGTCAGTTGGGTCGGCAAAAAAGCGTGTGAACTCAAGTGTCTGAATGTCAAGTTTGTTGAGACCGTTTTCTGTTCCTATCCATACGAAGCCCAATGAATCCTCGTATATCGCTAGTACTTCGTTGTTGCTGAGACTTGAGTTGCTATTTGGGTCGTGTGTCAGATTCAGAAAGGTTATGCCGTCGTCTCGTAAAATACTAAGGCCACCACCGTACGTCCCGACTAAGAACTGGCCAGTGGATAGTCTCAGCATCGAAGTAATGCCATTTGCGCCAATAGAGTTTGGTCGTAGGCTACTGTGGCGGTGAACTGTAACGTTTCCAGAAGTTAGATCTAGTTCATTCAGTCCACCTTCATAAGTGCCAACCCAAAGTTTGTCGTCATCGCTATACAGGCTCATTACACGGGGATCAGAAATTGAGGGTGTAGTTGATTCGTTTATCCAAGTAAACGAATCGGACTCAGGGCGTAGTCTATTAAGGCCATCGTCTGTGCCGACCCAAAGGCTTTCATCAGGTGTTTCAGCGAACGCGTTGACAGAGTTGTTGGATAAATTGCCTTGAGCCTGATCAAATTTTTGAAAATCAGTTCTCATTCCGGATGCCAGGCCTGACATAGTACCGACCCAGTATTTTTTCTCTTGAGATTGGTAGACGCTAATAACTATGTCTTCGGGTAAGTTCGTGTTTTGCCTCGTGTATCTAACAAACTGTTCTGAATATTTGTCGTAGAAATTCAATCCTTCTATTGTGGCTACCCAAATATCGCCGTTCATGTCTTCGAATATGTCTGAAACTTTATTTGATGACAGTGAGCTTTGGTCAGCCATGGAATGCTGAAAAAATGTGGCGGATTCTGTTCTGGGATCAAACTTTGCTATTCCGGCATTGAGTGATGCCAGCCATATATATCCAGATCGATCAGTAATTATTCTATGGATTCCTCCAAGTATGCTTATCCCAGGGTCACTTTTGCCTTTAGAGATGATTCGAACTTGGTTTTGCTGCGGGTTAACTTTCAGTAAGCCGGTAGATTCCGTAGCAGCCCATATGGTGCCGTCGGGAGTTTCAGTAAAGCTGCCGATTTCCCCAGTATAAGGGATGTTCCCATTGCCAGAGATGTAGTGATGAAACGAGCGGTCAGTGGGATTGAACTGGCTGAATCCGTTCGAATACCCGAGCCACAACATCCCCATAGAATCAGTGAAGACGGTATGAATATTGTTTGAGTAGGGTGTTTCTCTATTGTTTGGGTCGGCGTCAATTGCCTCAAAGCTATTGGAGATTGAATTGTAGAAAACTAGCCCTCTTCCAAACGTAGAGAGCCAGATATTGCCTGTTTTATCCTCTGTGATTCTTGTGATGAAGTTGGTTGGCAGGGAGCGAGGGTTGGAGGCTGAGTGGCGATAACTTTCCAATTCATGCCCATTGTATTTGTTTAGCCCTTCTTGAGTGACAAACCACAGTACGCCACGAGAGTCTTGGAAAGACTGCCTCACGCTGTGTTGAGTTAGCTTATCGGAAAAAACAGCGGGGTTGAGATTTACATCAACTAGTGGAAGTTCCGCTCCGTAAGTTGAGGCTGTCAACGAAAACAGTGCGATTAGAGCAAGATGATGTCGAAGCTTCATGTGTTTTTTAGCCAGGACATGATTGGAGGCTAGTTTAGGCCACTAGTTTATAGGCATAAAGCTATCAAACTCGCGCATTTATTAAAAAAAACAGAAAAAAACGCACCCCTCGGGGGAAGGCGTCCCCGAATTGGATGCGTTTTTCAGTTCGCGCTCTGGCCTTACGGCCGAGAAGAGCGATATTAAAGTCGCTTTATCCGCGACCCCAGCGATTGCCGGTCTGCTCGGAGAAGCTACCGCGACCCCAACGCTTGCCAGACTGCTCGGAGAAGCTACCGCGACCCCAACGCTTGCCAGACTGCTCGGAGAAGCTACCGCGACCCCAGCGCTTGCCAGACTGCTCGGAGAAGCTACCACGGCCCCAGCGCTTGCCGGACTGCTCGGAGAAGCTGCCGCGACCCCAACGCTTGCCAGACTGCTCGGAGAAGCTACCACGGCCCCAGCGCTTGCCGGACTGCTCGGAGAAACTGCCGCGGCCCCAGCGCTTGCCGGTCTGTTTGGCGACTCCGGCATTTGCAGATTGGTGAATGCCAGACTTGCTTTGGCCCCACTTGTAGCCACTTTGGGGCTCGGGAGAGTCGGCCCACATAGTGCGGGATTGATGGGAAGTTGAGGGGCTGCCCCACTTATTCCCAGACACAACCTTCCCAGTGTATTGCTGGGTGTTAGCCAGGGCATGGCTGACGCGGTGTACGAGGTTGCCAGATTCTGCCGACTGCCCCTGGAGGCCTTCAGCGAGGGACGTAGAGGGCGCGAGCAGTACAAGTGCAGCACTTGTAATACCAGTGACCCCCATCTTCTTGATGGTTTTCATAGTTACTTCCTGCCTTCTTGTTTAATAAAGCCCGGTCATACATGTGACCGAGTTCTCCATTTGGGTCCTGACTAGGGACTCAGTTCGCACTCTTACGGCACGATACTTGACATGTTATACGGAAGTTGGCCGGGAAAGAATAGTTTTTGCTTTACCCTTTTTGGGGTAGGCCTTTGGCAAGGCGGCTCGGGGATCGCGGGCGAGGCGCCGGGACGCGCCTAAGGGGCTGATTTATTAAACATTAATTTCGCGGGAGAAGGGGGTTTGTGGCTGACCCGGGTGGGTCACTGGCCTTCCCCGGGGAGCGTATTTGCGGGCCCGGCTGCCGGTTTCCCGGGCTGCCGGAGGAGGTTGTCGATAGCGGCCTTCTCTGACAGGTACATTTCCTCCCAGTCGAACGCGGATTGAGCTGCCTGGGCGGACTCCTGGCCGCCTATATCCATTCTTTCTATATGGTCTTTGACTCCCCAGCGGCGCGTATCACTCATGCCTTGAGCGCTGGGTTCGCTGGCAACCATTTCCGCGAGCCCGGGGAGGCTGGGGTTATCGTCCTCGTCTATTATCGCCGGGCCGTAAAAATGCCTCTCTCCGGCGAGGTCAGCGGCGATATCGAGGTCCGTGTTGCCACAGCCGCGCTCGCCGAGGATGACCGCCCGGGTCGCCGTGACATAGCCGTAGCCCTGCTCGAAGGGGCTGTACGCCAGCAGGCCATCGCGGTTGATGGCCGGTTCGGCGCTGGTTATCAGTTTGCACTTGATGTCGTCGGGGCTCAGGTCTGGCTCCAGTTGCAGCAGCAGGGCCGCAAAGCCGGACACCAGGGCGGCGGCCTGGGAGGAGCCGGTTGAGGCGTACTCTCCGCCGGCAAGGATGTCCTCCGGGGCGGATTCGGCGAGGTCCGAATCGGGGTGCACCAGGCCGGTCATGTGGCCGCCCAGGGCCACGATGTCGGGTTTGACGTGTCCGGCGGGCGTGGGGCCGCGGGAGGAAAAATCCGGAATGTAGTCGTCGTCGCGCGTGTCCGGTGTCCAGGAGTCGGTCACCGCGCCCACGGTGATCACGTAGGGCAGGTTTCCCGGTGAGCCCACGGTCATCAGCTCGGGGCCGTCGTTGCCTGCCGCGGCGACGACGGTGATGCCCGCCGCCCAGGCGCGCATGGTCGCCTGGTTGACCGGGTCTTCCCAGTAATGCCAACGCGGCAACTGTGCGAAGGACAGGTTCAGCACACGGATATTGTACTTCTCCCGGTGGTCCACGACCCACTGAATACCGCGTACGATGTCCAGCAGGTGCGCCTTGCCCTCACGGTCGAGGATTTTTACCGCGACGATATTGGCGTCCGGCGCCACGCCCTTGAAGCTGCCGGTCGCCTGGCCGTTTTTCAGGGTGGGGCCGCTGTGCGCGACAATGCTGGTCATGTGGGTGCCGTGCCCACTCTCATCCAGCGCCTCCTGTCCGGCGGTGTCGGTAATCGCGTCGTAGCGCGCCAGCACACGGGGTTTGCCCTGCGTATTGTGCATGAGGGCAGGGTGCTCCCACAGCCCCGAGTCCACCACGGCCACGGTGACTCCCTGGCCGCGGATGCCTTGCAGGTGCAGATCCGCGGCCCCGGATACCGTGCTGTAGTAGAAGTCTTCGTGATTGTTGTCGTATCCCGGTACGAGGTCGGTGGAGCAATCGCCGACGAAGCTCGCATCCAGTTCGAAATCCCGCTGCCGCAGCGCTTGTAGCAGGGAACGGGCCTGCGGCGCGCTGAACCCGATGACGAGATCCTCCCTGCCCTCGATAAGTGGCGCAGACGCTGTCGGGAAGGAGATTTCCAGGCTGGAACCGGACTGGTCGCGGTACAGCTGCTGGTCGACAACCTGGTCGCCCAGCGCCAGGTGGGTGACCCTGCCCAGGGATTCGGGCCAGCTGATCGTGAGAGATTTCCAGCGCGCGGCCTGCTCCCGCTTGTTGTACAACGGCCAGGCGATCTGGTCGCCCCTGAAGTCGAGTTCCAGGTGGCCGCGAACACGGCAGGGCTCGTCGTCCTCCTCCGGCGGGTCGTCCTCGCCCAGGTCGTCTATGTGGCGCGCCACGAGTTCCGACTCGAGCGCCCGCTCCAGTTGCGCCCTGGACATCCTCGCGCCGACCGCGTCGATGATGTGCAGGCTGTGTGTCAGGGTGCCGCCGGTGTCCTCCACCAGTTGCGCCAGCTCCTGCGCGGAGGCGCCCTGCAGCAGGACGTGTAGCTCCTCTTTGGCTTCGGCGTCGGCGCGCGCGGCGTGGGCGCCGTGCAGCAGCAAGGCCGAGAGAAAAGCTGCCAGCGGGGCGTGCTTCATCAGTGAGGGCGGAAGCCTAGTTGTCGACGACTTTTTTGAGTTGGCTTTTTACGACATTACTGATCTGCTGCGCAAAGTTTTCGCTCAGCATGGTCGGTACGTCCTCGGGGTAGAGCGGGCGCGAGAAATAAAAGCCCTGCAACAGGTTGCACTCGTTCCTGACCAGGTAGGACAGGTGGCGCTCGTTCTCGATGCCCTCGGCGATCACACGCAGGTTCAGTGTTTTCGCCAGCGCCAGGATGGCGTCGACGATGGCGGCGCCGTCGGGCGTGTCCAGGTCGGAGATGAAACTCTGGTCGATCTTCAGCGTATCGATGGGAAAACGCTTCAGGTAACTCAGGGACGAGTAGCCGGTGCCGAAATCGTCCACTGCCAGGTCGACCCCCAGCGCCTTGAGTTCGCGCAGCCGGGCAATATTGGTTTCCGCGTCCGTCATGATCGCGCTTTCGGTGAGTTCCAGTTCCAGGCGCTCCGGCGGCAGGCCGGACCTGTCGAGGAAATGGGCTATCCACTCCGGCAGGTTGCGCTGGTTGAACTGCAGCGGTGAGATATTGACGCAAACGCGAAAGGGCTTCAGTCCGAGCTCGTCCCAGTACAGGCAATTGCGGGCCACCTCGTCCATGACCCATTCGCCCAGCTCGATGATCTGTCCGGTACTCTCGGCGACCGGGATGAATTCGATCGGCGACACCATACCCCGCTTTGGGTGCTTCCAGCGCACCAGCGCCTCCATGCTGACCACCTCGCCGGAGCTCACGTCGATCTGGGGCTGGTAGCGAAGTTCCAGTTCATGATTGCGCATCGCATCGCGCAGCTCTTCTTCCATCTTGAGCTGCTCGACGGCCCTGGCGTTCATTTCCTCGTCGTAAAAACGGAAGCAGGCGCGCCCCTCGGCCTTCGCCACGTACATGGCGGTGTCGGCATTGCGCACCAGCGTATCGGCATCGGTGCCGTCCTGGGGGTAGAGGGCGATGCCCACGCTGGGGGTCACCACGGGGTTGTGCGACTGCAGCGCGATCGGTTCTGACAGGCTGTCCAGTATGCGCCTGGCGACCCGTTCGATATCGGCGACGCCCTCGACGTCAGAGAGCACCACGGTGAACTCGTCGCCACCGAGCCTGGCGATTTCCGTGGAGCCGCCGTCGTCCTCTCCGCGCTCGGCGTCGTTGTCCGTGAAGTAGCTGATCGCGTCGTCCTCGCGCAGCTCCATCGTCAGCCGTTTGGCGATCTCCACCAGCAGCCTGTCGCCGCGCGCATGGCCGATCGAATCATTGATGCGCTTGAAGTGATCAAGGTCGATGAACAGGAGGGCGGCGGACTTCTTGTGCCGCTGGGCGCGTTTCAGGATGCGGTTGAGTTGCTCGTTGAAACTGCGCCGGTTGGGCAGGCTGGTCAGCGGGTCGTAGTAGGCCAGGTAGCGCAGGCGATCTTCCTGGCGCTTGAGCGAGTTGAACGCGTTGCTGGCGCGCAACATGTACTGGACGTCGCGGCCGAGCAGGGACCAGTTGACGGGCTTGGTCTTGTATTGCGTGGCGCCGGCCTCGAAGCCCTCGTCGATGGATTGCCGGTCATCGGAGCCGGTGACGATCATGATGGGAATGGACTCGCCCTGGGGCAGCTGGCGTATGCGCTGGCAGGCTTCCAGGCCGGTCATGCCCGGCATCTCCACGTCGAGGAAGACGAGGTCGGGCCGCTCGCGCACGAAGATGTCCACCGCCTCCAGGCCATCGGATGCCTCGACCACGGTCATGCCTTCGGCTTCGAGGCACTGGCGGGTCAGGAGGCGCACATTCTGGTCGTCATCACAGACCAGGATCTTCGCCTGGTGATGGTTGCTGTCGTTGCTGGACATTACTGCTGGCGGTGCCCGGTGTGTCTGGCTTTCGTGGTAGGCTATCATTACTGGAACCTGCCGCATAGTGGAATAAGAACATACGCGGCATGGGCTTTGGCAGGGGTGTTTCCGCACAGTTTTCGGGGGAGATGATCGGCGCGATGCAACTGTATCCCGCGGCGCTGCTTAGGCTGCTGCCGCCCGCCGTCGTTACCGGGGCTGCGCTGTGGGGCCGCGCCTACCTGCCCGGCCTCGGCGGCGAGGCCAGGGTGATCCTGGAGTACCTGCCGTACCTGCTCTGCCTGGTCGCGGTGTGCATGGCCTGTCAGTTCAATCGCGCCAGGATGCTGCTGGCGGCCGTTGCCGTGGCGGCATTCTACTGGGCGGTGCAGCGCGACCTGCAGGTCAGCCTGGCGGAGGCGGAGGCGGCGCGCGCCTACCTCGCGTTCAGTCTCGCGCTGCCCCTGCTCACACTCTACCTGCTGCTTGTGCCCGAACGGGGCATCCTCAACTACCGCGGGCTTGCCACCGGCGCGGGCTTTGTCCTGTTGCTGCTGGTGGCTACCACCCTGGGGCCGCGCCTGGCTGAGGTGAACGCGGCGGCGGCGCAGTACTACGCGGCCTGGCCCGCGCCTGGCTACGTCATGTCCCGCGGCGCCAGCCTGCTGGCGGCGCTGGTACTGCTGGCCGGGCTGGTCATCCTGACCCTGCGTCACGAGGAGTCGGACGCGGCGCTGTTGGGGGCGTTTCTCGCCCAGTATCTCGCGCTGGCGTTGCTGCACCTGCCCCAGGTGTCGCTGGCGATGGGGCTGGCGGCGGCCCTGTGCGTCTTGTGGGGGGTGCTGCGCAGCTCCCACGCCATGGCCTACCGCGACGAACTGACCGGGCTGCCGGGTCGCCGCGCCCTGAATGAACGGCTCAAAATGCTCGGCCGCAGCTATGTCATCGGCATGCTGGATGTGGATCACTTCAAGCGCTTCAACGACACCTACGGCCACGATGTCGGCGACCAGGTGTTGCGCCTGGTCGCCTCGAGGATTCGCACCGTGCGCGGCGGCACCGCCTACCGCTATGGCGGCGAGGAGTTTTGCGTGGTGTTCCCGCGGCGTACGCTGGAGGAGAGCGCCGCGGCGCTGGACGCGATGCGCGATGAGGTCGCCAACTACCGCATGTCGTTGCGCGATCGCAACCTGCGGCCGGAAAATCGCCGCCAGGGCAGCCGTCGGCGAGGCGCCACGCGCCTGGGCGCCGACCAGGTCTCGGTCACGGTCAGCGCGGGGTTGGCGGCCCGCGACGATGAAAAACCCGACCCCGGGTCCGTTATAAAGTCAGCGGATGCAATGCTCTACAAGGCCAAGCGCGCCGGCCGCAACCGCGTCGCGTATTGAGCGGTTGTGCGGGATCTAGGATGGCGGGATCTAGGATAGAAGCTGGTCGCGCCGCTTCAGGCCCTGCTCGCGTACGAAGCGCGGCAGTTGTTGCAGCGGTATGGCGGAACTGTAGTAGTAGCCCTGTACCTGCTGGCACTGCTTTTCTCGCAGGAATTCGACCTGTTCGTGGGTTTCCGCGCCCTCGGCCACCACCAGCATGCCCAGGCGGCGCCCCATTTCGATGATCATGGTGCACACCGCTTCCTGGTGCTCGTTGTGCGGCAGGTCGCGTACAAAGCAGGCGTCGATCTTCAGCGCGGATATGGGCAATTCGGTGAGGTGGGTCAATTGCGAGAACCCGGTGCCGAAATCGTCCAGCGAGAAGGAGATGCCCAGGGAGCGCAGTTCGTCCATGCGCGCCTTGATCGCGCCGGGGCTCTTCAGGATGATCGACTCTGTCAGCTCGAACTCGATGCGCGATGCGTCGGCTCCGCTGCGCGCGATGATATCCTTGACGATATCGACGAAGCGTTCTTCCTGGATCTGTGAGAAGGAAATGTTCACTGCGACGTCGACGTTGTCCATCTGCTGGTCGGCGAGCCACACCTGGGCATTGCAGGCGTGCTGGATGACCTGGTAGCCGATGGTCTTCATCATGCCCATGTCTTCACAGGTGGAGATGAACTCGCCCGGCAGTATCAGCCCGCGCTCCGGGTGATTCCAGCGCAGCAGCGCTTCCAGTCCCACCAGGTGCCCGGTCGCCAGGTCCACACGCGGCTGGTAGTGCAGTTCGAACTGGTTTTTACGCACCGCGGTACGCAGTTCCGCCGCCAGGGAGTTGTTGCCCGCCACGTCGAAGGTGAGCTTGTCCGAGTAGCGGATGAAACGCCCGCCCTCGATGCTCTTGGCCTGCTGCATTGCGCTGCGCGCGTGCTCCACCAGGTCGGAGAAGTCCTGGCCGTCCTCGGGGTACATGGCCGCGCCAATGCTGGCGTCCACCGCTACCTGCTGGTCGCTGAGGATCATCGGCGCGGAGATGGACTTGAGCATCTTCTCCGCGATCTGCTCTACCGCCTGGGCGGAGTTCACGTCCTCGAGCACCACGGCGAACTCGTCGCCGCCGAGGCGGGCGATGCTGTCGGTGCTGCGCATCTTGTTGATCAGCCGCCGCGAGATGGACTTGATCATGATGTCCCCGTCGGCCTCGCCGTAGTGATCGTTGATGTTCGCGAACTGGTCGATGTTGATATAGAGCAGGGCGGTGTTGAAACCGTAGCGCTCGGAGCGGCCCATGGCGCGCTCCAGGTGCGCGCGGAAACCGACGCGGTTGAGCGCACCGGTCAGGGAGTCGCGGTTGGACAGCCGCTGGATTTTTTCGTGGGCCCGCTTCAACTGGACGCTGTAGTCGAGAATGCGGTGCACCAGGGCATCCTGCAACTGGCCGCGCACCAGGTAGTCCTGTGCGCCGAGTTCGCGCAACTGCGCGACGGTGTCTTCGTCCGCCTCGTCCAACAACAGGATCAACGGCGCGGTGGCCTCGTGCTTGCTGGCCAGGCGCAGCAGGTACTCCGTCTCCGGTCCGTAGGCCATGATCACCACGTCCACCATCGGGTCCAGCAGCGCTTCCAGGGGGCGTTCGAAGGATTCGGAGGAGGCGAGGCGAAAACGCGGCGGTACGGCGCGCTCGAGGCTGGCAGACAGCACGAGGTGATCTGCCTTGTCCTCGGAGATAATCAGTACTGTCTGTTGTTCCACGTCCTGTTCCTGGATGCCGGGCTAATCGCGTCGCTGTTCAAGGCGCCGTTCGCTCCGCGCGCTCGCCGGGGGTCGGTGAGGCTCAGGGCGTCTTATTCTTTGTATAACATGAAGTTATACGGAATTACTAAGAGAAATTCTAGTGATAGTTTCTTCAAAATTACCAAACGTCAGGCGCGCCGCCCCGGGGCGCCGGCGATGCGGGTGCGGGCAACAAACGCAATGCGATCCTGGCCCGGGCCGCCATTGCCTGTATTGCGCCATGCATTAGGCTACGGGAAACCCCTTAGGAAGCAGGCTATGAACGACGAGTTACGGTTTGAAGTCAGCGACGGTATCGCACTGGTCACCCTGAATCGCCCCGAGGCCTACAACAGCATTTCCAGCGCGATTATCGACGGCCTGGGTCAGGCCTACCGGCGCTGTGACGAGGACGATGACATCCGGGTGGTGGTGGTGACCGGCGCCGGCAAGGCGTTCTGCGCCGGGGCCGACATGAGCGCCGGGGGCGACACCTTCGATGGCGCGGCGCAATCGGTGCAGGTCGATTCCTGCCCCCTGGCCACCCAGGCCTGGGAGGTGCGCAAGCCGGTCATCGCCGCCTGCAACGGGCACGCCGTGGGCGCCGGCCTGGGCCTGGCGATGCAGTGTGATATGCGCATCCTGGCCAACGAGGGCAAGTACGGCTTTTTGCAGGCGCGACGCGGCGTGGTCACGGATTTCGCCATGGAATACCTGCTGCCCCGCCTGGTGGGCTTTGAGCGCGCCTTCGAATTGCTGGTGCGCGCGCCGCGACTCGGCGGCGAGGAGGCGGTGAACTGGGGCCTGGCGGGACG
Organism: Halioglobus sp.; assembly: GCA_002699145.1. Lineage (GTDB taxonomy): Bacteria > Pseudomonadota > Gammaproteobacteria > Pseudomonadales > Halieaceae > Marimicrobium. The sequence continues at coordinate 17,069 of PABK01000012.1, forward strand.
CAGCGTCCCCGCCGGGCAGGTTCTGCAAACCGCGCTGGATATCGCCGCCGATATCGCCGCTAACTGTGCGCCGCTGGCGGTGGGCCTGCACAAGCGCCTGCTGTGGCGCGGCCTGGACATGTCGCTGGACGAACTGGCGCAGGCCGAGACGCGGGCGCTGAATCACAGCATGGCCCTGCCGGATGCCATCGAGGGCGGAGTGGCCTACGTGGAGCGCAGGGCGCCGCGCTGGAGTGGCAGCGTCCGCGACGACTGGCCACAGTGGCTGGACAAGTGAGGCGGGGCGTCTGGCGGCGCGTGGGCCCGGCGCTGCTGGGCCTGGCACTGGGCGCCTGCGGCGGGGTCGAGCCGCCGCCGGAATCCGTCTACGCGGCGCGCCAGTTCGAGGATGCGCCGCCGGCGCCCTGTGCGCTGTCGGTGCCCACGGGGCAGGCGCTGTTCGGCGACCTGCATGTGCACACGGCCTATTCCAACGACGCCTGGAACTTCGATGTGCGTACGTGGCCCGCGGACGCCTATCGCTACGCCTTTGGCGAGCCCATTCGCCTGCCCGCGGGGGACGACTTCCGCGCGCGGGAGGTGCGTATCGATCGCCCGCTGGATTTCGCCGCCGTGACCGATCACGCCGAGTTCCTGGGCGAACAGTCCGTCTGTTACGACGACACGGCGGCCGGATACCAGGCCGGTTTCTGCGAGGTGATGCGCAGCGGGGAGGGCCGGGCGCCGCAACTGGTGATGCAGATCATCTCGCCGTTTGCGCGCCGCCGCCCGGATGTTTGCGGCCCCGACGGGGAGGACTGCGCGCAGCGCGCCGCAGCGGCGTGGCGCGACATCATCGCGGCGGCGCAGCAGTGGAACGACCGCAGCAGCGACTGTGCGCGCTCCACCTTTATCGCCTACGAGTACAGTTCCTTCCGCATGGGCTCGAACCTGCACCGCAACGTGATCTTTCGCAACGCAGCGGTGCTGGCCCGGCCGGTGTCCTACCTCGACGAACACCGGGAGTGGGGCCTGTGGCGCATCCTGCAGCAACAGTGCATCGACAGCGACACGGGTTGCGACGTGCTGGCGATACCGCACAATGCCAATATCAGCAACGGGCGCATGTTTGCGGTCGACTATCCCGGCGCCTATACGCTCGCGCAGCAGGCGCGTCGCGCGGCCCTGCGCCAGCGCATCGAGCCGCTGGCGGAGGTCATGCAGCACAAGGGCGACTCCGAGTGCCGCAACGGGCTGCAGGGCGTGCTCGGGGCCGTGGACGAGCTGTGCGACTTCGAGAAATTCGAGAACCAGGTATTTCGCCAGACGGTGGGCGAGGGCGAGGCCGTGGGGCAGTGCTACCGCGGGCCCCTCGCCGACTGGGTGCCGCACAGGGGGCCGAACTGTCTCGACCGCAACAGTTATCTGCGCTACGCCCTGGTGGAGGGTTTGCGCGAGCAGCAGCGCCTCGGGGTCAACCCGTTCAAGTTCGGCCTGATGGCCAGTACCGACACGCACAACGCCATGGCGGGCGGCGTGCAGGAGGCGGACTACCCGGGGCACCTGGGCAATGGCGATTCGCGTGTTGCGCAACGCGTGCAGTTTGACGGCGATGTGCCCGGCAACGCCAGCAACAATCCCGGTGGCCTGATCGGCGTGTGGGCGCCGCACAACAGCCGGGACGCCATCTTCGACGCGCTGCGTCGGCGCGAGGTATTTGGCACCAGCGGCCCGCGTATCCAGCCGCGTTTTTTCGGCGGCTGGCAGCTGGACCCGGACCTGTGCGCCAGGGCCGACATGCTCGACAGCGCCTATGCGCAGGGGGTGCCCATGGGCGCCGACCTGCCGCCGGCGCGTCGCGCGGGCGCCGGGGCGCCGGTGTTTCTCGCCGCGGCGGCGGCGGACCCGGGCACGGCGGACTTCCCCGGTGTGCCGCTGCAGCGCCTGCAGGTGATCAAGGGCTGGGCGGACGAGGAGGGCAATCACCACCAGCGGATATACCGGGTCGCCGGCGATGGCGCCGGCGCCGCCGCGGTCGATCCCGCCACCTGTGAACCGCGGGGGCAGGGGCACCGGCAACTGTGCGCGGTCTGGCGCGATCCGGACTTCGACCCGGCCGTGCCCGCGGTCTATTACCTGCGGGCGGTGGAAAACCCGAGTTGTCGCTACACGGCCAGACAGTGCCTGGCCCTGCCGCCGGGCGCGCGTCCGGCAGACTGTGCGCAGCCGTTTTTCGACCCGGTCATCCAGGAGCGGGCGTGGACTTCACCGATCTGGTACACCCCTGCGGGCTGATCAGGCGCTGCCGGGCTCGCACATAAAGACGGGGATGTTGCGGTCGGTGCGCGCCTGGTACTCGTCGAAGTCGGGGTACAGCGACAGCAGGTGCGGCCACAGCTCGGCCTTCTCCTCGTCGGAGACCTGGCGGGCGATGTAGTCCTTTTCCTCGCCGCCGACCATGATTTTCACCCCGGGGTTGGCCTTGATGTTGTAATACCACACCGGGTTTCTCGGCATGCCCCCCTGGGATGCCACCAGCAGTTTCTTGTCCGGTCCGTAGGGCAGGTGAATCAGTGCGATGCGACGCACCTTGCCGGTTTTCGCGCCGCGGGTGGTGACGATGCACACCGGGTAACCGCCGATGAAGCGGTTCATCAGCCGCCCCTTGCTGGCGCGGAACACCGCGACGTTCAGGCGGGTCGCCCAGCGCATGAAGAAGCGCACAATGGGAATCTGGTTTTCCTTGATCTCCGGGACGTCCTCGCGGCGGGTTTTTACGTAGGGGTATTCAACCATGGCAGTTCTCCAGCAGACGGGCAGCGCCACAGGATAGAAGAGAATCCTCGGGGTGCCAAACTGTGTTAAAATAAGCGCCCTTTTTTTTCCGCATCCGCGTTTTTAGTATGAGTATCGCTACCGACAAACTGCAAGTTATTCGCGAGCAGGTGCAGTCCCACCTGGATCATGCCGAAAAGCAGCGGCAGCTCGACCCCGTGCGCGAGCAGGCGCTGAAAGATGACATCCGCGCCATGCTGGTAAGGGAGAACGCGGTCATCGTGGCGCATTATTACACCGCCCCGGCTATCCAGGCGCTGGCCGAGGAAACCGGCGGCTGCGTCGCGGATTCCCTGGAAATGGCCCGCTTCGGCCACGATCACCCGGCCCAGACGCTGATCGTCGCCGGGGTGAAGTTCATGGGTGAGACGGCGAAGATTCTCACCCCGGACAAGCGCGTCCTCATGCCCACCCTGGAGGCGACCTGCTCGCTGGACCTGGGCTGCCCGATCGAGGAGTTTTCCGCCTTTTGCGACGCGCATCCCGAGCGCAAGGTGGTGGTCTACGCCAACACCTCCGCCGCGGTGAAAGCGCGCGCCGACTGGGTCGTCACCTCCAGCATCGCCCTAGATGTCGCCGAGCACCTGGCCGGGCAGGGCGAGAAGATCATCTGGGCGCCGGACCAGCACCTGGGCGAGTACGTACGCAGCCAGACCGGCGCGGACATGCTCATCTGGGACGGCGCCTGCATCGTGCACGAGGAGTTCAAGGCCCGCGGCATTCTCGACCTGAAACGCGTCTACCCGGACGCCGCGGTGCTGGTGCACCCGGAATCGCCGGCAAATGTCGTGGAGCTGGCCGACCGGGTCGGTTCCACCACGCAGATCATTCGCGCGGCCCGCGAGATGGACAACAAGCAGTTCATCGTCGCCACCGACCAGGGCATCTTCTACAAGATGCAGCAACAGGCCCCGGACAAGGAACTTATCATTGCGCCGACCGCGGGGCATGGGGCGACCTGTCGCAGCTGCGCCCATTGTCCGTGGATGGCAATGAACGACCTGGAGACGCTGGCGCAGGTCTTCGAGCGCGATGACAACGAGATTTTTGTCGACCCGGAGCTGGGCCGCCGCGCCATGGTGCCGCTGCGGCGCATGCTGGATTTCGCCGCCGAACTGAACGTCAGCGTCAAGGGCAATGCCTAGGGGCGGTGGCGATCAGGCGCGCCTGGCGAAGGTCTGCCGGCGGCTTGCGCCCGCGGCCTAGAAGCTCTCCATCTGTTCGCGCAGCTCGGCGACGTAGCGCAGGCGCTCCTTGATGCGCGAGGTGCTGTAATGGTCGCCCTGGGTCAGCTTCAGCGCATACTCCAGCTGCCGCTGCGCCTCGTCCAGGATGCCGTTGAGGATGAAGTACTCCGCGCGCGACTGGTGCAGCCCGGCGATGTTGCCGGACAGGCCCTGCACCTCCGCCAGCAGGTACCACAGCCCCGGATCATTCGGCCGTCGCTTGCTCTGCTCGACCAGCACCTGTTCGGCGATATGTGACTGCTGGCTCTGCATCAGCGCGTTGGCATAGGCCATGGTCAGGGGGTGGTTGCCCGGCGATACAGCCAGTTGTTCGGCGAGTTTTTTTGCCGCGCTGGCGGGCTCGTTGCGCGCCATGTCGATCTCGGCGTCGGCGATAATATATTCGATGCGATTGCGATCGCCCGACCAGATATCGTCCAGGCGCAGGCTGGCCTCGTCGGGCCTGCCGGCGGCAGTCAGGGCCAGCACCAGGCCGTAGGTCGCCGCCTCGCGCGAGCGCGGCGAGCCGTCCAGTTCACCGCGGAAGCGCTCGACTGCCTGCTCGGGGGTGTCCGCCAGCTGCATCACTGCTCGCGCGCGCATCAGCTGGTAGTCCAGGCTGGTATGGCGTATCTGCCTGGGATACTGCCGCGCGCGATTGCGCGTGTCGGCGATACGGCTCTCGGACAGGGGGTGCGAGCGCAGGAATTCCGGGATGTGGCTGGCATTGGAGTAGCGCGAGGCCTGCAGCATGCGCTCGAACATGGCCGGTGCGGCGTGGGGGTCCATGCCGGCGTCGACCATGGTCTGCATGCCGACCCGGTCCGCCTCCTGCTCGTTGCTGCGGCTGTAGCGCAGCGCCGAATCCTGTGCCGCGGCCTGGGTCGCCGAGAGCGCCGCCATGCCCGCGTCGCCGCCCGCGGTAGCCATCAGCACCAGGCTGGCGAGCATGGCCGCCAGGGTCAGGGGCTGTTGTTTTTGCTGGAACTCCACCCCGCGGGAAAAATGCCGCTGGCTCAGGTGAGCGAGTTCGTGGGAGAGCACCGTGGCCAGTTCGTCCTCGGTCTGCGCGTACAGGAGCAGGCCGTTGTGCACCCCGATGACCCCGCCGGGCACGGCGAAGGCGTTGATGGCCGGGTTGTCGACGATGACCAGCTCGATGCGCCGGTCCTCCAGCTGGCTGTGAGTCGCCAGCTGGTAGGTCAGGTTCTCCAGGTAGTCGAGCATCAGCGGGTCGTCCACGGTGGGGGCCTGGCTGCGGAACACGCGCAACCAGGCCCGGCCGAGCTGGTGCTCGTACTCGCTGGAGAACAGGCTGGTGCTGGACTCGCCGAGGTCGGGCAGTTTCAGCTCCTCCGTGTTCGCCGCGGCGCCTGCGGCGGCGAGCAGCGACAGGGCCAGCCCCGCCGCGCAGCGGCGGACGCTCACTGCCAGCGCCGATAAGTCAAACACGTGAAGGGACCACTCAAGTAGGATGATAGCCAGATTGTACTGTATACGCGCCGGGGCGCACGCCGGGAATTCGTTACTTTGGAAAGCGCCGCGGGCGGAAAGTTCATGCCGGCGCCGCCTATCCCGTATACTCGCGCGATTGTCCCCACAGGAGTGCCTTGCGTGAGTGAGCCGGATGTCACTGAAGTGGATGCCCGCGGCCTGGACTGTCCCATGCCCCTGCTGCATGCCAAACGCGCGCTGAACGCGCTGGCCCCGGGTGGTCTCGTCCGCGTGCTGGCTACCGACAGTGGCTCGGTGCGCGACTTTCGCGTGTTCGCCGAGCAGTCCGGCCACCAGTTACTGGAGAGCGAGGAGTGCGACGGGGTCTACCGCTACCTCCTGCAGAAGCGCTGAAGACGGCGTTGCAGCCGTGGTGCGCAAATGGCCGCGCGCGCACCGTTGATGGCGATGGCCAGCCGGGCTGGATTCGTATAGCTTATGCACTGTCCTGAATATCGTCCCTCGCGGTCCTCATGCTGAAGATTTTCGAAAAATGGTACCGGCGCTACTTCTTCGAGGAAGAGTCGATACTGTTGCTGGTGTTGCTGGCAGTGGCGCTGGTCCTGCTGATGACCATAGGCGATATTCTCGCACCGGTGCTGGCGGCCATCGTGCTGGCCTATCTGGCACAGGGTCTGGCCGCGCGACTGCAGGGGCTGGGCCTGCCCGAGTGGCTGGGCGTATTGATCTCCTACCTGGTGTTTGTCGGCGTCTTCTTCGGCGTCACCCTCGGTCTGGTACCGCTGGTATGGCGGCAGATGTTGAGCCTGGCCGGTGAGCTGCCGCGGATGCTGGAGCAGGTGCAGCAGTTCCTCGGCGTGCTGCCCGAGCGCTACCCGAATATCATTACCAAGGAGCAGCTCGGCCAGGTCATCGATGCCGCCCAGTCCGAGATCGCCGGCCTTGGCCAGACCGCGGTGACGCGCACCCTGGCCTCCATTCCCGGCCTGTTCATCGTGCTCGTGTACATGATCCTGATACCCATGCTGGTGTTCTTTTTTCTCAAGGATCGCAAGCAGATACTGCAATGGCTGGGCAGCTTCCTGCCCCAGCGGCGCCCCCTGCTGCGGCAGATCTGGCTGGAGATGGACATACAGGTGGCCAACTACGCGCGCGGCAAGGCGCTGGAGGTTATTGTCGTGGGCGCGGTGAGCTACTTCGCCTTCGCCTGGCTGGGGCTCAACTACGCCGCCCTGCTCGGCCTGCTGGTGGGCCTGTCGGTGATCATTCCCTATATCGGCGCGGTCCTGGTGACCCTGCCGGTGGTCGCCGTGGGTTTTTTCCAGTGGGGAATCAGCAGTGAATTTTACTGGCTGTTCGCGGTCTATCTGGTGATCCAGGCGCTGGACGGCAACGTCCTGGTGCCGTTGCTGTTCTCCGAGGCGGTCAACCTGCACCCCGTGGCGATCATACTGGCCGTACTGTTCTTTGGCGGTATCTGGGGCCTGTGGGGCGTGTTCTTTGCCATTCCGCTGGCCACGCTCATCAAGGCCATACTGAATGCCTGGCCGCGCTCGGACGCCGAGGCCGTCGAGGCGGCCGCCGATTGAACCATTGAGGGAGTCATTGATGTCCATGCCTTTTGCCCGCGTGGTGACGCGGTACCTCGCCTGCCTGTTCGCCATGCTCCTGCTGGCGGCCTGTGCCAGCGTTCCCGAGACCACCGACCAGCCGGTCAAGAGCCCCAACGACAAGTACGACTACCGCCTGCTGACCCTGGACAACGACATGCAGGTGTTGCTGATTTCCGCCCCGGATTCGCCCAAGGCCGCCGCCGCCCTGGCGGTGATGGTGGGCAGCGGCGACAACCCGCCCGGTCGCGGCGGCCTGGCGCATTTTCTCGAGCACATGCTGTTCCTGGGGACCGACAAGTACCCGGACGCGGCGGAGTACGAGCGTTACATCACCGAGCACGGCGGTAGTCGCAACGCCTACACCAGCTTCGACCACACCAACTATTTCTTCGACATCAATGCGCAATTCCTGCCCGAGGCACTGGACAGGTTCGCCCAGTTCTTCATCGCGCCGCGGTTTGACGAGCAGTACGTGGAGCGCGAGAAGAAGGCCGTGGAAGCGGAATACCAGATGGGGTTGAAAAGCGACGGCCGCCGCGGCCTGGATGTGCTGCAGGAGGTCATGAACCCCGAGCACCCCTACAGCCAGTTCGCCGTGGGCAGCCTGGAGACCCTTGCCGACCACGAGGACTCGCTTATCCGCGACGAACTGATCGACTTCTACGATCGCTACTACTCGGCCAATATCATGCGTCTGGCCGTGCTGGGCAATGAATCCCTGGACGAGCTGGAAGCCCTGGTGCGGCCGATGTTCAGCCAGGTACCCAATCGCGCCGTGGAGCATGAGAGGATCGCGGCGCCCCTGTTCAGCCCGGGCAGCCTGCCCATGGCGGTGCGGGTACAGCCCCTGGCGACGCAGCGCCAGCTCGAGGTGTCCTTTCCCATTCCCGACTACCGCGCCGAGTATCACACCAAGCCGGTGAGTTACCTCGGCAACCTGGTCGGGCACGAGGGCGAGGGCAGCTTGCTCTCGGTGCTCAAGGCGGAGGGGCTGGCCGAGTCGCTCTCCGCCGGCGCCGGGCTGGGCTGGCGCGGCGGTTCGCTGTTCAGTGTCAGCATCACGCTGACCGAACGGGGTGCAGAGCACCACGATCGCGTGCTGCAGCTGCTGTTCGCCTATCTCGACATGTTGCGTGCGCAGGGGCCGCGCGACTGGCTGTACCAGGAACAGTCGCAACTGTCGCAGCTGGGATTCCGTTTCCGCGAGCCGGGCAATCCCGCCTCCTATGTCACCTCGCTGGTCAGCGGCATGCACTACTACGCCCCCCGGGACGTGTTGCAGGGCCCGTACATCATGGACGACTACGAGCCGGCGATGCTGCGGGAGCTGGTGGGCCTGCTGCGTCCGGACAACGCACTGGTGGTGCTCAACGACCAGGACGTGGCCACCGACCGCGTGTCGCAGCACTACCAGGTTCCCTACGCGCGCGAGCCGCTGGACACCGCGCCGTTGGCGCTGGCGGGGGACGACGCGGGCGCGCGGGCGCTGCAGCTGCCCGCCCCCAACGACTTTATTGCCCAGGACCTGTCACTGGTGGCCCTGGAGCAGCCGCTGCAGGCGGTTCCGCAGGTGCAGATGGAACGCGAGCGACAGACGCTGTGGTACATGCCGGACGAGGAGTTTCGCGTGCCCAAGGGGGCGATCTTCATCAATTTCCGCTCGACCGAGGTGGGCCAGAGCCCGCGGCAGTCGGCGCTGGCCTCGCTCTACACCGCGGTGTTGTCGGATCACGTCAATGAATTTTCCTACCCGGCACACCTGGCGGGGCTGAGTTTCAGCTTTTACACGCATGCCCAGGGGATTTCGCTGCGGCTCAACGGTTACAACGACAAGCAGCTCTACCTGCTGTCGCGATTGCTGGATGTCATCAGCGATCCCGGCTTCGATCCGCAGCGCGTGGAGAACATTCGCGCGGACATGATTCGCGCCCTGCGCAACAGCGTGGCCAAGCGGCCCAGCAGCCAGGTGATGGACGACCTGGGCGAGGCCGTCTGGCACGGCCGGTGGGGCGAGGAGGCATTGATCGCGCAACTGCAACAGGCCGACCTGGATGCCCTGATGCAGTACGCGCGCGCATTCTGGCGCGGCGCGACGGCGGAAGCGCTGGTCTACGGTAACTTCGACGCCGCCACGGTACCGCGCCTGTCGCAGCTGCTCGAGGTGGTGGTGAGCGAGCAGGCGGCGCCAGAGATGCCGGGTGTGCGCCTGCTGCGCCTGGCGCCGGGGGAGACGCTGCAATACGCGGTACAGGTAGCGCACGACGATTCGGTGGTCGCCTGGTACCTGCAGGGCGCCGGGGACAGTTGGCGGGACCGCGCGGCGACCGCGCTCAGCGCGCAGGTCATGAAGTCGGGATTTTTCCAGCAACTGCGCACCGAGCAGCAACTGGGTTACGTCGCCAGCGCCTTCAACTGGCCGCAGCTGGACGTGCCTGGCCTGGTGATGCTGATCCAGTCGCCGCGGGTGGATGCCGCCGAGGTGGCGCGGCGCATGGATGACTTCATGCAGGGGGTCCTGCCGGACCTCGATGAAGAGCAGTTCGCGCGGCACCGGGCCGCCCTGGTCAGCGATATCCTGCGCCCCGACAAGAACCTGCGCGAGCGCGCCGATTTCTACTGGTCTTCCATCGCCAGGCGCCAGTACGACTTCGACGGCCGCCAGGCCCTGGCCGAGGCGGTGGAAAACCTCAGCCTCGAGGACTGGCGGGCGTACTTCACGCGCGTATTCCTGCAGCAGCGCCACGCCCTGCAGGTTGTCGCGCCGGGACGCTGGGGCACGCTCCCGGCCAACGGCGGCCCCAATGTGGACAGCGCCGCGGCGGTCAAGGAGGGTCGCGCGGTCTATCATATACGCTAGCGTGCGGGGCCGGGGCTTCGCCCGCAGGGGGCGAGGCGCAATCGGAGTAAAGGTGAAGTTCTTTAATAGAACTGTAATGTAAGCCCGACGCCCCCGCGCTATACTGCGGCAAGCCGCATTCGCGCAGCGCTGTCCGGGTACCCCTGGAGGCCTCTAGAATTAAGCGTTTGCCGCTGTCGTACCCTGTGTTCAAGCGTCAAGTTCTCAAATAGAACTTGCGTGTGCCCAGGCCTCACACACCGCGAGAGTCGACAGGAGTCGACGGAGGTAGATGGCCCGATGAAGCAAGATACCGACCCCCAGGAAACACGGGAATGGATCGAGGCGCTGGACGCCGTGGTGCGCCACGCCGGGCCGCAGCGCGCCTCCTTCCTGCTCATGGAAGTCGCCAAGCACGCCATCGAGTCGCGCGTGCGCCTGCCGCAGGCGATCACCACCCCGTTCTCCAATACGATCGCTCCCAGCGAAGAGAAAATGATGCCGGGGGACCTGTTCATGGAGCGGCGCATACGCTCGCTGGTGCGCTGGAACGCCCTGGCGATGGTGATGCGCGCCAATGACAACGACGAGGGGCTGGGCGGGCACATCTCCAGCTTTTCCTCCAGCGCGACGCTGTACGACATCGGCTACAACCACTTTTTCCGCGGCACCGAGGACGGCCACCCCGGCGACCTGGTGTTTTACCAGGGGCACAGCGCCCCGGGCATGTACGCCCGCTCCTACCTGGAGGGCCGCATCGACGAGGCGCAACTGGACAACTTCCGCCGCGAGGTGGACGGGGGCGGCCTGTCTTCCTACCCGCATCCGTGGCTGATGCCCGATTACTGGCAGTTCCCCACGGTCTCCATGGGACTGGGCCCGATCCAGGCCATCTACCAGGCCCGCGTGATGAAGTACCAGCAGGACCGTGGACTGGTGGACCACGGCGACCGCAATGTGTGGTGCTTCATGGGCGACGGCGAGTGCGACGAGCCCGAGTCCCTGGGCGCCATCTCCCTGGCCGGTCGCGAACAGCTGGGCAACCTGATTTTCGTCATCAACTGCAACCTGCAGCGCCTGGACGGGCCGGTGCGCGGCAACGGCAAGATCATCCAGGAACTGGAAGGCGTTTTCCGCGGCGCGGGCTGGAATGTGCTCAAGGTCGTCTGGGGTCGGCTGTGGGACCCCCTGCTGGAGAAGGACACGACCGGCCTGCTGCAGAAGCGCATGGACGAGGTCTGCGACGGCGAGTTGCAGAACTACAAGTACAATGGCGGCGCCTACACGCGCGAACACTTCTTCGGCAAGTACCCTGAACTGCTGGAACTGGTCAAGGACCTGTCCGACGAGGAGATCATGTACCTCAACCGTGGCGGCCACGATCCCTACAAGGTCTACGCGGCCTACGCCCAGGCGGTCGAGGAGTCGCAGCACCCGACGGTAATCCTGGCGATGACGGTGAAGGGTTACGGCACCGGGGAGGCGGGTGAGGCCAACAACGAGACCCACTCCCTGAAGAAGCTGGACAAGGAGAGTCTCAAGGCGTTCCGCGACCGTTTCATTATCCCCATCAGCGACGAGGAACTGGAAAACGTTCCCTATTACAAGCCGCCGGAAGACAGTCCGGAGATGCGCTACATGCGCGAGCGCCGCCAGGAACTGGGTGGCCAGATTCCGGCGCGCCGTGCCCAGATGCGCACCCTGGAGGTGCCCCCGCTGGAGACCTTCGAAAGCCAGTTGAAGGCCAGCGGCAAGCGGCAGGTGTCGACCACCATGGCTTTCGTACGCATCCTGTCCAGCCTGGCCAAGGACGATGCCATCGGTGAGCGCGTGGTCCCCATTGTCCCCGACGAGGCGCGCACCTTCGGCATGGAGGGCATGTTCCGCCAGCTGGGTATCTACTCCTCGGTGGGGCAGCGCTACACACCCCACGACTCGGGGCAGATCATGTTCTACAAGGAAGATGTGCAGGGGCAGATCCTGCAGGAGGGCATCAACGAGGCGGGCGCCTTCTCCGCCTGGCTGGCGGCGGCGACCTCCTACAGCACCAGCGACTTCCCCATGGTGCCCTTCTTCATTTTCTACTCGATGTTCGGGTTCCAGCGCGTGGGCGACCTCGCCTGGGCCGCCGGCGACAGCCAGGCGCGGGGGTTCCTCATCGGCGCGACCGCGGGCCGCACGACGCTCAACGGCGAGGGCCTGCAGCACCAGGACGGCCACAGCCACATCCTGTCCGGCACGATTCCGAACTGCGTCAGCTACGACCCGGCCTACGCCTACGAGCTGGCGGTGATCATCCAGGACGGTCTGCGCCGCATGTTCGCCGAGGGCGAGAACAAGTTCTACTACATCACCACGATGAACGAAAACTATGCCCACCCGGCCATGCCCGAGGGCGCGGAAGAGGGCATCATCCGCGGGATGTACCGGCTGCGCCAGTCGGGGATGGAGGCGCAGGCGCGGGTGCAGTTGCTCGGCGGCGGCACCATCCTGCGCGAAGTGGAAGCCGCCGCGGAAATCCTCGAGAGCGATTACGGCGTCGCCGCGGATGTGTGGAGTCTGACCAGCGTCAACGAGCTGGCGCGCGAGGGCAACGCGGTGCAACGCTGGAACCTGCTGCACCCGGAGCAGGAACAGCGGGTGCCCTACGTGACCGGGCAGCTGCGCGACGCGGCAGGGCCGGTGGTGGCGGCGACGGACTACGTCAAGCTATACGCGGAGCAGATACGGCAATTCGTGCCGGGGCGCTACCTGGTGCTGGGTACCGATGGCTTCGGCCGTTCCGATACCCGCAGCAAGCTGCGCGGCTTCTTCGAGGTCAGCCGCGAGTACGTGGTCATCGCCGCGCTGCGCGGGCTGGCCGATGAGGGCGCGATCGATGCCGGGCAGGTCGCCAGCGCCATCGAGAAACTGGGTGTCGATCGGGACAAGCCCGATCCTTTCACTGTCTGAGCGGGGAGGGGAGACGTGGCGAGCGAAAAAGTGGTGGTTCCCGATATCGGCGGGTCCGAGGGAGCCGAGGTGATCGAGTTGCTGGTGGCAGTGGGCGATGAGGTCAGCGTCGACCAGGGATTGATCGTCCTGGAGTCGGACAAGGCGTCGATGGAGATTCCCTCCACGGCTGCCGGCAAGGTCACAGAGCTGTTCGTCGCCGAGGGCGACCAGCTGGTGGAGGGCGCGCCGATTGCGGCCATCGAGGTGGCGGCAGAGGGCGCAGCCGCGCCCGATTCCGGCTCTGCTGCGCAGCCTGCGCAGGATGAGGCGCAGGCTGCGGACGATGCGGAACCCGCCGCGGCGGCACCGCCGGAATCCCCACGGCCGGCCCCCGCGGCGGCCGTGGATGAGGCGCCCGCGCCCGCCACAGACGCCGCGCCCGCGTCGCCGCCAGCAGCGCAGCAGGGCGCGGGCGAGCCGGCCGACGTCTACGCCGGCCCCGCCGTGCGCAAGCTGGCGCGCGAATTGGGCGTACAGCTCGAGCAGGTCTCGGGCAGCGGCCCCCAGGGCAGGGTACTCAAGGAAGACCTGCAGCAATTCGTGCGCGGCGCGCTCGCCGGTGAGCGCAGCGTGGCCAGTGGCCAGGCGCTGCCGGCGGTGCCCGAGGTGGATTTCGCGCGGTTCGGTGAGGTCGAGGTCACCCAGCGCAGCAAGCTGGACAAGCTCACCGCGGCGAACATGCAGCGCAGCTGGCTCAACGTGCCCCACGTGACCCAGTTCGACGACGCCGACATCACCGAGCTGGAAGACTTCCGTCGCGGCCTGAAAGCCGAGGCCGAGCGCCGCGGCACCAAGCTGTCGCCACTGCCTTTCGTGCTCAAGGCCTGCGCCGCCGCGCTGCGCGATAATCCAAAACTCAACAGTTCACTGGCCCGCGGCGGCGAGGACCTGGTGTACAAGCAGTACTGTCATATCGGCATGGCCGTGGATACGCCCGCGGGGCTGATGGTGCCGGTGATTCGCGATGTCGATCGCAAGTCCGTGTGGGAAGTGGCGGAGGAGGTGCTGACCCTGGCCGAGCTGGCGCGGGAGCGCAAGTTGACCCCGTCGCAAATGCAGGGCGGTGGCTTCACCGTGTCCAGCCTGGGCAATATCGGCGGCAGTGGCTTCACGCCCATCGTCAATACGCCGGAGGTGGGCATCCTGGGCGTTTCCCGGGCGCAGGTGCGGCCGGTATGGGACGGCTCTGCCTTCGCGCCCCGCACACTGCTGCCGTTGGCGCTGTCCTACGACCACCGCGTGGTCAACGGCGGCGATGGCGGGCGTTTCCTGACGCGCCTGGTGGAACTGCTCGGGGATATTCGCCAGCTCGTGATGTAGGTGCGTCAGCCGGCGCCGTCCAGCTCATCACACAGTTCACGCGCGAAGGCCTGGCCGCGCGTGAGTACGGCCAGCAGCGGTGACAGGTTGCCGTCCTGCGCGCGCACCGCGCGCATTGCCTGCCCCATGTTGCCCTGCAGCCCGAGTTCGGAGGGCAGCAGCGCGGGCATCAAGCCGGCCCATTCCAGTTCGCGGTTCATCCAGGTGAGCGCCACACGGCCGTTGCCGTCATCGAAGCAGAGCAGGTCGGTGAGTACCATGAGCAACACGGCTGCGCGGGTCAGTCCGGGCCTGAGTTGCAGGTAGTGCTGCGCCATGAAGTGCTGGAACGTGGCGCTCGCCAGCGGCGGATCCACCCGCTTCTGCAGAGGTGACTCGGCCGACCAGTTGCGCGTGTACTTGAAATGACCGGGCCGATAGCCGTCAACCCCGCGGCAGGCCAGCGCGTGCCAGTGGCGCAGCTGCACTTCGGCATCCAGCGGTGCCTGCATGTCCTCGCGACAGTGCCGTGCGGCGCGCAGCAGCGATTCCATGTTCAGCCACAGTTGCTGCCGCTCGTCCCTGTCGCCCCGGGCGGAAAGCGTCTTGCGCGCCGCCCGGTATTGCTCCACATCGCTCGCCAGGCCCACGGCGAAGGCCGCTTCCACCCACGGCCACTCCGCGGGCAGGGGTTGCAGCTCTACCGCGGGATGGTTTGCCAGTTCCCGCGCCGAGGCCAGGTATTGCGGCACGCCGGCCAGCGCGGCCTCGTCCACCCGGCGCAGCGGCCTGGGCAGTTCCGCCAGGGCGGCGCGCAGCGGTGCAGTGTCGGCGCTATCCACCAGGGCGGTCAGCGCACCCTCGAGCCGTTCGCACTCGGCCAGCGCCAGTCGCGCGGAGGCCACCTCGGCCTGTTCCGCCGGCGCCAGTTTGGCCCCCTGCAGGGCCTGCAGTTGCTCGCGGGCGGCGGTGAACTTGCCCGCCTCCAGCTGCAGCGTCGCCAAATTGACCCTGGCGAGGGTAAAGTTCGGGGCGCGCCGGATCGCCTCGCTGTACAGCGCTTCCGCGTCGCGCGCCTGCAGCCGCGCGCGCAGGGCGCAGGCGAGCTTGTTCAACGCCGCCGGCGACCTGTCCAGCGCCACCGCCTGCTCGTAGTGGCGCAGCGACTCGTCGCTCCTGCCCAGCATGCGCCGCGTGTCGCCCAGCAGCATGTGCGTGGTCATCAGGCGTGGGTTGAGCGCCAGGGCGGTCTTCAGCGCCTCCTCCGCATCGTCGAGCAGCCCCGATTGCAACAGGGCGGAGCCCAGGTTCACCCAGCTCTCCGCGCGCTCCGGCTGCAGCTTGGTGGCGCGACTGAAGGCGCGCGCCGCGCCGCGCAGGTCGCCGTGTTGAAAGCAGCGTTTGCCGGCATTCATCTGCTGCAGCCAGGAGTCCTGCTGGTGTAAAGGAGACGTCATAGCGGATCGGCCCTAGTTTAGTGCAGAGAGTGTAGCCAAGCCGCGCCCGGCTGGAGAAGCCCCAGCGGCTGGATTTTCCGCCTTCGCGATCCATATGGCATGGATACTGCTTGGTTGTGCTTGCAATGATAGCACTGGCGCTCAACTATAGCGGGATGATAGTGGATTTGACGATTCGCGGACGTTGCGGCGGCCGCTGGCGCCGCGCAATGATCGTGCATGGGGCACCCGCGGCGGGCGGGTTGCCCCAAAAAAGTGCACGGCGGCCCCGCTGGCGCAGGTCTGCGCAGTAATGGGCGCCGGCAACAAGCCTTTGCGCCTGGTGTTCACCGACCTGGACGGCTCCCTGCTGGACCACTACAGCTACCGCTTCGACGCGGCCCTGCCGCAATTGCAGCGCCTGCGTGAGCAGGGCATCCCGTTGATCCCGGTCAGCAGCAAGACGCGCAGCGAGATCGAGCAACTGCGCACCGAACTGGATCACCGCGAGCCCTTCATTGCGGAAAATGGCGCCGCGGTATTCATTCCGCAGGGCTATTTCCCCGCACAGCCCGCCGCGACCGAGGCGCGGGACGGTTACTGGGTGCGCCGGGCCTGCCAGGGCCGGCAGCACTGGCAGGCTCTGCTGGCGCAGTTGGGGGACGAGTTTGCCGGGTCTTTCGAGAGCTTCGCGCAGGCGGGGCAGGCGGGAGTGATGCGCATGACCGGCCTGGACGAGGCGGCGGCGGCTCGGGCCAACGAGCGCGAGTACAGCGAACCGCTGCAGTGGCGCGGCAGTGAGTCCGATAAACGGCGCTTCATCGCGCGGCTCGAGGCGCTCGGCGCCCGCGTGCTCCAGGGCGGCCGCTTCCTGGCGGTGTCGGGTGAGTGCGACAAGGGCGAGGCGCTGGCCTGGCTGCGCGGCAGCTATGCGCGCGCCCATCCGGGCCGTACAATCCGTGACCTCGCCATCGGCGACAGCGGCAATGACCGGGCCATGCTGGAAGTGGCGCAGACCGCGCTGCTGGTTCGTTCGCCAGTGCACGATTTCCCGCCGCTGGCGCGAAGCTCGGGTGTGATTCACAGCACCGCCTGCGGACCGTCGGGCTGGGCGGAAGGGGTGGCGCACTGGCTGGAGACGCCGCCGCAACAACAACAGGAGTTTGCATAGGCAATGGGCGATTTTTACCAGAACGGCATCATTACGACGCTGCATAACCTGGCCGACCGTCCCCTGGAGGATATCGAGGGGGAACTGCTGGCGTTTTCGCGGCGACGGCCGATGGGGTTGATCCTGCCCTCGCTGTATTCGGAACTGGAAGGCGAGGCCCTGCCACACATCCTCGAGGAACTCGTCGAGGTGCCCTACCTGGGGGAAATCGTCATCGGGCTGGACCGCGCGGACAGCGACCAGTACCGCGCCGCCCTGGCGTTTTTCTCGCGCCTGCCCCAGCGGCACCGGGTACTGTGGAACGACGGGCCGCGCCTCAAGGCGCTGGACAAAAAACTCGAGGACCTGGACCTGGCGCCACGGGAGCTGGGCAAGGGTCGCAACGTCTGGTACTGCATGGGTTATACGCTGGCCTCGGGCCGGGCGGAATCGGTGGCCCTGCACGATTGCGACATTCTCACCTACGACCGCAGCATGCTGGCGCGCCTGATCTACCCCGTGGCCAACCCGCAGTTCAACTACGAGTTCTGCAAGGGCTATTACGCGCGTATCGCCGACGGCAAGATCAACGGCCGGGTCAGCCGCCTGCTGGTCACGCCCCTGCTGCGCGCGCTGAAGAAGATGCACGGCGATATGGAGTACCTGGAGTACATGGACAGCTTCCGCTATCCGCTCGCCGGGGAGTTCTCCTTCCGGCGCGACGTGCTCAACGACATACTCATTCCCAGCGACTGGGGCCTGGAGATCGGCGTCCTGTCGGAGATGTACCGCAACTACGCCAACAATCGCCTGTGCCAGGTGGATATCGCCGAGTGCTACGATCACAAGCACCAGGACCTGTCCGCGCACGACGATGAGAGCGGCCTGTCCAAGATGTCCATCGATATCGCCAAGGCATTGTTCCGCAAGCTGGCGACCCGCGGCGTCACCTTCGATTCCGAAACCTTCCGCTCGCTCAAGGCCACGTACTACCGTATTGCACTGGATTTCGTCGAGACCTATTACAACGATGCGGTCATGAACGGCCTGAGCCTGGATATACACAACGAGGAGAAGGCGGTGGAGCTGTTTGCGGAGAACATCATGAAGGCCGGCGAGGTGTTCCTCGCGCGGCCGATGGAGCGGCCCTTCATCCCCAGTTGGAACCGGGTGATCAGCGCGATCCCCGATGTCCTCGAGCAGCTGTTGGATGCGGTCGAGTCGGATCACGCGGAGTTTGCGCAAGCTTGAAACGGGGCCGGTCAGTTGAGCAGTGATTCCATTTCCCTGCAGGAGCGCCTGCGCCGTCACCTCGAGTTTATCTACGACGGGGTGTCGCCGCCGGTCGACGCGGACGCCCTGGCGAGTGAAGCCCTGGCGCTGATGCGGCTGGACCCGGGCGAGCCGCCGGTGCCGCGCCAGGTCAATTTCTGGAGCCAGCAGGACGCCCTGGTTATCACCTACGGCGACACGTTCCTGCGCGAGGGCGAGGCGCCGCTGCATACCCTGAAGTCTTTTCTCGACGAGTACGCACAGGGCTTGTTGTCCGGGGTGCACATCCTGCCGTTCTATCCCTGGAGCTCCGATGACGGCTTCGCCGTGCTCGACTATTCCAGCGTCAACGAGGCCTTGGGCAGCTGGGCCGATGTCGCGGCCATCGGCAGGGACTACGACCTGATGGCGGACCTGGTGATCAACCACTGCTCTGGCCGCAGCCTGTGGTTCAGCAATTTCCTGCAGGGGCGCTCCCCGGGGGCGGACTATTTCTTCACCGCGCAGCCGGACCAGGACCTCTCTGCGGTGGTGCGCCCGCGCACCTCGCCGCTGCTGCGCGAGGTCGACACGGCCAACGGTACCCGGCACGTCTGGTGTACGTTCAGCCACGACCAGGTCGACCTGGATTTTCGCAACCCGGAGGTGCTGCTGCAGTTCGTCTCCATTTTGCGCCTGTACCTCGACCAGGGTGTGCGAATCCTGCGCCTGGACGCGGTCGCCTTCCTGTGGAAGGAGCCCGGCACCACGTGTTTGAACCTGCCGCAGACCCACGAGGTGGTGCGCCTGCTGCGCACGCTGGTCGAGCACGCGCTGCCCGATGCGATGCTGATCACCGAGACCAATATTCCCAACCGGGAAAACCTGTCCTATTTCGGCAATGCCAACGAAGCACACTGCGTGTACAACTTCTCACTGCCGCCGCTGCTACTGCACACCCTGGTCAGCGGCGACTGTACGCACCTGAAGCAGTGGATGATGAGCATGCCGCCGGCGCAGAACGGCACCGCCTATTTCAATTTCATCGCCTCGCACGATGGCATCGGGCTGCGCCCGGCAGAGGGTTTGCTTTCGGACGAGGAACTGCAGGGGCTCATCGCGACGATGAGCGAATTTGGCGGCCACGTGTCCTACCGCGCGCTGGAGGACGGCCAGTCACGCCCCTACGAGATCAACATCGCCCTGTTCGACGCCCTGCAGGGCACGCTCGCCGGCCCCGACCAGTGGAACCTGGAGCGCTTCCTCTGCGCGCACGCGATCATGTTCGGCCTGGAGGGAATCCCGGGTATCTACGTGCACAGTCTGCTGGGTACGCGCAATGACTACCAGCGCGTGGAGAACGCCGGCCACTACCGCGCGATCAATCGCCACCAGTGGGACTTCGGGCAGTTGGTGGCGGAACTGGCAGATGAGCAGTCCCTGCACCGGCGGGTGTTCGCGGGCCTGACCGGGTTGCTGGCAGTGCGGCGCAAGCAGGCCGCATTCCACCCCAACGCGACCCAGTTCACCCTGCACCTGGGAACCGGGTTGTTCGGCTTCTGGCGACAGAGCATGGACCGGCGCCAGAGCATTTTTTGTATCAGCAACGTCACCGATACCGCGTTGGACCTGGACCTGGCCGACCTCAACCTGATCGACTCGGAGCAGTGGCACGACCTGCTCGGCGCGGCAATCATCGAGGGGCGCGACCAGATCTTGTCGCTGTCCCCCTACCAGACCGTGTGGATTACCAACGTGGCGGATCACCCGGGGCCACGCTAGCGCCATCCCCAGTGTGCGGCGACTCGCTGGCGCAGTACCCCGGGTTGCGTGTCGCCGTCCGCGGGACCAGGCCACAGCCAGGGCGTCTCCTGGGCCAGCTCGGACAGCGGCAGCATCGGCCAGCCGGCATCGCGTAGCAGGTGCAGGAATTTCAAGGTGCGAAATGCGTCGAACCACTGGTGGAAGTGGCGCGTGAAACCTGCCGGGTCGCGATGCCGGCGGCAATTCAGCAGCGCCTTTTCCATGCCGAGCGCCTGCAGCGCGGTCGCGGCGGGCGCACACAGCTCCGCGGCGAGGCCGTGGTCGGCGAGCAGTCGCCCGGGCTCGGCCCCGGCCTCTGTCACCAGTGGCTCCACGCAGTCCAGCACGGCGCGCAGCGCGGTAAAGGTCGCCGGGTGATAGAACAGCGCGGGCTGTTGTGCGCCGGGCGGCGACAGCAGGGCGGCGACCGCCGGGCCGGTGCCGAAAGGCACGCGGTCAGACAGGCGCGCATCGATACCGATGCAGTCGCCGCCGAGCCTGGCCACGGGTCCCAGCTTGGCCAGCTTGCTCAGCAGGTAGAAATCCTCCGCGCCGGCGCGCCGGGGGAAACCGCGGCAGTGCGCGTAGGCCGCCGCGCGCACCGCCAGGCAACTGCCCATGCTGTGCCACGCCCAGGGTGAGGCGGCGTACTCCAGCCCCAGCACGTAGTGATGCAGCCGCAGCTCGTACAGTGCGGTGGCCGCGGCGATGTCGGCCGCTTGCGCCGCGACATGGCGAAACGGGAAGGTCGCCGCGACGGCGTCGGCGGCTGCCGTGGACAGTTGCCCGGGGTACGTATCGGGCAGCTGTGCGTCGGCGTCGCTGCAGCAAATCCAGTCGCTGTCGACCAGGCCTGCGTCGATCCACTGCAGGGCGAGGTCGCAGCCGCACTTGCGCGCCAGGCCAACGCCCAGGTCGGCGGGCAGCGGTCCCGCCAGTGCATCGAGGTCCAGGAGCAGAAGTGCCGCGTGCTCGCCGACGGCGAAGAGCCGCGCTGCGCCGGCCGCCGGCGCCGCGGGCAGGGCGTTGACGGCGCCGCGCAGTGCGCTGTTGTCGTCGGGACCGGAGCGGCCGTCGGGCCGGTTGAGCACCAGTACCACCAACAGCGCCTCGCCGGGGCCGCCCAGGCGGGCAAGGCGACGCAACAGCGTCGGGGATTCGCGAAACGCGGGTAGCACCAGCACGTGGCGCCAACGCGCGTTGCCGGCCTCCGCTCTCGGCAGGCCGGGCTCCGCGTGGCGCTGCAGGTAGCGCGAAATCGCCAGGGCATCGCGCATCAGGGTACCGTGCGCCTCAGTGTAGTGCGGGTCGGATAGGCAATTCCGCGGCGATGGCGGCCTCGATATCGAGCAGTTCCGCGCTGCGCGCGGCCACCGTCGCCGGGTCGATGTAGCGCCTGGCGAGCTCCAGGAAGAGACTGTAGTGGCGTTCTTCCGAGCGCGCGATGGAGCGGTAGAACTGCTGTAACGGACCGGGTTCCAGCGCCTGGGCCACGAGGCCGAAACGTTCCGCGCCCCGCGCCTCGATGATACCGGCGGTGAGCAGGCGATCGAGCAGGTACAGCTCCCGTCCGCGGCGGATGTGCTCGCGCAGGCCGAGTACGTAGGCGTCCTTGCGGTCCGCGGCGGTAACCCCGCCGCGTCGATGGATCCATTTCACCACCTCCCGGTAGTGGGTCAGCTCCTCCACTGCCAGGTCGGCCATGGCGGCGACCAGCTCGGTTCGGTCGGGATAGTGGGAGAGCATGGAAATGGCCATGCCCGAGGCCTTTTTCTCCGCCGCCGCGTGATCCTGCAGGAACGTGTCGAAGTCAGCCAGCACCGCCTCGGTCCAGGCGGGCGGTGTGGCAAAACGCAGGGGTGAAACAGGCATGGATAACGCGGACAGTGGCGACGGCAGGGTATTGAACGCGAAGTTTTCGCTGAACACAAGAACCGGGGCGCGCCTTGCCGCCCCGCACCGGCCCTATGCTACACTCGCAACCTCCTGCGCGCCGTTCGCGGCGGCCTGCCCGGCCCGACCGGAATGCCAGGGCGAGTACTTCTTCATTGCAGCTTCAGGACCCGTTAATCGATGATCATCAAACCACGCGTACGCGGATTTCTCTGTATTACCACCCACCCCGCGGGCTGTGACGCCAACGTGAAAAAACAGATCGACTTTGTCCGCGGCCGCGGCCCGATCGAGGGCGGGCCGCAGCGGGTCCTGGTCATCGGCGCCTCCACCGGTTACGGCCTGGCCTCGCGCATAACCGCGGCCTTCGGCTGCGGCGCGCAGACACTGGGCATTTTTTTCGAGAAGGAGGGCACGGAGAAAAAGCCCGGCACGGCCGGCTGGTACAACTCCGCCGCGTTCCATCGCTACGCCGGGGCCGAGGGGCTGTACGCCAGGAGCATCAACGGCGATGCCTTTTCCGATGAGATCAAGCGCAAGACCATCGACACCATCCGCGAGGACATGGGCCAGGTGGACCTGGTGGTGTACAGCCTCGCGGCGCCGCGGCGGCAGCACCCGGTCACCGGCGAGGTGCACAACTCCACCCTCAAGCCCATCGGTGGCGACACCGTGCAGAAGGGGGTGAACACGGACAAGGAGGAAGTGCAGGATTTCCATATCGAGGCGGCCACCCAGGATGAGATCGACAACACCGTGGCGGTCATGGGCGGAGAGGACTGGCAGATGTGGATCGAGGCGCTGGACGAGGCGGGGGTGCTCGCCGACGGCGCCAGGACCACCGCCTATACCTACATCGGCGAGAAGCTGACCTGGGATATCTACTGGCACGGCACGATCGGCGCCGCCAAGCAGGACCTCGACAAGCGCGTGGTGGATATCCGCGCGCGCCTGGCGCAGCGCGGAGGCGACGCGCGCGTGTCGGTGTTGCAGGCGGTGGTGACGCAGGCCAGCGCGGCGATCCCGGCCATGCCCATCTACCTGGCGCTGCTGAAAAAGGTCATGCGCGAGCGCGGCGAGTACGAGAAGTGCATCGAGCAGATCGACGGCCTGTTCCGCGACTCGCTGTACAGCGAGTCTCCGCGGCTGGACGACGAGGGCCGTTTGCGCGCCGACGCGAAGGAACTCAGCCCCGAGGTGCAGGGCGCCATCGCGGCGCTGTGGCAGGACATCAATACCCAGACCTTGCGCGAGTTGTCCGACTTCGAGGGCTACAAGCGCGAGTTCCTGCAACTGTTCGGCTTCGAGGTCGAGGGGGTCGACTACGATGCCGACGTCGACCCGGTCGTCGCCATCGACAACCTGGTGCAATGATGTTTGAACACGGGGTAGCCTTCCGCCTCAACGACCGCGTCCGGCGCATCGTCGCGCCCAATCCCGGGGTGATGACCGGCCCGGGTACGAACACCTACCTGCTCGGCGACGAGGCGGTCGCCGTACTCGACCCGGGGCCGGCCGAGCAGTCACATATCGACGCCATCCTGGCGGCCGCGGGAGAGCGTATCCGCTGGGTGGTCTGTACCCACACCCACCCCGATCACTCGCCGGCCTGGCAGGCCATCGCCGAGGCGACCGGCGCCGAAGCCATCGGCGGCTCCCCGCCGGACGACATGTTCCAGGACGACACCTTCGCCCCGGTGCGGGAACTGCGCCACGACGATGTCCTGTCCACGGACGAGTTCACCCTGCGCGCCGTGCACACGCCAGGCCATGTCGGCAATCATTTTTGCTTCTTTCTCGAGGAAGAGGGCGTGATGTTTGCCGGGGACCACATCATGAACGGTTCCACCGTGGTGATCATCCCGCCCAGTGGCGACATGAAGGCCTACATAGAGTCGCTGCAACGCCTGCTCGACTACCCCCTGCGTGCTATCGCACCCGGGCATGGCGACCTGATGGGCGATCCGCGGGCGGTCGTGGAGTGGCTGGTGGAGCACCGTCTGCAGCGCGAGGCGAAAGTGCTGTCCGGCCTCGTTGCGCTGGGCCGCTGTTCGCTGGATGAACTGGTGCTGAACGTCTACGACGATGTCGATTCCAGCCTGCACAAGATGGCGCGCCTGTCGCTGTCGGCCCACCTGATCAAGTTGCGCGACGAGGGCCGCGCCACCGAGCATGCCGGGGACGACACCTGGGAGTTACGGGCCGGCTGACGCCTCCGCCGGCGGCTTGTCCGGCTGGCCCTGTTCTTGCCCCGGCGCTTCCCGCGGCGCCGTTGTTCCGTTTGTATCCGCGTTTTGCAGGTAGCCGATGGCCTGCAGGCTCTTGATCTGCTGGTCCGAGAAGGTGCCCGGAGGCGCCTGCGGCGCCAGGATACTGTCCAGGTAATCCACCAGAAGACCGTCGAAATGCAGGGCCCAGTCCGGGCTCGCCAGTGGCTGCCGTTCCGCCGGGTCCGTCGCCAGGTCGAAGAAATCGCTGTCGCTGGACGCGGCGAACCACACCGCCTTGCGCGCGCCCCGGCGCACAGCCACCTGTTGTTCGCCGTAGGCGATGCCCGAGGCGTACAGGACCCGTTCTTCCCCGTCGTCCGCCGGTGCGAGCGCCTCTTCGAGGTGGCGGCCCGCCCATGCCTGCGGCGCGAAATCGAGATCCAGCCAGCGCGCCACGCTGGGCGCGATGTCGACCAGACTGACCGGCTCATCGACGACGGCGCCGTCGTGGGCGGGGTGCCAGACGAGCAGGGGTACGTGCAGTATCTCCTCGTACATCGTGCCCCCGTGTCCGTACTCGTAGGGGTAGGACCTGGCGAAGCCCTCGCGCCGCGCCGGGGTGCGGGCCGCACCGGCGTGTTCGCTGAACTCCTCACCGTGATCGGAGAACAGGACCACGGCGGTATCGTCCAGGCCGTTCACCGCCTGCAACCGGTCGAGCAGTGTGGCGACGGCCTCGCGCTGCGCGCGTATGGCCGAGAGGTAGACCAGGAAGCGCTTGCAGATCAGGGAGTCCCGGTCGCGACAGGTACCGGACGGGTCGAATGCCGTCAGCACGGCCAGTTCCTGCTCATCCAGGCCCGCCAGGTAGGCGTCGAGGCTTTCCTCGCTGCGCGTATGCCAGTCGTGGGCCTCCATCAGGTGCAGCAGGTAGAGGCCGCCACCCTCGGCGCGGTGTTTCGCGAAGGAGCGCATCAGGTCGTCGATCATCGTCGGGGCGAGCAGGTCCTGTGCCGCGACCTGGTACCTGGCCACCTCGTCAAAGCCGCGCAGCAAGCCCAGGCTGATGACACGGTAGTTGGTCCATGTCGAGGCGGAGAAGGAGGCGGTGTGCATGCCCTGTTTCCCGGCCGCCTGCGGCAGGAACTCCACGTCATCCGCAGCGGGCAGGGGCGGGGGGCGCACCGACATCTCGGCGACCACCCTGTCGAAACGGCCCGCGGCGTGCTCGGAGGGCCACAGTCCGGTCAGCACCGAGCCGAATGCCGGTACGGTCCAGGACGAGGCGGAACTGGCGCGTCTGAAGTCCAGCGCGCGTTCCTGCCAGGGGGACAGGGCATCGGCGGACGACTCGCCCAGGCTATAGAAAGCGTCCGCCCTGACGGTGTCGATACATACCAGCAGCAGGTTGTCGACGCTGCCGGTGGTGGCCGTGGCGACGCCGGGGTCGGCGTCGTTTTCATGCGTGCCGTCGGGCTCGCCCGTACAGGCGGACAGCAGCAGGGCAAGCAGTAGCGCGCAGCGCAACAGGTATGGCATGGTCAGGTCGTCCTGTAAAAATAACGCAACCGGCAACCCCCCCTGACCTTGTTATCCGTGTAGTGCGAGGAGGGCGCGGGCAGCTTACACGCTAGCATACCCGTCGCGTTAAATGTAGCCATCGCTACCGTAACGCCCGGTGCCGGTCGTCACATCGTTCCCTGGTGGGATGTGGCGCACAAAAATACAGCGGGGCGATTGACATCGTCTAGAATTAGCGAGTAACTGCTGCTGGAATAGGCGCTGCCTCCCATTCCAGGCAGGGTGAAGGACTCTGGCTTGGCAGGATGACAAGACCGCGAGCATATTAAGCAAACAAGTTAAGCAAACAAGGGTCGCGGCTGCACCGGTATGGACACCGCCCCAACGACTTCCGCAGGTAAAACAGACATGAACAGGATTGCAACCGCGCTGTGCGCACACCTTGGCGTACTTGCCTCTCTATTCGCGCTCCACGCACCACTGGCCAACGCCACGCCCAGCGGCAGGAACATACTGTTCATCGCCATCGACGACATGCGTATCGAACCGCAGGCGCTGACACCCAATATCGATGCCCTGGCGAACGAATCGACGCGTTACAACGCCGCCTATGCGCCGGCGCCGTTCTGTGTGTCCTCGCGCGCGACCGTGCTCACCGGGCTCAAGCCCAGCACCCACGGGGTGGGCCTGAAATTCGAGTCATTCCTGCTCAGCCAGGCGAGTTACAACGACCTGTTCACCGACCCGCAGATCACCACCATCCAGGAGGTGCTCGGCGCCAACGGCTATTTCACGGCCACGACCGGCAAGGTGAACCACACCCAGTTCCCGGCGAAGTGGGACCTGGCCCAGCCCTATACCCTGCCGACCTGGAACCCCGCCGATCCCGGCCCGGACGGCACCTATATCGAGCCCACCGTTTTGCCGCCGGGTGAGACCCACCCCGACCAGGAGGTGGCGGACTGGGCGGTGTCCTTCATGCAGGGTTACAACGCCAGCGCCCCGTTTTTTCTCGCCATCGGCTTCTACCAGCCCCACCTGCCCTGGCGCGTGCCGCAGTGGGCCTACGACCTGTACCCGGCGCCAGTGCCCTACATTCCCGAGCCCGGCGACTTCGATGACGAACCCAACGCCGCGGTCCGCCTGGCAGAGAACCTGATCTGGACGGGTAACAACCCCAATAACCCCTCGCAGTACGACCTGATCGAGGACGCCGGCAAGGCCGCCGATTACACCGCGGCCTACCTGGCGGCGATTTCCCACACCGACGCCATGGTGGGCCAGGTCCTGGCCGCGCTGGCGGCCAGCCCGCACGCCACGACGACCGATGTCATCCTCTGGTCCGACCACGGCTACCACCTGGGGGAGAAATTCCACTGGCGCAAGTTCACGTTCTGGGAGCAGTCGGTGAAGGTCCCGTTCCTCATCAAGTCGCCGGCGATCACCGCGGGCGATGTCGATGTCGAGGTCAGCCTGCTGGACCTGGCCCCCACGCTGCTGGACCTGGCGGGCCTGCCGGCGGAACCGCAGTTCGAGGGTGTGTCGCTGGTGTCGGGACGCAGCCCGGTGGAAATCTTCTACGACAAGGGCAGGGCGACGGTCGCCAACGGGATCAAGGACATCGATTACGATGTGGACAACCCCGGTCCCAACCACCTGGCGTCCTACGACCTGGTCAACGACCCGCTGGAACTGGTCAACCTGACGCCCCCAGGCTGTTGAGCCGGGCGTTGCGCCCCCCGTCGCGCACGGGGCAGCGCCGTGGCCGCTGACTGTTGCGGGCGTCGCAGCGCGCGCTGCAGCGCGTACAGCTTGACACTGAGCCGACTATTTCATTCCATGGTGGCGGGTCGTCGATGCCCCGACTATGACAACAATACCAGGGTCGGCCAGAAGCTCACGGCAACTCGTTCGAGTTCACGCCAGCTGACAGCGCCACGGGAGATAGAATGAGATACCGGTTCATTCGGTGCGCCACGTTGCTTGTTTTCCTCGCGGCGCTGGGCGCCTGCGGCGGCAAGGCGCCGCCGGATGTCCAGTCGGGCCGCACCATCGTGCTGGGCTTCGACGGCATGGACCCGCGGCTGGCGGCGCAGTGGATGGACTCGGGCGACCTGCCCCACTTTGCGCAGCTGGCGCAGCAGGGTTACTTCGGCTCCCTGGGCACCACCATCCCGGCGCAGTCGCCGGTCGCCTGGTCGAGTTTCGCCACCGGTACGCAACCGGGCCAACACGGCATCTACGATTTCCTGCGGCGGGAGAAGGAGTCCTACCTGCCCAGCTTTTCCGTATCTGAAACGATTTTCCCGGACGCCGCGCTGGACCTGTTCGGCTGGCATATTCCCCTGGCCGACGCCAGTATCCGCAATCGCCGCGTCGGCGCGCCGTTCTGGGAGGACTGGGAGAGCCGCGGCGGCTCCGCTACCGTGCTGCGGGTGCCGGTGACCTACCCGCCGGACGACATAGACCACATGATCGCCGGTATGGGAGTGCCCGACCTGCTGGGCACCCAGGGCACCTACACCCTCTACAGCACCCGCCCGGTGGCGGGCGGCGAGAGCGGTCGCGTGGTGCTGATGAAGGCCGGGGAGGACGGGCGCATCGAGACCGCGCTGGCAGGTCCGCCGCACCCGTTGAAGCAGGCGCTGGAGCCGCTGGAGACGCCCCTGCAGTTTTATCCCGCCGAGGGCGGCACCGGCGTGGTGCTCGGCGAGCGCGACTTCGTGCTGGCCCAGGGGGAGTGGTCCGACTGGGTCGCGGTCTCCTTCGACCTGCTGGGGGTGATCAGGATTCGCGGCGTGGTGCGCCTGCACCTGCTGGAGGACTACCCCCGTCCGCGCGTCTACGTCTCTCCCATCCAGATCGACCCGCACAACCCGCTGGCGCCGATCTCCTCGCCGCCGGACTACGCCGGCAAGCTGGCGGACCGTATCGGCATGTTCCATACCATCGGCATGCCCGAGGAAACCTGGTCGCTGAACAATGGCCACCTCACCGACGAGGCCTTCCTGGAGATGATCGAGACGACCTTCGCCGAGCGCGAGGCGATGCTGTTCGACGCCCTCGAGAACAACGGCAGCGACCTGGTGGTCGGCGTCTTCGTGCAGACGGACCGGGTCAGCCACATGTTCTACCGCGGGCTCGATCCGCAACACGCACTGTACGGTGAAACCGGCGCGCGCGCGCGCGGGGCGATCGCCTGGAGTTACCGCGAGGCGGACCGGGTGCTGGGCCGGGTCATGGAGCAACTGCGCGAGGGCGACCGCCTGATCGTCCTGAGTGACCACGGCTTCTCGCCCTACCGCTGGTCGGTCAATCTCAATGCCTGGCTGCGGGACAATGGCTATCTCGCCCTGCAGGACGGCAGCGGCACTTCCGACGTCGGCTTCGCACAGGTGGACTGGTCGCGCACCCGCGCCTACGCCGTCGGCCTGAACAGCCTCTACCTGAACCTGGCGGGGCGCGAGGCCCAGGGCATTGTCGGCGCCGAAGAGGTGGATGAACTCAAGCGCGAATTGTCCCGCGGCTTGCTCGCAATGCGCGACCCGCAGCGCGAGCAGCCGGTGGTCAAGACCGTGTACGACGGGTCGCGGGTCTACAGCGGCAACGCCAACGGCGACGCCCCCGACCTGGTGGTCGGCTACCACAGGGGCTACCGGGCGTCCTGGCAGACGACGCTGGGCGCGGCCCCCGCGGAACTGATCAGCATCAATCGCGGCAAGTGGAGTGGCGATCACTGCGTGGCTGTCGACGAGGTGCCCGGGGTGCTCTTTACATCCTTCAAGCTGGAGCAGAGGGTCGACTCGATTGAACAGGTGGCGCAACTGGCCATGCAGGGCCGCAGGGCGCAACCCTAGACAGCTGCCGCACCCCCTCCGGGGCGGGACGCGCAGACAGTATGCAGACAACATAATCCCGGCTCGGGGCCGGCAGGCGAAAAAGAGGTACAGCGATGAACGGTTTGATGATGGACATGCCCCTGTTGATCTCCTCGATCGTGGAGCATGCGGAGAAGGTCAACGGCGACGCCGAGATCGTCTCGGTCACCGCGGACAACCCGCGGCACCGGTATACCTACCGCGAGGCGTTCGCGCGCGCGCGCAGGCTGGCCGGCGCCCTGTCCGCTCGCGACCTGGCCCTGGGCGATCGCATCGGCACCCTGGCGTGGAACGACTACCGCCACTTCGAGACCTATTACGGCGCCGCCTGCGCCGGTTACGTATGCCACACCATCAACCCGCGCCTGTTTCCCGAACAGCTCGTCTACATCATCAACCACGCCGAGGACCGTTACGTCTTCGTCGACCCTGATTTCGTCGCCCTGGCGGAGGGCCTGGCCGCGCAGTGTCCGCAGGTGCAGGGCTGGGTCGTGCTGTGCAGCGAGGAGCGCATGCCCGATACCTCGCTGCCCAACGCCATCTGCTACGAGACCCTGGTGGCTGGCGGCGATGCGGGATTTGTCTTTCCGACGCTGGACGAGCAGGCCGCCTGCGCCCTGTGCTACACCTCGGGCACGACCGGCAACCCTAAGGGCGTGCTCTACTCGCACCGCTCCACCATGCTGCATTCCCTCGCCACGATGATGCCGGACGCGCTGGGCATCGCGCGCCGCGATGTGGTGCTGCCCATCGTGCCGATGTTCCACGTCAACGCCTGGGGCATGCCCTACGCCTGTCCCATGGCCGGCGCGAAGCTGGTGTTTCCCGGCAACAAAATGGGTGACGGCGCCACCCTGGCCGAGCTGATCAACGAGGAGGAAGTGACGCTGTCCGCCGGCGTACCGACCGTATGGCTGGGCCTGCTGGCGCACCTGAAATCCACCGGTGCGCGCATCGACTCCCTGCGGCGCATCGTTGTCGGCGGCGCCGCGTGCCCGCTGTCCATCATGGAGGACATGGACGGCTACGGCGTGGAGACGCGCGTCGGCTGGGGCATGACCGAGATGAGCCCGCTGGGCAGCGCCAACAACAGCGCGGATCGGCGCGACGATTACAGCCCGCAGGAGTTCGCCCGGGTGCGGCTGAAGGCGGGCCGGCCGATCTTCGGTGTGCAGATGAAAATCGTCGACGACGAGGGCGCCGAACTGCCCTGGGACGGCGAGGCCTTCGGTTCGCTCAAGGTGCGCGGCCCGTGGATTTGCTCCAGTTACTTCAAGCTCGAGGGCGTGGACGCCCACGCCGAGGACGGGTGGTTCGAGACCGGCGACGTGGCCACTATCGACCCGGACGGGTTCATGGCGATTACCGACCGCACCAAGGACGTGATCAAGTCCGGCGGTGAGTGGATTTCCTCCATCGAGGTGGAGAACGTGGCCACGGACCACCCCAAGGTCGCCGAGGCGGCCGTCATTGGCCAGTACCACCCGAAGTGGAGCGAACGCCCGCTGTTGATCGTGGTGCGCGGTCCCGGCGGCGAGGACCTCACGGCGCAGGAGATGCTCGCCTGGTTCGACGGCAAGATCGCGAAGTGGTGGATTCCCGAGGCGGTGGAGTTTGCCGACGAGTTACCGCACACCGCCACCGGCAAGGTGCAGAAGGTGAAATTGCGCGAGGCCTACAAGGATTTCGAGTTCCCCGGCTGAAGCTACCCAGGGCGGGCACATGACACGGCGCCGCCAGATGAGGCGCTTAAAGCCGTATGTTATGAAGATATTCGTAGAATATTATTAAATAATCTACGAAAAGCGCTTCTATTGTAAAAAATTCCCGATTATCATGTCGGCCCCGGTGACGACTAGCCCCGACGGCCGAGAGATGACGGACACGCAATACCCCCACCGCACACTGCCACAGCTGGTCGCCGAAGCGGCCGGCAGGTACGGCGAGCGCGTGGCCATCACCGACGGCGCGGTGCAGCTGACCTACAGCGAACTGGACGCGGCGCGGCGGCGCGCCGCTGCCGCCTTCCTCGCCGCCGGGCTGGAGCGCGGTGACCGCTTCGCCATCTGGGCGCCGAACATGTACCAGTGGATTGTCGCCGCCATCGGCGCGCAGAGCGTCGGCGGCGTGCTGGTGCCGCTGAATACGCGTTACAAGGGCAGCGAGGCGGCCTACGCCATCAACGCCAGCGGCGCGCGCATGCTGTTCACGGTGGAGGAGTTTCTCGGCGTGCGCTACGCCGATATGCTCGCCGACCAGGACCTGCCGCAACTGCAGCACCGCGTCCTGCTGGAGGGCGCCGCCGACGGCTGCCAGTCCTGGACGGATTTCCTGCGCGGTGGTGACGCCACGAGCGATGAGCAGGTCGCGGCGCGCGAGGCCGAACTCAGCCCCGACGACCCGCTGGACATCCTGTTTACCTCAGGCACCACAGGCAATCCCAAGGGCGTGGTCACCTGCCACGGGCAGAACATCCGCACCTTCGAGACCTGGAGCGGCACGGTCGGTCTGCGCAGCGACGACAACTACCTCGTCATCAACCCGTTTTTCCATTCCTTCGGCTACAAGGCCGGCTGGCTGGCGGCGATCATCCGCGGCGCGCGCATCCTGCCGGTGCGCAATTTCGACCTGGACGAGGTGCTGGCCTGTATCGAGCGCGAGCGCATCTCCATGATCCCGGGGCCGCCGACCATCTACCAGTCGCTGCTCGCCCATCCCGAACGCGAACGTCACGACCTGTCCAGCCTGCGCCTGGCGGTGACCGGTGCGGCGCCGGTGCCGGTGGAACTGGTGCGCCGCATGCGCCAGGAGCTGGGCTTCGAGGTGGTGGTCACCGCCTACGGCCTGACCGAGAGCTGCGGCGTGGTATCTATCTGCCGTCCCCAGGACAGCGCCGAGCGCATCTCCCACAGCTCTGGCCGCGCCATGGACGGGGTTGAATTGAAGTGTGTCGACGCCGCTGGCGTCGAGGTGCCCAGGGGCAGCGACGGCGAACTGTGGTGTCGTGGCTTCAACGTCATGCGCGAGTATTTCGAGAACCCCCAGGCCACCGCCGAGGCCATCACCGCCGACGGCTGGTTGCGCACCGGCGACATCGGCGCCATGGACGATGACGGTTACGTGAAGATCACCGGGCGTTTGAAAGAGATGTTCATCGTCGGCGGTTTCAACTGCTACCCGGCCGAGATCGAGAACGCCCTGTGCGACATGCCGGGGGTGGAGCGCGCCGCGGTGATCGGCGTGCCCGACGAGCGCATGGGCGAGGTGGCGCGCGCTTTCATTGTGCGCCAGGCCGGCTCTGACGTCGACGAGGCGGCGGTGATCGCCTGGTCGCGGGAGCGCATGGCCAATTACAAGGTGCCGCGCTCGGTGGTGTTCCTGGACGAGCTGCCCATGAATGCCGGGGGCAAGGTGGACAAGGCGCTGCTGCAGGCGCAGGGCGGACAGTGAGCAGTCCGGCCGCCAGCAATCCGGTACACATCGACCTGGATGAAACCGACCAGGCGATTATCGCGCTGTTGCGCAACGACGGCCGTATGGCCTACCGCGCCATCGCACGCGAACTGGATATCGCCGAAAACACCGTGCGCGCCCGGGTCCGGCGCATGGAAGAGTCGAACGCCATGCGCGTGGTGGCGGTCACCGATATCGGCGCGGCCGGTTACAGCATGCTGCTGGCGATCGGCGTGCAGGTGGAGGGGCGGGCCCCGGAAAAGGTGGCGCGCGAACTCGCCGCAATCGACGAGGTGTTCTCGGTCAACGTCGTGGTCGGCGCCCAGGACATCGAGATTCTCGTCGTGGCCAGGGACCAGGCACACCTGAACGAGCTGATCAGCACCCGGCTGGGCGGCATAGCCGGGGTTCGCCGGCTCACCCCGGCGCTGGCCCTGGACGTACTCAAGAACCAGCCGGACTGGGTGCCGTTCCATGACGCGTGAACTGGACGGCCTGGACCTGGCGATTGTCGAGCGCCTGTCGCGCGACGCGCGGGTCAGCAACCGGGAGATCGCCGAGACGCTGGACGTGACCGAGGGCACGGTGCGCGCGCGGGTGAAGCGCATGGAGCAGAACCGGCAGATTCGCATCACGGCGGTCACCAATATCGACCGCTTTCGCGACGCCGCGCTGGCGTATATCTGGATCGAGGTCGAGCGCAGCGAACAGACTGCCGCGGTGGCTGAACAGCTGGCGCAGATCACCGAACTGGGCTTCGTCGGCGTCATGCTCGGCAGGGCGGACATCCTGGCGGTGACCATGGTGCGCAACGCGGAGCACCTGGCGCGATTCGTACACAAGCGCATCAGCCCGCTAGAGGGCGTGCGCGGCACCCAGAGCACCCTGGGCGTCAATTTTATCAAGCACGACTATCGCATGGCGCGAATTGTCGGGTGAAACAGTCAGCTGAAGCGGGAAAAAGGAAGGGACAATGAACAAGCTTATGACAGCGGCCGACATGGTCGCGGAGCTGGAAGACGGTATGACCGTCGGTATCGGCGGCTGGGGGCCGCGGCGCAAGCCCATGGCCCTGGTGCGGGAGATACTGCGCTCCGACCTGAAAGACCTCACCATCGTCGCCTACGGCGGCGCGGACGTGGGCATGCTGTGCGCCGCGAACAAGGTGAAAAAGGTGGTGTTCGCCTTTGTCTCCCTGGATTTCATCCCGCTGGAGCCGTATTTCCGCATCGCGCGGCAGAGCGGCGCCATCGAGGTGATGGAGATCGACGAGGGTATGATGCTGCTCGGGCTGCGCGCCGCCGCCTGGGGGCTGCCCTTCATTCCCACCGAGGTGGGACTGGGCACCGACATTGTGACGAAAAACCCGGATATCCAGGTGATCGACAGCCCCTATGACGACAAGGAGTGGGTGGCCATGCCGGCGCTGCCGCTGGATGTTGCGCTGATACACGCGGACCGTGCGGACGCCCGCGGGGTCTGCCAGATCGCCGGGCCGGACCACTACATGGACGACTGGTTCGCACGCGCCGCGACAAAAACCTTCGTCTCCTGCGACGAACTGGTGGAGACCGGCTATTTCCACGACCCGGCCCAGGCGCGGCTGGTGCACTGGGAACGCTCCGCCACCACCGGCGTCATTCCCATTGCCGGCGGAGCGCACCCGACATCCTGCGCGCCGCTGTACGGCTTCGACGTGCCGCATTTCAAGGCCTACGCCGCCTCCGCCAGGGAGGAGGGCGGCATTCAGGGCTATTTCGAGCAGTACCTCGGCGCCAGCGAGGAGGACTACCAACAGAAGGTCGGCGGCCTGGACGCGATTCGCGCCATCGAACTTCCCACCTACTGACCGGCCAGGAGCAAATGACCATGACAGCAGCAACCGATTACACCCTGGCCGAACTGTGCATCGTCGCCGCGAGCCAGGCCTTCGCCGGCGACGGCGAGGTGCTGGCGACCGGTATCGGCGTGATCCCGCGCCTCGCCGCCAGCCTGGCCATGAAGACCAGCAACCCGGACCTGATGATGACCGACTCCGAGGCGTTCATGCTCAGCGAGCCCAACCCGCTGGGCAAGCGTCCCGCGGATTTCGTGCAGGCCAACGAGAGCTGGATGGGCTTCTCGCGCATCTTCGACAACGTCTGGTCCGGGCGCCGTCACGCCATGCTGGGGCCGACGCAGATCGACCGTTACGGCCAGTCCAACACCTCGGCGCTGGGCGGCACCTACGAACAGCCGAAGGTGATGATGCTCGGCGCGCGCGGTTTTCCCGGCAACTCCATTTCCCACGCCAACAGCTTTTTCGTGCCCGCCCACAACACGCGGGTGTTCATGGAGGGAGAGTGTGACTTTGTCTCCAGCATTGGCTATAACCCGCAGCGCCTGCCCAAGGGCCACAGCCTCGACGATGTGGATATCCGGCTCATCGTCACCGACCTGTGCGTGATGGACTTCGGCGGCCCGGAGCACCAGATCCGCCTGGTCTCCCTGCACCCCGGCATCGATGTGGAGCAGGTGCAGGAAAATACCGCTTACCCGGTGTATATCGACGGCGAGGTGCCGACCACGGCAGCGCCGACGCCCGAGCAATTGCAGATCATCGCGGCGCTGGATCCGCACAACCTGCGCGCCGCGCAGATCAAGGACAACCCGGCCGGGGACCGTTCCTGAACGGGGGTGACACCATGCTGGAGACACGCCTGACAGAACTGCTTGGCTGCCGCTACCCCATCGTACAGACGGCGATGGGCTGGGTGGCGGACCCGAAGCTGGTGGCCGGCAGTTGCAACGCCGGGGGCTTCGGCTTTCTCGCCGGGGCCACCATCCCCGCGCAGGAAATGGAGCGCGACATACTGCGTGTGAAGGAGCTGACCGACCGGCCATTCGGTGTGAACTTCCACATGTACCAGCCCAACGCCGCGGACATCGTCGAGCTGGTCATTCGCCACGGCGTGCGCGCGGTCAGCTACTCGCGCTCTCCCGGCCCTGAAATGATCGGCAGGCTGAAGGCCGCGGGCGTGATCTGCATGCCCACCGTCGGCCTGCCCAAGCACGCCATCAAGGCGGTGGAACTGGGCGCGGATGCGGTCACCGTACAGGGCGGCGAGGGCGGCGGGCACACCGGCGCGGTGCCGACCACGCTGTTGATTCCGCAGGTCGTCGATGCCGTCGGCGACAAGGTACCGGTCGTGGCGGCCGGCGGTTTCAAGGACGGCCGCGGCCTGTTGGCGGCGCTGTCCTGGGGCGCCGATGGAATCGCCATGGGGACACGCTTTCTCATGACCGAGGAGAGTCCCGTGCCCAGGGCGACGCTGCAGCGCTACATCGATTGCAAGAACCCGGGAGAGATCATCGTCTCCAGGGCGATGGACGGCCTGCCCCAGCGCATGATCATGAACGAACTGCTGGCCGAGCTGGAAAAAGCCGGTCCGTTGAAAAAACTGCTGATTGCGCTGCGCAACGGCCTGGCGTTCCGCAGGCACACCGGCGCCAGCGTGTTCGGCCTGCTCAAGTCCGCGCTGGCCATGAGTCGCGACGACGACATGAGCGCGGCCCAGGCGATCATGTCGGCCAACGCGCCGATGATCATCCAGAAAGCAATGGTCGACGGCGAGCCGGACCGGGGCGTACTGCCCTCCGGGCAGGTGGCGGGCGTCATCGACGAACTGCTCACCTGTGAGAGCCTGATTACAGCCATTGTCGAGGAGGCCGAACAGCGCCTCGCACTGCTGGCGCTGCGCGCCGGCGAACAATCCAGGGAGCACTGACATGTCCAAACCCTTCAACACCAGCATCGACGACAACGGCATCGCCGAGATGATCCTGGACCATCCCCCCGTCAATGCCTTCGACAGTGCCGGCTGGTTCGCCATCGCCGCCGAGATCGACGCCCTGGGCGCCGATGACGCGGTGCGTGTCATTGTCATCGGCGCCGCGGGCAAGGGTTTCTGCGCCGGCGTGGATATCAAGGAACTGGCGGCCGAGCCGACGAAGATCGTCGACGTCAACAAGGGCAACTACGAAACCTTCCGCGCCATTCACCGCAATCCCAAGCCGGTGATCGTCGCCCTGCACAGCTTCGTGCTGGGCGGGGGGATCGGCATGGCCGGGGCGGCGGACATCCTGGTGTGCTCGGACTGCGCGCGCTTCGGCGTACCGGAGATCGATCGCGGCGCCATGGGCGGCGGCGCTCACCTGCAGCGCATGTTCCCGGTACAGAAGGTGCGCTACATGTACTTCACCGGCGAGTTCATCGATGCGGCGGAGGCCTACCGCCTGGGCGCCGTGGAGCGCGTGGTGCCGCTGGACGAACTGCTGCCCACGGCGCGGGATATCGCGGCGAAAATCGCGGCGAAATCGCCGGCCATGGTGAAGCTGGCCAAGGAGGCGCTGACCGGCATCGAGGACGGCAACCTCGAAGACAAGTACCGCTGGGAGCAGGGCTTCACCCTGGAAGCCTACACCATGGGGGATTCCCAGGAGTCCCGCGACGCATTCGTGCAAAAGCGCGACGCCAAATTCGACTGAAGCTTGCCGTGTTGCCCGCACTGGCGGGGCGGCGGATTGAGAGACCGGGATGGATCTAGCATACACCGAGGAACAAAATGCCTTCCGCGAGGAAGTGCGTACCTGGCTGGCGGCCAACGTGCCCGCCGAACCACTGCAGACCTTTGACACCGAGGAGGGCTTCGCCCAGCACCGCGCCTGGGAAGCGAAGCTCAACGAGGGGCGCTGGGGCATGGTGACCTGGCCCGAGGAACTGGGCGGGCGCGCCTGCGATCTCATCCAGTGGCTGATCTTCGAGGAGGAGTACTACCGCGCGCGGGCGCCGCTGCGCGTGAACCAGAACGGTATCTTCCTGCTCGGGCCGACGCTGATGGAGTACGGCAGCGAGGAGCAGAAGGCGCGCATCCTGCCGAAGATGGCCACCGGCGAGGAGGTCTGGGCGCAGGGCTGGTCCGAACCCAACGCGGGCTCGGACATGGCGGCGATACGCTCCACCGCCAGGCTGGAGGGCGACCGTTACGTGATCAACGGCCAGAAGACCTGGTCGACGCGCGCGGTCTGGGCCGACTGGTGCTTCGGCATGTTCCGCACCGACCCCGAGTCGGAGCGTCACCGCGGCCTCACTTTCATCCTCGTGCCGCTGGACAGCCCGGGCATTACCGTGCGCCCGATACCCCAGCTGGACGGCCTGCCGGGCTTCGCCGAGATCTTTTTCGACAACGTCGAGGTGTCCGTGGACAACCGCCTCGGGGACGAGGGCGCCGGGTGGAAAGTCGCCATGGCCACTGCCGGTTTCGAACGCGGCCTGATGCTGCGCTCGCCGGCGCGTTTCCAGGAGACCGCGCGGCGCCTGGTGCAGCTCTACCGCGACAACCGCGAGTCCGCGGACCGCGACCCGGCGATCAGGGACGCGGTGATGCGCGCCTACCTGGATGCGGAGAGTTACTGCCTGACCACCTACCAGACCGCCTGTCGCCTGAACAAGGGCGGCAAGATCGGCGCCGAGTCCTCCACCAACAAGATCTTCTGGTCGGAACTGGACCAGGCCATGCACGCCACGGCGATGAGCATCCTCGGCGCGCGCGCGGAGTTGTTGCCGCACGCGCCCGACGCCGCGGGTGTCGGCAGCTGGCTGGACGGCTGGCTGTTCGCGCAGTCCGGTCCGATCTACGCCGGCACCAACGAAGTACAGCGCAATATTATTGCGGAACGCATGCTCGGCATGCCCCGCTGATGGAGACCTGACCGTGGATTTCACCTTTACAGAAGATCAATTGCTGTTCCAGGAATCGGTACGCGATTTCCTGCGCAACGAGGTGACGCCAGAGCGTATCCGCGCGAGCTGGGAAAGCGACAGCGGGCGCGAGGACGCCCTGTGGGCGCAGCTGGCGGAGCTCGGGCTGACCGGCATGACCGTACCGGAAAGCAGCGGCGGTCTGGGTATGTCGGCACTGGATTTCGTCCTGCTCGCCCAGGAGTGCGGCTACGTGGCGCTGCCCGAGCCGCTGGTGCACACCGCCCTGGTGGCGGTGCCGGCGCTGTGCGATATCGGTGGCGAACTCGCTGAACAGTGGTTGCCGCGCGTGGCCGCCGGGGAGGCGAAAGTGGTCGTCGGCCTGGAGCAGAATATGCTGGTCGAGGACGCCCACGTGGCGGACCTGCTGTTGTTGCAGCGCGGCGCTGCGCTGCTCGCGGCGACCCCGGACCAGGTCAGCTTGCGCCACAACGAGTCCGTCGATCCCTCGCGCAAGCTCTACGCCGTGGACATCGACGCCGCGGCCGCGCCGGTAGTGGAAGGTGAGCAGGCGCAGCGCATTGTCGCGCGCGCCCTGGACCACGGCGCCCTGGGTAGCGCGGCGCAGGCGCTGGGCCTGGCCCAGCGCATGGTCGACATGTCCGTGCAGTACACGGCGGAGCGCCAGCAGTTCGGCGTGCCCATCGGCAGTTTCCAGGCGGTCAAGCACCACATGGCCAACATCGCCGTGCGCCTGGAATACGCCAGGGCTCCTGTGCACCGGGCGGCCTACGCCATCGCGCACGAGCGCGCAAATGCCGCGCTCGCGGTGTCGCACGCCAAGCTGGCGGCCTGCGAGGCGGCAAACCTTGCGGCGAAGAACTGCATCCAGGTACACGGCGCCATGGGCTACACCTGGGAGGTGGACCTGCACATTTTCATGAAGAAAGCCTGGGCGCTGGCCAATACCTGGGGCGATGCGGGCTATCACAAGGCGCGCGTGGGCGAGCGCATTTTCGCCGACGGCGCGGTCCTGGGCGCGGGCGCGACATTCTAGTGCCGGTGTCGCCGCCGTGGCGGTGATGCGCCGGGCTGTGATTTTCAAGTGGGCGCCTGCACGCACAGGCGCGACAGACCAAGAAGAGGAAGCAAGATGGCTCAAGCATATATTGTAGACGCGGTGCGTTCGCCGACCGGCAGGCGCAAGGGCGGCCTGGCCGACGTGCACGGCGCCGACCTTGGCGGACACGTGCTGAAAACGCTGGTGGAGCGCAACGCGATTCCCGACGACGAGTACGACGACGTGATGTTCGGCTGCGTCGATACCATCGGCCCCCTGGCGGGCGATATCGCCCGCACCTGCTGGCTGGCGGCGGGCCTGTCTGACGTCGTGCCGGGCACCACCATCGACCGCCAGTGCGGCTCTTCGCAGCAGGCGGTGCACTTCGCGGCGCAGGCCATCATGGCCGGCGTCAACGACGTGGTCATCGCCGGCGGCGTACAGACCATGACGCAGATTCCCATCTCCTCGGCGATGATCGCTGCGCAGCCCATGGGCTTTCCCGACCCGTTTTCCGGCAGCCAGGGCTGGGTCGCGCGCTACGGCGCCACGCCGCCGTCGCAGTTCGCCTCGGCGCAGATGATCGCCGACAAGTGGGAACTGTCACGCGAGCAGATGGAGGCGTTCGCCCTGCAGTCGCACACGCGCGCGCTCGCCGCCATCGAGGAGGGCCGTTTCGACCGCGAGATCGCGCCGCTCAACGGCGTGGAGATGGACGAGACCCCGCGCAACACCTCCATGCAGGCGATGGCCGACCTCGACCCGCTCGCCGAGGGCGGCACCATCACCGCGGCCGTGTCCAGCCAGACCTGCGACGGCGCCTCGGCCATGCTTATCGTTTCCGAGGACGCGCTCAAGCGCTATGACCTGACGCCGCGCGCACGCATCGTGCACATGAGCGTGCGCGCCGCCGACCCGATCTGGATGCTCACGGCGCCGATCCCCGCTACCGAGTACGCAATGAAGAAGTCCGGCATGAAGTTGCAGGACATCGACCTGGTGGAAATCAACGAGGCCTTCGCCTCGGTGCCCATGGCGTGGCTGGCGGAAACCGGCTACCCGGTCGAGCAGACCAACGTCAATGGCGGCGCCATCGCCCTGGGCCATCCCCTGGGGGCGACCGGCACCAAGCTGATGACCACCCTGTTGCACGAACTGGAACGCAGCGGCGGCAAGTACGGCCTGCAGACCATGTGCGAGGGCGGCGGGCAGGCCAACGTAACCATCATCGAGCGCCTCTAAACGGGCGGCGACAGAACAGAACCCAAACCAGAGGCAGGAACAACATGAGCGGAATACTCGAAGGACGCACAGCAATCATCACCGGCGCCGGCGGCGGCCTCGGCGCGGCCCATGCGCGTGTTTTCGCCAGCGAGGGCTGTG
This sequence comes from Halioglobus sp., assembly GCA_002699145.1. GTDB lineage: Bacteria > Pseudomonadota > Gammaproteobacteria > Pseudomonadales > Halieaceae > Marimicrobium. The sequence continues at coordinate 58,084 of PABK01000012.1, forward strand.
CGGTTATCGTCAACGACATCAATAGCGATGCCGCCCAGGTGGTGGTGGACGAGATCACGGCGGCCGGCGGCAAGGCGCAGGTGAACAGCTCCGATATCACCAACTACGACGATAGCCTCAACGCGGTGAAGCAGGCCATCGACAGTTTCGGCGGCCTGCACATCGTGCTCAACAACGCCGGCATCAACCGCGACCGCATGTTCGCCTCCATGACCGAGCAGGAGTGGGACGCGATCATGGCGGTGCACCTCAAGGGCCATTTCTGCATTGCTTCTCACGCCGTGCACTACTGGCGGGGACAGTCCAAGGAGGGCGCCGCGGTCGATGCGCGCATCATCAACACCACGTCCGGCGCCGGGCTGCAGGGTTCCATAGGCCAGTCGAACTACGCGGCGGCCAAGGCCGGTATCGCCGCGCTGACCCTGAACCAGGCGGCAGAACTGGGCCGTTACGGCATCACCGCCAACGCGGTGGCGCCGTCCGCGCGCACCGGCATGACCTCGGCCGTGCCGGAAATGGCCGAGCGCATGAAGAAGCCCGAGGACGGCAGCTTCGATCACTTCGCCCCGGAAAACGTGTCCAACCTGCTGGCCTGGCTGGCCTCGCCCGCCGCGGCGCATGTCAGCGGGCGGGTGTTCGAGGCCGAGGGCGGGCGCATCTGTATCTGCGACGGCTGGCGCACCACCGATGGCGTGGACCGCGGCGCCGCCTGGGCGCCGGCGGAAATTGGCGAGGCGATGGCCGAGCTGCTGGCGAAAGAGGTCCCGGCACAGAAAGTCTGGGGAACCTGATCAACCACCGCCGTTCCCGCGCAGCGGCTGCGGCACAGGGGCACAGTCACCATGGAATTTGCGTTCACACAAGAGCAGGAAATGATCCGCGACACCGCGGCCGCGTTCCTGGCCGAGGTATCGGGCAGCGAGGACGTGCGCGCGGCGATGGCGACAGAACTGGGCTATGACCCGGAACTGTGGCAGCGCATCTGCACGCAGATGTACTGGCAGGCCATTCATATCCCCGAGGACTGCGGCGGTATGGGGCTGGGCTACGTCGAGGTCGCCGCCACGATGGAACAGATGGGCCGCCACCTGCTGTGTTCGCCCTTCCTGGCCACCGTGTGCATGGCGGCCAACGCGTTGTTGCTGGCCGGTTCGGACGAGCAGAAAACGCAGTGGCTGGGCGCGCTCTGTGAGGGGCGGCTCACCGCGACCCTGGCCTGCAACGGCGGCGTCAGCGACTGGGGCGCCGACGCGGTACGCGCCACCTGGCGGCGTGATGGCGATGGCTTTGTCCTGGATGGCGAGTACCGCTACGTCATCGACGGCCACAGCGCCGACCTGCTGGTGGTGGCGGCGCGTGAGGCCGGCAGCGCCGGCGGGCAGGGTATCGCCCTGTTTCTGCTGCCGGCCGACAGCCCCGGCGTCAGCCGCCAGTGGCTGCCGACCATGGACCAGGCGCGCAAGCAGGCGCGGGTTCAGCTCGACGGCGTCGCCGTCGATAGCGGCGCGGCGCTGGGCACCCCGGGCGAGGGTTGGCCGCTGTTGTCCCGGGTGCTCGACCTGGCCGCGATCGCCCTGGCGGCGGAGCAGGTCGGCGGCAGCCAGCGGCTGCTGGACATGACCGTGGAATACACCGCCGAGCGCGTGCAGTTCAACCGCAGCATCGCCAGCTTCCAGGCGGTCAAGCACAAGGCCGCGGACATGATGCTGCAGGTGGAGGTGGCGCGCTCCGCCGTCTACTACGCCGCCTGTGTCGCCCAGGAGGCGCTGGAGGGCGGCCCATTGGGCGCCGAACTGGCCGAGGCGGCCAGCGTCGCCAAGTCCTATTGCTCGGATGCCTACTTCGCCGTCGCCGGTGATGCGCTGCAGTTGTTCGGCGGCGTGGGTTTTACCTGGGAGTACGATGTGCACCTGTATTTCAAGCGCGCCAAGTCCTCGGAGCACCTGCTCGGCAACGGCGCCTGGCACCGCGAACGGCTCGCCGCGCTGTTGCTGGATGACGCGGTGCGCGCCGACAGCGGGGAGGCCGCCTGATGAAAGTGAGTTTCAGCGAAGAGGACGAGCACTTCCGCACAGAGATCGCCGGCTGGCTGCAGGACAACCTGCGCGGCGAGTTCGAGAAACTGCGGTACCGCGGCGGTCCCGGCGACGAGCACATGTACCCGCAGGAGCGCCAGGCCTGGGAGCAGCGCCTGGCCGAGGGCGGCTGGACCTGTGTCGGCTGGCCGCAGGAGTACGGCGGCCGCGCCTGTTCCATCGAGCAGCAGGTCATCTTTTTCGAGGAGTACGCCCGCGCGGGCGCCCCGGGCCGTGTCGGACACATCGGCGAGGGCCTGGCCGGACCGACCATCATCGCCTTCGGCAGCGACGAGCAGAAAGCCAAATACCTGCCGGGTATCGTCGCCGGCACGCAGTTGTGGTGCCAGGGCTATTCGGAACCTGGCGCCGGCTCCGACCTCGCCAACGTGAAGACCCGGGCGCGCTTCGACGAGGCCCGTGGCAAGTGGATCATTAGCGGACAGAAAGTGTGGACCTCCCTGGCCCACGAGTCCGACTACTGTTTCCTGATCGCGCGCACCGACCCCGATTCGGTGGCGCACAAGGGCCTCGGTTTCTTCCTGGTGGCGATGGACCAGCCCGGCGTCGAGGTGCGGCCCATCGTGCAGATCACCGGCACCTCCGAATTCAACGAGGTGTTTTTCGACGAGGCCGAGTGCGACGCGGCGGATATCGTCGGTGCGCCCGGCGACGGCTGGAAGGTGGCCATGGGCCTGCTCGGCTTCGAGCGCGGCGTGTCCACCCTCGGCCAGCAGATGCAGTTCCAGAACGAACTGGACCAGGTGGTGGCGCTTGCGCGGGAGAATGGCGCGGCCGCGGACCCGGTTATCCGCCAGCGCATCGCGAAAGCCCATGCCGAGCTGAAAATCATGCGTTACAACGCGATGCGCATGCTCTCCGGGCAGAGTGGCGGCGACGGTTCGCTGCAGAAAGAGGCGCTCATTTACAAGCTCTACTGGGCTAGCTGGCACCGCAGCCTGGGTGAGCTGGCCATGGACGTGATGGGCCCGGAGTGCGAAATCCTGCCGGCTGCGCCCTACGAACTGAGCCGGCTGCAGGCCATGTACCTGTTCGTGCGCGCCGACACCATCTACGGCGGCACCAACCAGATTCAGCGCAATATCATCGCCGAGCGCGGGCTGGGTATGCCCAAGGAACCGCGCGGCAACGCATAGGGAGTGCAGACAGTGACATTGAAGAACCCCGAATATGTACCCGGCCACGGGCTGATCAAGGGCAAGTCCGTGCTGGTGACCGCCGCCGCGGGCGCGGGCATCGGCTTCTCCGCCGCGACCAGGGCCGTGGAGGAGGGCGCCAGGGGCATCGTCATCAGCGACATCCACGCGGGGCGCCTGGAGGCTTCCGTCGACAGGCTGAAAGAGGAAACCGGACTGGAACAGGTCTACGGCAAGGTCGGCAACGTCGCCGTCGAGGACGATGTGCGCGCGCTGGTCGACTACGCCGAGGAGGTGCTGGACGGCACCGACATCCTCATCAACAACGCCGGCCTGGGCACCTCGAAACTGCTGGTGGACATGGACGACGAGGAGTGGCACAAGGTCATAGACGTCACCCTCAACGGCACCATGCGCATGACCCGCTACATGATGCGCGTGATGAAGGAACGCGCGCGCGGCGGCGTGATCGTCAACAACGCCTCGGTACTGGGCTGGCGTGCGCAAAAGGAGCAGAGCCACTACGCCGCCGCCAAGGCCGGGGTCATGGCCCTGACCCGCTGTGCGGCGCTGGAGGCGGCGGACTTCGACGTGCGTATCAACGCGGTGTCGCCCTCCATCGTGCTGCACCCGATGCTGCGCAAGTCCGCCTCGCAGGAATTGCTGGAGGAGCTGGAGTCGAAAGAGGCCTACGGCCGCGCCGCCGAAGCCTGGGAAGTCGCCAACGTGATGATGTTCCTGGCCTCGGATTACTCCAGCTACATGACGGGCGAGATCGTGTCGGTGTCGAGCCAGCGAGGATGAGCATTGCTGCCAGCGCCAGGGCGGGAGCCGGCTGGTCAAGGGGTGCCGAAACGGCCCCTGCTCCGCCGGTCGCGCCGGGCTGCTGCGCAACTCGACCGTTTTTCGCTGCGCGAAAAACCGGGACTCGGACAGTGCTCGCAGAAAGCTCCCGTCGCGACCGGCTGCGCAAAGCGGGGGCCTGATTGTTTCGGCACCCCTTGACCAGCCGGCTCCCTCAGGCCGTGAACGTCGCAAGAATTTAACCCAACGAATCAGTATCCGCAGGAGAAACAACATGAGAGAAGCAGTGATCGTATCCACCGCCCGCACCGGCCTGGCCAAGTCCTTCCGCGGCGGCTTCAACGACACCGAGGCCCCCGCCATGGGCGGCCACGTGGTGCGCGCGGCGGTCGAGCGCGCCGGCATCGACCCCGCGGAGGTGGACGACTGCATCTTCGGCGCCGCCGCCCAGCAGGGCACGCAGGCCTACAACATCGGCAGGCTCAGCGGCATCGCCGGCGGCCTGCCCGACAGCGTGGCGGGCATGTCGATCGAGCGCCAGTGCTCCTCCGGCCTGATGTCCATTGCCACGGCGGCCAGGAGCATCATGTGCAATGAGTACGACATCGCCGTCGCCGGTGGCGTCGAATCCATTTCGCTGGTGCAGACGAAGCACAAGAACAGCTATCGCAACGTGTCGAAGACCGTGACCGCGATCGATCCCACCGCCTACATGGCGATGCTGGAAACCGCCGAGGTGGTCTCCGAGCGCTACGGCATCAGCCGCGAGGCGCAGGACGAGTACTCCCTGCAGAGCCAGCAGCGTACCGCGGCAGCGCAGCAGGAGGGCAGGTTCGACGACGAAATCGTGCCCATGAGCACCGTCAAGGCGGTGTTCGACAAGGAGACGAAGGAGACCCACTACGAGGACGTGGTGGTGGACCGTGACGACTGCAACCGCCCGTCCACCACGCTGGAGAGCCTGGCGGCGCTGGAGCCCGTGTTCAAGGACGGCCAGGTGGTGAAGGAGGGCAGGTTCATCACCGCGGGGAACTCGTCGCAACTCTCCGACGGCGCCTCCGCCTGCGTGGTCATGGACGCCAGGCTTGCCGAGCAGCGCGGGCTGGCGCCGCTGGGCATCTACCGCGGCCTCGCCGTGGCCGGTTGCAAGTCCGACGAGATGGGCATCGGGCCGGTGTTCGCCGTGCCCAAACTGCTCGCGCGGCACGGACTGTCCGTGGACGATATCGACCTGTGGGAGCTGAACGAGGCCTTCGCCTGCCAGGTGGTGTACTGTCGCGACGAGCTGGGTATCGACAACGCGCGCCTCAACGTCAACGGCGGCTCCATTGCCATCGGCCACCCCTTCGGTATGAGCGGGGCGCGCATGGTCGGTCACGCACTGCTGGAGGGCCGGCGCCGCGCCGCGAAGTTCGTCGTCATCACCATGTGCATCGGCGGCGGCATGGGCGCGGCGGGGCTGTTCGAGGTCGCGTGAGCGCGCATTTCCCGGCGCGGTGGTGATTTTTCACCCGATTGAGCTGCCGCGCCGCGGAACTTTGTCCACGGCCTGGGTGCCCAACGAGCTTATCCGGGAGTAGTTTTCCGGGCAGGGCCTATAATACCGACCCACCGGGAACGCAGGCAGAGCGCGATTGTTGACAAGCAGGCAGAATTCACCCGCCGCCGCCAGGGGCTTCAGTTTACTGGAAATGGTCGTTGCCATCGCCATCCTCGGGCTCGTGCTGGGCGCCCTGTACCGGCTGGCCGGTGGCGCCACGCGCACCGTGGCCGTGGACGAGAAGATGGTCTACGGCGTCGAGCTGGCGCGCTCGCTGCTGGCCAATTATGCCGTGGTGCCGCTACAGGGCCTGCAGGAGGAAGGTGAGACCGCGGGCGGCTTTCGCTGGCAGGTGATCGCGACCCCGCTGTCGTTTGCGGATGAGGTGCCGTTGCTGGAGGGACAGTTACAGGACATGCGTGTCCTGGTGACCTGGGCCGACGGCGATCGTCAGCGGCAGTTCGCGCTGGACTCGGTGGTGGCCGGGATGGAGCCCGAGGAATGAAGCGTACGCGGGGTTTCACCCTGCTCGAGATGGTGGTGGCGCTCACCCTGCTGACCATGATCACCCTGGCGACCGTGGCCGCCATGCGCACCTTCGGCAACACGCGCGCGGCCCTGGACGAGGTGAGCTGGCGGGTGGAGAACGTGCGCTCCGTGAGCGAGTTCCTGCGCGCCCGCATCGCCGCTGCAATGCCGGTGCAGAGGGTCGGGGAGTTCGACGACGACCTGGACGACGAATCCGGCTACGGTGCCTACCTGCGCGGTTCGGACACCCAGCTCATCTGGGTCGCGCCGCTGTTGGGCGGCGCGCGGCTTGGCGGCGCCTACGTCATGCGCCTGGCGCAGGTCGAGGACCGGCTGGAATTGCATTGGCACCCCTACCTGCGCGAGGTCGAGGCGCTGGAATGGCAGGCCGGCGAGGGGCGCGTCCTGGTCGAGCAGCTGGAGGAGTTCAGTATCGGTTATCGCGCTATCCACCACGGCGAATGGACGGACCAGTGGATCGGCAACCAGCGGCTTCCGGTCACGCTGCGCCTGGATATCAGGTCGGCGGGACGCCACTGGCCGGAACTGGTGATCCCGTTGAGCGGTGCCGAGCTGAACCTGCGATGAGGACGCGAGCGTGAAGCGCAGTGTCGCCCGTCCGCGCAGCCGCCCGCGCGCGGCGCAGGGCGGCGTGGCCCTGGCCATGCTGGTGTGGTTTATCGCCGCCATGATGTTGCTGGTCGCCGGGATCGTGGTGACCGCCCGGGTGGATATCAAGCTGACCCAGCTGCATGCCGAGCGCGCCCGCGCCGAGGCCGCAGGGGACGGCGCGATCGCGCTGGCGCTGGCGGAACTGATGGTGATCGACAGCGAGAACGAGGTGGATACCAGCCTGGTGTTCGGCGGCCAGTACAATGTGGGCGGGCTGGATGTAACGGTGCGCTTCCAGCCTGTGAGCGGCCTGGTCGACCTGAACCGCGCGCCGGAGGAACTGCTGGCCCTGCTGTTTGCGTCACTCGATGATGTCGAGGAGGCGCGGGCCGTCGAACTGGCGGCCAGTATGGTAGAGTGGCGCACGGCGCCGGGGGACGACGCGGAAGATGGCGACGCGCCTGTCGCGGACAGCGGCCTGCGCCATGCGCGCTTTGAAACAATCGAGGATTTACTGTTGGTACCGGGAATGGATCGGGACATTTTCGCAGGTGTTCGCGAGGCGGTGTACGTCGGTCAGCGCGGCCAGTCCGGTGTCGACTGGATGGCCGCCCCGGCGCGCGTACTGCAGGCGATCGGCGGATTTGACGCAGCGCAGGCCGCGGCGCTGTCGGCAAAACTGGTCGCCGCCGGCGACCGCGAGGAAGCGGTGCCGTCCGAGCTCGACCTGAGATACCAGGAAGCGGGCAATCTGGCGCTGTACCGGGTCGACGCCATTGTTCCGGTGGGCGAGGAGCGCTTCCTGCGCCGCCGTTGGGTAGAGCGCGGCCGCAGCGGGGCGGATGACCTGCCCTGGCGTTTTTTCCGCACCGAGGCGGTGCGCGCTGCCGGCACCCTGGAGCCCGGGTATGCTGGACGCTAGCCAGCACTGGACCCTTTTCGGGTACGACCTGCGCCGCGCGCTGCACTATGTGCGCGCGGGCTGGTCGGACTTCCTGTGGGGTGATGAGTCACCGGTGCTGCCCGCTGTGGACGAGGTCGTGCTGGCGCATACCGCCGATGGCGGCACCCGCTATCTCAGGGCGGGCAAACCCGTAGACGCCCCGGCCGCCGGCGCAGCGCTGTCCGAGGCCGTGATACTGCCCGAGCGCCTGGTCCTGGCCAGGACCCTGCAACTGCCCCTGGCGGCGGAGGCCGACCTGGACGCCGTGGTGGCGCTGGAGGTGTCCGCCAGCAGCCCCTTTCCCGATGCGGACACCTGCGCCGGCTGGCGCATTGTGGAGCGCGGCGAGCAGACCATGGAGATCATCCTGGTGGTCAGCTCGCGCAGCGCCGTGATGACCCACATCGCCGGACAGTTCGATTGTCACGATGTGGAGGCCTACGAGGTCTGGGCGGAGGCGGGCGGACGCCTGGTCATGCTCGAGGGTTTCGGTGAGGCCGCGCGGCGCGGCCGCAACCGGCGCCGCCTGGGCCGCATGCTGGCCACGGTGGGCTATTGCATGGCGCTGCTGGTGGCAATCAGCGCGGTGGCGGCCGGCGCCAAATACCTGGAACTGGAGCAGGCGCGCGAAACCCAGGAGCGTGTGCAGCGCAACGCCGGGGACGCGGTCACGTTGCGAGAATCCCTGGCGACCTCGCGGCGCATGCTCGACACCGCGGAGGAACTACTCGCCCAGTACCCCTCGCCCTACCGCGAACTGCAGCGCATCGCCGCGTTGCTCGGCGACGACACCTGGGTGGCCATGGCCGAGGTGCGCGGCCACGAGATTCGCCTCGAGGGGCAAGCCGTAAACGCGTCGGCGGTGATGCAGCAACTCCTTGAGGAGCCGGCCTATGCGAGTGTCGAATCGCCCTCGGCGTTCAAGAAGGTGCGCTCCGGCCTGGAGCGTTTCACGCTGGACCTGACGCTCTCCACGGCGGGGGGCGCCGAGTGAAGCTGCCCCGCAAAGCCGACCGCTCGACCGTCGTCGTGGGTGTTTCGCTCACCCTGCTGGCGCTGGTATTTCTCTATATCGTGCTGCTGTTCTGGTCCATGCGCCAGGACTTCGCCAGCGAGATCGACGCTGTCGCTCCGCGCACGGCGCGGCTGCTGGGTATGCTGGAAAGCTACCAGTCCCTGCAGGCGGCGAGCGGCGCCGCCGGGGAGATGCTGCGCGACGTGGCCTACCCCGCGGGCAGGGACAGCGCCAGCGTCGCCGCCGCGCTGCAACAGGATGTGCGCGCGCTGATGCGCGATGCCGGCCTGACCGTCACCGGCAGCCAGATTCTCGCCACCCGCCAGGCCGAGGGCTACGAACGCCTGACCCTGGATATCTCCGTCGAGGGCAACATCGACGCGCTCGATAGCGCCCTGGCGGAACTGGAGGGGATGCGCCCGCTCATCTTCGTCGAATCGTTGAAAGTGAAGCCGGAGCGCATGCGCTCCAGTCGCTCGCGACGCGAGGAGCCCGTGGAGGAAGGGGATCCGCGGCGCCTCGCCGCGCGCTTTAACCTCTTTGCCCTGAGGCTGCAGCAGTGATTCCGCGCAGCGCCGACAAATTGCGGGGTAGCCGCCGATGAAGACCGGTGTGGAGTCGCGGCTGCGCAAGGTCGCCCTGGCGCTCAGTGCCGTGTTGTTGTTGCAATTGCTGTGGAGCGGCGCGCGCCTGCTGTTGTTTGCCGATCCCGAGCCGATCGCGCCGGCGGACTCCGCCCTGCGAGTCGATCCCCTCGGCTACCCGCCAGTCGATGAGGAGGGCGCGGCGCCGGACTTCGTGACACGGCCGCTGTTCTGGTCCGGCCGCGAGGCCTACCGACCTCCCGTGGCGGAGGCCGCGCCCGAACCGGTGCAGGCGGCGGCGCCCAGGGGGCCCATCAAGGGCCTGCGCCTGCTGGGTGTGTATGCGGCGGGCGCGAATTCGGGCATCATTGTCGCCCACGCGGGCGAGCGCAAGCGGTTGCGTATCGACGACGAGGTCGCGGGCTGGACCTTCAGCATGATGAGCGCCGACGGCGCGATCTTCGAAAGCGGGGAGGAGACCCGCGTCCTGCAATTGGAGCACGCCGTGCCGCCCGCCGGGAAAGCCGCCCGGCGCAACGCCAGGCGGCCCGCCGGGCAGGCCCTGGGACGGAACTTAAGGGGTGCAGCCGCGGACAAAGACAGCGGGGACAAAAAGTCCGGGCAGGGTAAAAAGAGCCCGCAGGATAACAACGGCGAAAAGGGCGAGAAACCTTGAGACACACTGTTAAGTGGATTGCGTACACCGTGGCGGCGCTGTTGCTGTCCAGTTGTACCACGATGGAGCAGCCCGGGCCGGCGCAACAGGGCGCGCCGCAGGACGTCACCGACAATGCCGGTGGCGCTGCCGACGAGGCGGCGACAAGGGGGCGCACCGGGCCGCTGCCCGACCAGGCGCCGGAGGAGCAGGCCGGTTACCAGCCCAGCGAGCCGACCATCTACCGCGGCACCGACCAGGTGTTCCGGCGACCGCAGGCCCAGCCGCCGGTCAAGTTGTACGGCGACGCGGTGACCCTGAATTTCGAGCAGGCGCCGCTGACTGAAGTGGTGCACGCCATTCTCGGCGATATCCTGGAACTGGATTACATCGTCGAGCACCCGATCAACGGCCAGGTGACCCTGCGCACGCGTTCGCCGGTGCCCCGGGAGCAGTTGCTGGACATCCTGGAATCCCTGCTGCGCGCCAACCGCGCGCTGATGGTGCGCGACAGCGAGGGGCGTTTCTTCGTCAGCGCCTCGGGACAGATGAGCAAGCTGCACCCCGGGGTCGCCGCCTCCGCCGAGCAGGCGCTGGGCTACAGCACGATCATCATTCCGCTGCAGTATATCAGCGCAAAAAACATGGCGGAGATACTGCGCCCGGTGTCCGACGAGAACACCTTCGTGCGTATCGACAACCTGCGCAACCTGCTCATGCTGGCCGGTACGCGCGCCCAGTTGCAGGGCTTCCAGGAAATTATCGAGACTTTCGACGTGGACCTGCTCAAGGGGATGTCGGTGGGCATTTTCCCCATCGAGAACACCTCTATCGAGGAGGTCGACGCGGCACTGAACGTGCTGCTGGGCAAGGACGGTGACAGCGAGGTCGAGGCGCTCAGCGGCATCGGCAGCGTGGTGAAAATCATCCCGGTGCAGCGCCTCAACAGCGTCATGGTGGTGACCTCCCGCGCCCACTACCTGGAGCGCATCGAGCAGTGGATCGAGCGCCTGGACCGCGAGCCGGACGCCAACTTCGAGCGCCGCCTCTACGTCTACCCGGTGCAGAACACCAATGCGGGCCACCTGGCGGGCCTGCTCAGCACAATTTTTTCCGGCAGTGGCGTGGCCGGCGGCAGCGACCGCGCGGGCGGCTCCGGCGTGGCCCCGGGCTTCACCCCGGAGACAGTGTCTTCCGGCGGTGGCGAGGGCAGTGCGCAGCAGGGGTCCGGCGGGCGCGCTGCGGGCAGGAGCAGCGGCCGTTCGAACTTCACCGTCGGCCAGGTCAAGGTGGTCGCCGACGAGGAAAACAACGCGCTGTTGATCTACGCCACGGGCAAGGAGTACGGCAAGATCAAGCCCGCCCTGGAGCGCCTGGATATCCCCGCCACCCAGGTCATCATCGAGGCCAGCATCATCGAGGTGACGCTTAGCGACGACCTGCAGTACGGCCTGGAGTGGACATTCGACAACGACCTGTGGGATGACTTCAGTGGCGAGGGGCAGTTGCTCAACAGCACGAGCGGGCTCACCCCCAACGTGCCCGGTTTCGCCTACTCCTTCATCGGCGGCAGCGGGCAGATCAAGGCGGTGCTCAACGCGCTGGCCGAGGACAGCCTGCTCAACGTGATTTCCTCGCCCTCGGTGATGGTGCTGGACAACCAGACCGCGAGCATCCAGGTGGGCGACCAGATCCCGGTGTCCAGCGGCTCCACGGTGACCGACGTCGGCACCACGCAGTTGATCCAGTACCGCGATACCGGTGTACAGCTCTCGGTCACGCCCTCGGTCAATGCCGGCGCCATGGTCACCATGGACGTGGAGCAGTCGGTCACCGACGTGGGCCCGCTGGAGTTGGCGGGCGGTACCGCCAACCGCACCTTCCTCGAGCGCAAGATCACCAGCAAGGTGGCGGTGCGCTCCGGTGAGTCCGTGGTGCTCGGCGGCCTGATCCGCGAGAACAAGAGCGAGGGCTCCAGCGGCCTGCCCTTCCTGCACAGCCTGCCGGTGATCGGCGCCCTGTTCGGCACCAAGAGCACCGAGAGCGACCGTACCGAACTGCTGGTGGTGATCACGCCCCGGGTGATTTTCGGTGACGGCGACCTGCGCGAGGTCAGCCGCGAGATGCGCCGCCAGATGCGCGGGCTGGACCTGATTGATATCTCGCAGTCCTCATCCTTCCTGATGGACCGCGATGTCGACCCGACACCGGAAGACCCGGGTGTCGACGCCCAACCGTGACGCCTGGAATCAGCGGAGAATTGCCCACCATGAAGTGTTCCATCAACACCTGGCGCGCCGCGCTGGTCGCCCTGCAGGCCTTGCTGCTGGCGGGCTGCGCCTCTTTCGGTGACAACCGGCCGGCGCAGGAAGTGGTGCGCGAGCGCGCCCAGGCCTGGGCCGACGCGCTGCTCGACGGCGACCTGCAGGGCGCCTACGACCTGACCTCGCCCAACTACCGGCGCTACAGCCGGGTCGGCGCCTACAATGCCCGCGTCGAGGGGGCCGCGCGCTGGGACGCGGCCACGGTGCGCGACGTGGTGTGCCCCGAGGAAGACCTGTGCGAGGTGACCTACCTGCTGGAATACCGGATCAAACAGGCGGACATCGACATGCGCCGGCCGCGCACCCACAAATGGGTCAAAACCGAGGGTCAGTGGTGGCTCTATGTGCCCCCCCGGTGAGACACTTTCTCGGCTGTTGTTCGGGCGCCCCGGCGGTGTGTCGGCAGGGCGCAAATCGCGCCGCGCGACACATGCACAAATGCCGCGCTTCTGATTGATTTTTATGCAGTTTTTCCGGTCGCAACACCATTTGGGTCAGACCCGTAGAGAACGCAACTATTTGGCATTTATAAAGTTGACGCTTACTAGGCTCTGTGCTAATTTTCGCCTCGTATGTATGTGTTAGACACCTCCCTAGCCACGTTTTTGCAGGCGGATGGTAGACAGGGGTAAGGTTTTGGGGGCATACTTACGCCTTATCTGTATGCAGCTTTAATTAACTTGCAACAACGACATATTTGTTAAACCTAGGAGTAACAAACATGAAGAAAATACTTCCCGTAGCAGTCCTCGCTGCAATGGCCGGTGTTAACGGAGCACAAGCTGTTCACGTTAACTCGGACGGGCTGGGTCAGGTGCTCTTGTTCCCTTATTACACGACTACCGGGGGTCAGGACACTCTTATCAACATTGCTAACACGACGGCAGATTACAAGGCGGTTAAGGTTCGTATCCTCGAGTCCCTGAACAGCCGTGAGGTCCTTGACTTCAACCTGTACCTGTCTCCGTTCGATCACTGGTCCGCAGCCATCTCTGCCGACCCGGATGGCGTTGGCGCCGCGATCACCTCTGGTGACAACAGCTGTACCGTGCCCCTGGCGATCTCCAACGGCGACACCATCCCCTTCCGTAACTTCGAGTACGACGAAGACTCCATCGACGGTCTGGAGCGTACCAAGGAAGGCTACATCGAGATCATCGAGATGGGTATCGTTGAGGTTGGTACCCAGAACTGGCCCCAGGACATCAAGCACGTCAACGGTGTTCCCGGCGATTGCCAGGACCTGGATGACTCCTGGAACAATGGCGTCTGGGCCAGCGACTCCCAGGACGGTATGGACAGCGCCACCGGCGGCCTCTACGGCTACGGCGTACTGATCGACGTTGAAGAAGGCACCGACGCAACCTACGACGCGGTTGCCCTGGACAACTTCTTCGACACGGGTGTGATCTTCCACACCGCGCCGGGCAGCCTGGATCCGGGCCTGGACGACGGTACCCCGGACTACGACGTCATCATCGGCAACACCGTGGTCTCCGGCAGCGCTGCTGGCCGTCCCGGTATCTCTGCCGGTCTGGACGCGACCAGCGCCGTGCTGATGGTCGACACCATCTCCAACGACTACGTGCTGGATTCCGACCTCGACGCAGGCACGGACTGGGTAGTGACCTTCCCGACCAAGCGCGACTACGTTGTTCCCTTCCCGGCGATCGACCCGTTCACCGATACCTGGGATCCGCTGGAGTCCGAGTCCTGTGAAGGTTTCGCACTGGCATACGTCGACCGTGAAGAAGGCAGCCCGCTGGCGCCGCCGACTTCCAACGACTTCTCGCCGCAGCCTGACCCGGACGAGCCCGAGCTGTTCACGTTCTGTGCCGAAGCCAACGTACTGAGCTTCAACAGCAGCAACGTACTGGAGGCTCCGCAGGACCGTAACGGCACCAACTTCGATCTCGAAGAGGGTTTCGAAAACGGCTGGGCCCGCCTGGACTTCAAGGACACCGATGCCAATGGCAGCAGTGACCGTCCTTCGCTGCCGGCTGGTGGCACCGATTTCCTCGGCCTGCCGACCATCGGCTTCGCGGTTCAGAAGTACGTGAATGGCGACCTCGACGGTGTACTGTCCAACTATGCTGGCAGTATCACCCACAAGGGTTCCCGTTCAGTCCTGGCTTCTGTCAGCGTACCCTAAACCGGGGCGAAATCGGGCCCTCGCGGCTTGAAACGCAAACCGAAAAACGCGGCCAGTTGGCCGCGTTTTTTTTGCTCCGGATTTGGCTGGAGGCCTGCAATGCCGCGCCAATGTGCTATGCCCCCCATGGCGCGGCACTGCTGGTCACCAGAACGCAAAATTCTCTGGAATATGTGAACTTGAACCCCCGGGGAGGGTCATACAACGCTTGAAATGTAAAAAAAGTGACGGAAGTGAAATATTCACCATGGCGATTTGCTTCAAAGAAATATATTATTCCGTTATATCTCAGCAATACCGACCATAAAGCACGATCGGCCATACAGGCCTCTAATAGCTACAGTTATTTAGCCCAGGAGAGTGGAACAATGCGTAAACATCTATTCATCCCCGCGATGGCGGTGGCAGGGGTTTTCCCGTCCTCTGTCCTCGCGGCAATCCTGCTCAATGGCGAGCCCGTTACTGAATACAGTGTGGTGACCAGCGGCGAAGACCTTGTAATCACCGCGACCTTCGCCGACCCGACAGACCCGACCGATCCCACGGACCCGACCGATCCCACGGATCCGACGGACCCCACCGATCCGACCGATCCCACGGATCCGACCGATCCGACCGACCCAACCGATCCAACCGATCCCACGGACCCGACTGACGACAGCTGTGGCGAACTGGCCAGCAACACCTCGATGACCGCGCCGATCAACTGGTCCGAGCCCGGTAGCCAGACCTACCTGAGCCTGCCGAAGTTCTCTGTGGGCGGCAAGAAAGCGACCGAATTCACGGCCACGGGCAGCAACAGCTACCGCGGCCAGGTTTCGGTGACGGCGGTGACCGGCACTTCCCACGTGACTCGTCGCGTGTGGATCTCCGAGTGCGCCGGCGGGCCGCCGGTGGATCGCGGTTCCTGTGACGTCTACGGCTCCAGTTCTACTACCCTGTACTGGAAACAGGTCGACCCGACTGTGCCCTGGGAAAGCAACCGCTGTAACCTCAAGGTGAACACCCGGTACTACCTCAACTATCGCAACATGGATTGCGACAAGAGCTCGGGCTGCGGCATCTACCGCAACCTCTACACCAACGGGCAGGACTAAGCCGTACAGTCGCGGTCTACACCGGGACCGCCTAATCTGTATAATGGCGCCAAACTCCGGTTTGGCGCTTTTTTTTTGGACGTTGGTATGCCTGGTTTTAACGTGTTCGTGTTCGCCTGTTCACTGCTTGCGGCCATGTCGGTAGCGGCGCAGGAGGCGGCAGTCGAGCCGCAGCAAAAGGTTGTGGACGCCGCAGGGGCGACGGTCACCGTGGAGGATGT
The DNA here is from genome assembly GCA_002699145.1 of Halioglobus sp. Classification (GTDB taxonomy): domain Bacteria; phylum Pseudomonadota; class Gammaproteobacteria; order Pseudomonadales; family Halieaceae; genus Marimicrobium. Next base: position 73,791 of record PABK01000012.1, read on the forward strand.
CGAACGCTATATCCGCGCAACCTTGCCGCTGGACGAGACGGCGCGCGCGGCGGTGCTGGCGCGACCCGGCATTTATCGCGAGATGGTGGAAAACCTCTTTGTCATCCGTATGGTCGCCGCGGAGGCGCGCAATGCGCCGGACTTCGACCGCGAGCAGGCGCGCTGGGCCAGCAGGTTCACTCACCAGCGCAACCTGATGAAAGAGTACCGGGTGACCTACGTGCGCGAGCGCCTCAAGGGCGTGGACTGGGAGTCTTCGGCGCGCGAGGAGTACCGCGCCAACCCGGAGAAATACCGGCGCGGTGCGAGTGTCTCCGCCGCGCACATCCTCATCCGCACCGACGACCGCTCCGAGGAGGAGGCCCTGGTATTGCTACAGGCAGTGCGCGACCGGCTGGATGAGGGGGAGAGCTTCGCGGACCTGGCCAGGGAGTATTCCGAGGACGGCAGCGCCGAGCGCGGCGGCAACCTCGGGCTTTTCCAGCGTGGCAAGATGGATCGGGACTTCGAGCGCGCCGCCTTCGCGCTGCAAAACCCCGGTGATGTCAGTGAGCCGGTGAAAACCGCTTTCGGTTATCACCTGATTCTCCTGCAGGAACGTCGCCCCGCGGAGAAAATCCCCTTCGAGGAGGTCAAGCCCGCGATCATCGAGCAGTTACAGACCGACCTGAGCGACCAGGTATGGCAGGACAAGGTCGTGCGCCTGCGTTCCCAGGGCAAGGCCTTGCTCGACGAGGACGTGCTCGCGGCCTTGCGCGACCAGCACAGTGCGGCGCAGGATAGCGCGCAGTAGCTTGCCGCGGCGCGGCGCGGGGCGGCAGCCTGGCGTGCAGCGCGGCGGATTAGCCGGTCCCTGAACCATGTCCAACGTCACCCACGTCTACACCAGTATTACCTCGAACTACCTGCCCAAGGCGCGCGTGCTGGCGGAGTCGGTCAAGCGTGCGGACCCGCAGGTGTGCTTCCACGTCGTGCTCAGCGACAACACCCCGGTCGGTTTCGACCTGGCCTCCGAGCCCTTCGATAACCTGATCTACGCCGAGGAACTGGTCACCGCGGGTTTTCCGGCCTGGGCCTTTGGCCACTCGGTGGTGGAGTTGTGCACCGCGGTGAAAGGCGCTGCGCTGGAGCACCTGTTCGAGCGCTACGACGCCGGCATGGTGTTCTACTTCGACCCTGACATGGTGGTCTTCGGTCGTCTGGATGACTTGCAGCAGTCGCTGTCGGGGCACAGCCTGATCCTCACCCCGCACCTGACAGACCCAGATACCACCGATATGGGGGTGCTGGACAACGAGGTCGCCAGCCTGCGCCACGGTGTCTACAACCTCGGTTTCCTCGGTGTGCGCAACGTCCCGGAAGGTCGTCGTTTCGCCCGCTGGTGGCGCGAGCGGCTGCACAAGTACTGTCATGACGACCTGCCGCGGGGCTTGTTCACCGACCAGAAATGGGTGGACCTGGCGCCATGTTTTTTTGACGGGGTGGGTATCCTGCGCTCGCCGGCCTACAACGTGGCGACGTGGAATATCGTCAACCGGCAGGCCACCGGCTCGCTCGAGTCGGGTATCCTGATCAACGGCGAACCGCTGGGCTTTTACCATTTTTCCGGCTTCGACAGCGGCGACCAGATCACCATGCTGCAACGCTACGGCACGCGCAGCCCGGTGCTGCACGAGTTGCGCGACTGGTACATCCAGGCCTGTGAACGTCACGGGCAGTCCTCGCTGGGTACGCTGCCGGCCAAGTACGACCGTTTCAGCGATGGCGAGCCGGTACTGCGCGGCTACCGCCTGCTCTATCGTCAGCGCGAGGACCTGCAGCGCGCCTTTCCCAACCCGTTCCTGGTCGACGGCAGCGATTGCTACAAGGCCTGGTACGATGCCCACCCCGCCGAACATCCCCCCGTGGGGGCGGTCAAAATTGCCAGTGGCACACCCATCGCCACCGTGCTGGCGGACCTGGCCAGTCACTTCAACGCCATGATCGTCGCCGGCCAGGGCAGGGGGCGCCTGCGGCGCTACGCCCTGCGCGCCTGGGTAATGTTGTTGCACCTGGCCTCGCGTGTGGCCGGCGGCCGGCCGGCGCGCTAGATGGAGCATTACCCGGGGCGGGCGTGCGCTGACAGTGAGCGCTGGTTGCGCCGCTCCTGGCAGGTCGTTGTCGTGGTCACCGGGTCCGACCCGGCGTTGTGCGCCGCGACCCTGGACGATGTGCGCGCCAGGTCCCTGACGCAGGACATCGAGATTCTCGCTGTGGACGATGCCACGGTGCGCGCGACGGTGGGCGCCGCCGCGCTGCCGGTGCGTTACACCCTGGCCGGCGCACCGGCGCCGGACGCGCACTGGAGCGCGATCCTCGCTGCGCGGCCCCCCACGGAAGAGGCGACACTGTACCTGCTGGCGGGAGCGCGCGTACCGCAGCACTGGGACGCCCGCCTCGTCGCGGCGGGCCAGCGCGCCGCCGGAGCGGTGGGCGTGGCGCCCCTGTGCTGGGCCCACCCGCTGTTGGGACTGCGCCAGGGCGGGGCGCGTTCTCCCGGCCTGGACGTGGAAGACCTGGATCAGTGGCTGAACGACTACGCCCGCGGCGAGGAGTTTCCCGTCGCCGCATGGCCGTCCGCCTGCCTGCTGGTGCAACAGCCTGACTGGTGGCGTTCGCGCCCCGGCTGGGATGACGACGCGGCACTGTTCTGGGACCTGCGCGGGCAGGGCCGCCATGTGGTGGCCACGGACGCACTCTACGTGGATGACTCGCGCCTTGCGCACAGCGGGGAGACGGGCCACCTGGCGCCGGGCTATCTCGAGGCGGACGCCTGCGCCCCCGGACTGGCGACCATGCGCCACGCCCTGGGCCAGCTGGCGGCGCGCGGCGAGCGCGCTGCCGTGCAACGCGCGGTACGGCCGGTGCAATTGCACGTGGGGCATAGCTGGGGCGGCGGCCTGGGGCGCTGGATCGCCGACTATCTCGCCGCCGACACCGCGCATCACCACCTGGTACTGCGCTCGGTCGGCGACCTGAACGCCTACGGGCGCAGTATCTGCCTGTACCGCGGCGCAGACATGGACGTACCGATACGCAGCTGGCGCCTGGCCGAGCCCATCGTGTCCGTCAGCGCCGGCAGCGCGGAGTACCGCGCCATCCTCGAGGAGCTGCAGCGCGAATTTTCCGTGGAGTCGCTGGTCGTCTCCTCCCTGGTGGGACACTCCCTGGACCTGCTGCGCAGCGGCCTGCCGACGACGCTGGTCATGCACGAGTTCTTTCCCTTTTGCCCGGCACTGTACGCGACCTTCGGTGCGCCCTGCCAGTCCTGCAGCCCGCAGCGACTGCGCGAATGCGCCAGGGACAACCCGCAGCACAGGTTCTTCCCATTCGACCCGCCGCAGTACGCGCTGGCGGTGCGCGAGGCGTTTGTGCAATGCCTGCTGCAGGAGCCGCTCACGGTGGTGGCGCCGAGCGATTCGGTGCTGCAACGCTACCGCCAGCTCGAGCCGCGCCTGGCGCAGCGGCCCATGCACGTGGTGCCGCACGGACTGGACATCGCGCTCATGGACGAGCTGCGCCGGGAGGCGCCCGCCCAGCCCGCCGACGCCGCGGCGCGCCTGCGCGTGGTGCTGCTGGGCCGTCTCTCGGAGGAAAAAGGTGGCGACCTGCTCGCCGCGATACTGCCCGAGTTGTGCGCCTTCGCCGATGTCTGGCTGCTCGGCGTGGGTGAAAGCGGCGCCCGGTTCACCTCGCAACCGGGTGTGGAGATCGTCACCGCCTACGCCCCGCAGGAGCTCGGCGGCCTGCTGCGCCGGGCGCGGCCGGACCTCGGGCTGGTACTGTCCACGGTGCCGGAGACGTTCTGTTACACCCTGAGCGAGCTGCACGCCGCGGGCATTCCCGTGGTCGCCACGGCCATGGGCGCGCTCGCGGAGCGCGTGGAACCGGGCCGCAACGGCTGGCTGGTGGCAGCGGACGCGGCGGTGTTGCTGGCGCAGCTGCGCCACCTCGACCGTCAGCGCCGGGACATCACCGCCGCGGCCGCCGCGCTGGCTGCACAGCCCCAGCCCAGCGCCATCGACATGGTGCGGGCCTACGCCGCACTGGAACCCGCGCAGGCGGAGATTCCCCTGTCGCGCTACCGACTGCCGCGACGCACCTGGCGCAATCCCTACACCGGCGGCGCCGCGAGCGAGGCCCGGGCGCTGCATATCAACCCCGGCCAGCCCTACCGGCTGGCGCTGCAGGAGTTCCTGCGCCACAGCGCGGGCAGGGCCGCGCAGAGCCCCGCGGTGCCACGTCCCCTGCGTCGTGCACTGGCGTCCCTGCTGCACCGCCTGGCGCGCCTGGCGGCCCCCCGCCGGGGCGCGTGAAAGCGGACCAGGACAGCCTGGCCAGGCCGACGCAGCGCCCCCGGGGGAGGGCGGGCAATCGCGCGGTGGTTCTGCTATCCTGCCCCGCCCGGTCCGCGCATACCTAGTCCATGCACGTATTCACCAGTATCACCAGCAACTACATACCCAAGGCGCGGGTGCTGGCCCGGACCCTGAAACAACACGCACCGGACGTCGTCTTCCACCTGTTGCTGTGCGATACGCCGCCGCCCGGCCTGGACATGGCGCGCGAGGATTTCGATCACCTCATTCCTATCGACGACCTCGACATCGCGCAGCGCCAGGCGTGGATTTTCAAGCACGATGTGGTCGAGCTGTGCACCGCGGTCAAGGGCATGGGGTTCGAGGCTATCTTCCGCCGCCACAACGCGCAAAAGGTCGTCTACCTGGACCCGGATATCGCCGTATTTTCCGGCCTGGACGCCATCGAGGAGCGTCTGGAGCGTCACAGCATCCTGCTCACCCCGCACCAGACCGAGCCCGAGCAAGACCCCGCCGCGGTGCTCGATACCGAGGTGACCAGTCTCAAGTTCGGCGTGTTCAACCTGGGTTTTCTCGCCCTGCGCAACTCTGCCGAGGGCCTGCGCTTCCTCGACTGGTGGAGCCAGCGCCTGCGCGATTACTGTTACGACGACCGCGGACGCGGCCTGTTCACGGACCAGAAGTGGGCGGACCTGGCGCCGGCTTTCTTTCCCGACCTGGGCATCGTGCGCGAGCCGCAGTTCAATGTCTCCACCTGGAACCTCAGCCGCAGGACGATCGGCGGCAGCGTGGCAAACGGCCTGCTGGTCGACGGCCGGCCGCTGTGTTTCTACCATTTTTCCGGCCTCGACAGCGGGGCGCTGAAGGTGATGATGGAGATCCAGGGCGGCGCCAATCCCGCCCTGGAGGAGTTGCGCCAGTGGTACCTGGCGCAGTGCGAGGCGATGGGCCAGGCCGAGTTGGGCGAGTGGCCCTGTCGCTTCTCGCGCTACTCCAACGGGGAGCCGGTGAGCGCCGGTGCGCGGCTGCTCTACCGTTATCGCGACGAGCTGGCGGAACGCTTCCCGGATCCCTACGACTGCTCGCAACAGGGCGGTTACCAGGCCTGGTACCGGGAGCACGGGCCAGGGCAGGAAGGGCTGCCGCCGCAGGAGGAGATCCTGGGGGTCCTGCGCAGCGAGCTCGAGGCGATACACCACTCGATCAGCTGGCGCGTGTTCCGCACCCTCTCCAACGCCTACCGCCGGCTCGGCATGAAGCTGGGACTGCGGCGCCTGTTACAGCGCCTGAGCCGCCTGCGCTGAGTCGCGCCGTGTGGCCGTGCGGCGGGGAACTCGGCCGGCGGCGCCATGTCCAAGCTCCGGGCCGTCGCAGCGCTTTGGCGGCGACAATAGTGGTAAACTCTGTAACACCATAACCAGGGCCGTCACGGCGGACGCGCCCGGCGCACACGGGGGAATCCGGTCGCAGCATGAAACTCGGCGAACACCTGGTCAGTCTCGGCAAGATTACCCCCCGCGACGTCGAGCGCGCGCTCGTGGCCAGGGCGGAAATGGGCGGCAAGTTCGGCCAGATCCTGGTCAAGCTGGGCCTGGTGTCGGAAAACGACGTCGCTGCGGCGCTGTCGGAACAGCTCGGCATTCCCTTGCTGGGCAGCGCCGACTACCCGGAGGAGGCCGTCGTGCTGCCGGGTTTATCCCTGGAATTCATGCTCTCCAACTCGGTGGTGCCTATCGCCGTCGACGCCGACCGCGCACTGTTCGCGGCGACGGTGCCGCAGGACGAATTCCTGGGCAAGGCCCTGGGGCTTGCCCTGGATCGCCCGGTCGAACTGCGCCTGGGGCTGGAATCGGAGATTCTCGGCGCGCTGCAGAAGCACTCCGAAAACCGCGCTGAGGAAATCGCGCAGGAGGAGGGCGAGGCCGATCTCTACCTGGACGACCAGGAGTTCATCGAACACCTGCGGGACCTGGCGAGCGAGGCGCCCATCATTCGCCTGGTCAACCAGATCATTCACCGCGCGCTGGACCTGGGCGCCTCTGACATACACATCGAGCCCTTCGACGACGGCCTGCACCTGCGCTACCGGGTGGACGGGGTGATCCAGGAGTTGCCCGATGCGCCCCAGGCCAGCCACGCCCCGGCCATCGCCTCGCGTATCAAGTTGCTGGCGAACCTGAACATCGCCGAACAGCGCCTGCCCCAGGACGGCCGCATCATGATCAGGGTGAAAGGCCACGAACTGGACCTGCGCGTGTCTACGATCCCCACGGTGCACGGCGAGAGCATCGTCATGCGTGTGCTCGACCGGCAGAGTATTCGCCTGAGCCTGTCCGACATGGGTTTCGGCGAGGACACCCTGGAGCGCTTCCGCGAATTGCTATCGCGCCCGCATGGGGTGCTGCTGCTCACCGGGCCGACCGGCTCCGGCAAGACCACCACGCTGTACGCCGCATTGTCGTCCATGGACGCGGAGTCGCTGAAGATCATCACCGTGGAAGACCCGGTGGAGTACCAGTTGCGCGGCATCAACCAGATCCAGGTGAAACCCCAGATCGACCTGGATTTCGCCCGGGCGCTGCGTTCCATCCTGCGCCAGGACCCGGACATCATCATGATCGGCGAGATGCGCGACGGCGAGACCGCGCAGATCGGCGTGCAGTCGGCGCTCACCGGGCACCTCGTCCTGTCGACCCTGCACACCAATACCGCGGCGGCGGCCATCACCCGCCTGGAGGACATGGGTATCGAGCGCTACCTGATCACGTCCTCGGTCAACGGCGTGCTGGCCCAGCGCCTGGTGCGCAAACTTTGCACCGCCTGCCGTCGCCCGGCGCAGTTCCCGGCGGACCTCGCCGCCACGGGCCTGCGGCGCGTGGTCGACCCCGCCGCGGCGACGGTCTACGAGGCGGTGGGCTGCGACCAGTGCAAACACACCGGCTACAGCGGTCGCACCGGTATCCACGAGCTGTTCGTGCTCGACGCCAGTATGCATGAGGCCATCATCGGCGGCGCCGACGCCACCGACCTGCACACGGTGGCGCGCCAGAACGGCATGTACACCCTGTTCGAGGACGGGCTGCGCAAGGTGGCGCAGGGGGTGACCTCCATGGAGGAACTGTTGCGCGTGACCCTGGACCAGCAGGGCGACGACAGTTCGCCCGCGCCCGGCGTTACCGTCGACCTGGAGGCGCAGGCCTAGGCCGCGGCACTGTAGAGCATGGCCAGTTTCAGCTACCGCGCGATTTCCAACCAGGGCAAGACCGTCGACGGTTCGATTTCCGCCGACCGTATCGAGCTGGCTTCGCGCGAGCTGCGCTCCCAGGGCCTGACCCTGCTCAGCCTGGAACCGGCCAGCGGTGGCGCGGTGGCGCGGGCGGACAGCGGCGGCAGGGCGGCGGGCAGCGACGACGTGCTGGCGCTGACCCGCGAGTTGTCCGTGCTGTTGCGGGCCGGGCTGCCCATCGACCGCGCGCTGAAGGTAATGATCGACATGTCGGCCCAGGAGCGCATGCGCGGCCTGCTCAACGAACTGCTGGCCTCGGTGAAGTCGGGCAAGGGCCTGAGCCAGGCCCTGGCGGCCTACCCGCGGGAGTTCGACAACTTCTACGTCAACATGGTGCGCTCGGGCGAGGCCAGCGGCCACCTGGACCAGGTGCTCACGCGGCTGGCCGAATACCTGACCAACGCCAAGACGGTGCGTTCCGGCGTCATCTCGGCACTGATCTACCCGGCAATCCTGCTGACCGTTGCGCTGATTTCCATCGCCGCCATGCTCGGGTTCGTCGTGCCGCAGTTCGAGACGCTGTTTGCCGACATGGGCGACGCCCTGCCTGCGCTGACGCGCATGGTGATCGCCGGTGGTGACTTCGTCGCCGCCTATGGCTGGCTGCTGGTCATGCTGGTGGCGGCGGCGGTGATACTGGTGCGCAACTGGTTGCGCAGTCCGCACGGACGCGCGGAGTTCGACCGGCGCCTGCTGGACCTGCCCATGCTCGGTGCGGTGGTGTTCAAGTTCGAGGTGGCGAAGTTCGCGCGCACTGTGGGTACGCTGCTGGGCAATGGCGTATCGCTGCTGCAGTCCATCGCCATCGCCGTGGAGACGGTGGACAACACCCGTATCAAGGAGGCGCTGTCCGTGCTGGAGCCGGCGGTCAAGCGCGGGCAGCGCGTGTCCGTGGCGCTGGACGAAACCGGGGTGTTTTCGCCGCTGGTCATACAGATGGCGCGGGTCGGGGAGGAATCTGGCAGCCTCGACCAGATGATGACAGAATTGGCGCAGGTGTACGACGAGGAAGTGCAGGCGGGCATCAAGCGTAGCCTGGCGTTACTGGAGCCGGTACTGATCCTCACCATGGCGGCCTTTATCGCCATGATCATCATCGCCATCCTCATGGGCATCATGTCGGTGAACAACCTCGCCATATAAAACATACCAGCGGCGGTCCTGCGGGGCGGCCGCCAGACAACAGGGAACAGGAGTATGGGACAATCAATAGCACACAGGCTGTCGCCGCGCCGACAGCACGGCTTTACGCTCATCGAGCTGCTCGTGGTGCTGGTCATTCTGGGGCTGCTGGCGGGCCTGGTCGGCCCGAACATCATCAATCAGCTCGGCGGTGCGAAAACCGATACGGCGCTGGTGCAGATCAAGCAACTGGAACAGGCGCTGGAGATGTACAAGCTCGATGTCGGTCGCTATCCGACCAACAGTGAGGGACTCGAGGCGCTGGTGCAAAAGCCCGGTGACGCGGACGGCTGGAACGGGCCCTACCTCAAGTCCGGCGTGCCCCGGGATCCGTGGAAGCGGGACTACCACTACGCCTACCCGGGCAGTCGCGCCGATGTCGATATCTACTCTCTCGGCCAGGACGGCGCCGAAGGCGGTGAGGGTGAGGACGCCGACGTCGGCAACTGGTAGGCGTCGCCCGACGCCGCCAAAGCGCCGCCGGGCGCGGGCTGGCAGCGCTGGTTTCACCCTGCTGGAGCTGCTGGTGGTGCTGGCCATCGCGGCCATCGTGCTGGGGGTGAGCGCACCGGCGATGCAGCGTGTCTTCCAGTCCGCCCAGTACCGCGGTGCCGTCAGCGATATCGTCTCCACGCTCAACGCCGCGCGCATGGCCGCCATACGCCAGGGCCACCACGAGGATGTGCTGCTCTATCCCCGCGAGCGCCGGATCCGTCGCGGTGACAAGACCACGCAACTCCCGGAAGGGCTGGAACTGGAAGTCCTGGGCAGCCGCGAGCTGAACCGCGACGGCGCCGGCGTCATCCGTTTTTACCAGGACGGCGGCTCCAGTGGCGGTTATGTCAATGTCAGTCACGCGGCCGGTCTGGCCGTGCAGGTACAGGTCGACTGGTTGCTCGGGCGTGTGACCCTGTGCCAGCAAGACTGTCAGGAGGGTTGATGCGCCCGCTGCTTGCCGCGCCGCAGCCAGGCGGTGTAGCGCCAGGAGCGACTCTGCTCCATACCCGCGATCTTCTGCTCCAGCAACGCTGACCGGCTCAGTTCCTCGCGCAGCCGGGCGTCGCGCTCGGCCACGCCCTGGTTCAGTTGGGCGATGTCCGTATGCAGCGCAGCCACCACCGACTCTGCGTGCCGCAGCGCCTGGTCGGTCTGCTCAAAGCTCGTGCGGCAGGCCTGCAACTGCGCTTCGCTTTCGTCCAGCTGGTGCAGGCAGGTCTTCAGGTCCTCACGGTACAGCGTTGCGTGGTGTAGCATCGCGCGGGTGTGCTCCCGCTGCTCGTCCAGCACCTGCACAGCATTGTGTGGGCTGCGTTCCACGCGCGCGCGGTTGATCGCCGCGCGCAATGGCTCCAGCGGGTCCGACAGGATGAAGTCCATCACCGTATCGTGGAACGCCGGGTGCAGGGCGTGCAGCACGCTGTCCGCCTGCTCGCGGCGCGCGTTGGCCTCCTGGGCGAAACTGGCGCCACCCTCGTGGAAGACAAAGACATCGGCGGCGACCACGTGCCGCCAGCCGAGTTGCGCGGCGCGAATGCAGAAATCGCACTCTTCACCGTAACCCTTGCCAAAATTCTCCTGGTCGAAGGGGCCGGTCTGTTCCAGGCAGGCGCGCCTGATATACATGCAGAAACCCACGGCGGTGGGCAGGTCCGCGTGCAGGCCCTGGTTCGCGCGGCGGAACAGCTCATCGAGTTCCTCCAGCGCCAGTCCGGCCGGGAGATCGTTGGCCTGCCCGGACGCGGGGTAGGAGCAAATCGAGCCGTTATTGGAAAAGGGTGTCGCGGTGCCGATGCGCGGATCGCGGCAGGCGCAGGCCTGCAGGCGCTCGGCCCAGCCACGCGGGACCACGGTATCGCTGTTCAGCAGAATGATGTCGTGGTCGGGACGCATCTCGAAAGCGCGGTTGGCGCAGGCGACGAAGCCGAGATTGTGCTCGTGGCTGTACAACTCAACCTGCGGCGCCGCCGCGACCTCCCGGCACAGGGCGCTCACGTCGGGTTCCGGCGAGCAGTCGTCGATCACCAGCACCGACATATGCCCGGGCAGGCCGCTGGCCAGCAAGGATTGCAGGCAGTTGCGGGTGGCCTCCAGGTCGCGGTACACGGGCACGACCACGGTGACCGGGGCCGGCTCCTGGGTTGCTGCGTCTGGCGTCATCCGGGCACCTCCGGGCAAGCGGTACGCGTGGGCACCGGGCGGAATACGGCGGGCGTGCGGGCCGCCCGGTTCGGCGTCATTTAACCACAGCGCCGGCGAGCGGTGAACAAGTCCCGCGGGGTCGGACTGGCGAAATCGCCGTGCTACTATTGCCGCGACGTGTGCGCTGGCAGATGGCAATGGGCGGGGCCGGTAACAGGCAGATTCTCTTCGTGGCGGGTATGCACAGGGCCGGGACGTCGGCCCTGTGCGCCGCGCTGCATGCCTGTGGAGCCCGCTTTGGCGAACGCCTGCTGCAACCCATGCCCGGTGTCAACGAGGAGGGCTTCTGGGAAGACCCCGCGGTCATCGACATCAACGAGACCCTGTTGCGTCGCGCCGGCGCGAGCTGGTTTTCGGCAACCACCGCGCTGCTGGAGGTGGATTGGCAGTCCGGCGAATTCGCCGATTTGCGCGCTCCGGCGAGCGAGATCCTGCACGCGGGCGATGCGGCAGCCGCACTGACCGTGATCAAGGACCCGCGCCTGTGCCTGACCCTGCCGTTCTGGCGCTCGCTGTGTGCCGGGCAGGCCATCGCCGCCGCGGTCTGCCTGGTGTGGCGCTCGCCCATGGAAATTGCCCGGTCGCTGCAGGCGCGCGATGATTTCCCCCTGGGTCACGGCCTGCGCCTGGTCGAAAGCTACCTTCGCTGCGCCCTGGCGGCCGCCGGGGACGACCCCCTGCGGGTGAGCTACCAGGAGTTGCTGGCCGCGCCCGGAGACACGCTTGCGCGACTGGTGCGGCGCCTGCCGCTGGCGGTCGATGCCGCGGCGCTGGACCGCGCGTTGAATCCAGCCCTGTGCCACCAGTCCTCGGATGCGGACAGTTCCTCGCCGCTGCACGCGGCGCACTGGACTGACCTGGATGCGGTGAATTCGGAGCTGGCGCGCCTGTACCCCCTGGAGCAAACACTGGGCGAGATGACCGCGGTGGTAGTGCGGCGTGGCCGCGAACTCACGCGCATCGGCGCCGAGCACGCGCAGGCCCTGGCCACGCTCGACGAGCGCGACGAGCAGATCCGTGACTTCGACGCCAGGCTGCAGGAAATCGGCGCACTGCACAGCACCGCACTGGCGACCATCGGGGAACGCGACGGGCAGCTGGAGGAGCTGAACGGCTTGTACCAGCAGGCGTTGCAGAACAATCGCGAGATCCGCGCGGAGGTGGAGCGCCTGTTCTCCATACCCCTGATCGGACCATTGCTGCGAGCGGCGGGTCGTTATGCCAGACGTTGATGTCATCATTCCGGTCTACGACGGCTACGACGAGACCGTGGCCTGCCTGGAGTCGGTGCTGCGTACCGTGGACCCGTCCTGGGCGCGGATCATCGTGATCAACGACTGCTCGCCGAACCCCGCGATCAGCGATTACCTGCGCAACCTCGACGCGCGCAACGGGCACCTGGTGCTGCTGGAGAATGAACTCAATCTCGGCTTTGTGGCGACGGTAAACCGCGGCATGGCCTACAACACCGACCGCGATGTGCTGCTGCTCAACAGCGACGTCGAGGTCGCCGGCAACTGGCTCGAGCGCCTGCGCGAAGCCGCGTACCAGCACGAGAACGTGGCGTCGGTGACGCCGTTTTCCAATAACGCCACCGTGTGCAGCTTTCCGGATATCTGCGAAGACAACCGCGTCATCTTCGGCCTGCCCCTGGAGGAGATCGACGCACAGTTCGCCGCCGAATTCGGTCCACAGGATGTCTTTCCCCTGCCCACCGGGGTGGGTTGTTGCATGTATATGCGGCGCGATTGCCTGGACCTGATCGGCTATTTCGACGTCGAGGCCTTCGGTCGCGGTTACGGCGAGGAGAACGACTGGTGCCAGCGCGCGATCGGCGCCGGCCGCCACAACCTGCACCTGGCGAACTGTTACGTCTACCACCGCGGCGGCGTGAGTTTTGGCGCCGAGCACAGCCCGCGACTGGCCAACGCGCTGGACGTGCTCGACCGGAAATACCCGCGCTACCACGGCGACATCCAGCGCTTCATCTCCCGCGACCCGGCCAGGGCGACACGCGTGCGCGCCTGGTTGCGCCTGTTCGCCTCCCAGGACCGCCCGCGTATCCTGATGATTTCCCACAAGCTTGGCGGCGGCGCGCAACAGCATGTCGATGAGCTGGCCAGCCTGTACGCCGGACAGGCCCTGTGCCTGCTCATGATCCCGGACAAGAACGGCGAGTCCGTGCGCCTGGCCTGCTACGACCGCGACCAGCGTCTGCGCGATGGCCTGTTTTTCGAGATTCCCGGGGAATACCACAAGCTGGTCGCCCTGATGCGCGGGCTCGGCATAGGGCGTGTGCACTTCCACCACACCATGGGCCTGCCCACGCGGCTTTGGGGCATTGCGCGCGATATCGGCTGTGAGTACGACCTCACCATTCACGATTATTACCTGGTCAACAACAACCCGAGCATGACGGACAGGGACGCGCGCTACGTGCGCGAGGATCACCCGCAGTTCGATGAACTCTGCGCCGGGCACCGCCCATTGCCGGAGGGGGTAGACGCCCGGGCGTGGCGGGACAACCAGCGTCCGTTTGTCGCCGGGGCGGCGCGCGTGATCTTCCCCTCCCTGGACTGCGCCCGGCGCTTCGGCCACTTCTTCGAGGTGGCCAACCCGGTGGTCGCCTGGCACCCTGACTACGCCAGCAGCCGGCCCTATCCCGAACCCCGTTGGCGCGGCGATGCCGGCCGCCCGCTGCGCGTACTGGTGATGGGCGCCCTGAGCCGCGAGAAGGGCGCGGACATGCTGGAAAATGTCGCCGCCGCGCTGGCCGGCGAGCGCATCGAGTTTCACCTGCTGGGGTACGCTTACCGCAAGCTGGGCGCCAACATCGTGTTCCACGGCCCCTACGACAATCGTGAGGTGCATCGCCTGGTGGCGGCGATCGACCCTGATGTCGCCTGGTTTCCGGCGCAATGGCCGGAGACCTACAGCTACACGCTGAGCGTCGCCCTGCACAACGCGCTGCCCGTCGTGGTGCCGAACATCGGCGCCTTCGTCGAGCGCGTCCAGGGCAGGCCGTTCTCGGCGGTCGCCAACTGGGATTTCAATGCCCTGGAGTGGCGCGACTTCTGGACCTATGTGGTGCGGCGCCAGGCCCTGCCCGAGACCTCTGTCGCGCCCGTGCCCGCGGACGCTATCCGCACGGATTTCTACGAGCGGGACTATATCGACGCGGTCTCGCCGCGGGTCGCGGACCTGCGCTCGGAACTGCTGCTGGATCTCAAGCCCAACCTGATCGCGGACGACCTCAAGCTGTCGCGTGCGGAGTGGCTGCTCGAACGTATCTGGCGCTTTTCCCTGCGGCCGCTGGGCGCCCGCCTGATCGGCATCGTGCCGTTCCGCATACAGCGCGCGCTCAAGCGCGCGCTCTCCCACCGGCCCATGCACGATATCGTCGGGAAGGAACCGTGAGCCCGCCCGCGGCGCGCCAGGGGCGGCTGCTTGGACGATAGCGCAATCAACTGGCGGGAGGCGCTGTTCAACCGGCGTATGCTCGTCTGCGTGTTCACCGGGCTGGCTTCGGGCATGCCGCTCTACCTGTTGCTGCAGCTGGTCCCGCTGTGGCTGCGCGACCAGGGCGTCTCGCTGACCGAGATCGGCCTGTTCGCGCTGCTGGGCATGCCCTACACCTGGAAGTTTATCTGGGCGCCCTTCATGGACCGCTGGACGCCGCCCTTCCTGGGCCGGCGCCGCGGCTGGATGCTGCTCAGCCAGGTGGCGCTGCTGCTGGGTATAGGCGCAATGGGTATGTTCGAGCCGCAACAGTCGCTACCGGTGATCGCGGGACTGTGCCTGGCGGTGGCGTTTTTCAGCGCCAGCCAGGACGTGGTGATCGACGCCTACCGCCGCGAGATCCTGCCCGACGCGGAGCTGGGCCTGGGCAACTCCATCCATATCACCGCCTACCGACTCGCTGGCCTCGTACCAGGCTCACTGGCCTTCATCCTCGCCGATTACCTGCCCTGGTCCAGTGTGTTCTGGATTACCGGCGCCTTTATGCTGGTCGGTGTCGGCCTGTCCCTGCTGGCGCCGGAGCCGGATACGGAAAAGCCGGCCTACCATGGTCTGGCGGACACGGTTATACGGCCGTTCAGGGAGTACCTGACGCGGCGCGGCTGGAAGGGCGTTCTGCTGGTGCTCAGTTTCATGGTGCTGTACAAGCTGGGCGACAATATGGCCACGGCGTTGTCCTCGCCGTTTTACTACGACCTCGGGTTCACCAAGTCCCAGATAGGCGTGGTGGCCAAGAACGCGGCGCTGTGGCCGGCCATCCTCGGCGGCTTGCTGGGCGGGGTAGTGATGCTGCGCCTGGGTATCAACCGGGCGCTGTGGTTGTTCGGCGTGGTGCAGGTGGTCAGTATTCTCGGTTTTGCCGTGCTGGCCCAGGCCGGCGCCGTACTGTGGTTGCTGGGTGTGGTGATCGCCTTCGAGTACACGGGCGTGGGCCTGGGCACGGCGGCTTTCACCGCGTTCATCGCCAGGGAGACCAGCCGTACCTTCGCGGCGACCCAGTTCGCGCTGTTCACCGCCCTGGCGGCGGTGCCGCGCACCCTGGCCAACGCCAGTACGGGGATTATCGTCGAGCAGGTGGGCTGGTACGACTTTTTCCTGCTCTGCGCTGTTCTCGCCCTGCCCGGCATGTTGCTGTTGCTGTGGGTCGCCCCCTGGCACGGCCAGGCGCAGGAGTAGGCCGCGCCCCGCATCCCCCTCCGGCTTTCTAGAAGCCTGATTTTCCTGCCAAAAATGGGCACCTGATCACGGATATTTCCCGTCCTCCGGTTGCCATGGATGCGGCAAATGGGTGAATATAGCCCGTGCTTTGCGGTCTTCCGCACGGAAAAATATGAATATAAGTAGAGATTGGCCAGATGCGCGAATCCAGTGAGGTTGAATTGGAACAGAGCGCAGCAGACCCGTTGAGCCTGAAAACACCCGCGCGTATCGTGGGCGTACTCGGTATGCACCGCAGCGGCACCAGCTGCCTGACCGGTTCCCTGCAGCAGGCGGGCCTGTTCCTGGGTGAGCACCATACCTGGAACAAGCACAACCGCCGCG
The DNA here is from genome assembly GCA_002699145.1 of Halioglobus sp. Lineage (GTDB taxonomy): Bacteria > Pseudomonadota > Gammaproteobacteria > Pseudomonadales > Halieaceae > Marimicrobium. Next base: position 89,877 of record PABK01000012.1, read on the forward strand.
GCAACCGCGAGAACCAGAGTATCGTCGACCTGCACGATGCCATACTCGAGCAGAATGGCGGCGCCTGGGACCGCCCGCCGCCACAGGTCAGCTGGAGCGCGCAACACCTGCAGCGCGCCCGTGAACTGCTGCACGAGTACAGCGCCGAGAAAGTATTCGGCTTCAAGGACCCGCGCGCACTGCTCTGCCTGGAGGGCTGGAAGTCGTTGTTCCCGGGCATCGAGTTCGTCGGTATCTTTCGCCATCCCAATGCGGTGGCCGCTTCACTCAACAAGCGCCAGGAGAAACCCTGGGAAGACTGCATGGAGCTCTGGTACGCCCACAACTCGGTGCTGTACCAGGAGTACTGCAACAAACCTTTCCCCGTGCTGGACTTCGATACGGACGAGGAGGTCCTGGACGCCAATATCACCAAAGCCGTCGACAGCCTCGGCCTGCCGGGGCGCGACGACGACGAGAAGTTCTACACCCCGGATTTGCGTAACAATACCGGCGCGGGCGGACGCATGCTTCCCTGGCGAGTGCGCCGCCTGTACAAGAAATTGAAGAAGATCAGCCTCTGAGTAGCGGCGAGCCTATGTGGAATCGACTGAAACAGCGAATGGGCAGGGCCGCCGGGGATGACAGCAGTGCGGGCGATGCGCCGATCGTCAGTTTCGTGCTCATCGTGTATGACATGCCGGAGCAGGCGGCCAACACCGTGCGCTCCTTGTTCACCGATTACCAGCTCGACGCCCGCGCGCAGGACTACGAGGTGCTGATCGTCGAGAACGCGTCGCGGAACAACATGGCGCCCTCCTTTATCAAGTCCCTGCCGGCGAACTTTTCCTACCTCCTGCGGCAGGAAACCCAGCCCACTCCCATTCACGCGATCAATGAGGGCATCGACAGGGCGCGCGGGCGCAATATCTGCGTCATGATCGACGGCGCCCGCTTGCTGACCCCGGGTGTGGTCAAGAATATTATACGTGGCCATCGCCTGTCCGAACGCGCGGTCGTCACCGTGCCCGGCTATCACCTGGGATACGAGCTGCAGCAAAAAGCCGTCGGCAGCGGCTACGACGTCGACACCGAGCGCGAGCTGATGGCCTCGATTCGCTGGCCGGAGGACGGCTACCGCCTGTTCGACATCGCCTGTTTCAGCGGCTCCTGCGCCGCCGGCTTTTTCCTGCCGCACAGCGAGAGCAACTGCATCAGCATGCCGGCGCAGATGTGGCGTGACCTGGGTGGATACGATCCCCGCTTCGACAAGCGCGGCGGGGGGGTGGTCAACCTGGACCTGTACAAGCGCGCCTGTGAGTACCCCGGCGCCCTGCACGTCTTCCTGCACGGCGAGGGGACCTTTCACCAGTTTCACGGCGGGGTGACCACCGGCGGCGAGGATGCGGAGGCCCGGCAGCGCTTTATTGATGAGATCATGGAACAGTACCGCCAGATACGCGGCGGCAACTACCAGAGTCCCGTGACCGAAACCCTGTACCTGGGCGAGCTGTCCGAGCATGCCCACAAGTTCCTGCACATTTCTTCGACCAGGAAGATGGAAAGACTGGGTCAATCATCCGAAGCGGAACGCGCTTTGGCCTAATTGTTGTCGAACTGAGAGGTTAATCATAACTTATGGAATCCCAAATCTATTTTCCGCCGTCGATTCAGCGCTTCGAACCCAAGCGTGTCGTGTTCAGCACGTGGATAGACCATATTTGTTTTGCCTATGACCTGGTGGCCGCCATCCGTCCCAAGCTGATCGCGGAACTGGGGGTTTACAACGGCCTCTCCTTTTTCACGTTCTGCCAGTCCATGGTCGAGAATGATATCGATGGCGTTGCCTACGGTATCGATTGCTGGGAGGGCGATGAGCACACCGACGCCTACGACGACTCCATCTACGAGGATTGTGCCGAGCACGCGCGCGACCACTACCGCGGCATGACCTACCTGCTGCGCATGTTCTTCCAGGAAGCCTTGCAGCACTTCAACGACGACTCCATAGACCTGCTGCACATCGATGGCCTGCACACCTACGAGGCAATCCAGGAGGACTTCACCACCTGGTATCCCAAGGTGAAGCCCGGCGGTATCGTGCTGTTCCACGACGTCATGGCCAAGATCAAGGATTTCGGCGCCTGGAAATACTTCGAGGAACTGGAACAGGAACACGAGGAGACCTTCAAGTTCAATCACGGCTTCGGCCTGGGCGTACTGCGCAAGCCCGGCGGCGAGCGCAAGCCCGATCCCCTGCTCGACATGCTGTTCTCCGGCGACGAGGAAACCGAGAAGCGCTTGCGCCAGTTCTACGTGCACGCGGGGCTGTACCTCGAATCGAGGCGCCAGGCCGCGGAAATCCGCAAGCGCCGCAAGGGCATGAAGCTGGGGGGCGACGGCAAGAAGAAACAGCAGCCGGCGGCCCAGGGCGAGGGCTGAGGAGCCCGCGGTGATTTGCCAACGCTTGCGCCAGATCAACAGCCTGGGCGCCGGCGGTTATACACTGTGCTGGCACAGTGTGATCGCCACGCGGCGGGGTCGCCGACAGAGGAATTAGAATGACCAACGTTATGACCGGCCCGGAGGGCGGCTACGACATGGAGGCGGTGCGCCAGGCCGAGGCCATGATCGAGAGCGGAGACTACGAAACCGGTATCGCCAGGCTGCAGAAAATCGCCCGCGCCAGTGGCGACGAAGCCCTGATGCAGCGGCTGATCGAACTGCGCGCGGCCGGGTTCGAAAAGATCAACCCGAAGGTGAAGCTCGAACCCATGTTCGAGGCCAACTCGCTGCTGGACAATGTCAGCGCCCTGCGCGAACGCCTGGCCAACGACGGCTACCTGTTTTTTCGCAGCATTGTCCCGCTGGAGAAACTGACGGACCTGCGCGCGCAGATTGTCGATATTCTCGAGCAGGAGGGCTGGATCGAGGGGGGTGAACGGCGCATGGACGCTGTCGCCCGCGGGGTTCCGCGCCGCGAGGGCCAGCCCAAATTCTTCAAGGCCCACGATCGCATTGTACGTCTTGAAGCATTGCATGCCATGGCCCACGAGGAAAATGTCATGCAGGTCATGCGGCGGGCGCTGGGTGATACCGCTTTCCCGCACCCGTTGAGCATCGTGCGCCTGATTTTTCCCGACAGCCCGGAGCTGGCGACGCCGCCGCATCAGGACTACCCGAACAACCAGGGCACGCCCAACCTCACTGCCGCCTGGATGCCGCTGGCAGACTGCGCGATACGCGACGGTTCTCTCGCGGTGCTGGAGGGGTCGCACAAGTTCGGCGTATTACCGCTGAAGTTTCACCTGGGCGCGGGCAACCGCGCGGCGGTGCTGCCCGAGGAGTTCGCCAGGCTGCGCTGGGTGGGGGCGGATTTTCGTGCCGGCGACCTGCTGCTCTTCCCGTCGCTGACCGTGCACAAGGCAATGGAAAACTACAATGAGCGGCAGATGCGCCTGTCGGTGGATTTTCGCTACCAACTGGAAGGCGAGGCCCTGACGCCGATCTGTCTGCAGCCGCATTTCGAGCGACTGAGCTGGGACGAAATCTACGCCGACTGGCAGTCCGATGAGTTGCAGTACTACTGGCGCGACAAGGACTATGTCGAGGTGCCGTGGAATCCCGCCCTGCACGAATTGCCGCCGGAACACGTCGACGAGGCCTACGAACAGGAACTGGCCTTCAGCATGGTTCTCAACCGCCGCCGTGAGCAGCGCTCGATGAGCTAGGCAGGCCTGACAACACGTTTACCGGGGCACGGTGCGGCCGCTGGCGCCTGCACAGCGTCCCCGGCGCGCACTGCAGGATTTGCACTGGCGCCTACCAGGCCAGCGGGATCTGGTTCTTGGGAAAGCTGCTCTCACCGAAAAACCACGTCTCCACCGCGTAGCGCAGTTTGTCGAAAGCGATGCCGTACTGCGTGCGGTGCAGGAAGAAGTGGTCGAAGAAAAAAGCATCGCCGGCCTGGAACACGGGGCGTAGCAGGACGCTGCCGCCGGACTGGCCGGCCACCTGGTTGGAGCTGACCGACCAGTCGAACTGGGCGCCCTCGGCCGAGGCGATATTGTGCAGGCGGCGCGGCAACACATCCATGCCCGGCGCGCCGGTTTCACCGCCGCATTCGTTCAGCGGCAGCCACATATTGATGCTGTTGATATCGGTGCCCATGAAAGCGCCGTCCTGGTGCCAGCCCGCCTCCGCGACCGGCAGTTTGGAGCGGCGCAGCACCCATTTTTTCGCGGTGAGGCAGGGCGGCTCACGCAGGTATTCGCGCATCAGGCTTTTCAGCCCGTGGCGCTCGTAGAACGCCAGCAGCGCCTCCGCCACGCTCGGTGCCTCCACGCACATGGCGGAGCCCGAGTCGCGATGGAAGTTGCGCGTATTACCCAGTTCCTTGCCCTTGTTGGGCATGATCGTGATGAGGTTTTGCGGCGGGTTGAAGTACGCGCTTTGCTGCGGCGTGTCGCCGTGGCTGTTGCGCTCGCAGGCATCCAGCACCCGGTCTATCGCGGGGATCAGGCCTTGCATTGACGCGGCGGGAAACAGGCCGCGGACGATCAGGGAGCCGTGCTCGCGCAGTGCGTCACGCAGTCGCTCGATGTCGAAATCGGCGGCGTGGACCTCGGGGATAAAGGTATCGATGTCGCCGTCCTGCTGGCCCGGCGGAATGATAAGGCCCGGGGCAGCGGACGCCTCGACATCGCGAAACCGTTCGATGCGCTGCATCATCGCGGCGTTGTCGGCGTCCAGGTCCCTGGCGGCGAAAATGTCGGGGGAGATTTCGGCGACTGTCATGGCGTTATTCCGCTACTGCTGCCCCCGAAAGTGTATGCCATTGGCCCGGTCCAGTCGAATGTCCGCGCGGCGCGGGCGGGGAGGGCGCGCGGTAGTGTGACCGGTGTCTCATTTGCAGCGCCCGACTATCATCCGCTTTCCTTTTTCTCTACTATATGGCCAGTATAATTCTAACGGTCCGTCGGTAGTTCCGACTGTTTACTCGGCGTTTTCATGAAGCTCTCAGTGATACTCATCGCCCACGACATGGCGCGTGAAATCCCGCGCACGCTGCGCTCGATGGCGCGCGATTACCAGGTGGGTGCGCAGGACCTCGAATACGAGGTGCTGCTGGTGGACAACGGTTCGCCGCAGGCGCCTGACCCGGCGAGTTGGGCGGACATCGATGTGCCGGTGCGTCTGCTCAGTGTCGACAACCCCAGCGCTTCACCGACCCCGGCCATCAACCTCGGGCTGCAGCAGGCGCGCGGCGAGATTGTCTGTTACATGTGTGATGCGGCGCATATGCTGTCGCCCGGCGTTTTCTACTGGGCGCTGACGACCTACCGTGCGTTTGCCAATGCGGTCGTGGCGATACGTTATTTCTACCTCGGCCCGGACGAGCAGACGCAGTCGGTCGCCGAGGGCTACAACCAGGAGATCGAGGACCAGTTGCTGCAGCAGATCGACTGGCCCGGCGACGGCTACCGCCTGTTCGAGATCTGCACTCCCCTGCGCGCCGGGGCGCCGCTGGTGCACTGGCTCAATCGTATCGGCGAGACCAACTGCCTGTTCCTGCGCCGTTCCCTGTTCCAGGCCATCGGCGGTGCGGACGAGCGCTTTGACCTGCCGGGCGGCGGCTTCGTCAATATGGACATTTTCAAGCGCGCCTCCGAAGCCGCGGACACACGGGTGTTCCAGGTGATCGGCGAGGGCAGTTTTCACCAGCTGCACGGGGGGATCACCACCAACTCACACGGACAAACGCGCGATGACACCCTGCAGGCCTACTGGAAAAACTACCGCGAGATTCGCGACAGCGATCAGCTTGTCGCCGATGTGCCTTACTTCCACCTTGGCAAGATGCAAACCGCCGCCTCCAATATCACCGCGCGCGAGCGCCGCAAGGCGCGCGCCGCGGGACGACTGGTATAGCTGACGTCGATGAAACTGTCCGTCATCCTCATCTGTTACGACATGGCGCGGGAGATTCCGCGTTCCCTGCAGGGATTGTCGCGCCCCTACCAGATCGGCGCCGCTGACCTGGACTACGAGGTCCTGCTGGTCGACAACGGCTCGCCGGTGCCGCTGGACCCGCAGAGCTGGGCCCACGTCGATGTGCCCGTGGTGCACATCGAGATCGAGAACGCCCACCCCTCGCCCGCGGCCGCCATCAACCACGCGCTGGCGCGGGCCCAGGGGGAGATCGTCTGCGTGATGATCGACGGCGCCCACATCCTCACTCCCGGTGTATTCAACCTCGCTATCGCCGCCTTCGATATGTTCGACAACCCGGTGGTGGCCACGCGCTATTTCTGGATGGGCCCCAAAGCGCAGAACCTGTCGATCAGCGAGGGTTACAACCAGGAGGTGGAGGATCGCCTGCTGGAGAAGATCGATTTTCCCAGCGCCGGTTACCGCCTGTTCGAGGTCGGTACCGCGCTGCGCACTGCGAACGAGAACATCAACTGGATGAATCGCCTGTTCGAGTCCAACTGTTTTTTCATGGGCACCGGGTTTTTCCGCGAGTTGGGCGGCGCGGACGAGCGTTTCGATTTTCCCGGCGGCGGCTTTATCAACTCCGATATCTTCAAGCGCGCGGTGGACCACCCCGATACCACGGCGGTGCAGCTCATCGGCGAGGGGTGTTTCCACCAGGTGCACGGCGGCACGACCACGAATATCACCACCGAGGAACGCAAACCGCAGCTGGAGGAGTACCTCGACCAGTACGAGGCGATTCGCGGCAACCGGGATATCATCACCCACAGCACGTTCAGCTTCCTGGGCCATGTGCCCAACGATGCGGCCAAGATTCACCGCAAGCGCAAGTTCGAATACTGAGCGCCCGGTTCAGGCCTGCCCGGGGTCCCAGTGGAACCGGCCCAGGTCGATGGAGCCGTTGGCGCGGAATTCCACACCCTCGGCCTGCAGTCTCGTGCGCTGCAGGCGCCAGGCGTCCGATCCCTCCGGCAGGGACAGTCGGCCCCTGGCATTGATAACGCGGTGCCAGGGAATGCGTGTGGCGGCGGGCAGGCCGCGCAGGGCGGCGCCGACGCGGCGCGCCGCGCCGGGCAGGCCCGCGCCGCGGGCGATGGCGCCGTAGGTGGCGACGTGCCCGGGGGGAATGGCCGCCACCACCTGCCAGATACGCTCGCTGTTGCCCGCTTCCCGCGCCGGCACGGTGCCTCCCGATCACTGAGTACAGGGAGGCCATGATACGCCAGGCGCGCCCGCGCCGTCGCTTGCATTCCCCGCATCCGTCCCCATACTGACGGTATGCGCCTGTTGTTATTGCTCCTGCCCTGGCTGGAGCTGTTCACCCTCATCCAGCTCGGCATCGAGACCAGCGCCCTGACCGCCCTGGGCTGGGTATTCCTCACCCTGTTTGTCGGCCTTGCGCTGCTGCAACGCCAGGGGCGCGACATGTTCGCGCACCTGCGCCAGGCCCAGGACGGGCGTGTGCTGGGCCCACAGCTGCTGCTCGACGACATGGCGATCGGCCTGGCGGGGCTGTTGCTGGTCATCCCGGGGCTGATTACCGACTGCGCCGCCCTGCTGGCGCTGCTGGGCCCCCTGCGCCGGCGCCTGTCGCGCGCCCTGTCCGGGCCGCAACCGCAACCCTACGCCCCCGGGCGGGACAGTGGCTCGCGTGAGACCATCGAGGGCAGCTATCGTCGCCTGGACGACGACTGATTTCGTAACTCACTGAAAAATAAAAACTAATCGATTTTTCTTTCCACGGGAAACGGTCCCCGGGGCCCCTTGACTATCCCCCGGCGCGCTCTAGAATTAGCACTCTCTCAAAAAGAGTGCTAAACAGGTCTTGAAATCCTGTTGACCACCCCAATAGAGCAAGCTGAGCCCCCGCGGGGGACCCGATAACACTGATCGCATTTGGAGATTGACAGAAATGAAGATCCGTCCGCTGTATGACCGCGTGGTCATTCGTCGCAAAGAAGAGGAAGAAACCACGGCCGGAGGCATCGTCCTGCCCGGTTCCGCCAAGGAAAAGCCCAACCAGGGTGAGGTAGTCGCCGTTGGCGACGGCAAGGCCCTGGACAACGGCGAGACCCGTCCCGTGGCGGTCAAGGTCGGCGACACGGTCGTGTTCGGCCAGTATGCCGGTAGCAACACCATCGAGGCCGATGGCGAAGAACTGATCATCATGGGCGAGAGCGAGATCTACGCCGTCGTCGAGTAATCGCCGCACGCCCAATACCTCAACGTACAGTTAGCAAAGGATACGAACCATGTCAGCTAAAGATGTATTTTTCGGAGACGACGCCCGCAGCCAGATGCTCAAGGGCGTCAACGTACTCGCAGACGCCGTCAAGGCAACCCTGGGCCCCAAGGGCCGTAACGTCATCCTGGACAAGTCCTTCGGCGCACCGACGGTGACCAAGGACGGCGTGTCCGTGGCCAAGGAAATCGAACTGGACAACAAGTTCGAGAACATGGGCGCGCAGATGGTGAAGGAAGTCGCCTCCCAGGCCTCCGACGCCGCCGGCGACGGCACCACCACCGCCACGGTACTGGCCCAGTCCATTCTCAACGAAGGCCTGAAGTCCGTCGCCGCGGGCATGAACCCGATGGATCTCAAACGCGGCATCGACAAGGCCGTGGTCGCCGCAGTGGAGCAGATCGAGAAGCAGTCCATCCCCTGTGAGGACAGCAAGGCCATCGCCCAGGTCGGCACCATCTCCGCCAACGCGGATTCCCAGGTCGGTGACATCATCGCCGAGGCCATGGAGAAAGTCGGCAAGGAAGGCGTTATCACCGTGGAAGAGGGCTCCGGCCTGGAAAACGAACTGGACGTCGTGGAAGGCATGCAGTTCGACCGCGGTTACCTCTCCCCGTACTTCATCAACAACCAGGACAACATGATCGCCGAGCAGGAAGACCCCTTCATCCTGCTGGTGGACAAGAAGATCTCCAACATCCGTGAGCTGCTGCCCCTGCTGGAGCAGGTCGCCAAGGCTTCCCGTCCGCTGGTCATCGTGGCCGAGGACGTCGAGGGCGAGGCGCTGGCCACCCTGGTGGTGAACAATATGCGCGGCATCGTGAAAGTGGCGGCCTGTAAGGCGCCGGGCTTCGGCGACCGCCGCAAGGCCATGCTGCAGGACATCGCCATCCTCACCGGCGGCACCGTGATCTCCGAAGAGGTTGGCCTGGACCTGGAGTCTGCCGGTCTGGAGCACCTGGGCAGCGCCAAGCGCGTGACCATGGACAAGGACAACAGCACCATCATCGACGGTGCCGGCGACGCCGACGCCATCAAGGCGCGTGTCAGCGAAATCCGCGTGCAGATCGAGAACACCTCTTCCGATTACGATCGCGAGAAGCTGCAGGAGCGCGTGGCCAAGCTGGCCGGCGGTGTTGCAGTGATCAAGGTTGGCGCCGCCACCGAGATCGAGATGAAGGAGAAGAAGGCCCGCGTCGAAGACGCCCTGCACGCTACCCGTGCGGCGGTGGAAGAGGGCGTGGTCGCCGGTGGTGGTGTCGCACTGGTGCGCGCCGTTGCCGCGATCGCCGAGCTGAAAGGCGACAACGAGGACCAGAACCACGGCATCGCGGCCGCGCTGCGCGCCATGGAGGGCCCCCTGCGCCAGATCGTCTCCAATGCCGGTGACGAGGCTTCTGTCGTACTGGACAAGGTGCGCCAGGGCGAGGGCAACTTCGGCTACAACGCCGCCAGCGGCGAGTACGGCGACATGATCGAGATGGGTATCCTGGATCCCGCCAAGGTCACCCGCACCGCGCTGCAGGCTGCTGGTTCCGTTGCCGGCCTCATGATCACCACCGAGGTGATGGTCGCCGACGCACCGGAAGACAAGGCCGCTGCCCCGGCCATGCCCGACATGGGCGGCATGGGCGGCATGGGCGGCATGATGTAAGCTGCCGAGCCCTGTGGGGTGGCGGGCTGTTGGCCTGCCACCCTGTCGGTTTGAGGAAAAGCCCCGCCGTAAGGTGGGGCTTTTTTTGTTTTGGCTCTCTGGTCTGGGACGGAAACGCTTTCTGGCCTCTTCGGGGTGGGTTCCCTGGCCCGGGGCGGAAACGCTTTCTGGCCTCGGAAGGCTGAGATACTCGGCCAGAAAGCGTTTCCGCCCCGGGCCTGGAAGCATCGGCTTGGGTATAGAGTTGTCTGCAGGGGGTCTTCGCGAGGAAACGGCCGCGCGCTGGGAAAAAGCGGCGCTGCACACTACTGGCGGCCCTCCGGGCTGCCCTCGGTCGGTCGCGAG
>PABK01000013.1 GCA_002699145.1 Halioglobus sp.
AAGGTGATCAAGCGAATGGCCTACGGCTATCGCGATACTGACTACTTCTTTTTGAAAATCCGTGCAGCATTCCCCGGTAATGCGCGATGAACCAAAAAAGGCCCCGGGCAAGAGAGCCGGGGCCAGGCCCGCCGCGCCGTCGGTGAGTCGGCCAATGCGGCGGGAAAGCAGTGGCGGGCAGCGCCGCTCAGAAGCGGTAGGCGATACCCACGTTGTAGACCCACGGGTCGATGTCGATATCGAATTTCACCTTCGCCAGGGTTTCGCCCCCGGATTTGGCGGTGATTTTCGCCGTGGAATCGATGTCCAGGTACCACACGCCCAGATTGAAGGCCCAGTGGTCGTTCAGCGGGATGTCCACACCGGCCTGCGCCGCCAGGCCGAAGGAGTCGTCCAGGTCGAGATTGGCGTCGTCCACCGCGCCCCCGGTCAGGTCGGCCAGCAGGCCCAGCAACTGGCCGTCGACTTCCTCGTCGTAGATGAACGTGTAGTTCGCGCCGACACCCAGGTAAGGCTGCCAGCCGGGCTGTCCACCGCGGGGATACCACTGCACCATCAGGGTGGGCGGCAGGTGGGTGATCTTGCCCGCGTCCAGGCTCACGCCCCTGATATCCCCCTTACCGTTGGCCTCGACGTCGTGTTCGAAGGGCGTCGCGGCGAGCAGTTCAATGCCCCAGTGGTCGTCGATCATGTATGCCGGGATGATGCCAAGCTGGGTGTCGTCGTCGACGTCGGCCTCGGCGACCAGCCCCGTGGGCAGGTTGATGTCATCGCTGTCCACGTTGGGGGAAACGGTGGTCGCGCCAAGACGCAGGATCACATCGTTTTTCTCGTAGGCCTGCAAGGGCAGGCAGGTGGCCGCAAGGGCCAATGCGGCCGCAGCCAGCGCGGTCGTTCTATTCACTGATTCACTCCTGTGGTGGGAACGGGCGGCGCTTCGCGCCTCACCCTGAAACCCTATAGTAGGGCCGACAGGCTCCGCGCTCATTGATGTCGATCAAGGCCGCCGGAGAGACTAATCAAGCCAGGGCAGGAGCATCATGCGCAGCGCGAGCAGAGTGACCAGCAGGCGAAACAGACGGCGGAAGTCGACCTGGGGAATGTGCGGGCGCAGCCGCGTGCCGACCCATGAACCCAGCGTCACCGCCACGATCATGGCGACCGCCAGCCAGAGCCAGGGCGCGAAGCTGAAGCCGATGAGCACGAAGGCGCCCAGACGCAACAGGTGATTCAGCGTCATGTACAGGGCCGTGTTGACCACCAGCCAGTCGCGTTCACTATTGCGCCGCAACAGTACCGCCGCGCCCAGTGGCCCGGTCGCGCCGGCGAGCATACCCAGCCCGGTCTGGTAAAAACCCAGCGCCAGCAAGGACGCCTGCCCTGCCCCCGGCACCTGCGGCAACGGCACCCAGGTGACCAGCAGGATGAGCACGCCTATCACCGCGGGCAGCCAGTCCATGTTCAGGCTCTGGTATACCCCCGCGCCCAGCCAGGCGCCGCCGATGGCGCCGAGGGTGACTGCCGGCACCAGCGAGAAGTCCAGGTGGCGCCAGCCAAACGCCGCGCGGGTGCCGTTGCTGGCAAGCTGGGTCAGTGCATGCAGGGGAAGAATCGCCGCCGCCGGCACGAAACCCGGCATGGCGGCGATCAACAGGATTCCGCCGCCCATGCCCATCACCGCTGCCAGGGTGGAAGAAAAGAAAGCGATGGGCAGCAGCCAGAATTCGCTCACAAGCGCCTCCAGGTCAACGGCGGCGGGCGTGATTTACCCGCGCTCGCCGCGAGTTTACACTAGCCGCTGATCGCGGCGGCCAATGGGGGGCATTCGCGCCATGGATAGCGTTGCCGAAACAAACGCGCGTCGACCCGAGCCGGGGTGGTACGGCGCCGACCCGACCCGGGACGAGCTCAAGGACGATCCCCACGACGCATACCGCCAGCTGCGCGAGCGGCAACCGGTCAACCTGACGCCCCAGGGCGAGTGGCGCCTGTCGCGCTACGCCGACGTGCAGGAACTGCTCAAGCACAGCCACGGCGGCGTGCGCGACCTCAACGGCGTGATCCCCGGGGAGACCGCCGAGGCGAGCGCGGCGTCGCGCTTCATGCTGCGCCTGGATCCGCCGGACCACGATCGCATCCGCAACCTGGTGAACAAGGCCTTCACCCCGCGCGCCCTGGCCTCGATACGCCCGGCGGTCGAGCCGATGGTGGAAGCGGAACTCGACCGGGTCACGCGACACGGTGAAATGGATATCGTCGCCGACCTCGCCCTGGCCGTTCCCGCGGCCGCCATGTGCGTCATGCTCGGCGTGCCCTTCGACGATCGCCACCGCCTGGCGCGCCTGGTCTCGCTGGCCACCTACCGCCTGGCGATTCACGCCTTTCCTCACCTGGCGCGGGAATGCGAGGCGGCCATCACCGAACTGGCGGTCTACATGCACGCGCTGATCGAGCAGCGCCGCCGCAGACCGACGGACGACATCCTCGGCCTGCTGGTGAACGCCGAGGAGAGCGGCGACCGCCTGAGCACCGACGAGCTGTTACAACAGAGTATCGGGCTGTTGATAGCCGGGCTGGAAACGACCATCGGCCTCATCGCCAACGGCATGCGCTGTTTCTCGCGCCACCCCGCGCAGTGGGACAGGCTGGGCGCCAACCCGCAGCTGGCGCCGCTCGCCGTGGACGAGTGCCTGCGCTTCGACCCGTCCATCCCGGTGACCCGGCGCATCCTGTGGCGGGACACGGAATTCGGCGGCTATGTCATTCCGGCCAACGCGACGGTATTTGCCATCCTGATCGCGGCGAACCGCGACCCCCAGGTTTTTTCCGCACCGGACCACTTCGATATCGCGCGACGGGAGGCGCGGCACTGCTCCTTCGGCGGCGGCATCCACTTCTGTCTCGGTTCGCACCTTGCCCGCATGGACGCGGAGATCGCCTTCACCGCAATGGCGCGGCGCTTCGCGCGCGTCGAGGTCGACGAGGCGGCCATCGAATGGGCGCCCTCGCTGTTTCGCGTACCGGGCAAGATGCCCGCCGTGCTGCGTCCGCGCACCTGAGCGCTCAACCCATGGGGTAACGAATCTCCTGCGTTACCGCGTCGATGCGGCCCAGCGTGTCATCGTCGAGCGTGACATCCGCCGCCGCCAGCAGCGCTGGCACCTGCTCCACGCTGGTTGCACCGACGATGGTCGAGGCGACGAAGTCGTGCTGCTTGCTCCAGGCCACCGCCATGGTGACCAGGGACATGCCGATGTCGTCGGCGATGGCCTGGAAGCGCTCCACGGAAGCCAGCGTCCCGGGGTTGACGAAACGCTGCATCATCCTGCGCTGCCGTTCCGGGGCGTCGCGGTAAAATGTGAAGCGCGCGCCCTCGGGGAAAGCGCCCCCCTGGTACTTGCCGCTGAGCACGCCCCCCGCCAGCGGTGAATAGGGAATCAGGCTGACCTGCTCGCGCCGGCAGGCGTCTGCCAGTTCATCCTCGAAACGCCGGTTGTTGAGGGAGAAGTTGTTCTGGATAGTCTCGTAGCGCGCCAGGCCGTGCGCCTCGGCAGCCCACTGGTTTTTCATTAGCCCCCAGGTGGTCTCGTTGCTGCAGCCCAGTATACGTACCTTGCCCGACGTCACCAGCTCGTCCAGCGCGGCCATGGTCTCCTCCTGCGGGAAGTCGTGATCCGGCCAATGGGTCTGGTACAGGTCGATGTAATCCGTACCCAGGCGCTGCAGGCTGCCCTCGACCGCACGCACGATGTGGTGTCGGTCCAGGCCGGTCTTGACGCCGCGCAGCGGGGCTCTTATCCACACGTGGCTGGGTCCCGCCACCTTGGTCGCGATGATCAGGGCGTCGCGGTCCTTGGTCTTCATCCAGCGACCGACGATCTCCTCGGTGGCGCCCACGTACTTGCTGTCCGGCGGCACCGGGTACATTTCCGCCGTATCGTAGAAGTCGACGCCGGCGTCGTAGGCCATGTCCATGATACGCCACGCGGTCTTCTCATCGGCCTGGTTGCCGAAAGTCATGGTGCCCATGCAGATATCGGACACCACCATACCGCTTCTGCCCAACCGATTCTTTTTCATCACTCGCTCCCCTGTACTGATGATTTGCGCAAGGCGCATGATAGTCGCGACGCTACGCGCTGCCTAGTTGCAGGCGGGCGCCGGTGATTTACACTGGCGCGATGAAAGCCGCCCGCGTCGCGTTGTACCTGATGGCCATCCCGGCGCTAGCACTGGCAGCGGCGTGGTTCTGGCGTGACCAGGTGGTCGCGACCGTCGCTGACGCCGCGCTGACGCGTTTCCCTGGAAGCGGTATCCAGGCGCTGCAACTGGACGGCCTGGCCCTGGGCGCGCGGCATCTCGCGCTGGACACGGTGCGGCTCTCCGGCGCGCGCGAAGGCCTGGTGTTCGACGTGACGCTGGCCGACCTGCGCCTGGATTTTCACTGGCGCGGGCTGCTGTCGGGCAGGCTCGGGACGCTGCGCATTGCACAGGCGGGCCTCACCGCGCGCCGCACCGGGGCAGCGCAAACGGGTAATGGCCAGCCGCTGGCGCTGGACACGCTGCTGCCCGGTCCCTACCTGCAGGGGCTGCCCGTCGACTCCGTGACAATTCCAACACTGCAGCTGGACTTCAGCGCCAGCGGCGGCGCCGCGCTACTGGCGCGCGGACAACTCGCCGTGGAGTCAGGCCTGGAACTGGCGCTGAGCGGCCGCACGGGCGGCACAAACTTCGCGCTGCAACTGGCCGGCAGCGAGGCCAAACCCCTGGCACTGCACCTGGAGCTGCGCGTGGACGCAGAGCCGGCGGCCGCTATCAGCGCCGAACTGCAGCCACAACACGCCCGGGAATGGCACTGGGTCCTGGCGGGCGAGGCGCGCCTGGAACGCCTGCGCCGGGTGCTGGCGGACATACGGCCGCTGCTGGCCGCCAGCGCCGCGGCCGCCGGCGACTGGACAGTGGAGGGCGTCGCCAATATGACGGGCAGCCTGCAGCACCCTGCCACACTGCCCACGAGCGATCCCGCGGCCGTGCTGGCGCTGCTACGGGCGCAGCTGGAACTGCGGGCACAGCTGACCTCCCTGCAGTCCACCTCACTGGGCGCACTGCAGCCGGCCACGCTACAGGCGCAGCTACAGCTGGCCAACGGCGATATCGCTGTCGCCCTCGCCCCCACCGTCCTGGACGCGGCGCTGCCGGCTCAGGCGCTGCCACTGTCGCGTGCACAGCGCGACTGGCTGGGCTGGCGGGACAGCATACCGGTAACGCTGGCCCTGCCACAGGCAGTGCGCGGGTCCCTGCAGCGCGGCGGGCAGTTGTCGCTGCAGGCGCCACAGCTGTCACTGGCGCTGGGCGGCGAGCGCAGCAACCTGCAGCTGCGTGACATGGTGCTGCAAGGCAGCGCCGTTTCCGCCGTCGCGCTGCAGGACCTGGTGCTGGAACTGCGCGCGCACCTCGACGCCAGCCTGCGACGGCAGGCCCTGCCCCCGATGCAACTGCACGCGAGCTACAGCGGCGACCCGCAGGCCGGCGAGTTGCGACTGCAACTGGCCGACACGGCCGAGAGCATGCGCGTGGACCTCGCTGCCAGCGCTGCGCTCGCTACGGGCGCCGGGCGCTACGATCTGCAGATAGCAAGCCCGGACCTGCCCTACGCGCTGCAAAGCGTAACGCCGCTGCTACACAACCTGGCGCTGTTGCAACAGGCGCCGCAACTCAGCGCGGGCAGCCTGCGCCTGCACAGCCAAATCGACAGCAGCGGTTACGACCCGCAAGACTGGCGCGCTCGCAGTGACCTCGCACTGGATGCCCTCAGCGGCAGCTTCGGCGAGTACAGCTTCGAGGGCCTGGATGCCACGCTCGACTGGTCCGGTATCGACAGCGTGCAAACGACGCGGCCCGCCACGCTCACGCTGGACCGCCTGGAGGTCGGCTTCGCGGTGACGGACATCGCACTACAGGTGAACGTTCCCGCGGCCACCGCCATCGACCGGCCGAAACTGCGCATCGAGACGTTCTCAGCCGCACTGTTCGGCGGCGAGCTGTCACTGCCGCGCCCCGTCGCTATCGACACGGACGCCGATAGCAACAGCTTTGAGCTGCAGGCACGGGGCTGGCAATTGCAGGAACTGGTGGCGCTGCAGCAGGGACAGCCCATCGAGGCCCAGGGCACGCTGGATGGGGAATTACCGGTCACACTGACCGGCGGCCGCGTCGTCATCGACGGCGGGCGCCTCGAGGCGCGGGCGCCGGGCGGGGTTATCCGCTACGAACCCGGCGCCGCCGACCGCGCGCTGACCGCGGGCAGCCCGGAACTGGCCAATGCCGTGGACCTGCTGCGCGACTTTCGTTTCGCTGTGCTCGGCAGCACGGTGGCGCTGGATCGCGAGGGCAACCTGCTGCTGGGCCTGTCGCTGGGCGGGCACAACCCGGCCCACTACGGTGGCCGCCGCGTCAACTTCAACATCAACCTGGAGCAGAACCTCGATCCGCTGTTACAAAGCCTGCGACTTGGTGATACCTTGGTGGACAAGGTCGAGGGCAAAATGCGTTGAACCTGTACGCCGATTCACACTCCAAGTAGCCAGTAGACCAGGGGGAAAACACATGCGAATAATCGTCTTTGCCGTCCTGCTGGGCATGGCGGCCGGCTGCACGCCCACGGTGGAGGTCAAGCCGCCGGAGGAACCCATCACCATCAACCTCAACGTCAAGATCGAACACGAAATTCGCGTCAAGGTGGACGAGGAACTCGACGACCTGTTCGCCGACGACAGCGAGTTGTTCTAGGAGGAGGAATCCATGCAAGCTGATACCACAATCGGCCGCGCGACGCGCGTACTGGCGCTGCTGGCGCTACTGGCCCTGCCCGCCTGGGCGCTGGACCTGGACACGGCCAAATCCCGCGGCCTGGTCGGCGAAACCAGCAGCGGCTACCTCGCCGCGGTCAAACCCTCGGCCGAGGTGGACGCGCTGGTCGCCGACATCAACGCCCAGCGCAAGGCCCATTACCGCAAGATCGCCGTGGACAACGGCATCAGCCTGCAGGCCGTCGAGGCGCGGGCCGGCCTGAAAGCCATCGAGAAGACCCCGGCGGGCGAGTTCGTCAATACCGGCGCGGGCTGGCAGAAAAAATAGCGGCCGCGCGGCCGCCGCTCAACTGGCGGCGGCGTCCCGCTCCCTGGCCATATCCAGGGCCAGGTCCTCGATCATGTCCTCCTGCCCGCCGACGGTCTTGCGCCGGCCCAGTTCCACCAGGATATCGCGGCTGGACAGCCCGTACTTCTGCGCGCTGCGCTTGGCGAACAGCAGGAAGGAGGAGTACACGCCCGCCCAGCCCAGGGTCAGGGAATCACGGTCCACGCGCACCATGTGATCCATCAGCGGCACGATCAGGTCCTCGGCCACGTCCATGGCCTTGAATAGGTCCACCCCGGTTTCCACGCCCATGCGGTCACACACCGCCAGGAACACTTCCAGGGGCGTATTGCCGGCGCCGGCGCCCAGGCCCGCCAGCGAGCCGTCGATACGGTTCGCGCCCGCCTCCACCGCGGCCAGGGAATTGGCGATGCCCATGGCCATGTTATGGTGACCGTGGAAACCCAGCTCGGTTTCCGGTTTCAGTTCCGCCCGCGCCAGCGCGACGCGCGCGCTGACGTCGTCCGGTAACATGTAGCCGGCGGAGTCGGTGATGTACACACAGTTGGCGCCGTACTCCTCCATGAGCTTGAGCTGCACCAGCAGTTCCTCCGGCTCGATCATGTGCGCCATCATGAGGAAGCCCACCGTATCCAGGTCCTTGTACTGCGCAGCCATGCTGATGTGCTGCTCGGACACGTCGGCCTCGGTGCAGTGCGTGGCCACGCGAATGGTGCCGATGCCGCAGTCCACGGCCATCTTCAGGTGGTCCACCGTGCCGATCCCGGGCAACAACAGCGCCGACACCCGCGTGTTCTTCATTTCCTTGCACACCGCGCTCAGGTACTCCTGGTCCGACGCGGCGGGAAACCCGTAGTTTACCGAGGCGCCGCCGAGGCCGTCGCCGTGGGTGACCTCGATCAGCGGTATGCCGGCATCGTCCATCGCCCTGGCGATGGTGACCATCTGCTCCACGGTGATCTGGTGCTGCTTCGGGTGCATGCCGTCGCGCAGGCACATATCGTGTACGGTGATTTTCTTGCCTTGCAAATCCATCTCTGTGCTCTCCAGCTTGAAACCTGCCAATACTGCGCTCAGGCCGCCACGGGTGTGAAGCGGCCGGCGAGGATTTCCTCGGCGTACATTTCACCGGTGCGCAGGCCCGCGGCGGTCATGATGTCCAGGTTACCCGCGTACCTGGGCAGGAAGTCACCCAGGCCCTCGACCTCCATGTAGATGGATACGCGCTTGCCATCGAATACGGGGCCGTTTTTCAGCGTGTAACCGGGTACGTACTTCTGCACCTCGGTGATCATGTCCTGCACGGAACGGGTGATGGCCTCCTGGTCCGGCTCATCCTCAGTCAGGCAGTGGATGGTGTCGCGCATGATCAGCGGCGGCTCGGCGGGATTGATGACAATGATCGCCTTGCCCTGCTTCGCCCCGCCCACGCGCTCGATGCCGGTGGCGGTGGTGCGGGTGAATTCGTCGATATTCTTGCGTGTGCCGGGTCCGGCGGACTTGCTGCTCACCGTGGCGACAATCTCGCCGTAGGCCACCGGCTGCACACGGCTCACCGCCGCGACCAGCGGGATGGTCGCCTGGCCGCCGCAGGTCACCATGTTCACGTTCATGGCCCGCGCCGCCACCGCCTGCTCGAGGTTGACCGGCGGCACGCAGAAGGGGCCGATGGCGGCGGGCGTCAGGTCGATCATCACCGCACCCTGCGCGTTCACCTTGCGGCTGTTCTCCTCGTGCACGTAGGCCGAGGTGGCGTCGAAGCAGATCTGCACGCCGTCTTCACGCATGTGCGGCAGCATGCCGTCCACACCGTCGGCGGTGGTTTTCAGGCCCATCTCCGCGGCCCGCGCCAGCCCCGGGGAGTCGGGAATGACGCCGACCATCCACACGGGCTCGATCAGTTCGCTGCGCATCGCCTTCATCAGCAGGTCGGTGCCGATGTTACCGGGGCCGATGATGGCCGCTTTGACTTTCTCACTCATAGACAAATCCAGACTGTTGTATCGTTGCGTTCCACTCTCGCCCGGCTACACCCGGAGCGCGCTAGACAAAACTGCAGCTGCAGCCGCCGACACCCTCGATCTCCAGCGCCATGCGGTCGCCGGCGACCACAGGGATCAGCGGCGCCAGCGAGCCGGACAGGATCACCTCGCCGGCGCGAAAGGGAATACCGAACTCTCCCAGTGTGTTGGCCAGCCAGGCCACGGCGGTGAGAGGGTTGCCCTGCACGGCGCTGCCGAGCCCCTCGGAGTGGTACTCGCCGTTCTTGAAAATAGTCATCTTCAGGTTGGGCAGGTCGAAATCCCGCGGGTCGACCTCGTTGCCGCCGAGCACGTACACGCCACAGGAGGCATTGTCCGCTACCGTATCCTCGATTTTAATCTGCCAGTCATCGATACGCGAGTCGACAATTTCGAAACAGGGCATGATGGTGGCGGTCGCGTCCAGCACGTCCTGTTCGGTCACGCCCGGCCCGGCCAGGTCGCGCTTCAGGCGAAACGCGATCTCGCCCTCGGCACGCGGCTGGATCAGGTTCCCGGCGACGGGGATGGCGGCCCCGTCCGGGTACTCCATCGCATCGGTAAGAAACCCGAAGTCGGGCTGGAATACGCCGAGCATCTCCTGCACGGGCTTGCTGGTGACGCCGATTTTCTTGCCGACGATGGTTTCGCCGTCCGCCTGCACGCGGCGCTCCACCATGCGCTGGCTGATATGGTAGGCGTCCTCGATGGTAATGCCGCTCTCGCGATCCGTGAGGGGCGGCAGGGTCCGCCCGGCGCGCAGCGCCTCGTAGAGCTCGTCTCCCAGGGCCTGTATACGCTCTTGCTGCATCATGTTTTCAACACCTTTGACAGATCGGCGTATTCTACACGCCGGGGTGATAGTGAGAGTCTAATTTTTTGGTCAGATCACTTCGAACTGGCGAAGCCAGTCGGGTAGGCGGCCTCCCAGGCCGGGCGCCGCCTGACTGCCTCGAACCAGCGGTACAGATTGGTAAACTCGCGCTCGACACCGGCACCGTAGGCCGCGGCCACTCCCACGCGCGCGGCCAGGGCACAATCCGCCGCACCGAACTGCGGGCCGAAAAATTCGCGGCCGGCGATACGGGCATCCAGCCACTGCTGGCAAACGCGCCAGTCCCGCTGCGCCTGTCGAATGACATCCTGGTCCCACTCGGCCGCGGGCCGGGAACGTTTCTCCTTCACCAGCTTGAACAGACAGGCGCCGAGCAGCCTGTCGGAGTAGGTGTGCAGGGAGCGGACCCGCACTTCCTCGGCCGCCGCGGTGGGAATCAGCCGCCCCGGCCCGTATCGCCGATCGAGGTAGTCGAGCATGACGCCCGACTCCCAGACAACAATGCCATTTTCGGACATGACGGGCACGGTACCACTCGGGCTCAGTTCCTGTACAACCGGGTGTCGCTCCCCCAGTCGTATGTCCACACACTCGTAGTGCAGGGACAACTCCGCCAGCGCAAGTCGCACTTTCCAGCAGAACGGACAGTCTGTGCGCTGGTACAGTGTAATCACGCGGCGTCCAGGTGGGCCGATATCTTGTCCCAGGCAGTCGCGCCCCGGGCCCGGAGGTCCGCCAGCGTCTCTTCGGGAAAATCCCCCGCCACTGCCTGCTGGTAGGAAGCGCGACCCTGGCAACGCGCAAACCAGTCGCTGACCCGCGGGCAGTCACGCTCGAACAGCTCCGTCCAGTCGAACTGGTGCAGGGTCTGGAAATAAGGCGCCAGGCAGGCGTCGGCCAGGCTGAACTCGTCGCCGACCATCCACGGGTGGCGCCCCAGAACCTCTTCCATCTCGAGAATGGTCTTGCGATAGGTGTGCACCGCATCGGCGACATCGGGCGCGTCCAGCCCGTGCGCGACCAGGCGCTTCTGCCGCTCGCGACGGGGTTTTTCAGGGATTCGCTCGAGAATGGCACTGCGCTCCTCCTCCGGCTTGGCCATCAACGCCGGACGCATCACCATGGGCCATTGGATAGTGCCGCAGGCCGGGTGAAGCTTGACGTCGACATGCTTCATCCAGAAGCGCATGCGCGAACGCTTCCAGGGGTCCGCCGGCCGCAGCGACTGACCGGGGAAGGCATCTTCCAGGTACTCGCAAATGATGCTGGACTCGATGACCGCCCTGCCCTCGTGGACGAGGGTCGGAACGACACCCAGCGGGTTGAGTTGCAGATACCACGGCTCCAGGTTTTCCTTGTCCTGCAAGCTGACGTGGTGAGGCGTCCATTGCAGTGCTTTCTCGGCCAGCACGATGCGCACTTTTTGCGCGCAGGGCGACATGGGGTGTGTGTACAGTTCCAACATGTTCACGCTCTCCTCAAGCGAAGTTCACGCAGGTGATCCAGCACGTACTCGATGCGATCCGAGCCCCAGAACAGTTCCTCGCCGATGCGGAAACTGGGCACCCCGATCAGGCCCAGGCGCTGGGCCTCGTCCCAGTTTGTCTCCAGCACGGCAAGGCGGTCCGGGTCGGTTGCCGCCGCACGCACGTCATCCCGCTCCAGGCCGACCCGGTCGGCGACCTCCAGCAGTACCTGTTCCTCACCGATATCCAGGCCCTGGGCCCACTCGGCGCGCATGGTTTCGACGATCCAGGGACGCAGCAGGCCTTTTTCCTCTGCCAGCAGCGACACGGCGCCGGCGGGGGTGGGGTCTGTGGACAGCGGTGGCGGATTCATGGGAATGCCCATCTTCGCCGTTATCCTGCGCACATCCTGCCGGGTCAGCGGCACCTTGACCTTCGCGCGCTCCGGCGAGGAACGCCCCGACCATCCTCCCAGGGGGCGCCAGACAAGCCGCGCATGGTAGTCATCAAAGATACTGAACAGCGTCTTCGAGGCGATATAGCAGTAGGGACTACGAAAGTTGAAATACAGTGTTACGTCAACGGGTTCAATCATTCTGTGTACACCTTGAAAAAAGCCAGGTACGCCGCCGCGGCCCCAGGGCCCGGCGAGCGTACCGGCAATCACCCGAACGGGATCAGCGGCCAGTGGCGCGCATGTTCTGCACCGTAAACAGCTTGACCGGGTTCAGGGACGGATCGACCTGTCCCTTGAACTGCCCTGTCGTACAATGCGAGGCCTGCACATCCAGCATGGAAAACGCGTCATCGATGGCGACACCGGTGCCCTTGTTCTTGGGCAGGTGATGATCCGGGTGCGCCTGCCCGATGATCCAGGACTTCCACAGGTCACCCTTGCGGTCGTAGATCAGGGTGCGCGGCAGCGTAAACGTCTGCGCATCCACATAGTGCACACGACGGCTGATCGGGTGGTTGTCGTCTATCGGGTCCGCTTCGAGCACATAAACCTTGCGCAATTGCCAGGTGATGTTCGGGAAGCAGCCGCCCTTGCCGCCGAAGTCCACGAACTGGTATCCGTCCTTCTCCTCGAGATCGGTGGCGAGCTGCATATCGTTGTGGTTGTAAAAGGGCAGCAGAATATTTTTCGTGCCCTGGTAGCTCCAGTTCATATCCGAGATGCGGCCGTTATAGCCCTCGAAGTCCTCGATCATGATGTCCGCTCCGAGGAAGGAGTCGGTGATCTGGCCCGAGGAAAGGCGGCGCACCCGCCGTTGAAATCCCAGGTATAACCAGGTGTTGTCGCGCTTGAGGTCGTCCGAGGCACGGTGGATCAGCAACTGCGTATTCTTGACGTCGAAGGGCTCCAGCACCTGCACGTAGATGGCGCGAAAAAGGTCCGAGGGATTGTCCGGGAACTCCGGGATCGGCTCCTGGTTGACGCGGTGCTTGTAGTTGAGAAAGTGGAAATTGAACTTCAGCGTGCGCTCGATCTTGCCTGATTCCAGGTCGCGGTAGCGCCAGTAGAACGGGTAGATTGCGGCATTGTCGCCCCAGTTGTAGCCATACTTGTAGTTCCAGGCGAGCTTCTCGCCGGCGCGCGGGTCGTCGGCGCTGGGTTCTTCGGGAAAAGGCCGGCCGGCGACAAAGCCATCGATCTGGCCCAGCTCATCGCCCAGTACAACCTGCCCCAGCCCCTTGCGAGTGGCCTCGACGTAGTTGGGGTGCAGATCAAACGAGGTGGTCTCACCGACCACAATCTCCACCCAGCCCTTGCTGACCTGATCGAATATCGCCGGGTCCAGCACCTCCCGGAACCGGGCCACGTTGGCGCTGTCGATGGTTATGCCCACTTCCAGGCCCGGGGCGGTGGGCGCCCCATCGCGGTAGGGATAGAACGAGCGCTCCACGTCTTCCAGCGTGGCGGCGCCAGCAAGCCCTGCTCCCATGGCAGCCGCCAGGGCAAAACTCATCATCGTTTTCTTCAACATTGTCCTGATCTCCTGGTTCTGATGTTATTGACTAGAAGCGATAGCGCAGGGTCAGCTGGATTTCGTCCTCCTGGCTGGCGCTGCCCAGCGGCCCCGAGCGAAAGCGACCCAGGGGTTCAATGCCGCCAAGGCCCAGGGAACCCGTCTGGGTCGGCGGGCCGGTGAAACCCGGGAACGGGTTACAGCTGCGGCAGTCGTCGAACTGCTGGTCGCCCATGTCGTCGCCGAACTTGATGTTTGCGCCAAATATCAGGCGCCAGTTGTCGCTGATGAGCCAGTCCACCGAGGGCGCAAATGTCCCCGCCTCGGCCTCGTAGTCCCAGGCAGTAATGATCTGCGGGCTGATCGTGTCGGACTTGTACCAGCCCTTCACCAGCAGGGTGAAAGTGTAGTTGTCTTCCCAGTTCGGTATGCCCACGTCGCCAAGAGGCGCCTTTTCCAGTTCGTGATCCAGCATGTGCTCGCCAAATATCTGCCCTGAAATGAGGAAAGCCCGCGTTTTGTTGAGGAAGGGAATGAAGGTATTGCGGTCCATACCCAGCACCCAGCGGAACATATCCGAGTCGGAATAGAGCTTGTCATCGAGGGTATTGACGAACTCCTCGCCCTGCGTATAGGTCGCCTCAACACGGAAGACCGTCTTTATCGGATCGACATAGAAATCCAGTGAACCGCCGAAAAGGTCCACCTCCGGGAATGCTATATCGAAGGCGATCAGCCGGTCCCACACCCCGACCTCCCCGGTGAAGGGGTTCATGGCCTCGATGCCACCGCGCAATACCGGCAACTGCTGGAAGAAGTGGTAGTAGTTGAGCGAGAAACCAACGCTGTTATACACACCCTCGAGCTTGATACCACCCTGGGTGTTGTCCAGTTCCCAGTCAGGCAGGTCCACCTGGCGGATGCCGATAACGCCGGGGCCGAAATCGGCGGCGACCAGCCCGGGATCGCCGGCATCGGGCAGCGGCGCACCGGCGTCGATCAACGCCTGGGCGGGAACGAAATTGGACACCGTACAGCCGTTCTCCCAGCAGTTGTTCATGGCGCGGAAGAAGGAGCCTGCGTCGAGAATCGAGTAAGGGGTACCGCCCTGCCCCAGTGAGTTGGGCCGAAACTCGTCGAAGTTCCACACCAGTTGCAGGTTGAGGTCCTCAAACGTGTCCGTCGCGCCCCAGCGGTATTCTGCCGTGGCAATCCACTGTGGAATACGGATGTCCTCCAGCTCGTCGTAGATGTTGTGCCGGGAGTAATCGACCGGGTTGATGATGTCCAGCACCCGGAACAGGTCAGTCCGGCCCCATACCACCTGTTGCTTGCCGACGCGCAGGAACAACTCTGACATGTCCCCGGTGGGGATAGACCCCTCCAGGTAGAGCTCGCGAATCCAGTCCAGATACTTGTTGAATTCCGGGAAGCGCAGGTCGTTCTTGTCGTAGTCCAGGTAATCGTCCAGGCCACAGCCACGTCCATCCTCGTCGCAGGGGCGCACCGGGACACCGATAGTGACTCCGCCCTGCGGACTGTGAAAGTCCTCGCCCAGCACCTTCAGGCCATCATTGGGGTTGCTCGCCAGGTCGAAGCCAAAACCCGGACCGGCCCCGGCGCCCAGAATGGACTGGCCCCACGGTGACGAACCGTCCCCGCCGTAGATCAGCTGTGCATTGCTGCTGCCGAAGTTCTGGAAACTGCGCGGGCCGCCAGCGTCGTCGCCGAACTCCCCCTCGTTGAGGTCATAGGTTGCATCGTAGGTGCCGCGCAAGGTGCCGCTGACGCGAAAGTCGCTGAGGCCGAATTTCCTGCCGAAGTCCTTGCTGAACTCGAACTGGCCCGTGTTGCGCGACTTGGATATGCCGGGGCCGTCACGGTAGTAGGTGGCGTTCTCGACGAACCCCGCGGTGTCCCACTCACCTTCCTGCGCGGCCACGGGCATCGCCAGCAGCACTGCGCCGCTGAGCATGATTACGAGCGTACTTATCTTTTTCATAGGGCTTTCCCCTTTTCTCGTTTTCGGTTATCTACTTGCGGATAAACAGCCGGCCAGATCTGCCGGCCAGCTACACCGCCAATGGTTTGGCATTCGCTTCCCGTACCGGCTGCGGCGCCGGTTGTGCGCTGACTATAAAAGCCGGCCTGAACCTGACGATCCACGCCGGTACGAGGCTGGCGGCCGCCCATGCGTTCAGAATCAACATCACCACGAGCAGCAGGGCCGCGTCGGCCTGGAAACGCAGGTCCGAAACGAAGGCCCACATCACCACACCACCGATCAGCGCTGTCGCGGTAAACGCGATCGCCTTGCCTGTCGTGGCAATGGCCTTGCGGATACCGGCGCCCAGCTCGCCTCCCGCCCGGGAGGTCTCCTCGCGCACCCGGTCCATCATGTAGATGGAGTAGTCGATACCCACCCCGATCCCCACGGCGATGATGGGCACGGTATTCACGTCGATACCGATACCCACCACACCCATGTAGGCGTAGGTGGCAACGGTGCAGAACGTCATCACCAGGAACATCAGCCAACCCGCGTGCACGGACCAGTAGAACAGCGTGACAAAAAGGAAGATCAACGCCATGGCCGCGGGAATGATGATCATGTTGCTTTCGAAGGCGGCCTCATTGATGGCGGCGGTCACGCCGATGGGACCACCCGCGAGGCGCATCTCCAGCCCCTCGACCTGGTTGGCGGGATCGTTGATCCACTCCTTGGCCATGTAAATCGCGCGACGCAGGGTTTCGCCCTTGTGATCCTTGTAGAAAAACACCAGGTTGGCGGTCTGGTCGTCAGTGTCGACGAATTCCTTGAGGGCACCCGGAATCGGGCTGGAGGCCATGAATGCAAACATCAGGCCACCCACGTAGCTGCTCTCATCGGGAATGACCGCCCAGCGCGGGTCGTCGTTGTGCAGTATCTGGTTCACCTGCTTGACCAGGTCCGGTATGCCCTTGCTGCCGCCCATATCCGGGTCCGCCAGCATGTGCACCTGGAAATCCTGCAGGGCGCGTAACACTTCCGGCCGCTTCATGCCGCCCGGCTCGGAGGTGCGCGCCACCACGTACATTTCCTCGGAGCCGGGGAAGTGCTCGTTGATGTTTTTCGACGACACGTTGTAGTCATGGTCCGGGTAGAGAATCGGGGAACCTGGTTCGGATTCGCCGATTTGCACACGGGAACTGAGCGCTGCGCCGCCGACATAAACACCCAGCGCCAGCAGCAGGATGGCGAGGGAGCCGCCGCGACTACTGACGATGCGCGCGGTAGCGGCGAGGATGCCCCGGTCCGCCGCAGATGCTACAGCGCCGCGCTGGCGGCTCAATGGCAAAAGCGACAGGACCAGCGGTACTGCTATCAGCACTGTAACGACCACGCTGCCCGCCCAGATCGAGGCGTAGATGCCGAGCTTGACATTGATCGGCGAGGAACCCAGCGAAATCAACAGCAGACCCACGGCATCCGAAACGATACCCAGCGTGCCGGGACGAAACAGGGTCTCGAAGGTGCGCCGCGCCGCATCGTGGTTGTCTGCGGCCTGGCCCGCCTCCAGGTAGTAGCGCTCCACCAGCTGGATGCCGTGGGACATGGCCCGCGCCGTGATCAGGAAGGGGATCACCAGCGTCAGGGGGTCGAGGTTGTAGCCCAGCAGGGATACGATTCCCAGGCCCCAGGTAGCCGAGATCAGCACGCCGACGAGTGGCAGCAGGATGCCGTACACCCGGGTGCGAAAATACGCCAGCAACAGGGCGAGCAGGATGGCCATGGTGAGCAGGAATATCTGCAGGATCTGGCCCAGGTAGCTGTAGACCCAGCCCATCAGGACCGGCTGGCCGGTCGCGTAAATATGCACGCCGGGCGCGCTTTCCACTGAGCGCAGCTGTTCCACCTCCGCCTTGAGTTCGCCCAACTGGCGGAAAATTTTCACGTAGTCGAGCTGCCCCTCGTTGAAAGTGCCGCGGACCAGGGCGGATTTCAGGTCAGGCGAGACCAGCAGGCCGTACACCGAGGGGTTTGCCATGACGTCCAGGCGCAGTTGGTCGAGCTGCTGCTGGCTCATGTGCGGATACAGCGGATCGTAGTAGGCGGTGGAGTTCATGTTGCCCAGTTCGGTCAGCCAGGTCTTGCGCACGGTGCGGTGGGTGAGACTGCGCACAAGGTTGTGGTTGACGCCGGGTAGCGAGTCCACGCCCTGGGTGAGCCGGTGCAGGCGCGCCAGCACATCGGCAGCGAAAATGTCGCCCTCTTCCACCGACAACGCGATCACCACATTGTTGGCGCCGCCGAAAGTATCCTTTACATCGTTATGCAGCTGTATGTAGGGATGCTCCTGCGGCAGCAGATCGGCGAAGTTCGAGTACATTTCCAGGTAGGGTATGCGACTGGCGAAGAACAGGGTCGCCAGGAGGATAGCGGCGAGAAACATCCGCGGGTGATAGAAGACGAATGTCTCCACCGTGGCAAAGAAGCGGCTGATCATGCTGTCCCGGTTCACCTGGCGGCTCCCTTCTCGCCCACTGCAGCGCGCGCAGCCCATGCCGGGCGATGCTGCAGTGGTATGACGGCCAGGGTTCCACTGCCACCGGCGACCAGCAGCGACCCGTCACGCAGCGTGTCGAGGCCGCGCATGTAGGTCAGCACCTCGGGCGCGCCGTCGAACGTCCGCCACTCTCCGGAGCGCAATTCCACCAATTTGGCGCTGCCGCCGACTGCGTACACGCCGTGGCCATCGGCGTGAATGTTGTAGATCGGGGCCGCGGTGACCGTCTCCTGGCGTTGCCAGCTGCGACCTCCATCCAGGGTCTGCCATACCACGCCGTCCAGGCCACCCACCCAGCCGGTATCGACGTCGAGGAAATCCACCGCCATGGGGTAGAACTCGTTCGGGATCGGGGTGCGCGGCGCCCAGTTTTCGCCGCCATCGGTAGTCGCCAGCACCGTACCGAACTCACCCAGGGCGTAGCCGTTGAGCGCATCTACGAAGCGAACCGCCGTGAACTGCAGGTCCTCGTAGAGGCTGAATTCGTGCCATTGCGCGAGGTCGCCGTCGGACCAATAAAGCGTGCCGAAGCTGGCGGACACCCAGATGCGGCCGTTCGGCGCACAATGAATGGACAGGGTGTTCTCACCGGTATCGATTTTCGCCGCCTGCCACGCGCCCGACTCGCCGGCGCTGCTCCACACCTGCCTGCTGGTATCCAGTGCGAACAAACGGCCTGACGGGCATGCGCTGATGTCGATCAGTGCCGGCCGTCCGGGCAGTTCGACGCGCCGCCAACTGTGGCCGTTGTCATCCGATAACAGGAGGGTGCCGACCGAACTGACCACCGCCACGCGATCTCCACTGTGGGCGGCCGCCTGCAGCATATCGTAGCGGCGCAACTCCCTGGCACGCTCGCTGTTCACCCCGTCCAGCACAAGCGGCGCTTCGCAGGCCGCCAGCGCCAGCCCCAGGATTGCCAGGATCACGCTCGCGCCACGGCCTGTCCGCGCGCCCGCGACGCCAGGTGTGAAGGCTGTGTTGTTATGCAATGCTCACCTCCCGTTTGTCCCGGCCGGCCAGCTAGACAAACCTCAAGCTGATAGAGCCCATCTCGTGGTAGCGCACGTTGATGCAATCGCCCGCCTCTACCGCCACGGCCGCGGTGACGCCGCCGGTCATGATAAAAGTGCCGGCGGGGATACCCTCGCCGCGCTCACCGAGCATGTTGGCCAGCATTGCCACACTGGCCGCCGGGTCGCCAAGCACGGCAGCGCCGGCACTCAGTTCCACGATCTCGCCGTTCTTTTCCAGCACCACGCCGGTCGTGCGCAGGTCCATGTAATCCACCGGCAGGCTGCGACCGCCGGTGACGAAGCGCGAAGAGGACGAGTTGTCCGCCACCACGCTCTTGATATCGAACTTGAAATCCCGGTAGCGCGAATCGATCACCTCAACCGCCGGCAATACGAAGTCCGTGGCGGCAATCACGTCCGCAACATGCACACCCGGCCCCTGCAGCGGCGCCTTGGTGACAAAGGCTATTTCCGCCTCCACCTTGGGGTGAATCAGGCGCGAGGTGTCGATAGCCGCACCATCGGGGCAGCTGAAATAGTCCGCGAGAAAGCCATAGCAGGGCTGTTCTACCCCCATCTGCGCCATCTTGGCCCAGGAAGTCAGGCCCATCTTCATGCCGACGATGCGGGTACCCCTGGCTTCCTTGCGGCGGCGAATTTCCCACTGGATGTCGTAAGCGTCCTCGAAATCCATGGCTGGGTGGTCGTCGGTAATCTTGGTCACGTCGCTGGCGGCCAGCTCCGCGTTCTCCAGGTGCTCGGCCAGCTGCGCAACGGTTTCCGGGCTCAATGTGCTCATGATGCTCGTGTCATCCTCTGGGTCAGATCTTTATGCAAATGTTTTGCAGCTCAGAGTAGAACTCGAGGGAATGCTGCCCGCCCTCGCGGCCGATCCCGGACTGCCTGGTGCCGCCAAAAGGAGTGCGCAGATCGCGCAGGAACCAGCTGTTCACCCAGCAGATACCACTGTCGACCTGCGGCGCCACGCGCAGCGCCCGTGAGACATTCTCCGTCCAGATAGCCGCCGCCAGGCCATAGGGCGTGGCGTTGGCCAACGCGACAGCCTCGTCCTCAGTATCGAAGGGTCGAATGTGGCAACAGGGGCCGAAAATCTCTTCGTTCACCACCCGCGCGTCATCGGTCAGTCCGGTCCAGATAGTCGGCTGTATCCAGGCGCCCCCCGCCAGTTCTGCGGGCATCTCCGGCACGCCGCCGCCAAGGATCACCTCGGCGCCCTCCTCCACCGCGAGCTGGTAGTAGGAAAGCACCTTGCGCTGGTGTTCATGCGAGACCAGTGGGCCCATATCGGTGGACCCATCCTCGGGGACACCCAGCCTAAACCGTCCGGCCTCCCGCGCCAGACGTGCAACAAACTCGTCGAATACGGGGCGTTGCACGAAGACCCGCTCGGTACCCAGGCAAACCTGTCCGCAGTTGGCGAAGGCCGAGCGCAGGGTGCCCTCGATAGCCTTGTCCATGTCGCAGTCGGCGAACACCAGCGCGGGGTTTTTCCCTCCGCACTCCATGGAGACATCGCGCAGCCCCTTCGCTGCGGCCTGCGTGATGATCTCGCCGGTACGTGTCTCGCCGGTGAAGGTAATCGCGTCGACGCCGGGGTGCTCGGTAAGAAACTCGCCAGCGGACTTTGGGCCGAATCCGTTGACCACGTTGAACACGCCGGGCGGTACGCCGACCTCGTTCATCACCTCCCCCAGCAAACTGGTGGTGGTTGGCGTTTCCTCGGAAGGCTTTACCACCACCGTATTGCCACACGCCAGGGCGGGACCCACCTTCCAGGTCATGAGCAGCAGCGGCAGGTTCCACGGGCTGATTACCGCGATGACACCCTTGGGCTTGCGTACGGCCACATTGAAGGCGCCCTTGCCATCCGGTGTGGCCGTGCGGAAAGCTTCCGTGGAAATATTTTTCACCGCGTCGGCAAAAACCCTGAAGTTGGCGGCGCCGCGCGGAATGTCGATCTGGCTGGCCATGCTGCGCGGCTTGCCGGTGTCGGCACATTCCGCGGCGAGAAACTCGTCGAAGCGCCGTTCGATGCCCTGCGCCACCGCGTGCAGCATTTCGCCGCGCTGCGCCTCGGACAGGCTGCCCCAGGGGCCCCGCAGCGCCGCACGCGCCGCCTGCACCGCGGCATCCACGTCCTCTTGTGAAGCCTCGTGGACCCGGCCGATGACGGCCCCCGTGCACGGATTGATGTTGTCAAATGTCCGCGCCCCTGCAGATTCCCGGTACTGCCCGTCGATAAAGTTCTTTACGTCACTCATCACTGCGTCGTCGTCCGTTGCCTGGCTGTTTGTCGTTGCCACCAGTTTCCTCTCAGGTCACCACACCCAGGAAATTCTGGTTGAGTGAGCGGTCGTGGTAGAAGATCGCCTTGCCGAGCTGCGCCGCGTCCCAGGTCACCACCGGGTGGTCCGGATAGGTGTAATCGCCGCCAGCGAAGACCTCGGTGCGATTACCGGAAGGATCGAAAAAGTAGATGGTCTGCCCGTGCGTCAGGCCATGCCGAGTCGGGCCGATATCCAGCGGGATGTCGTGCATGGAGATCAGGTCTGCGGCACGCAGCAGGTCGTTCCAGCTCTCCAGGTAGTAGGACGAGTGATGCAGCTTGCCCTTCTCGGGATGGCGCACGAAGGCCACGTCGTGGGCCTTCATGGACACGGTGAGGAAGGCCGCCATGCGCAGGTTGCCATTCTCCGAATCGACTACCTGCTCCGCCAGCTGGAAGCCAAGTACTTTCTGCAGCAGGTCGACGGTGCCGTCAATATCGTCGCCGTATAGCAGGCAATGATCGAAACGCGTCGCGCGCATCCCCTTGAGCGCCTCCGGCCAGGCCTCGGGGTTGCGCTCGCCGATACCCCACTTGCCGGTCTGTTCCTTCTCCGCGAACAGCTCAAAATAGTGACCGGTAGGGGAATTGAAGCGCACACGCTCGCCACAACCGTCCAGCTCGCCGGCCGGAATGACCTCGACCTCGCAGCCGTATTCGATCAGTTCCTGTTTGCGCTCAGCGAGCACGTCCGGCGTGGTCACTTTCCATGCCATGAAATCCAGGCCCGGCTCATCGGCCTCACGCAGTACGACCGAGAAGCGATCGATCTCGGTCCATCCCTTGAGGTAGGCGCGGTTCTGGTTGTCGCGGCCGACCTCAATCAACCCGATTCGGTCGCGGTAGTGGACCAGGGCCTCGTCGAGATCGAGTACCCTGATCTGGATGTGGCCGGGACGCATGACACCTTTTCTCATAATTATTTTCTCCGCTCACGGCGACCGGTAGCCGGCGCCTTCAATCCATTTTTTTCTTAATAGCGAATTAGCGTATATATATTCCGATTTAGAAACTTTAGTACATTAATATCGTTGTATCAACTTTTTATCGATATTTATATGCTTCATATAGTTTAAATATTTATTTCGCAATGGCAGTAGAAACGCTTGAGTTGGCAGCTGTATTGCATATAACCTTTCAGAAGAGCAAATATGGACAATTTCAGCCCACTGCCAGCGAGACAATCCACCGTGCAAGCAGAAGCCAAAACCCTCACCGACCTGGCCTACCAGCGACTGCGGGAGGATATTGTTCACGGCGCTTTCCACCCGGGCGACAAGTTGCGTATCGAGCACCTCAAGCGCAGCTATGACGTCGGCGCCACTCCCCTGCGCGAGGCGCTGTACCGCCTTAGCGCCGATGGCTTCGTCCAGGTCCAGGGGCAGCGTGGGTTCCGCGTGGCCGACATGTCCCTTGAGGAGTTGCGGGACATCACCGAATTGCGGGTGGTACTGGAAGGTATGGCCCTGGCGCAGAGCGTGGAGCACAGCGACGACGATTGGGAGTCCCGCGTCGTCGCCAGCTTTCACCACCTGACCAAGGCGGAGAAGCAGCGTGATCCCGACATCCAGGAATGGGAGATTCGCAACCGTGAATTTCACCTGGCGCTGGTCTCCTGCTGCCATTCCCCCTGGCTGATGCGCTTCCACGAGATTCTCTACGACCAGCACAAGCGCTACCGCAATCTCGCCCGTATCGACCGCAGTAGCAGACGCAACGTACACAAGGAGCACACCGCCATTTGCGACGCCGCGCTGGCCAAGGATATCGACACGCTGCGCGCCGCCAACGAGCAACATATACGCGCCACCGCGGAAATCACCGGCAGGCTGCTGGCGGAAAGCGAGGATCACTGAGTACCCTCCAGGGTACAGGACGGGGCCGGCGGGCTTAGCACCTGGATGTGCAGGTCACTGCGCGGACTCACCCGGCAAGCCAGCACGATGCCGCGCGCCTGGTCTTCTGCGGCGATGTGCTTGCGGCTCATCTTGCGCGTCTCGTAATCTCCAGACAGCACCCTGATGCGGCACACGCCGCAGCCGCCGCCGCGGCAGCCCACAGGAATGGCCTGCAACAGTGGTGTACCGACCCGAAAGGACTGCATACCCTGCAGCAGGTGCTCTTCCCGGGCACAGAGAAACGCCTCACCGCTTTCCACCACCGCGACCCGGTACTTCATATCTTCCTGAACAGCGCGCTCTTGACGCCGCCCTCCGCTCCGTCCGCCGCCGTGAGAAAGCGCTCCATGTAGATGTCGCGCTCAAACAGCCGCCCCTGCATCAGTGCGGTAATCGCCGCATCGATCATCGGCGGTGGCCCACACAGGTAGGCCTTGTGACCCGCGAACTGGCCGCCGAAATGCTCTACGGCCGCCTCGTGAACATAGCCGCAGAAGCCATCCCAGTTATCCTCCGGCTGCGGTGCGTCCAATGCGGGCACATAAGTGAAGTTCTCGTGCTGCCGCGCCAGTTGCGTAAAAAGCTCCCGGTGGTACAGTTCCGCCAGGTTGCGAGCACCCTGCAGCAGGGTGATGTTGCGCGTATCTCCCTGTTCCAGCAGGTCCAGCACCATGGACTGAGGACTGGACAGTCCTGAGCCGCCGGCAATGAAGATCAGGTCCTCCGGTGCCGACTTACGGGTAAAAAACTGGCCGTAGGGCCCGGACACCTGCAGTGAATCCCCTACCCTGAGTTGATCGTGGAGATAGCCTGTGCCGGCGCCCTCCGGCACGCGCCGTACGTGCAGTTCCAGGACACCGTTGTCCGAGGGTTTGTTGGCGATGGAGAAGGCACGCGCGCCCTCGATCCCCGGCAACACCACGTTGATATACTGCCCGGCCTGGAACTGCATGGGGTGGTCCAGTGCAAAGTGCAGCCCCCGGATGGTGGGCGAAAGCACCTCGATGGACGTCAGCGTCGCCTCGAAGTCCTCGACCGCGTAGCCGAGAAAGTCCGGGTCGACATCGATGTCAGCCTCTATAACGAGGTCGGACTCGGGGATAGCGCAACAGGCCAACACCTTGCCCTCGTCGCGCTCCACGTCCATCAGCGCAAAAGGCGAGGCGTTGCCGATCTCCACATCCCCCTCCAGGACCTGTACCTTACAGGT
This sequence comes from Halioglobus sp., assembly GCA_002699145.1. Classification (GTDB taxonomy): domain Bacteria; phylum Pseudomonadota; class Gammaproteobacteria; order Pseudomonadales; family Halieaceae; genus Marimicrobium. Next base: position 24,469 of record PABK01000013.1, read on the forward strand.
TGCGCAGGTGCCGTGGCCGCAGGCGAATGGCAGCCATACACCCTGGCGCAGACTTGCGTCGAGGATGCTCTGGCCCTCCTCGACCTCGACCACGTCACCGGTGGGTTCGACGGTTACCTGGTACATATCAGCGCCCTCGCCTCAGCTACCGCTGCCCTGGATGCCACCCAGGCCCGGCGTGTTGAACCGAAGAATGGATTTGTGGTCTATCCCCTGCGCGGCGAGCGAGGCATCGAGTTCGGGGGTAAACGCCTCACCATTCAGTATCCATTGCACACTGTCCCAGTCGATGCGTTCGAACTCGGGGTGCTGGCTGTAGGCGCCAGGAATCAACTCCTCCAGCAGCCTGTCAAACGGCGTGTCCGGCGAAATCGCAAAGGCGACGGGGGCACAGAACATAAGGTGGTAATCCCAGCCGATATAGATCACCTGGTTGCCGTGGAAATTTTCCACCCGGTCCAGTCGCTCACCGGCGTAGTTATCCGTGATTGCTGCTACTGCCATGGTTGCTCTCCTCAGCTGGCTTTCTTCATCTGCTCGGCGGCAGTCTGCAAATTGTGCCAATGGTTCCAGCGCTGTTCGTCCGGCGAACCATGGAAGTCGAGATTGTCCGTCCCCAGGTTCATGCGGTAGTACCCGGCCAGCACATCCTCCATCTCCGCGCCGCCGCAGTTGCCCTGGAATATCTGGTGTACCGGCAGCCAGGACTGCACATACTTCTGCGGTTCATGGTCGAAGATGTCCTTGCAGCCGTCGGAACAGAAGTTGTAGCGCTCACCCTGGAAGACCGACTGCCGGTAGGCGATGAGTGTCGGGTTGTCCATTTCAGTGAAGCCCATGGGGATCTGGCAGGTCTGGCAGAGCATGGGCAGGGTCGGGTTGTAGAAACGCTCGCCGGCTCGCTCCATCTCCCGCCAGTGTTCGAAGCGCGCGCGATAATACCTGTCAAAGGTGTTCGGGTACTTCTCGGAGAGCCAGTCCATCTCGCGCTCGTTGGGCATCCAGGTATGGAAAGCCGCGGCGTGGGTGTAGTTGTAGAAAATACTCCAGGCCTGGTGAGACAAGTGTTCTTTCTCCGCGATAGCGGTTTCCGCGTAGACCGGCATCTCGATGCCGTAGCGCGCGAGGTCCTTGAACAGCGCACCGCCGGCTTCCTCGAAATAGACCTCGAAAGCCTCTTTCCAGGACATCACACGATTGGGCAGCATGTAGTCCATCATCATGGCCACCAGGGTCAGCACGCGCGTGCCACGCCAGAACCACTTGTTGATCCAGCGTTGTACGATGGGGACATTGTCCGGGTGCTGTTCGAGCAGGAACTTGATGATCTCCAAGCCCAGCGTCATGTGCCGCGCCTCGTCCGACTGGGCGGAGAAGCCGAAGGTCACGGTGGCCATGTCGCCGTTGTAGGCCGCCCCGGACATAAAGGGCACAAACAACAGGTTGGTCAGCACGTACTCGAAGGAAAAGCCAATGGCTACCATGTACTCGAAAGGCCCGGCACTGCGCGCATCATCGAAGAAACTCTTTGGCACCGACAGGTACCACACGCGATCGTGCATGTGGTTGAACTCCGACAGACCATCGAAGAACTTGTTGTAATGACTCATGGCGTGGATCTGTGTCTGCACATGGCGCAGTTCGTCCAGCGATTGCATCTGGCAGGCCACCCGCGCCCCGACGCCGCCAAACTGGCGACCGACCTGCGCGAAACCCGAGTACGCCTGGTACTCAAGCGGTGAAACACCGGTAAGGAACAGCTTGACCGCGTTGACGTAGCGGGCGTCCGCCACGTTCAACTGCCCATTGTTCTGCGCAAAGGCGTCAAAAATCGCATACAGCTTCTTTTCCTTCTCGGCCTGGTACTTCCAGTAGGCATCCATGGTCAGGCGGAAGGGATCCTCCCACTTGCTCCAGTCGGTGATCTTGATCCCCTCAAACTCCTCCTGGGGAAAGATTTCCTTGTAGTCGCGATAGCTGTACTCCCATTCCAGATCGCGGGTGAGCAGGCTGTATTTTTCTTTCAGGCTCAGTTTCTTCGGACTCATCACAGTTGCTCCTCAGTCGTTCCAGCTCAGGGTGAGTGCGTCGTCATCCTCCTCGACGTTGCCGCCCAGGGTGATCAGGTTGACGTGTATGGACTGGACCTCCCAGTCGCGACCCATTTTTTCCTCTACCGTCTCCCGCCTGACTACCATCTGACCCTCGTTCTCCATGCGAATCATTGCCGGCTGGTAGATCACGGTGACAGCGGGGTTGTCCTCCTCGACCGCTTCCACGATGTAGTGGGATTCCTCGTTGTCCTGCAATGCCAGGTAGACCTTGGACATGGTTTTCTCCTTTATGAATTCAGGCCGACTTTGGCCAGGCGTTTGTTGAGTATGTCCACGCTCTCGTTGAGGGCGCCCTCGCCCACTGCAATTTCCGCCAGCGGCGACAGGTCGGTAACAGCCTTCTCGCGCCAATCCTGCACCCAACTGCCAATGGTCTCGCGGTTGTGGTCCGACTCGGCGATGCAGGTCTTCATTACTGCATCGACCCAGCGTGACGTGTCCTTGTGCCACTCCTTCATGAACTCCGTGAGCATGGCGATATCGCCGCCATCGAGTTCCGTCAGCACCTCGTCAAACTGGCGGTACATCAGGTCGTAAACCAGGGTGTCCAGGACCACGTCCTGCGCAATAAAAACCTCGAACCAGTCCTTGAGCACCAGGACGTTCTCGATATACCGGCGCATTCCCTGCCAGACGGGGTCCGTCATCCAGTACTCCTTGGCGCTGGCCAGGCTGGCGCCTGAATTGCCATCCAGCAGCAGGCCGATTCGCGACAGGTACTGGGCAATGCCGAGACGATCCATCCCGTTGTACAAAAACGCCTGCGTTATCACGGTGGCCACACCATAGGCTGAGCTGAACACATTGTTCATGTTCGCGCCGAGTTCCGCGTGCCGCAGCGGCACCAGGCAGCGGATGACCCTGGCCCTGACCGCCTCGTCCATTCGCTCTCCCAGCCCACGCTTGTCAAAGAACGCGTAGTTGGCCTCGGTGATCTCCTGCAGCTTCGCGCGCGCCTGCACGTAGGCGCCGTAGTAGTACTGTCGCGGGTCGCGGTGCGCGTACCAGTCCTGCATCACGATTGCCGTACGGCGCGGATCGTTCAGTTCCCTGTCCGGCTCCCAGTACGGCCGGTAATGGAAGTTGTGCGTGGGCGCGACATCGTAGCTCGCCTCCTGGTAACGCGAGGCAGGCTTGTCGCCAAAACGCCGCTTGATGTGCTCATAGGTGTTGCGCACCGGCTCGAGGGTGGAGGTCTTGATTTCAATGGTCATTGCTGCTCCCGCTGGTCGTCGGTTGAGGATGGGTTGCCTGTGCGGCTATCGCCGTAGCGCCATTTCTCCATATCGGCGTCCACCGCCCGGCCCTCGTCAGCACTCATGACGTGGACACGGTTGTCGCGGCAGAAGCGCTCGAAGGCCTCCCGGGGCAGAACGAGTTCGACGTACAGGCAGGGATCGCCGATGGCGAAATCGAATTCAATGAAGCGCTCACCCACCACCCGGCGCACGCGCACGTAGCGCGTCATCCGGTTGAGCGGAGCGTTCTCGTTGTCTTGCGTGTGGTCTGGCAGCGCTACCATCGGCTGGTGCCCGTTGCCCATCGTTGTTATTTGATGGAGTGATACAAAGCAACGCGCGTGCCAGAAGGCAAAAATATATATAATTTAGCTAGTTAGAGGTACTAGCTGCTCTGAAGGGAATAATTTCGAGAGGAGTTTTAATCATTTCATGAAATCAGGAAATGATAATTTCATGATTTGATGACCTACGGGCTCCCGGCCTCTTTTTTCAGCCGGTAGTCCAGCGTGGCGCGCGACAGGCCCAGCAGCTCCGCGGCGCGGGTGATATTGCCATCACAGCGCGCCAGGGCCGCGCGTTGCAATGCTTTCTCCAGTTCCGCCTGGCTCATGCCCTGGTCCAGCACCTGCCGCGCGATTTCGTCCAGGCCGCTCGCGTCCCCCTGCGCCGGCTCCTGGCCGGCCGGGCCCGCGGCCTGTGGAAACAGGTGCTCCGCCTCGATGTGGCCGCGCGGCTCGGCGAGTATGATGCCGCGCTCGATCATGTTCCCCAGTTCACGGATATTGCCAGGCCAGTGATAGGACCTGAGCATGGCCATGGCCCGGTCCGTGGGGGGCCGGACCTGTTTGCCGTGTATCGAGCAATACTTCTCGACGAAGTGGCGTACCAGTTCGGGGACATCGTCGATTCGCTCGCGCAACGGCGGTACAGTCACCGTGTACACGTTCAGGCGGTACAACAGGTCCGCGCGGAAGCGACCCTCGCTGACCGCCTGGTCGAGGTTCTCGTTGGTGGCTGCCACCAACCGGACGTCAACCTTGCGCGTACGCGTATCGCCCACGCGCTCCAGTTCCTTCTCTTGCAGCACTCGCAGCAGGGCGCCCTGGGCCTGGGGAGACAATTCCCCGACCTCATCCAGGAACAAGGTGCCGCCGTGGGCCCGTTCAAAACGTCCCGGCCGCGACTCGTCCGCACCCGTGTAGGCGCCCTTCTCCACGCCAAACAGCTCCGCCTCGATCAGGTCGCCGGGGATAGCCGCGCAATTGACCGCCACAAAAGGCTTGTCCCGGCGCGGGCTACCCTCGTGCAGCGCCTTGGCGAACATGTCCTTCCCCACACCCGTCTCACCCAGCAACAGCACCGTGACCTGGCTCTCCGCCGCCTTGGCCAGCAGCTCACGCACCTGCAGGAATTTCGCCGAACAACCGACCATGTCGCCGAAACTCTGTTCCGCCGTGAGGTTCTCGCGCAGCGCGGTCACCGCGGACTGCAGGGCAAACAGCTTGTCGGCGATACGGTCGGGGCGATAGAAACGCAGCAATTCCTCGCTGTCATCCCATTGCTGCGCCGGGCGCCCCTCTATTCTGCAGACCTTTTCTCCACACCCCATGCATCCCTGTTCACGGAACAGTATCTGGCTGCCGAAAAACTCCGAAGTGTAGCCACTCGCGTAGCCAATCTGCGCCCAGCATACCGGCTCGTAACTGACGCCGTATTCGGTGAGGAAAATCTCCGCCTCGAAAGAATTGGCCCACTCAAAGACACCGTGGAAATGACTACCGCCCTCGTCCACCTCCAGTTGCAGGGGGGTAACCTTGACCTGGCCGGTCAACATATGGGATTGCGGGCCAACGGAGAAGACGTCGAACAACGAGGCATCTGGTCGCAACCTGCGCGCCGTCTCAGCGTCCTGCTGTCCGGCGATATAGCCCATACGGATGAGCAGGCCCTTGGCCCGTTCCATACCCAGTGACTCTATCAACTCCCGGCGCAGACCGCGCAGTTCGCTGCTGCGCAGTAGCACCATGCGCTCTTCCGCCAGCCAGATGCGCCCCTCTTCCGTCTCGAAGCGCAGCAGGTCGCGGATATCGTCTATAGCCGGCAGCGCCGGTAGTTCTTCGCTCATACCGCAGTGCGTTCCGCCTGGTCATCGAAGCGCACACGGTACAACGAGCCCACCCGCGCCTCAAGCCCGCGCGTGAGAAGACTGTTAAGCGAAACATGCGTCGGCGCCGGATGACGGCGCCGTGGGAGAGAGCTAGCCGTTTTGCAGAAAATCCAGGCAGGCGCGGTTGAACATGTCCTCGTGCTCTACCATTACCCAGTGGCCGCACTCGGTCACCAGGATCAAGCGAAGATGGCGAATATTGTGCGCCATCGCCATGATACCGTTCTCCGGCATCATCTTTTCGTCCATGCCCCAGAAGCCGAGCACCGGGCAATCGAGCTCCCCCAGCCGGTCCACCAGCACGGGGACCTGCATGGTGGCCATGACGTGGCCGTTCATGATTTCCATCACCTGCATGCGCTCGCGCACCAGTTCGTCGGTGGCGTGCGCCGGGTTGTGCATCAACCCGGTGGCGAACAGGTCCTTCATCACCTCGTGGGTGACGGGTTCGCCGGAGCCGAAAACCTGGAACACCTTCTGCATGCCGGGCATCGCCTGGTACTCGTGCAGTTCACTGAGCCCGCCGGGCGCCATGAGGATGAGCTTTTCCACCCGCTCGGGGTACTCCAGCGCGATACCCAGGGCCACCGCCCCGCCCAGGGAGTTGCCCACCAGCGTGCAGCGCTCGACACCGGCCACGTCGAGTGTCTGCACGATGCACTCGACGAAAAAGGACAGTGGGTGGTCGACGTCGTCGGGCTTGTCGGAAAACCCGTAGCCGATGTGATCCGGGATCAGGCAACGGTAGCCCGCATCCACCAGGTGACGGTAATTGCCCTTGAAGTTGCTGTAGCCGCTGGCGCCGGGGCCGGAGCCGTGCAGGAACACGACTGCCTCGCCCTCGCCCTCGTCGAGGTAGTGGATACGGTAGCCGTTGGCGCAGTCGGCGTAATGCCCCTCGGGCAGCAGTCCTTTCATTTCCATCGTGTGTCAGTTCCCTTGTGCTGGATTCCCGCCACTGCGGGAGAAACGGTACAGGTTCGGGTCGCAGCGCCCGTCACAGCGCGAAGTCAGCGTTCTCCTCGCCAAACAGCACCCCGCCCATATTGATGGCGAAGGGATTGGAGTGGTTCGCCACGTGAGCCTGGCTGGCCAGGATATCGAGGTGGAAGGCGAGCAGTTCGCTGTCCAGGCGAATACCACCGCTACCGGCGGCCTTGAGCATCCTGCTGGACAGGGCGAGGCAGCGGTCGGCCACCACCGCCGAGTCGTAGCGGTAGCGCACGCGATCCTCCACCGGGATCGGCTTGCCGGCGCGCGTACAGGCCATCATGGCGTCGAAGTTGCGGATCATGGTGAGTTTCATCTCCTCGATTTCCGCCTTCACCTCGGCCGCCAGCACCCGTGCAAAGGGGTCGTCCTTCATCTTGTTGGGGCCGACCTGGCGCGTTTTGGCCACCTCGATAAACGCGTCAAGCGCGCCCTCGCAGGCGCCCAGGGTGGCCGTGCACACAGCGCGTACGAACACCTGCATGAAGGGCATGCGGTACAGGGGCGCGTCGTTGACCGCGTTGCCGGGGTTGTCACAGAGGAAGCCGTCGATCGACTTGTGCGTGCGATGCTCGGGCACGAACGCGTCCTCGACCACGATGTCGTGGCTGCCGGTGCCCTGCAAGCCCACCACATCCCAGTTGTGCACGATCTCGTAGTCCTCGATCGGCACCAGGAACGTGCGGTAGTTGGCCATATCGAAGGGTGCCTCCGGCGTCGGCACCACCGCGCCGAGAAACGCCCACTTGCAGTGCTCCGAACCGCTGGAGAAACTCCAGCGCCCGCTCAGCTGGAAACCGCCGTCGACCACCTTGACCTTGCCCACGGGCGCGTAGGAGGAGGAGATCAGCGTCGTCGGGTCATCGGCCCAGACATCCTGCGCGGCCTGGTCGTGGAATACACCGAGCTGCCAGTTGTGCACCGCGATCACACCGAGAATCCAGGCGCTGGACGGGCAGTACCGTGCGACTTCCAGGCCGACGCAGTAAAACACCTGCGGGTCCATGGCGTATCCGCCCCACTGTTCCGGCTGCAGGATCTTGAAGAAACCCGCTTCATGCATTTCCCGCACCGTCTCGTCGGGCACGCGCTGCTCGCGGCTGGCCTGCTCGCGACGCGCTTTCAGCGCCGGTCCCATGGCCCTGGCGGCGGCCAACAGTTCCTGTGCACGGGGGCTATCGAGTCCGTACTTGTTCATTTCGATCGCTTGCTGGCTGGTCATAAGGCTCTCCGCATCGTATCGGCAATGTTCTCAGGACACTCACTCTACTGCAGCGCCACCAGGCCCGGCATCCTCCATTTGGGCTATCGCAGCGCGCGCCGGCTCACTCCACCACCGCGTCACCGAACGTCGTGGGATCGCCGAAAAAGGCCCGGTGCGAGGGCGGCGTACTGCCGTCAATATCGCAGACACCGTACTCCTGCGCCAGTTCGGCCCCGATCCAGACCTTGCCGCTACGCGCCATCAGGTCCGGGTCCAGGGCCAGGGCATCGATCACGCGGCCAGTGAATTCAGGGTGCTCCGCGGTGGCCACCAGGTCCGCGTACTTGTCCGGCTCCGCATCGAAGACCCGGCGCGATCGCTCGGTGAGCAACAGGCCCATCCAGATGGACAGCACGGCCACGTTGTGGGGCCGGAAGTCCACCGCCATGTCGTGGGACATCTTGTCCACGGCCGCCTTGCCGGCGCCGTAGGCCGGCCCGTGCATATAGATGCGGCCGCCGAAGGAGGAGGTGTTCACCACCAGGCCCCGCCCCGCCGCCAGCAGCAAGGGGGCGGCATGCCAGGTCGCCGTGTAGTGGGAACGCATGCCCACATCCCACAACTGCGTCAGCGCCAGCGGCTTCTCCCAGAACGGCCCGCTGTCGGTGAGCGCGTCGTGCAGGCTGGTGGCGTTGTTCACCAGGATATCCAGTCGCCCCTGTTCGTCAGCCACCTGTTCGAACAGTGCCCGCACCTGGGCGTCGTCCGCGTGATCGCAGTACACCGCCACGCCGTGGCCGCCCGCGGCACTCACCGCGTCGGCGGTGCCCTGCACCGTACCCGGCAGCGCCGCCTCCCCGTCCCGGCGCGTACGCCCGGTGACGTAGACCGTCGCACCGGTGGCGCCCAGGGCCTGGGCGATACCGCGCCCGGCACCGCGGCTGGCGCCGGTGACCACTACAACCCTGTCGCTTTGCAATCCCATGTAACCCCCTGGCTGTGCTGTTTGACAAACGAAGTTGCGCACGCCCATGCTAATGCCGCCGACGCCCCGGGCCAAGGGGCGCGGCCTTCCTGTTTCACTGCCGCGGACGCACCGCCGGGAACGACAATGCCAACTGCAATCCGCCGCTACCAGGGGGTCGTCGCACTACTGCTGGCCTGGGTACTGGCAGCGCCCTCCCCGGCCGACCCACGGCGGGTCTACGACGGCACGACGAATCCCTGGCTGGACGCGGTGGGCCACCTGCACGTGCCGGGACAGAGCCGGTTGTCGGGACGCCGCGTGCATCACCGCGAGGACTGCAGCGCCACGTTGCTCGCCCTGCCCGGCCGCGCCAGCGCCGATACCGTGGTGACCGCCTGGCACTGCCTGGAACGCTACGGCGACCTGAGCAAGCCCATCCTGTTCAGCCTGCCCGGGCAGGCGCCCATCGAGGCGCGGCGCCTGGCCGACGGTGGCGGCATGTACGCGGATTGGGCCCTGCTGCGCCTGCAGCGACCCGTGCCCGGCGCACAGGCGCGCGCCCTGGCGGTGCACCCGGCAGAGGCGGACGCGGCGCTACCACTGAGCATGGCGGGCTATTCCCGTGACCACGAGAACGGCGCCGGCGACAGGTTGCTGAGCTATGACCCGGCCTGCCATATCCGCGGGCGGGAGCGCGGGTACACGGAAACCGACTGCAGCGCGCTCAAGGGTGCATCGGGGGGAGCGGTAGTGCAGGTGGCGGCCGGACAGCCGATGTACTGTGGGGTGGTGTCAGCGGGTGATGGCGCCGGCCGCAGTCGTTACGTGCCGGTCGCCCTGTTCCGCCAGGCGCTGCAGCGCCACCTGCGCTGAACCACGCCTTAACCGGCGCGTTGTTTTTGCCGCGGCGGGGGCGACGCGCCAACGTGCCGTTCGCCGCGCAGGCGCGCCAGTTCGATCTGCCGCTGCCGCTCGCGGAAGGCGGCGCGCTGCTGCGGCGTCTGGCGATCGTGACAGTACGGGCAACACACGCCCTTTTCATACCTGTCCGACGCCTTGTCGGCAGCGGTGATGGGACGCCGACAACCGTAACACTGGTCGTAACTTCCCTTCTGCAGACGCTGGTCCACCGAGACGCGGTTGTCGAAAACGAAACACTCGCCCTCCCAGGCCGAGTCCTGCACGGGCACTTCCTCGAGGTATTTGAGGATGCCGCCCTGCAGGTGATAGACCTCCTCGAAACCCTCGTCCAGCATGAATGCCGAAGCTTTCTCACAGCGGATCCCGCCGGTGCAGTACATGGCTACTCGCTTGTGACGCGCCGGATCCAGATGCTCGCGCACGAACGCGGGGAAGTCGCGAAAATTTTCGGTATGCGGGTCCAGCGCGCCGCGGAAACTGCCGATGCTGCACTCGTAGTCGTTGCGCGTATCGATCAGCAACACCTCCGGGTCGTCGACCAACGCGTTCCAGTCGCGCGGCTGGACATAGGTACCCACGCGCCGGTTGGGATCGATACCCGCCACGCCCATGGTCACGATTTCCTTCTTCAGCTTGACCTTCATGCGGTGAAACGGCAGGTGGTCATCGAAGGACTCCTTGTGCTCGATATCCGCCAGCCGTGGATCGCCACGCAGGTGCGCCAAGACACTGTCGATCCCCTGTCGACTGCCGGCGATGGTGCCGTTGATGCCCTCGTGCGCCAGCAACAGGGTACCCCTGGCGCCAGCAGCCAGGCAGACATCCAGCAGCGGCTCGCGCAGTTCGCGGTAATCTTCGAGGGTGACGAATTTGTACAGTGCGGCGACGACGATCTCGTTCACGGGCAATCTCAGGAAGCTTCGGCCTTGCTGCCGCCGAGACACGCCGGCGACTCGGGCGCCCCGCCACTGCGCTGCTGCCATTCCGCCGGGGTATAGGTGTGCAGGGCCAGCGCGTGCACCGGACCGTCGAGCGGGCCCGCCAGGGCAGCGTAAACGGCCTGGTGGCGGGCGACGCGGGAGCGGCCCTCGAAGGCGGCGCTGACCAGAACCACGCGAAAATGTGTCTCGGAATTCTCCGGCACGCTGTGCTGGTCGCTCTCGTTGGCGACCTGCAAATGCTGCGGGTCAAAACCCTCGCGCAGTTGCGTTTCAATTTCCTGCTGGACACTCATCTTTGCAAACCGGGTAAACGCCTGGGAGTGCAATTTTAGCAAACGCGCTGTCGCGCCGACAGGGGGTCAGGATTCGCGCCGGCGACGGGCCGCGCGAAACTGACCCGGGGTCTGCCCGGTCCATTTCTTGAAGGAGCGATGAAACGCGCTGGGGTCGGTAAAACCCATCTGCATCGCCACGTCATTGATGGACAGCTCCTGGCGGTCCAGGCAGAGAATCGCGGCCTCGCATCGCGCCTCGTCCTTGAGCCGCTGGAAAGTCGTGCCCTCGCGCTTGAGACGCCGGCGCAGGGTCGGCGCCGACATGTTCAGCGCCGCACTGATGGTCTCGAAACCGGGAAACCCCTCGCTGAAATCGTGGCCGATCATGGCTTTGACCTGTGCCGACAGGTTGTCAGCGTCGAGGTTGTTCTCCATCAGCAGCAGCTGGTACGGCGCGGTGCGCAGGAACTCGCGCAGGGAGTGCTCGGTGTGCACGATGGGCCAGGCCAGGCAGGCGCTGTCGAAGTACAGCAGGTCGTGCGGCTGGCCAAAGTACAGCGGGCAACCAAACAGCCTCTCGTATTTCTCCAGCCGCTGCGGCCGGCTGCCGGCGAAATCCACGCGCTTGAGCTCCAGCGGGCGCCCGCACAACCAGCCGAAGAAGCGGTGCCACATGGACAGGCCATAGGCGTCGGAGACGCCGACGCGGGCGCGTTGCAGGTGCGCGCTGGAGCGATAACCCACGCGCGCGTAATGGTCGCTGAAGTTGGCGTAGAGCTGGCTGCGCTCGTCGAAGAAGGTGCGGTAGAACTCCGAGGCGCGCTGGATGGCCTGGCCGAGGTTGCCACAGGAGATGATGCAGTAGCACATCATACGAAAAGCGCCCGGGGTGACAAGGTCGCTGCCGGTGGTGCCGAAGGTTTCGTCCTGCAGCTGGCTCAGCACACTCTGGTAGACACGCGAGTATTGCATCGCGCTGACCTCGGCGCGGTAGGCCGGGTCCGTCTCGTCCAGGGGATTGAACTCCAGGCCGGCATCGTTCAGCACCGCGCTGAAATCGTAGCCGTTGTCCCCCACCATGCGCAGCAGGGTACGCACGAATCGGGTCGGCACGCGGTCGCTCATAAACGGAACAGGGCTGTCGGTCTGCGGGCTGCCAATAGTACCAGAAGTGGTGCGGCCCCGGCAGCCGAAAGAAGCGGTAACAGTACCCCCGCCGGAGGGGCGATGTCACCGTCGCAAGGGCGTATACTGGCGGGATAACAGGTGGCGGAGACCTGTCATGAGCAATCGCTACAACGTGTATTACGCGGGCCAGGTGCGGGAAGGGATGGATCCGGCCGTGGTGCGCCAAAACCTGGGGAAGCTGTTCAAGGCCGACGCGGCGACCCTGGACAAGCTGTTCAGCGGCAAGATACAGCTGCTCAAGAGAGACTGCGACGAGCCCATGGCGCAGAAGTACAAGGCGGCGATGGAACGCGCCGGCGCCCAGCCGATTCTGCGCGCGATGCAGGAAGAAGAGGACCCCGCGCAGGGTGCGCCGCAACGGCCCGCCAACAGCGCACCCGCCGACGCCGGTCGACCGATGACCGCCGCGGAGAAAATCGCCGCCCTGGCCGCCGCCGAGGATGACAGGCGCTTTCAGGCGAACGCCGAACCCACTCCCGAGGAACCTCCCGAGGCACCGGCCTACGCCGACGAGATCGGTTTGATCATAGAGCCGGTGGGCAGCGCCATACTGCGCGACAACGAACGCACCACCCCGCCGAGCGTGAATGTCGACGTCTCCGCACTGGAGGTGGACGACAGCGCACAACGACTCTCCGCGGAGCCGCCACCGCCGCCACCCGCTCCCGATACCAGCCAACTGGATATGGGCGAGGTCGGGGACAGCATTCCCAATCTGCCCTCCTCTGCCGCGCCACTGGACCCGGACACCAGTGCACTGGACCTGGACCCGGCGCAAACCGGATTCGAGGACTGTGCGGCCCCGCCGGCGCCGCCGCCGCAACTGGACCTGTCCGGCCTGGACCTGGCCGCGACCGGCAGCGACGTCCTCGAAGAGCGCTACCGCCGCCGTGAGACCCCGCCCCCACCGGCCACGGACCACCTGTCACTGGACGACTGAGCGCCCGCCCCGGGCCTCACTCCACCTTCGCCGGCAGTTTTACCCGTACCTGCAGCCCCGGGTTGTTGCTACCCAGCTCCACCGAGCCGTGGTGGTACTGGGCGATGGCCTGTACCAGGCTCAGACCGAGGCCGTGGCCGGGAGTCTCACCGCGGCTGGATTCGACGCGGTAGAAGCGCCGGAACACGTTTTTGCGCTCCACCGCGGGAATGCCCGGCCCGGAATCGCCGATGATCACGCTGTGTCCCTCGCCGCTTTCCCGCAGCCGTACCTCGATACGGCCGCCCTCAGGCGTGTACTTGACGGCGTTGTCGAGAATGTTGGCGAACATCTGGAACAGCAGGTCCGCCTCGCCGCTGCAGACCTGTTCCCGCGGCGCATCCAGGACCAGCTCGATAGCGCGCTCCTGGGCCAGTGGCTCGTACAGCTCGACCACGTCCTGCAGCAGCGCGCGCAGACCGACCTGCGCGCCGCCGCTAAGGCGTTTGCCTGACTCCAGCGCGGAAATTCGCAGCGACGCATTGAAGGACGCCAGCAGGTCGTCGCACTCCTCGATCACGCGGTCGAGTTCCTCGCGCTCGCCTCCATTGAGATCCGCGCGCAACTGGCTCAGCTCGTTGCGCATGCGAGTCAGCGGTGTGCGCAGGTCGTGGGCGATGTTGTCCGAGACCCGGCGCACGCCCTGCATCAGTGACTCCATCTGCTCCAACATCTGGTTGACGACCCGTGCCAGCGCGCCGACGTAGCCCTCCTCCTCCTCGACCTGCAAACGCTCGCCCGGGTTGCTGCGAATGATGCGCGAGATATCGCGGTTGAGTTCTTCCACGCGATTCAGCGTCCTGGCGGCGCTGAAGAATCCGCCGGTCACGCCCAGCAGTATGGTGGCGACCATCACCCGCACCAGGTTGCTGAACACCAGCCGGGCGCTGTCCACAATGTCCGCGTAGTCGCGCGCCACGATGACGCGATAATCCCGGCCCAGGTCCAGCGGGCGGGCGATGAAGTCAACGTCTACGGAGCCGTCCCAGTCCTGCAGCGCCAGCTCGAAACCGAGCCAGCCATCGTCCAGTTCAGTGTAGCGCGGCGCGGCGGGAAGATCGCCGAAGACGCGTGCGCCCGCGCTGTCGGTGACCAGGTAGTAGAAGCGGTGTACGGTCGGCCGCGTCGTCTGGTCCGTCACGTACTGCTCGACACCGGGCAGCCCCTGGCCGCGATATACCAGTTCCAGTGTCTGCAGTTCCTCGAGGATCGATTCACCCAGTTCCTCGAACAGTGAATAACTGAAATACAGGTAGAACGCACCCATGACCAGGAACACGCCTGCGCTCAGGGCGGTGACGTACTTGACGATATAGCGAAAAGTGAGGCTGCGCAGGACCTGGCTGACTTGCACCGCGGCGGCTACCCGTTGTCGCCACCGGGCCCGAGCCGATAGCCGGCTCCGCGCACGGTCGCCAGCATCGGCGGGTCGAAATCGCGATCGATTTTCTGCCGCAGCCGGGAAATATGCACATCGATGACATTGGTCTGCGGGTCGAAGTGATAGCCCCAGACATGCTCCAGCAGCATCGCCCGCGTCACCACCTGCCCGGCGTGGCGCATGAGGTACTCCAGCAGCTTGTACTCGCGCGGCTGCAGGGTAATCTCGACGCCATCGCGCTCGACATGCTGGCGCAGCAGGTCCATGGAGAGGCCGCCGACCTGCAACGTGGTCTGGGTGCTGGCCGCGACCGCGGCGCGCCGCTGCAACACTTCCAGGCGGGCGAGCAGTTCGGCCACGGAAAAGGGCTTGACCAGGTAGTCATCCGCCCCGCTGTGCAGCCCCTGCACCCGGTCGTCGACATCGCCCAGGGCGCTCAGCACCAGCACGGGGGTCAGGTCGCCGTCCTGGCGCAGGGCCTGGATAAGCTGCAGCCCGTCCATGCGCGGCATCATGCGGTCGACAACCAGCACATCGAAGGCGCCGGCGCGGGCCGCCGCCAGGCCCGCCTCGCCGTCACCCGCGGCAGCGCACTGGTGTCCGGCAGCGGTGAGTTCGTTGACGATAAACTCACTGACCTGCCTGTCGTCCTCCACCAACAATATATTCATCGCACTGCTCCCGGGTGTTGACGCCAATTTAGCACGCTCGCCAAAGCCGCCTCAAACCGGCCCCGGTAATGCTACACTGCGCCCATGCCCGACCCGCAAGTACTCCCTCCGCCCTCCCTGCTCCGACGCCTGGTCGCCATGCTGTACGACCTGTTCCTGGTCATCGCCGTGATCGCGGCGGTCAACGCTGCGGCACTGGGTATCCAGGTAAAGCTGCTGCACAGCGCAGACCACGCCCTGCACCCGCAGTTGGCGCAATTGCTCATCGTCGCCAGCGTATTCAGTTTCTTCATACTCTTCTGGTTGAAGCAGGGCCAGACCCTGGGCATGCAGGACTGGCGCATCAAGCTGGTGGGTTTTGACGGACGCGCGCTGACGCCGGGCAATACCCTGCTGCGCTGCTGCGCGGCGGCGCTGTCGGCCGCCTGCCTGGGCCTGGGCTACCTGTGGTGCCTGGTCGACCGGCGCGGCCGCTACTGGCACGATTACCTGTCGCGTACCGAACTGGTCCTGCTGCCGCCGCGCGCACGGCGCAGCGCCGGTGATACGGCCGGCGATACGCCCCGGGAGGCGCCGGATTGAGGCGCTGCCGGTTCAGTTTGCGTGCGCCTGCGCTTACACTAGCTCCCGTCAAACACCCGAGGAATGCACATGCCCAACCTGACATTTTCCGCCCGCGAGGTCGCCGACCCGGCCAGCGCCAGCAGCCAGTGCGCCGTCATCCCACTGTTCAGTGACAAGAAGAGCCTGCCCGCCGAAGCGCGCGCATTCGACCGCGCCGGCGACGGCGCCATCAAGGCGGCCCTGGCGCTGGGGGACTTCAGCGCGCGCAAGGGCCAGACCCTGTTCCTGCCGGGCGCCGGGGGAGCCCGCCGCATGCTGCTGGTGGGTTGCGGCCAGGCGAAGAAGTTCGACCGCGCCGCCATGCGCGGTTTCTGCGCCGACCTGTACGGGGCGCTGAAGAAGACCACCGCCGGGAACGCCATGTTGCACCTGGGCGCCCTGGGCCTGGGCAAGAAGGAGGCCTGCTGGTTCCTGGCCTACCTGGCGCGGCACCTGACCACCGCCGACTACCGCTACCGGGAGACGCTGAGCGAGCCGAAGCCGGCGCTCAAGCTCACGCGTTTCACCGTCAACCCCGGCGGCAAGGTGCCGGTGCGCGCGGCCGGCAAGGCCCTCAAGGAGGGCCGCCTCACTGGCCTGGGCATCAACGACGCCAGGGAACTGGCCAACCTGCCCGGCAACATCTGCACTCCCACCTACCTGGCCAGTGCGGCGCGCAAGCTGTCGCGCCGCTTCGACGCCATCAGCGTCAGCGTGCTGGAAGAGAAGAAAATGCGCGAGTTGGGCATGGGGTCGCTGCTGTCGGTATCCGCCGGCAGCCGCCAGCCCGCCAAGCTGATCGTCATGCACTACCGCGGCGGCCGCCCCGGCGCCGACCCCCACGTACTGGTGGGCAAGGGCATCACCTTCGACACCGGCGGCATCTCGCTCAAGCCGGGCGCCAAGATGGATGAAATGAAATTCGACATGGCCGGCGCCGCGAGTGTTTTCGGCACCCTGCGCGCCGTCGCCGAGATGAATTTGCCGATCAATGTGGTGGGCATAGTCGCCGCCGCGGAGAACATGCCCGGGGGCGGCGCCACCAAACCCGGCGACGTCGTGCGCAGCATGGCGGGCAAAACCATCGAGGTCCTCAACACGGACGCCGAGGGTCGGCTGGTGCTGTGCGATGCGCTGACTTACGCGCAGCGTTTCAAGCCGGCGACGGTTATCGACGTCGCCACCCTCACCGGCGCCTGCGTCGTCGCCCTGGGCTCCCACGCCACCGGCCTGTTCGCCAATGACGACGATCTCGCCGAGCAGCTGCTGCAGGCCGGGACCGACAGCCACGACCGGGCCTGGCGGATGCCGCTGTGGTCCGATTACCAGAAGTCCCTGGATAGCAACTTTGCCGACATGGCCAATATCGGCGGGCCCGGGGGCGGCAGCATCACCGCCGCCTGCTTCCTGGCGCGCTTCTGCGAGGAGTACCGCTGGGCGCACCTGGACATTGCCGGTTCCGCCTGGAACAGCGCTCCCAAGGGCGCCACCGGGCGCCCCGTCGCCCTGCTCACCCGCTACCTGCAGTCCCAGGCCGGCGACGCGTGACCCGCGTGGATTTCTACGTGCTGCAATCCGCGGACGCGGCGACGCGCCTGCAGGTGGCGATGCGCCTGACGCAGAAGGCGTTCTCCCAGGGCCACAGGGTGTTCATCAACGCCGCCGACGAGGCGCAGGCGCACACCCTGGACGAACAGCTGTGGAGCTTTCGCCCGGAGAGCTTCCTGCCCCACGGGCTGCATGGCGCACAGCACAGCGAAGGCATCGCCATCGGCTGGGGCCAGGAGCCCGCCGGGCACTCTGACCTGCTGGTCAACCTGCGCCTGGATGTACCGGCCTTCTTCAGCCGTTTCGAGCGGGTCGCGGAGGTGGTCACCCAGGACGCGGACAGCCTGGCGGCGCTGCGCAGCTCCTACCGTTTTTACCGCGAGCGCGGTTACGAGCTGAATAAACACGATCTCTGAACCCGCCGTGCCGGGGCGCGGGAGTCTTTTCGCCGCCGCGGCGACTGGCGTATAATGCCCGGCCTCGCCAGACCCGGTTGCCGGCGTCGGCCCCAGTCACCTGCTGCCGGATCTTCACCCCATGGAAAAAACCTTCCACCCCGCCGATATTGAATCCCGCTGGTACCAGGAATGGGAAACGCAGGGCTACTTTGCGCCGGCCGGGGGCGACAAGGCCTACAGCATCATGATCCCGCCGCCCAACGTCACCGGCAGCCTGCATATGGGCCACGGTTTCCAGGAAGCGATCATGGACGCCCTGATCCGCTACCACCGCATGCTCGGCTACAACACCCTGTGGCAGGTCGGCACGGACCACGCCGGCATCGCCACGCAGATGGTGGTGGAGCGACAACTGGAAGCCGAGGGGCTCAGCCGCCACGACCTCGGCCGCGAGCGCTTCGTGGACAAGGTCTGGGAGTGGAAGGAGCAGTCCGGGGGCACGATCACACAGCAGCTGCGCCGCCTGGGATCTTCCCTGGACTGGTCGCGGGAACGCTTCACCATGGACCCGGGCCTGAGCGCCGCGGTGCAGGAGGTGTTCATCCGCCTGTATCGCGAGGGCCTGATCTACCGCGGCCAGCGCCTGGTCAACTGGGACCCTGCCCTGCATACGGCGATCTCCGACCTGGAGGTGATTTCCGAGGAGGAGAAAGGTTTCCTGTGGCATTTCCGCTACCCGCTCGCGGGGGGGGAAGGATACGTCACCGTGGCCACCACGCGGCCGGAAACCATGCTCGGTGACACCGCCATCGCGGTGCACCCGGAAGATGAACGCTTCGCGCACTACATAGGACGCCACGTCATGCTACCCCTGGCGGAGCGGGAAATACCCGTGATCGGTGATGAATACGTCGATCGCGAATTCGGCAGCGGCGTGGTGAAAATCACCCCGGCACACGACTTCAACGACTACGAGGTCGGTCGCCGGCACGGCCTGGCGATGATCAACATCTTCGACGATGACGCACAGATCAGCGATGCCGCGCCGCAGGCCTACCGCGGCCTGGACCGCTTCGAGGCGAGGAAGCGGGTGGTCGCAGACATGGAGGCCCTGGGCCTGCTGGAAAAGGTCGAGGACCACAGCCTGAAGGTGCCACGCGGCGATCGCTCGGGCGTGGTGATCGAGCCCTACCTGACCGACCAGTGGTACGTCGACGCGCGCAAACTGGCCGGGCCTGCCATCGCCGCGGTGGAGAACGGCGACATTAGCTTCGTGCCCCGGCAGTGGGAGAACACCTACTTCGCCTGGATGCGCGATATACAGGACTGGTGCATCAGCCGCCAGCTCTGGTGGGGGCACCGCATCCCCGCCTGGTACGACGAGGCCGGCAATATCTACGTGGGTGCCGACGAGGCGAGCGTGCGCGCCGAGCACGCTATCGACGCCGCTACCGAATTGCGCCAGGACGAGGATGTCCTCGACACCTGGTTTTCTTCCGCCCTGTGGACATTCTCCACACTTGGCTGGCCACAGGAGACGCCCGAACTGAAGACCTTTCACCCCAGCTCGGTGCTGGTCACCGGCTTCGACATCATCTTTTTCTGGGTTGCGCGCATGATCATGATGACCCTGCACCTGCGCGACGAGGTGCCTTTCCACACCGTGTACGTACACGGCCTGGTGCGCGACGCCGAAGGGCAGAAGATGTCCAAGTCCAAGGGCAACGTGCTGGACCCCATCGACCTGATCGACGGTATCGACCTGGAGACCCTCGTACAGAAACGCACCGCGGGCATGATGCAGCCGCAGCTGGCGAAAAAAATCGACAAGGCAACGCGCCGCCAGTTCCCGGAGGGCATCGCCTCCTACGGGACCGACGCCCTGCGTTTTACCTACTACTCGCTGGCCTCAACCGGGCGCGATATCAAGTTCGACATCGGCCGCATCGAGGGCTACCGCAATTTCTGCAACAAGATCTGGAATGCGGCGCGCTATGTGCTGATGAACTGCCAGGACCAGGATTGCGGCGCCGGTGGCGAGGTAACACTGGGCCTGGCCGACCGCTGGATCATCGGCCGGCTGGACGCCACGTCGATCGAGGTGGCGCGACACATTCAGGACTACCGCTTCGACCTCGCCTCGCAGGCGCTGTACGAATTCATATGGAACGAGTACTGCGACTGGTACCTGGAGCTGTCCAAACCCGTGCTGTGGGACGAAGCCGCCGGCGACGCGGAAAAACGCGGTACGCGCCGCACCCTGGTGCAGGTATTGGAAGCCTGGTTGCGCATGTTGCACCCGCTGATGCCCTTTATCACCGAGGAGATATGGCAGAGCGTGGCGCCGCTGGCCGGGGTATCCGGCGCGACCATCATGTTGCAGCCCTGGCCCCTCGCCGACGGCGAGCGCCACGACCCGGACGCGGCGCAGGCGATCGACTGGTTGCAGTCGGTCATCGTCGGCATCCGCACAATCCGCGCCGAGATGAATATCCCTCCGAGCAGGGAGATCGATGTACTGCTGCGCGGGGGTGATGAGCAGGACGAAAAAAGACTGGCGGAAAATTCGCAATACCTGAAAAAGCTGACTAAACTTGCTCGCGTAAGCTGGTTATCGGAAGGAAACGAGACACCCGCGGCGGCCACGGCCCTGGCAGGCGATCTCGAAATTCTGGTGCCGATGGCAGGGCTTATCGATAAAGACGCCGAGATCGCGAGGCTCGAAAAGGAAATCGGCAAGTTGCGGTCTGACTTGTCGCGTATCCAGGGCAAACTCGAGAACGCCAGCTTTGTCGACCGCGCCCCGCCGGAAGTAGTGGCCAAGGAACGAGAAAAACGACAGTCGCAGGAACAGGCCCTGAGCACCCTGCAGGAACAACTGGCCCGCATCAGAACAATCTGAATACCACGCTTTTACAGTACCCTGTAACCCGTTCGCCCACTCGCAGGGGCGTAACTAATAAAAGCAATACGCTAGACCGAGGATAGTGGTATGAATGATCGTGTAAGCGGCACGGTGAAGTGGTTCAATAATGCCAAAGGATTTGGCTTCATTACCCGGCAGGAAGGCGACGACGATGTTTTTGTTCACTTCCGCTCCATTCAGGGTGACGGTTATCGCACGCTGAACGAAGGACAGGCCGTTGAATTCAAATTGATCGAAGGCCCCAAGGGCCTGCAGGCGGAAGACGTTCTCAAGTTGTAGTTAACGTTTTGGTTAGCTGACGTCGCGACGCGCCGGCCGACCTCATCCAGGTCAGCCGGCAGCTTCCAGCCACTCGCCCTCCTTTCACCGGCGTCCGCCGGAGGCACGGCCAGTTGTCGCAAGCTTCAATGGCAACGACATTTACGCCCTGCGCACAGGTGTTAGAATGCCCCGCGTCCATACCCCGGTCGCCCGAGGCGGCCCTGCAACTAGAGGAAAACAATGAACCAACCGCGCAAACTCGTCATCAGCCTCGCCATCGCCCTGGTCGCCGCCACCCTGACGTCCGTTATCCTGACAGGTTCTGCTTTCAACCTTGTTCTGCTTCTCGCTTTCGCGATCACCGCCTGCAGTTGCGCACTACTGGGCGGCGCGACAAACGCGTTGCCACAGGTCCCCGCACAGGAGGCAGAGGGTGACAGACGCCCGCAGCCGGCCCCGCTCGAGGGCGACCGTGAACACGGCAAGGTAAAGTGGTTCAACGTATCCAAGGGCTTTGGCTTCATCATCCGGGAAAACGGCGAGGAGATTTTCGTCCACTTCCGTTCGATACGCGGCAGCGGCCGCAGGTCGTTGCGCGACGGGCAGACCGTCAGTTTCGTGGTGGCGGACAGCGACAAGGGCCCTCAGGCCGAGGATGTCGTCGCCGGAGAGTGACCCCGACTAGCCCTGGAGCTGCTCGAGCTGGTTGCGCCAGAAGGTATTGATCATGCGCGAGCCCTCGGCCAGCACGGCCTCGGTGTCCAGGGTCTCGTCTTCCATCGCCATTTCGACGATGGCGTAACCCACATCCACGGACAGCCGCGCCTGGCAGCGCAGCTGCTCGGTCACCTCGATGGACACCAGGTCCGCGGCGACCTGCGCAAACTGCCCGGCGACCAGGCGATGCGATGCCAGGCGAACTTCCTGCAACGGGGCGACCGCACGCAACGCCTGCACCACTTCCAGGCCGCCGGGCTGGTCGCGCGTCACCTGTAAGGTCTTGCGCAACAGCTCATCGACGTTGTCCAGCAGGGATTCCAGGCCGCCCTCGTCAAGGTTGTCCTCGAACCACTGCTGGAAAACGGCGTTCTGGCGATCCATGAGACCGGCGCCGAGGGCGTTGAGCACCGCGTACTTATTGGGAAAATAGCGATACAGCGCCGGCACCGTAATACCCGCGCGCTCGGCGACCAGGTTGGTCGAGATGCGCTCGATTCCCACTTCCACGAGCAGTTCCGCGGCGGCGTTGAGTATGGCCTCGTAGGTACGTTTGGCGCGCTCCTGGCGCGGCTTGTTCTTTTCCAGCAGTTCGACCTGTCGCCGTGCGGTCACTTTTTCACTTCCTTTTTATGAGCCGACCGATATCAGGTATGGGCCCGTTATTTAATCCTAACTTAGCCACTGCGCCAGCGCCAGTAACCCCCCGGGGGCGCCCGCCCACTGGCGCGGCAACGCAGGCAATGACACAATGTGCCTTTTCGGCGGGCCCGAAGCGGAGACAGGCGCGATGAAGCATCCCGAAATCAGCCGCATTGTCGCTGCCGGGCTGGCCTGCCTGCTGGCGCTGGCGACAGCCTTCCCGCTACAGGCCTTCGAACGCACCGAACAGCGCGAGCCCTGCACCGAGTACACGCCCGAGCGGCGTCCCATGTTCGGCGACCTGCACGTGCATACCAGCTACTCCTTCGACAGCTACGTTTCCAGCCAGCGCAACGATCCAGACGCCGCCTATCGCTACGCCAAGGGCGAGCCCATCGTGCTCTCCGACGCCGACGCCAAGCAGTCCATTACCGCGCAGATCCAGCGCCCGCTGGATTTTACCGCGGTCACGGATCACGCGGAGTTTCTCGGCCCCATAGACCTGTGTACGCAGGACGCCTCGAAACTGGCCTACTGGTTCCCCGCCTGCATCGCCACGCGCAATGAAAATTTCTATGTGCAACTGCTGGCGGCCAACTACTGGGTATCCCTGGGCGTGCTGGACAGCTCGGACCAGAAAGCCGAATCCTTCGTCTGCCGCCTGGGCGATTGCGACGCTGCGCACCGCGCGGCCTGGCGCCGTATCCAGGCCGCGGCCGAACGCCACTACGACCGCAGCGGCGACTGCTCTTTCACCACGTTTGTGGGCTACGAATACACCGACGCCCCGGACTACGCCAACCTGCACCGCAACGTGATCTTCCGCAACGACAAGGTGACGGACAGCGCCATCTCGACCTACGATACCGGCTCCAGGAACTATCCCGCCCTGTGGAACATGCTGCGCGAACAGTGCATAGACGGCATCCCCGGCTGTGATGTGATGTCCATCCCCCACAACTCCAACCTGAGCAAGGGCCTGATGTTCCCCGACCCGCGCAACGCGCGGGAAGCCACCGACCGCCTGTTCTTCGAGCCGCTGGTGGAACTGGTGCAGCACAAGGCGTCCAGCGAGTGCCGTTTCGACCGCCTTGCCGGCCGCGGCGTGGCTACGGAGGACGAGTTGTGCGATTTCGAACAGGTCGTCGCCGACAATCTGTCCATGCTGGGAACCGTGTTCGGCGAGGTGCAAACCGAGGACGCGCGGCCGGTGGGCGTGGATGAATACGGGCGCCGCAACATGCTGCGCAACACGCTAAAGGACGGCCTGGCCCTGGGCGCGCGCACCGGCACGAACCCCTTTACCATGGGATTCATCGGCAGCACGGACACGCACAGCGCCACCCCGGGGGGCGCCGAGGAGAACAATTACGTCGGCCACCTCGGCCGCCGCGACGCGGGCTACCGCAATGTACAGGACCACTTTTTCGACAACCCGGGCGGGCTGGCGGTAGTCTGGGCGGAGGAAAATGCCCGCGACAGCATCTTCGCGGCCATGCGGCGCAAGGAGACCTACGCGACCAGCGGGACACGCCCGGTGGTGCGCTTTTTCGCCGGCCGCGACTACACGCACGAGCTGTGCGCGGATCCACAGGGTATCCGCAAGGCCTACGCGGGCGGCGTCCCAATGGGCGGCCAGTTGGCGGCCCCGCTCACCTCCCCCACCTTCCTGGTCAGCGCCAGCAAGGACCCGGGCAGCCCCGGCAATCCCGGCAATGACCTGCAGCGCATACAGGTGGTGAAGGGCTGGCTGGACGCCGCTGGCGACACCCACGAAGAGGTCTTCGACGTGGCGGGCAGCCCGGACAACAACGCCGGCGTGGACCCCCGGACCTGCGCCCCCACCGGCCGCGGCCACGCCCAGTTGTGCACCGTGTGGCGCGATCCCCGGTACCGTCCCGAGCAGGCCGCATTCTACTACGTGCGGGTACTCGAAAATCCGTCATGTCGCTGGACTACCCTGCAGTGTCAGGCCGCCGGCGTAAATCCGTTTGACAGCGACTGCGCGGCCCAGGCCGCGGCCAGAAACGCCGAGATGGAAGAGCAGGGAGCGGTCGGCGACGTCTACGGTCGCTGCTGCCTGGATCCTGCGCAACAAGCTTTTTATTCCCCGATCCTGCAGGAGAGGGCCTGGACTTCCCCGATATGGGTCAATCCAACACTGGCAGAAGGAGAGCCGGATGAGCAGTAAGAAAAAAGGCAAGGGCAAGAAGAAGGCGCCGACGACCGGCCACCGCTTCAGGGGCATCACCATACCGACCGCATCCCACCCTGCCATTCGCAAGGTAAAACGCCAGGGCGTGGAACCTTCGATCCACGGCAACAAACTGTGGAAATCGAGCTGCCTGCTCATCGATTACCTGCACCGCAACCCGCCGGAGCACAGCCGCAAGGTCATGGACGTGGGCTGCGGCTGGGGTATCTCCGGCATCTGGTGCGCGAACAAGCTGGGTTCGCAGGTGACTTCCGTCGACGCCGACCCCGACGTTTTCCCCTTTCTCGATGCCACGGCAGACATCAACGGCGTGGAGACCGAGCACATGGTGTCGCGGTTTGAAAAGCTCTCGGTAAAAAAGCTGTCCGGCTACGACATGCTGATCGCGGCGGATATCTGCTTCTGGGACGAACTGGTGAGCCCGGTCGCCAACATGGTGAACCGCGCGGTCAAGGCGGGCGTCAAGCAGATTCTCATCGCCGACCCCGAGCGTGCGCCGTTCTTCGACATGGCCGAACGCTGCGTGGACAAGCACTGTGCCGAAATCATCGACTGGGAAACCAGCGGCCCGATCAAGGCCAGCGGCGCCATCCTGGTGGTGGAAAACGCCTGAGCGCTCAACGCAGCAGCCGGTACTCGCGCAGCAGGCCCGTGCTGTCCTGCGCCGCGCCGCCGCGCCAGCGTGGGCGGAAACGCACCTCGCGCAGCGCGCGCACCACGCGCATACCCGCGTTTTCCTGGTCCGGCGCCAAGGCCACCGTGGCGATATTGCGCGCGCGTCCGCGCCGGTCGACATCGTAGCTGAGTGTCACCGCTGGCGCCGCGTCCGCGGCGTCCAGCGGCTGCTCGGGCAGGCCGTTGAACACACCGCTGGCCGGCAGTTCCACGGGCGCGCCCAGCCAGCGGTCGAGGGTATCGCGGCGACCGTTTTCCCGCAGCAGGCGCTCCACGGCCTGGTAGTGAGGCGCGGCGCTGTGCCACTTGTCGTGCCACTGGTGCCAGTCGCCCAGCGCCAGGTGCAGGGCCGCCAGTTGCTCCACGTCCTCCGCGACGGGCCAGCCCGCGATCAGCCCCTGCAGCAGGTCCACGCCCTGGGCATAGGCCACGCTGCGCAAATTCTGTACCCGGCGCTGTACGAAATCCTGTTGCGCCGGGTCCTGCCGGCTGCCCGGGGCCGCGAAGGCCGTCGCCTGGAACGGGTCGCGCTCCACCAGCGGCACCATGTCCTGCACGAGGTAGAGGTTGTTCAACTGGCTCAGGGCGAGACGCGCGCGAGCCTGCGCCGGCAAACCCGCGCTGGCGGTAGCGTTGTCGAGCATTTGTCCATTCAGCTGCACCAGGTCCAGCAGACGCCGCTCGGGGCGGGTGGGCAGCCCCAGGCGCAGCGCCTCGCGCTGCCAGCGCAGGTAGCCCAGCGCGGCGCGCAGGCGAACCTCGGTCAGCGGTGGCCGACCGCCCCCGAACAGGCGAAAGTAGTAGTCGTAGCGCTCATCCAGCGCCGCGAAGTGGCCGCGCTCCCGGTAGATGTCGAGCTCGGCGCGCACCAGCGGCGCCTGCCGTTCACTGTACAGGCCCTCGTTGATGCGCACGACGTGCAGCGCGCGCCGGTAGAGGCGCAGCGCCTCCTCGCTGTCGCCGCGCCCGCGGTAGTGCGCGGCCAGCTCCGCCAGTACTTCCGCGAGGTCGCCGCTGTAGGGTCCCCCGCCCTCTTCCAGCTCCAGCAGGCGCGCCTCCACGGGTGCCGCATCCCCCGCCGCCTGTACCGGACCGGCCAGCGGCGGCGGGCTGTCCGAGACCGTGTCGCCGGCGCGCAGGATGTACTGGCCGTAGGGGTAACCGGCGCCCCAGGACGGGGCAATCCAGAGTATGGCAAGCAACGCGCAAGTGCCGAGACGGCGCGAACAGCGCGCCCTGTGGACAGTCCAGCTATTCAGCACTTTGCACAATTTTTGAGCACTTTTACCACCTCGGCTGGTCTGGCCAGGGGGAACAATGGTATAAACGCGCCCCGTCGCAGGGCCGCGACCATTCCAACATGCCACGCCTGGACCTCTCCGGCAATACGCCAGGGAACAGGTTCGCGACGCGCTCCGTGGCTGTCAAGGGCGACCCGGCGCGGGCCAAAACGACGGAGTTGGACTACCTTTAAACCATGGGCACGCCCCCGGAGGGCGAAGTAACAGCATGAAACAGCTCGGCATTCTCGATTCAGCTTTTGTCAACCTGGAGCAGACCAATACGCCGCAGCACATCGGCGGCCTGGGCATCTACGACCCTTCCACCGCCCCCGGCGGCTTTGTGCGCTTCAAGGACGTCATCGCCAGCTTCGAACGCAGGCTCGGCAACCTGCCCCTGTTCCGCACACGCCTGGTAGAGGTCCCCGGCGGCCTCGACCGGCCATACTGGGTCAAGGACGCCAATTTCGACGTCGAGTTCCACCTGCGCCACATCGCCCTGCCCGAGCCCGGTGACTGGCGCCAGTTATGCATCCAGGCCGCGCGCCTGCACTCGCGCCCGCTGGACATGTCGCGACCGCTGTGGGAAGCCTACATCATCGAGGGCCTGGACAATATTCCCAACGTACCGCGCGGCAGTTTCGCCGTGTACACCAAGATGCACCACTCGCTGGTGGACGGCGCCGGCGGCGCCTCCTTCATGACGGCCCTGCACGACCTGGTGCCGGACCCGGACTACGCAGAACAACCCAAGGCCGAGCCGCGCCTGGTGGACGTCTCACCCTCGATGTCGGAGCTGCTCACCAAGGCCACGCTGAACAGCGTGCGCAACACCGCGTCCCTGGTCAGCGGCGCGGTGAAAAATTCCCGCGACCTGGGCAAATACGCCTACGGCGTCGCACGCAAGGAAATACCCACGCCGGACATCAACGCGCCGAAGACCATCCTCAACAAGCCGGTGGGGCCGCACCGCGTGTTCGACGCGGGCGAATTTCCCCTGGAGGGCTTCAAGGATATCAAGAACGCGGTCGGCGTAACCGTCAACGACGTCGCGCTGTGCGTCATCGGCGGCGCCCTGCAACGCTACCTGGAAACCAGGGGCGCGGCGCCCGAGAGCGGCTCCCTGGCGGCGAGCCTGCCGCTGAACATGCGCACCCGGCGCGGCTCCACCGATGAGAACAACCAGGTCGGCTCGGTCTTCGCCTCCCTGCACACGGATATTGCCGACCCGGTGGAGCGGCTGCGCGCGGTGAACGAATCGACCCGGGTCGCCAAGGAGAGCGGCGAGGCCAGTCCGCTGGTCGACGCACTGAAACTCGCCGGGGCGTTCTCCCCGGTCGTGGCGAAGTCCGTGGCCGGATTCTGGGCGCGCAACCACCTGTCGCGTCACATCCCGGTCAACGTCTCGACCTGTATTTCCAATGTCGCCGGCCCGGATTTCCCGCTGTACTGCGCCGGGGCGAGGATGGTCGACTATTACGGGCTGGGCGTACTCACACCGGGCATGGGCATTTTTCACCTGGTTTTCAGCTACGCCGGGCGGATCACACTGTCAGTGCTTGCGGACAGGGACATCATGCCGGACCCGGAGACCTACCACGACTGCCTGATCGCCGCCTACGAGGAGTTGTACGCCGCCGCCGCGAAACCGGCCCTGAGCGGCGCCAACCGCGCCGCCGTCGCCGCCAAGGCGAAAATCAGGTCGCCCAAACGCAAGCGCGCCGTTGGCGCAAGCAAACCGAAGAACCGCGGCGCCACCACCGGTAAAACAGGCAAAAAGCGCGCCGCGGCGAAAAAGAGTAAAAGCGCCGCAGCCGGAAAGCGCGCCGCGACCAGAAAAAGCGCTGCGGCCGGAAAAAGCGCTGCGGCCGGAAAAAGTGCAGCGGCCAACAAAAGTGCCGCGGCCAGCAAGAGCGCCGCGAAGAAGAACTCCGGCGCAAACGGCGGCAGTAAGGCAATAAAAGCCACCGGCGCGGCTAAACCTGCGACCGTGAGCGGCGGTAAAGAAGGCCAGGCCAGGGCCTCCAACAATGGCGCCGGCAAGGCCTCCGCCGGGGACAAATCCACCGCGGCCAGCCGGCCGCGGGCCCGGCGCCGTCCCGCCGCCAAGGCACAGCCGAAACTGCCTGCCGCCTGAGCCATTCCCATCCGCCGGACAAAAAAAACCCGCCGGTGAGGCGGGTTTGCAACAACTCTGTTCAGACCTGGATGGGTGTTGCGGCGCGACCACACCGGGCAGCGCCAGGTCCTCGCGGACCACTGATCGAGTTGAGCCAAGCTTAGATCACCATCTGATATATATCTAATATATTAAATTGATGGATGCCATATATTTGATTCATAATGGTGCCCATGGATACGCGAGACCTTGCCAAAGTCGACCTCAACCTGTTGATTTCGTTACAGGTTCTGCTCGAAGAACAGAGTGTGTCACGAGCCGCGGAGCGGCTTCATATTACCCAGCCGGCGATGAGCAAGACCCTGTCACGCCTGCGCGCCCTGTTCGACGATGAACTGTTCACCCGCGCCAGCCACGGCATGCAGCCGACTCCCCGGGCCGAGTCCCTGCGCGGGGCCCTGGCCGACGTGCTCGGCGACATCGCCCACCTGCTGGCGCGTCCCGGCTTCGACCCCGGCGGGTTCAGCGGCGAGGTAACCCTGGCCCTGTCCGAATATATCGGCGTCGCCCTGCTGCCCCCGCTGATGGAAAAACTCAGCCAGCGCGCGCCCCGGCTCAACCTGCGCGTTATCACACGCGTGGAAAACCAGCTGCAGGAACTGGCCACCGGCAACCTCGATTTCGCCCTGCACATCCGCCAGGCCAACTACGGGCCGGACTACCGCGTGCAGGAGCTGGGTGACAGCCCGCCGATCATTCTCGTGCGCGAGGATCATCCGCTCACCAGCGGCGACGTCGACTGGCAGAGGCTGCACCAGTACCCACTGATCCGCCTGTACGTGTCGGACCAGGAGCAGTTGCAGCTGCAGGACCTCACCGGCGCCGTGGCAGCGCTGATAGACCACCCCATGGGCACACTGGAAATCTCCCACCTGCTGACCGCGCTGGAGGTTCTGCGCCACACGGATCACTTCATGCCCGCGCCGGCCTATGTATTGCAAAACCCCGCCGCCACCGCCGGCGTCTGCGGGCTGCCCATGCCGCGAGAGAGCGCCTTCGGCATCCACTACGCGCTGGTGGCGCACCGCCGCACCGGCAACTCCGCGCTGCACAACTGGCTGTGGCAGGAAATCACGTGTACCATCGCCGAACTGCGCACGCCGGCGCAGAACAAGATTCGCCAGCGCGTCATCGCCGGGCTCGCAACGCCCATACAGCAGCAGTCGTTATGAGCAAGAAAAACCGCCGCGAGATTCCGCGCTTCGACACCCCGATCATCGAGACCCACTGCCACCTGGATTACCTGGAGCCGACGCAGCTCGACGACGTACTGGCGCGCAGCGCCGAGGTCGGTGTGGAGCGCATCATCACCATCGCCGTCTCCGCCGACAACCTGGGCAAGGTCGTGGAGCTGGCGCACGGTTCCAGCGTCATCTGGGGTACCCAGGGCATCCATCCGCACGAGGCGGAGTGCTGGAGCGAGGAGGTGGAAAGCGCCGTGCGCGCGGGCCTGGCCGAGCCGCGTATCCTCGCCGTGGGGGAAATTGGCCTGGATTACTACTACGACCACGCCGACCGCGGCGTCCAGCGGGAAGTCTTTGAACGCCAGCTGGAACTGGCGGCGCAGTCGGACCTGCCGGTGGTGATTCACACCCGCGAAGCCGACGAGGACACCCGCGCGATCCTGCAAAACCACAGCGCGCATCTGGCGCGCAAGGGCGTCATCCACAGTTTCACCTCCTCGCTGTCACTGGCCCAGTACTGTCTCGCCGAAGGTTTCAGCCTGGGCTTCAACGGCATCGCGACTTTCAATCGCGCGGACAACGTGCGCGAGGTGGTGCGCGCAACGCCGGTAGAGCAATTGTTACTGGAAACCGATGCCCCCTACCTCACCCCGGTGCCCTACCGCGGCAAACCCAACGCCCCCTATTACCTGCCGTTCATTGCCGAGAGTATTGCGCAAACCAAGGAGCTGCAGGTCGAGGATCTGCTGCGCCAGGCCTATGCCAACAGTACCGCGTTGTTCTTCGCCTGAGACAAACAGTGCTATCGCGATAGCGATTCCGGGGTATTTCAGTGATACACTACGCGCCCTTCGCCGCTCCCGTGAATTGAGCGTTAAGCGCACGACAAAACCCTGATGGACTACTTGATCGGACAACGCTGGGTCAGCCACGCGGACGCACAGCTGGGCCTGGGCATCATCGTCGATGTCGAGGGACGACGCGTCACCCTGTCATTCCCCGCGGTCGACGAGGAGCGTACCTACGCCACCGACAACGCCCCGCTGACGCGACTGCGCTTCAAGCCGGGCGACCACATCTCCACCGTGGAGGGCGTGGAACTGCTGGTCACCGGAGTGCAGGAACAGCAGGGATTACTGCTGTACACGGGCACGGATCACCACGAGCAGGAACTCACCATCTCCGAGCTGGAGCTGAACGCCTTCGTCCAGCTGACCACGCCGCAGCAGCGCCTGCTGAACGGGCACTTCGACCGCAACAGCGAGTTCGCCCTGCGCGTCGCCACCTTTGACCACGCCGATCGCCTGCAACGCTCCTCCGCCCGCGGCCTGCTCGGCTCGCGCACCAACCTGCTGCCGCACCAGGTGTATATCGCCGCCGAAGTTGGGAGACGGCACGCACCGCGGGTGCTGCTGGCCGACGAGGTGGGCCTGGGCAAAACCATCGAGGCGGCGATGATCATCCAGCAACAGCTGATCACGGGGCGCGCCTCCCGCGTGCTGGTGCTGGTGCCGCCCAGCCTGTTGCACCAGTGGCTGGTGGAACTGCTACGCCGCTTCAACCTGCATTTCTCACTCTTCGATGCCAGCCGCCTGGACGAGGTCGGCGACGACAACCCCTTCGAGTCGGAACAACTGGTGCTGTCCAGCCTGGAGTTGTTGCTACCGCGTGCGGGTATGGCGCAGTCCGCCCTGGACGCAGGCTGGGACCTGGTGGCCGTGGACGAGGCGCATCACCTGCAGTGGAGCGAGCAAGAAGCCGGCGCGGACTACCGCTTCGTCGAACAGCTTGCCGCCCAGGTGCCGGGGCTGCTGCTGCTCACCGCCACGCCGGAACAGATCGGCCAGGAGAGTCACTTCGCGCGCCTGCGCCTGCTGGACCCCTCGCGCTTTCACGAACTGGCCGCCTTCCGCGCGCAGGAGGCCGACTTCCGCCGCTGGGGCGACCTGGTCGAACGTCTGGAAGCGGGCGAGTCCATGCACGACGAACTGCCCCCCGGCCTGGACAGCGACGCAGAGCCGGCCGACCTGGTACGACAGATCCTCGATCGCCACGGCACCGGGCGCGTCCTGTTCCGCAACACCCGCGCCGCGGTCAGCGGATTCCCGCAACGCGTTCTGCACCGCTATCCACTGCCCAATCCGGAACAGTACAGCCTGGCCGGGGGGGAAGTCGAAGAGCGCCTGTACCCGGAACTGCCCTACCTCGACGACAGCTGGCTGCAATTCGACCCGCGCGTCGACTGGCTGGTGCAAACGCTGAAGAAACTCAGCCCGGCCAAGGCGCTGGTCATCTGTGCCCACGCCGCCACCGCGACGGCACTGGAACACCACCTGCACCTGCGTGCCGGCATTCGCTCCTCGGCGTTCTACGAGGACCTGTCCATCATCGAGCGCGACCGGGCGGCCGCCTATTTCGCCGAAGAGAGCGGTGGCGCCCAGGTGCTGGTGTGTTCGGAGATCGGCAGCGAGGGACGCAACTTCCAGTTCGCGCACCACCTCATCCTGTTCGACCTGCCGCTGAACCCGGACCTGCTGGAACAGCGCATTGGCCGCCTGGACAGGATCGGGCAGAGCGCCGACGTGGAAATTCACGTGCCCTACCTGCAGGACAGCGCACAGGAAACGCTGCTGGACTGGTACGACGTCGGCCTCAACCTGTTCCGCGACAGCTGTTCCGCCGGTAACCTGATCTTCGACACCTTTGCGCAGCGCCTGCTGGTGCAGCTGGTGGCGCGCGACGATACGTTCACGCAGCTGCTCGACGACAGCGCCGAGTTCACCGCCGCGACGCGGCGCGAGTTGCGCGAGGGCCGCGACCGGCTACTGGAGCGCAATTCCTGCCGACCCGGGATCGCCGCGCAACTTATCGAGCAGATTGTCGCGGACCAGGGCGGCCCCGCACTGGAGGACTACCTGGAAAGCCTGTGCGAGGCCTTTGGCGTCGACCAGGAACATCACTCGGAGCAGTCCTGGGTACTGCGACCATCGGAACACATGTTGACCGGCCACTTCCCCTACGTCGGCGACGAGGGCACCACCGTCACCCTGGACCGCGACACGGCGCTGGCGCGCGAGGACATGGAATTCCTCACCTGGGAACACCCCATGATCACCGAGGCCATGGACATGGTGCATTCCACGGAGCTGGGCAACGCGGCGATCGGCACCATCAAGCTGAAAGGCGTAGCGCCGGGCACCATGTTGCTGGAGGTGCTGTATACCGTTAACTGTATCGCCCCGCGCGGCCTGGGCGTCGAGCGCTTCCTGCCGCTCAGCCCCATGCGCCTGCTGGTGGACGCGCGCGGCAAGGACCTGGCGGACATCGTGCCGCACGAACGCCTCAACCAGCTCATCGAAAAAGTGAGGAAATCGGCGGCGCTGGCGATCATCAAGCAGGTGCACGACGAGGTCGAGGCAAAGATGGCGCTGGCCTCCGCCGCCGCGCAGGAACGGCTGCAGCAGATTCTCGACAGCGCCGAGGCGCAGATGCGCGAGCTGCTGGGCGGCGAACTGGAGCGCCTGCGCGCGCTGCGCGAGGTGAACCCCGCTATCCGCGCCGAGGAGCTGGATCACCTGTCCTGGCAGATCCAGGAGTGCGCCGTACATATCCGCCACGCCAACCTGCAGCTGCAAGGCCTGCGCCTGATCATCACCACCTGAGATACGGCATCGCACTTTGCCGCCGCACGAGGTAACATGAATTCGACGCGGCCGAGCCCGGCCCGCGCCCATGTGTAACGGTCAATAAGTACAATGAAAAACGCAATCATTACGGGGATCACCGGCCAGGACGGGGCCTACCTGGCGCGCTACCTGCTCGAACAGGGTTACCGCGTCACCGGCACCTACCGGCGCACCAGCTCGGTCAACTTCTGGCGCATGGCAAGCCTGGGCATCACCGGGCACGAGCACCTCACGCTGGTCGAACACGACATCACCGACCTGTCCAGCTGCCTGCGCCTGGTGGATTCGGTGGGACCCGACGAGATCTACAACCTCGCAGCGCAGAGTTTCGTCGGCGTGTCCTTCGAACAACCGATTACCACCGGGGAAATCACCGGCTTGGGCGTGGTCAACCTGCTCGAGGCTATCCGCATCGTCAACCCGGCCATCCGCTTCTACCAGGCTTCCACCTCTGAGATGTTTGGCAAGGCGCAGGCGGTGCCACAAAACGAGGACACGCCGTTCTACCCGCGCAGCCCCTACGGCGTGGCCAAGCTCTACGCACACTGGATGTCGGTAAATTACCGCGAGTCCTACGGCATCTTCGCCACCAGCGGCATCCTGTTCAATCACGAGTCACCGCTGCGCGGCAAGGAATTCGTCACGCGCAAGATCAGCGACGGGGTCGCGCGCATCAAGCTCGGCACGCTGGACACGCTGGAACTGGGCAACCTGGACGCACAGCGCGACTGGGGCTACGCCGCCGACTACGTGGCGGGCATGCAGGCCATGTTGCAGGTCGATGCGGCCGACACTTTCGTGCTGGCTACCGGCCGCACCCAGACCATTCGCGATTTCGTCGACATGTCCTTCGCCGCCTCCGGGATACAGCTCGAATGGTCCGGCAGCGGCACTGGGGAATTCGCCGTGGACCGCGCCAGCGGGGCCAGGGTGGTATCGGTCAACCCGCGCTACTATCGGCCCGCAGAAGTGGACCTGCTCATCGGTGACGCCGGCAAGGCGCACAGGGAACTGGGCTGGTCCGCGGACACCACGCTGGAAGAACTGTGCGAGATGATGGTCAAGGCGGACCTGGAACGCCATACCCGCGGGGAAAGTTGGTGACATGGCGGGCACGCTGCTACTGACGGGCGCAGAGGGATTTACCGGCGGGCACCTGGCCCGCGCTGCCAGGCAGCAAGGTTACAGCGTGCACGCCCTGGCGGCGGATATCACCGACGCCCGCGCCGTCGAGCAGGAACTGGCGACGCAGCACTTCGATTACGTCGTTCACCTCGCGGCCATCAGCGCGGTCACCCATGCCGACGAACTGGCCTTGTACCAGGTCAACCTGTTCGGCACGCTGAACCTGCTGCAGGGGCTACTCGCCATGGACCCGCCGCCGCGCAAGGTGATCATTGCCAGCAGCGCCAATATCTACGGTAATTCCGCCGCCTCGCCGCTGGCCGAAGACACCCCGCCCGCGCCGGTCAACCACTACGCAATGAGCAAGCTGGCCATGGAGCACATGAGCGCGACCTTCGCCGACTACCTGCCGCTGGTCACCACACGCCCCTTCAACTACACAGGGGTCGGCCACGACGAGCGCTTCGTTGTACCGAAACTGGTGCGGCATTTTCGCGAGAAACAGCCGGCGGTGGAGCTGGGCAACCTGGAGGTGGAGCGCGAATTCAACGACGTGCGCGGCGTGTGCCTGAATTACCTGGAGCTGTTACAGCACGGCAGTCCCGGCGAGGCCTACAACCTGTGCAGCGGCGTCACCTATAGCCTGCGCGAGGTGGTGGACATACTGTCCGGCATCACCGGACACACGCTGGAACTGCGCGTCAACCCCGCTTTCATCCGGCCCAACGAGGTTCACCGCCTGTGCGGCGACCCGGGCAAGTTGCGCGAGTGTATCGGCGATGTGCCGCACCCCCACCTGCGCGACACCCTGAGCTGGATGCTGGATTCCAGGGACTGACCCCTGCACGGGAAGTCAGGCGACCTGGCGATACACCTGTAGCGTTTCACGTGCACAGCGCTCCCAGGAGAAATCCGCGGAACGCTCCCTGCCCAGGCGGCCCCAGCGATCGCGTTCGCTCTCGTCCGTCAGTAGCTGGCGCAACTTTTGCGCCAGTTCCTCGGGCTCACCGCTGTCGCACAGCAAGCAGGCGCCGCGCGAGAACTCCGCCATGGAGGTGCCGGCGCGACAGATCACCGGCACGCCGCTGCTCATCGCGTCCAGTACCGGCAGGCCAAAGCCCTCGTAGACGGAGGGATAGCAGAACACCGCCGCTCCCGAGAACAGCGCCGGCAGTTGCGACGAGGGGACGTAACCGAGGTGGCGTACGCTGCCGTCGCGTTTCAACGCCTCCAGGCGCCCGAGCAGTTCCTTGTTGAGCCAGCCCGACGAGCCGGTCAGCACCAGTGGACACTCGCGCCGCAGCGCGACGGGCAACTGCTCCCAGGCCGCGAGCAGTACGTCGATTCCCTTGCGCGGCTCGAGGGTCGCGACCAGCAACACGTAAGCCTTGTGGTCCAGGCCGTGAGCGTCGAGGACCGGCGCGGTGGCGGCCGCGTCGCGCGGCACATAGTCCTTGTCGACGCCCTCGTAAACAGTACACACCTTCTCCGCCGGCAGGTCGAAGTGCGCTAGCAGTTCGTCGCGCACCACGTCGGACACCGTGATCACGCGGTCCGCACGCGCCAGCGTCGCCGGTAGCTTTCTGTCGAGCCACTGCACCACGTGGGGCGGGTGGAACTGCGGGAAACGCATATGGGAGAGGTCGTGCACCGTGGTGACGCAGGGTCCGTCGTAGGGTTTGAGAATGTAGTTGGTTTCGTGGTAAATCGCTCCGGGCAGACTGTTGGCATGACGGGAGAAGCGGCGCGCCATCAGTGCGTCGTAGGCCGCCTTGCTGCCGGGCACCAGCCCCACGGCCTGGCGCACTTTCTGCAGCAGGCGCCCGGCGCCGCCGGGGCTGCCCTGCCCGCCCTGCGCGATCAGCGCGTCGGTGGCCCGCCGCTGCGCCTCACCGTCCTGCCAGTGCGTGCCGGTAAAACAGTGCACGGCGTCCACCTCGTCGCTGGCGAGGAACTGGCGCAACAGGTGAAAGCTGTAATTGCCCACCCCGGTGATCGGCGGGCGCAGGGCCTCGGCGTTGAAGATCAGTTCCATCGCCGCTCAACCACGCGGGAGAACGTCACGGCCGAGCAATTCATTCTCGACCTCGTCGAGTAGCTGTTCCAGCTTGCCGCGGAAGACCTCGTTGTTGAACTCGTGACTGCGTATGTAGGCGTTCCGCGCCATTTCCAGGCGGCGCTTGGGGTCGGCCATCACGCTGAGACTGTGCGCCTGCAATTCCTCCAGGCTGGAGAAGCGGAACCCGGATTCGCCGTGCTCGACGATCTCGCGCTGCCCGCCGCCGTCGATCACGATGGGCACGCAGTAGTTCTGCATGGATTCCACCGTGGTCATGCCGAAGTGCTCCACCAGGTGGGGCTTGCTCTCCTTCAGGCCACAGGCATGCCAGAACAGGGCGGCGCGGCGGTAGTAGTCGCGCACCTCGCTGACCGCCGCATTGGGCCTGATCTCGATGTCGCAGGCGGCTTTCTGCGCTGCCTCCTGGACGATGTCCAGGTAGGTATTGCCCGGCGTACTGCCGCCCACCAGCACCAGTTTCCAGCCGCGGGTCTGCTCCGGGTGCTGTCGGCACAACGCGCTGAACGCCTCGATCAACTCGACCTGCTTCTTGCTGCCGCTGATCTCGAAACGCGACACGGACAGGATGATGTTTTCCTTGTCGTCTGCGCTGCTCGCGGCGTTGTACATGTTGACCGGCGGGTAGAGCTTGTGCGTCGGCTCCAGCCCCCAGCGCTTGCGCACCCAGCCACCGGTGTAGTCGCCGTTGATCATCAGGTAGTCATACTTGTCGACCTGGAAATAATGCGATTTCTCCTGGTCGGGGAAGTGGCAGACGAAAATGGACGCCGGCGACAGCGGATTGACCTTGCCGAGCATATTCGCGTTGACGAAGATATCGTAGTTCAGGCTCTCCCTGGCGATGATGTCGAAAACATTGTACTTCTCGCCCAGCACCATGCCCTCGTCGGCAGTGAACCGCTCCTTCTTGTCGAAAAAGGGTATGCGGATAATCTTCATCGACGAAGCGCTCAGGTCGAGGTCAAACCACTCCCGGTAGTCCTCCAGGGTCACGTCGTTGTTGAAGATGTAGGTGACGTCGTAGCGCTCCTGCATAATCGCCGCCATCTCGGCCACGTAGCGCTGTCCTCCCCCGGCGAAGTGCCCGGCATGGTCGTAGATTCCCACCCGCGGCCGGCGCAGGCCGAGCACCACTTCCAGGTGGGAAAAGAAACTGCAGGCCGCCACTTCGCCAAGGTAACGCGGCAACGTCTTGCGCAGTTCGCGCAGGACGTCGATCACCGTCTGTGTGTCCTGGCAGCCGCACATGACACGCACGCTGTGCAACAGGGAGCGGTAGAGCAGGTCGTATTCGCCCTTCTTGAAGAAGTGTGAGCCGGGAATGCAGGCGGCCAACTCACGCGGGAAATGCTTGGCGACGAGCAGGAAGCGGTTGCGTGTGCAGAAGTATTCGCACAACGCCTGGGAGGAGCTGCCGTGATAGCGGTGGTACAGCACACTGATGGGCGCGTACCAAAGTTGCCAGCCGTGCTTGCGGCAGCGGACGCTGTAGTCCACGTCCTCCATGAACATGATGAACTCTTCGTCCCAGGGCCCGACATCCTCCAGGCAGCGCCGGCGAAACATGACCGAACCGCCGGTGACGTACTCGCGTTGCGCCGGCAGCGCGTAGCGCGGCGAGTCCTCCTCCTCGAAGCCGATATCCTTGAAGTAGTACTGCTCGATTTCCTCCACGCCGACGCTGTTGATCAGGTCGTTGTCGGCAAAGAAGATCTTGCTCTGCACGGCGCCGATGGCCTCGTCGCGGGCAAAGACCTCGAGCATGCCCTGCAACCAGGCGCTGTCCACCGTGGCGTCGTTATTACTGATCAGGACGTAGTCGCCCTCGGTGCGCGCAATACCGAGATTGAGCGCGCGGGCATAATTGTTCTCGTCGTTCTCCACGACGGTGACAGACGGCTGCTGCTGGCGCACCCAGTCAACCGTGCCGTCTTGCGAGCCGTTGTCCACCAGGCAGACATCCAGCGACAAGCCGTCCAGGTCAAGCTGCTGCAGGGATGCGAAGAAGTCCGGCAGGAATTCCAGTGCGTTGTAGGTAACCGTAACCAGGGCGACGCGAACTTCGCTCATCATCCCCCCTTGACCGGGATATCGAAGGAGTCGCGCAACCCGGCAAGTTCCGCCGCGAGCACCTGCGCGTCCGCCTCAAGCGGAACCTCTGTCAACCGCCGCGACACTGTGGGACGGTAGCTGGGCGGGCATACCTTGCGGCTGTCCGCGTAGGCGGAGCCGGGAATCTTGCTGAAATCGATCTTGCGCCGGCGATACCACCAGGCCTGCACGCTCTCCACCCGGTGCTTGAGTTCCAGGAATGCGGCCCGCAACATGGACTTCAGTTCACCGCGCCGCAGCATCCACCAGGCGTTGACCACCCGGTCGCGGAGGTAGCGCAGCCTCCTGTTCATTGCGCCGGTGCCTGGCGCGCCAATGCGTTGAGGCTGTACACCTCCACGGCGACGCCGAAATCGAGAAACGGGCAGCGCTGCGCCGCCTCGCGGGCCTCCTCCAGCGAGGCCGCCAGGATCATGGTGTAGCTCCTGGCCGTAGTACCCGGCGAGGTCTGTGCGCCGCCCGGTTCAAAGCGGCAGGGCTCACGCAGCGCCTGCATGGGGCTGCCCTCGGCCAGTTCCAGCGTGTGCACCCACTCCTGCAGACGGGATACCAGGGCGTCGCGCCGCTCCTCCTCCCAGCTTTCCAGGTCGGGCCCGTCGAAAAAATAGGCGATCATGTAACGCGACTTCTCCACGCCCTCGTCCAGGCGGCGCTGGAATTCCTCCAGCTTGACGCCGACTCCCGACAGCGACGGGTCGATCTCATGCGCCATGCGCAGGAGCTTGATCGCGGCGGGCAGGTCGCGATGGCCGAGCTTGACCGCGGCGCGGCGCAACAGCCGGGCGTCCGCCTCACTCAGGGTAATGGACCTGCCCGGTGTATCGGCATCACTGCCCGCGGTGGACTCGATCAGGCTGGCGATAATGCGCCCGCAGGCCTCGCTGTACTGGCGCGCGTCGAGGACGCCCCTGCCCTCCTTTTTGACGATCTTGAGCACCGCCATGAGCATCTCGATGAGCGTGTCATCCAGCTCCAGCGGCGCCGGCGGAGGTTTGGAGGGCTCGCGAAACAACGGGCCTTCGTCGGGAAAGAATTTTTCCCGCAGCAGTTCGTTACTTTCGCGAAAGGCGTCGAACAGTTCGTGCTGCGATTCCAGGGAGGGCAGCTGGCCCTTGCCGCGGGAGCGCTGGTTGATCAGTTTTCGGCACTTGTCGCGGATTGCGCCCTCCTCGACGGAGGCGGTGCGGATGGGAAAGGCGCGATTGACCGCCAGGGCGAAGGCCTGTCCCGCCGGGGTCAGCGATTCGTTCTCGCTCTGGAAGTTCTTGTTCACCTTGCCCACCAGTGAGGGGTCGATGCGCGCGGTGAAGTCGTCCAGCAGGTCGCCATTGAGGAAATGCTGTTTGTCGAACAGGGCGACCTCCAGCGCGTCGCGGCCGAAGCAGCGCTCCCAGTTGGCCAGCATGGTGTGGTAATTGAAATAGTAGTTACCCGGCGCGCAGCGTTGCATGAAGACATCGAAGGATTCCATGCCGCCGGATTTCAGGTGCGTGGAATAATAGGAGGCACAGGTCGTGACCTGCTCACGCAGGTAGCACAGTATGCGGATATCTTCGAAATAGGGAGACAGCAACGCGTGGACATTGTCCATCTCCTCTTCTGTGCGGATACGCGAGTGGAAATGCTCGCTGCTGATGAGTACCGTGTGCACGCCCCTGGGCAGCGACGCCAGTTCCGCCTCGAATTCGCGCAGGAAGCCGGCCTTGTACTCCTGCCGCTGCTCCAGGGTCAGGATGCCCTGGTGGCGGTAAAAATCGTCGAATTTGTCGTCATTGATACAGTAGGCGGGCAGCGCGCGGTTGTTCTGTTTGCCCGCGCTCTGGATGAAATGGTAGCCCGCGCCACGGAACTTCCTGCGGTTGACGTAGAGCAATTTCTGGATGGAGGTGGTACCGGTTTTTTCGGTACCGATGTGGACAATGGCTCTCAATCGTTCGCCCCTGCAAACCCGCACTGCCGCCGAGTCGCCGGCTTGCGAAACCCGCGCCATCACTGCCGATAGCGCCTCAGGCGGCCCATGTTAGCCAATGGGGGCAGCCTGTCAATGCGCGCGCTCCAGAGTGCGCGGCAGTGCACAGTTTTCCGCCCGCGGCCTGGGCTGGCGCGACCTGTCGGCTCAGTCAATATCCACGATGCTCAGCACCCGGTTCGGGCACTGCGCCACCGCGGCCTCGGCCCTGACGCGCAGGGCCGGGTCCGGTCGCGGCTGCAGGATACGCACGCGTGGATACACCTGGGTGTCGTAATCCACCTCGAACAGTTCCGGCGCCTCCTCCATGCACTCCCCGTGACCCTGGCACAGTTGCATATCGGCCCTGATGCAGTATCGGCCGCTCACGTCGATCGCCTGCGCCGGTAGCGCA
The DNA here is from genome assembly GCA_002699145.1 of Halioglobus sp. Classification (GTDB taxonomy): domain Bacteria; phylum Pseudomonadota; class Gammaproteobacteria; order Pseudomonadales; family Halieaceae; genus Marimicrobium. The sequence continues at coordinate 65,502 of PABK01000013.1, forward strand.
GCCGGCAGGGTTCGGAGGGACGCAGGATCAGCGACGGCATGTAGTCGCGGTAACTGTCAGGGGCATCCACCAGTTCGAATGCGTAGTCCCGCAGCAGGGCGCAAAAAATCGCCTTCACCTGCAGGATGGCGAAGGCGTTGCCGACGCACTTCCGATGGCCGCCGCCAAACGGGATGAAGGCGAAGACATTGTCCGGCTCCGGCCGGGTCGGGTCGAAGCGATCCGGCTGTGGGAAAGTTTGCGGCAGCCTGTGCGCCACATAGGGCGAGGCCATGACATTACTGCCGGCGGGGATGACATAATCACGGTAGTGAAAGTCCTGCAGCGCGCGTCGGGTCAAGGTGACCAGCGGCGGGTGCAGGCGCAGCACTTCCATGATGAACGCCTGCAGTCGCGGAATTTCCTTGAGGGCGTTGCGGCTCAATTCGGTGTTACGACTGTACAACTCGTCTACCTCCGCGGCGATAGCGGCGGCGTGCCCCGGGTGCCGCGCCAGTTCGACCGCGGTCCAGGACGAGGTGTTGCCGCTGGTGTGATGACCGGCGAACATAAACCAGATCACCATGCCGGCGATCTCGTCCTCGCTCAGTGCACGCCCGTCCTCGTAGCGCGCGTCCATGTACACCTGCAGCATGTCCGGGTGCTGCGCACCGGAGGCGCGGCGTTGTGCGACGCGTTCACCGATGAGTTGCGCCAGGCGCGCGCGGGCGCGATCGCGCCGCGCCGCCACCTCTCCCAATGCGTCCGGGTCTCGCAGCGCGGCCGGGCTCACCGAGGCCTCCAGTTCATGGTACAGGTCGGCGAATTCTTCGGTGAGGGTGTAGCGGAACTCCTCGCCCATCAGGCAGTGGGTCGAGGTTTTCAGCGTCAGACGCGTGAACGCCTCGTAGATATCCAGTTCACCCTCGTCCTCCCAGTCCGCCAGCCAGTCCTGCACCTCGCGAGCGATCACCGCGGCGTAGAGCTTCATGCGATCCTGGCGCAGGCCGCGCGCCTGCATTTTCAACTGCTGCCGTTCCAGCTCCGGCGGCGCGCCGTACTGTACGCCCTCCCCGAACACCGGCACCATCATCTGGTACGCCTCGGCGGCGCTGAGCAGTTCGTCCGGCGCGCGGAACACCGCCTCGTGCGCCTCCGCCGACACCAGCAGTATATTGCGCAGACCGTTCAGGTCGAACTGGCAGATCTCGCCGTTTTCGCGGTAGGCGCGACTGAGGAACAGGGCCGGGTTGGCGCAGAACTCGGCAAAGTGCCCGCCCTGCCCGGACGCGCCGCTGACCAGCGGAATACCGGTCCCGGCCGGCGTGGATGCCGCACCGGTCACAGCGCAGCCGCCTCGGCGGGCGCATCGGCGGCGCCCGTTGCCACGCCGATCGCAGCCACCGCCTGTGCAGCGTCCGCGGTGGCGCCGGCGATCAATCCCAGGCCGGTACAGTCGCCGATCGCGCGCACCGGCAGCCCCGCCGCGGCCAGGGCATCGGCCAGGGCGGTATCGGCCAGCGGCGTGCCTGCAACCAGGATGCTGTCGCCGTACACCAGCCGCTCGCGCCCGCCGGCCTGTATCGCCACCGCGCGGCGCTCGATCCGGCTGATGCTCACGCCGGTGTTGACGGTCACGCGCAGGGCGTCGAGGCGGTCCATGTGTTCGCCGCGGCGTTTCTTGCCCACCTCGGGCGCGATTTTTGTCGCGCTGTCCAGCAGGTGCACACGGCGGCCGCGCCGCGCCAGGAACTCGGCCAGTTCCACCGCCGCCAGGTCGGCGCCGACGATGAGCACCTCGCGGCCCAGCGGCAGCCACAGCCGGCTCAGGCGCTGCAGGCGCGCCGGCGTCAGCCACGGCTGCAGGGCCGGCACCAGGTGCGACACCAGGGCACGCTGCCACGATCCCAGCCGCCAGCGCTCATCGTCGTGCAGCGCACCGGCGGCCACCTGGCGCAACAGCGCGCCGGTGAGCACCTGGGCCTGCTCGACGCCGGGAATATCCGGCGTGGTGACCCGCGCGCCACTGGCGACGATCACCTCATCCGGTTGCAGGGCGCGCACCGACTCCGCGGTGGCCTCCTGCCCCAGGCGTATGTCGACGCCAAGGCGGCGTACCTCCGCCACCAGCCAGTCGAGAAAGCGGGCATTGTCGCCGTGCACCGTCGCGGCCAGCAGCAGCGCGCCGCCCAGCCAGCGCTGGCGCTCCAGCAACACCACCGAATGGCCGCCCTGCGCCGCCAGCCGCGCCGCCTCCAGGCCAGCCGGGCCGGCGCCGACCACCACCACCCGGCGGCGTCCGGCGGACACCTGCAGGCTGCCCTCGCGACCGGAGAACGGGTTGACCGCGCAGCCCAGGTCATCGCGGGTCTGCATGGAGTCGATACAGTTTTCACAGGAGATGCAGCGCCGGATGCGCTGCGCCCGGCCCCCTACCACCTTGTCCGGCAGGTAGGGATCCGCCAGTAGCGGCCGCGCCATGGCGATAAGGTCCGCCTTGCCCTCGGCCAGGATACGCTCGCCGACCTCCGGGTCGTGGATACGACCCACCAGCATCACCGGCACGTCCACCACGTGCTTGAGCGCCTCGGCCTGGGCGACGTTGTGCGCGTCGCCGTACTCGGAGCGACCCACCATCATGGTCACCAGCGAGTCAGAGATGCCGCCGCTGACGCGGAAGCAGTCCACGCCCGCAGCGACCAGTTCCGGCGCCAGGCGCTGGGTGTCATCCAGGGCGCGACCGCCGGGGGTACGCTCGTAGCCGGAAATACTCAGGGTCACCGGAAAATCCTCGCCGGCGCGAGAGCGGATCTGCGCCAGCACCTCGGTGATCAGGCGGGTACGCGTCTCTGCCCGGAATGCCGAGTACTCGTCGGTACGCTTGTTGCGCAGGGGCGAGAGGAAGGAACCGAGCAGGTTGTAACAATGCGCCGCGTGCAGTTCGATGCCGTCGTACCCGGCCTCGCGCGCGCGGCGGGCCGCCTCGCCGTACTGTGCCGCAATGGCCGGCAGCTCGGCGATGTCCAGCGGCCGGCTGGCCCAGCCCCACACCGGCGCCACGTTGACCGAGGGGCCCAGCGGCTGCGCCCCGCCGAACATCGGCGCCACGCTCTCCGGCCCGGTATGGCTGAGCTGCGGCTGGATTTTCGCGCCGTGCTCGTGCACGCGCTCGGTGAGGCGCCGGTGGTCGTCGATATAACGGTCGTGCGCCAGGGTCATGGAACGGTGCATGTAGCGGTGTTCCTCGTCCACGGTGATCAATTCCGTGGTGATCAGCCCCACGCCGCCGCGCGCGCGCTCCTCGAAATAACGGATCAGGCGCTCGCTGGGCGTCTGGTCGTCGTTGCAGTAGGCGGTGGTCATGGGCGACATGACCATGCGGTTGCGCAGTTCCATGGCGCCGATGCGCGCGCGCGAGGCCAGCAAGGGGAAATCCGCGCTCACCCGCCCTGCTCCGTATCCGGGTCTCGCCTGACCGGGTCTCGCCTGACCGGGTCTCGCGCCATGAGACTGGCGGCGCGGATACTGAACACCACCTCGTCGCGCTGGTTGAGCAGCTCCGTGTGGTAGACCACCACGCCGCAGTCCGGGCGGCTGCCTGACGGGCGTACGGAATCGATGATCGAGCGGCAACGCAGCGTGTCCCCGGCGTACACGGGGCCGAGCATGCGCATCTCGTCGAAGCCCAGCCCGGCCACGGCCTGCTGCACCACGCCGCTCTGCCAGCGCTGGCTGGTGCTGCAGAAAATAGAGAAGATATGCGCCGAACAGGCGGTCAGGCCGCCGAACACCGACGCCCGCGCCGCCTCCTCGTCGATGTGGAAAGGCTGCGGGTCCCACTGCCGCGCGAAGGCGATGATCTCTGCGGCTTCGACCGTGTGGCTGCCCGCCGCGTGCTCCTCGCCGGGCACGTAGTCCTCGAACCAGAACGGCTCGCCGGCGGCTGGCGCGCTCATACGGCCGCGCTCCGCGGCCAGGGCTCGACCGCCGGGCACTGTTCGCGGCCCAGGTGCCCGGCGGCGACCATCCAGGCCAGCGTGTCGGCGAACGTGTCGCGCGGCGCGCGCAGCCCCAGGCCGCGCTGTTCCAGCTCCGGCGTGTTGGCGATGTGCGGCCACAGGGTGGCATAGCGCATGGTCTCGGCGGAAATCGGTGTGTCCACGCGCCTGAACAGTCGGACCAGGTCGACCAGGCGCCCGACCAGGCGCAGCTTCCAGCCCTGGGCGGGGATACGTTCAAGCTGGCAGCCCGACACCTCCTCCACGGTATCGGCGAAGGCGGTCCACTTCAGGTACACACCCGGGAGCAGGAAGCGCCCGGCGCCACCGTCGATGGCAAGGGCGCAGACGAATGCCGCCAGGTCGCGCACATCCACCTGCTGTATCCCGCCGTCGCCAAAAATACGGAAGCCGTTGTCGATGCGGTGCTTGAGCGCCGCGCAGGTGTCGGAGAAGCCCGGGTCGTCCGGGCCGATCACTCCACCAGGGTAGACGATGGCGATGGGCGCGCCCTGCGCCTGCAGCGCGCGCAGGTAGTGTTCGGCCTCGACCTTGCTGCGCCCATACGGCAGTTTCGCCGGTGCCGGCGGCGCCTCCGGCGTGACCTTGTCGCCGTCGGTGTTGAAGATCGCGGTAATGCTCGACAGGCAGACGATGCGCGCCACGCCGGCCTCCAGGGCCGCGGCGACCACGTTTTTCACCCCGCCGACGTTCACCGCGAACATCTGCTCGACGGATTCACTGCGGATCGGCGTGCCCGCCGCCGCGTGCACCAGCGCGTCGCAACCCTCCACGGCGGCGCGCACGGAGGCGGCGTCGGTGATGTCACCGACCAGCAGTTGCGGCTGCCGCTCGTCACCGGCATAGATGGCCGCGGCCCGCGCGGCGTCGCGCACCAGCAGGCGCACCTCGTGCCCGGCAGCGAGCAACTGGCGGGCGACATGGGAACCGACGAAGCCCGTGCCGCCGGTGATCAGTACCTGCATGCGTCGCGCCCTATTCCTCGCTCACCGTGATGACATGGTTCGGGCAGTACTGCGCCGCCGCCAGCACTTTCTCGCGCAGCGCTTCCGGCGGTGCGTCCTGCAGCACGACCACCTGGGGATATCCCTCGTCGCTTTCCACCACGTCGAACACCTCCGGGCACTCGCCCAGGCACACGCTGTGCCCCTGGCACAGCTCCCGGTCCACGCTTACTTTCAGGGCCATGCGGCACCTCCTGCGCTGGCGCGCTCAGGGCTGCCGGCGGCGGTAACGCAGCCGGCAGGGCGAGCTGGGTTTGAGCACCATGGCCGAGAGGTCGTCCTGGTAACTCTCCGGCGCGTCGACCAGCTCGAACTCGTAGCGCGGCAGCAGCGCGGCGAAGATCGATTTCAGTTGCATCAGCGCGAAGGCGTTGCCGGCGCACTTGTGCGGGCCGCCGCCAAACGGGATATAGGCCCACATCAACTGCGCCGTGTTCGCCTGCGGCCGCCGCGGGTCGAAACGCTCAGGGTCGGGAAAATAGTCCGGGTTGCGGTGCGAGCCGTAGGTGGAAATCGCCACGGTCTTGCCCGCCTCGATGAGCGTACCCTTGTAGTCGATGTCCTCGATAACACGCCGCATGAGCAGCACCAGCGGCGGATGCAGGCGCAGCACCTCCTCGATGAAACGCTCCAGTTTGGGCAGTTCGCGCAGCGCCTCGAAGGTCAGTTCGCCGCCCTGCGCGTACACCTGCTGCACCTCCGCCAGCACCTCCGGGGTGAATTCGGGATTGCGCGCGAACTCCACCGCCGTCCAGGCGGCGGTGCCGGAGCTGGTGTGGTGGCCGGCGAACATGGTGGCGATGACCAGGCCGGTGATCTCGTTGTCGCTCAGGTGCGTGCCGTCCTTGTAGGTGCCGGACATGAAGGTTTCCAGGGCGTCGCCGTACTGCCGGTCGGCATTGGCGCGGCGCTCGGCGATGATCTCGCTGATCAGTTCCTGCAGGCGCGCACGCGCCTTGTCACGCGCCGCGAAAATCGGCTGCTGCAGGTACGGGTCGACGAAGGCGATGGCCTGCAGGCCGCGCTCCAGGTCGTGGTACAGCGACTTGAATTCCTCGGTCATCTTGTAACGGAAGTCGGCGCCGAGCAGGCAGTGGCAGGCGGTGTGCAGGGTCAGGCGGATGAACTCGTCGAGAAAGTCCATCTCACCCTCGTCGCCCCAGCCCGCGACCCAGTCCTCCACTTCCTGCGCGATCACCTGCGCGTAGCTCTTCATGTTCTGGTAGCGCAGCGCGTCCACCTGGATTTTCAGCTGCGTCTTCATGCGCTCGGGCGGCGCGTCGAAAATCACGCCCTCACCGAACACCGGCACCATCGCCTGGTAGGCGGCCGCGCGGCTGAGCTGTTTATCCAAACCTTTGAGGAAAGCTTCCTGGGCTTCGGGCCCGCTCATCAGCACGGTCTGCTGGCCGGCCATGTTGTACTCGGCCAGTTCGCCGCACTCGGCGTTGCAGCGCATGAGGAAACGGGCGAAGTTGACGTTGAACTCCTCCATGTGCCCCGTGCCGGGCTTCTCGCCCGGGACCTTCGGCGGTAGCTTGAGTTCCAGCGCGGCGCTCTCACTCATCTCAGTTCTCCTTCACCTGTTCCGAGGACATCTTCGGCATCTCCTTGAGGATGCCCTTGTCGACACACTCGCGGATCAGGTTGGTGATGTTGGTGTAGTCGTACATGTCCAGTTGCTCGGACCACTGGTAGTCGCCGCCGTACTTGAACCAGGAGGCGCCGATCACCTGCATCGGCGAACCGTCCTCGCGCACTGGCGCGCCGGGGGGCGTCTGCCACCAGGTGCAAAAGGCCTCGCCACGGGTCTCGTCGATGACGATCTTGTCGTAAGGATAGGTCCAGCCCTTGTACGGGTCCATGGCGGCGCCGACGCAGGTCTCGCGCACCGTCTCGCGGCCGTTGAACTCGTACTTGCCGTTGGGCGTGTCCCAGCCGTAGACCACATCCTGGGTATAGAAATCGGCCAGGGGGCGCCAGTTGCCCTCCTGCTCGGCCCTGTCATTGACGGCGATCCAGCGCCGCATCATCTCTTCCATTTCTTCTCGGCTGAACGTCGACATGCCCTGCTCCTCGCTGCTGTGGCGCGGCCGCGGCGCGGCCTCGCCAGACGAATGGTCCGGGCAAAGATACCCCGATATTTTTATAGTTTCAACTATAAAAAAGTTCTGGCAGAATACCCGCTTCAAGGCGCGCGAGCGGCCCGCAACGAGAGACACGGTATGAAATTCTGGCAGTCCCTGGCCTTTGTCGAGATGGACCAGATGGTGGAACTGGCGCGGTTCTGCGAGGAGCTCGGTTTTCACGGTGTTTCCTACGGCGAGCACCTGGTGACCACCGCGCAACAGGTCGACGAATACCTGTACCGCGACAGCGGCAACATCTTCTGGAACCCCGACACTCACTGGCCGGACCCGTGGGTGGTCAGCGCCGCCCTCGCCCAGGCCACCACGAGCCTGCACTTTCTCTCCACCATCTACATCCTGCCACTGCGCGACCCGCTCAACGCCGCCAAGGCGATCTCCAGCGCGGCCTACCTGTCCAATGACCGGGTGACCCTCGGCGTGGGCGTGGGCTGGCAGAAGGCCGAGTTCGACATGGTCGGCCAGGATTTCCATACCCGCGGCCGACGCTGCGACGAAATGCTGGAACTGCTGCCGCGCCTCATGTCCGGAGAAATGACCGAATTCCACGGTGAGTATTACGACATCCCGGCGGTAAAGATGTCCCCTGGCACCCGCCGCCCGGTGCCCATCCTGGTTGGAGGCTACGCACCGGCGGCGCTGCGCCGCGCCAGCCGCCACGACGGCTGGATGGCGACCTCCCACCCGGAAGAGGAAATCTACCCGCTACTGGAGGCCCTGCGCGCCGCGCGCGCGGCCGAGGGCGACGCCGAACGCCCCTTCGAGGTGTGGACCGGGGTGCAGAATCCGGGCGACGGCACCCACGAGCGCCTCGCCGCGGCCGGCGTGACCATGGTCAACGGCTGCAATTTCCTCGACGGCGACGGCCGCACAACACTGTCCAGTATCGACGACAAGAAACGCCGCCTGGAACAGTTTGCGCAACGCTTCCTGCCACGCTAACGTGCACGGCGACGGGAACAGCAATACGGAACATCACCGATGAACATCGTAGACCTCTCCGATATCGCCAATCGCCACCTCGGGCGCATCCTGGAAATCCAGGCGCGCGACAACGGCGCGACGGAGTTTCTCATCACCGACGAACAGCGCATCACCTTCGCCGAAGCGGACCGCCTGTGCGACCAGCTCGCCGCGGGATTTGCCGACCTGGGCGTCGGCAAGGGCGACCGCGTGTGCTTTTTCATGGCCAACCTGCCCGAGCTGGTGCTGATGTGCCTGGCGCTGAACCGCCTCGGCGCGATCTGGGTGCCGGTCTGCACTGACTACCGCGGCGACTGGCTGCAGGACGCCATCGTGCGCAGTCGCGTCGATGTGCTGGTGACCGATGCCGAACACCTGGCGCACATCGAGCCGCTACGGCCGCAACTGGGCTGCGAGCACCTGGTGGTGATAGAAACAGAGGCTGCGCGCGCCGCGGGCGCGGTGTCCTACGCCAGCCTGGTCGACCACCCGCCCCGCCGGGCGAACTACGACGAACTCAGCTACGCCGACACCAACGCCATCCTGTGGACGTCCGGCACCACCGGCAAATCCAAGGGTGTGATGGTGGCGCACAACAACTGGATTCGCTCCACGCTCATGGGCACCGTACTGCAGTACCAGATGCAGCCCGGCGACATCGCCTACTGCGCCATGCCGCTGTACAACGCCGGCGCCTGGCTGACCTGCGTGATCCGCGCCCTGGTCAAGGGCATCGGCGTGGTGATCGAGAAGAAGTTTTCCGTGAGCAGTTTCATGGACCGCATCAAGCACTTCAACGCCACCCAGACCTTCGCCGTGGGCTCCATGGGGGTGTTCCTGATGGGCGCCCCCGAACGCGAGGACGACGCCGACAACCCGCTGCGCGAGGCGATGATCGTGCCCATGCCGCCGGCGATGTGGGAGGCCTTCGAGCAGCGCTTCGGCGTGCACCTGCTGCGCTCCGGTCTGGGCATGAGCGAATGCCTGCTGACGCTGAACCAGGAGCACTCGGATGTGGAGGCGCCGGTCTATGCACTGGGCTTCCCGCCGCCGGACGCGGACGTGCGGCTGTTCGACGACGAGGGCAACGAGGTACCCGACGGCGAGCCGGGGGAAATCTGCGTGCGCCCGCTGGCGCCGCACATCCTGTTCAACGGCTATTTCGACAATCCCGAGGCCACCGCGGCGGCTTACCGCGGCGACTGGTTCCTTACCGGCGACATGGCGCGCAAGGACCCGGAGAACGGCGTTTTCCATTTTGTCGACCGCAAAAAGGACGCGGTGCGCTTTGCCGGTCGCAATATTTCCACCATGGAGGTGGAGGGCGTGGTGCTGCGCCACCCCGACGTCGCCCAGGCGGCGGCCTTCGGCATTCCCAGCCCGGAACTGGACAGCGAGGATGAACTAAAACTGAATATCGTGCGCCGCGAGGGCGCGCAGCCCTCGCACGAGGACATCGCCGCGTTCATCAACGACAACGCGCCCTACTACTTCGTGCCGCGCTACATGGAGTTCGTCGACGCCCTGCCCTACACGCCCACCAACAAGGTGCAGAAGTACAAGCTGCGCGAGGCCGGCGTGAACAGCAACACCTGGGACCGCAAGACCTCGGGCTACCAGCTCAAGCGCTAGGCCTGCAGCAGCTGCACGCGGTCCTTGAGCCGCGCCTGGTAGAGCACGGTGCCCTTGGCCACCTGTACCGCCAGCGGCTCCTCCTCCTGCGCCGCCTGCGCGGCCAGCTCTACCTCCCAGATCAACTCGCCCGTGCGCCGCAGCACGGCGCGCGGCTCTATGCCGCGCAGCAGCGCACGCAGCGGCTCGTCCTCGCCCCGCGCCGACAGCCAGTACCAGCCCAGGTCCAGCGCTTCGTGCGCGGCCGGGCAGTCGTCCAGGGACAGGCGCAGGCGCGCATCATCCAGGCGCTGTACCTGCAGGGCGAAATACTCCGCCGGCTGGAACGCCGGGTGCAGGCGCAACGTGGTCCACAGGGCGTCCATACCCTGCAAGTTAGCCGCGTGGCTGCGCCGCAGCCGTTCGCCGACCACCCAGGCCGAGCCGGTCATCTGGAAGGCAGCCACCGCGCGCGCGGCCTCCTCGCCGTAGCGGTCGGCGATCACCATCAGCAGGCTGTTCACCAACAGGTGGTGCTGGATGGCCAGTTCCTTGACCACCACCACCAGCGCCGCCCGCGACAGGCGCTCCAGCGGCAGTTGCTGCAGCAGCGGGCCGCTGTAGTCCTCCATGCCACCCGCCTCCAAGCCCTCGGGGCGGCGGATGGACAGGCGCGCCAGTTCGGTGTCCTCCATACGGCGGGTGATGTCGCGCTCCACCAGGGGCGGTGCATCGTGGTCTATGAATACACGCCATTCGCAGTGCGGCTGGCGGTCGGCTGGCGCGCGGGGCGGCCGGTGCACGGGGCGCATGCGCGCGCGCGGATTGGTGGCCACGGCGGTGGCGTCGAAGGTCGGGTCCTCGATGTCGTGGCACATGACGCGCACGGCGTCCTCGCCGCGCGGCTCGGTCTCCAGCAGCGGGCCGCAACTTTGCAGCCAGAAGCGTCCACTGTCCGCCGCGTCCGCCTCGAAGTGCACGTCCATGTACTGGTGGGCGAAGCCGCATTCCAGCTGCAACCCCTTGAAGATCGTCGCCACGTCGCTGCCGCCGGCAAAGCCCATGGCGCGCTGCATGCGCCGCGTGTACACAGGGCTCACCGCCATCCAGTTGTCGATCGCGGTGTCCTTGTAGGCCGCGTCGCCGTGGTTGATGCGCAGCGCGGCGTAACCGGTGCGGCTGTTGAGCTGCGCGGCTACCATGTACTCACGGCCAAGCCTGGCCAGGGCCAGGCGATCCAGTTCCAGTAACGCGTCTGCCTGCACGGGCGGTTCCTCCGGTTGTCGGCCTCGGGCGCCACACGCGCGGCGCTTTGCAACGGCCGTGGAATATTTTATAGTCTCGACTATGTTGTTCCAAGCCCTACACCACCCTCCTCCACTCAGCGCAATGCACAGGGGTTGCCAGCGGTGAGCGCGGCAGACCGCCTCAGCAAGCGCGAGCAGACGCGCCTGCGCGTAATCCAGGCCGCCATCGACTGCATCTACCAGGAGGGCTTCAACGCCGCCCACACCAATCGCATCGCCGAGACCGCCGGCGTGAGCTGGGGTGTGCTGCAGTACCATTTCGGCGACAAGGACGGACTGCTGCAGGCGGTACTGGACCATATCTTCGACAATTTTTCCGCCGCGCTGGAGCGCACGCCCGTGGCCGGGGACGACCTGCGAGAACGCGTGGAACAGGTCATAGAGCTGATCTGGTCGCTGGTCAGCGGCCGCGAATACCGCGTCAGCGTGGCCATCCTGCGCAACGCCGGCAAGGACAGCAGTTCGGCGATCGATGGCGAGGAAAAAATCACGCAGTGGTCGCGGCGCACGTCGCGCCTCTGGGACAAGCTGTTCGCGGACACCGGGCTGGAGCCCGGCCGCAGCGACGTGGCGCGGCAGCTGCTGTTCGCGGCGCTGCGCGGCATGGCCGACGAAATCAACCCCGGCAGTCGCTCGAAAAAGGCCATCGCCGAGGAACACGCGGCGCTGGCCGACGCCGTGACCTACCTGCTCAGCTGACCGCCGCCCGGACCCGCAACACGGCGCAACGCCCGGATGCTGCACCGCGCCGGCGCTCCGGCGCCGGCCACGCTTGATTGCCCGCCACCCCCCCGGTAGATTGTGAGGTCCCGATGTGTTGCCAACGGGGGCCGGTGCACAGGCGTTTGCCAGAGATAGCGAGCCGCCGGCCCCGAGGAGCCAGCAGCGATGCGCGACGAGCCGTACGTGGTAATCACCGCCGACACCCATGCCGGCGCCGCGGTCGACACCTACCGCGACTACCTCGAAGCCCGCTACCAGCAGGATTTTGACGCCTGGCGCGCCAGCTACCAGAGTCCCGCCAGGAAGCACCTGGGCAAGAAGAAGAGCAAGAACTGGGACTCGCAGGAGCGCATGGCCGACCTCGCCTCTGACGGCGTGGTCGGCGAGGTCATCTTCCCCAACACCGTGCCGCCGTTCTACGACAAGGCCTTCCATATCTCGCCGCCGCCGACCCCGGCGCAGTACGAGCACAGCCTGGCCGGCACCCGCGCGCACAACCGCTGGCTGGCGGAGTTCTGCGCCGAGCAGCCCCGGCGCCGCGCCGGCATCGGGCTGATCCATCTGAACGATATCGACGACGCCATCGAGGACGTGGCTTGGATCGCCCGCCACGGCCTGCGCGGCGGCGTGCTGCTGCCCCTGCCCAATCCCGGGGACGTGCACCTGAAACCGTTGAACCACCCGGACTACGATCGCCTGTGGGCCGCCATCCAGGACCACGACCTGGTCATCAACCAGCACTCCGGCCAGGGCTCGCCCAGCTACGGGCCCGGCCAGGGCTCGCTGGCGCTGTGGGCGCTGGAAATGCCGTTCTACGTGCAGCGCGGCTACACGCAACTCATCATGGGCGGCGTGTTCGAGCGCTTCCCGCGCCTGCGCTTCATCCTCACCGAGTCCGGCTGCGCCTGGGCGCCGAAACTGATGCAGCAGATGGACTACATGTATATGGCGTGGAAAGCCGGCGCCATCGGCGAGATCGACACCACGCGCGACCCCGCGCTGAAGGAGCCGCCGAGCTTCTACGCCAAACGCAACTGCTACTACGGCGCCAGTTTTCCCGGGCCGCGCGATATCGCCGGGCGCGAGGTCGTCGGCGTGGACAAGATCCTCTGGGGCAACGACTACCCGCACTACGAGGGCTGCTACCCCCACTCACGCGAAAACATGCGCTTCGCCTTCGCCGACCTGGAAGAGCAGGAAGTGCGCATGATGTTGGGAGAAAACGCGGCGACACTGTATCAATTTGAACTGGACGCGTTGAAAGACGCGGCGGCGCAGGCCAATATTACGCCGTCCCTGGTCAGGCAGCCTCTGGAGGAGATACCGGCGGACTCAACCTGCATCACGTTCCAGCGCGAACGCATGATGCGGCAAATGCAACAGGCCGGTTAACGAGGTAACAGCATGAGCGACGATGTCGTCCTGATCGACGAGCCGGCGCCGCAGGTGCGGCGCATCACCCTGAACAGACCCGAGAAGCGCAACGCGCTGAACCACGCACTGCGCGGCGCGATCGTCGACGCCCTGCGCGAGGCGGACCAGGACCCGGAAGTGCGCGTGATGGTGCTGCGCGGCGCGGGCAAGTGTTTTTCCGCCGGCTACGAGCTGGGCGACGGCAACGCCGGCCAGGACTTCCCCTGGTACACCCCCGGCGGCGACGGCCACTGGCCGCGCCACGTCACCCAGGGCTGGATGGGCATCTGGGAACTGGGCAAACCGGTCATCGCCCAGGTGCACGGCTACTGCCTCGCCGGCGGCAGTGAACTGGCCACCTGCTGCGACCTGGTCTACGTCAGCGAGGACACGCAGATGGGCTACCCCGCGGTGCGTTTCGGTGTGCCGGACAACCACTTCCACGCCTGGTTCGTCGGCATGCGCAAGGCCATGGAAATGATGCTCACCGGGGACTCCATCAACGGCCGCGAATGCGTCGAGCTGGGCTGGGCGAACGCCTGCTACCCGGCCGACGAACTGGAGCAACAGGTACTGGAGGTGGCGCAGCGCATCTGCAACGTGCCCGCCGACCTGGCGCAGCTGAACAAGCGCGTGGTGCATCGGCAGATGGAGGTGATGGGGCTGCACACCGGCATCCGGCTCGGTTCCGAACTGTGCGCGCTGGGCACGCACCAGCAGAGCATGCACGAGTTCATGGCCAAAGCGCGCCAGGACGGCCTGCGCACGGCCCTGCAGAACCGCGACAAGCCCTTCGACGACTACCGCACGCGCGAGCAGGACGGCGAAGAAGGCTAACGCGTCAGCCGGGCCCGCGCACGCCGACTGACACAGCGCCGGGCCCGCGACTGCGCGACGACACCCGCGCGCCGCGCCCTGGTTACTCCCGCGGCAGCGCGACCTGTATACCGCCCGTCGCCTCGATCATCGTCATCTCGCCGGGCAGCACCCAGTCGGCGACGCGTTTCAGCGGACCCAGGGCCGAGGTCATGACCCCGCCGAGACTGCTGACGATGGCGCCACCGGGCAACACTGCGGTGATGCCCGAGGAGTCGTCGGGCAGGCGCACCACATCCACCAGCGCGCGGCCACTGGCCTTGTCCAGCGCGACAACGGCCGAATGCACCGGCAGCCTGAAGTCGACTCCCGGCAACGGCACCGGGTAACCGTAGTACACCGGCACCAGGATGGCGTCGGCCGTGATGCTCGGGTTACCGTTGCCCACCGCCACGGCATCGCCAAGCAGCCAGGAAGACGGCCACCGCGCCAGTTGTTCGCCCAGGTCGCTCTGCCACAGCAGCTCACCGCCGGGGCTGACCGCGACCACCGCCGGCGCGTTGGCCTGCAGCGCGTAGACGGTGCCATCGGCGCCGACCCCGGCCGCGCCGGCCGTCGCCCGGGTCTGCACTTTCCAGTCGACAGCACCGCTGCGCGCGTCCACGGCGTAGAGCCAGCCATCCTCGTCGCTGACATACACCTGCCGCTCATCCGGCGACAGCGCCGGGCTGGAGCCGCTGCCCAGGCCGATCGCGGTGGCGAACGCCTCCTGCACATGCAGCACGCCGTCCACGCTCACCAGGTCCAGGCCGTAGAGCGCGCCGATACCCGCCGTGTCACCGCTGCCGACCACGAACAGGCGCCCGTCGCGCGCTACCGCCGGGGTGTTGGCCGAGCGCATATTGCCGCCGAAGATCAGCTGCCAGGCCCACTCCCGGAAGCGCGGGTCCATCATGCCGTCGCCGAACACGCTGTCGGGCATCGGCACCAGCGTCGAGTACGGCGGGATCAGGCCCGGCAACCGGTAGGGTTGGTTGCGCACCCGCCCGCTGGCGCGGTCGACAACGATCACATCGCCAAAGTTGGTGACGCCGAGGATGTCGCCAGCGGCCGTGAACGCTGCCGTGGTCAGGGCGTTGATGGGGTGCCCCGCCACGGGCTGCCAGTCCTCGGCCTGCACCGGCGGCAGGTCGATCACCCATTTGAGCGCACCGTCGGGCCGAAAGGCGAACAACTGGTTGCAGTCGCCAAGGTAGATGTCGCCGTCGCGGTCGACGATGGGGCTGGACAACAGGGCGCAGGGATCGACGCTGTCGTCGGCCCCACGCCAGGGTTGCGCCCGCCACAGCAGTTCACCCTGCAGGGAGTAGGCATGCAGGTTGCTGTGCCCGGCGCCCTGCCCCGTCGTCACGTACAACTGGCGCCCGTCCGGGCTGGTGGTCGGCGCGGTGAGCACCGTTGCACCATGTAACGCCTGCCAGGTGTGGTACTGCCTGCCCAGCACCGACACGTCCACGCTGCGCCGGTTGCCGGCGTCCTGGTGCAGGGTCGGCCAGCCGCCCGGGGACCAGGCCGTCTGCGCAAGCAGCGCCGGCGCAAACAGGGACAGCGACAACAACAGGAACAAGCGTATCCGCATCGCCATGTCCTCAGTCCCGCAGCGCGCGGTAGGCATCGAGCACCGGCGCGAACTCGTCCGGCGTGGAACCGTGGATACACACCTCGTCCGCGCCGTCTTCCAGCTCCTGCGCCAGTCGCGCGGCGCACTCCCCGGCGCTGCCGACTGCCGCCGCAGACAACCACTCCTCGGGTATCAGCTTCTCGATCTCTTCCAGTTGCTCCAGCGTGGCGACGCTGTCGATGCCACCCGCCATCGAGGTGACCGCGGGGTGCGCGCGAAACTCCTCCAGCACTTTCGGGTCCCACTCGTTCAGGGCCACCAGCATCTCGGCATAGTTCGGCGCCTGCATGTAGGTGGCCATGCGCGCCACGCGTTTTCGCAGGTGGTCCTCCCGGGTCGGCTCCAGCAGCGTCGCCATGACGGTACAGATACGCACCTTCCCCGGTTCGCGACCTCCCGCGTGGGCGCCCTCCTCCACCGCCGCGCGGGCACGCTGCAGGCCGCGCGGCGTGATGAAGGTGTGCAGGTGCACGCCGTCGAAGTGCTGGCCGGCAAAGCCCAGGCTCTTCGCACCGAAGCCGACGAAATAGACGGGGATGTCCGCGTCCAGCCAGTCGCCGGGGCTCAGGTAAGGCAGCCTGCCCATGGGGCCGTCGTAGCCCATGACCTTGCCGCCGGACCAGAGCGTGCGCAGGATGTCGAGACCGTCGACCATCCTGGCGTTGTTCACGCCGTCCAGCCCCATCAACTCGTTGCGGATGGCGACACCACGGGCCAGCCCCAGCGTGAAGCGCCCGCCGGAGAGGTAGTGCAGCGAACTGCACATGGTCGCCAGGACCATCGGGTGGCGCGTGTGCAGGTTGGTCGCCGCCGTGGCCACCTGCAGGCGCTCGGTGACCGACAGGGCCGCCGCGCAAATGACGCCCGCGTCCTTGACGTCGAAGCGCTCGGACAACCACACCCTGCCCAGCCCCAGTTCCTCGGCGCGGCGGGCTTCCTGAATGGCGTCCGCCGGCGTTTCCGTGTGGCCGGGCAGCAGGTAGCAGCTCAGTTCTGGGAATTCCTGCGTGTTCATGGTTTGACTCCTGGATCGTGGTTGCCGGTGTTAGTGCGCTGGCGCCCTGCTACTGTGCCAGCGAGCAAACAGTGTAGGCCACGGCGCGCGGAAATTTTGCGCAGGGGGTGCAAGCCACGATACCCCTGCGGGATTTAGAGTACGTGTGACGGCCCGGGAACGGGTAGATCACGTGGCAGCGCACTGGCGGAGCAGGCAGAATGGGCGACACAGCGAGCAGGTGGCTGCAGGGCGTCGTCCAACCCTCCGCCGCCCCCAGCCGACGAACAGGACAGCGGATGACTGATATTACTTTTTCCAAAGACGAGACCGACAGGCTTGTCGGCCGGATCAAGCGCTATTTTGACGATGAACTGGGCCAGGAGATCGGCGGCTTCGAGGCCGAGTTCCTGATCGACTTCATCGCGCGGGAAATGGGACCGTATTTCTACAACCGGGGTTTGTCGGACGCCCATACCCTGTTTGCAGAAAAAGCGGAGGAGATTGGGTACCTGCTGCAGGAACTGGAAAAGCCAGTCCAGTAGCTGGATGCGGTGCTGCGGGCACCCGCATCGAGAAAGGCTTGGTGCTTTGTGGACTGTATCGGTGGACAGACGTCCTCCGCCCCAGGGTCACCAGGTCACGGCCGCGCTGCCGGCGCTATAGCCAGGTTAAAAGTTTCGGGGCGCAGAAGACGGGGGCCGGGGGGATTTTCGCTAGATCTGGCCCGTGTCGGCGTGCGTTATTCCCGTCAGTTTCTTTTACATACCCGCTATCTTCCTCCTGGTTATAACGGGGACTTGTAGGCAAGCCCATTGATTTCAGCAAACATTTCACTAGTTTTCACTAGAATTGCTTCGTAGCGAGAAATCGACTCTCCGAGAGAACCGCCCCATGAAAAACCCACTCAGACTCTTCACGCTGGCCATCCTTCTCCAGGCTACCTCATCCTGGGCGATGCCCATGCTGTCGTTTGATGGCAGCTCATTAACCGATCTCGATGTCGGAGGCACCTTGTACGATGTCATGTTCGGTGATGGTGTGGTTGGTGACGTCTTTGCGGGCGCCACGTTCGACGCAGCACGCGCGGCCGAAGCCAACGCGGTGTCCGTGGCGATTACCGAGTTTCTAAACCTGATTGGCGCCCAGCCAGACAGCATCGCCGGAAGAGGTGGCCCCAAAAATCTGAACAGCGCTATAGGTGGATTCTCTGTCTGAGCTAGGGCATCGTATTGCCCGTTATCAGGAGAATCAACATGGCCAGAA
>PABK01000014.1 GCA_002699145.1 Halioglobus sp.
CCTGCTTGACGCACCTAATCTCGGCCCAGATACAATTTCGAAATCAATGTTCAATAAAACATGAATCAATGAGTCACTTGTTGTATCTGGATAGTCGTGACATCCATCCCAACAAGTGCCCACACATCTGTCTTCATCGAATTGTTAAATAGCTTCACATACCGCCCGGGGTATGGAAAAACGGCCAGGGCACGCCCTGACCGAGGAGCGCATTATACGCATCGCCTTCCCCCCTGCAAGGGCTATGAAGGAAATATTTCAGGGTTTTTTCCCGGCGCCGAAAAAGCGCTCAAATAAGCAGCAAACGCCCTGGCGAAACCCCGACCGCTGCGCCGGCGATCAGCCGCCGGCTGCCGGCCGCACCCGTCCGGCCATCGCCCGTCGGCGCACCCGCCAGGCCAGTAGCAGGCCGAATAACAACAGGTAGACCAGCGCCTCGCCGATGTCCGAGCGAGCCTGCCACAACAGGTGCAGGCAGGCGAGCACCGCGGCCGGATAGACCAGCCTGTGCAGGCGCGCCCAGTGCCTGCGCAGCCGTCGCTGCATGCCCCGGGTGGAGGTGAGCGCCAGGGGCAGCATGAGCAGCCACGCCGCGAAGCCGGCCGTGATGTAAGGCCGCTCGGCCAGTTCCTCCAGCAACGCGGCGGCGGACCAGCCGGTATAGAACTGGACAAAGGCCAGTAGGTGCACGCAGGCGTAGAAGAAAGCGTACAGGCCGCACATACGACGCAGTTTCAACGGCAGGGAGCGGCCACTCCAGCTGCGCAGTGGTGACATGAGCAGGGTAAGCGCAAGGATGCGCAGGGACCACTCGCCGGTCTCGAGCATGACGTGCTCCGCCGGGTCAGGGCCCAGCGCGCCGGCAAACGCGCCGTAGCACAGCCAGGCGAACGGGCACAGGCAGAGCACAAACAGCGCACCGCGCAGCGCGCGCTCCATACTCAGTAGTTCCTGGCCAGATCCATTCCCTTGTACAGCCCGGCAACCTGCTCCGCGTAGCCGTTGAACATGCGCGTGGGAATGCGGTTGGGCTTGAACAGGGACGATGGCAGCCGGCGTTCGCTGGCCTGGCTCCAGCGCGGGTGATCCACCTGCGGGTTCACGTTGGCGTAGAAACCGTACTCATGGGGCGCCAGCGCCTGCCAGGTGGTGTAGGGCTGCTTTTCGCTCAGGCGGATGCGCACGATGGACTTGATACTCTTGAACCCGTACTTCCACGGCACCACCAGGCGCACGGGTGCGCCGTTCTGGTTCGGCAGGGTCTTGCCGTACAGCCCGACGGCGAGGATGGTCAACGGGTGCATGGCCTCGTCCATGCGCAGGCCCTCGCGGTAGGGCCAGTCGATCGTACTGGTAAACGAACGTGTACCACGCATCTCGTCGCGCCGGTAAAGGGTTTCGAACGAGACGTATCGCGCGCGCGAGGTCGGCTCGAAGCGCCGCAGCAGCGCCGCCAGTTCAAAGCCTACCCAGGGCACCACCATGGACCAGGCCTCCACGCAGCGCAGGCGGTAGACCCGTTCCTGCAGGTCGAAGCTGCCGAGGATGTCCTCGAGGTTGAGCTTGCCGGGGCGGGCCACCTCCCCGTCGACCTGCACTGACCAGGGGTCGGTGCTCATCTCGTGGGCGTAGCGCTCGGGGTCGCCCTTGTCCGTCCCGAACTCGTAGAAATTGCAGTAGGCGGTCACGTCGTCAAAGGGGGTGAGCGCCTCGTCAGTGCGCAGGCCACCGTCGGGGGCAGGACGCCCGAAGTCCAGCGGCGCGCCGCCGGTTTGCGCCGCCCGCGCCGCGCCGGTCCCACCTGCCAGCAGGGGCAGGGCCGCGGCACCGGCGGCGCGCATGAACTGCCGGCGCCGCAGGTAGACCGATTCCGGCGTGATCTCCGAGGAGGCGATGTGGGGTACCTGGAAGCGCTTGCTCATCACGGTTCTCGATTCAGGGGCTGCATTGCATCAGAACGATTCCCGCGCCATTGGTTCCGCAGCGGACGGCAGTCTCAGCCGGCGCGGCGACGCCAGCGCAGCAACTGCATCACCGGCCCCGACAGGGCGTACAGCAGCGACGCGACGAGAATTACCGAGGGCGGATCTACCGTAACCAGTCCGAATACCAGCACCACCAGGATCATGGCGACGAAGGGCACACGGCTGCGGAAGTCGATGCTCTTGAAGCTGGAATAGGGAAAATTGGCGATCATCAGGAAGCCGGTCACAGCCGTGAGCACACCGGCCAGCACCGCCACCTCCAGCGGCACCGCCGCGCCGAGCCAGCCCAGGTCGTGGCAGACCCACACCGAACTGGCGATGATGGCTGCAGCCGAAGGGCTGGCCAGGCCAGTGAAGTAGTTTTTGTCCGCGGTATCGATCTGCGTATTGAAACGGGCCAGCCGCAGCGCCGCGCAGGCAACGTAGATGAAGGCGGCGCTCCAGCCGAACTTGCCCAGCTCGCCCAGCGACCAACTGAACATCACCAGCGCCGGCGCGACGCCGAAGGACACCATGTCCGCGAGGCTGTCGTACTCGGCGCCGAACTTGCTCTGGGTGCGGGTCAGGCGCGCCACCCGGCCGTCGAGACCGTCGAACACCATGGCGAACAGAATGGCAATGGGCGCGCTCTCGAAATCACCGCGCATGGCGGCGATGATGGCGTAGAAGCCGGCAAACAGGCAGCCGGTGGTGAACAGGTTGGGCAACAGGTAGACGCCGCGGCGGCGCACGGTGCGCCCGTTCTCCGAAACCTCTTCCTCGTGTTCGTCAACGAGCAAGTCCAGTCCCGGCGCGACGCTGCCGACATCGTCGGGACTGTCGCCCTCTGCGGGGGATTGCGTACCGTCCTGATCTGTCTGCATGCTGGTCATCCGCGACGTGTCGGGGGCCTATGGTATCAAAGCGTCTCGCGGTAGGTCTTGTCGGCCACTTCCCAAAATGAACGCACCAGCGGGCTGGTCAGGCGCTGGCCAAGGCTGCACAGGCCGATATCCAGGTTGCCGGGCCCCTGCGCCAGCGGCAGGGGCTCCACGCGGCTGGCCATCCCCCCGGCCTGTACCACCAGTTGCGGCGCGATACCCACCCCCAGGCCCAGGCCCGCCATGGCCACAATCGCCTCGTGGCCGGCCACCTGGGCGTAGATGTGCGGTCGCAGGCCGCGCGCGGCGAACCACGCGTCGAGCAGGTCCTTGGTCACGCCGCGCTCCGGCACGATCAGGGGCAGGCGCCGCCAGTCCACCGCGCCAGCGCCGCCCAGGGCGAGCTCGCGCACGCTGCAGTCCGCAGTCGGCACCCAGAACAGCAGCGGCGACTGCAACAGCGGCAGGAAAGACAGGCGTGAGGGCAGGTGCTCCGGGCGGCCGCTGACGGCCAGGTCGTCCTGGCCCTCCAGGATCCGCCCGATACCGTCGGCCTGGTCGCCGGTGTGCAGCATGATCTCCACCGCCGGGTGGGCGCTGCGGAAAGCCTCCAGGATGGGCGCCAGGACGCTGTAGGAGGCGGTGACGCTACAGTACAAGCTGACCTCCCCCGCCAGCTCGCCCTCGCTGCCCAGGCGGCGCCGCAGTTGCTGCCAGCGCGCCACCGCGTCGCGGGCGTACTCGCGGAAGTCTCGCCCCGCCCCGGTCAGGCGCACCCGGCGCCGGTCGCGCTCCAGCAGCGGCTGGCCCACCTCCTGCTCCAGGCGGGCGATGGTGCGGCTCACCGCCGACACGCTCATGTGCAGCTGTTCGGCGCTGCGGCTGAAATTGAGGCTGTCGGCGACCGACAGGAACACCTGCAGGGCACGGGTCTCCATCGGCCCTCCGTATTTAGCCATTATCGCAATACAGTATTAACCATATAGCGTTTTACGCAAATCCGTTTTTCCAGTATCGTTGCCGCCCCCTAGACACCTTATCCAGACACGAGGTACCCGACATGGGCCAAAACTACTTCAACACCCTCCCCCTGCGCCTGCAGCTGGAGGAACTGGGCAAATGCCGCTTCATGGAAGCCGCCGAGTTCGCCGACGGCGTGGACAAGCTCAGGGGCAAGAAACTGGTCATCGTCGGCTGCGGCGCCCAGGGCCTGAACCAGGGCCTGAACCTGCGCGACAGCGGCCTGGACGTGTCCTACGCCCTGCGCGAGGCGGCCATCGAGGAAAAACGCCAGTCGTGGAAGAACGCCAGCGAGAACGGCTTCGCCGTCGGCACCTACGAAGAACTGATTCCCACCGCCGACGTGGTGCTCAACCTGACCCCGGACAAGCAGCACACCGCGGTGGTCAACGCGATCATGCCGCTGATGAAACAGGGCGCCTGCCTGGACTACGCCCACGGCTTCAACCTGGTCGAGGAAGGCATGCAGGTACGCGATGACATCACCGTGGTGATGATGTGTCCGAAGTGCCCGGGGACCGAGGTGCGCGAGGAGTACAAGCGCGGCTTCGGCGTACCCACGCTGATCGCGGTACACCGCGAAAACGACCCCAACGGCGACGGCCTGGAGATTGCCAAGGCGCTGGCCGCCGGCACCGGTGGACACCGCGCCGGGGTGCTGGAGTCCTCGCCGATTGCCGAGGTGAAGTCGGACCTGATGGGCGAACAGACCATCCTCTGCGGCATGCTGCAGACCGGCGCCATCCTGTGCTTCGACAAGATGGTGGAAAAAGGCATCGATGCGGGCTACGCCTCCAAGCTGATCCAGTACGGCTGGGAGACGGTCACCGAGGGCCTCAAGCACGGCGGCATCACCAACATGATGGACCGCCTGTCCAACCCGGCGAAGATTCGCGCCTTCTACCTGGCCGAGGAACTCAAGGCAATCATGCGGCCCCTGTACGAAAAGCACCAGGACGACATCATGTCCGGCGAGTTTTCCCGCACGATGATGGAGGACTGGGCCAACGACGACGCCAACCTGCTGGCCTGGCGCGCCGCCACCTCCGAGACGGCCTTCGAGAACGCGCAGAACACCGACCAGGACATCGCCGAGCAGGAGTACTACGACCACGGCATCCTGCTGATCGCCATGTGCAAGGCGGGGGTCGAACTGGCCTTCGAGGTCATGGTCGAGGCGGGGATCAAGGAGGAATCGGCGTACTACGAGTCCCTGCACGAGACGCCGCTGATCGCCAACACCATCGCGCGCAAGAAGCTGTACGAGATGAACGTGGTGATCTCCGACACCGCCGAGTACGGCTGCTACCTGTTCGACCACGCCTGCCGGCCACTGCTGGCGGACTTCATGAGCAAGATCGACACCGACGTCATCGGCGCGGGCATGGGCGCTGACAACGGCGTGGACAACCAGGAACTGATCCGCGTCAACGCGGCCATCCGCAACCATCCCGTGGAGCAGATCGGCACTACCCTGCGCGGCTACATGACGGCGATGAAGAGCATCGTGTAGCGGCCGCCATACACGCTACCGACAAGGGGCCGCCAGGCCCCTTTTTCATGCCTGCCCGTCGGCCTGCGCGGAACAAGCTTCAGCGACGTCCCCTCCCCTGTCAGCCTGGGCGGTGCCGGGCGGCGCCGCGCCCGCACCGGGCGCCAGACGAAAAAGGCCGGGCAATGCCCGGCCTTGTACAGCGCCACAGCCGCGCCTACAGGCTGAGCACCTTGTCGCCACGGGAAATCCCTGCCACACCCGAGCGCACCACCTCCAGGATGTCCGCCTCCGCCATGGCGGCGACGAAGGAATCCAGCTTGTCCGAGGTGCCGGTAAGCTGGATGGTGTAGACGTTCGGACCGACATCGACGATCTGGCCGCGGAAGATATCCGTGGTGCGCTTGACCTCGTCGCGCGCGGCGCCGGTGGCGCGCACCTTGATCAGCATCATGTCGCGCTCGACATGGGCGCCCTCGGTCAGGTCCACCAGTTTCACCACGTCCACCAGCTTGTTCAGCTGCTTGGTGATCTGCTCGATACGCAGGTCGTCGCCGATGGTGGTCAGCGTCAGCCGCGACAGGGTCGGGTCGTCCGTGGGCGCGACGTTCAGCGTCTCGATGTTGTAGCCGCGCTGCGAGAACAGGCCGATCACACGCGACAGGGCGCCCGGCTCGTTCTCCAGCAGGATCGAAATAATACGTCGCATGCTCAAGTCCTCTCGTTCCTGCTCAACCACATGTCTTTCATCGCGCCGTTGGGTGCGACGTGCATCGGGTACACGTGCTCCTTGGGATCGACGTAGACATCGAGGAAAACCAGCTTGTCCTTCATGGCGAAGACCTCGTCCATGACCCGGTCCAGGTCCTCGAGCTTGTGCACCTCTATGCCGACATGGCCGTAGGCTTCCGCCAGCTTGCAGAAATCGGGCAGCGAATCCTCGTAGGTGCTCATCGCGTACCGACCCTCGTACTGCATGTCCTGCCACTGCTTGACCATACCCAGGTAATTGTTACGCAGGTTGATGATCTTGACCGGCAGGTTGTACTGGGTGCAGGTCGACAGTTCCTGGATGTTCATCTGGATACTGCCCTCGCCGGTGACGCAGGCCACCTCCATGTCGGGGAAGGCGAGCTTCACACCCATGGCCGCGGGCAGTCCGAAGCCCATGGTGCCCAGGCCGCCGGAGTTGATCCAGCGACGCGGCTTGTCGAAGGGGTAGTACTGCGCCGCGAACATCTGGTGCTGGCCGACGTCCGAGGTGACATAGGCATCGCCGCCGGTGGCGCGGAACAGGCTCTGGATGACCTGCTGCGGCATGATCAGGTCGCTCTGCGCGTAACGCTGCCCGGTGAGCAGGCCGTGCGCCGCACGCCACTGTTCTATCTGCTCCCACCAGCGGCCCAGGGCATCCTGGTCCGGCAGTGCAGCGTCCTTTTCGCGCAGCGCCGCTATCTGCGCCAACAGTTCGTTGAGCACCGAATCCACGGGTCCGACGATCGGGATATCCGCCATCACCGTCTTGGAAATGGAGGCCGGGTCGACATCCACGTGGATGATCTTGGCGCCGGGACAGAACTTTTCCACCGTGTTGGTGACCCGGTCGTCGAAGCGCGCCCCGATGGCGAGGATGCAATCGGCGTGGTGCATGGCCATATTGGCCTCGTAGAAGCCGTGCATGCCGAGCATGCCGAGAAACTGGCGATCCGTGCCCGGATAACCGCCAAGCCCCATCAGCGTATTGGTGACCGGGTAATTCAGTTCCCGCGCCAGGCGCGTGAGCTGTTCACTACCCTCCCCAAGCACGACACCGCCACCGCTGTAGATCACCGGGCGTTTGGCCGACAGCAGCAGGCGCGCGGCCTTCTTGATCTGCCCGGTGTGGCCGCGCTGGGCAGGCGAATAGGAACGCATCTTCACCTGCCGGGGATAACTGTACTCGAATTTTGCGTCCGGCCGCGTGATGTCCTTGGGAATATCGATCACCACGGGACCCGGTCGCCCGGTAGCGGCGATGTGAAACGCCTTCTTCAGGGTCCCCGGCAACTCCTCGGTGCGCTTGACCATGAAGCTGTGCTTCACGATGGGACGCGAGATACCGACCATGTCGGTTTCCTGGAATGCGTCCTCGCCGATCAGGTGGCTCTGTACCTGCCCGGAGATGACAACCATGGGAATGGAATCCATGTACGCCGTGGCGATGCCGGTGACGGCATTGGTCGCACCGGGACCAGAGGTCACCAGCACGACCCCGGGCTTGCCCGTGGCGCGGGCGTAGCCGTCCGCGGCATGGGTAGCGGCCTGCTCGTGGCGCACCAGGATGTGCGGCACCTTGCAGTCCTTGAACAGGGCATCGTAAATATGCAGAACCGCACCACCGGGATAACCAAAGATGTACTCGACACCTTCGTCTTCCAGTGCGCGGGCGATCATTTCACCGCCGGATAACAACTCCACAGCGCAATCTCCAATAGCAGGCACGCGGCGTGTACCCCTCGCCGGTGCTTTCCTATGTCGTGTGGTCGTCGCTGGACGGGTACCTGGGACCGGTACCCGCTGCGCCACGCCACCCCCTGTCGGCTCGATACACTGCCAGAAAATCTGGGCTAAACCGCCCGGATCTCCCCCCAAGGACGCTTCCGTGAGGGAATACGATCACGAACAGCCCGTGTATCGGTCACCCTGCGGGGTAGCGCAGTGTCTGGCCCCTCGCCCGGCCGGTGCGGCACGGGAAGGTTACGGGACTCGCAGACAGCCGAACCGAATAATGGGATCAGCCCAGTGGGCCAGCGGCCGAGGGTACTCGACGTTAGCCGTTGCCACCTGCAAGACACGCGTATTGTTCGCCCCCGCAACGCCAAAGTCAACCGCACTATGGCGGGTGAATTTGCCCGATTGCGTCGCCTGGGGATGTGGGGTACTTTACGAAAAAGCGCTGTAACAGCGGGAGGTTGGCGGTGACATTGACAGTAACGAGGCAACACCTGGCGATCATCGCGACGGCCCTGGCCTGCAGCCTGTGCCTCCCCCCCGCGCTGGCCGAACAGGTGCTGTACCGCTGGACAGACGAGCGCGGCGACCCGGTGCACAGCGACCGCCCGCCACCGCCCGGCGTGGACTACGAGGTCATCTCCACCCGTTCCAGTCTCGTGCGCCCGGTGGACTCCTCGGAGGGCGCGGTGCCGCTGGAAGTGGAGCCACGGGTCGGCAACGACTTCGAACCGGTGCAGTCGACGAGTATCAAGATCGAGAAAAACCCCGAGTACTGCCAGCGCGCGCGCGAAAACCTGGAGACGCTCAACGCCTACGCGCGCATCCGCGTGCGCGGTGACGACGGCGAGTACCGCTACATCGATGAAGAAGAAAAGGCGCGGCGGCGCGAGGAAGCCGAAGCGGCCATTGCACAACACTGTGAATGACGCGCCGTTGCGCTGAACCTGGCAACCCACCCTGTGAGACTGGCTATCTTGACGCAAAACCTATCCCGCTCCCTGACCATTGCGCTGTGCGTGCTTGCACTGGGCACTTCCACCAGCGCGCTCGCCGAGCGCTACCACTACCGCTGGGTCGACCAGAACGGCGAGACGGTGTACAGCGATGTGCCGCCGCCCCGCGGGGTCGACTACGAGATCGTGTCCACCACGACCGGCTTCACCCGCGCGGTGGGCGCCGGTGAAGGCGCCCTGCGCGGCGCAGGCGAATCGGGCAAAGTGGGCAGCGAATTCGAGCAGGCCAAACGCGCAGAGGTGGAGAGCGGCAAGAAGAACGCCGACCTGTGCTCGCGCGCACGCTCCAACCTGGAATCCTTAAGCAGCGACGCGAAGATCAAGGTCCGCGGCGCCGATGGCAGCGAGCGTTTCCTGACCGAGCAGGAAAAACAGCTCGAACGCGAAACCGCCCGGTCACAGATCACCATCTACTGCGAGTGAACCGGCGGCAAGGCAAAGGGCGGCAGCGAAACGCTGCCGCCACTCAAGCCGCTGCCTGGGCCGAGAATACCGGCTCCGAACCCTGCAGGTCCGCGTGGATCACCTGCCCGGGCTGGAACTCCCCGGCCAGCAGGCGCTGGGCCAGCGGGTTTTCCAGTTCCTGCTGGATGGCGCGCTTCAGCGGTCGCGCGCCGTACACCGGGTCGAAGCCGGCCTCCACCAGGCGGTCCATGAACGCATCCGAGACTTCCAGTTGCAGTTCGTTGTCCGCCAGGCGAGCTTTCAGCGCCTGCAGCTGGATAGCGGCGATGCCGCGGATCTGCTCCTGTGCCAGCGGGTGGAAGACCACCGACTCGTCGACGCGATTGATGAATTCCGGCCGGAAGTGGGTACCGACCACCTCCATGACTGCGGACTTCATCGCCTCGTAGTCGCCGCTGCCGGCCATTTCCTGGATCAGGTGTGAGCCGAGGTTCGAGGTCATCACCACCACCGTGTTGCGGAAGTCCACCGTGCGGCCCTGGCCGTCGGTCAACCTGCCGTCCTCCAGCACCTGCAGGAGGATATTGAACACGTCAGGGTGGGCCTTCTCCACCTCGTCCAGCAACAACAGGGAGTACGGGCGACGCCGCACCGCCTCGGTCAGGTAGCCGCCCTCCTCGTAGCCGACATAGCCCGGGGGTGCGCCGATCAGGCGCGCCACGGAGTGCTTCTCCATGAACTCGGACATGTCCACGCGTACCATGGCATCCTCGCTGTCGAACAGGAAATCCGCCAGCGCCTTGCACAACTCCGTCTTGCCCACACCGGTGGGACCGAGGAACAGGAACGAGCCGTTCGGGCGCTTGGGATCGGACAGGCCAGCGCGGGAGCGCCGCACCGCGTTGGATACCGCGGCGATGGCCTCGTCCTGGCCCACCACGCGCCGGTGCAGGGCCTCTTCCATGCGCAACAGCTTCTCGCGGTCCCCCTCCATCATCTTGGACACCGGGATACCGGTCCAGCGCGACACCACCTCGGCGATCTCCTCGTCGGTGACCTTGTTGCGCAACAGCACGGTTTCGGTGGACTCGCTCTCTTGCGCCTGTTCCAGCCGCTTCTCCAGTTCCGGCATGCGACCGTACTGCAGCTCCGACATGCGCGTGAGGTCCCCCGCCCGGCGGGCGGCCTCCAGCTCGATCTTGACCTGTTCCAGTTCACCCTTGATATCCGCGGCGCCCTGTACCGAGGCTTTCTCGCCTTTCCAGATCTCCTCCAGGTCGGCGAACTCGCGCTCTACCTTGTCGATCTCCTCGTCCAGCAGCTCCAGTTGCTTCTTCGCCGCGGGGTCGGAATCTTTTTTCACCGCCTCGCGCTCTATCTTCAGCTGGATGAGGCGGCGCTCGAGCTTGTCCATGGCCTCGGGCTTGGAATCGATCTCCATGCGGATGCGGCTGGCCGCCTCATCCACCAGGTCGATGGCCTTGTCGGGCAGCTGGCGGTCGGTGATGTAACGCTGGGACAGGCGCGCCGCGGCGATGATGGCCGCGTCGGTGATGTCCACCCCGTGGTGCACCTCGTAGCGCTCCTTCAGGCCGCGCAGGATGGCGATCGTATCCTCCTCGTTCGGCTCATCCACCAGCACCTTCTGGAAACGGCGCTCCAGCGCGGCATCCTTCTCCACGTACTGGCGATACTCGTCCAGCGTCGTGGCACCCACGCAGTGCAGTTCGCCGCGCGCCAGCGCCGGCTTGAGCATATTGCCCGCGTCCATGGAACCCTCGGCCTTGCCCGCCCCGACCATCGTGTGCAGTTCGTCGATGAACAGGATGATGCGGCCCTCCTGCTTGGACAGCTCGTTCAGCACCGCCTTGAGGCGTTCCTCGAAGTCGCCGCGAAACTTGGCCCCGGCGAGCAGCGCGCCCAGGTCCAGGGCGAGCACGCGCTTGTCGCGCATGCTCTCGGGCACCTCGCCGTTGACCACGCGCTGCGCCAGGCCCTCGATGATGGCGGTCTTGCCCACGCCGGGCTCGCCGATCAGCACCGGGTTGTTCTTGGAACGGCGCTGCAACACCTGGATGGTGCGACGGATTTCGTCGTCGCGACCGATCACGGGGTCGAGCTTGCCCTGTTCGGCGCGCTCGGTGAGATCGATGGTGTACTTGTCCAACGCCTGGCGGGACTCCTCCGCCTCGGGATTGTCTACGGTCTCGCCACCGCGCACCGCCTCGATGGCGGCGCGCAGGCCCTCGGCAGTGACGCCGTGCTTTTTCAGCAGGTCACCGGCGGGCGTCTTGCTCTCGAGCATGGCCAGCAGCACCAGTTCGCTGGATATATAGGCGTCGCCGCCCTGCTGGGCCAGCTTGTCGGTGAGGTTGAGCACGCGACCCATGTCGTTGGACATGTGAATATCGCCGTCGCTGCCGCTCACGGTGGGCAGGGCGGCCACGGCGGCACGCACAGCCTGCGCCAGGCCGCTGATATCGGCGCCGGCTTTCTGCAGCAGCGGGCGGCTGGCGCCACCGGACTGCTCCAGCAGGGCGGCCAGCAGGTGCACAGGCTCCACCAGGTTGTGGTCTTTGCCCAGCGCCAGGGACTGGGCGTCGGCCAGGGCCCCCTGCAACTGGTTGGTCAATCGGTCCATTCGCATCGCTGATCTCCTTGGTGATCGCCTTCTCTGGCAATCATAGTCACTGCTGGATAGATGGGGGCTAATGGCCCTGTTTCAAGTGGGGGGATGTGGACGTCGGGGCGGGGCGGGAACGCTTTCTGGCCTTGTTCTCTGGCCCGGGGCGGAAACGCTTTCAGGCCTCGGAAGGCTGAGATACTCGGCCTGAAAGCGTTTCCGCCCCGGGCC
>PABK01000015.1 GCA_002699145.1 Halioglobus sp.
CCAGCCATCGAACGGCTCCGTGCGTCGATTTGTCGACTGCCCGTTCGCCTGGCGAAAGCACCGATGTCTGTTTTTGCCTTCAAATCAGACGTTCCCTAGAGACCTTGATGTTAAAGACGGACCTGGTTACGAATTTGAGGTCGACGAGTCACGTCAAAAATACTGCGGTCGGGTGATTGTGTCTTTTCATAACAAGGTCCAGAACTTAATTCGGAATGCATCGACCGTCTTGCATAAGTGCTACGTTGCCGAAGTTCTCGAATCCGCCTATAAAGACGATGAGTTTCCAGGTTATGACGAAGTAGATCTTGCGTGGCAGGACCTTGCTCGTGTGATTGACAATAAGGTATGGAAATCTGCGTTGGAGAATCAGAAGGGTGTGTATTTGATTTCCGACCAGAGCAACGGGAAACAGTATGTTGGGTCTGCTTACGGCGAACAAATGTTACACGGTAGATGGTCGAGGTATGTGAACAATTACCATGGCGGAAACGTAGAACTTATGACGCTCGATGATAACCACATCCGTACGCAGTTTAGATACTCAATTTTAGAAACGTATCGCTCAACAACCGCGGACGACCTCATTCTGAGAAGAGAAAATTGGTGGAAGCGAGTTCTGCAAACCAGAGAATTCGGTTACAACAAGAACTGACATATTCTTGGGTCGAATCATAGGCTCTGATGTAGAAGTTCAGAGGTGATCTGAAAGATAGGTCAGGTTCTGTAGAAAAGCAGACGTTGACAAGCCATCGGCGCCAGGCCCATGTCGACCCATTACGGCCGTACGTCCCGCTTAACCTTTGAGGAATGGTCGCGGGGTCGCCAGTTCATCGGCATCAGGTAAACGATGAACAGCTGTCAGATGGGGTGCAGAACGGATCGATCTGGCATGCACGCGCAGCGATTGGTCGATGATGGCCGGGCTGTGGAGAAGCGGACCGCGACTTGCACCGTTTATCCACGTTAAGTTTATACTAATAACGTGTGATCAGATTGCTGATTAGGAAAGGCTGGCGTAGTTTTTTGGTTCCTCTAACAGATAGAGCGTGACGCGAAGGTCGTGGAATGCTTCGGAGCGAAGGGTGGATTGTAGGAAGATTTTTTTTGAGGACATGGGGTACGAATGGGTACTAAAACATCTCCCATTTCTCACTGTTGTGGTCGGTTTTTTGGTTTTGGTTGCTGGTTCTTTTTTTGATTGGAAAATAGCGGAAACTACTGGAACCACGGTGCTCGCCGCGGGTGTTTTTTCCTCGCTGCTTAAGTCATATCAATTCAAAGGAGTTTTCCATCAAGACCTTGAAAGTATTGTATATTCGGAGAAATACTTGGGGACGCTCAAAAATCCATTTGTAGTTCTGAGAACACTGATGCGGGGCCAATTAAGCGATCGGTTTCCCGGTTGGACGGAAGAGTACTTGGATGTGGTCCTGCAGGAGTATGTCCCCACAAACCATACATATTACATTGAGGATATTGAGCGACGTTTGCATGTCACTAGAGACGAAAACGATGTGGACTTCCTGCTGCTTGAAGATGTAGTGACCTGTCGATACTACCCAGACTCTACGGCAGGAGACCACAAGTATTCCATACCCGCGAGGATTCGCAAGGCGGCGGTAAAAGGCGACCAGTTCTTCGATAGTCTTACCATTGAGGTCGACGGCATAGATTGTACCGCCGCGATTTCAGAGTCTGAGCCAGTAGAGATAAATGAGGGCGGTGAGCGTTTGCTGCTGTTCGAGCGATCATTGCTTCTGCCAAAGACAGAGCGTGAACGGCCTTATTACGATATAATACGTCGATCTAGACGGCGACAGAACATCGCCGAAGATCCACACATGCGAGTTTATGCACAGAGTTTTATTAAAGGGTACGCGTTACGCATATCAGGATTGGATGAGTTGTTGGATCAGGGGGTTTGTTGTGAATTTATTAATTCTGGAGTGCGTGTGAATTTCCTTGATCACAATGGAAATGATGAAGTACCGAGTGACCTGAACGGAGATTTCTACCGGTATACGCCCGAGTTGATATTGCCTAGGCAGGGCTATATACTCGCGTTCATCGTACGTGGCCAGCAAGGTGGTGAAGCAGAAAATGCTTAGTACAGAGGGAATGTAATACGACGGAGCCCGCTTAATAGCGGGCTTTTTCGTATTGTACCCACACTCTTTGCAGAGTCGCTATTTCGTGTGTGCGATGGTTCGGCTTTACTTGCCAATTGATGGCGTTCATACACAAGACGCCGGTAGCGGTAAGCGCTTCCACGTAGTGAAGCTCGGCCACCTAGCCTGAGAGGATAGACAAGCCCTTGGCATCGACGACCCAGGGGTTGTTCCGGACCGAGGTTACTAACTGTAGCGAGCTCGGGAATAGTGGCTTAAGATCCGTCTGCCAAATCCGTGTGACGTCGGTACTAATCTCCACAAGCTTCGTTAGTGCCGCACTGCTTCGAGTGCTACTAGGGCGCGACGCGATCCCGAAAGTCTTTCAGCCAGGCTTGCACCATGGCGCTGAAGGGCGCTGCATCACGGCCCATACGGGCCATCTCAGCTATCGTGTCTTTGGCCAGATTGCGCACCAGTCGACTCCCGCGGCTTAGCATATCGTCGTCACTCGACGCCTCTGCTTCCATTTGCTCCGCCAGGCCAAGCATTGTCACAACAGCCGTTTCCAAAAACTCTAAACGGCGCAGGACCTCGGTGCGAGCTTGAACAAGGTCAAGACGATTCAGGCCATAGACATGTATGGAGGTCGCCCCTTTTAAACTGAGATCATCGTCTCCACGAAATGGCTCGTGTTGGGAAGCTTCGGGCAGCTTTTTCGGCAACAGAAATGACACCGGCGACTCTTTGTCGAAGTAATACTCCAAATGATCGCCAGGGTTTGGTTCGCAGGGGTTCAACAGCAGTGCCTGTTCTTCTGACAGGGGCCCCTCTCCGGGTGTTAACAAGCGCGTTCCTGTTGGTGCGAGGGGAAAGCTGTCCATCTTGCCGCCGTTTTGTCGCTCGGACGCGCTGAACTCAAATGCGTCCTCTTGCAACTTAACTTGTCGCACATCACCAGACGGGGTTATCTGTTTGCGGCGTCGATTACAGTCGATGCAACTAGGGAAAAGGTTGGACCACTCCATTGCGAGCCACCAGTACCCGGGATGATTTTCATCCTCGGCCACTGCTCCTTTGGGTCGATAATGCTCCACGTCCATGGGATGTACGCTGGCGTAGGGAGCTTCGCAGTAAGCACATTTTCCGTGGAACAGTTCATGCAACGCCTTTTTGACGTGGGCGTTTTTGTACGCGCCGAATTTATAGGTTTTGATTTGCGCTGGGTCCGGCGCCTGCCCCGGAGGCTGATAGTGATTCCTGGCCCTCTCGAACTCTCGCTCCGCAACTTCGAGGTACTCCTCAGGCGGTTGGTCGGGTCGCTCAACGTAACGCATCGAATTCCATCAGCGCGTCGATGATGTCTTGTCGGGTCTTGCCATGCAGAGCCTTGAGTTGGACTTGCGTGGCCTCACGCCGTTTCGCCAGATAATGCTGTATGGCCTCCTGTACGATGCGGTGCACATCATTATCGCCGATGGGTAAATCAGCGCTGAACTGTCGAAGGTATTCCTCAACCTCTTCACGTTCCTCCTCCGTATTGGCGCCTCGCGCAAGGATATCCTCGATTCTCGCGCGTTTGTGTTCAGCCGTTGCACTTTCGGTGCTGCGAAGCTGAAAGAAATCCGCGGTGAGGAGTTGTTGAACGGTCCAGCCCTGGTTGTCCGGCAGGTCCACTAACGCCTCGGTGAAAACCGGCAGGCCAGCTTCGCTTTCGCCGCCATGGGTTTGTTCCATGACCAGTACTTCGCCCGCTGCCATGCCGCGCAAACAGAGCGGGTCGTGGGACGTGGCGATAAAAAACACATGTGGCAGGGCTTCACGCAGGCCGGTCATGATTGACAGCTTCCAGCGGGGATGTAAATGCGCTTCGATCTCGTCGATCAGGACTACCGCACGGGCGGTCTCCAGGGTTTGAAATTCGGGGTTGAACTGCCGGTTCATCAACCCCTGCATGATGTCGCACAGCATGGCCAGGACGGACCGAAATCCAGAGGAGACGATTGATAGCGGGGTGCGCTGGACGATGCGCGCGTCTCCGTCGCCTCGATGCGTGACAACAAAAACGCGCTTGTCGTCACGCTCCAGAACGTCGAACTCCCCGTCGATGCTAAAGACCGAGCGCAGGGCGCGGGTGACCATGTTGAAGTCGCTCTGATTCAGGCGAACCAGCCATTTCTCGGGATTGGACAGGAGGTAGTCGGCCTGAAACAGCGACCGCACATGGCGGTGGAGATCGTTCCGCCGCTCCGTTTTCAAGTATTGGCGAAAGGCACCGTAGGCAAAGATAGGCAGCGTCGTGGACGTACCATTTTCGTGAAACCCTTCGCTGTAGCGACCCTGGCCGTCGCGGACAATCTTGAGTGAGAGCTCTGTCCCGTCGTCATAGGTCAGGTCAACCTGGGCTGTGTTGAATGGGGACCGGTCGCTGCCCAGAAACTGGGGGTCGAGTACCAGGTGTTCGGCCTTGAGCTTCAATCGCAATCGCCGGTCGATCCCCATCAAAGCCAGTGCGAGCGCCTCCAGCAATGTGCTCTTTCCCGACGCGTTTTCTCCAAGGACCAAGAGGGACGGGGCGGGCGCCTCCGTGGAGGGGGGCGCATCGGGTACGGGGGGCATGGAGAGCGTGAGGTGCTCCAGGGATTTAAAGTTTCGGATCGTGAGTTTGTGCGGAAACGCGCTGGTTTTCTTCGGGCGAGCCCCAAGCTTCGAAATGTCGATCTCGGGCGGCGCGGCACCCATGGCGATCGTCACAGGGTTGGTCTCGGATTCCAGAGCGGCTATTGCTCGATCCATGCGCTCGTAACCATCGGAGAGCTTGCGGAGAGAGGTCAGCGCGCCGTCCAGATCGGTGGGGGCGCGGCTTTGCCCAAGGGCGCCTTGCAGTAGCTCCCGCAGAAGGATGTGCCACGCCCCGGTGTGGCGCCGCTCACCCAGATATTCTTGCGATGCCTCACTGTCCCGGCCGCGGAACATCTCCTCAAGGGATGCGAGTTGCTCAGCAAAGGCCTCCGCTCGCGCTTCAACCAGCGCAGGTCGGTCTAGCTTGAAATGATCAATGGTTTCACGCCCTCGGCGGTCACGTCCCCTAACGGTGCCATTGGGTAAGAAACGGAAATGTCGCCATAGCTTGCGGTCATAGCAGGGGTCAACGAAGACGGGGTTTTCGTCGAGGGGAAAGCTCGGCCACCGGCCATCCTCGCGATCATGGAAAGTCCGAAGCTCTTCCAGTTCCGGGAGAGGCGCACGCTGACCTGAGCTCACGGGGAAGTGCTCGACCTGTTGTGGCTCACACTCGCGACAGAGCGGATAAAGGTTTTGCCAAGCATCTTTCAACCAGGCGTAGTAAAGATGAGAGGTGCTTGTATCGCTGACCGGCGTTGCGTTGGACGCGGGTCGAAACCGGTGCATGATGGGGTCGGGTCCGGTGGGGGTTTCGCAAAACGCACACCGACCATCAAAGAGTTTCAGTAGCGCCTCGATGCGGTCATCGCTGATACTGTCGGATGTATCGAAAGTACCTGTTTTTGTCGCCATGCGAGACTGCTGCACGGCTGCCTCGCCCTTTTCGAAGAAATCGATCAGGTCCTGCCGTCCGCGGCGCGCCTCGGTACTGGCAAACCATGCCGGAGGGGGTACCTTGTCTCGTTCAACGTATCGCATTGAGGAAAGTTCAAAGCTCCTTGGCGAGGATGGGGGTGTCTTCCTTCCTGTCACCCCAGAGTTTTTGCTCCGTGGTGTGTCCCGCAAGGTTGAGCGACTGTCGCAGTGCTTTGAGCGTTTCGTTGGCGGTATCGTCAATGGATGCGTGCCAATAGTTCGTGTGACGAAACCCTGGGGGTTCGCCGATCTGGATTTCCACATCCAGGGCGCCGCGGCCAAAGAGCGGCGAGACCTTGCCGGAAATGATGTCACCCCGAATTAGCCGACGATAGGGAACATACACATTGGTCCAGACGACGGGCGCGAATACGGCGGCGTGGTGTGGACGTCGACTATCTGAATTCAGTGGATAGGAAAACCGTTCGATGGGCTTCCCCCCGTTTTCCC
The DNA here is from genome assembly GCA_002699145.1 of Halioglobus sp. Classification (GTDB taxonomy): domain Bacteria; phylum Pseudomonadota; class Gammaproteobacteria; order Pseudomonadales; family Halieaceae; genus Marimicrobium. Next base: position 6,162 of record PABK01000015.1, read on the forward strand.
CTGCCTCAAAGATCGGCGGAGAGGTTGGTAGCTCCCGTCGCTCCTTTCGATCGTCCAAATCAGTGGAGTTGGCCGCCATCAGCACATCCGCTTTTGACAGCGGTGAGCCCAGCGTGACCAGATCGCTCACCAACCAAAGGGGATCGTCATCAGCTGAAAGCTCGGCAAAATACGCCCGCTGCGCCTCTCGATAGGCAACGCGGGCGGTCCCCACATCCTTGGGCGCGGCATCGCGGAGCGCGAGGCCAGCTAATTCAACATCATGCAATGCGGCGGCAGCGGGGGTGTTCGCGGCATGGTACTTCTTGCAGGCTGCCTGGGGGAGTCGGTTCCACAGGAAGTTCACGATGTCATAGGCAATGACTGATCCCAGAGAATGGCCAACGATCACAATGCGATCATAGTCATTACTGGCGCTCAGCGTCTCGAGAAGCTCCACCCCTTCTTTGCGAATTTGTTGCCGCACAGCGACATTGCCCGGTGCGGCACTGAGGTATCGGGCCGCATCACCTGCATAGGGCAGGATCTTTATTGTCAGCAGTAAGCCCCCGATGCTCGCAAGGATGGGTAGGCCGACTACCAGCCAGGGGTGAATCGTCACTCCCGGGATTCGATCCTGTGCGAACCACAGTATGGCGAGCGCTAGGGTCGTAAGGAGCAGAAAACAACCAAAGGACCAGACACCGAGGAGCCTCTCGGGGACGTTTCGAGGGTGCCGCACAAACAGATCTTTCAGCCAGGCTAGCAATGCAGCGACCGTATGGCTTTGCATATGGTGTGCCCAGTAGAATTCAAAAAAATCCATGCGTTGCCGGGTCCCGGCGCTGGCTTGCCGTGTGGTAATCCGGCGCAATTCATAGGAGCCGGATACCAGTTCGGGTTTTGAAAAAACCTCAGCGCGTGAGGGGTGTACCAGTTCCGCGTCGTCGCCCCATACAGCCTTCACGAACTCCGGGAGCGTCTCCATCGGGCGTTGTTCACCGATACCATGGATAACGACGACGGCGATTTTTTTGCCAGATGCTTTAGACAAGCGGCTCTCCTTTTGGCTTGAGCGCCATACAAAGGGTGGCTAGCGACGTCGAGCGACTGGGCAAAAAACACCCTCCACGACGTGTGAAACCAGCATAGCATTTCGTCGCCGATTGTCATGGGAAGCACTGTACTCGCTCGGCGAGCACGGGTGAATGCGTTAGCGGGTGAGAAAGTGGCCGGTCAGCGCAGCCGTCGCGGCTTCGCTAAATGGCATCCAGTATGGCGAGCTCCAGAAAGGCGCTGGCCGTCGCCAACACCGTGTCTTCGTCTGGGGCGCTACCCTTGCCGATCTTTATCGCGTAGTAGCGAGCGACCCGGATAAGCACTTTGGTCCACAGCGGCAGTTGTTCCGGGGCCAACGGATCCAGCCCTTTCTCCTTCATTGCGCGGGCCACCACGGTCTGCACAAACCCCTGTTCTGGTGGCGTCAGTCCACTGCGGGCCAGCTCGGCATTCACATCCAGAGCAATGTATTTGCCGGTCAGAAAGTCCAGTAATTCCTCCTGAGTTGCGTTCACGGGGTAGTGCGCAGTGATGTAAGCGGTAAGCGTTGTCAGATTACTCCGCCGGGGCTTCGTCCCGGTAAACCACTTACCTGCCGCCACCGGCTGAATACCCGCCGCGTTGACCAACCACTTGGATCGACCCTGGCCCTGGGGGGGCACTGAGAGTGCATCAAGCAGTGCATTGAGCCGGTCCGCAAACGCCGAGTGAGCGTGGGCCAATGCTTCCAGGTCGAGGAGCATGCTCTGTGTCACTAGTGTGGTCGCCATGCGCACCTGTGTCGTCGGTCATCCGAAGCGGTCAATTCTATATCTATTGTTGACATTGTTGCGTTTATCACAGAATCTATAAACCGATACTAAAACAATGCATACATACATATAAACAGTGACTAGGTGCCTCGCGTTATTCAAGGGGGAGCTGTCATTCCGTACACAGGGGACGAGCATGTCAGTAGACGAGGTGATCAGGTATTTCGGAAACAATGCCTCGGCCGCGGCACGGGCGCTCAATACCACGCCGCATAATATCTACCGCTGGCGCCGTGAGGGGCAGGTGCCGCGCGGTCGTCAGTATGAACTGCACCTAAAAACCCATGGTGCCTTGAAGGCCGAGGGGTTTGATCCGGATGCCGACTACCTGATGATCGGACGGACACTGGCGCAATGAGTCGGGCATGGTTGGCAGCTTATGTCGTGCTATCCGCTGCGGTGTTCGCTGAAGAGCCCGAGGTCTTGATCACCCGCCAGATTTCCCTGTCAGAACGCGCGCAGGTCTGGGGGCTCAGCGAATCCGAGTTCCGCCACTACGAAAACCTCATGGCGGGTCAGCGGGGGCACTGGTCACCGGGCCTCGATCCCATTACGGCGCTGGGGGTGAGCACCGAGTCGGCGGTGGAGCGCCAGCGGTTTGCGGAGTTGTTTGTCAAAACCGAGTTTGAGCGCACTCGAAAGGAACTCGCGTTTCAGGTCGCGGTGGATACCGCCTGGCAACGACTCTACCCGCAAACACCACGTCTATTGTCCCCCGGACGTTCTCTGCAGGCACCTTCAGCGACGCTCTATCCGCCACGGACGGCATTGATTCTCCGCCTGACCGATACGCAGGGTCGCGAACGGCTGATCAATCTGCTCCAGCGACGTTCGGAGCAACTTGACGTGCACGTGGTCGGTACTCGCGGCGATGACGCTGCGCTGCGTGAATGGGCCGCGGATTTGCCACGGCTCGAGCAAGCGCTTGCCGAAGGCCGGGTGACTCTCAACCACGGCGATCAATTCCGCACGGAAGTCGATCTGCCGGCCCTGTATCGCAGGGATGGGGTAGGACAATGGGCGCGCGTCGAGTGATGCAAGCACTGGTGGGCGCAGTTCTGGGAGGCGTTGCGATATTCGCGATCGCCGACCGGACGCACTATGACGGGGTCGCTGATTATGTCGGCGTACCCAGGGACATTTTTTATGCGATGGCGTTGGCAGAGTCCGGGCGGGCGCGGGATGGGCACTTCGAACCGTGGCCCTGGAGCCTGAACATCGCGGGCGACGCCCATTTCTACCCCGATCGCGACGCGATGTTCGCCGCCCTGATGACCGCACTACAAAACGGTCAGTTGCGTGTCGACGTGGGTCCGCTGCAACTCAACTGGTACTGGCAATTCGAGCGGATTGACTCGCCCTGGCGGCTTACGGACCCCGTGGTGAATGCCAAGCTCGCTGCCGCGTTCCTTAAAGAACACTATGAGCGGTCCGGTGATTGGTGGTTGGCGGTGGGGCACTATCACCGCCCCCGTGAGACTACTGACGTGGATCGGGCAACGGCAGCGGCCTATCGCGAACGGGTGAGGTCCCTGTATACGCGCTACGCCGAGAAGTCCTCCCGGCGGAGCGGGTCCATCACGCTGGAGGTGGCCGATGCGCATTAGCCCGCTTCACTTCCTGCCGTTACTCATCGGGTTGGCGTTTGCGCCGACTCAGGCCGCACAACCCATCAGGGCACCGGTGGTGGTTTACCGCGGACCACAGGCGGTTGCGGCGGCACCTTATATTCAATCGCTCGCCCAACCACGGCCGCAAAGCAACCGCCGCGCGAACACTACGCCAAAGCCGGGTGTGATGCCCCTTGAAAGCCGTTTGCCCCTTATTCCGCGGCAACTGCGACTGGGTGCGCCGTCAGTGCAGCGGACCCGGGCACCGGTAAAACCCTTCTTTATTATGGGCATGGATCGCGCCAGCCTTGATTGGCTGGCCAGGACACTCCCGACTCTACTGTCGATCCATGCCATGGGCATGGTGGTTCAGGCGGCGAACCGGGACGATTGGCTGCTACTGCAAAACAAGGCGCAGGCCGCTGGTCTGACACTGGCGTTATATCCCGACACCGGCCTGAAGGACGCCTACGGCATTACGACCTATCCCATGCTGGTGGTACCGCCGGGTATCCTGGAGCGGGATGACGTCGGGGAGGGCGGGCCATGAGCGCGCCGATCGAAGCCCTGCTGCGTCCCCCCGTGGAACAGTCCGCCATCGCGACACACCTGGCGCTGGCCCTGTTAGGTGTGGGTGCGCCCCAGGTGCTATTGCTGCCGGGCGGCGTCGGTTATGGCCTGGCCGCTGCTTGCTCCCTGCGCGCTCTGTGGCTGTCCCGGCGCGTGACCCGCTTGCTGCGCTACCAGCGCCGCTTACGGGTGTTGCCGAGCTACCGTATCCACCCTAAAACACTCCGTGCCCCGCAAGGCGAGCTGTTCCTGGGGCGGGGTTTTCTGTGGGATGCACGGCATACACAGCGCTACGCCGATACTCAGCGCTTCGAGCACGCCCATTTCGACCGCCGCGGCCTGTTTTATAGCAGTGTGCGGGCGACGGTGGACGGTGTTAGTACCACGCCCCTAAAACCCCTGATGACGCCACTGAACAGCCAGTGGCTGCTGAATCCCTTTCCACCGCGGAGCTATGTGGAGGGCAGCCCGGAACTTCACGGGGTCGGCCTGTTCGAGAAGGAGCAGGACGTTACCCTGCAGCAGGCCGAACGAGTCGCTCACACCTTTGTTGTCGGTACCACCCGGGTGGGTAAAACCCGCCTGCTGGAAGTGATCGCCAGTCAGGATATCCGGGGTGGCGACGTGGTCATCGTCTTTGATCCCAAAGGGGACGGCGATTTGCTGGCGCGCCTGTATACCGAGGCCCGCCGGGTGGGCAGGGCCGGGGAGTTCCAGGTGTTTCACCTGGGCTTTACAGAGCAGTCGGTGGCCTACAACCCCGTGGGCTCGTTTTCCCGGGTGACGGAGGTCGCGAGCCGCATCGCCGGGCAACTGCCCAATGAAGGGAATTCCGCCGCGTTCAGGGAGTTTGCCTGGCGCTACGTCAATGTACTGGCCAAGGTGCTTGATGTCCTTGGCGAACCCATCAACTACCAGGTGTTGCTGGAGTGCAGTACGGACATCGACGCCCTTGTGGTGCGCTACCTCGCCTGCGTGGCCCGGCAACACCAGTTCGAGGACTGGTCCGAACAGCTGGCGGACCTGGTCGCGAGCGAGGCCAAGATGCCGGTGCAATACAAAGGCCGGGATCGCACGGCCTGGGCCAGTGTCGAGCTATTTCGGCGCAACGGGTTCAATGACCCCACGGCAACCTCGCTGATCAAAACCTTTGAACACGACAAGAGCCACTTTGACAAGTTGGTGGCCAGCCTCTACCCCCTGTTGGAAAAACTCACGTCCGGTCCGGTGGCCCAGCTCCTCTCCCCGGAAAGTAGTCCCGAGGACACCAGGGAGCGGCTGTCCTGGAAACGCGTGATCGAACGTGGCGGTATCGTCTATGTCGGTTTGGACGCGCTCTCTGACCCGGATGTCGCCAGTGCCGTGGGCAATGCCATGTTCGCGGATCTTACCTCGGTAGCGGGTAGCCTTTATAAGGACGCCCAGCGCGGTGCGCCCCTGAAAAAGGTCTGCGTGCATGCGGATGAGTTCAATGAGCTGGTGGGCAGGGAGTTTATTCCGCTGGCCAACAAGGCCGGCGGCGCCGGGTTTCAGTTGACCGTTTATACCCAGACCCTCTCGGACATCGTCGCCCGTTTCGATAACCCGGCGCGGGCGGGGCAAGTGGTGGGTAACCTCGGCACCATCATCATGCTGCGGGTCAAGGAAAAAGCCACGGCGGAACTGCTGACCACACGCCTGAAAGACGTCGAGATCAACCACCTCATGTTGGACTCGGGCAGCACCGACAGTGCCGACCCCACTACTGATGTGCATTTCACCTCGAGTACTCGCCAGCGAATCTCCAGCCAGCGGGTACCGATGCTCCACGCCGGGGACCTGGATGCCCTACCGAAAGGCCACGCCTTCGCTCTGATTGCCGGTCGTCTCTACAAACTGCGCCTGCCGTTGTTTTCCGATGAGGCGGAGCTGCCCAGCGGCCTGCAGGCGATGGTTGAGGCCATGCGTCGGGACTACCAACACGGTGACACGGCGAGCACGGATTGGGCGACCACGACACCCCTGGGTTGGCAATCATGAGCCGTGATACGACCGTTCGCAACGCGCGGGATAACGCACCGGCACGACCGGTCAAGCGCGGGATGTTCGGTAGGACATTGGCCACCCTGGGGGCGTTGATGGGCGCGGTGTTAAGCGCTGCACTGCTTTCCGTGCTTCTGGAAGGGGCCGGCATCGCGCTGGGTTGGTGGCCGGATACCCACAGTCGTGATCTGCTCATCATCGAGCGCGGCTATATCGAGGCCCTCGATGACTATCCGCTGTCACCGCTACGACCCACCCAACTGACCGCCCTGGCCTGGGGCCAGTTCGACCGGGGTCTGTCGTTTGTCGGCATCACCGCGACGGTGGGCGCTCAAGGGGTGGCAGCGATCAACACCGTGAAGCTGTTGCTGCTGCGTCTGGTGATTGTGGTGCTGGCTCTGCCCGGTTACGCCCTCGCGGTTGTGGCAGGTCTATTTGAGGGTCTGGTGGCCCGGGACATTCGCAAGTTCACCGGCGGCCATGAGAGCGCGTACGTGTTCCATAAAGCCAAACGCTGGATTACGCCGAGCGTGATGCTCACCGTGACGCTGTATCTGATGCTGCCCTGGTCGGTGCCCCCAGCGCTGCTGTTCGCGCCGACCCTCATGTTGACCGCCGGACTGGTTTACATCGCTGCCAGTCGGTTCAAAAAGTTTGTGTAGGAGACCGGGACGCTATGCCACTGATGAGCCCCGCACAACAGAGTGCCTTTGACGGTGCCAATGGCAGCGGTCACAGCGCCGCGGATGTGCACACCCTGGTGGTCTCGGTGCTGATGGTTCTGATGTTGCTGTGGCTTGCCTGGGTTGCGATCAGTGCCTACCAGCTTCTCAAGACTCCAGGGATCAAAACCCCGGAGGCCGCCGGCAAGGTTGTCCGCGCGGCATTCATTGCGATGGTCACCATGGCCGTCGCCAACATCGTATGGGGAACCTGAGAGGACCTGACTATGCAACGAATGAATATGGTGATCACCGCCGATCGAGGCAGCCCGGCGCGTCTGCGTGCCAGCCAACAGTGCCTGGGATTGCACGTCACCGGCCTCCTGCTGGGAGCCGGTACCACCGGCGCACGGGCCCAGGGCCTGCCGACCACGGCACCGCCTTCCCGCGGCAGCACGGACGGTGACTATATCGGGTTGATGCAGGACTACGCCTTTGATATTGGCGTCTTCATCGGCCTGGCGCTGGCCACCCTGGCCATGATCGTTGTCGTGAAAAACACCTTAGGTGCGTATTCCGAAGTGCAGGACGGCAAGGGCACCTGGGGACAACTGGGTGTCAACTTCGGCGCCGGCGTGTTGCTGTTGGTGTTCATCGTCTTTTTGCTCACCGAGGCGGCGACGATTCTTTGATGCATGCCCGTCGCGACATCGACTTTTTGCCTGACCGGCTGAACGAGGAGCCGGTCGTCTTCCTGTCGATGACTAACTCGGAGATCAAGTACGCCGCTTTGCTGTGTCTGGGCGTCTGGGTGCCGGTGTCAACGTTGCTGGGTGCGCTACTGGGTTTTGCTCTGATGGGTTTTGCCCTGTCGCTGGCTTTCGTGTTTGCCAGTCTGTGGTTGATCGGCAAGCGCCTGCGGGTCGTCAAACGTGGCAAACCCCGCCAGTACCACGTCCTCGCGATCCAGGCCTGGCTGCAGGATCGCGGCCTGGCACCGCGGACCCTGATTCGGGAAAGCCGCCGCTGGGACATCCATCGCTGGAGAACGCCATGAGTCGATACGATAGCCTGGTTCATTCCAAGGAGGCGATGATCCGCCTGCTGTTGGGTGTGCTCGCGGTCCTCAGCCTGCTTCTGTTGGTCACCCTGATTGGCTGGAGCCGGGCGCCCGACAATATCCGCCTGCACTATCCCCCGGATTTGAGCCGCGGCGCGGTGCAGCAGCTCGGCGATATCCCGAAGGCCAGCATCTATGTCTTTGCCCACTACGTGTTTCAGCAACTCAACCGGTGGCCTGCGGACGGCAAAGAGGACTACTACCAGCAGATTCACCGCCTGCGGGCGTTTTTTACGCCCGCCTGTTTTGAGGAGCGATTGCAGGACCTGGATGATCGCGAGCGGGAGATTGACGGCCGACAGCGGTCGGTCTGGGAGATACCGGGTCGGGGTTTTTCCAATGCCCGAGTGCAAGTGGTGGCCCCCAATCAGTGGGTGGTTGGCCTCGACCTGCACGTGCAAGAGACCTATCGGGGCGAGCGGGTCAAGGATCGCCTGATTCATTATCCCCTGCGCGTGGTGACCTACGACGTCGATCCCCAGGCCAATCCCTGGGGACTGGCGCTGGATTGCCTGGCCGATGTGCCGCGGCTTATCGAGATCAATGAACCAGCAGGGGAGGGCACTCTATGAGCGCGATGGGACAACGGATGCGAGGCATGGTGTTGCTCTGTCTGGCGGCCGGTGGCCTACTCATTGGCGCTGCACAGGCGGAAACCGTGGTGTGGCGCAAGACGCCCATTGCGGTGGAGTTGGTCGTCGGCGTTGAGCAGTTACTGATCCTGCCGAGCAACGCTGAGGTGGGCCTGCCGCCCGCGCTGACTAACCCCAATGTGTTCCGGACCCTGGTCACCGGTGGCGCGGCCTACTGGACAGCGTTGGAACCCTTCGACACCCAGCGGGTGCAGCTGCGTTTAGAGAGCGGTGAGTTCCTGCTGTTCGATGTCAGCGCCCGAACCCTAAAACAACCGCCAGTGACCGTGGATACCCTGCACGTGGTGCTGTCGGAGAGCGAAACCTACCTGGGTGGACTGGGCTCGAGTACGAGCGGCTCGCTGCCTGGAGAGACCAATCTGTTTGAACTGCTGCGCTACGCCGCCCAATCGATCTATGCGCCCCAACGTCTGATCGCACCGCTTCCGGGTGTGAAAAAAGTGCCGGTGGGTCTGGCCGGCAACCTGAATAAACTCTATGACGCGGGCCGTCATCCACTGGTGATCCAGCCCTATCGGGCCTGGTCTGCGGGCGACTTCTTCGTCACGGCCTTTGTGGTAACCAATGAAGCGAGCCACCCGATAGCGTTGGATAACCGCCGGATTATGCACACCCCCCATGCGCACCGTACCGGGGTGGATCCCCACTTTATCGCCAGCGCGTTCTATACCCGGAGTCTGTCGGGTCGTAACACCCGGACTACGGGCGACCACCGCACGGCCTTGTTCGTGGTCACGGACCGCCCAATCCGCACTGTGATTCAGGGGTTGGGCCAATGAGTGCGATCGGCGCAAATCGCTGGGTTCAGGCTGGCAGTGCTGCGCTGCTGCTCCTCGTGCTGCTGTTGCTGTTTCGGGGCTGCGGGAGGGAGCACCGCACCACGGAGGAGGTTCTGCGGGTGGCCGGTGGCGATCCGGTGCCCCGAGGGCTGGCTGTGGATCTGGGCGTTGAAGGTGACACCGAGGCAGACACGGTAAAAACCCTGGTGGCCGAAGTAAAAAACCTGCGTGATGAGGCCGATGCCCTGCGGGACTCCAATGTCGGGTTGCGCAAGGACAATGCTGAGCTGCGCAAGATGGAGTCCCGCCTGGGGCGGGGCCTGAGTACGGAGCTGAACAATACCCGCCGCGAAGTGCAGGCCCAGCTGGATGACGATGTGCAACGAGTGCGGCAGCAGCTGCGTGAACTGGAACAACAAACGCGGGCCGTTGAAGGTCGCCTGGCCCGGGGTGAGTTTTCTACCAGCGGCTTTGCGGCGAGTGGGGCGGGCACAGCGACCGCCCCGGCTGCCATTACCTGGGTGGCGCCGCTGGGTAGTGGGATGGGTAGCGCGGGCAACAGCTTGAGCGATCACCTGAACCGGGTGACTGGCCGGGACGGTCAAGGCCTGCCGACGAGTGCCCGTGTTGCTGCCGAGGCAGCCCTTGAGCCCTGGTACACGGTGCCGCGCAACGCGACCCTGATGAATGCCACTGCCATGACCGCCTTGGTGGGCCGGGTGCCCATCGGGGCTCAGGTGACCGACCCCTACAGCTTCAAGGTCATCGTCGGGACCGACAACCTGGCCGCCAATGGTATCGAGGTACCTGAAGTGGCCTACGCCATTGCCAGCGGCAAGGCGGTGGGGGACTGGACCCTCGGTTGCGTGCGCGGGGATCTCCACTCCCTCACCTTCGTGTTCGTGGACGGGACCATCCGGACGGTGCCGAAAGCGGAGAACGTCTACGAGGGCAATACCCAGCAAGCCAACATTGTCATCGGTGAACTCTCCGACGAGTACGGCAACCCCTGTGTGGTGGGACAGCGACTTTCCAACGCCTCCACCTACCTCGCCCAGCGCATCGGGGTGGTGAGTGCCGCTGCGGCGGCGGAGGCAGCCGCCGCCAGTCAGACGACGCAGATCACCACCTTCGGTGGCGGTGGCGCCGGGGTGGGCAGCATTGTCACCGGCAGTATGGGCGAGTACATCCTCGGTCAGGCCATTGCCGATGGCGGTCTGGAAATCGCCCGCTGGCTGGATGAACGTCAGACCCAGCAGTTCGACGCCATCTATGTTGACCCCGGCGCCCGGGTCAGCCTGCACATCACCGAACAGCTGGACATCGACTACGACCCTAACGGTCGGCGCACGAATCACATGAGTGCCCGTCAAGGAGACTACCGTGCACTGGATTAAATCCCCCGCTCTCCTGACTGCTGCGCTGGCGCTTGTCGGCTGCGCCAGTCAGGAGACCCTCCTCCCCGAGACCGAACACACCATGCTGCATATCTATCGCGGCGCGATGACAGCGCAAGGGCGGAACGATCTCGATCCCCTCCAGATGGCAGATGTTTGCAGCGTGCTCGCGCTGCCGAATGAGAAAATGGCCATCGAGGACTGCGAGCACACGGTACGCGATCACGTATCCGCGATGTACCGGCACATCGACGCACAACCAGCCGGAGAGGATCTCGATTACCTGCCCTATACCCGGGAAGTCGCCACAGAAATCGACAACCTGTTCCCGCGCCTCGAAAACCCCGACATTGTCATTTACGTCTACCCGCACCTGGCGACCCGTACCCGCGCACCCATCCCTGGCTACAGCACGGTGATCCCACTGTATGACCAGGTGCATTACCGCCTGCCGGGTGAGTCGCAACGCAGCACATCGGCGGCGCTGGCCGGTACCGCCGTGGCGACGGGCCTTCCAAAAGACATTCCGGCGGGCACCGGCCACAGTGCGCCTAACGATAGCTCTGCCCTGGAGCGTTATCACAAAAGTAGCCACCTGGAGGGACGCCCCCAGACACCGGAAACAGCACCGGAAACAGCGCCGATAACCGCGCGGGATGGCGCTGCCGGGGAAGCACCCGGCGACGCCAGCGTGGAGGACGAGCAATGACCGCCTCGGAACCGATACCCCGGCGTGCGGATCCGGTGCGCAAGCGGCCGCTATCGAAAACCGCGCAGCAAGGCCTTTTCCGGCGCCAGCGCTCCTTCGTGGACTTCCTGCCCTGGGTGGAGGCGCTACCGGAGCACAAGGCGATCTTGCTGGCTGATGGGGTCAGTGTCGGCGCCGTCCTGGAAGTGACCCCGATTGGCACCGAGGGACGTAGCACTGACTACCTGGGCCAGGTGCGCGACACGGTGCAGGATGCTCTGCAGGACAGCTTTGATGAACACGACACCGCGCCCTGGGTGATCCAGACCTACACTTTCGATGAGCCGGACCTCGAAGGGCCCGCCAGTGCGGTGGCGGACTATGTGCGTCCCGTGGCCCGGGGAACCGAGTACACCGAGGCCTATCTGGCCCTGCTCAACCGCCACTACCGGGGGATCAGTAAGCCCGGCGGTTTGTTTAGGGACGCGGTGGTGACCCACAGCCCGTGGCGCGGCGCGGTGCGCCGCAACCTGCTGGTGCTGTACCGCAAGCTCCCGACCCACAAACGCCGACGGGGTAAGCACGAACCCGCGATGAATCGCGACATGGCGTTGTTGGATCTGTCTGAGGCGGTGGACAAGTTCACCCATGCCCTGCAGCCCGCCGGGGTTCAGCTGCGGCGTCTTAGTGGCACGGAATTCCACGACTGGCTGCTGGGTTTTTTCAACCACGGCACGGATCTGTTTGGCGGCGATCTGAAGGCTTTTATGCACGAAACCCGACGTGATGACGAGACGCTGCCCTACGGAGACCGGTTCGCCGAAACCCTGTTCTATGATCACCCGCGCAGTGACCAGGATAACCAGTGTTGGTGGTTTGGCCAGTCCGCCCTGCGCTGCCTGTCCATCGATGGTTTGCGCCGGCGCCCCGCGGTCGGGCAGGTCACCGGAGAGACCCGGCGGGGGGATGGGCACAACACCCTGATCGACTTCCTGCCGCCGGGCAGCGTGTTCGTGAGCACCCTGGTAGTCATCCCCCAGGACACCCTGGAAAGCCATATCCAGGCCATTGACGCTTCGGCCATCGGCGATAACAGCGAATCGGCCCAGGTCCGCAAGGATTGCGAGACCGCGCGGGAGATTCTGGCCTCCCGGCAGAAGTGCTACCGGGCCCAGTATGCCGTGTACCTGCGCGGCGATTCAGTCACCCAACTGAACGAGCGCACCACGGCCCTGCGCGCTCGCTTACTGAATTACGGCTTCCGGGCCATTGCGCCACGGGATGACTTCACGGCGCTGGATGCGGCGATCCGCAACCTGCCGATGGTCTACGACCCGGCGCAGGATGCCAGGGAGGGCTGGCGGGGCGCCCAGATCACCCTGGTGCAGCACATGGCCAACCTGTCGTGCTGTTTTGGGCGCGCCCGGGGGACCGGCCATCCCGGGATTGCGCTGTTCAATCGGGGTGGCGAGCCGATGTTCTTTGATCCCCTCAATCCCGCCGACCGCCAGAAAAATGCCCATATGCTAATCCTGGGGCCCACCGGGGCGGGCAAGTCCGCCACGGTGATTGCCATGCTGGCCCATGTGATGGCGATCCACCGACCGCGGCTGTTCGTGATCGAGGCCGGCAATTCTTTCGGGCTGCTGGGGCAGTGGTTTGCCTCCCTCGGCCTGTCGGTTAATCAGGTGTCCTTAAAACCTGGTGGCGGTGTGTCCTTGAGCCCATTTGCGGACGCCCACCTGCTGCTCGAACTCGACGGCCCGGTCTTCGATACCCTGGAGGCCGCACCGTCGGAGGACGACGAGGACGAGCCCCGGGACATCATGGGCGAGCTGGAAATTGTGGCCCTGTTAATGATTACCGGCGGCGAGGAGCGCGAGGCGCGGGAGATCCGCCGGGCCGACCGCAGCATGATCCGCCGGGCGATTCTGGAGGCGGCACGGGCTGCCCATGCCGAGGACCGGGCGACCCTGACTCAGGATGTGCGCGACGCGTTCTTTACCCTCGCAACACAGGCCCAGACCGATCTCGAAGCGAACAAGCTGCGCAACATGGGCCAGGCCATTGATATGTACACCCACGCTTTCAACGGTGAGGTGTTTAATTCGGTGGGTACTCCCTGGAAGGAGGCGGACGTCACGATTATTGATCTGGCCACCTTTGCCCGGGAGGGCTACGAGGCCAACCTCGCCATTGCGGTGATCAGCTGCCTTAACCGGATTAACCACATCGCCGAGCGCGACCAGTTCACGGACCGGGAGATCGTCGTGACCATCGATGAGGCCCATGTAATAACGACCAACCCGCTGCTGGCGCCGTTTCTTGTAAAGATCGTAAAAATGTGGCGCAAGCTCGGCGCCTGGCTGTGGAGCGCCACTCAGAACATGGAGGATTACCCGGCGGCCGCCAAGAAGATGTTGAACATGGTCGAGTGGTGGCTGTGCCTGGTGATGCCCAAGGAGGAGGTCGAGGCCCTGGGGGAATACCGCCAGCTCGACGATGGCCAGCGCGCGATGTTGCTCTCCGCCAGCAAGGCGCCCTTGAAATACACCGAAGGGGTGCTGATGACCGAACGCCATGAATACCTGACTCGCAATGTGCCGCCGTCCTTGATGCTGGCCCTCGCCCAGACGGAAAAGCATGAAAAAGCCACGCGCAACGCCCTGATGCGCGAGCATGGTTGTTCCGAACTGGCCGCGGCGCTGAAAGTGGCGGAGCAGATCGACCGGGCCCGGGGGATCGGTCATGCGTAGGGTGCTGCCTTCGCTGTTCCTTCTCTTACATCTGGTGTCGGCCCACGGGTTTGAGGTCACGGTCTTTACCGCCGAGGATCTGCCGCCGCTGCGCGGGCTCGAACAGGCCAGCATGGTTTATACCCTGGGTGACACCCGAATGCCGTTGGCGCGGCTGACGTTTTCCAACCCTGATAATGCCGAACAAGCAAAGCGCGCCGCATTGCATCGACTGAACTCGCCGGCCGGCCAGGCGGTCCTGGAGGCGGTACGCGACAAAGCGACTGCGGTGGCGATGGCGCAACTGCTGCACATCGAGCGCTTGCCCGCCGTGCTGGTCTCGCCGGGCTATGTGGTGTACGGCATTTACGATGTGGCCGAAGCCCTGCGTAAGGTGGAGGCTTATCGTGCGACTCCGTAGTGCGTGTCTGCTGTGGCTGCTGCTGTGGTGGGGATCAGGACCGGCCAGCGCCCAGATAACCGGTGGTAATGCCACCGTCAGCTCCGGCGAGATTGTCACCGCGGCTTTGGACCTTACCTGTCAGGCTTATCGTCCTATCGGTCTGTGTGTGTGGATGACGTGTACTCCGCTGGGGTGTGAGTTCGACTTCTCGGTGCGGGCGGAGCACTACATCCCCGAAGTCGTGGTGACCGCCTATCCCTTTCTCGGCAACACCAGCTGGCCAGAATCGAGTGGCTTTGCCCGACGGACCGAATTTGCACAGGACGGCGGTGCCAGCGATGAAGGTGGCGCGTCCGTGCGCGAGCAGGCGCTCAAGTTCAAACACAGCGATGTGATCGGCTCGCCGGGTGTGAGCAACTACTGGCGGTACGCGGCGGCCAGCACCGAGGCGCTGCCGTTCTGTACACCGCTTACCTTTCCGATGACGCCCTATTTCGTCAGCAGTTTTGACCCGGCCTGGCGCGATCCCACGGTCGAGGCAGGGCTGTCGCTGCTGCATGTTTTCGAGCGGGTAGGACGGGGCGCCGCCACCTTTGCCAACCTGTATCCGCGTCACGGCTTCGTTACCCAGAGCCATGACTATAAAAGTGCACTGACCGCGGCGATCCGCGCGATGGATATCGTCAGCCAGGACTACCAGCCCCATGTCTATGTGCCCCTCGATGCGTACGGCGCCCCGGGGCAGGGCCAGTGGTCGCCACAGGGGCTGGGAGAGGTGCGGTATCAGCAGCTGACGCCGAGTCTTAAGGCCTGCGCGGTGCTGCCGGATATCGACGACACCCTTTATCCCCACGATCCCTATACGGGGCGGTTGAACCAGACCCGTGGCAACGCCTGGCAGGTGTGGCGCCCTTACCGCTGCTGCGAGCCCGCCGGGGCCGCACTGATACTGACGCTCTAGGAGACGTCGATGGCTCCCATAGTTCAAAGGCTCCTGCCGCTCTTCGTCATGCTCGGGACGGTGTTTTCCAGCGTTGGGGTACAGGCTACCGACCAGACCTTCTATTACGGCATCGGAGGCGGCGAGCCAATATCCCGGCCGGCGAGCAATCGCAACAGCACGGTACGGGTCGGTGGCGATGTCGCCTGGAACACCGATCTAATGTGCGGGAATTTCGACATGTCGGTTTCCGTCAGCGAGCAGCTGGCGGGAATCAAGGGTTCATTCACGGACATGATGGACAATGTCATCAGCTCGGCTACCGGTGCGGTGGCCTCCCTGCCGGCGCTGGTGATCCAGCGGGTAAACCCGGCCCTCTACGATCTGCTGCAAAACGGAGTGTTGCAGGCCTCTGCAGAATTCCAGATCGCGCGAACCTCTTGCGAGGAACTGGTAGGCAAAATGGAGGAGGCGATCGGCAATGACCGCTGGGAAACAGTTGCCCGGGGCGGTTGGTGGGGCGAGCAATCCGTGGGTGGTGCGGAAATCCTGCAGACCAAGGAAGGCGCCGATTCCGATGGTATAGACCGGGGTGTGGTGTGGGTTGGCGGTGGACGTCGTGGCGGTCGCAATCAGCCGCCGATAGCACCCGTCGAGGATGCGGCCCGGGCGGGCTACAACCTGCTGCTTAACCGCACGGCCACCAACACTACGAGCACAACAGCCACCTGCGCCGGGGCAGCGATCTGCGAGGAATGGGAGAACCCGCAGGCCTTTGCCGACTGGGCGGTGCGCGTCGTGGGCGATAAATCCATCCGCACCTGTAGCGGCTGCGACAAGATCGAGGTGCAGGCGGGAATGGGCTTGGCCCACGAGGTCGCCCGGCTCTCCGAGGACATCGACATCGAGCTGACCGCACTGGTGGCGGCGGCCGATGCCCCCTCCGCCGCAGAACTGGAGGCTGTGTCCGGTGGCCCCAGCCTGCGCATCTCACGCCCGGTAATCGAGGCGCTGCGCGAGGAAAACGTGAACCTGCAGCCGCAGCTGATTACCCGTCTGGCCGGAGAAATGGCGTTGGCCCGGACGATGGAGCGAGCCATGATCGCTCGCCGCGCTCTGCTTGCTGGTCGCGATGAGCCCAATGTGGCGAATGTCGCCGTGGGCGTCGAAGAAATAGAGCGCTACATCGGGGAACTCGAGCAGGACATTGACAACCTGCTCTACGAGATCGACATCCGCCAGCGAGTGGCGACCAGCATGCCCGCGGCCCTGTTGCAGCGCCAGGCCGCGCGCAACCAGGTCATGCAGGTGGAGCCGGTACCGCCTTCGAAGTTCCGCGACGGGGCGACTACGCCATGAGCTGGCGCTGGGCGCGCATTGCTCTGGGCTGGCTGGCCCTGACCATGGCGGTACTGGTGGGGATGAGCCTGGTCCTGTGGTGGTGGGGCATGGATCCCCGTGCGCCGGGAGATCGGGTCGGTGAGTTGAACACCGCGATTGGGCCCTGGCGCGGGGCGTTACAAGTCTTGCGTGTCATCCTCTGGTGCCTGGCCGGGTATTTCTGGGAAACCCTCGGAAAATACTGGCTCAGGCTGACCCCGGATCAACTCCGGCAGTGGATGCGCCTGCGGCGCACCGTCGTCGGTGGGTTGCTCATCCTCGAGGGACTGATGGTGTTCAGTCGGCTGTTGGGCGCGGGATAGGGAATAGAGCGATGGGCGTAGCGAGTTACTTTGAGTTTGTGACGACGCTGTTCGGGTGGATTTTGTACCAGGGTATTTGGGCAGTGTTGGTGGATACGGGAATTGTGTTCATCCCCCTCATCGCCATGGTGCTGGGTCATGTCCTGGACAGTCACAAGGGCGGGGACGATGAAGGATCCGCCGCGATCCAGTCGCTCAAGAAAGTCGAATCCGACTTTATTGCGATGTTGGGTGTTCTGATATTCGCGGCAATCCCGATGCTCGATGTGGAGCTAACCGATATGGAGTACCACAAGCCGGCCCTGCGCTGTACGGATACACCGGAAACCATTCCGGGCACGGCGACCGGTACCACCTATGATGCCACCCTGGCGACCATCGCAGATGAGACGGGCGCCATCCCCCTGTGGTGGGCGATGCTGCACTGGGTGTCGAAGGCGGTGACCGCCGCGTCGGTGGCGGCGGTTCCCTGCTCCTACGATGTGGCGAGTGTCGAGTACCGCCTGGCTGAAGCAAATCTGGACGATCCGGTGCTCAACCAGGAGTTGGAGCAGTTCAAGAACGATTGCTGGCGGCCGGCGTACTCCCGCCTCAGTCGGACCACCATGGCGAGCCTCACCACGGCGGAGAAGCAGGACGCGACCTGGCTGGGCTCTGAATATCTGCTGGGTTCGGGGTTGTACGATCGCTACCACAGCACCGTGCCCAACCCGCAATTCGCCTTCGATGCGACTCGGGACGCGGGCTACGAGGCCTATCAGGTGGAGGGCGGTTTTCCGGACTGTCGGGCGTGGTGGAGCGATGGTGCTGTAGGGCTGCGGCGCCGGGTGCTGGATAACATCCCGGCGGATCTGCGCAACGAGATGATCTACAACGCGGACAACCTGATCCAGGAAACCTCGACAGTGACGCTCAGTGCATCGGAGCGGGAGGATGTGTTCCTGCGCAAATACCTGGCCGTGAAGCGCGCCTCGGAGGCGGTGGGTTCTGACATGCCCCTGGCGGTGACCTACGGCGACGGTGCTGGGCAGGTTCGCCAGGGACGATTCGCCGACTGGCGTAACAGTGAAAACCCAGTTCTACAGCGTGCGGGTAACGTGCTCAACACCGGCGCGAGTTTGATTCTTGGCGAGCCGGTGCGTGATGCCGGTGCAGCGGGGGTGGCGCTCATCGGCTCGGCCCTGAAAGCTCCCGCGGCGATGGGGGAAGGCTATGCCATGCGTAATGGCATCAGCCTGTTCCAATCTCTGGCGCTCATGATGATGATCATTGCCCTACCGTTCCTACTCATATTCGGGCGCTATGGCCTGCGCGCCCTGATCACGCTTAGCGTCATCTACTTCGGGTTCCATTTTCTGACGTTTATCTGGGCCGTCGCCTTCTGGGTCGATAACAACCTGATACATCTATTGACCAGTGCGGGTGGCCTGAGCGTGTTCGCCTCGGGTACCAGCGTCACCCAGTCATTGATCCTGCTTTATGTATCCCGGTTTTTGTACATCGTGTTTCCCATCCTCTATCTCACCGCGGTTGGGTGGGTTGGCTATCATGCGGGAACATCGGGCTTGCTAGAAGGGTATGGTCAGAAGTCAGGAGCGATTGGTGCCGCAGGTGGTCATGCGGTTGGGCAGGTAGCGACCAAAGTCGCTACCAAGGGGAAAGCCTAGTGGTCAGCTATGGACGTCGTGCGTGCTATGGGGTTTTGAGAAAACTCGAACACCATTGCGGCCATCACCATGAGGTGAGTCATGATACTGCTTCTGAACCGGGCCAGGGAGATGATCGTCCTCAGTGTCTGGGAGATCAACGTGACGCAGGACCTCGACAGCAGCAGAGCCAATCTCGCTCACGAGACTGGTACAGGCGCGCATCAGCCCAAAGAAAATGTCTTTCATCGTCATCTCACCGCCCTCCAAGCCGGTGTGTCGGCTTTTCAAGCGTAGCACGACAAACCGGTTTGGAGGGCGGTGGATTCAGGATACGCCCGTTCCGGCTGGTTCCGCAAAAAAGGCGCGATACGCGGACGCATTGGCCGGATCAGTGTCAGAAGTTTGTTTCATCACATACCGCCAGGAAGTTGGTCTATGCAGCGAACAACACTCATGCTTGAACTAGAGCCGCGCCAGGTGAAGGCGTTGCTGGCCTTTTCCCGGCAAGTCTCGCGAGATGACGTCAAGCGCCTGTTGGGCGAGAACGTCGACCCGGAGCCAGTGATCAGTGCGCTGGAAGAGTTCCATTGGCAGCTGGCGTTCTCGGGAAACCGTGAAGCGTTGGAGCTGGTATCGCGATATGGATAGCAGGAGATGTAAAGATGCTGATACTGGCCCGTAAGGTGGGTGAGGGACTCCACATTGGCAATGACACGACACTGGTGGTCGAGGCGATCGCACACGGTGAAGTCAGGTTTCGCGTGGAGGGTTGCAAGGTCACATCCCGGGTGCGGGAGAAGGTGGCATCGACGGGGCGCTCCCTGCCGATGCTTAGATCCCGGGGAGACCGATGAGAGTTTTCGTCGCTGAGAAGCCGTCGCTTGGCCGGGCGATTGCGGCGGTACTGCCTGGTCCACAAGAGCGTCACAAGACACATATTGTCTCTGGCGAGGGCAATGTCGTGGTCTGGTGCGCCGGTCATCTTCTGGCGCAGTGTATGCCGGAGGACTACAACCCCGCCCATAAGACGTGGGCGATCAAGGACCTGCCCATTGTCCCCGATGACTGGCGACTCAAGCTGACCCCGAAGGCCCGCGAGCTCTACAGCACCATCAAGCGCCATGTGAAACAGGCTACGATGATTGTTCATGCCGGGGATCCGGATCGGGAAGGGCAGTGGGTTGTCGATGCGGTCCTTGAGCAGATCGGTACTGGCAACACGCCGGTCAAGCGCGTCCTGATCAGTGACCTGAATCCGCAAGCGGTGCGCAAAGCCCTGCGCGCGATGCCGGATAACGCCCAATACCGCGGTTTGCGGGATGCCGCGGTGGGTCGCGCCCGGGCGGATTGGCTCTACGGACTCAATTTGACGCGGCTCTACACCCTGGAAGGACGGAGCGCGGGTCTTTTCGGTGTGCTGAGTGTCGGTCGGGTGCAGACCCCCGTGTTGGGCCTGGTCGTGCGTCGGGACCGCGAGATCGCCGATTTTCAGGCGCACCCGTTCTATGCGGTAGAGGCCGGTGTGATGGCCGATGGCACTGAGTTCATCGCCCAGTGGAGACCCGGCGAGCGAGCAGAACCCTACCTTGACCCCGACGGGCGTGTGATCGACAAGGCTTATGCGCAATCCGTTGCAACCGCACTGACCGGGCAGCCGGGGCAGGTGATCGCATACGTGCGCAAACCGGAGAAAATTCCACCGCCCTTGCCGTTCTCCCTGCCCGAGTTGCAGAAACTGGCCGCCAAGCTGAAGGGTCTCTCTCCCCGGCGAACCCTCGATCTGGCCCAGTCACTCTATGAAAAGCACCAGCTACTGACCTACCCACGTTCGGACTGCCCCTACCTGCCTCAGGATCACCACGCCGAGGCCAGTGAGGTACGAGAGGCTATCACGCGGACCCTGGGCCGGGATCATTATTTGGCGCCTCTGACCGATGCGGTGGATTTGACACTCCACGGCCGCTGCTGGAACGACAGTAAGGTGACGGCCCACCATGCCATTATTCCGACCACGCGAGCCCTGTCGGCAGCAAGCCTGTCAGCCGATGAACACTTCATCTACGGCCTGGTGGCGCACCGCTACCTGCTGCAGTTCCTGCCGCCCCGCACATTGCAGAAAACCGTGGTTGATATCGTTGTCCCGACGTCGGCCGGCGACGAGCGGCTGCAGGCGAAGCAGGCCCTGGAGATCGACGCGGGTTGGTACGTCTGGCGACATGCACTGGCGGTCGTAGACGCAGCTGACAAGGCAACTGATGAACCGGTGGAGGAGGGTGGAGTGCCGCTGCCTACCCTAAAACCGGGACAGGGCATCGAAGTGACTGAGGCACACCTGCAGGAAAAGATGACCTCGCCACCGAAGCCCTTTACCGAAGCGACGCTACTGGACGCCATGACCGGGGTAGCCCGGTTTGTGGAGGATCCGTTGATCAGAAAGGTGCTGCGGGAAACGGACGGTCTTGGTACGCCGGCCACACAGGCAACGATACTTGAGACCCTCTTCAAACGGGAGTATCTCGAGAAGCAACGCAAGACGGTGGTGTCCACAGATCTGGGCAAGGCGCTGATTGATGCGCTGCCGGAGTTCGTGACGCTCCCTGACATGACCGCGTTGTGGGAGCTCAATCTGAATCAGATCGTGGAAGGCGACGAGACGCTTGCTCATTTTATGACCAGCATCCAGAAGCACGTGGAAGGCCTGGTGGAGGAGGGTGCCGGTGGATTGGTGATCCCGGAGGCACTGAAGGGTAACCGCACGCCACCCCGGAAAACGACCCGGAAGCGGGCGTCGGGGAAAGGTACCACGACCGCCACTACCCACCCCTGCACTCGCGAAGGCTGTAACGGTCAGCTACGCCGGATCAAAGGCAAGCACGGGTTTTTCTGGGGGTGCTCCAACTACCAGGATGGTTGTCGGGAGACCCGCAAGGATCGTCGGGGAAAACCAGCCAGGGACTCAGCTAAGGCATAGCACCCTCGGAGGGCGAAGCGGTGAGCAAAAAGACCTCGAATTACGAGAAGTGTGCCTGGCCGACGGTAGGTGTCCGGGAAGGGACCAGGGTCGAGGACTATGACTGGGGCTACCTCTATATCTATCCCGATGGGCGACCACCGGAGTTTCGAGTCAGCGAAAAGCCGACCGAACAGGAAATAAGGGATCGCTGGGGGCATTACCCGAACTAGGGTCGGTCGAGGTTCAGGCATCGCGTGTATAGCGACACTGGGGGAATGACGAGCACCCCCAGAACGCTTGCCCGGCCTGCTTGCCACGCCGAGCTTTGCGCCTTACAGGCAAGGAACCGCAGCGTGGGCAGTCGATGGTGGTTGATTCGGCTTGTTTCGGTTGGGCGTGCCTTCGGGTGGCTGCTCCCATCAGGCCTTCCAACTGGTTGCCATCGATGAGATCGATGGCCTTGTCGGCCGCGAACTGGCAGGCCTCTCCGGTGAACAGGCCCGTGGTGACTACCGAGGCGCTCAATGCTCCCTCACTGACCATGACACCGTAGAGCTCGCGGACTACGGAGACACCCACTTTCTTGGATTTCCAGTGCTTGCATTGGACGAGGTGGGGCTTGCCGTCCTGCTCGAGGTGAATATCAATCCCGCCGTCAGGGCCGCCTGCGAGATTTTCGCGTACGGTGTAGCCGCGGCGACGGTAGATCTCGGCAATGTACTCTTCAAACTCGCGCCAGGGCAACCCGCGGATATCATTGAGTCGTCTGTGCGTGTCTACCAACTTTCGCTTTCGGTGACCATTTAGGTACGCGAAGGGCATGGGTGTCAGGAATAGGGTCGCCAGGAAGGGTGCAACCGCTGGTCCTGCTGTCTTCATGGCCAGTAAGAGCGGGTGTTCCGGGATAATGGCGGGGACTACATATTTCAGTCCGATGAAAGCGGCCGCGGCCACCATGGGGCTTACCCACCATGGCGCGACCATCAGATCATCGAGTATTGACCGCTTCCTGCGTCCCATCTGCTTGTCCTTTCGAGGCTCTCAGCCTGCGATTTTAGCGGCAAGGCGTTATTGCCGTACTCGAAAGCCTGAAAACTGGGAGACTGGTCACAGCCACAACGACATGGGATAGGCCCTCGCAAAGTTGCTATGTGGACTTGCACAGTACTCTCGGTCGTCGGTAACTACGTGTCGCTGAACGCGGTCGCAAACATCGATAGTTTCATCACAAGGAGCAGAATCCCTGCCTGAACGCGTCGAGTTGCGCGACCGCTAAATCTGCATCGCGCCCTCTGGCCATTTCCAACAATAACGCTTCCGAGATTGGGGCGCTGAATGCCTAACCCGGTCTACCTCACTATTCGCCCAACCTTGCACAATTGCTCGATTACGCACCGACGAAGTGTCTACTGAAAATCAGTGGGTTGCGGGTTGAGAAATCCTGTTGCGATCTAAAATCATTTGGCAACTCCATTACTCAAATCGGAGGACCTATGATTATTGGATATGCACGCGTTTCAAAAGTAGAAGACCAGGATACTGCCGCACAGCTCCAGGCGCTTAAAATCGCTGGAGCAGAACGGATTTTCGAGGAAACCGCCTCTGGTGGCCGCTGGGATCGGCCAGAGCTGCACAGGGCGTTGGACTTTCTGAGGGAAGGTGACGTTCTGGCGGTGTGGAAGCTGGACCGCCTGTCCCGCTCGTTAAAAGACTTGCTGTCAATTATGGACAAGATTGAAGGGCGGGGCGCGGACTTCAAGAGTCTGACTGAAGCTATCGACACTACAACGCCGGCGGGGCGGATGATGATGCAAATGGTTGGATGCTTCGCCGAGTTTGAGCGTCAAATGATTCGGGAACGCACCAAGGTGGGGCTGGAGCACGCCAGGGCCAGAGGCGTTAGGCTTGGTCGGCGGCCGAAACTCACGCCCATGCAGCGGGCCGAAGTGATTGAAATGGTCAGAAGTGAGCGAAAGACGGCTGCGGAAGCTGCCAGGATCTTCAATGTCCACCCATCGACGATATGCCGCCTTCTCGCGGTAGCGGAACAAAGGCGTAGACAAGGCATATAGCTATATCAGATCGCACTGAATTACCTTTAATATGTAATACTCTGCTAGTTTATATAGTGCTATAGTGTTTGGCAGTAATTCCGCTAAAAAAGGTAATATGTTGCGTTTTGATATAGTTCCATGAAAGACCAGGTATCTCTTAGACAAAAGCGGCTCGCCTTATTGCTCCAGTCTACAAATGGCATGATTCGCGCTGAGGATGCGGCGCGTATTTTGGAACTGGACAGGCACAAAGCCGCCAGGCTTTTGGCCGGGTGGCACAACCAGGGCGTCATTCGCAGAGTCGCTCACGGTTTGTATGTGCCGGTACAACCGACGGCGCTGGGAAAGAATCAGGTACTCGATGATCCCTGGATTCTTGTTCCCGAACTCTACGACCCCGGATATGTGGGAGGATGGTCGGCCCTTGAGCACTGGGAACTCACCGAGCAACTTTTCAGGTCGGTTTGTGTGCTGACAAGTAAAAGGACTGTAGCAGGCGAGGCCAAGCATCAAGGAGTTGGCTTTTATATCAGTCACGTTCCTGAGATCCGGCTTTTTGGAACAAAGACTGTATGGCGTGGACGCATCAAAGTTCAGGTGTCCGACCCCCATAAGACGGTGCTCGATATACTTGATGACCCGTTCATCGGTGCAGGGTTGCAGCACACCATGGATGTAATCGCTACATACAAAAAGGAGTACGCTTCATCCAGTGATAGAGAAACGCTTCTTTCGCATGCTGACAAGTTCGGCAGCGGCGCGATTTTCAAAAAGCTCGGATTTGTAGCCGAGTATCTCGACTTTGAAGACGATTTTGTAGAGGAGTGCCGGAAGCGCCTGACACAAGGATACACTCACCTTGATAAAAAGGCTAAAAAAACAAAGCTCATGACCCGTTGGAGGCTTTGGGTGCCAAAGGAATATGGCATAAATGATTGATAAGGAAGAGCTAATAGCGATTGCTGACGAGACCGGTTTAACGCCGGTAGTGGTTGAAAAAGACTATGTTCTCGGATGGCTGCTAGCTGCGATCAACGCTAGTAGACGATTGGCGGAATCGTGGGTGTTTAAGGGCGGAACCTGCCTCAAGAAGTGCTATTTCGAGACGTATCGTTTCTCCGAGGACCTGGATTTTACATTACGCGACGCCGGACAAATTGATGAGCAGTTCCTGCTTGAGCGATTTACGGAGATGGCAGAGTGGCTGTATGAACAGGCCGGTATCGAGATTCCCTCCGATAGATTCAAGTTCGACATTTATGATAACCCCAGAGGGGGCCGTTCCTGTGAGGGGCGCGTCTATTATCAAAGCTTCTTTGTAAAGGGAAACAAGAACCTTCCCAAGATCAAATTCGATCTCACTTCGGACGAAGTACTCGTGATGCCGCCCGCTCGCCAGCCGGTGTTCCATGGCTATAGTGACGAGCCGGAGGAGGGTATTTATATCGATTGCTATGACTACCCAGAAGTCTTTGGCGAGAAAGTCCGTGCGTTGGGAGAACGCGGAAGGCCGCGCGATCTTTACGATGTTATCAATCTCTATCGCAACGATAATCTTCCAGCTCCGGCTGTTGTGAGGGATGTTCTCGATCAGAAATGTGCCTACAAGAATATTGACCGGCCCGGCATTGCAGCCATGGCAAACTACAAAGACGCACTGGAGCAGAACTGGGAGCCTATGTTGGCACACCAACTGCCATCGCTACCGTCTCTGGATGTTTACTGGGAGGCTTTGCCGGAATTCTTTGACTGGCTGGAAGGGGTTGTTGAAGCGGCTAGACCGGTGCTTGGTGCCGTGCCTGGCGGCGGTGAGATCTACCGACCGACCTATGGCCGCTTGGGGCTGCGAACGACTCAAGGCGGTTCGCTGGAGGTCATACGATTTGCTGCCGGTAACAGGGTGTGTGTGGAGCTTGATTACACCGATCAGCAGGGTAGACGCAGTACCCGTATTATCGAACCGTATTCGCTGCGGCGGGCACAGAATGGCAATGTTCTTCTCTACGCCGTGCGCTCCGACAATGGACAGATCAGGGCTTACAGCGTTACCAACATAAACAATGCCTCTATTACAGATAAGGTCTTCGTACCGCGCTACCAAGTGGAACTAAGTCCAGGATCAATGTCGGTGATGCCTGTCAGTTCTGGATCGGGGGACTCCCAATCGCTTGGATTGCCGCAAAGTACGAGGAAATCTACAGTATCCCGGCGCAGGCCCTTCGGCAGGCAGCAGACTTCGGCACGCCAAAACACCGGCCCCACTTATGTCTTCCGTTGTCCAATGTGCAACAAAACCTTCAAGCGCAAGACAATGAATGGGAAGCTTAATCCGCATAAGGACAAGAGCGGGTGGAATTGTTCGGGGCGCATGGGAATCTATGAACGAACAGTTTACTGAGATAGGCATTGAGTATGATACGCCGTTCGCGTAACAACTTTAGGTAAGTTTTTTGGAGCAGCTCAATAATTGCTCAGTAATTTAGACAGAGGAACACCACGAACAATGGCACAACTGGAAAACATCGAGGCGATAGAGCGCCGTCTTTGGGGTAGTGCGGATAATCTGCGGGCCAACAGCAACTACGCCAGCAATGAATATTTCATGCCCGTCATGGGGCTCATTTTCCTTCGTCATGCCTATAGCCGCTATCTGGCCATCAAGCCGGAAATCGAAGCAAGTCTTCCCAGCCGGGGCGGCAAGACCCGTCCACTGACCAAGGAGGACTTTTCCAGTAAGAGCGCTATCTATCTGAGACCGGAAGCACAATTCGATTATCTCGTTAATCTGTCTGATGCCGATGATCGCGCCCAGGCCATTATCAATGCCATGGATATGATCGAAGAGGACTACGAGACTCTGGATGGTGTTCTACCCAAGAGTGAGTACCAGGAGCTCGATAACGAAGTTCTCGGAAATCTGTTCCGAACTTTCAATGACCCGGCTTTGAAGAGCGCCACAGGCGATATCTTTGGCCGGATTTATGAGTATTTCCTGACGCAATTTGCCGATCAAAAGGCTCATGACGGCGGTGAATTCTTTACGCCGGTGTCTCTGGTTCAAACGCTCGTTAACGTGATTGAGCCTGATCACGGTGATGTGATTGACCCGGCTTGTGGTTCAGGCGGTATGTTTGTGCAAAGCGCTCACTTTATCGAGCATCTTCACAAGAGCCCGCAGGACGTGGCTACCTTCTATGGGGCAGAGAAGAACCCCACTACGATCCGCCTTGCCAAGATGAACCTCGCCGTTCACGGCTTGGAAGGCAAGATTTCCAAAGCGATTTCCTATTACGAAGACCCCCATGAAATGCTGGGTAGTGCCGACTTTGTAATGGCCAATCCGCCCTTCAATGTCGATGACGTTGACGCGGAAAAGATCAAGAACGATCCGCGCTTGCCGTTCGGCTTGCCGGGAGTTAATAACAAGAAGAAGGTCTCCAATGGTAACTACCTCTGGATTTCCTATTTTTACAGCTACCTCAGTGACAAAGGGCGCGCCGGGTTCGTCATGTCTTCGCAAGCCTCCAGTGCTGGAAGCGGAGAAGCGGAAGTAAGGCGCAAGCTCGTGGAAACCGGCCATGTAGACGCCATGATGTCTATACGTGGTGATTTCTTTTACACCAGGTCCGTACCCTGTGAACTATGGTTTTTTGATAAAGCTAAGCCGGTAGAACGCAAAGACAATGTCTTGATGATTGACGCCCGGAATGTCTTCAGAAAAGGCCACGTGAAGCGCACCAAGTGTGACTTCTCACCGGAGCAGCTTGCCAAGCTGACATCTATCGTCTGGCTATATCGCGGTGAGAATGACCGTTTTGTAGCGCTGATCGAAAGCTATTTGCAAAGAACGCTGGATGAGGCGCAGGCCGCCAAAGAACCGATGGACGATTTCATCGCCAGCCTTGATGGCGTGATCGACAAGCTACCGGCAGTCGATGAAGAAACCACGAAAGCCTTTGCGTTGCTTAGTGTTGATATCAAATCTTTTGAAAACGCTATCGAATCTGAAAGTAAAGCCTGGGGCAAAGCCTCTCGTGACAACGCAGGTCTCATTAAAGCTGCGGAGAAGCTGGAGCCCATCGCAGAAACGAGCCGTGTTCTCATCAAACAGATAGATCAACTCTTAAAATTTGCCGAAAAGCAGGCCAAAGAGACCCATGAAAAAGGGCTAAACAAACTGATTAAGGAGCTAGATATCCAGCGCAAGGCTGCTGTCGAGCAGCTTAAGGAAGTTCGCTATATCTTCAAGCAAGCACACTGGCTGCAAGAGCACTTCCCTGATGCCGAGCTTTGTGATGTAGAAGGGCTCGTCAAGCTTGTCGATATTGAAGAAATTGAAGCCAATGACTGGAGCCTAACGCCAGGTCGCTATGTGGGTATTGCACCGGAGGAGGAAGATGACGATTTCGACTTTGAAGAAGCCCTCACAGATATGCACATTGAGTTGAATGGACTAAATGAAGAAGCTACTTTGCTTGCTGCTCAAATTCAGAGAAACTTCGAGAGCTTGGGTATATGAGTATGCGGTGGGAAAGGGTCGAACTAGGTAGTGAAGTAACCCTACTTTCCGGTGGGACGCCCAAGAAGAGTGTTCCGGCTTTTTGGGATGGAGAAATTCCTTGGGTAAGCTCCGGCGAAATGACTCAAAGAAGGATTTGGGACACTGCGCTGCATGTTACAAACGAAGGTGCTATCAAAGGTACCAAACTGATACCGCCGAAAACGGTATTGGTCGTAGTTCGTGGCATGTCACTGGCAAAAGAGTTTCGCGTTTCGCTAACGCAGCGTGAAGTGACTTTTAATCAGGATATAAAGGCACTGAAATGCTCTGAACGCCTGAATCCCGAATTTCTTTACTATTATTTACTATCTCAGGCACGCTCTATTCGAGATTCCACTACCGAAGCATCGCATGGCACAAAGAAACTCGAAAGTGTGATTCTCCAAAAATGGCCGCTCCCAGTGCCTAGCGACCATGAGCAGTTGGCTATAGTGGAGGTTCTCTCAAAATATGACGATCTCATATTTAATAACAAACGCCGAGTTGAAATATTAGAAGAGTCAGCGCGACAACTCTACAAAGAGTGGTTTGTACGATTTAGATTTCCAGGTCATGAGCATGTCAAGATAGTTGATGGAGTGCCAGAAGGTTGGCATAGATGTCAGGTCGGCGACTTGCTTACTCTCCAGCGTGGTTTTGATTTGCCAGTCAAAAACCGCATAGAGGGAACTGTTCCTATATATGCATCTACCGGAATAAACGGATACCACAATGAATACAAAGTAAAAGCTCCGGGTATCGTGACAGGCCGAAGTGGATCATTGGGAACGGTTTTATATGTTTCGAAAGATTTTTGGCCCCTTAACACCGCATTGTGGGTTAAAGAATTTAAGAAAGTTACGCCATACTACGCACTATTTTTCCTACAGAGCTTAAAACTGGAAAATTATAACGGTGGTGCGGCTGTGCCCACGTTAAACCGGAATGATGTTCATCGTATTGAAACATTTTCACCGCCAGAAAAATTGCTTGAATCGCTCAATGATTATTTAAACCCCATATTTGATCAAATAGACACTTTAGCTCAACAGAACCTTAAGTTATCTCAAGCCCGCGACCTCCTTCTCCCAAATCTCATGAACGGGGAGATTGCTGTATGACACCAATGAATGAAGACACATTGGTGCAGCAGACCACGGCTGATTATCTTGAGGATAATCTGGCCTGGGATGAAAATGTCTTCGCTTATAATAACGAAACCTTCGGGCCGGAAGGAACTCTGGGACGCAGCTCTGATAAAGAAGTCGTATTAACGCGCTATCTGGGGGAAGCGCTTGTAACGCTTAATCCGGGATTACCACAGACGGCCTATAAAGACGCTGTGCGGCAGATTACGGATAGTTCTTCCTTTGCCAATACATTGCAGATCAACCGCGAGAAATACGAGCTCGTTAAAAGCGGTGTTCAGGTCCAGTACAGGAACGAGAAAGGCGCGCTTGTTAAAAAGCGGCTCAAAGTTATCGACTTTGATAATCCCGAGAAAAACCATTTTCTTTGTGTCCGTGAATTATGGGTGCGGGGTGACATCTATCGCCGCCGCGCCGACATAATGGGTTTTATAAACGGCCTGCCCTTGCTCTTTATCGAATGCAAGACCGTCCATAAAGATATACGCCGGGCCTATGAAGAAAACCTGTCTGATTACAAGGACACGGTGCCGCACCTGTTCCATCACAATGCGTTTGTTGTATTGGGTAATGGTGTCAATGCCAAGATCGGATCGATCTCCAGCAAGTTTGAGCACTTCAATGAATGGAAGCGCCTGGCAGAAGATGAGCCCGGTATTGTTGATATGGAGACCTTGCTCAAAGGTGTCTGTAACAAGCGTGACTTTCTTGATCTCTTCGAGAATTTCATTCTCTTTGATGAAAGCAGTGGCGGGCTGATCAAGATTGTGTCCCGCAACCACCAGTTTCTGGGTGTCAATCGGGCCATCGAGGCGACCAAAGACCGGAGGAACCGGGAGGGGAAGCTCGGTGTCTTCTGGCATACGCAAGGATCGGGCAAGTCATACTCGATAGCGTTCTTTACAAGGAAGATTCACCGCAAGCTGGGGAGTAATTTTACCTTCCTGATCTGTACGGACCGTGAAGATTTGGATGGGCAGATATACAAGACCTTTGCTGGATGCGGACTTGTTGATAATGACGCCGATCCCTGCCGTGCGAGCTCCGGTGATAATTTGCAGCAGCTCTTAAATCAGCATAAGGCATACGTCTTTACTCTGGTCCAGAAATTCAACAAAGATGTGGACCCGAACGAGCCTTATTCGGGCCGTGACGACATTATCGTCATCACTGATGAGGCGCACCGCACACAATATGGGCGGCTAGCGCTCAATCTGCGCAATGCGCTGCCTAATGCCAGCCGGATCGGATTTACCGGCACGCCGCTCTTTAAGGATGATGAAATCACGCGCCGTGTCTTTGGTGACTATATCTCGACCTATGACTTTCAGCGGGCTGTAGAGGACAAAGCCACAGTGCCGCTTTACTACGATGCGCGCGGCGAGAAGCTGGGGCTTGAAACGAATGATCTCAATGAGCGTATCGCTGAAAAGCTGGAAGAATATGAGGCGGAAGATGTCGATACGGCAGAGCGCCTGGAAAAGGAGCTCAAGCGCGATTATCACCTGATTACAGCCGAGAGCCGCCTGGAGCAGATCGCCCAGGACTTTGTGATCCATTACAGCACGCAGTGGGAGACCGGTAAGGCGATGTTCGTCTGTATCGATAAGATCACCTGCGTAAAAATGCACGGTCTTATCATGGCGTGTTGGGAAAAACGTATCGCTGAGCTAGAAAGGGAGCTCGCTGCTTGCTCTGACGAGCAGGAACTCGCCCAGCGGCAACGCCAGCTTGGATGGATGCGTGAAATCCTGATGTCCGTCGTGGTGAGTGAAGAGCAGGGCGAGGTCGATAAGTTCCGTAAATGGGGTTTTGACATTACGCCTCACCGGAAGCTGATCAAGGAAGGATTTGAAACCGAAGACGGCAAGCGCATTGACATGGAAAGTGCGTTTAAGAAGGAAGAGCATCCTTTTCGCGTTGCCATCGTCTGCGCCATGTGGCTCACCGGCTTTGATGTGCCGAGTATGTCTACGCTGTATCTCGATAAGCCGCTTAAGGCCCATACCCTCATGCAGGCGATAGCTAGGGCGAATCGTATCCATGAAGGAAAGAATAACGGCCTGATCGTTGATTACTGCGGTATCTTGAAAAACCTGCGCAAGGCGCTGGCCACTTTCGCAGGTCATACCGGGGAGGGCACGCTTGGCGGCGATGATGTTCCCCCCGAGGTCGATCCCGTCCGGCCCGAGGAGGAACTTCTAGCCGATCTAGAGGAGGCCATAGAAGCGGTGAAGGCCTATCTTGAAGCGCATGAGTTCAATCTTGCTGACATTAACGAGAAGACCGGTTTTGAACGGAACAAAGCCATTATGGAGGCGAAGGAAGCAGTCAATATCAATGATGAAACCCGCAAGCGATTCGAGATCATGTGCCGGGAGGTCTTCAAGAAGTTCAAGGCTTGCCTGACGATCAAAGGGGTAAATGCCTACCGTCACAGCTATGATGCGATCAATATCATCTATAAGAGCCTTCAGCAGGATGTGGAGAAAGCGGATATCTCGGACATTATCCGCGAGCTTCACAAGATCATCGATGAAACTGTGGATACCGCTAAGGCCGACGCTGTGGCAGAGGAGAAGCTCTACGATATCAGTCAGATCGACTTTGACCGCCTGCGCAAAGAGTTTGAAAGAAGTCCCGCCAAGAACACGACTGTCCAGGCCTTAAAGGACATGATTGAGAGCAAGCTACGCAAGATGCTCATGCAAAACCCCATTCGCACTGACTTTCAGAAGCATTATGAGGAGATCGTCGCTGACTATAACAATGAAAAAGACAGGGTGACTATAGAAAAGACCTTTGAAGCGCTGCTTAAGATTACGCAGGAACTTAACGAAGAAGAGAAGCGGGCGGTAAAAGAAGGCCTGGACGAGGAGTCACTGGCGCTCTTTGATTTGTTGTTAAAGCCTAACCTATCCAAGCAGGACATTGCGCGGATCAAGAAAGTCGCTGAAGGCTTGTATAAAACGCTCAATGCTGAAATAGCCAGGGTGCAGGATTTTTTTGCCAAACAGGCAACGCGGGATGAAGTGAAGATACAGATCAAGAACTATCTCTGGGACGATAAGACTGGCCTTCCGGAAAGCTTCGGGCCGGAGGAGATTGATGAAAAGACCGATGCCGTGTTTGCGCATTTGGTGATTACACAGAAAAACACAGCAAAAGAGGCGTTTCAGGCCGTCTAGGGCCTAAAAGGAATAACGAAGAATAATGGATGTTTTAGCGGAAATTCTTGCATGGTCTGCCGGGCTGCCGCTTTGGCAGCGAGATGCCTTGCGCCGGATTCTTGTTCATGGCGATCTGTCAGAGGACGATATCAGCGCCCTTACAGAACTTTGCAAGAAGGCGCATGGTTTGGCCGATTGTGAAGATGCTGCCGTATTGGCGGCGGAGCATATTCCCGAAGCAGTCGGAGATGCGGGACAGGTTTTTATAGACTCAATTTACCATCACCAGGGCGTTAATAACCTCGCGCAGAAACAGACTTTAAAATTTGGTCCGAACCTGACTATTGTCTATGGAGATAATGGTGCAGGTAAAACTGGATATATCAGAATTCTTAAAAGTGCCTGCCGGGCACGAGGGGTAGAGGACATCCTTGGTAATGTAACGTCTGAAGCCGCCGCTCAAGACCAGATATATTCCCTTAAATACAAGAGGGGCCAGGACGGGGAATTGGTAGAATGGACGGGAGAGGAAGACGATGAGGCCGTGGCTCAAGTCAGCGTCTTTGATACGAATTCCGCTGCCGTCTATCTCTCTGAAAAGACGGATGTCGCTTTCAGGCCTTTTGGTCTCGACCTCTTTGATAAGCTCGTAAAAGCCTGCAAGGCCGTTCGTGAGAATTTGACCAAGGAAAAGCAGGCGCTCTCGGCAAGTGCTGTTCCAGGGATAGAGGTGCCGGACAGCACGCAGGTTGCCAAGCTTCTGGCCGGAATTACGTCTCTTACAAAGCCGGATGATGTAACCGCTCTTGCAACCCTGTCTGATGAAGAAAAGCAGCGAATTGCCTCCTTAAGGAAGCAGCTTGCCGACCTGCAAGCAGCCGATACTGAAAAGCTTTCCCGCGAGCTTCAGCTACGCTCCGGTCGCCTTCGGACGCTTGCCGAGAAACTGCGATCTATAGGATCGGCCCTTTCCGATGAAGCGATTATGGAGATATTCAAGGCGTTGGATGTCGCAAAGAGCAAGAAAGAAACGGCGGAGGCCCTGCGGGCGGCGACATTTGGCGGCGAGCTCCTGAACGGTACGGGCTCTGAATCCTGGGTGGACTTGTGGGAGGCTGCCAGGAGCTTTTCTACAGAAGAGGTGTATCCCAATCAGCAATTCCCTGCCGTAGAGAATGACAATCTCTGCGTTCTTTGTCAGCAGGGGTTGGATCATGACGCTTGTGAGCGCCTCAAACAGTTCGAGAGCTTCATACAGTCTTCGGCAGAGGCAGAGCTCCGCGCAGCGGTTCAGGACTTCCGCGAGCGGTCACGGGGTGTGTCAGCGCTTGTTATTTCAGATGAGGCGATTGAGCAGGCCATTGCCGAAGTGCTTATCGAAGATGAGCCCCTCTCTGAAGGCATCAAGGCCGCTCTTGCTAACGCGCAGCAGTATAAGGACGCTTTGATAAATGCCCTCAAGAACAAGGAGGAAAAGCCCGAAAGCTATCCACCGTTTGCATTTCCGATAGCGCCCCTTGAGGCCATGTGCGCTCAGCTTGATGAGCGGGCGGCGGCATTGAAGAAAGAAGCCACCCCTGAACTAAAGGAAAAGCTGGCAGCAGAGCTTAACGAATTTAGAGCAAGGGCCATCCTGGCGAAAAATCTTCAGATTGTTCTTGATGACATTGAAAGGCATAAGAAAATCGCGGCTTACGGTTTGACCGAGAACGATACGAGACATAATGCGGTCACTGTGAAAAGTACTGAAGTGACCAAAGCCGTTGTCACCGAAAAGTTAAAGAGCAGCTTTAATGACGAGCTCAAGGAGCTAAAGTTCAGACATATTAATGTTGAACTTAAAGAGGTCGGCGGTGCGCAGGGGAATTTATATCATCGCCTCATTTTAACCAAAGCGCCCGGCATTGATCTTCCCCGCGTGGCCAGTGAAGGGGAGCAGCGATGCCTGTCGATTGCCGCTTTCTTTGCTGAGCTGAGTACGGCGGATAATCCGTCTGCGATTATATTTGATGATCCCGTGTCATCGCTTGATTACAAATGGCGGGAAAACGTCGCGCGTCGTCTGGTACGTGAGGCGAAGGACCGGCAGGTCATTGTATTCACCCACGATATCGTGTTCTTGCTCTATCTGCATCAATATGCCGAGCAGCTTGGTGTCGCTTATCTGGACCAGCATATCTTTCAGCAGGCCGCTTTGGGTGCGGGCCTGTGTGCGGAAGAATTGCCATGGGTCGCCATGAAGGTGGGTAAGCGTATCGGATATTTGAAAAACGAATGGCAGGTGGTCGATAAGCTCTTCCGCGAGGGTCATCAAAATGCCTATGAAAGGGAGGCCATTCATATCTATGGTCTTCTGCGCGAGTCATGGGAACGCGCCCTGGAAGAAGTGCTCTTGGTTAGCGTGGTAGAAAGATTCAGGCCGGGTGTACAGACGCAGCAAATTGCAAAGATTGCAGATATTACCCCCGAAGACTGCGCGCAGCTTGAAGCGGCCATGACCAAGACCTCGAAATGGCTGCCTGGCCATGATATGGCCGCCGCTGCTCATCAGGATGTACCTGAGCCCCAGGAGTTGTTGGATGATATTAAAGACCTGGAGGCATGGGTGAAGGCGATTAACCAGAGGAGAAAATAATGGATTTGCACAAGATTAGGGAGGGGCATTGAGCTTATTGTCCGGTGATCCGCTAACACAGCTTGCCTTCTCGGTGTATGAGAATAAAGGTGTTTTCGCTCTACTGCTCGGCTCGGGAATTTCGCGCGCCGCTGAAATTCCTACCGGATGGGAGATTACCCTTGATCTTGTCCGGCGGGTAGCGGTCGCGGGTGGTGTGGAAGATCAGTCTGACTGGGCCCAGTGGTATCGCGATGAAGAGGGCGAGGAGCCGAATTATTCTACATTGCTCAAAGAACTGGCAGCCTCACCCGAAGAGCGCCGCTCCATTCTTCACAGCTATATCGAGCCCACCGAAGAAGACCGTGAAGAGGGCCGTAAGGTCCCGACTGCCGCCCATCACGCCGTAGCCGATCTTGTCCAGGCAGGGTATGTGAAAGTTATCGTGACCACCAATTTTGATCGGCTTTTGGAGAATGCGTTGCGGGAAAAAGGTGTGGAACCAACCGTTGTCGCCTCGGTCGATGCGTTAAATGGCGCAGAGCCGATAACCCATACCGCGTGTTACATCCTCAAATTGCATGGGGACTACAAGGACGCCCGTATTCTCAATACCGATGAGGAGTTGGGTGATTATCCACCGGAATATGTTTCCTTACTCGACCGGATATTTGATGATTATGGGCAGATTGTCTCCGGATGGTCCGGGGAATGGGATCACGCCCTGCGTGCTGCCCTCATGGCTACACCTAACCGGCGCTATCCGATGTTCTGGGCGGCACGCGGGGAGCCGGGAGAAGGGGCCCGTGAACTTATCAGTCAGCGCGGCGCACGCGTTATATCTGTCAGTGATGCCGACGGTTTTTTCAACGGGATACGCGAACGTGTAAAGACGCTCGCAGATACCCATCGCGAAAACCCTGTCAGTATCGAGCTGCTTGTGAGTAGCACGAAACGCTATCTGGCAAAGCCCGAATACCGTATCAAGCTTGACGATCTGATTTCCCGGGAGGTGGAGCTGTTATGCGAGCGGATCGACATCCCGGATTTTGTACCGGGCGGTGGCTGGAACGAGCATGAGTTTCGAAACCGCGTTGCCCGCTATGAGGCCGCTACAGAATCTCTGGCCCGCGTTGCCGGTGTGCTCGGTCGTTGGGGTGACGGCACCGAATTATCGCATATTAAGGACATTATCAGTTCGGTATGGGCCATTGCAGATAAAGAGCGTTCAGGCCTTACGGTCTTTATCAATATACGGTCTTATCCGGCTGTATTGATCTTTACGGCCTATGGTCTGGGACTTGTGCGGTCCGGGCGATGGCAGGCCCTGCATGATCTTTTTTCTACCCGGGCCTATTACAGAGATCATGATGAGCCGGAACGTCTCGTCGCATTCATGTTCTTATGGGCATGGGCCGGTGGAGATAAGGATTCCTGGAAGTTTTTGGAGGGACTTGATCGACACAAAACTCCTTTGAGTGAGCATCTCTTTGCAGTTATGACTTCCTGGCGTAGCAGCTTTATTGGTATGACTCCTGATTTCGAATATCTGTTCGAATACTTCGAAGTCTTGGGCGCGCTTGTCTATTTGGAAATGTATTCTCTGGACGATTTGACGCAAGGGCTGGAGTCGGGCAACCCGCGTTATTCTTCGTGGACACCGATGGGGCGGAGCGGCTGGCATAGTGCTACGCGCAATCGCATTCTCAAAGATATTCAGTCTCCTGAAACGCAGACGAAGTTATTGGGCTTCGGCTATGCGAACGGTGATGACGCGTTTTTAGAAAAATCGATTGCCAACTACCAGCGCCTTGCCGCAACCATGGCGTTTTAATCGGAGTGAATGCTCAGGACCTCGATACGTTTTATGTGATCGTGTTCGTCTTCATTTCGGCCATAGCGCGCGACATGAATATCAACGGCGAAATCACTGAAATTGAACGCGAATTGATCGTTATGAAAGCTTAGGTCAGAAACTAAGTCGCTGCCACTCATCGTGCCACCGATGATCCTCGGCATGCTGGTAGATCGCTGTGGTTTCAAGCTTTTCGTGGCGGGCAGAAGCTTGAATATATTTGATTCCGATGCCCGAATCATCGCTTCGAGTGACTGCGGTATGCCTGAACCAATGGCAAGATGCTCTCCGAAGTTTTCGAGCATTGTTCGGTGAATCAGCTTCCAAGGTATCAGCGGCCCCTTTGACGATTTCTTTTACTAACCGATGAATCATATTGTCGGATACGCCGCTTGTACCCTTGATGCTCCGGAAAATGGGGGACCTATCATCTTCTTTGGGCAGGTCATCTAAGTCCAGGAATCGGCGATAGCGCATCAATGCATCGAGCATTTCGTCGTTGACCGGCACCTTGGCGCGTTTGCCCCCCTTGCCTTCGACGAACCACCACCATTTGCCCCGAAACTCCCGGAAGCTATTCATAGAATGGCTGGCCACCTCTGAAACCCGGGGCGCCAATAGGAATAGAAAATGAAATAGAAAGCGTACGCGCTCATATTGCTCGATCTCTCGGCGAGTCCCTTGGGGAAGGGCAACGATGTAACCCTTCAGGTGCTCCCAGGTCTTCTGATCAAGGAAGCGTTCCTGTGCGATCACATCATGCGTTGATGGCGTTAGCTTCTTATTGCGCCGGCGAATCAAGGACAGGGGATTCCCCCGGATATAGCCGGCGTCCACCCAGTAGGAGAGTAGGGCATTGACCACGATGAGGGATTGCCGCTGACTGCTTTCACGCAGGGGTCCCTGGAACGGTTTCCAGGCTGCGGAATGTCGCGGGGATCGAGGGCCGCACCAGTAGGCTTCGGGCTGCGGGTTGGCCAGAAACACTTGGTAGGCCTGAAAGTCCTCGCGCAACAACGAAGAGATCGGTCTGCGTCGCTCCTTGATGGACCAGAGGAGCAGCCGCTCGGCCTCCTTACGGTAATTCCGGTGGGTTTGCGGGGAATCCTCGAACTCGGCCAGCCAGCATTGGATCGCCTGCCAGTCATTGTCCGCTTGGATCTGGCAATGGTCCTGCGACAACCGGTTGTCTCCCCGGCTGCCGTCCAGTTCTTCCGGCAGGGCAGCCAGGCCATCCAATGGCACCGGATGCGCCCTGAAAACGACCAATTCCACCCTCGGCGGTCTCCTACTGCTAAATCGTTGATTTCGAGATTGTACTGCTTGTTAATTCAAGAATATAGGGTTAATCATGAATATATGTCAAAAAGTGCTCTAAAAGTATTAATAACGATACATCATACATAGCACATTTGATAAAATCGGTAGTGTTGAGAATGTTTATGTTAAATACGGCGGGCACATTCCCCCGCCGGGAGGGGAGTGACCATGCCCAAGACCATCGCCACCGCCAGTAACGTGTTCGCTGCTTGCGACAGGCTTGATGCCGCCAATGAACGTTGGAATCGCGAGGATGTGCGTAGCGAAGTCGGGGGCGGTGGCTGGGTGGTCATCGATCCGCTGATCCAGGCATGGCGTGCGTTGCGGCCATTGAAGGAACTGGCCCCCAGCACGCCAACAGAGTTGCTTCAACAGGTGGCTGCCTCATTGGAGGCGCATATTGCTGGGTTTACCCAGGAAGCTGAGGGTCGACTTACCGAGAGTCAGAAGATTTTCGATGCAACGATTGCTGAGTTATCAGAAAAGTTGGTGAGCCTGGAAACCGAGCTGGAAGAGAAAACAGCAAGCTTAGCGTCCAGCGAATCCGAGAATGCAGCACTTACCGAGCAACTCGAGCAAGCCAAAGCAGAGCTTGAGACCTCAAGGACAGAAAATGCCCGACTAGTAACCGAGAACGATGGCCTTATCGGCCAGGTGTCTCGTATGGAAAAAGAACACAGGACTACGATTCAGGCGATGCAAAGTGAGCAACGGGAATTGCTCAAGCAGCATGCCGAGGAGCGTTCGCGGGTAGTAGAGGAGCACGCTGCAGCAATTGCAGCTCAGCGTAAAGAACTGGCGCAGGAGGCTGAACAGGCTGAAAATCGGTTAATGGTACTCCTCGACCAGGAGAGACAGGAAGCCAAGGCAGTCGAATCAAAATTGCTCGGCAACCTCGACAAGGTCACCCAGAAGGTGCAGTCTCAGCGAGACACTATTGTTGCCTTGGAAACCAGCGTAACGGAGCTCACTCGTCAGAACGAAAAGCTGGACTCAGAGTTGGCTGCCCGACTTGAGCACAACACAGCTCTAAAGGCATCACTTGAAGAGCAGAAGGCGGCTACCGCGTCGATCGAGCAGGAATTCACAGCTTATAAGCAACGGCATGCGTTGGGTAGCGAATTGGGAGCACTCCAGGACGCTGTAGCTGGCCTTCAGGCGCAGTTGACTGCACGTAATAAGAAAAAGAAGGGGTAGGCGGAAAGTCAGCTCACAATAGGCAGAGTCTAAAAGTTGTCGGTTACGACAGCTACGCGGTTACTACCTCTAGATGGAGAGTTACGAGCGCAGCATTGTTGACCTTCCCCCAGGGGGAAGGTGTAGATTTACCAGATGAGTACAGCAAAGACCCTGTTCGGCTACATCGTGGCCCTGCTTGAACACCATACGCCGATCAAAATCACCGGGGACTCCCTGGATGATATCTACAACCATCTGCCAATAGATGAGCATCTCTCTACGTCAGGGCAACCATCGGAGCCGCAATTTGCCCGGATGCAGAGCGCTGGTTACAAGACTGTCATCAATTTGGCGCCTAGCAGCTTCATCGAGAATTCTTTGGCGGACGAGGAGGCGGTGGTGACCGGACTCGGTATGCGCTATGTCCACATACCGGTGAACTTTAATAACCCCAGGGAGCAGGAATTCGATCGTTTCGTCGAGGTTATGCAAGTGTCTGTTGGGGAGA
The DNA here is from genome assembly GCA_002699145.1 of Halioglobus sp. Classification (GTDB taxonomy): domain Bacteria; phylum Pseudomonadota; class Gammaproteobacteria; order Pseudomonadales; family Halieaceae; genus Marimicrobium. The sequence goes on from PABK01000015.1 coordinate 46,284, forward strand.
AGACCTGGGTGCACTGCGCTGCTAATGCGCGAGTGTCGGCCTTTGTATTCAAGTATCGCAGGGATGTACTTGGCGAGGACCCTGCGTTAGCAGCAGAAGACCTGCGCAGGATCTGGGAGCCCATGGGTGTGTGGAAGAGTTTTTTGGACTGAGCCGTCTGCTCCCACCGTCAGGAGAGTATGAATAAATGGGGTGGGGGGAGCTTTCGAGAATCCAGATGAATATAGGCGCACAAGATACTCGACTATGCAAGATCTTCGTAGGACACCAGTTGAAACCATTCGCGTTGTCCCGGGTTTGTTCTACTCTCTAGATTGAGCCTCTGAATATGGCTGCCATAGTTGCCCATATCTCGGATTCCTAAGCATTGCCGTGGCGAAAACGTGGGTAGGGATGTAGGGCCGATTTTGGCTAGCGAACCTTTTCGGCGTGTATGGACTCCTCCTCGTTTGCAAGCGTTCTTTTCGACGATGAGTGGATCGACCGCTCAAGATGATCCGGGTCTTCATCGTGCCAGTGGCACGGGACCCTAATGTGCTATCCGCACGCCAGCTCCCTTGCGATTTGTCGGGCTGAAAGCCCTAGCCGAAAAACGGTCTTCTTGGCCCAGACCGCCGAATAGGTTCACTAGGGGAGGGGGCTCACCAGTAATACTTGTGCGGTTTGTGGTTTCCGAGCGGAAAAACCACCTCGTCGCCATCAACTGATCCCCGTTCCAGCAACCGGCACAAACGCGCTTCCTCCCTACGGCGGGGACGTGTCATGAATAGCTTCACCCACCATCCAGGTGTCCCTCCCGAATGAATCCATGACCGGTCGTGATGGGTGTATTTGCGGCGAATACGACCGTATTTGTCGCGATCTTTCGCTTTGTTTTTGACAGACATTGCCATCTCCTATGTGTGAATACCTAGAAGATGTCCTGCCCCCAATAGAAGATACCCATAGTCGGCTCCTGAATTCCGCCGACCCAAATTTTGGCCGACCGCACAGGTTATGCCTCTGGATTGGCCATTTCAAGCTTGTTAGCACTTCAGCCAGGGGATAATCCATGCCACGACACAACGATGAAATAAGCGATGACAATCTGCCACAGAGTGAGCGCCTTCAGGCGCTGTCTCCGGAGGAGTACGAGCTGCTCTGGGGGCACCCGGTTTTCTCAGATTCTGACCGTGCCCTGTTCTTCCAGCTGAACGCTCGTGAGCAGAAATACTTCGATCAGCTGCGAACACCCAAAACGCGAGCGAACTTCCTGCTCCAACTTGGCTACTTTCGGGCGCGGCAGCGCTTCTTCGTCCTGACGTCTGCATTGGTCGCTGACGACCTGGCTTACCTCGGAGAGAAATACCTGGATGGTAATCCGGTCCCCAATCTGAAGATGTCCAAGGTGGTGCGCCAGCGCCAATTGGCCTGGATTCTCGATCACTTCGGGTTCGAGAGCATGTCCCCACAGCACCGGGATACCCTGGAGCGCAGGGCATTGGATACAGTGCGGATATCCGGTCGTCCGTTGTATGTCATGCGAGATCTGATCGACTATCTCCGTCGAGAGCGCATTGTTCTGCCGGGGTACACCACACTGCAGGACATCGTCCGCAGCGCCCTATCTGACGAGAGAAACCGCCTGGCGGATGCCCTGGATGGGGTGATCTCAGTGGAAGAGGAGGCATCGCTGACCGAGTTGTTTGCCAATGATGCTGGGTTACACGCGGTTACACAGCTCAAGCACAATCCCAAGGATTTCAGCCACAAACAGCTGCTGATTGAGCTGTCTCGAGGGAAACGACTGAGGCCACTATTTTCGCTGGCTCAGCGGGTAATCAGGGCAACGAAGCTTACCCCGGAAAGCGTGCGGTTCTACGCCTCGCTGGTGGATTACTACACGGTGTACAAGCTGAAGAGAATGGCCGAATCGAGCAGTCGATTGTACGTGCTGTGCTTTATCCACGATCGGTACCGCCGGCTGAACGATCATCTTCTCAATGCACATTGTGCGCTGATCCGTCGCTACAGCGAGGAGGTGAAAGAAGCCACTCGGGAGGCCATTCTGGAACAGCGCCAGCAAGTTTCCGGTGACATGGACCGGGGCATCGAGATCCTGCAGATGTTTCTCGACTCGGACATCGACGACGCGGTGACCTTTGGCAATATCAGGCGCATGGCCTTCAAAAAGCTGCCTAAGGCTCGCCTCGAGCGACTATGCGATTACCTGGCAGAAGATGGCGCCATTGATGATCGTGTGCTGGAGTGGCAGGCGGTGGATCGCATAATGCCGAAGGTGAAGCGTAACCTCCGGCCGCTGCTCCGGTTTCTAGATCTGTCGGGCACACGTTCTCAGGCCACGCTGGTATCAGCAATCAATAGAATGGCGGATTCCTTCCGTGATGGAGGCCACATGCCCGATAACATGCCGTTATCCATTATCCCAGAGCGTTATCGGCGTCACCTCATCGAGAGCGATGGAACGCTCAACCGCAACCGCTACGAATATTTTGTCTATCGGCTATTTAGAGATCGTCTGGAAGCAGGTGACATTTTTTGCGCTGAGAGCACGCGATACCGGAGTCTTGAAGATGACCTGGTTGATCGCGAGGTGCTGGAGAACAAAGAAGCCCTGCTGCCGAACCTCGGATTGGTCGAGGCCAGTTCGCCGGTCCGAGATCAGCTCGACAACTTGAAAGAGGAACTGGCGGCGCGATATGAGGCGGTGAATGAGCGCATCAAGGGTGGAGCCAATCCCTATGTGCATTTGCGTAATGGTCGACTCGTCTGGTCGAGGAGCCTGGAGGCTGATGAGCCAGCTGAGCACGAGCCTCTGTTCGATGTGGCCGAACGGATCGATATTGACCAATTATTGCTCCATATCGATCGGCGAACGCATTTCCTGTCTTCCTTTGTACATGTGATGGGGCGGTACCAGCTGGGGAGGGGCAATAAGCCGCTACTCATTGCCGGGCTGATGGCCTTCGCCACTAATATGGGCCTCGGGCGCATGTCTGAGATCTCCAACTTCACACGGGACCAGCTAAGCACGGCCACGGCTAACTTCATAAGGCTGGAGACGCTCCGGGAAGCGAATGACCGTTTGGCGGATGCCACTGCCAAGCTGCCGATCTTCCGTTACTTTGACATTGGGGACACCGTGCATTCCTCCAGTGACGGACAGAAGTTTGAGACTGAAGTGCCCACAGTGAATTCCCGCCACTCAGCCAAGTACTTTGGGCTGAAGAAGGGGGTTGTTGCATATACGCTGTTGGCCAGCCATGTCCCCCTCAGCGCGCGGATTATTGGCGCCAATGAGCACGAAAGTCATTACGTATTTGATGTCCTGTTCAACAACACTTCTGATGTTCAGCCCAGCACCCACTCGACTGATACGCACGGGTCAAACCAGGTGAATTTCGCGCTGCTTCATTTTTTCGGCTACCGGTTTGCACCGCGGTATCGCGATTTCCGGCACAAGATTGAGACTGGACTGTATGGATTTGAAAATCCCCGAACAGCCACGGGGCCGCTGAAACCCATTCGGAAGATCAAGGAAGATCTCATTATCGCGGAGTGGCCAAATATTGAGCAAATCCTGCTTTCACTGGCGCTAAAATCGACGTCTCAGAGCGTGATCGTCTCCAAACTTTCGACCTATCGCCGGTCAAATCGCACCAAACAGGGGTACTAGGGACATTCCCGCCGCAAATAACACTTTCCTCTGAAACCCAGGCCTGGCAAGGCTTTCAAAGGGGGGCTACTTTTCGAGTTCTCCCATTTTACCGGTCAGCGGGCTGAGAATCTCCGCCATATTGATCACGTTTTGCTCAAACGTGAAGCTGTAGGTGCCATTGAGATTGACGTTCAGCCAGGCCACAGGAGACACTTTTTTCACCAGATCCAGATTTTTCTGGTCCCCCGTGGCCCGGTAGTACGCCAGCAAATTGCTCAGTATGAGTGAGTTGAAGTAGATAATCGCGTTTGTCAGCAAGCGAGCGCATTCATTCCAGATATCGATTTCCTGGTCCGAGGAGCCGCGGAACCGGTTGCCATTGACCGAGGCCACCGCTCTTCGTAACTGGTGATAGGCTTCTCCCCGATTCAGCGCCCGTTGTACATAGTTGCGCAGGGCTGCATCGTCAATGTAGTTCAGTAGATAACTGGCCTTAACCAACCGGTCATACTCCGTCAGGGCCTGCACCAGCGGGTGCGTATTGCTGTACGTGGATAGTTTTCGGATCAGCGCAGCCTGCGATGTCGTCTTGCGCTGAAGCGAGATAACAATGCGCTGGATGGTCTCCCATTCCTCCACAATGGCATCCGCGCGGATCGGCTTTTTCAGGGATAACACGGGCTTATCGTCATCACTGACGTTGACCGTGAACATATCCTCGATGACCCGTCCGACCTTGGCGTAGCGTGGCGCGAAGGCATAGTCAAAGAGGTCGAGTAACGCAAAGTTCACGTGGTTCACGCCGTGCGTATCCGTGGTGTGGACAAAACATCCGGCTTGATCTCCGATGAATTGTTGAACAGCAGGTCGAAGATGTAGAGGGACTCGTGTTCGTTGGCGCCGATAACCCGGGCGTTAACCGGCACGTGGTTCGCGACCAGGGTTACGGCGGACACGCCCTTGTTGGTGCCAAAATACTTGGACGAGTAACGTGTTTTGAAGGTATGCAGCCGAGACTCAAATTTCTGTCCGTCGGCGCTGGCATGCAGGACACCTTCCTGGATATTGTAATGCTGAAAGATCTCCAGTTTGGCAATGGCATTACTAATGGCATCGTTGGCCTGGTTCAGGGATTCCATGCGCAGGTAGTTGGCCTGCGTCGAGCGCAATTCTTCATAGGAACGATCAGAGATATGCGCCATGCGGTAAAGGCCGTAGTTGGTGCCGTTGGCAATGATGGCAGCAATCAGGTTGTTGGCGTTCACCGCCTGCCTGGCTTGCACTTGC
>PABK01000016.1 GCA_002699145.1 Halioglobus sp.
TAATCATTCCTGCGTGGGACATCGGTGTTCTCTCCATTAAACGATCTTCGCAAAATCAGTTTAATGAATGCCGGTGTCCCCCGTTAATGATGAAGAGCCAACTTTGCTCACGTCCCGAGGGTAACTTTGTACCACTCTAGCCGCTATCGGTTCCGGAAAGCTGGCGGTATATTTGTGTAACTCGTTGTTTCCACAGCAATATGCTGGTCGGCTGGTCGTACAAGATACAATTTGGGGAGCATGATATGGCCACGGACGCCGCAGGAAAAATCCCCCCGACAGCCTTCCAGCGCGCGCTGAGTGATGCACGCGAACGCATGTCGGTCGTTACCGGTGCCGGGCAGCGGTGGAAGGAGCAGGCGCAGCAACCCAACCCACCAGCGCGCGATCAAAAGCCTGGCAAGGGAAAGGGTCAGAGAGCCGCCAAGAAGACGCCTTGAACGGCACGAAATAAAACTCGGTTGGGCATACGCCGCAGAGCAGGCGTGTCCCGGACACCGGTACGGCGTCTCCTAAACTGGCTGAAGGTAACTGATTCAGTAAGCTGATGGCTAATTCGGTGAAGCGAAGCTCGTATAGTGTGGGGTGTGTGTCACCTTTTTTTACGTTCTTTGTTTATAAAGCGGCCATGTTCGCCGCGCCTGGGCACTAACGTATTGTAATTACAGCAGTATTTTTCGGGAGGCCTGAATTTTGCAGCAGGTCTCCCCGACCCACCTGTTTATAACAGTACAGAATGCTCAGAGGTCGCGAATGAAAAATCTACTCAAGACTTTATCGATTGCGCTGGTCCTCGGCTGGTCCGACCTGGCAAATGCAAACCTCATCGTGAACGGCGATTTTTCCAGCGGCGATTTCAGCGCCTGGAACCTGTTCACCACGCCTTCGGGCTCGCTGGGACCTGCGGCCGGCGCGAATACCGTTACGCTCTTCGATGTTAGCGGCGGCGGTGCCTCACAGGCCGCGCGATTCCAGGTTGGCGGATTCAGCGGTAGTGCAGGCGGCGGTATTTCCCAGACCATCCTGCTCAGCGGCAGCGACCTCGACATCAGCCTGGACATCGCCGCGCTGGATTCCACCCCGAACAATGGCTCCAATGCCAGCTGGGGCCTGTTTGAATTGCTGCTGGATGGCACGGTGGTCGACTCGTTCGATTTCGACTCGCCGCCGTGCTGCGACGTCGTTCGCAATTCGCTTGCGTACAGCGGCGCGCCCGGCGCGGGAAACCATGAGATCGCTATCCGGATGACGCGCTCCTACCAGAACGGTAACAATGTAGGCGACACGCCATTCCAGTACATCGATAACGTCATCGCCACGGGCAGTTCGGTGCAACCCGCACCGGCACCGGCCACGCTGGCGCTGTTCGGCCTGGGGCTCATCGGCCTCGGCTGGAGCCGGCGCCGGCAGGCCTGAGCCACCCCCGGACCAGGCGGCGCGGGTTGAGCGGTACTGCCGCTCGGCCCGTGCGGGCATCGGCAGACCACGCCCTCACGCACAACCGTTAAACGGCGCGGTCGTCCTGCGTCATCCAGTTGCTGCGCATGCGTTCTGCTCCGCTTGTACGCCCCGAATCCCTGATGTACCGTAGCGGAATGGACACGAGCATTTCCCTGTTCCCCGGCCGCGCGATTGCCTGCGGCTGTACCAGAGGCCTTACCCCGGCCCGACTCTGCCTGCGCGGCTGAACTGCAGTACCCCGTTCAGTCGCGTTTCTCCGAACCAGACCACCTATACAACCTGAAAACTGGCGCTTCGTGCGCTCAGGGGAGCGAATGCATGGCTACGCCGCGTTCTGTACTGATAAAGCAATCCGATTATGCGCACCTGATGGCGCTACTGGACAAGGCCGACCCGCAGGGTGACTCCCTGCTGTTCGACGAACTCGACGCGGCGACCATCGTTGCCAATGGCGAGGAACTGTCCGACGTGGTGACCATGGGGGCGGAAGTGACCTTTCTGGATGTCGATGCGGGCGAGTCGACCATCATGCGCCTGGTCTATCCTGAGGCGGCGGACCCTTCGCGCCGCCACGTCTCGGTGCTGGCGCCGGTGGGCGCCGCATTGATCGGCCTGAGGAAGGGTGAGGAAATTGACTGGCCGGTGCCCGGCGGCAAGCTGCGGCGCCTGCGTGTGACCGATGTGCGCAACGCCTGCGCCGCGCAAGGGCAGACCGTTGAATAGCCCGGTCGGCAGCCAGGCCGTGTTCTGGGACCGTTTGTTGTCGCTGGCCGATACGATCGAGTCACGCGGTCTTTGCGCGGAGACCGTGAATCACCTGCTGGCGATAGAAGTGGGATTCGCGGGTAGCTTTGAGCCGACGGAGGAGTACCCCGAGTACGCCGCCATGCGGCTGTGCATGGCGCTGCAGAGGCACCTGGAGAAGTCCGCTGACTAGATGTGGTGACCCAGCAGCTTCTTCAACTCCATCGCGCCGAGAAACACCAGCGCGCCCAGCGCGGGCCAGGCCCAGTCGCCGCCACGTAGAGCATCGAACCCGAACCAGCCGCCAATGGCCTGCACCCCGGTGATGGCGGCCACCAGCGCAAAGGAAAACCCCAGGGCCAGCCAGAGCGGCGAGTTGCTGAACAGGTGGCGGCTGAACAGTGACCCGGCACTGCGCCGCGACAGGATATTGACGTACTGTACGAGCACGATACCCAGGAAAGCGGCGGCCTGTGCCGCCGCGACCGTGCCGCCGGTGTGCAAGACCATGAAAAAGCTGAAGTAGGCGCCCAGGCCCATCAGCGTGCCGAAAAAGGCCAGCTCCCCCAGGCGTCTGCCGTCGATGATGTGTGCGTCCGGTTTGCGTGGCGGCTGGCGCATCAGGCGGCTTTCGGCGCGGTCGAAGGTCAGCGCCATCAGCGGCAACATTTCGCCGATGAGGTCGACGGAGAGAATCTGCACCGCGGTAATCGGGTTCGGCAGCCCCAGCAGCGCGGCGCCGATGAACCCGGCGCAGACACAACTCAACTCGCCGATATTGGAGGTGATGGAAGAGAGAATGATGCTCTTCAGGTTCTGGTAGATCGTGCGGCCTTCCCTGACGGCCAGCACCAGGGTGGTTAAGTCGTCGTCGGTCAGGATGATCTCGGCGGCCTCCTTGGCCACGTCAGAACCCTGTTCGCCCATGGCGACACCGATATCGGCGCTTTTCAGGGACAGCGTGTCGTTCACGCCGTCGCCGGTAACCGCCACCACCTCGCCCATCGCCTTGAGCTGTTTGACCACGCGGTACTTGTCCTGGGGCGAGACGCGCGACAGCACCATCGCCTCGGCGCGCAGCGCGCCGGCCAGCTCTTCGTCCGACATCCGTCGCAGGTCGTCCCCGGTGAGTACTTCGCCTTCGGCCATGCCGACCCGCTCGGCGATCGCCGCTGCCGTGATCGGGCCATCACCGGTGAGCATGAAGATGCGCACCTGTGCATCGCGTACCTCGGCGACGGCCTCGCGCACGCCCTCGCGTGGCGGGTCGAGCATGGCGACCAGCCCGGCGAAGACGAAATCGCGCTCCGAGTCCTCCACGGAGAATTCGCTCTGTCCCTGCGCAAAGTCCCGGTAGGCCAGGGCGATAACGCGCAGCGACTCCTCGCTGTAGGCCTGCATCCGTCGCATGATGGCCGCGCGGTGCTCTTCGGTCAGCGGCACGGCCTCGCCGGCGTGGTGGTAGGCGCTGCACGCGTCAAGCACGCTGGCCGTCCCTCCCTTCATATAGCCGATGGTCTGTCCATCGTGCTGGCGCACCAGGGTCATGCGCTTGCGCCGGCTGTCGAAAGGCAGTTCGGCCAACACCGGGAATGCCGCGATACGTTCGTCCGGGTCCAGGCCGGCCTTCATTGCCAGGGGGGTGAAGGCGGCCTCGGTGGGGTCGCCCAGGGCGTACCAGTCGGGATGCTCGGCGTCCGGTTCGTGGGTGCGGCCGTTGCTCGCCAGCAGGCCGTGCTGCAGGAAGTGCTTAACCTCTTCGGATTCCGTCGCGTCCAGCACCTCGCCGCCGCGCCGCACCTCGCCAGCGGGCTCGTAGCCCTGGCCGGTGATCGTGTAATCCTGGCCGTCCGCCCAGCCGCGCACGATGGTCATCTGGTTCTGTGTGATCGTGCCGGTCTTGTCGGAACAGATGACGCTGGTGCAGCCCAGGGTTTCCACCGCGGACAGGCGCTTGACCACCGCGTTCTCCCGCGCCAGCCTGCTGACCCCCAGCGACAGCGCCACGGTGATCTGTGCCGGCAGCCCCTGGGGCACGCACGCTGCGGCCACGCCGATGGCGAACAGTGCGCTGGCGTTGATCAGGGCGCCCATGTCGGCGAAATCGTCGCCGCGCAGCAGCAGGTTGACGGCGAACAGGGCGAGGGCGATAACGCCTGCCATGCGCGTGAGCATGCCGGCCAGCGTGCTCATTTCCCGCTGCAGCGGCGACAGGTCGCGCCTTATGCCCTGGCCGACCTGGGCGATTTCGCCAATCGCGCTGCCCATGCCGGTGGCGACGACCACCCCGCTGGCGCTGCCTCGCGCCACCGTGGTGCCCATGAAGACCAGGTTGTCCTGTTCCGCCAGGCCGGCCTCCGCCCCGGGGGTCGCGGTCGCGTCTTTTTCCTGCGGCTCCGACTCACCGGTGAGCATGAAATCGTTGGTGGCCAGTTCCGCTGACTCGACCAGGCGCAGGTCCGCGGGCACCGCCTCACCCTCGTTCAGCAGCACGATATCGCCGGGGACCAGATCGCTGGCGTCCAGTTCCCGTTCCTGGTTATCGCGCAGGGTGCGCGCCCTGCTGCGGATCATCAGTCGCAGCCGCTCGAGCAGGGCCTCGGCATGGTACTCCTGGTACAGCCCGATGGCCGCGTTGGTGAGGATGATCGCCAGCAGTACGGTCGCACCGCGAGTGTCTCCCAGGTACCAGGCCAGCCCGGCGGCGACGAACAGCACCAGGATAAGCGGTTCCCTGAACTGGTGGAGGAAGAGGCTGTAAAGTGGCTGGCGGCCTGTCTCGTCAATCTGGTTGGGGCCATGCCTTGCGCGGCGCCTGGCGGCCTCCGCCTCGCTGAGCCCGCTCTGCGGGTCGCTGTCCAGTTGCGCCAGCAGCGTCTCCAGGGGCAGGTGGTGCGCCGGCTCGTTGGGTGGCTGGTCGCTACCGGGAGCGTCGCTGTCTGCAGTTTGTGGCAACTCGCTGTCCTCGTTCAAAGTCGACCCGGTGCGCTGTCGCCAATGCAGGCGGCGAATGCTGGTAGCTCGATCACGCTACTTTGCGCGATATCGTCCGCGGTGAGAAGTCGCTACAGGGCCAGGGCTCGGCCGGGCTTCATTCACGCGCGCCGAGCGGCCGCCCGCCGGTATGCGCCATCAATGCGCGCAGATGCGCCTCGACACTCTTTGCCAGCGCGTCCAGCTCATACCCGCCCTCCAGGCAACTGACCACCCGGCCCCCGGCGGACTCCCGCGCCAGCTCGCCGATGCGCGCCCCCACCCAGGCGTAGTCCGCCTCCGCCAGCCCCAGCTCCGCCAGCGGGTCGTCGCGGTGCGCATCGAAGCCGGCCGAGACGCACACCAGCTGCGGTGCAAACTCGCGCAGCCGTGGCAGCCAGTCGCGTTCCACCGCCGCGCGGAAGGCGGCGCCGTCGCTGCCCGCCGGCAGCGGGGTGTTGACCACGTTGCGGGCCTGGCTGTCGGCGCCGCTGTAGGGGTAGTGGGGATGCTGGAAAGTGGAGCAGAACAGGATGCGCTCGTCGCCGGCGACGATGTCCTCGGTGCCGTTGCCGTGGTGCACGTCGAAATCGACGATGGCCACGCGCTCCAGCCCGTGCTCCTCCAGGGCGCGGTAGGCGGCCACGGCGACGTTGCCGAACAGGCAGAAGCCCATGGCGCGGCCGCGCTCGGCGTGGTGGCCGGGGGGGCGCACGGCGCAGAACGCCTGTGCGGCCTCGCCCGCCATGACCAGGTCCACGGCCAGTTGCGCGGCGCCGGCGGCGCGCAGTGCGGCCTCCAGGCTGTGCGGGTTCATCGCCGTGTCCGGGTCGAGCTGGTGGCGGCCCGTGGCGGGGGCGGCGGCGATGATAGCGTCCACGTAGTCCGCCGCGTGCACACGGCGCAGCAGGTCGGGGTCCACGGTCGGCGCCTCGTGCGGGGTGAGCTGGTCGTGCAGGCCGCCCTCGCGCAGCCGTTGCTCGATCGCCGCCAGGCGGGCGGGCTGCTCGGGGTGGCGCGGGCTGATCTCGTGCAGGCGGCAGGCGGGGTGGGAAATATAGGCCAGGCTCACGGTCGGTTACCTCGGGGTCGGCGGGCACAATTGCGCGAGGCGCACGCGCGCGGATCAATATACAATAGCTGCAGTACGGGCGCCCGGCGCCCTGAATTCGCCAGTCCCGGAACCACCGGCAGGAGTGTTCAATGCCACAGCCCATCAAAGTCACCGACTGCATGCACCGCAACCCGCTGACGATCAGCGCCCAGGACAACCTGGTCAACGCCATCTCCATCATCGTCGAGAACAAGCTCACGGGCCTGACGGTCACCGACGGTCACGGCCACGTGGTCGGCGTGCTGTCGGAGCTGGACTGCATCCAGGCGGTGCTGACCTCGCTGTACAACGAGGGCGACCCGGAACACGTGCTGGTGGAAGACGCGATGAACGAGGACGTGAACGCCTGCACGGAGGACGACAGCATCGTCGAGGTGGCGCAGGCCATGGTCAGCACGCGGCAGCGCCGTCGCCCGGTGGTGCGCGAGGGCAGGCTGGTGGGGCAGGTCAGCTCCAACAACATCCTCTGGGCGCTGATGGAGTACTCGCGGCGCAAGGTGCATCACTCGGGAGCGCGCTAGGCGCAACCCGCCAGCCGGCTTGCGCGCCGGCGCCCCTGGCCGCGACAATGGGCGCGTGGCCCGCGGGCCAGCACGACACTATAAGAAAACAACCTGGATCAAGCGGAGCCGGCCATCATCTCCCTGCGTCGCACCTTCAGCCACGCGAGGTACTACTACCTCCTGTTCGCCGCGGCCTTTGCGCTGACCCTGGCGCTGGCCTGGCGTGTCAGCGTGCACGCGCCGCAGCTGCGGCCGCTGGTGTCGCAGGACTACGACCTGCAGCGGTGCGAGCTGCCCGGGGAACCGGGGCGCCCGGTGCTGCGCATCCTCGACGCGGTGTACCTGGAACAGCCGAACAACCTGCAGCCGTGGTGCGACTCGGCCGCCATCGCGCGCCATTTCGCCGCGGTGGAGGTGGTCACCGAGCACCGCGACAGTATCGACCTGCGCGAACTGCACGAGCTGCGCCACACGCTGGTGGTGGCCAAGCCGGAGCTGATCGACAGCGCCGGGCGGTCCGTGCCGGGGGGCCTGGGCTACGCGCCCGTCGCGCGCTATCCGCGCTACGGCAGCCAGCTGGTGTCCATGGACGGGCCGCCGCAGCTCAGCGCGGCCTGGCTGCGCGGCAAGCGCCTGGGCCTGCTGGACGACCCGAACAGCGTGTCCTCCTACCAGATTCCCATGGCGGCCCTGCGCCAGGCGGGGCTGGCCGACGTGCCGGAGCTGGTCTACTACCGCTCCTACCGGCAGTTGTACCGCGCGCTGTTCGACGGCGAGGTCGATGTCATCCCGGGCCTGCTGTCCCCGGAGGGGCCGGACAGCGCCCTGCAGTTGCCGCCGGGCCTGGTGCTGCAGCAGACCATTCCCGGGCCGGCCTGGTACCTGCGCCGCGACCTGCTGGGCAGCGCCGCCCATTGCGCCGTGCAGGACACGCTGCAATCGCTGGCGCGCGACGCGGAGCTGGACTACTTCCGCCGGCTGCGCCTGGAGCACGACTGTGCGCAGCCCTAGCCATCCGCTGCGGCTGTGCATGCTGTGGCTGGCCTGCAGCGCCCTGCTCATCGCCCTGCTGTACCAGGGCGGCCGCGCCGTGTTGCGCGAGGCGCTGACCGAGGCGGTGCGTGCGCACCTGCTGCTGAGCCTCGACGAATCGCATTTCAGCAGCGCGCAGAACCGGGTCAACGACGGCGAGGCCCTGCAGCGCATCGGCCTGCAGATCAACCGCGCCCTGCGCGGCGTGGTGCGGCCCGACCCCTGGTCCCTGTGCCGCGACTGCCGCGTGCAATTGCGCAGCATCGACGGGGTGGCGCTGGCGGCGGCGCAGGACGGTCCGGCGCCGCCCGGGCGCATCCGCTTCGAGCTGCCGCGCAACCAGCTGCAGCGCGAGGTGGAACTGGCGCTGGGCTGCTCTCTCAACGGCACGGCCGCGCTGCTGGTGGCGGCGCTGCTGGGTGTGCAGTTCCTGGTCATCGGGTGGCTGCTGCCGCCGCCGCTGTCGCGCCGCCATCGCCGCTGGATCAACCGCCTGCTCGGCGAGGGCTACAGCGGCCAGCGCGCCTTCGAACTGGTCAGCGGCCTGGACGCGGCGCAGCTGCGGCTGAACAGCGCCCAGCGCCGCTGCCTGGAACTGTTGCACGAGCCGGATGCCGGCAACTTCGCAAGCGCCATGGCCGTGGCCGGCGATGCGCGCGTGGCCGCGCTGGCGCCCGGGGATATCGACTGGCTGGTGCTGGGCCTGGCGCGCGCGCCGGGGGACCTGGACGCGGCCCTGGGGCTGGCCGCCGTGCGCGGCCCGGAAGTGGTGCTGGACCTGCCGCGCGCCACCCTGGCGATCCGCGGCCTGCCGCTGGCGGTGGGCGCCACACCCTTCTTCTACTACGCCTGGTACGCCCTGGCGCGGCTGGAGGGCGACGGCTGGCTCGCCAACCCGGCGGCCAACCGGCCGGACCGCGCGGCGGGACAGGCGCTGGCGCAGCTGATGTCGCGCTACGGCGGGCACGGCCGCGCCATCAACGACCTGGAGGAGAACGGCCTGCGCGCGCGCACCCTGGACCAGAACCGCAGCAAGCTGAAGGACGACCTGGTCGCCGCCCTGGGCGAGGAACTGGCCGCCCCCTACCTGTTCGAGTCCAGCCGCGAGGGCGGCCAGACGCGCTACCGACTGCGCGCCAGCGCGGCGCAAATCCGGCTGCTGCGCTGAACGCGGCGCGGACTGGCGAGCCCTGGGGGCGCGTTGCAAGTTGTTGATTTTTAAGGCATCAGGGTTTTTTAGACATCTATTTTCACCATCTGCGGCCGATCCTGGCCTAGTCTGTTGGGTAGGGCGCCGCCCGCCGCACTGCGCTGGTGCGCGCGCCATACAACCGATGCATGACAACAAGCTGTGGCGGACACCGGTCCGACCCGGAGGTGGAATCGAGATGAATGATACGAACAAACTGACCCACGGCGGCTTCCGCATGGCCGCCCTGTGCGTCGTCCTGTCGCTGTTTCTCAGCGGCTGTTACTGGACGGCGGCCAAGCGTTACACGGACCGCACCGGCACGGTGCCCTGGTGGTGCCAGGGCACGCCGGACCTGTCCATCGCGGACTGCCTGAGCTTCTCGGCCAATCTCGACCTGGCCATCGAGGCGGCGCGGCAGTACCCAACCCGCACGGATGCCGAGGGCACCCTGCCACCGGCGCCCTATCCCCCGGCCGTGGCTATCACCCACTACCTGTTGAACCCGGTCAGCGGCAGCTTCGACGCGGCAGCACCGAACGTGGTGGGTTATGACGCCAACGACCAGCTCGCGGTCATAGGCTGGCTGGTAGAGAGCGACGGCGTGGCGCCGGAAGGCTTCCCGGGCAGCCGCGATGTCTGGTCCAGCCAGGGCGGCTCGCCGGAACAGTGGCTGCTCTACGCCTGGGCCATTCGCCCCTACGAGAACCACCCCGACATCTTCGCCGCAACCCAGCCCTGCCTGGACCTGGGCGGACCGGGAATCCTCACCGCCACCACCGACGCCTGCTACCAGGCGGCGCACACGGTGCCCCTGGATATCATGGTCACCAACGATGACGGCTACGACGCCCCGGGCATCGACGCCCTGGTGGAAGCCCTCACCGACGACCCGAACGATCCCGTCGACAGCTTTGTCGCCGGCATCGAGGTGACCGTGGTCGCACCCCTGACCCAGCAGTCCGGCCAGGGCGACAACACCACCCCGGGCGGCGCGCCGGCGGCCTCCGAGGGCCTGACCACCGCCAGCGGTTACCCGGTACTGGCGGCGGTGCACGGCACCCCGGCGGATTCGGTGATCTGGGCGCTGCAGGATCTCAGCCTGTCCCCGGACCTGGTCATCAGCGGTATCAACAGCGGGCAGAACCTGGCTACGCTGGGCAGCAACGCCTCCGGCACCATCGGCGCGGCGCGCACCGCCATGCGGCGCGGCCGCTTCGAGTCCTTCGCCACCAGCGCCCAGCTCGGCATTCCCGACTGGCCGGCGGCGACGGCGGCGACCCTGGAGTTCCTGGAGCTGTGGCGCCTGGGCCGCGTGGGCCTGCCCTTCATGGAGGTGCCGAACATCAACATCCCCTCCTGCAACGGCGGCGGCGCGGGCAACCGTGGTTTCCTCGAAACCGTGGCGGGCACGGATCTCAGCTCCGGCGGTTACGGCGACCCGACCAACTGCGACCCCGGCACGGCCAAGCCCGCCGGCAGCATCGTCGACGACCTGGACGCGTGGCTGAACGGCTTCGTCGGCATCGCCGACATGGGCATCACGCAGCCGCCCAACTACCCCTGAGCCCGCCCTGCGCCGCCCCAGGCGGCGCACTGCCAGTTCCAGCGCCCCGCCTCGCGGGGCGTTTTTCTTTCACGCGCTGCGTACAGGGCGCTGGACACGCCCGTGTCCCTGCCCTATTGTGGCCGGCCTTGTGTCAATACTTGCCACCGCTCGAGGAACCGCGCATGTCCGATGTCCCCGTGTACATGGTCGTCAACCTGGCCATCACCGATCCGCAGCCCTACCGCACCTACGAGAAAGGCTTTTTCGGCCTGCTGAAAAAATACGGCGGCGAGTTCATTACCTACGACGACAACCCGCTGACCCTGGAGGGGGACGCGCCGCGCGCAGGCCGCATGATCATCTTCAAATTCCCTTCCGAGCAGGCGGCACAGGACTGGTACGCCGATGCGGACTACCAGGCGCTGTCCGAGCATCGCCGCGCCGGCACCAAACTGGACTTCCTCTGCCTGGTGCACGGCCAGCCGCCGCGCGGCTGAACCGCTAGCCGAGCACCACCTTGGCGTCGGCGCCGGGCTCCTCGCGCACCAGCGCCGGCACCAGGTAGCCGGGCAGGCGCGCGCGCACCGCGCTCTGCAGGGCCAGCGCCGTCTCGCGCGGCACGTCGAAGTGCGCCGCGCCACGCACCGGGTCCAGCAGGTGCAGGTAGTAGGGCGTGATGCCGCTGTCGAACAGGCATTCGTTCAGCGCCACCTGGGCGTCGACGCTGTCGTTGACGCCGGCCAGCAGCACCGCCTGGTTGAGTACCTCGACGCCGGCCGCGCGCAGCGCCGTCACCGCCGCGCGTACCGTGTCGTCGATCTCGTTGGCGTGGTTGCTGTGCAGCACCATCACCGTGCGCAACCGCGGCGCCTGGATGGCCTCCAGTAACCCCGCGGTGACGCGGTCGGGAATCACCACCGGCAGGCGGGTGTGCACGCGCAGGCGGCGCACGTGGGGAATCGCGGCGATCTCCGCCACCAGCGCCGCCAGTTGCGCGTCCGTGGCGACCAGCGGGTCGCCGCCGCTGAGTATCACCTCGGCGATGCTGTCGTCCGCGCGCACCGCCGCCAGCGCGTCGCGCCACTGCGCGCGGCCGACCTGGTTGTCGGCGTAGGGAAAGTGGCGGCGGAAACAGTAGCGGCAGTGCACCGCGCAGCCGCCGCTGACGATCAGCAGCACGCGGCCGCGGTACTTGTGGATCAGGCCGGGGCGCGGGTTGGCCGCGCCGGTCTCACCCACCGGGTCGTCGACGTAGCCCGCTTGCGGCAGGGTTTCCTGTGCGCTGGCCAGGACCTGGCGCAGCAGCGGGTCCGCCGGGTCGCCGCGGCGCATGCGGCGGATGAAGCTGTGTGGCGCCTTCAGTGCGAATTGCCGCGCCGCGTCCGCGCCGCAGTCCACGTCCTGGCGCCGCAGGCCCAGCGCGCGCAGCAGTTCGTCGGGGTCGGTCACCGCGTCGCGTAATTGCTCGCGCCAGCTGTGCGTGGAGGCGAGGGAAGGCAGTGGGTCGGGCATGGACGGGTGTGGTCTTCGTTGGGTGCGGGGCTATTCTAGCAGGCAATGCGCGCCCGCGCGGGCCGGCCAAAAGCGCTTGTGCAGCGCTCGGCTGTACTGCGATACTGAGCCGATTGTGCGGCGGGGCCCAGATGGCGACGGACACGGACTCAATCCAGGACTGGCTGAAACAGCACCGGATCTCCGAGGTGGAATGCCTGGTGCCGGACATGGCGGGCAACGCCAGGGGCAAGTTCATCCCCGCGCACCAGTTCCTCAGTCGCGGCGAACCGCGCCTGCCCGAGAGTATCCTCATCCAGACCGTCACCGGCGAGTACTGCGACGAGCACTGGGACTTCGTCGAACCCACCGACACCGACATGATCCTGCGCCCGGACCGTTCGACCCTGCGCCTGGTGCCCTGGGCGCGCGAGCCCACCGCGCAGATTATCCACGACTGCTACACCCAGGGCGGCGAGCTGCACCCGCTGTCCACGCGCAACGTGTTGCGCAAGGTGCTGGCGCTGTACGCGCGGGACGGTCTGCTGCCGGTGGTCGCGCCGGAGGTGGAGTTCTACCTGGTGAGCAGGAACCTGGACCCGGACCTGGAGCTGTCGCCGCCGCAGGGGCGCTCCGGGCGCTCCGAGTCCTCGCGCCAGTCCTACAGTATCGACGCCGTGGCCGAGTTCGAGGACTTCGTCGAGGACATGTACGACTTCGCCGAGGCGCAGGAACTGCAGGTCGATACGCTGATCCACGAAAACGGCGTCGCGCAGATGGAAATCAACTTCGAGCACGGCGACCCGCTGAGCCTGGCCGACCAGGTCTTCGTGTTCAAGCGCACCGTGCGCGAGACGGCGCACAAGCACGGCATGTACGCCACGTTCATGGCCAAGCCCATGCAGCGCGAGGTGGGCAGCGCCCTGCACATTCACCAGAGCGTGCGCTCCCTGGACAGTGGCGAGAATATTTTTAGCGACGGCCGCGGCGGCCACGCGCCCGCGCTGCTGCACTATATTGGCGGGTTGCAGCGCTACACGCCGGAACTGATCAGCCTGTACGCGCCGAATGTCAATTCCTACCGCCGCCTGGCCCCGGAGATCGCCGCGCCGATCAATCTCAACTGGGGGCTGGACAACCGCACCACGGCGTTTCGCGTGCCGCGCTCGCAGGACGACGCCACGCGCGTGGAGAACCGCTTTCCCGGCGCCGACGCCAACCCCTACCTCGCCTTCGCCGCGACCCTGGCCAGCGGTTATCTCGGTATGCAGCGCCAACTGAACCCCGGCGAACCGCATCGCGGCACCGCCAACGAGGACGACGTGGAGGTGGCGCGCACGCTGGAGGAGGGCCTGCGCCAGTTGCAGGACTCGCCGGAGGTCTGCGAAATATTCGGCGAACTGTTCCTGCGCGCCTACGCGGCGGTCAAGCGCGACGAGTTCGAGGAATTCAACCAGGTGATCAGCTCCTGGGAGCGCGAGCACCTCTTGCTGCAGGTCTGACATGACGTCCGCGCAACATTCCTTCCTGGGCAGCCAGGCGCGCTATCGCCTGTTCGCCGCGGTGAAGTACCTGGTGTACCTGCTGCTGTGCTTCAATGTCTACCTGTTCCTGGACGAGGAGCTGCTCGCCTTGCAGCACACCTTCGTCGACGGCTTTTCCGCCGGCCAGGTCATCCAGGTGTTTTCCGCCACCATCGACACCGCCGCCTGGGTCATTTTGCTGCTGCTGTTCGAGCTGGAAACCTGGGTGCTGGACGACCGCCGCATCGTCGGCGGGGTCAAGCGTGCCCTGCACGGCATCCGCGGTATTTGTTATATCGCCATCGTCTACGCCTTTACCGGCTACTACGCGGAGTTGCACACCCTGTACCAGGCGACGCCCCTGGCGGTCGCCGACGCCTGCGCGCTATTGCCGGGCGATTACTCCCTGCTGCTGGACCTGGACGAGTACGCGCCGCTGGACGCGCTCAACTGCGCGGCGGTCGGCCCTGGGCTGCAACAGGTTGACGGCTTCGCCATCGTCGCCGATGCGGACACCCTGCAGGCGGCGCGCTGGCTGGCGTGGACTGACGTGATCAACTCCGGCGCGTGGATTCTGGTCTGTGTGTTGCTGGAAGTCGAGGTCCGTCTGCAGTTGCGCGGCGACCTGTCGCCGGCGGTGATGGCCACGAACAGAATGCTCAAGGTCGCGCTCTACGCTACGCTGTTCGTCGCCGCGGGCTACTGGGGCCTGGAGGGGGACTTCCTCGATTTCTGGGACGCGGCGCTGTGGCTGTTCGCCTTTATTTTTATTGAACTGAACGTATTCGAATGGCAGTTCGAAACGCGCACCACGGCCGCGGCCACGGCCAGAGCCCCTATCAGAGCGAAGACCGAAGGAGACAACATGTTTAGCAACGACGACCTGTGCAGCCTGCGCTGGGACGCCCGGCGCGCTGTGGCCGAGGTCATAGACCAGACCCTGTTGCCGCACACCCTGGAATGGGTGGCGCTGGATTCACTGTCGGCCTATTGCCACGCGATCAGCGCCATGCAGGTGCGCGGCGCGCCGCTGATCGGCGTAACCGCGGCCTTCGGCCTGGCCCATGCGCTGGCGCAGGACGATTCAGACGCCAACCTCGCGCAGGCCAGCGCGACGCTGCTGGCCACGCGGCCGACGGCGGTCAACCTGCGCTGGGCGCTGCAGCAGGTGACGCGCAGCGTGACCGACGTGCCCCCGGGCGAGCGCGCGGCGGCGGCGCTGCGGCGCGCGCAGCAGTTGCGCGAAGAGGATATTCGCAGCTGTGAGCAGATCGGCCGCCACGGGCTGGCCGAACTGCAGCGTCACGCCCGCGACGGCCGGCTCAATGTCATGACCCATTGCAACGCCGGCTGGCTCGCCGCGGTGCAGTGGGGCACGGCGCTGGCGCCCGTGTACAAGGCCCATGCAAGCGGCCTGGAGGTGCATGTCTGGGTGTCGGAGACGCGGCCGCGCAACCAGGGCATGAACCTCACCGCCTGGGAGCTGCAGCGCGCCGGCGTACCGTGCACGCTGGTTGCCGACAACAGCTGCGGACAGCTGATGCGCCAGGGGCAGGTCGATTGTGTGATTGTCGGTTCGGACCGCACCGCCGCCAACGGCGACGTGTGTAACAAGGTCGGCACCTACCTGAAGGCGCTGGCGGCCAGGGACAGCGGATTGCCGTTTTATGTCGCGCTGCCCGAGTCGACCATCGACTGGTCCTGCGCCGGCGGCGATGACATACCCATCGAGGAGCGCGCTGCGTCCGAGGTGCTGGCCATCGCGGGGCGCGACGGCGAGGGCAGGGTGCGCGAGGTCAACCTGGCGGCCGCGGGGAGCGCGGCGCACAATCCGGCCTTCGACGTGACGCCGGCGCACCTGGTCACGGCCTTGATTACCGAGTACGGGAGCTTCCCGGCCAGCGGGGAGGGGCTGCGCCCGCTGCGTGAACAACTGCGGCGGGATTGACAGCCCGACGCGGCGCTAGAGCTGTTCTTCCAGGCCGATGTGTTCGATGCGCGGGTAGGCGCGCCACTGGAAGGTCTGTTCGTGATCGCAGATCGGGCAGCGGTGCAGGATATCGCCGCTTTGCGGGTCCATGTCGCCGGCGCGGTTCATCAGGCCCTGCCCGCAGGCGTCGCAGGTGTAGGTAATCTCGATGGGACGGACTTCTCGTTTGGATTCTGGCATGGCTGCTGACTCTCCCTCTCCGTCGGTACGTTCCCTAGGCAATGGCGAGCGCCTGGATTTCATCACAGGCCCGGCGTGACGCGCTGATGGTGCCGCGCAGCCAGCTGCCGCCGTCGGCCACCTGCAGTATTTCGCCGACACCGCCCGGGTGCTCTATTTCCAGTGTCCAGCGCATGTCGCTCTCCGCCTCAAGCTGCGGCAGCTCCATCGCCGCCAGCGCAGTATAGGCGCGCTGCGCGTCGTAGTCGAAGCTGCGTTGCTCGCTGCTGCGCGGGCCGCGTCGCGGACACAGGGCGCGATCCAGTTCGAGCACGCGCAGTGCTTCGTGCGGGTCCGCGCCGTGCTGTTCGTGGTGGCGGCGCACAATCCGGGCGATACTTTCGTACAGCGCTTCCGGGCGCGCCAGTGCCTCCAGGTAGATGCGGTCACGCCCCTCGTACACGGCCATGCGGTCCTCGATATCCAGTCCCGCCAGCGCCGGGCGCAACAGTGTCAGCACGGCGCGCAGCAGTTCGCGAAACAGCGGCGATACCGGCACCTGCCCGCGCATGGCCAGCAGGCGCGTGGTCAGCGGCAGGATATGCCCGTGCACCAGCAGGATGTGCGCGCTGATGAGGAAGTAGCCCTCTTCGCCCTCGTCGCGGCTGAAACTGTGGCAACCGACCACGTACTCGCCCTTGGCCTTGCCGTAGCCCGCCACGGGAATGGCCTCGATGCGATATTCCTGCCGCCGCTGGTAGAACTCGGTGCCGGGCAGCAGGGTGTAGCCGAAGATATTGATATTGGGAAAGGACGACAGCAGCTGGTCCAGGTTGCGCTCGAAGTCGGCGAGGTTGTCGCCGGGCAGGCCCCAGATCAGCTCCGCGGCGATGGGCACGCCCTGCTCGGACATGCTCTTGGCGATGGGCTCGTACTCGTTGGAGCTCATATTCTGCCGGTTGCTCAGGCGCAGGGCTTCGGGGGTCAGGGTCTGCAGCGCCAGTTGGTAGTGCGGCAGCAACTGGTGGCGGTGCAGCAGCAGCGCGATTTCCTGTACCTGCCGCGAGTGCTTCTTCGACCAGGAGGTGGCGAAGGACACGGGCAGCCCGGTGCGCTGTTTCAGTTCGACCAGCAGCTGCGCCTTTTCCAGGTCCTGCTTCAGCGCGCCGAAATTGGAATCCGCCAGCCAGATGTCCTTGATGCCGGCGGCGACGATTTTTTCCCAGTCGCTGCGTATGCGCCGCAGGGACCACTGGTACATGCGGCTGCCGATGGCGCCGGTGCCCCACTCGCAGAACGCGCACTTGAACGGGCAGCCGCGGCTGGTCTCGTAGGCGATGGACTCGTACAGCGGCTCGCCATCGCTGTCGGTCAGTTGCAGTTCGTCCAGCGGCGAGGGGAATGTGTCCAGGTCCATGCAGCGGGCGCGCTCCGCCGTCCGGTACACCTGGCCGTCGCGCAGGAACGCCAGGCCGTCGATGGCGTGCCAGCCGTCGCGCCCGGGACAGTCGAGGAACTCCTGGAAGCTCACCTCGGCTTCGCCGAGAAAGATGACGTCGAAGGGTTCCTCGCCCAGGTAGTCCTGTGCCTGTTGCACGTGGGGACCGCCGGCGACCAGGGTCAGTTGCGGCAGCAGTTGCCGCAATTCCCGCGACAGCGCGAGAAATTCCGCCGCGTTCCAGGTGTAAAAACTGAAGCCGACCACCGGTTGCAGGCCCGCTTCCAGCGCCGCCCGCGCGCGCGGCAGTTGCTCCTCGCGCCAGCGCTGCAGCCAGGGCTCGATATCGGCGGCGCCCTGGAAGTGCTCCAGTTCGATCGCGGTCTGCGCGGAACTCGCGCCGTAACGCCTGAAATAGGCGCTCAGTGACGCGGTCGTGGTGGGGGGAGCCTGGAACGCTTCCGAGTCCATGCTCAATAGCCAAACGGGACGCTGCAAGGGGGGCGGGCTCCGCTGCGAGTTTAAAGTTCGCAATGTAGCCGATTGCCGGGTCTTTTCACAGACCCGCGCCGGGGAGGCTGTGCCGTGGCTGCGCCCTAGAAGTCGCCCAGCTCCAGGTCGTAGTCGCCGAGTTCATCGCGCAGGCGTTTTTCTTCCAGGCGCTGTTCGGCCAGGCGGCGCATCTTCACCAGGCGCTGCTTCTCCGAAGACACGGGCGTCAGGTCGTCCTGCATCAGTTCGTCGGGCAGGTCGCCCAGAGTTGTCTCGAACAGGTCCTCCAGCGCTTCCGCCGCAGGGGGTTCCTGGTTTCGCTGTCCCATAAATCACCTCCCGATGACTTATATACGAATTGTGCCGCACGTATACGCATCACGACGCGGCGTCTTTTTCAGGCGCCGTCAGGGGGGAGTTAAGCAAAAAACATTGTGCCGAACAACGAAATAGTTTTGTCAGTTTTCCTCAAATAAGACAGGTAATTTGACCGGCGGCCCGCGCTCCCTTGCGGCGCGTCCCTGCGCCCTGGCCGACGTCCCTGTACGGGTCTTCACCTGCCGTTGTAGACCGGCACCGGGAGCGCGGGCCGCCGTAAAACAACAGCAGCAAAATTGGTGCCAGTAACACCGCGGCCCGGGAACAGGCGGCTGTGACGCTGCCGACCATCGCGCTGTCGTGTCCGTTGCCTGTGCGGACGCGTCCGGTTGGCACTTACGGACAGGTCTGGCCCAGGCGTCGTTGAATGCGCAGCGCGATGTCCTCCGGCGTGTCCCGGCCCGCGTCGAGGGTCAGGGTGGCGTGGCGGCGGTACAGCGCGGTGCGCTCCGCGAACATGTCGGCGAAGGATTGTGCGGGGTCGCCGGCGATGCCCCGCGGCGGTGCGCGCCGGATGCGCTCGCGCAACAGCTCGGGCTGGACCTCGATATACACCAGCGGCCCCGCCGCGGCGAGCCGCTGCATGGCCGCCGCGCTGTACACCGCGCTGCCGCCAGTGGCCAGCACCGCGTCGTCCAGGGCGAGTTCCAGCAACACCTGTTCCTCCACCCGCCGCAGGTAGTGATAGTCACTGCGCTCGATGATCTGCTGCAGGGTCGCGCCCTCGCGCCGCTGGATATCCAGGTCGCTGTCGATGAAACGCAGGCCCGTGAGTTTAGCCAGCAATACGCCCACACTGCTCTTGCCGCAGCCGGGCATGCCGATCAGGCTGATGGTGCAGTGCTTGTCTGGCAAGGTATCGCTCCCGGGTAACCCGTCGGTCATTATCGCCGCTGGGCCGGCGCGGGCAAGCCGCCCGTCCTTGCGCGATTCGGCCGCTGTGGTTAGAGTGGCGGGCTTTTCCACACGGCCAATAAGGAAAGCGCATGAGCCTCCTGCACACTCCCCTGGATTCCCTGCATCGCGAACTGGGCGCGCGCATGGTGCCCTTCGCCGGGTACGACATGCCGGTGCAGTACGCCGACGGCATCATCAAGGAGCACCTTCACACCCGTTCCCGCGCGGGCCTGTTCGATGTCTCCCACATGGGCCAGGTGGTGATCGAGGGCGAGGGCAGTGCGGCGCTGCTGGAGTCGCTGGTGCCGGTGGATATCCAGGGGCTGGACGACAACTGCCAGACCTACGCGCTGCTCACCAACGACAGCGGCGGCGTGCTCGACGACCTGATCATCACGCGCTGGGGACAGGACAGGTTTTTCCTGGTGGTGAACGCGGCCTGCAAGGAGCAGGACATCGCGCACCTGCGCGCGCACCTGGCGGGGCAGACCCTCACGGTACTGGAGGAACAGGCGCTGCTGGCGCTGCAGGGCCCGGCCGCGCGCGAGGTCATGGCGCAGCTGTGCGCGCCGGCGGCCGGGCTCACCTTCATGCACGGTATGTCGGTGGAGATCGGCGGCGTGGCGGCCTACGTGACCAGTTCCGGTTACACCGGCGAGGACGGTTTCGAGATTTCCCTGCCGGCGCACGCGGCCGAGGACCTGGCGCGCCGCCTGCTGTCCTTCGACGCGGTGGCGCCGATCGGCCTGGGCGCGCGCGATTCGCTGCGCCTGGAGGCCGGCCTGTGCCTGTACGGCCACGAGCTGAGCCCGGATATCGACCCGGTGCAGGCGGGCCTGGTGTGGTCCATCAGCAAGGTGCGCCGCGCCGACGGCGCACGCGCCGGAGGCTTTCCCGGCGCCGACGTGATCTTTGGGCTGATGGAGCGCGGCAGCGCGCTGCGCCGCGTCGGCCTCAGGGGCGATGGCAAGCGGCCCATGCGCGAGGGGCAGCCGGTGCTGGACGGCGCGGGCCGCGAGGTGGGCAGTGTGTGTTCGGCCGGTTACGGCGCCACGGTCGGCGGTCCGATCGCCATGGCCTTCGTCGAGCGCGACAGCGCCCAGCCGGGTACCTCCCTGAACGTGTCCGTGCGCGACAAGCTCGTGCCGGCCACGGTCACCGCGCTGCCGTTTACTCCGCGTTCCTATTACCGGGGTTGAGTCGCGGCGGCAGCGCCGGGCGGCGCAGCGCCGCCAGCCAGTGGGCCGCAGCGCGCGTGGCGGCGAGCATGCGCGACAGGGGCAGGTAGCGCGTGGCCAGGCGCAGCACTAAGGCCACGACGAGCGCAGCGGCCAGCGCGGTGATCGCGGCGCGGCCGTCGACGCGCGGCGTCGCGTGTGCCCCGGTGCGCGCGGCGACAGCGCCGACGCTGAAGCGTATCGCCGGCAGTTCCACTTCCCTGAGCGTCGCATCGCGCGTGTCCCACCAGGCAAAGCGCAGCGCCGGCAACTCGTAGTCACCCGGCGCCTGCATGACGTAACTGATGCTGCGGCTGCGCGCGGCGCGCATCTGCCCGCGGTTGTTGCTGTCTTCCAGCACCGGCGGCGCCGGGTACGCGGCCAGCCCTTCGATATCGCGCGCCGCCACCGTCGGCAGCATCATCGCCATGACGTCCGCGGCCTCGAATTCGATCCGGCGCTCGAAGGCGTCCCCGACCTGCAGGCCCTCCAGGTCCCGGTCGAAGCGCTGGGTGACGCTGAACGCCGGCGCCGCCACCCAGCTCTCCAGCGGTTCCAGTGCCGCCGGCAGTGTCGCCTGCAGGTTCGCCGGCGGGCTGAACAACTCCCCGGCCACGTCGCCCGCCCCACCGCCGTTGACCTGCAGACGCAGGCGCAGCGGCGGGATGGTGAAGCGCCCGGGGCGCTGCGGGTAGACGTCGATGGCCCAGCGCTGAACGACCCAGGTCTGGCCGTTCCGGGTAGCGCTGGCATTGCTGGCGAACTGCTCGGTCTGCAACAGCACCAGGCCGGGCACCTCCGGCAGGGCGATACGTGTGCCGCCGGTAAACCAGGTGTCGACGGAAATTTCCAGGATCAGCCGCGCGCGCTGTCCCGGCACCAGGGGGTCGCTGGCCTGGATCTCGCTGCGCACCTCCAGGTGCCCCTGCTGTTGCAGCTCGCGCAGCGTGGTGGCCGCCGCCGCGGGGCAAAGCAGCGCGAGCAGGCACAGGGCCAGCGCCAGCCGCCTCACGGCGCGCCCCCTTCGTCATCGCGCTGTAGCTGCATGCCGAACTTGATGGCGAGAAAATTCGAGGGATCCTGCTGCACCCCGCGCAGCCACATCTCGGCGGTGGCCGGGTCCTGCAGGATGTCCTCGGCGCGCAGCTGTTGCAGCTCGGCCTTCTCCCAGCTCAGCTCGTCGGCGCCCTGGGCGGGAACGGCCTCGTCGCCGCCCGCTTCCCGGTCCTCGCCGCTCACGCCCTGTTCCTGTTGCTGGCTCGCGCTGAGCCGGTTTATATCGTCGATGATGGCCTGGACGATGGCGCGGTTGCCCGCGGCGCCGGGATAGTCGGGGTTTTGCGCCAGCAGGCGGTCGTAGCGGCGCACGGCGCGCACGTAGTCGCGCGCCTGGGCGCGGGCGTTGGCCTCGTTGAACAGCGCGTCGTCACTGTCCACGCGCGAGAAGTACTCGGCCGCGAGCATGAACTCCTCGGCGTAGTAATAGGCCATGCCCTGCCACAGCGGGTCGTCGAAATGCGCGGCGGCGGCGTGGTACTTCCCCAGTTGCATGAGCAGGCGCCCCTGCTGGTCGCCGCTCAGCCACAGGTCCGCAAACCACTGCAGGGCGCGCTGGTCAGCCGCTGGGAGAGTGGCCGGCTGAGGTGTGGCCGGTTGAGGTGCGGCCGGCTGAGGCGCGGCGTGCGCCGGGGCAGGGGCGAGAGGCAGGGACAGCGGCAATACCAGGCAGCACCAGGTCAGGGTCCAGCCGCGGCGGAACCACAGCAGGAACAGCGCCAGCGCCGGGAAGATCAGCGGGTAGCCGCTGTCCAGCCAGGGCAGGGCGGCGTCCTCGACGATAATGTAGTGGCTGTCGACACGGCGCTCCACGCGGCGCATGTCGCTCTCGTCCACGCTCAGCTCGATGTAGTGGCCGCCGGCCGAGTCGGCCAGCTTTTCCAGCGCCGCGCGTTCCAGCGGCGCCTGGCCCGCGGCGACCTGCTCGCTGCCCACCCCCACCACGACCAGCTGGTGCTGGCGCGCGCCGAACCAGTCGGCGAAGGCCGCGGCGCTGGCGCCGCCGCTGCCGTCGCTGAACAGCACCACGGTTGCCGGGGCGCTGCTCTGGCGCAGGATGGCGTCGACCCGCGCCAGGGCGTACTCGGGGAACTTGCCGCTGCGCGGCATGATCTGTGGCGTGATCGCCGCCAGGTACTGGTTGAGAATATCGCGGTCCGCGGTCAGCGGCAGTACGGTGTGCGCGCTGCCGGCGTAGACCACCAGGGCGGCCTTGCGCTGCGGGTTCAGGGCGAGCAGGTCCGCGACCTTCTGTTTCGCCCGCGCCAGCCGGCTCGGTTGCACGTCGCGCTGCTGCATGGACGCGGAGGCGTCCAGCAGGATCACCATGGCCGCCTCGTCCTCGTGCAGCGGCGAGGGCTGTTGCCGCCAGGACGGTCCCATCAGCATCAGCAGCAGTATTAGCATCAACACCGTGCTCACCGTGGACGGGTTGAACCAGCGCGAGTCGAAACGCTGCAGGCGCAGGTGCTCGAGCAGGTGCGGCGCTATGATGCCGCCGAACATGTCGCGCCTGGCCTGCTGTCGGCGCCGCACCACGCCCACGGCGATCCACGGCAGCAGCAACAGCGCCCAGGCCGGGCGCAGGAAGTGGAAATGCTCCAGGGCGGCCAGCTCAGGCGGCATCGGCGGCCTCCTGGCGCGCCAGCGCGCGCCACGTGCGCCAGGTCGCCAGCGAGTGGTACAGGGTGTACAGCAGGACCGCGACACCCACCGGCAGCCAGTGCAATGGCTGGCGCGGGCGGTAGCTCACGGTCTCGTACAGTTGCGGTTCCAGCTCGTCGATGGCCTGGTAGGCGCGCTGCAACTGTCGCTGGTCCAGCGCCTGGTAATGTTGCCCGCCGGTGACGCGCGAGACACGCTCGATGGTCTCCAGGTCCAGGGCTTCCTCGCCGACGGACGTGGGATCGCCGATGGCAATGGTGTAGATGCGGATGTCGTGCGCCGCGGCCACCCTGGCGGCGTCTACCGGCGGTACGCGGCTGCCGGTGTCGTTGCCGTCGGTGAGCATGATCAGCACGCGGTTGTCCGAGTCGCTCTCGCGGAACAGCTTGATGGCCAGGCCGATGGCGTCGCCGAACACCGTGCTCTGCCCGGCCATGCCGATCTCGGTCTCCTCCAGCAGTTGTGTCCACACCGCGTGGTCGTCGCTGAACGGCGTCTGCAGGTAGGCGGCGTCGCCGAACACGATCAATCCCAGGCGGTCGGATTCGCGCTGCCGCGCCAGCTCCCGCAGCACCTGCTTGACCGCCTGCAGGCGATCGAGCAGCTCACCGCCCGGCAGGGAGAAGTCGCGCGCCTGCATGGAGCCGGACAGGTCCACCGCGACCATCAGGTCGCGCCCGGATTTTTCCTGCTCCACCGCGGCGCCCAGCCACCGGGGTTGCGCGGCGGCCAGCACCAGGCACAGCCACATGAAGCCGACCAGGAAGCGCTGTGCGCGATCGCGCTGCAGGATCATGGCGCCGCTCTGCGGGCGCTCCTCGGACAGTTCCACCAGTTTGTCGAAGAACGGCACCTTGACCGAGTCGCGGCTCTCCCGGTAGGGCGGCAGCAGGCGCATCAGCAGCGGCAGGGCCAGCAACAGCAGCGCCCAGGGCTGTCCCAGCTCAAGCATCCGCCGGTGCCTCGTGTTGCGCCACCCAGTCGAGGCTGGCCTGCAGCAGCGCGCCGGCCTGTTCCCGCTCCGGCACCGCGCGCAGGTACACACCGCTGGACAGCAACTCGCACTGCGCGGCGGAGAAGGGCGCCTGCGGACAGCATGCGTTGAGAAAGCGCACCCAGTCGCGCCCGCACAGGCGCGCCACCTGTTCGCGGGAATAGCCGGCCAGGGCGGTCAGCTTGAGCAGCCGGTTCAGCTCCGCCAGCCAGCGTTCGTCGGGCTCGGCGCCCAGCGCGCGCAGCCTGGCGCGGGCCTCGCGGCGGTAGCGGTCGCGGTACCAGCGGCGCAGGCGGCGCCAGCCCAGGCGCAGCAGTAACAGGCCCAGGGCCACGCCCAGCCAGGCCCAGCCGGCGGTCTGCGGCAACCAGCTCACCGCCGCCGGTGCGGTGACCTCGACGAAGGCCTCGCCCAGTACGTAGTTGCCGAAGATCTCCGGCAGTTCTGGCGCGCTCACCGCGGCGGCCGCTCCCCGCCGAGCTTTTCGCGCAGCTGCTCCACCGATGGCGTCACGGTATCGATGGGCAGCACCGGTACCTGGTGTCGACGCAGTTCCGCCTGCACCCGCGCCATGGAACTTTCGAAGCTCGCCTCGAATTTCTCCCCCAGCCCCTGGTTCACCGGGTCTATCTCCAGTTGGTAGCGGCCGTCGCTGACCACCAGTTTTTCCGCGCTGGAGATGTCGCGCTCCAGCGGGTCGAAGACCAGGGAACAGATGATGTCGTTGTGCCGGCCGATGCGGCGGATGGCGGCCAGCGTCGCCTCGTTCCAGCCGAAGAAGTCGGAGATGAGCACCACCAGGTAGTCGTGGCCGATGGTGCGCTCCAGGGTGCGCAGGGCGTCGGCCAGCGCCGCGGGATTGCTGCTGTGCCCCGGCGCCACGGACAGCGCGTTGTTCATGTGCGCCAGGTCGCCCAGCCAGCCCATGACACGCTTCGGGTTGCGCGTCGGCCGCACTTCCACCAGGCGCTCGTCGTTGAACAGGATGGCGCCGATGCGATCCCCCACCGACAGCACACGCCACGCGGTGATGGCCGCGACCTCGGCGGCGACCACGGATTTCATCTTGCTGCGGCTGCCGAAGAACATGGCCAGGCGCTGGTCGACCACGGCGACCACCGGGCGGTCGCGCTCTTCCGTGTACACGCGCACATGGGGCTTGCCGGTGCGGTTGGTGACGCGCCAGTCCATGTTGCGGATGTCGTCGCCGGGCTGGTAGTGGCGCAGCTCGTCGAAGTCCAGGCCGCGACCGCGCAGGCGCGAGCGCTTGCGGCCGCTGAGCAGCGAGCGCAGCGGCTGCTGCGGCAGGTAGTTGAAGCCCTGCGCGGTGTAGCGCAAGCGCACCAGGGAACGCAGGCTGGTGTAGACGTTCTCGTCGGCCGCGGTCGCCACGCTAGCCCACGGCCACCTGGGCGATGATCTCGTCGATTACGGCGTCGGCGCTGACCTTGTCGGCGAGGGCGTCGTAACTCAAGATCAGCCGGTGGCGCAGTACCGCGTGCACCACCGAGCGCACGTCCTCGGGGGTCACGTCGGGGCGTCCGTCCAGCCAGGCGCTGGCGCGGCTGGCGCGGTGCAGGGCGATACTGGCGCGCGGGCTGGAGCCGGTGTCGATCCATTGCCCCAGCCTGTCGCCGTAGCGTTCGGCCGCGCGCGTGGCGATCACCAGATCGACGATGTACTGCTCCACGGGCGCGGCCAGCTGCATCTGCTGGATGTCCGCGCGCGCGGCGAAGATATGCGCCTGGGCGATGGGCTGCGCCGGCGGCGCCGCCTGCGTCTCCTCGGATTGCAGCAGGCGCACGATGGACAGCTCGGCCTGGTCATCCGGGTAGTCGACGGCGATTTTCATCAGGAAGCGGTCCATCTGCGCCTCGGGCAGGGGGTAGGTGCCCTCCTGCTCGATGGGGTTCTGCGTGGCCAGCACCATGAACAGCTCGGGCAGCGGGTAGGTCTTGCCGGCGACCGTCACCTGCCGTTCCTCCATCGCCTCCAGCAGGGCGGCCTGCACCTTGGCCGGGGCGCGGTTGATCTCGTCCGCCAGCACCAGCTCGTTGAAGATCGGGCCGGGCTGGAACACCAGTGCCGACTCGCCCTGGTTGTCCTGGTAGATCTCGTTGCCGGTGACGTCCGAGGGCAGCAGGTCGGGGGTGAACTGGATGCGTCCCAGCCCGGACTGCAGGACGCGGGCCAGGGTCTTGATGGACCGCGTCTTGGCCGTGCCCGGCAGCCCCTCCAGCAGCACGTTGCCGTTGCACAGCAGCGCCAGCGTGAGGGTGCGCACGACCTCTTCCTGGCCGATAACGGACTGCGCCATCTGGCGCATCATGGTCTGGACGGCGTCGAGATTTTCGCTGGACAAGTGTTATTCCTCTGCGGGCAAGTGATCCTGCGCGCGGAGCGCGGCCTACGCGGGATTATAGCCGCGGGATTTCAGGCGGCCCAGTCGCGCTCGGCGCGGAAGCGCTGGGACAGGTAATCCATCTGGTCGGCCAGGATGCGATCCTTGGCCAGGAAGTGCCACTCCCAGGGATTGGGGCGGAACGGGATGGCCAGCAGCGGCATGTGCGCCTCTTCCGGGGTGCGATTGTCTTTCTGCCAGTTGCAGCGCTTGCACGCGGCGACAACATTTTCCCAGCGATCCGTGCCGCCACGGGAGGTGGGCAAGACGTGGTCGCGGGTCAGTTCGGCGCGGCAGAAGCGGTGACCGCAGTACAGGCAGCGGTGATCGTCGCGGCGGAACAGGGTGCGGTTGCACAGCGGCGGCGTGAAGCCCTGCACGATCCTGCCCTGGATGGCGACGATCGGTTGCAGGTCCATGCGCGAGCGTTCGCCGCTGCGCTGGCGGCCGCCGAACACCGGGGGCAGGGTGTCGCCGATACCGTAGACGACGTCACCCCTGGCGTACGCGGTGATCGCCTCGTGCAGTGTAATCCAGCCGCGCGGCTGCCCGGCCAGGTCGAGTCGCAGGATCGTTTGCATGGTTGCCCACCCAAAACCTGCGCTAAACCTACTGCAAAACCGTGGCAAGTACAATCGTGCCGCTGCACCGGGCGGTGACCGGCGCGAGCGCTCAGGGGCTCCTGTAGTTAGTGGCTGGTGGCTATAGTGGTTAGTGGCCAGTGGCGCAGGTGGCGCTGACAGTGGCGCGCGTCCCCGGCTGTTCAGCAGCTGTCATCCTCGCTGTCCAGGTCGCTGACCAGGTCGCAGTCCGTCTGTGTGCCGGCCGACAGGCTGACCTGGTAGCGCTGGCCCGTGGGCAGGGGGATGTCCAGGCCGTCGTAGTCCTGCGCCTCGTCGCCGGCGCTGTCGCAGGTGAAAGCCAGGGTGTAGTCGCCGGCGGGGAGGAAGCCGAAGTAGTACTCCCAGGTGCCGCGACCGGCATTCTCGCGCACGGTGTCGACGGCGAAGGGCGCCAGCGCACCCTCCGGCACGCTGGTGCTGCTGTCGTCGTTGAACACGTCCGCCAGGTCCTGCGCATCCAGGTCGTGGCCCTGGTAGAGGTAGACGCGGTTGCCTTCTGTGGGTTCGCTCTTGCCGTCGCAGTCGGGGCTGGCGTCGAACAGCGCCTCGTCCACCGTGCCCACCAGGCTGGCGCTGTCGCTGTTGTTTACCACGCGTATGCCCTCCTCGGACAGCAGGTAGCTGTCGTCGTCTTCCACGTAGCTCAGCGCGCGCGCCAGCTCGAACTCGACGGTGTAGGTGGCGTCCTCGCCGCCGGCCAGGGTCATGCCGGGCAGGGTCAGCCCGTCCCCGTCCACCCGCAGGCGCTTCGTTGCGCCGCTGTCGCGTTCCAGCACAGTGGAGTCGTTGAAATCGCTGGCGCTGATTTCGAGGAAGAGCTCGCTGTAACGGCCGGGCTCGACGGCCTGGTCGCTGAACACGATCAGTTGCTGCAGACCCGGGTAGTCCAGCAGGTCGACGCGGATGTAGGGCTCGTCCACCGCGTCCAGCTCGTCGACGCTGAAGGTGTCGACGGTGACATCGCCCTGCGTGCCGCGCAGGGTGATGCTCTCCACCTGGATGAAGACCTCGGACAGGTCCTCGGGCAGGGCGTCGGAAACCCCCAGGCTGAGCAGCGCCGGGCTGTTGTCATCGTCGTCGTCACTGCTGCAATCGAAACCGCAGGTGCAGCCTCCCAGCGGCAGGGTGGCCAGCGCCAGCAGGGCCAGGCAGGCGACGAGCGGGAGCGTTGTTCTGGTCACTGCGAAGACCTCCTCGGCGAGGGCGTCATTATGCTGGAAACTGCGCGCCAATTGTAACCGTGCGCTTCCGCGCCCATGAGCAAACCCGCGGGATCGATCACTGCCGGTAGGCCGCCGCGTACTCGATGCTGTCGCGGTTGTCGATCAGGGTGCCGTTGGGCAGTTCGTCGACACGCGCGCTGATCTCCAGCATGGCGCGGCCCAGGTCGCGGCCGGGGATGACCAGGTAGCCGGGTGTCAGCAGCATCTCTCCGAAATAGGCGAGGGCGCCGGCGCGCTCGCGGGTGGGGCGGATATAGGCGGAGCGGTAGCTGTAGGTACGCAGGTCTGTGGGCGCCGCCAGTTGCGCCAGTTCGCGCTCCGCGCGGCCCTTTTCCCGCGCCCAGTGCTGGCCGCCCTCGGGGTCGGTGCCCATGCCGGTGACGTTGTGGAAGGACATGGGGCCGTGCGTGCGTCGGGCCAGCCAGGCGCGCACAAAGGCGACGGGAAAGTCCACGTGGATGCGGGTATAGGAGGCGTCGTCGACGTTCAGTGACGAGGTGCCCAGCGCCCACAGCACCGTGTTGACCTCGCCGAGCACGGCGGCGAGGGGTGCGTAGTCGGTGAAGTCCCGGTGCATGTGCAGTTGCAGCCGGCCCGTCGCGGCGCCGGCGTCGATACGCGGCGAGGTGCTGCGCGTGACCACGTGAATCGTCTGCACGCGCGGGTCCTCCATGGCGGCCTTGAGCAGGCCGTCGCCCACCGAGCCGCTGGCGCCGAAGACCATGACCACGCGGTTGGCGTCGGGGTCGCGCAGCGGGTCCTGCGCCGGGGTGAGACTGCCCAGCGTGGCGAAGCCCCAGATATCGAAGGCCGCGACCAGCGCCAGGCATGCCAGTAGTAGAAACAGCAACGTCCTGCGCAGTATGCTCACGGCGAACCCTCGCGCCGGCTAGATCGGCCGGCAGATCATGTAGTGCTGGATGATATCGACGGGATCGTTGAGGGACTCGACCTCCCAGCCGGTGCCCTCCACCAGGCGCAGCGCGTTCTTGCGCGAGTAGATGGCCCACTTGAGCGGCTGGCTGGGGTCCCAGTCGAGAAAGTCCACCGGTTCGTCGTCCTGCACCGATTCGATGAACTCGTCCTTGCCGCCGAAGATCTTTTCCTGGTTTTCCGTCCAGTCCCTGACCACGCCGTCCCAGAACGCGTGGCCGCCCTCGGTGGCCTCGTTCAGGAACAGGCTGAAGATGATGCGCCCGCCGGGTTTCACGTAGCGCCTGAGCATCTTCAGCATGGCGACGTAGTCGTGCGGCGCCAGGTGCGTGAACACGGAGAACAGGCAGATGATGTCGAAACTCTCCTCGTCCAGCTGCAGCCGGGTGTTTTCGCTCAGCGGCTCCCCCTCGGGGTTGTACATCGCGTTGTGGCTGTTCAGGTACTGGAAGTGAAAGCGCGGGTCGTCCACCTCGTTTTGCAGGAACTCGATCAGGTCGGGGAAGACGTCGACGCCGACGTACTCGCCCAGCGGCAGGTCCTCCTGCTTGAAAGCCTGCACCAGCTTGCAGCCGCAGCCCATGTCCAGCACCCGCGACTGGCCCAGGTCCTGCAGGCCGAACTCGCGCGCCATCAGCTTGATCAGCGCGACGCCCTGGTTTACCGATTCCAGTTGATTGTGTTTTACATTGCCCCGGCGCAGATGGTTGGGCACCTTGAATACAACGTCAGACATCTTTTCTCCTTATTGGGCGGTGACGCCTGTCCCCGGCGTACAGCATACAGCCGGTGCGTGCCCCGCGTAGCGCAGACCATAGCAGGAAACCCCGTGGCTGCATATTTACCGGCGCCGCCGCTCAGCCCCGTGGCGGTTCTGCATCGTCCTGCGCCGTGTCGCTGTTGTTGTCCTGTTCATCGTGATCGCCCGCCGGCGCCGCGGCATCGTCGAGCAGCGGCGTGCCGGCATGGCCCAGCGCCTGGCCGGCCAGCGGCGCCTGGGCGATCTGCCCGGCGGCCTCGGCCGGGTACATATGCACACCGGACAGGGTGACGTAGGCCGGTTGCCGGCGCGGCCCGAGAAAGCCGTACAGCCACACCGCGAGTACCGCCAGCAACAGCGCGGCGGCGAGCGTGCCGCCGAGCCAGAGGCGGTAGTCAGGTCCCAGCCGGGTGCTGTGTGCACCGGGACGGTCGATGACCGACACCTGCGGGTACCTGTCGGCGGCGTTGACCTGCACCTCGACCAGCCGCGACTGGGTCTGCCGGTTCAGTTCCTCCAGGCGCGCCAGGTCCTCGACCAGGGCCTGGTGCCGGGCGTAGATCGAGGTAAAACGCGCCGCTTCCTGCTCGTGCGCGTCCAGCTGCGCCTGTAACTCCTGCGCGGCCTGGCGGGCGGCGGCGTAGCGCTGTTGCGCCGCCGCCAGCTCGATCGCCTGCCCCTGGTCGTAGACCTCGGCGAGGTCGCCCTCCAGTTGCGCGATGCGATCCGGGATGTCGCGGAAGCGCGGCTGGCGCCGGATGTATTCCATGGTGTAGTTCTTGCTCAGGTTGGCCAGGGTCTGCTTCAACTGGCTCAATTCGCGCTCCATCGCCGCGACGCCGTCGCGCTCGCTCACCGGCACCACCTTCTTGCCCCCGGCGATCGCCCGCTCCAGGGTCTGCAGGTATGCCCTGGCGGTCACCTCGTTCTCCAGCGCCTTGTTGCGCGCCGTGTTCAGGCCCTCCAGGCGCGCCACCACCTCGTTTTCCTGCCGCTCTGCGGAGGAGATGTCGTGCTCCTGGCGGTAGTCCGCCAGGGCGTCGCGCGCCGCTTCCAGGCGCGCTTCCAGGCCGCTCAACTGGCCCTGCACGCGCTCCTCGGTCTGCGCCTGGCTGCGCGCGATTTCGGCGGCGCGCACCTCCAGGTAGACGTCTATCCAGGTGTCGACCAGGGCGGGCAGGAGGTCGCCGTCTTCCCCCTGGGCGCTCATCTCCACCAGGTTGGTATCGGCGACCGGGTCCACGCGCAGTACCTGCCTGAGGTAGCTGGCGTCGACATGCTGCGGCGTGCCCGGGCCCATGGCCTGCAGCAGCGCCGCGGTGACCTCGCCGCCCAGCAGGATGCGCCGCTGGATGGCGACGCTCTGGATGTCCGCGTTTTGCGCGTCGTCGTCGATGTCCGCCGGCGCGCTCATCAACACCGTGGCGCTGGCGCGGTACAGGGCGGGCTGCAGCAGGGTCAGCAGCAGCCCCAGGGCCAGGGCGACGAGGAAGGTGATGCCGAACAGTCGCGCACGGGTAGACTGGCGCAGCGGCGCAGCGGGCTCCGCGCCGGGGTAGGGCGAGAGGCGCGGCATATCCACGGGTGGCGGCAGTTCCCTGTCCATGTGGGGGTGGTGGCTCCAAGGGTTTGCGCCAGTATATATCCTCGCCCCTGCCGGCGCCCCTGTCGCCGCGTCGACTCTGTGCGCCAGGTCACACCGGCGACGCGCGCCGCGGCTTTGACTTGGCCCGCGGGAGCCTCTAGCCTGTGCGATGCCCGGCGTGCAGTCCGGGTGCAGCGCCGACATATCTACCCGTCATAACAACAAGGTGAGCCCGATGTCTTGTAGCACGCAAAAAAACATAGCCGCAACTATATTAATTCTGGCCTGCGGAGCGCCCGCGGCCGCCCGGGACAACCCGCTGGTGCTCGAGGAGGTGATCGTTACAGCGCAGAAACGTGTTGAGACCCTCGCCGACACGCCGATGACGCTCAACGTGCTCAGCGGCGCACAGATTGCCGATTCCGCCAGCTTCGGGCTGACCGACCTGGACAAACTGACCTCGGGGCTGGCGATCGAGGGCAGCGGCTTCGATGCCGACATCGCCACTCGCGGGCTGGGCACAGACCTCAACGCACCGATCTCGCCGCGCGTGACGACCTATGTCGACGGCGCCTATATCGACCAGCAACGCGGCCTGTTCAGCGGGCTGTACGACCTGCAGCAGGTGGAACTGCTGCGCGGACCCCAGGGTACGCTGTACGGGCGCACATCGCCGGCCGGCGCACTCACCGTGCGCACCCGCGATCCCAATGTGCGCGAGGTGGAGGCGTCCATCCGCCAGAGCTTCACCGAACACGACGGTTCGAATACGCAGCTGGGGCTGTCCGTGCCCCTGGTGGAGAACGAGCTGGCCCTGCGCGTCGCCGGCCTCTACGACAGCAACGAGGACAGCGATGTAGAGAACCTTACGCTGGACCGGCAGAACGAGAACGAGACCACCGCCTGGCGCGCCACCCTGCTGTGGGAGCCCAACGACCGCCTGAACCTGCGCGTGTCCTACCACGATATCGAGGACAAGTTCGATATCGACCCGGTGGTCAAGGGCAATGGCATCGAATTCGACGACCGCGTCGCCGTGGCGGACTTCTCCTCGAAGCTGAAGAACGAGAGCGACTACACCATCGCCGAGCTGAACTACAACTTCAGCAATGACTGGGTGGCGACCCTGGTGGCCAGCAGCCAGGACAACACGATCACCCGCTACTGGGACGACGACGCCTCGCCCGTGCAGGGCAGCGAGCAGACCGTGATCTCCAAGGTCACCGGACTGGAGAACTACGAACTGCGCCTGGCCTCCCAGGGCAACGACGTCTGGGACTGGACCGCCGGCGTGTTCTACCAGGACTCGGATTCGACGACCCCGGTTTTCGCCGACACCTACCGCGCCCTGGCGCCGGGGCTGACCCTGCTGGTCGAGACCACCGGCCCTGCGCTGATCAGTGGCGAGGTCTGGGCGTTGTTTTCCCATAACACGATTCACCTGAGCGAGAACGGCTCCCTCACCGTCGGACTGCGCTACAACGACGAACAGACCAGCGCGCAACAGACTTTCACCAACAATTTCTACATCGTCAACGAGGACGGTAGCCTCGGCCCGCCGACCACTGCCGAATTCGAGGGCATCCTGCCCGGGGACCAGGACCTGTCCGACGACGCGTTCACCGGCACCCTGAAATACCAGTACCGCTTGCGCGACGACTTCATGGCCTACGCCAGCTACGACCGCGGCTGGCGGCGCGGCGCGGCCAATGTGTCCGGACTGCCGCAGCCGCCGGTATTCGGCGCCTTCGACGCCGAGGACAGCGACAACATCGAGCTGGGCTTCAAGTGGGATATCCTCGCGGGCCGTGGCCTGTTCAACGCCGCGGTCTACTACCAGGTTTACTCGGACTTCCAGTACCAGGCCGAGTCCGTGGAGTTCCGCAACCCGGAGGGCGATGTCAGTCTCGCCTCGC
The DNA here is from genome assembly GCA_002699145.1 of Halioglobus sp. Lineage (GTDB taxonomy): Bacteria > Pseudomonadota > Gammaproteobacteria > Pseudomonadales > Halieaceae > Marimicrobium. The sequence goes on from PABK01000016.1 coordinate 33,307, forward strand.
CGGTGGTCAACGTGGACGAGGCCGAGTCCTACGGCGTGGATATGGATGTCACGGTGCTGCTGTCGCAGCACTGGCGCCTGGGCGCGGCGCTGAGCTACAACCAGGCCGAGTTGACCGATGCGCAGGACACCGCCTGCAGCTCCGACCAGCCCCTGGGTGACGCCGTGTTCGATTACAACACCTGCGATCTCAACGGCGAGCGCGCCGGGCAGCTGCCCGAGTGGTCGGGCAATATCAACAGCGAGTACACGCGTCCGCTGGGTCACCTGGACAGCGAGTGGTACCTGCGCGGCCTGTTCAATGCCGAGAGCGAGTACTACTCCACCAGCGAGGGCGAGGACCTGGACAGCTATCTCGCACTGGACCTGTTCCTGGGCCTGCGCGAGGCGGCGGGTCGCTGGGACGCCAGCGTCTGGGTGAAGAATGTCTTCGATGAATCCGCGCAACTGAAAACCGAGCGCCGCGGCAGCGTGCCGGACTACGTCAACGGCGGCTCGATGGAGAGCGGCCTGGTCTGGGTGCGCCGCCAGTTGAACCCGCGCACCCTGGGCGTCACGCTGGCCTACAACTTCTGAGCGCAGCAGTTGGTCTATAGTACGGGCTCGGCAAACCGAGGCAGCGAGGAAGCGCATGATCGACGTCCACTACTGGCCCACCCCCAACGGCAAGAAACTGACCATCCAGCTGGAGGAGAGTGGGGTCGACTACAACGTGGTGTACTGTGAAATCGGCCGCGGCGCGCAGTTCGAGGAGGACTTCCTGCGCATCAGCCCGAACAACCGCATGCCGGCGATTGTCGATCACCAGCCCGCGGACGGCGGCGGGCCCCTGTCGGTGTTCGAATCGGGGGCCTGCATGCTCTATATCGCCGACAAGTGCGGCAGGTTCGGCGGCGACACACCGCGGCAGCGCTGGGAGGTCTGCCAGTGGCTGATGTGGCAGATGGCCAACCAGGGGCCGAAGTTCGGCGAACGCGGCCACTTCGCGCGGCTGAAGGACTCCCAGGGCGACCAGTCCTACGCGCTGAAGCGCTTCGACGATGAACTGCACCGCCTTTACGGGGTGTTGAACAACCGCCTGTACGACCGGCGCTACCTGGCCGGTGACCACTACAGCATCGCGGACATGGCCTGTTACCCCTGGGTCGAGGGTTGGGAGGCGCAGGGCATCGACATCGACGAGTTCAGGTATTTCCGCCGCTGGTTCAACGAGTTGAGCCAGCGGCCGGCGCTGCAACGCGGGATGGCGGTGGGCAGCGAGCTGCGCCAGGACTACTCCTCCATGTCGGAGGAGGAGCGCAAGCGGGTGGTGACCCTGCTCTACAACCAGCGCGCCCGTCCGGCGCCGGACAGCGGCGGCATCGAGGAGTAGCGCTGCGGGCTGGCTAGTCGCCGGCGCTGCCGCGCGCCGCTTGCGCCTGCAATCCCTCCATGCCGCCGCGCGGCTGCACGAACAGCCCCTCGGCGCTGGCGGTGCGCACCCCGTCGGCGTACATCTCGGCGCTGATGTAGTTCTTGCGCCCCTCCGCCCGGTCGTAGCGACCTTCCAGCCGCAGTTCGGTGTTCAGCGGCGTGCGCTGGTGGTAGTTGACGTGCAGGTACGCGGTCATCCCCGGCCGTTTGCCGATGAACTGCGTCATGCCCAGGAACTGGTCGAAGATGGATGACACGACACCGCCGTGCACGCTGTTCGGGGGGCCCTCGTAGGTCCAGCCGCAGATACAGGAGCCGTAGGCGACCTCGTCCTCGATCCACATGTTCAGCGGCGGCGCCACCGGGTTGGCGCAGCCGGCCAGCGGGTTGAGCTCGTGGGAAACCTGGCCGAAGCTGCCGTGTTCGCCGCTGGCGGCCCAGGCGTGGCGGCCGAAGATGCGCGGCGCGTTCTGGAACTCGCCGGCGGTCTGCTCCAGTTGTGCCGCGATCCCGTGCATCTGCTCGACCGAGGGCGAGCTGGTCACCAGCACCTCGGTGAGCTGGCGCAGGGCGTCGGCCACGCGGCGTTTCGCCTGCCATTCGGCGTTGAAGGGGGGAGTGATGTCCTCGGAGGCAAAGGGGTTGGCCAGGTCCAGCCTGGAAATATCGATATCGCTCATGGGTTCGCTCGAGTTTGCCAGCGTGTTTGCAGGCTCTATTCTACCGTATATGGCCTGAACCCGCCGCGCGGGTGAACCGCGCCGGGTCCGCGGGCGTACACCCGGTGTATCAGCCGGACAACGCGGAATGAGTATGGACAAGACATTGACGCTCGACGAGCAGATCGAGGTGGACCGCCCCCTGCGGGAGGTCTACGCCTACATCGCGGAATTTTCCCGCATCCAGGAATGGGACCCCGGCGTCGCCCGCGGGGTCAAGCTGACCCCGGGCAGCCCCGCCGTGGGCAGCGAGTACCGCATCGACATGAAGGCGGGGTTTTCCCTGCACTACCGTATCGTCGAGCTGGAGCCCTGCGCGCGCATGCGCATGGAGGTGGATTCGAAGGTGTTCACCGCGCGCGAGGAAATCCGCTTCGCCGCGCTCAAGGGCGGCGGCACCCGCGTGCGCTACATCGCAGAGTTCACCTTCCCGGCGCCCCTGGCGGCGGCGAACAAGGCGTATCCCGCGGCCATGGAGCGCGTCGGCAAGAGCACCATGCGGGGCCTGCAGGCGGCCCTGGAGGACGATTTCGACGCGCCCGAGCAATCGGCGCTCGTCGCGCTGTCCGACCGGCTGGTGCTGCCCGGCATCTGGCGTTTCACCCGCCTGGGGTACAAGGCCTCGCGCCGGCACTGGAAGCCGGTGTCCGCGTACCTGGGCGACAGCCATGTCGTGATCACCGGCGCCACCTCGGGACTGGGACTGGCCGCCGCGCAGGGCCTGGCCGACATGGGCGCACGTCTGACCCTGGTCGCCCGCGACGCTGACAAGGCCGCCGCGGTGGCCGCGGATATCGCCAGGCAGAGCGGCAACGCGTCCATCGCGGTGGAGATCTGCGACCTGTCGATCATGGCGCAGGTCCACGCGCTGGCGGAGCGCCTGTTGCAGGCCGGCGAGCCGGTGCACGCGCTGGTCAACAATGCCGGGGCCCTGTTCAATCCGCGGCAGCTGACCAGCGAGGGCTTCGAGGCGAGTTTCGCCCTGCTCCTGCTCGGCCCCTACATTCTCACCGAGCGCCTGCAACCCCTGCTGGCGCAGGCCGGCGACGCGCGCGTGGTCAACGTGTTGTCCGGCGGTATGTACTCGCAAAAAATCCGCGTGCGCGACCTGCAGTCCGAACGCGGCGAGTACTCGGGCGCGGTGGCCTACGCCCGGGCGAAGCGCGGCTTGATGATTCTTACCGAGGAGTGGGCTCAGGCGTGGGCCGACGCGGGCATCGTCGTCAACGCCATGCACCCGGGCTGGGCCGATACGCCCGGGGTGGAGAGTTCCCTGCCGGGCTTCTACCGCCTGACGCGCCCCCTGTTGCGCAGCCCCGAAGAGGGTGCGGACACGGCGGTGTGGCTGGCCGCGTCCACCGAGGCGGGGAAGGTTTCCGGGGAGTTCTGGCTGGACCGGGAGATTCACCCCAGCCACCTGTCCGGGCGCACCCGCGAGACTCCCGAGGAGCGCGCGCAGTTGTTGCAGGTGCTGGAGGAGTTGCGGCAGTCGACCGCTGTAAAGCCTGCAGCGAGCGGGCCGCGCGGCAAAAAGGCGCGGCGGAGCTGAGGATCAGTCGCGCGGCGCGTCGCGCAGGCGCAGCAGTGGCGCGCTGCTGTCGAGGAGCTGGCGCAAGGCCTGTTGCGGCGGCGAGGAGAGGTCCAGCGACGCAGCCAGGGAGGAGGCCAGCAGGCGACGGTAGTAGGGCAGGTGGGCGACGAAACGCGGCAGGTGGGCCGCGACATCGTCCTGTTCGTGGAGCGCACTGGTAAAGGCGTCGACGAAAGCCTGCAGCTTGTCCGTGACCTGCGGTGCGTCGGCGAGATCGTCGAAACGCACCTCCCAGGTCATGTCCGGACGCAGTGCGCAGGCGGCGACGAAGTCTCCGGGCAGGTTCTGGCCCCACTCCTGCGGCGCCACCAGCGACAGCATCCAGCCCTGTTCCCGTGAGTACAGGTAATATGTCCTGCCCACGACCGGGCGAAAATCGAAGCGCGCCGCGAGCACCAGCGACGATACGCAGTAGTCGCGAAAAAACTCCACCGGCGTCTTGCGTCGCACGCCGGCGGCGCTGAAGTCGCCCAGGTCGCGCAGCGTGGGCAGGTTGCCCTTGCCCTGCGGGTTGGGATTCTTGTCGCGGTTGGCCGCGGTGACATGCATGGCGTAGAGCCGCAGCGGGACGCGCGCGAACGCGGCGCCGGCTACAGCACCTCCTCGATGGCGGTTTTCAGGTCGTCGTCATCTGGGCGCGTACGGCTGCCGAAGTGGGCGGTGACCCTGCCCTGGCGATCGACGACGTACTTGTTGAAATTCCAGCCCGGCGCCTGCGCCTGCCGCGCCAGTTCGCTGAACACGCCGTTGGCCTCGTCACCGCGCACATGGCTGGGCGCCAGCATGGTGAAGGTGACGCCGTAGTTGACGTAACAGATCTGCGCCGCGGTCTCCTCGTCCTTCGCCGCCTGTTTGAAGTCGTCGCTGGCGAAACCGATCACCGTGAGGCCGCGCTCCTTGTACTGCTGGTTGAGCGCTTCCAGTCCCGCGAACTGCGAGGTGAAGCCACAGTGACTGGCCGTGTTGACGATGAGCAGGGGGCCGTCCGCCGCTGCCTCGCACAGGTTGACGGTCTGTTGCGAATGCAGCTTGCGCATCTCGACATCGAGGTAGTCGGGGCAGGCTGTCGCCTGGCTCGCCGCGAGCAGTGCGACGGCGGCGATGTAATGCTGGTGGGGCATGCTGGTCTCCACTGGTTGTTGTTGGATACGCCGCTGCGCGCCGGGCGGATCAGGGCGTCAGCGGATGTGCCGCAACAGGAACGAGGTCAGGCCCTCCCCGGAGGGGTCGGCCAGCAGGTACTCCTCGTCGTCGACATAGGCCACGCTGTGCAGGCCCACCTCGTCCGCGCGCGCCTTCACGGCCAGGGCGTGCACGCCGTGGTGCAGGAACAGGTTCAGCGGGTCGCCGAAGCCGGTGTCGAAGTTGTGCACGTAGATCGGCGCGTCGCCGGCGTCCATCAGGCCGAGCATATCGACATTGGCGCGGTAGGCGGCGTTATCCGCGCTGAATATGTCCTCCACGCTGGCGACGCCGAGAAACGTCAGCAGGTAGTTGGTCGCGCCCAGCCCGGCGGCGATGGTCGGCACGTCGGTGCCGCCGAGCAGGTCGGCGAAGGGCAGGGTGATCGGCAGCAGGATGTCCTCCCACAGCAGCAGGTCGTAGGTCGCCTGGGTGGCCAGTGCGCCGACGGCGCTGACGCGGGTGGATTCGCGCAGCACCGGGTCGGGGTTGCCCGGGTCCGCCAGGTCGTCGTGATTGCCCAGCCACAGGCTGGCGCCGGCGCCGGCGGAGGCGCCGTACAGTGCGACGCGCTGCGGGTCGATGCCCAGGGACGCGTGGTGATAGCGCATGAACTGCAGCGCCCGGGCGGCGTCCTGCAGCGAGGTGAGAACGCCGCCCTGGTTCACCGCCGGGGTGGTGTCCTGGTCCGCGCCAGGCACGTCCAGCAGCGTGTAGTTGATCGCGGCGTGGGCGACACAGGCCTGCAGGAACTCGCGGATGTAATCGGCGCTGGCGGAGTCCTTGTCGCCGCCGGTGAAGCCGCCGCCGTGAATCCAGATGACCAGCGCCGTGGGCCCGTCGCAGTCGGGCAGGTAGATATCGAACAGGTTGCGCTCGGCCGGGCCGTAGCGCACGTCCTGCGCGTAGCTGGCGCCGGTGCCGCCGAGGTCGATGGGGGCACTGCTGAAATCCAGCAGCAGGACAGGCCGTGGCGTGCCGTCGCTGCCGTCACTGCAGGCGGCCAGGCACAGCAGTAACAGCGGCAGGACGAGAATGCGTGGGGAGGGCATGCGGGTTCACCATGTTGTAATGTTTGGCGGAAACATAGCACAACCGGCCGCGAGCTTCCCGCCGCCGCTGGCGTCCCCGCGCGCAAGCGCTAAGATGGGATGACTTGCTACTTGTCGCGCTGTCGCGGCCGGGGCGCGGTGACACCACGAACGGGAGTACGACCATGACGATAAGCGGAGGCTGCTATTGCGGCGCGGTGCGTTACGAGGCGCAGGGGGAACCACTGATGCGCGGCCTGTGCCACTGCCGCGAATGCCAGTACATCACCGGCGGCGGGGCCAATGTCGCCATGGCCGTACCGGCGCCCGGCTTCAGTTACAGCAAGGGTTCGCCCAGGGCGTTCGCCCGCGACGACCTGGACAGCCCGGTGACGCGCGAGTTCTGCGCCGACTGCGGCACGCACCTGGTCAGCCGTCCGCCGGCCCTGCCCGACATGGTAATCCTCAAGGCGGGCACGCTGGATGACCCGGCCGTCTACGGCGCGCCGGAGATGGCCTTCTATTGCTGTGAGAAGCAGCCCTACCACTACCTGCCCGACGGCCTGCCGACCTTCGAGCGCTTCCCCGGCGAATAACGCGGCGCGCCAGGGGTGGCTGCGGCGGCGGTCAGCCCCGTCGATACTCGCCTATGACCTCCTCGAACAAGGCCAGGTAGTCCTGCGCCGCCTGCGGCAAAAGGTAGGCCTGCGCGGCCGCCAGGGCGTTGTCTCCCAGGCGCGCGCGCTGTTGATCGTCCGCCAGCAGCGCGCTCACGGCGTCCGCCCAGGCGGCCGGGCTGTCCTGGTCTACCAGCACGCCATTGACCCCGTCCTGGATGAACTCGGGCACGTAACAGCGCCGCGCGGCCACCACCGGCCTGCCGCGGATGAGCAGTTCCAGCAGGCCCCAGTTGCCGCTGCCGAACATGACCGGGTACAGGAACAGGTCCACCTGGTGCAGCAGGTCGGAGAAACGCGGGTAGGGCAGCTTGCCGGTCAGCGTCAGCTGCTCCCGGTCCACCTTGAACTTGCGCATCAGGTGCTCGATGAACGTCACCCCGCTGTCCTTGCCGTACTTGCGCTCGAGGAATATCTGCTCGTAGCCGTAGGTGGTCGCGCCGGGGTCGCCGATGATCACGAAGTGCACATTCGCCGCGCGCTGTTGCAGTTCGGCCACCGTGGCCATGAAGCTCTCCAGGCCCTTGGCCGAGCTCAGGTCGCGCGCGGCGAACCCCACGGTGGGGCGGTCCCGCGGCAGGTTTACGCCGCAGTCTTCGCGCTGCGCGATCTTGTCCGCGTCCATACCCTCGAAGCGCGCGACAATTTTATCCTGCAGGTAGTCGGGAAACATGGCCCTGGCGTACCCGGTTGGCACCAGGGTGCGTTCGCTGCGGATCACCTCGTAGTAGGACAGCATCTGCATGTTCTTGTCGATCAGGCGCTGCGCCTCGGTGGGCGGGTATTTCGGGTCCCAGCCGTGGTCGGCGTAGCAGGGGAACTCGATGTAGGTGATGACCGGTATGCCGAACTCGCCGAAGACAAAGTGCGGGGAGCCGAGACTGCCGTGGGCGACGATGAGGTCGATGCGCTGTCTCTTCAGGAACTGGGTCAGCGCCCGATGCAGTCCCAGGCCGATGCGCCCTGCCCGCTCCACCTTGCCCGAATAGTAGTACTTGTTGGCCGCCATCATGTTGCCGTCCGGCGTCAGCGGCACGAGGTTGCGGTAGCGCGATCGGTTGCGTTCCAGGTTGCCCGGCGTGGTCATGTACCAGGCCTGGGCGAGCCCGCTGGCATTGAGGTACTCGCACAGATCGGAAAACTGCGAGGGGCAGACGGTGTGTACGAAAAGAATCCTGGGTTTCACCCTGCTTTCCCCGTTGCCCGTGAGATGAAACTCACGGTGCTGAGTTGTTGTCAAAACGCTTGCGCACGAGCCCGGCTCGCCGCGGGCGGCGGGTATTGCATTGCGCCTCGCAGTGAAGATACCCTCTAGGTGCGAAAAGGCAACACACGTCGAACACAAGCGGATACCACTATGTTCCTACCGGTCAGGATCGCTGCCACGCTCTGCCTGCTGCTGGCGATGACAGCGGCGCCACTCGCGTCCGCCCACGAGGAGCCGGAGATCGATGCGATGACCAGCGACGGGCGCATGGTCATCCTTTACGAGGATCACACCTGGGACTTCGTCGAGGCCGAGAGCGGCGACCCGGCGAACAGCGCGGTACTCACCGTGACCGAGGTCAAGGAAATGCAGGATGCCTGTGGGTTGCAGCTGCGCCTGCAGAACAACCTGCCGCACAAGATACGCAGCATCGTGCCGCGTTTTTCCGTGTACAACAAGGACAACATCGTCTTCGATTCGAAGTCACAGTCATTTACCGCCATCAAGCCCACGCGTAACCAGTACAAGCGTATTCAGTTCACCGGTATCGGCTGCCATGAGATCCGCTGGGTCAGGGTGCACGATGCGGCGCGCTGCACGATCGGCGAGGTGGTGGACATGTTCAACGAGGAAGAGGGCCAGTGCCTCTCCTACATCTACGTCGAACCCAGCGAGATGATCAACATTTCCAAAGAACCACGGCTCTGACTCGCGCACCCGGGACACCCCCCCCATGAAATTTGTTTTGTCCACGTCATTCAGCAGCGTGTCGCACCTGACTGCCATCGCCCCGGTAGCCGATTCCCATGGCTGGCACGCCATGTCGTTTTCCGACCACGTGGTCAACCCGCAGGAAATTTCCACGCCCTATCCCTATACGGAGGACGGCAGCCGCCGCTGGCAGCCCTTTACCGACTGGCCTGACCCCTGGGTGATGATCGGTGCCCTGGCCACCATTACCAAACGGCTGCGCTTCACCAACAACATTTTCGTGCTGCCCATGCGCAATCCCTTCCTCGTGGCCAAGGCGATCAGCACGGCGGCGATCGTCTCCGACAACCGCGTCACGCCGGCGATCGGCGTGGGCTGGTCCAGCGACGAGTTCGCGCTGATGGGAGCGGATTTCAAAACGCGCGGCAAGCGCACCGACGAGATGCTGGAAATCCTGCGCCTGCTGTGGAGCGGGGAAATGGTCGAGTATCGCGGCAAGTACTACGACTTCGACGCGCTGGAAATGAACCCCGCGCCCTCAGAGTACATCCCGATCTGGGTCGGCGGCATCTCCGACCCGGCGATGAAGCGCGCCGCGCGCCTGGGGGACGGCTGGGTCACCGACCTGCAGAGCAGTGCCGAGATCGTCGAGAGCATCGAGCGCATACGCAGCTGGCGCAGGGAATACGGGCGCGAGGACCGGCCCTTCGATATCATGGCCACGCCCTCGGACGCCTGGGACGTCGATGGCTACCGCCGCCTGGAGGACGCCGGCGTCACCCATATCATGACCATGCCCTGGCCGTTCTACCACGGCGACACGGACGAACTGGAGAAGAAGGTCGACAGCGTCAAGCGCTACGCTGACGACGTGATCAGTCGCTTCGACTAACGCCGGTCAGGTGCTGGCCGCGGCCGACTGGGTGCTGGCCCAGGCTTCCAGCAGCGGGCGCGTGTCGCGCTGCCAGGGGTGGAAACCCTCGCGGTAGTATTCCTTGTAGGCCGGCCAGACGCGGCGCAGTATGCCGCCCTTGAAGAACAGGAATTTCCAGCCCTGCCACCACAGGCGTGGCTTCCACAGGTTGCCGTCGCGGCGCAGCATGTGCACCACGCCCATCAGTATGTCCACCAACAGGAACAGGGTCGACATGCGCATCGCGCGCCGGCGCATTTTTTCGCTGCCGCCGATGGCGCGGTAGACATCGAAGGCCACCGCCTTGTGCTCCATCTCCTCCGCGGCGTGCCAGTCCCAGAGCGCCTGCATGGGCGGTTCTGCGCTGCCGATCATCGGCTCGTCCTCGCTCAGCGCGGACTCGGCCAGGATCGCGGTGATATGTTCCATGGCGGCGGTGCAGGCCAGGCGCTCGCGTGCGGACATCACCTTGTAGGCGCGGCGGATATTGGCCTCCAGCCGCCCTTCCATGAGCGCCAGGTCGTAGCCGCGCGCCTCGCACAGGGTTTCGTTGTAGCGCTGGTGTTCGCGGCGATGGAACCCCTCCTGGCCGCAGAAACCGCTGATCTCCGCCAGCAGTTTCGGGTCGTCGATACGCTCCAGGTAATGGCGCACGCTGTCGATGAAAAACTTCTCGCCCAGCGGGAAGGTTATCGACATGGCGTTGAACCAGGCGGTCTTGAAGGGGTGATTGTCGAACCAGTCGCGGCCCAGGCACTCGGCCACCTGGTACTCACGGTTGCGCGGGGTGATGCGTACATCGTCCGGCGTCTGTGACAGGTGTGGCATGGCGACCTTCCTTTATTGCAGGCGGTTCCCGCCAGTGTACGCCCGCGGACAGGATTGTTGCCGGTCATTTGTGGACAAAAACCGGTGATTGCCGCGAGCGCGCCCCCGGTCAACCCATGCCGCCCCAGGCGCGCGGCATCTGCATGTTGAGCCGTTCCAGGCCGCCGTTGACCCCGAGTATATCCCCGGTGACGTAGTCCGCGGCGGGCGAGCACAGGTACAGGGCGCCCAGGGCGATATCCTCGACCTCGCCCAGCCGTGCCATGGGCGTGAGGTCCACCATGGTCTGCTCGACCTCCGGTGTCAGCACGGTGTTCAGTGCATCGGTTTTGGTGGAGCCGACGGCGATGGCGTTGACGCGTACTTTCGGCGCGAACTCCTGCGCCAGTTCGCGGGTGAGCAGCGACAGTGCGCCCTTGGCGGTGCCGTAGGCGCTAAAGCAGGGCGTGGGCTTGTGCCCGGCGATGGAGGAGATGTTGAGAATCGCGCCGCCGCCCGCGGACTCCACCATCAGGGGTGCGCATACCTGCGACATCTCGAACGCGGTGCCGACGTTGAAGCGAAACGCGCCGACGAACTCCTTCGGTGTGGTCTGCGCCACCGGCTTGGGCGGGAAGCCCCCGGCGTTGTTGACCAGGATGTCGATGCGCCCGAATTCCGCCATCGCCTGTTGTGCCAGGTTGTGCAATTGCGCGCTGTCCATCACGTCCGTCTGCACCACCAGGGCGCGGCGCGCCTGTGCCACCACGTCCGCGGCGACCGCCTCCAGGTCGGCCACCGTGCGCGCAGCCAGGACCACGTCGGCGCCCGCCTCGGCGAAGGCGCGGGCGATCGCCGCGCCGATGCCCTTGCCCGCACCCGTAATGACGGCGACCTTGCCGTCCAGCCTGAATTTTTCCAGTAGAGACATAGTGTTTCCCTCGTTGTTGCCCGGTCCGCTCGTGAATTCGATGGCCAGACATTGACTGATCTGGCGCAGGAGTCAAGACCGCTGTTTTCCCCGGCGGCGCGGCCTGGGTTAAGCTGGCGCCATGGAGTTGTGTATCACCTACGACATGCGCGCACCGGAATTCGGCGCGCCGCGCACCGACCTCTACCACTGCGCGCTGGACCAGGCGGCCTGGGCCGACGAGGCGGGCTTCGACGTGGTCGGCCTGGGCGAACACCACTGCGCGGCCGATGGCTACAACCCCTCGCCGCTGGTCCTGGCCGCGGCCATGGCGGCGCGCACACGGCGCATCCGTCTGCGTACCTCGGTGCTGCTGGCGCCGCTGTACGACCTGCCGAAGCTCGCCGAGGACGCCGCGGTCACCCAACTGGTCAGCGGCGGGCGCCTGCTGCTGGGTATCGGGGCCGGATACCGCCCCGTGGAATTTGCCAGTTTCGGTCGGGACCTGGCGCAGCGCTGGCGCGACATGGGGCGCACCTGCGAGTTCCTGCGCCTGGCCTGGCGCGGCGAGCCCTTCGACTGGGACGGGCGACAGGTGTTGGTCACGCCGCGTCCGCAACCCTGCGCGCCGCCCATCCTGCTCGGCGGCAGTTCGGCGGCCGCCGCGCGCCGCGCCGCGCACATCGCCGACGGCTGGTTTCCGCCGCTGGATGCGCGCCTGTGGCAGCCCTACCGCGACGAGTGCCTGGCCCTGGGCATGCCGGACCCGGGGGAGTACCCGAAGCAGGGTCCGATTTTCCTCTGGGTTGCCCGCGATCCGGAACGCGCCTGGGACGAGGTTATGCCGCATGTGCTGCACCAGTTGCGCTCCTATAGCGAGTGGACGCGCGAGGCTTTCGGCCAGGCCGCCGGCCCCTACGCCGGGGGCATCGACGAGGACAGCGTGCGGCGCAGCGGCGCCTACCAGGTGCTGGCCCCGGAGCAGGCCCTGGCCCTGGCGCAGGAACTGGGCGAGCAATCGGTGCTGTATCTCAACCCGCTGCTCGCGGGCATCGCCCCCGACACCTCCTGGCGCATGCTGCGCCTGTTCGAGGACGAGGTATTGCCGCACCTGCCGCGCTGATGACATCGCGCGCGCCCTGTTGAGCGCCGGTTACGCCAGTACCGGAATGCCGCCGCGTGGCGTGGTGTGAGCCCGCGGGTCTTATCGGCTACACTCCAGCGACCATCACGGGAGAGAATAAAATGAAGAGAAGGGATTTCTTGCAGTACTCGGGCATGGGCGCGCTGGGAGCGGCCACCGCCTCGCTGGTCGCCGGTTGCGGCGAGGAGGCGCCGGCAGTGAAGTTCTGGCAACAGGGCAACTACCGTCCGGTGGACGAGGAGGTCACCCTGACCGGGCTGAAGGTGGAGGGCGCGATCCCGCCGGAGTTGACGGGGCTGTACGTGCGCAACGGCAGCAATTCCTCCACCGGGCCGGCGGAACATTTTTTCGGCGGCGACGGCATGTTGCACGGGGTGCGCCTGGAGAACGGCCGCGCGAGCTGGTACCGCAACCGCTACGTGGATACGCCCGTTTACCGCAAGGAGGCGGGCGGGTTTGGCGCGCCCAAACCGGAGGACACCACCAGCGCGGTCTCCGTGCTCTACCACGGCGGCGAGTTGATGGCGCTGGGCGAGTTCGGCTACCCCTACCTGATCGACCCGCAGGACCTGTCCACCAAGGGCCCGTTCAACTACGACGGCAAGCTGCCCGGGAATATGACCGCACACCCGCGCATCGACCCGGCGAGCGGCGAACTGCTGTTTTTCGGTTACGACGTCATGCAACCCTACATGACCTACATGCGCGCCGATGCCCAGGGCAACATGCTGCAGGTGGAACCGGTGACCATGACCGGGCCGAGCATGGTGCACGATTTCGCCGTGACGCAGAACCATGTCGTGTTCATGGAGATGCCGGTACGCTTTTCCTGGATGGCGGCGCTCACCGGCAGCGCGCTGCCCTTCAAGTGGGACGACGGCGCGCCCTGCCGCTTCGGCGTCATGCCGCGCACCGGTACCGATGCCGACGTGAAGTGGTTCGATATCCCCCCCTGTTTCGTCTTCCACATCATGAACTCCTTTGAACGCGGCGACGAGGTGATCGTCGACGCGGCGCGCTACGACAGTCTGTGGGTGAAGAACTCCCACGATTTTTTCCATCCCGCGCGCCTGACGCGCTTCAGCATGAACCTGCGCACCGGTCACGCCGGCGTGGAGCAGTTGTTCGACAGGGCGATGGAATTCCCGCAGGTCAACCGCGACTACTGGACGCGCTCCTACCGCTATGGCTACAGCGTGGCGGTGGACGAGACGAATGATTCCCCTGAACGTATCGCGCAGGCCGAGGGCGGGCTGCGGCGCTACGACCTGCAGACGGGTGAGACTGACACCTTCCTTACGGGGCCGCAGCAGGAAGTGGGCGAGGGCCTGTTCATCCCGGCGCGGGAACACGGTGGCGCGGAAGACGAGGGTTACCTGGCGACCTACCTGTACGACAGGCACACGCAGACCAGCGCCTTTGCCCTGTTCGACGCCACGCGCCTGTCCGCCGGACCGATCTGCAAGGTGCCGCTGCCGGTGCGCGTGCCGGTGGGCTTCCATGGGCTCTGGTTGCCGGATTCAGCTTTGGCCTGACGGAGGGGCAGGCTGGGTTCTCTGGCCCGGGGCGGAAACGCTTTCAGGCCTCGGAAGGCTGATTTATGGGTTACCTGGCCTGGAGGGTCAACCGGTCCAGGGCTCGGAAGGCCAAGATACTCGCTCTGGACCCGTTGACCCTCCAGGCCTGGGTGACGCCTGCAGTTTCGCAGAGAAGTCTGCGGGAGTGGTTCGCTGGGTCACGGCCGCGCGCCGGGAAAAAGCGGCGCTGCACACTACTGGCGGCCCTCCGGGCTGCCCTCGGTCGGTCGCGAGCCGCGTGGAGATGCGTCTCGCTCCACTCCCTCGGCGCCAGCAAGAGTGTTCCGCGCCGCTTTTTCCCACCGCCCGGCCGTGAACGGGGAGTCTGTGGGGGGCTGCGGGTGGGTTTTACTTCTTTCTGACTTCTCGCTTACCCTGGCTTCTCGGCCGCTGTTGGGTTCTGTTGCATTTGCCTGGCTTCTCGACCGTTGTTGAGTTCCGACGCGTTTGCCTGACTCCCTCTCGCTTTCCACTCCTGCTTCTCGCGTTCTCTTCCTTCCTCTCACTCTCGTTGTCAGGCGGGAGGGTGGTCGCGGCGGGCCTCGCAAACCAGCCGCCGAGGGAGTGGAGCGAGACCGGGCTTTTTCGGGCTCGCGACCGACCGA
>PABK01000017.1 GCA_002699145.1 Halioglobus sp.
CGGGAAAAAGCGGCGCTGCACACTACTGGCGGCCCTCCGGGCTGCCCTCGGTCGGTCGCGAGCCGCGTGGGGATGCGTCTCGCGACCGACCGAGGGCACCGCGGAGCGGCGAGCTGGTCAGAGCCCCGCCACAGCGCCCCGATCGCCGGTGGCGTAACGCCACACCCCGCAGATGTTGGATAGCGGCGTCGCAACGACAGGAGAACCTCCCGCGGGGGAAGTGTCCCGGGGAGGGAGTCTGCTTTTCGACCGACCGGGACACTTCCCCCGCGGGAGGTTCGGTTAGGCCCAAGAACGACCAATAAAACCGCTCCACCGCGGAAGGTTCGGTTAGGCCCAAGAACGACCAATAAAACCGCTCCCCCGCGGAAGGTTCGGTCAGGCCCAATGACGACCCAACGTGATGAAGCTTCCCCCGCGAACGGTTCGCCGCGGGGTGGGCGTGTCAGGCTGCGGACTTGTCGCGCTGCTCCGTGGGCCGGCCGGTGTAGAGGGCGCGCGGGCGGATCAGCTTGCGGTCCTGCTTGAACTCCAGGTAGTGGGCGATGTAGCCGTATACCCGCGCCATGGCGAACATGGCGGTGAAGTAGTGCGTCGGGATGCCGAGGCTGTGGAACACCGCGCCCTTGTAGAACTCGACGTTGGCCCAGATCTCCTTGCCCTTGGCGGCGAACTCGCGCTGGCAGGCTTCTTCCACCGCGACCAGCACGTTGAGCAGGTTGCGGCTCTCCCCGTCCTCGCACAACTCCATCGCCATGGGCTTGAGCAGTTTGGCGCGCGGGTCCACGGTGCGGTATTCGCGGTGGCCCATGCCCATGATTTTCTGCTTGTTGGCCAGGCAGTCCCTGACGTAGGCCTCGGCCCGTTCCGGGCTGCCGATGGCCATGGCCATCTCCAGCGCCGCCTGGTCGGCGCCGCCGTGCAGGCGGCCGAACAGGGTGCCTATGGAAGCCGAGATGCAGGACTGGATGGGCGCCTCCGTGCTGGCGCAGACGCGCCCGGCGAAGGTGCCGGCGTTGAAGCTGTGTTCCATCTGCAGGATCTGCGCCGCGTCGAGCATGCGCCGTTGTTCCGGTGTCGGCATACGGCCGTGGAACATGGAGAGGAAGTTTTCGTGGTACAGCCGTCCCGGCACCGGCGAGAGGATGCTCTTGCTCTGTCCCAGGCGGTGGTGCGCGGCGACCAGGCCGGTAATCTTCGCCGCCAGGAACAGGCCGTGCTCCGCGTCCGTGTCGATGCCCAGCAGCGATTCTTCCGGCAGTGACAGCAGCGGCACCATGCCCTGCAGCATGAGCATCGGGTGCAGGTCGCGCGAGACCTGTTGCAGCAGGTCGATCTCGTCGTGGCTCAGTCGCGTGTGGCGGCACATGAACTGTTTCAGCCGGCTCTTTTCCTGCTCGCCGGGAAACTCGCCGAACAACACCATCCACACCACGTGCAGGAAGGGCACGCCGACCAGGTCGTTGATATCGATGCCGCGGTAGCTGAGCAGGCCGCGCTCGCCCTGTACGTCGGAAATGGCTGTCTCGCCGACAATGACGCCGGCCAGGTCACGGGAGTCAACAGTTTGCTCTTCAGTCATGGTGGAGGTCCCTGATCTTGCGGAATTGGTACTTTTTCACAGTATACATCCCCTGTATGATTAGCTGCGTTAATTATACTTATCTCTATATTAGAAAAACTAATATGCGCTTTGAAAACAGTGAGTTACGCGCGTTTCGCGCGGTGATTGAAGAAGGTGGGTTCAAGCGCGCCGCGGACACCCTGCACATCAGCCAGTCGGCGGTGAGCCAGGCGGTGGCCGGGCTGGAGTCGAAACTCGACGCGGCGCTGGTGCTGCGCGGCAAGGACCTGCGCCTTACCGACATCGGCCGGCGCCTGTTCGAGCACGCGGTGGACGTGCTGCGCGATGAACAGCAGGCCCTGGAGGACATCGCGGCGCTGAAGGAGGGCAAGACGGAGATTCTCAGCCTCGCGCTGAGCGCCTCGATCAACCGTTTTTACGCACCGGAACTGATCAGCCGTTACTATGCGCGCAACCCGCAGACGCGCATGAAGGTGGCGGAGATGCCTGCGCGCAGTATCATCTCCGCCGTGTTGCAGGGCACCGTGGAGATTGGCCTCGGGCCCTTCCAGAAAGACATGGGCGCCTTCGCCACCGTGCCCCTGTATCGCGACTCGCGCCACCTGGTGGTGAGTCCGCAGCACCCGCGCTTCGAGGAAATGATCGCCGGTGATGAACGCGCGCTGGAACTGACGCCGCTGATCACCTCGGCCCTGGACAGCCCGGAGATGCGCCCCTCGATCCAGCGCATACGCGACCAGTTCAGCGCCGTGTGGGAGGTGAGCAGCCTGTCCCTGCGCATACACATGGTCAACGAGGGTATGGGCGTGACGTTCATCGACCGCAAACTGCTGCAGGAACACCCGACCTGCGCCACGTTCCGTATCATGGACGATATTTCTTTCGGTACCATCGACAAGGAAGTGGGGCTCTATCACAGGGCGGGGCGCAACCTCAGTGACAGCGCGCGCAATTTTATCGCCCTGTGCCAGCAATACTGGAGCGTGTAGAGTAGGCGCTACGGCAATCGCCCGCGGGGCACAGTCAGGGTTTTCGGGTGACAGCGAGTTTACGCGACAGCAACATCGAGCGGCTGGACGATGGCGTCTTCGACGTGCTGGTGATAGGCGCCGGCATCAACGGCGCTGTGGCCGCGGCCTCCCTGGCCGGCCGCGGCGTGCGCGTGGCGTTGATCGACCGCGGTGATTTCGCCGGTGGCGTCAGTTCCAACTCGTCCAACCTCGCCTGGGGCGGCATCAAGTACCTGGAGAGCGGTGAGTTGCTGCTGGTAGACAAGCTGTGCCGCTCGCGCAACCGCCTGATGCGCGCCTACCCGTCCACGGTCAAGGAAATACGTTTTCTCACGACCATCCAGCGCGGCTTTCGCGTGTGGCCCTTCTTCGTCTACCTCGGCAGCCTGTTGTACTGGGTGATGGGGCGCTTCGCCACGCGGGCGCCGCGCTACTACCGCGCCAGTTCCATCGAGCAGGCGGAGCCGGTGATCAACACCGCCAACGCCGCCGGTGGCCTGGAGTATTCCGACTGCTACCTCTACGATAACGACGCGCGCTTCGTCTTCAACTTCGTGCGGCGCAGCCTGAACTACGGCTGCATCGCCGCCAACTACGTCGAGGCCCTCGGTTCGGAACGCGTCGACGGGCAGTGGGTCACGACGGTGCGCGACGTCATCGACGGCGGGCAGCGGCAGGTCCGCTCGCGCGTGGTGATCAACGCCTGTGGTCCCTACGCGGACGCGCAAAATGCCGTCAACGGCCAGGCGACGCAGCACCATCACCTGTTCTCCAAGGGCATCCACCTGATCGTCGACAGGATTGCCGAGCAGCAGCGTGTGCTGGCGTTTTTCGCCAGCGATGGGCGCCTCTTCTTCCTCATTCCGATGGGGCCGAAAACCTGCATAGGCACCACGGACACGCAGGTGGACAGCCCGCGGGTGGAAGTGACCGACGCGGACCGCGACTTCGTGCTGCAGAACGCCAACGCCCTGCTGGACCTCGAGCGCCCCCTCACCCGCGCCGATATCATCGCCGAGCGCGCGGCCGTGCGCCCGCTGGCGATCCGCGGTCGCGACGGCGTCGCGGACTGGGTGCAGTTATCGCGCAAGCACGTCATAGAGGCCGACCTTTCACGCGGTTACCTGAGCATCTTCGGCGGCAAGCTCACGGACTGCCTGAACGTCGGTGACGAGGTGGCGGCCTGGGCGCAGCGTATGGGGATCGAGGTGCCGGAGATGGACAACCTGTGGTACGGGGAACCGGACGCCGGGTTGCGCGCGGAGTTCATGTTGCAGGCCAGGTCGATGCAGCTGGATGCGCTCACCGACCCCTCGTCATCCGAGCCACTGTCCGAACGCTTCTGGCGGCGCTACGGCGAGGCCGCCTTCGGCCTGCTCGAGCGTATCCGTGAAGACGAGGACCGCGCCCGGCTGTTGATCGAGAAAGCCGAATACACGCGCTGCGAGATCGAGCTGGCCGCGCGTCGCGAGATGATCGTCAAACTGGAGGATTTCATGCGCCGCCGTTCGAAGATCGAACAGGTGCTGCGGCGCGAGGACATCGCCGCGGCGCCGGGCCTGCGCGAGGCCTGCGACATCCTGTTCGGCGCCCGGGCGCAGGAGCGCCTGGACGAGTACCTCAAGTCCACGCGCGCGGGTGCCGTCACGGCCCGCGCGGCAAACCCGTAACGGAGAACAGAATTGAACATAGATCCGGTCGCCCTGCTACAGGGCAGTGATGTCATGCTGCTTTTCACCGCCCTGGGCTTCGGCCTGCTGCTGGGCAAGCTGAACCTGGGGGGCTTCCAGCTCGGCAGCACGCCCGGTGTCCTGCTGGCGGCGATCACGCTGGGCACCTGGGGTTTCGACCTGCACGTGCAAACCGAGAGCCTGGGCTTCATGCTGTTCATTTTCTGCGTCGGCATAGAGGCCGGCCCCAACTTTTTCAGCAACTTCGTACAGGACGGGGTGCGCTTCATCTCCATCGCCGTGGTGGTGGTGCTGACCGCGCTGACGGCGACCAGCGTGGTCGCCGGCCTGTTGGGGCTGGACTCCGGGCTGGCCGCGGGCATGCTGGCCGGTTCGCTGACCTCGACCCCGACACTGGTCGGGGCGCAGGACGCGGTCAACCAGCAAATGGCGCACCTGGGAGCGGCCGAGCGGCAGGCGATCTTCGGGCAGATCAGCGTCGGTTACGCCATCACCTACCTCATCGGCCTGCTGGGCATCCTGCTGGTGCTGCGACTGTTGCCGTCGGTACTGGGTCTCGACCCGAAAGACGAGGCGCGCAAACTGGAACGCGCGCGCGGCATGACCAGCCGGCGCCGGCGCAACGTGCGCACACCCATCCTGCGCGCCTACCGGGTTTCCGAGGACCGTGAGCGGGGCGGCGTCGGCAAGTCCCTGGGGGAAATCGGCCTGTTCCAGCGATCGGGCCTGATCGTGGAACGGGTCAAGCGCGATGGCGAACTACTGGAGCCCGCCCCGGACCTGGTCATCGAACCCGGCGACAAGGTGGCCCTGGTCGGTTTCCCGATCAACCACGCGCGCAGCGAGGTGGACCACGACGCGGAGGTCTACGACCCGGACCTGCTGGAGTTTCGCATCGACACGGCGGATGTGGTGGTCGGCAACCCGGAGGTGCTTGGCACGCCGCTGGCCGACCTGGACCTGGAGACGCGCTACGGCTGCCTGATCGACGGTGTGACCCGCGCCCAGGTGGAGCTGCCGCTGAGTCGCAGCCTGACGTTGAACCGCGGCGATGTGCTCAGGGTCAGCGGTGAACGGCAGCGGCTGGAAAAATTTGCCGGCAAGATCGGTGTGATCGAGCACGCCAGCGATGTTTCCGACCTGATGACGTTCTCCTTTTTTTTTCTCGGCGGCCTGCTCGTGGCCCAGCTGGGCATTCTTGTCGGCGACCTGCGCATCACCCTGGGCAATGCCGGCGGACTGCTGCTGGCGGGTATCCTGCTGGGCTTCTTCCGCGCCCGCAACCCGATGTTTGGCTACATTCCCCAGGGCGCGATCAACATGCTCAAGGACCTGGGCCTGAACATCTTCATGGTCAGCGTCGGCCTGGCCGCAGGCGCGGACATTCTCGACGCCCTGCGCGACAGCGGCCTGGCTATCGTCCTGGGCGGCGTCGTGGTGATGCTGCTGCCGTTACTGGCCGGGTACCTGTTCGGCGTGCTGGTGCTGCGCATGAATCCCATCCTGCTGCTGGGCGCGCTGACCGGGGCGATGACCAGCACCCCGGCCCTGCAGGCCCTGAACGAGATGAGCGACAGCGCGGTGCCGGCGCTGGGCTACGCCGGCACCTACACCTTCGCCAACGTGTTCCTGACCATCGGCGGCGCCTTGATTATCATGCTGTAGCCGTGCGCCCGGCTCAGAACTTCGCCTCGGGGCCGTGCACGCCCAGGTAGTGTGAGCTGAGGTTGGGACGTTCCGCCAGGGTCTCGTTGATCTCGTAGACGCGCTCGTAGTTGGTCTCGCGGATCAGCCAGCGCCCGTTTTCTTTCACGTACCTGTCCCAGTACAGGGCGGTGCCGTGGGTGAAGGCGTTGTGGTTGAGTATCCACATGTTGTCGGCCAGGTACCAGATGCCGGTGGCCTCGCTGTCGCTGAGGATCTGTATCTCCGGGTGGTGCGCGTTGTGCTGGCCCACCGCCTCGCGGCTGAAGGCCGTGCCGATGTTGTCCACGTACTCCTGGCGGCCATCCAGGTTCCACTCGTAACCGCCGCCCTTGAAGCGCACCTGGACGTCGTCGTGGAACAGGGTGCCCAACTCCTCCAGATTGCAGGTGTCGACGCAGCGGAAGTACGCGTGCTTGAGCTGCTTGATCGCCTCGATGTCCATGAGGCGCTGGATATCCGCGCGCAGTTCGTCGATGCCGCCGTCGCTGGCTTGTAGTGGCAGGCCCTCGACGATGCCCATGTTCTGCTTGTTCAGTACCTGTCGTTCAGCCATGTGTGCTCTCCTCGTACTCGTCAAATCGATACGCGGGAATAATAGCCCAGGCTCCGCGCCGCACCGGTCTGCACAGTCAGGCCAGACGCGTTTTTCTGGCCGCGCCAGCGGCCACGCGGGGTCGCTGGCGGCGCGCGGCGCGGCGGGATTTCAACGCCACCGCCCGTGGCGAGGCGGTTACTTGCATAAATGAACCGCAGTCCTATAATCGGGCTCACAGTCCTTTCCGGCCCACACAGGAGTTCGCCAGTGTCGCTCGCCGCAGAGTACCCCGTCACGCAGCGTTGCATAGGCCCGGTGCAGCGGCTGGCGCAAACCCCCGGGTGGATCTACGACCTGGACAACCCCTACCTGCACGGTGCCTACGCGCCGACGCTGGTCGAGGCCGACGCCGACGCGTTGCCGGTGGAGGGCGAGCTGCCGGCGGACCTGTGCGGCGCCTATTTCCGCAACGGTCCCAACCCGCGCCTCGCGCCGAAGAACCGCTACCACCCCTTCGACGGCGACGGCATGGTGCACGCGGTGTACTTTCGCGATGGGCGCGCCGCCTATCGCAATCGCTACGTGCAGACCGCGGCACTGGCCGAGGAACTGGCCCGGGGCCACTCTTTCTCGCCGGGCGTGATGGGACCCTTCGACTACAGCGTGTCGCGCTTCGGCATCAAGGACACCTCCAATACCGACCTGTTCTGCTACGCGGGGCAGTTGATGACGCTGTGGTACAACGCCGGCGATCCCTACAGCCTCGACCCTCACAGTCTGGCGACGCGCGGCGCGTTCACCCTGGACGGGCGGGCGCAGCGCCGCCTGTCCGCGCATTCCAAGGTGGACTGGGCGACCGGAGAGCTGTTGTTTTTCGATTACGGCGACGAGCCGCCCTACATGACCGTGGGGGTGGCTGACCCGGCCGGCAAGCTGCTGCACGAGGTGGCCATTGACCTGCCGGGGCCGCGCCTGCCCCACGACATCGGCTTCACCACGCACTACACCATCGTCCACGACCTGCCGTTTTTCCACGACATGGAGGTGCTGCGCCGGCACCGCTACCGGGTGCTGTCCTTTCACCGCGACATCCCCACGCGTTTCGGCATACTGCCGCGCCGCGGGCAGAGCGCGGACCTGCGCTGGTTCGAGTGCGAGCCCTGTTACATCCTGCACGTGACCAACTGCTGGGAAGCGGGCGACTGGGTGATCATGGACGGCTGCCGCTCCACCAACCCCATGCCCGCGGCGCGCGACGGCGAGGGCGAACTGGCGTCGATGCTGGCCTACATGCGGCTGGAAGCGAATGCCTACCGCTGGCGATTCAACCTGGTGACCGGCGAGGTGCGCGAGGGCGACATCGACGACCTGAACACCGAGTTCAACAAGTCCAACCCCCTGTTCCACGGCGTCGCCAGCCGCTATTCCTACCACCAGCGTATCCCGCTGTACGAGGAGGGCGGCCACACCCTGCGCTTCACCGGGCTGGTGAAGTACGACAACGACAGCGGGGCCTGTACGCAGTGGGCGTACGGCGATGGCGTCTACGGCAGTGAGGCGGTCTACGCACCGAAGGTCGGGGCGACCCGCGCCAGCGCCGAGGACGACGGCTACGTGATCACCCTGGTCACCGACAGCAACGACTGGTCCTCCCACTGCCTGGTCTTCGACGCCACGGATATCGCGGTCGGGCCGATCGCCCGGGTGCGCCTGCCGGGGCGCGTGCCCGCGGGTTTTCATGCGAGCTGGGGGCGCGGGGAGGAGCTCTACCGGTAGGCGGCTGTGCCGGCAGCCCCGGCCGCGGTTGCGGGATTGCCGCCGGGCGCTCAGGTCTCGATGCGCACCGGGTGCACCGGCGCTTTCACGGCCCTGGGGTTGAGCCCGCGCATCTCCGGGATCATCGCCTCCAGCGCCGCCTCGCGGTTGGCCGGCGCGGGGTGGGTGCTGAGGAACTGCGGCGGCGACTTGCCGCCCTGGGCGCCCATCTTCTGCCACAGGGTGACCGCCGCGTCGGGCTCGTAGCCGGCCTGCACCGCCAGGCGCATGCCCATCTCGTCCGCCTCGGATTCCGCCACGCGACTGTTCGGCAGCTCCAGCGCCAGCTGCGCCGCCAGCGCCGCGCCGCCCATCGCCGCCATCGGCCGGTCCGAGGCCACACCCACGGCAACCACGCCGATGGTCGTGGCCATGGCCCGGGACATGCGCTCGGCCGTGTGGTTGGCCAGCGCGTGGGAGATTTCGTGCCCCATGATCTGCGCGAACTCGTCGTCGGTGAGCTGCAGTTTCTCGAACAGGCCGGTGTACACCGCCATGCGCCCGCCGGCCATGCACCAGGCGTTCACCGTCTCCGGGTCATCGATGATGGCCACGCTCCATTCCCAGTCGGCGGTCCTGGGGAACTCCTGTACGGCGATCGTCACCAGCCGGCCGGTGATGCTCGAGACACGGCGGGACAATGCCGGGTCGTCCACCAGCTTGTTCTCCTTGTCCAGCTGGTCGACGGTGGAGATATAGGCTTTCTTCGACTCCACGATGGCCGCCTCAGGCGATATCAGCATCAGCTGGTGGCGGCCGGTGGGGCTGGTGGCGCAGGCGCCTAGCAGGCCGACGGCCAGCAGGCAGAGTAAAACACGCTTCATGGCAAACTCGTTGTGAATCCGGTGACGCAGGCAATAATAATAGACCATCGTGTGGAGGAAAAATTGCATCTGCCGCGGAGGCTGGCACGGCGTCGCACTCGCCGCTAAGCTGTCGGCTTCTGATTCGCGGACCAGGCTGACACACACTTGATCATCGAGACCTACGCGCACGGACGGGCGGGCCTGATCGGCAACCCGTCCGACGGTTACTTCGGCAAGACCATCTCCGTCATCCTGCGCAATTTCACCGCCCGCGTGGTCTGCTACGAGTCACCGCTGCTCAATATCGCGCCCTGCCAGCAGGACAGGATGAACTTCGCCTCGCTGCGCGAGTTGACCGAGGATGTGCAGGTCAACGGCTACTACGGCGGCCTGCGCCTGATCAAGGCGGCCATCAAGCGTTTCGTGGATTACTGCCGCGACAGCGGCGTGGCGCTGGACGGGCGCAACTTCACCCTGGAATACCGCACCGATATTCCCGTGCGCGTGGGGCTGGCCGGCTCCTCCGGGATCGTCACCGCGACCCTGCGTGCGCTGATGCGTTTTTACCAGGTGGAGATTCCGCCGCACCTGCTGGCGAACCTGGCGCTGAGCGTGGAACTGCAGGAACTGGGCATCGGCGCCGGGCTGCAGGACCGTGTGATCCAGGCCTACGAGGGCGTGGTGTTCATGGACTTCGACCGCGCCCTCATGGACGCTCGCGGCTACGGTGAGTACCAGAGCCTGGACCCGGCCCTGTTGCCGCCGCTGTTCGTCGCCTATCATGACGCCCTGTCCGAGGGCACCGAGGTGACCCACAACGACCTGCGCAGCCGCTTCAATCGCGGCGACCCGGAAGTGCTCGACGCCATGCAGCAGTTCGCCGCGCTGGCGCAGCGCGCCAGGGACCTGCTGCTGGCCGGGCGCGGCGCCGAGATCGGTCCGCTACTGGTGGAGAATTTCGCGCTGCGCACGCGCCTGATCGAGGTCAGCCACGGCAACCGCGAACTGGTGGCGGTCGCCGCCGCCCAGGGCGCCAGCGCCAAGCTGGCCGGCTCCGGCGGCGCGGTGATCGGCACCTACGACGGCGACCCGGGCCGCTTCGAGGCCATGCGCAGGGATTACGCCGCCATCGGCGCAACCCTGATTCACCCGCAGATAGAGCAAGCGACAGGAGCCCCCGACGCAGCATGACAGGACAGGTAAAGAAAGCGATCATTCCCGCGGCGGGCCTGGGCACCCGCTTCCTGCCCATGACCAAGAGCAGCCCCAAGGAAATGCTGCCCATCGTCGACAAGCCGGTCATCCAGTTCGTGATCGAGGAGGCGGTGGAGAGCGGCATCGAGGACATCCTTATCGTCACCGGCCGCGGCAAGCGCGCGCTGGAGGATCATTTCGACTACGCCCCGGGACTCGAGGCCCACCTGCGCCGCCAGGGCAAGGTGGAGCAGGCCGAGCAGGTGCGCGCTATCGGCGCCAGGGCCAATATCCTCTTCGTGCGGCAGAAGGAGCAGCTGGGCCTGGGCGACGCGGTGCGCCATGGACGGCGCTTCGTCGGCGACGAGCCGTTCGCGCTGCTGCTCGGCGACACCATTATCGACCCCGGTCACCCACAGGGCCTGCACGGCCTGCAGGAACTGCAGCAGGTCTACCAGCGTCACGGCGCCAGCGTGGTGGCGGTGCGGCGTGTGGACGCGCAGATGGTGGCGCGCTACGGCATCGTCGACGGGCGGCCCGTCGAGGGCGAGCACCTGTACAGCCTGGAGCGTTTGGTGGAGAAGCCGGAGCCAGAGGAAGCGCCGACAGACCTGGCGATCGCCGGGCGCTATATCTTCACCCCGCAGATATTCGATTGCATCGACCGCTGCGCGGCGGGCAAGGACGGGGAGATCCAGCTCACCGACGCCATGAACCTGCTCGCCGCGCAACAGCCGCTGCAGGCCCTGCTGTGGCAGGCCCGCCGCTACGACATCGGCAACAAGGCGGACTACGTCCGCTGTTTCCTCGATTTCGCCCTGCGCCACCCGGACACGCGCGAGGCGGTGCGAGCCTGCCTGCGCGACATGGACGCCGATCAGGCGTAGATCGGCAGTCCCTCGTCGATGTCGTGGTTGGCCTCATCCGGGGTCTGCATACCCTTGGTCGGCACGATGCCATTGACCTCGTCGCGAATCGCCTGCACCTGGTCCGGGGCGGCGTAGAACTGCGAGTACCATTTGCGGTTGCGGTTGAAGGGGCCGTCGGTTTTCAGCTGCATGATCTTCAGCGCCGGGCGCTTGTACTGCCACACGTTGAAGTCCGCGCCGAAGGCCTCCAGCGCGCCGGCCTGGAACTCCTTCTGCGCCGCCCGGTCGGCGTCGGTCGTCGGTGCGGCGCTGCCCTTGTACAGCACCGCGTGGAAGCACTTGGACACGCCGTCGTCCACCGGCGTGTTGGCGATCAGTTCGTACATCTCGTTGTCGCCGAATACCTGCTTGGACAGCAGGATGCCGGGGCCCGTGTACCAGGTCGTGGTGTACAGGTAGGACTGGTAGAGCTGCATGGGCCCGCCCTGGCGCTGGATGCAGATGTGGTCGCGAAACTCGTTTTCGAAATACTCGCTGGGCGCGCCGTGCGTGGGGCCCAGGTGGCGCACATCCGCCATGTTGTCGAGAATTTCCTGCGGGTGTACCGGCAACTCGCCCAGGTGATCCAGTTCCCAGCGCACCCACTGGGGGTCGTCCCATTCGGACAGGAAGGGCGCGTCGTAGTCCGGCGCGCCGCCGTCGGGGTCGTACCAGGCCATGATGCAGCCCATGTTGTCCACCACCGGGTAGGAGCGGATGGAGGCCGACTTGGGGCAGGGGCCGTCGTGGTAAGGGATGTCGTCCACGTCGCCGTCGGCGTTGTAACGCCAGCCGTGGTAGGGGCAGCGAATGGAGTCGCCCTCAATCTGCTCCCCGTTCTTCACGATCATGGCGCTGGTGCTGGCGGTCAGGTGGGTGCCCATGTGCGCGCAGTAGGCGTCGAGCATGACCGGCTTGCCGCTTTCGCCGCGGTACAGGGCCAGGTCCTGGCCGAAATAGCGCACCGCCATCGGTCCCTTGTCGAGCTCGGAACTCTCGGCGACGATAAACCAGCCCCGGGGGAAAAGGTTGGGGCCGAGTCCGTAGTCCTGCGCTGTAGCCATGGTGAAATACCTCTTTGATTGCCTGGGGTGCAAGTATAGACCGCAGAGAATACGCGGGAATCGCCTAAACAGGCGGACAGGGGCAAGGAAGTGGTCGGCGGCTCAACTATTCAACTTGCAGCGTATTTGTGGCCGCGCCCGTGGCCTGGAAGCGGCGCCCCAGGTAGATGCCCGTGGCCGCCCAGGCCACGGCGATACCGGCCCCGACCAGCGCCACCGCGGCCAGGCCCAGTCCCAGGCCCTGGGTCAGCGCGGTAAACGCCCAGGCGTTGAGCATGTCGCCGCCGCGGTACACCACGATATCGATCACCTGCTTGGCCTTGAAGCGCGTCTCCCGGTCCACGGCGGTGAACAGCATCTCCCGCGCGGGCCTGGAGATGGCGTAGTTGCCCGCGCGCCGCGCCACCTGTATGGCCACGACCACGGATACCAGCGGGGCTGCCGCCAGCAGCAACATGCCCGCTGCGATGAAGGCCGGCACCAGCGCGAGGGTAAAGGACAGGCCGCAGCGCTGGGCGATGCGCCCGGTGGCGAACGCCGCGACCAGGATGGTCAGGCTGTTGACCGCCAGGTCCATGCCCGCCCAGATCTGCGAGCGCGTCTCGCGGTCGTAGTCCGCCAGCAGGTTTTTCAGCTCGAAGTAAACGAAGGAACTGATGGCGGTGTACAGGAAGATGAACAGCCCGATGCCGAGCAGGTAGGGGCTGCGCAGGAATTCCGCGAAGCCCGCCAGGGGGTTGCCGCCGATGTACTCGATGTCCGCGGCGTCGGCCGCCACCGCGCTGTTGTGCAGGTCGGCGATTTTCAGGCGCTGCACCAGGATGACCAGCGGCAGCGCGAGCACCACGAGCATCGCCGCGACCAGCATCAGGCCGTCGGTGCCCAGGTCGCCGGCAAGGAAGGTGGCGACCGCGGGCCCGGCGATGCCGCCGATGCTCGCGCCCGCGCCGATAAAGCCAAACAGGCGCAGGGACTGCGGTTTGCTGAAGGTATCCGCCATGAAGCTCCAGAACACCGAGATGTGGAACAGGCTGAACAGGCTGATCCAGACGTAGAAACACTTGTCCAGCAGGGTGCGTTCGGCCAGCGTCTGGGTGCCCAGGTAGAAGGCCACGAAACTCGCGGCGAAAAACGCGTACACCGTGGGCACCAGGCGCGCGAAGCGCACCCGCGTCACCACCGCGCCGTAGAAGGACACGGCGACGAAGCTGACGAAAAAGGTACAGGTCCACAGCCAGCTGACCTCGGCGTCGCTCCAGTCCGAGGCCATGGCGTCGCGCACCGGCCGCAGGATGTAGTAGGAGCCCATCAGCATGAGCACCAGGGAGAAGGAGGCGAGGGTTGCGCGCACTTCCTCGGGACGAATGTCGCAGGCCAGTGCGAGCAGTCGCTGCAGTGGCGACGCGGGTGGTTGTGTATTCACTTACAGCGACTCGTAAATACGCAACATTTCCGCGCGCTGCCCGGCGTCCGGTACCGGGCCGAAGTTGGCGCCCATGTTGTCGGCCATGTGCTCGACCTTCGCCGTGGCGGGGATGATGCAGGTCACCGCGGGGTGGGCGAGGATGAACTTGAGGAAGAACTGCCCCCAGCTCGCACAGCCCAGTTCCCCGGCCAGCGCCGGCAGGGGCACGCCGCGCACCTCGCCGAACAGGGAACCGCGCTGGTAGGGGCGGTTGATCATGGTGGCGATGCCGCGGTCCGCCGCCAGTGGCAGCAGCTTGTTCTCGGTCTCCCGGTCCTCGATGTTGTAACTGAACTGCACGAAATCCAGTGGTTCGCGCTTCATCACCTGCATGAAGTCGTCGTGGTCCCGGCCGTGGGAGGTGGTGATGCCGATGTAACGCACCTTGCCCTGCTCCTTCCACTCCCTGAGCGTGGCCAGGTGCGTCTTCCAGTCTTTCAGGTTGTGCACGGCGATAAGGTCGAAGCGCTCCACATTCATGCGCCGCGCGGACTCCTGCATCTGCGCGATGCCCTTGTCTTTGCCCTTGACCCAGACCTTGGTCGCCGCGAACAGCTTTGGCGGTGGTTGCATGGCGCGCAGTACATCGCCGACCCGACTCTCGGCGCGGCCGTACATGGGCGAGGAATCGATGACGCTGCCGCCGCCGTCGACGAAGGCCTGCATCACCGCGCGCAGGTTGGCCAGGGATTGCGGGTCGTCATCGGTGTCGAAGGTGCGCGAGGTGCCCATGCCCACGGCGGGTAACAGCTCCCCGGAAGCGGGGATGGGTCGCTGGATCAGCGCGGGGCGGGCGCTGTCATCCCCGGCGCGCAGATGCAGTGCCGGCAGGGCCAGCGTGGCGGCGCCCAGTTGTATTGCCTGGCGACGATTGATCATGGCGGTCCCCCCCCCCGTGTCGGCAGCGCCCAGTGTTTCAGCCGCGCTGCCCCCGGTCAAGGTCCTCGGCCCGCGCCGGGGGCCTGGGATGCGTCAGGGCGGCAGGGGCAGTTCGCCGCTTTGTTGCATGTCGATGACCAGCGCGTTGAAAGCGGCGATGTTGGCGTCCATGACCGCGCCGAAATCGCCCTGGGAAGTGCGGTTCGCCTGGGGCCGGTAGACCACCACCGCGATGCCGCGTTGCTCCAGCTGCGCCCGCACCGCCGGCGCGGGCGTGTCCTCCCACAGCATCAGTTTGGCCGGGTGGCGCCGCAACAATTCGTCCAGTTCGCCCCACTGCGCCGCGGACGGCGTCTGTCCGGGCCGCCAGTGCAGCGCCTCGCCGTTGAGCCGGTAGCGTTGTTGCAGGTAGTGGTAGAGCGGCCGCGAGTAGAGGACAGGCGTGTCTCCCAGGGCCTTGGCGATGCGGTGCAGGGAGGTGTTCCACTTGCCGCTGCGGCCGCGCAACTGCACCAGGCGACGGTCCAGCAGCGCCCGCTGCGCCGGCAGCAGGGCGTCGATGGCCCCGGCCAGGGATTGCACCTGCTGCGAGTACAGGAACGGGTCGAGCCAGGTCATGCCGGCGCCGTCCCGTGCCCCCTGGCCGGTATCCGCGGCGGGGAGCAACTGGTCGCGAATCCGCGCGGAGGTGTCCACGATACGTTCGGCTGGCAGGTCCAGCGCCGCCGGCCAGTGCGCGTAACCGCCACCGTTGAGCACAACGAGGTCCGCCTGGCGATAGTCGGCCAGGGCGTCCGCCGCGGGTTGCCAGCGCGCCGGGTCCTGGCCGGCGGGCACCGGCAGGACCACCTCCGCGGCCGTGCCGGCCAGCTGTTCGGCCGCCCACTGCAGGGGGTAGTTCACGGTGACGATACGCGGCCGCGCCGGTTCCGCCTCCGGCGTGACCGTCGTGTTCGTCGAGTTTGTCGTGTTCGCGTCGCAGCCCGTCAGCAGGAGCAGGCAGAGTGTCAGGCGTAAGAGTTTCATCGCAAGCCGTGT
Organism: Halioglobus sp.; assembly: GCA_002699145.1. Lineage (GTDB taxonomy): Bacteria > Pseudomonadota > Gammaproteobacteria > Pseudomonadales > Halieaceae > Marimicrobium. The sequence continues at coordinate 15,698 of PABK01000017.1, forward strand.
CGTGAGATTCCGCGGCGCGTGGCGCGGGTCCGTGCGGCGCGCCACGCGCCGCGTGTGTGCGCCAGGCGTTACAGGCGCCAGTTCAGGAACAGCGAGATGCCCAGTAGTGAATTCTCGCCATCGTAGTCGCCGGAGAAGGCCCGCGCGTCGATTTTCGCGTCACCCAGGTCGGCGTAGTTGAGGTAGCCGCCGATCTCCAGCGCGTCGCCGTGGTGGTAGCGCGTGCCGACCGCCACGCGCACCTGGCGGTCGACGGGCAGGTCCGCGGTGCGATCCTGCTTGTCCACGGGGTTGGTGTCGTAGGCCACGCCCATGGTCATATCCCAGTGTTTGTTGACCTTGTACTGGAAGCCCGCGGCGTAGTGCCAGGTGTCGTCCCAGTCGGTTTTCAGGCCCGCGCCGCGGCCGCCGGTGGCGTCGATGGACACCAGGATGTTGTCCAGCTCGCTCCACTGGTCCCAGCCGACGGTGAAATCGAAGCCCAGGCGGTCACTCCAGTCGTGGTGCAGGCTGGCGCGCACCGTCGCCGCCAGGGTTAACTCGGTGTCGGAGTCGGCGACCAGTTTGAGGTCATCGATATTGCCCGAGCGCAGCTTGAGCTCTCCGTTGAAATCGATATCCAGCTCGCTCTGGTAGGCGATGCCCAGGCGGGTTTGCGGGCTCAGCGCGTAGGTCGCCCCGGCCATGAAGCCGAAGCCGTTGTCGTCGCCGTCCAGGCTGGTGCGATTGTCCGGGCCGCCGGGGTTGACCAGGTTGGGCACGTTCACATCCAGTTCCAGTTCCGCGTAGTAGAACTGCGGTGCGACGCCCAGGGTGAGGCGCTCCGTGGCCTGCCAGGCGATGCTGGTGCCCAGCGCCATGATCAGCAGTTCGACCTCCGTGGCCTGGTAGCGGCCTACCCAGTCGTCGTTGTAATCCAGGCCGGCGCCGGCCATGCCGCCCAGGGAAATACCGAAGTCCCAGGTGTCCAGGCCGAAGTCGTCGACGTAGGCCAGCGCCGCACCGGGCGCGATCTCGCCGGCGGAGCCGCCGTCGTTGTCGCCCAAGAAGGGACTGGAGGATTCCAGGTCGAACTCCGTCGAGGGAATGAGCACACCCGCGGAGACGAACAGCTCCCCTGACTCCACGCCGCTGGCGCCGGCCGGGTTGTAGATGATCGCCGCGGCGTCCCCGGTGCCGGCGGCCGCGCCGGCGGCGGCGCGGCCGCCGGAAAAATCGCCGTACTCATTGAGCCAGAGCCCGCCGGCCTGGGCCTGGGCGCCGGCCAGCAGCAACAGGCTTGCGGTAGCTGCATTCATTTTCATGAGGTTGTCCTCGCGTAGGATCCGGGGGCGTTCAGAACTTTTCCTCGACGTAGCGGCGGCCGCTCATCGAGGCCTGGTCGTCGTAGGCGTTGCTCTCGTCGCGATCGGGCAGCCTGACCACCAGGCTGCCGGTGTTTTCGTAGGGTATCTGCTCCAGCAGGTGGGCGATGCAGTTCAGGCGGCCGCGCTCCTTGTCGTCGTTGTTGACGATGTACCAGGGCGAGCGCTCCGTATCGGTGGCCTCGAGCATGGCGTCCCTGGCGCGGGAGTAGTCGTACCAGCGGCGGCGCGACTCCAGGTCGATGGCGCTGAGCTTCCACTGTTTGTGTTCGTTCTCGATGCGTGAGCGGAAGCGTTTTTCCTGTTCCTCGTTGCCCACTTCCAGCCAGTACTTGAGCAGGATGATGCCGTCATCGATGATGCCCGCCTCGAAGGCCGGCACGACCTTGAGAAATTGCTGCACCTGCTCCTCGCTGGCAAAGCCCATGACCCGCTCCACGCCGGCGCGGTTGTACCAGCTGCGGTCGAAGATGACGATCTCGCCGGCGGCGGGCAGGTGCTTGATGTAGCGCTGGGCGTACATCTGGGTTTTTTCCCGGTCGTTGGGGGCGGGCAGGGCGACCACGCGGAACACCCGCGGACTGACGCGCTCGGTAATCGCCTTGATGACGCCGCCCTTGCCGGCGGCGTCGCGGCCCTCGAACACCACGACCACGCGCTGCCCGGTTTCCTTGACCCAGTCCTGCAAGTTCACCAGTTCCACCTGCAGTTTTTTCAGATCTGCCTGGTATTGCGCTTTTTTCATGCTGGCTCGCCCCTTACAGTCGTTGGCTGAAGGTCAGCACGTACTGTGGCCCCGCGATATCGATATTGCCCACCGTGTCGTCGAAGTCGAGTTCGGTGGACAGGTAGCGCACTCCCAGGCCCATGTTGCGCTCGCCGCCGATGTCGAAGTCGATGCCCGCGCGCGCGTAGTAGCCCAGGTTGATGTCCGAGGCCGAGGTCTCGGGCAGGTCCAGCTCCTCGTCCGGGTCCACGCGCTCGTCTTCCACGTCGTGGTGCCCGTACATGATCATCGGCCCCGCCGCGGCGTAGGCGGTGACGCGCTCGTGCAGGCGCCCGCGCACGTAGGCCCCCAGGTGCAGTTCGAACAGGAACAGGGAGTTGTCCAGTTCCACCGCCAGCACGCCGCCGGTCTGTTCGGTGAAGCCGCCGGAGATACTGGTGTCGTCGTTTTTCCACGCCAGGCTGCCGCCCGGGTTCAGGCCCGCGTGTACCCAGCCGCGGTAGAACACGTACTCGGCCTCGATGCCGCCGGAGGGCAGGGTGGAAAAGTCCACGTCCACCGGCTCGTTGGAGATCTCGTCCCAGCGCCCGGTCTGGTCGTCCAGTTCCAGCACCCCGAGGAATACCTGGAAGTCGGCGGGTTCGTCGCTGGCCGCCGGGTCCGTGGCGGCGCCGGCCGGCAGGGCGATGAGCAGGGCAGCGCCCAGCGCGGGCAGTAGGGTTCTCATACCGTGTTACCTGTTCGCCGTCACGGCTTCAGCTGCTGGCCAGCATCCACTTGCGCAGGCGGTTGGAATCCCCGAAGGGGGTCAGTTTGCCGAAGGAGTTTAGCAGGACGATGGAGACTTCTTCACCCTCGATGTTCGCCTGCATCACCAGGCAGCGACCCGCCTCGTTGATGTAGCCGGTCTTGCTCAGCTCGATATGCCAGCTGTCGTTCTTCAGCAGGCGGTTGGTGTTGCCGTAGGTCAGCGGCCCGCGGTTGGCGTAGGGGCGCACGTCCAGGCGCGTGGTGGTGGTGGCCTCGGTGATCAGCGGGTAGGACTCGGCAGCGGCGATCATTTTCGCCAGGTCCGCGGCGGTGGACACGTTTTCCGAGTGCAGCCCGGCCGGGTCGGCGAAGCGCGTATTCGCCATGCCCAGGCTGGCCGCCTTGCGGTTCATCTGCGCGACGAAGGCGTCCAGGCCGCCGGGGTAGGTGCGGCCCAGCGCGGCCGCGGCGCGATTTTCCGAGGACATCAGCGCCAGCAGGATCATCTCCCGCCGCGACAGGGTCGCGCCGTACTGCAGGCGCGAGCCGGTGAGGCGGATGAGGTCGCGGTCCTGTTTGGTAATGGTGACGGGCTGTTCGAGATCCAGCCCGGCGTCCAGTATCACCATGGCCGTCATCAGCTTGGTGATGGAGGCGATGGGCCGTACCGTGTCGACGTCCTTGGCGTAGATCAGGTTGCCCTGGCTGTCCAGCACCAGCGCCGAGGCGGAACGCAGCCCCGGGTTGCCCTTGAGTTCGGTGAATTTCGGTTGCGCCGCTGCGGCCGCGGCCGCGGCGAGGCAGCCGGCAATGAGAAGGAGAATCGCCCGTGCAGAACTCATGTCCCCGCCCGTCCCTGTTGTTCTTGTTCAGTTGTGGTGCAAATAACGTCACGGCCCCATCTTGCCTGCCCCGGGCGCGTGGTGACGCAGCGTTTTATTGTGCCCCAGGGTGGCGGAAATGACTACCGGCAGTATTGCGCCTTTGCCGCCCCGGGCCGGGGTTATCCGGGCTCGTGCTCGGCGCCCGCGACCACGCGCAGCAGCCCCCGGAAGCCGCGGCTGGCGCTGGATTCGCCGGACAGTACGCGGTAGACCTCGCCGGCGATGGGCATCTCCACGCCGTACTCCCGCGCCAGCGCCATGACCGCGGGGGCGCTCTTCACGCCCTCGGCGACCATGACCATGGCGCCGAGAATGGCCTGCGGGTCCTGCCCCCTGGCCAGCTCCATGCCCACGTGGTGATTGCGGCTCTGTGGGCTGGTGCAGGTGGCGATCATATCGCCCATGCCGGCCAGGCCGGCGAAGGTCTCGGCGCGCCCGCCCAGGTCCACCCCCAGCCGGGTGATTTCCGCCAGACCACGGGTGATCAGGGCCGCCCGCGTGTTGTCCCCCGCGCCCTGGCCGTCGCCCATGCCCACGGCGATGGCGATGATGTTTTTCAGCACGCCGCCCAGTTCGCAACCGATGACGTCGGTGTTGCGGTAGACGCGAAACAGGCCGCTGCCGAACACGCCCTGCAGTTCCTGCGCGATACGTTCGTCGCGCATGGCGATGACGCTGGCGGCGGCCTTGCCGTCCATGATTTCGCGCGCCAGGTTGGGGCCGGTGAGGACGCCCACCGGGTGTCCCGGCAGTTCCTTCGCGACCACTTCCGACATGCGCAGATGGCTGCCGCTCTCCAGCCCCTTGGTCAGGCTGACCAGTGGTGTCCCGGGTCGAATGTGAGCGCTTACTTTCACCAGGGCGCTGCGGAAGTACTGGGACGGGATGGCCATGACGACCAGGTCGGCGCTGCGCACCGCCGCGCCCAGGTCCGTGGTGGCGAGCAGTTTGTGCGGCAGTTCGGCGCCGGGCAGGTAGGTGGAGTTGCTGTGCGCGGTATTGATTTCCGCGGCCACCGCCGGGTTGCGCGCCCACAGGGTGACCGGCGCGTTGCGGGTGACCAGGGCGGCGACCGTGGTGCCCCAGGAGCCACCTCCGAGCACTGCGACGTTAAGCGTTTCCATGCGTGTGTCTTGTCCCCCTTGCCGGCGCCGCTGCCCGTTGTCGTGTCCGGCAGCTGGCGCGCCCCGGCCGCTGGGCGCAAGCATAACGTATTCGGCGCAGGCTGTGGGCGGGGGGCTGCGTGGCGGCACTGCGGGGTCAGGCTGTCATGGGTGTTTTGCGCGCATAAAAAAACGCCGTCGCAAGGCAGGTAGCGACGGCGTTCTAAGGGTAAAGCCCTGTATGATTCTGCCCAGATTTGGTACCCGGCCCGCAAACCGGGTAGCGTCCCCTGGCGGCAGACACCTCTGACAAATGTCCACCAGCTTTCCCACAAGAATGACGGTTGCCCTCAATTGGTAGTCATCCAATAACCGTCACGTTTTTAAGTATAAGGATGGGCGGCGCAGACACAAGAAATAACTGCATGATATTTTGTTATATCATGCAATACTAATTGGTTATATCATGCCGGGCGTCCCGGGGCCGTCTACACTAGGAGGCCGATACGTACAGACAGGGCATGGCCATGAGCACAGACTTCAGACGCAGGCGGTTCCTGCAATGGGGCGGCGTCGCCGCCGCGGCCCCGCTCCTTGGCGGCTGCGGCGAGGAAGGGCCGCAGGTGAGTATCGACGAATCCCTGCCGGTGGGGCCCTACGGGCCGCAGTCCACGGCGGAAGAGGTCACCGCCGGTATGGATTTGCAGGACCTCACCGTGCTGGTGACCGGCTGCACATCGGGGCTGGGTTACGAGACCCTGCGTGTGCTGGCGCTGCGCGGCGCCCACGTGCTGGGCACCGGGCGCACCCTGGAAAAGGCCCGGGTGGCCTGTGACAGCGTCGACGGCCGCACCACGGCGCTGGCGCTGGAGCTGTCGGACCTGCAGTCGGTGGTGGATTGCGCCGCCGCGGTGGCGGCGCTGGAGGTGCCGCCGAACGTGGTCATTTGCAACGCCGGCATCAATACCTTCCGCGAGCTAGAACTGGTCGACGGCGTGGAACGCATGTTCGCGGTGAACTTTCTCGGCCACTTCGTGCTGGTCGAGCACCTGCTGCCGCTGGTGCGCGCCGCCGGCGGGGGCCGCCTGGTGCACGTGGGCAGCCGCTCGGGCTATACCCAGGCGCCGCCCGCGGGCATCGACTTCGACAACCTGCGCGGCGAGGGGGTGTACGACGCGCAGCAGGCCTACGGGCGCTCCAAGCTGGCCAACGCGCTGTTCTCCTTCGAGCTGGCCAGGCGCCTGCAGGGCAGCGGCATCACCTCCAACGTGGTGCACCCCGGGCTGGTGAAGACCAACATCGCGCGCACGGCGCCCGGCTGGCTGCGCACGGCCTTCGACCTGTTCGGCGGGGTGGTCGCCAAGAGCCCGGCCCAGGGGGCCGCGACCCAGGTGTACGTGGCCACCAGCCCGGCGCTGGCCGGGGTCAGCGGCGCCTACTTCGAGGACTGCAACCCGGTGCGGGTCAGTGGCGAGCACCACATGTACGACCAGCAGATGGCGGCGCGGCTGTGGGCCGAGGCCGAGGCGATGGCCCAGGGCTATCTGGCCTGAGTCCGGGGCCGTAGCCCGGCGCCCGGAGCCCGGCGCCCGGAGCCCGGCGCCCGTAGCCCGGCGCCCGTAGCCCGGCGCTACGGGGCCTTGCGGAACAGCAGGGTCATGCGGTCGGACTCGCCGATGGCGAGCATCGCCTCGCGCTGTTGTGGATTGTTCGCGCTGCCGGCCAGCGAGGGCGGCAGGCGCCACACGATGAGGTCTTCCCCGGGCTGGTCCTGCGGGTTGGCGTTGATCTCGGCGCTGTCCACCAGCTCGAACCCCGCCTGCTCGAACATGGCGATTACCGCCGACTGTTTCAGGTAGCCGCGCTGCCCGGCCGCGTTGGCGTCACTCACCGATTCGGGGGCGCGGTGCTGCACCACGCCGACCAGGCCGTCGTCGGCCAGCATCTCGTGGATCGCCGACAGGGCCTGGCTGCGTGCGCCCGTCTGCTGTTCGAAGCGGTTCAGGTTGTGCAGGGCGCGGATCATCAGTACGCGATCGACCTGGCCGGCCATGTCCGCCGGCAGCGTGGTGAAGGTGGCGCCCAGGGCGGTGATACCGTTGTCGGTATAGGAGGCGACCTGCTGGGGAAATTGCGCCGTTGCCGCGATGCGCTGCGCCATCCATTCCTCGGGGCGCCCGAAATGGGGCCACAGCGAGTCGGGGTAGTTGACGCCGACGAGGGTGCCGTCCGCACCCAGGTAGGGGGCCAGGATGCGGGTGTACCAGCCGCCGCCGGGGAGCACCTCGGCCACGCTCATGCCCGGCTCGACGCGGAAAAACATCAGCGTCTGCAGCGGGTGGCGGTAGGGGTCGCGCGCCCGGTCCTCGGCGCTGCGTGCGGCGATCACCTGCTCCAGCATCGGCGTGTCCTGCCCGGCCAGGGTGAGCGGGGCCAGCAGCAGGGCGGTCAGCAGCAGACCGTAGCGCAGTGTATTCATTGGAATCTCCTCGAGGTTGACGTTGCCACTGCGGCACAGTGTAGACCGAAACGGCGCCGGCGGTGACAATGTGGCCGGCGAAATTGACCGAACTGGCCATGCCGGCCGCGCGGGCGCACGGCTAGCATGGGGCACCTGCGCAAGCGCGCCCGCGGACCAACAGGAGAGAGATCCATGGCGAAAGTGCTCATCACCGGGGCCACCGGCTTCATCGGCAACCACGTCACCCGCCTGTGCCTGGAACAGGGCGACGAGGTGCGCGTCATGGTGATGCCCGGCGAGGACCGCTCGCCACTGGCTGGCATGGACGTGGAGTTCGTCGAGGGCAACCTGCTGGACCCGTCCTCGCTGACCGGTGTCGTGCAGTGCTGCGAGCAGCTCTACCACCTGGCGGCGATGTTCGCGATCTGGACGAAAGACCCGGATCTGCACTACAAGGTCAACGTCGACGGCGCGCGCTGCATGCTCGAGGCGGCCATGGCCGCAGGCGTGGAGAAAGTCGTCTTCACCAGCAGCGTCGCGGCGCTGGGCATCGAGCCGGGAGATTCGCGCGCCACGGAAAAGACCCCGTTCAACGCCTGGCCCTGGGCCAGCGAGTACATCCTGTCCAAGTTCATCAGCCACCAGATGGTCAAGGGCATGGTCAGCGAGGGGCTGCCGGTGACCATGGTCATGCCCGGCCTGCCCTTCGGGCCCGGCGACCGCGCGCCCACGCCCACCGGCACCATGATCATTCGCACCCTGCAGGGCAAGATGAAGAACTACTGGGACGGCGGTGTGTGCCCGGTGGATGTACGCGACGTGGCCGCGGGGCATGTGCTGGCGATGCACAAGGGCCGTATCGGCGAGTCGTATATCCTCGCCAACCGCGACGCCAACATGAGCAACCAGGCCTTCCTCAAGCTGATCGGTGAAATCGGCGGAATCGACGGGGTGGCGACGCGGGAGGTGGCGGGGAGCGTCATGCTGCGCGTGGCCAGGCTCGCCGAGCTGTGGTCAAAGCTCACCGGGCGTGCGCCCGTGACCACCTACAAGAACACCATGTACGTCCTGCAACACGGCTACGTGGACCCGGGCAAGGCCATCGAGGAACTGGGCCTGCCGCAGACGCCGATCGAGACCGCGGTGCGCGACTCCATCGCCTGGTTCCGCGCCAACGGCTACGTCTGAAAGCGGGGCGTCTGCCGCCGCCCGTTGCGCCGGGCCCCGGCGCGGCGCAAGCGCGCCCGCGCTTTCCTTCTGCGCACCCGCAGGGGATACTGGCGGCATAAGAAAACCGGGACGCGTCATGGCCGTTGTTGCGCCGAAAAACCTGTTCGTGCTCGCCGCGCTGTTCCTGCTCGCCCTGCTGCCGCGCATGTACAGCGCGCAGACGCTGGGCTGGGACTGGGATGCGCCGGGCAGTTTCACCCTGGTCAATTTCGACGAGGCCGGTTCCTGCCGCGCCGCCCTGGACGGCTTCGACTACACGCCGTTCATCGGCAGCCAGACTATCGCCATCGCCAGTGCGCTGGGCCACCCGCCGCCGCCGGGCATCGCCGGTGACGACCGCGCGGTGAAGCGCTACTGCCAGACGCCCCCGCACCTGTCGGTCGCGCGCGGCTACTCCGCTGTCGCCGGCGCCCTCACCGCGACGCTGACGGCGTTGCTGGCCCTGGTGCTGCTGCCGCACAGGCCCGCGGTAGCCTGGACCGCCGGCGCGCTGCTGGCCCTGTCCGGTGTCCATATCGCCCAGTCCTTCAGCGGCACCGTCGACGCGCCATCGACCTTCTTTATTTACCTTTTTCTCACCCTACTGGCCGGCGCGCTCGCGCGCTCCTCACGCCCCGCCCTGGCCGCCAGCCCGCTGTTTTTCGTCGCCGCGCTGTGGGCCAAGTACTGGGTGTTCGCGGCGCTGGCCTGGCTGGCGCTGTTGCCGCGGCGCTGGTGGGACTACGCCAGTCACGGCCTGGGCCGCGCGCGCATTGTCCTCATGGGCCTGGGCGCCGCGCTGCTGCTCGGCCTGCTGAGCAACCTTGAATTCCGCAACGCCGGCCTCTATCCGCTACTGGCCGCCTGGTACCTGCTGGTGCCCTGGCGGCGTATCCATCGTCCCATGGCGGCGGTGTGGCTGCTGCTGCCTCCGCTGGCCCTGGCGCTGTCCAGTGTGGACGTGGTCGCGGCCTACACCACCGGCAGCGCCGAGGGGCGCTTCGGCACGTCCTACGGCGCCATCGGCTGGCACAAGCTGCCGCGCAACCTGCTCAACCTGCCGCTGCTGTTGCTGGTGGGCCTGGGCCTGCCGGCGCTGTTGTTCCTGCCCGCCGGAGTGCGCGCGCTGCTGCGCGCGCCGGGCAATGCGCGCGCCTGGTGCGCGCTGCTGCCACTGCTGGCGTTTGCCCTGTACATGGCTTTCGTCTCGCCCATCACCTACTACCGCCACTACCTGCCCCTGCTGCCCGCCGCGGCGCTGCTGGCCGCTTTGGGCCTGCACGCCACGCGCTGGGGGCGGCGGCGCTGGTTTGTCGCGCTGGTGCTGGCCTGGCAGGCCGCGCTGGCCTTCGACCTGGTCGGCGACTACCACGACGACCCGCGCCTGGCGCTGCGCCCGTGGTACGCCGGGCATCCCGGGGCGACGGTGTTCAGCAGTTACTACGTCAACCCGCCGCCGGGGCGCAACGCGCTGTTCCGCCCGGAGTACGCCCAGGGCGACGGCGCGGCGCTGCGCCGCGCGCAGTACCTGGTGTTGAGCGAAAACTGGTACGACACCGCTTTCGCCAATGAACTGAACGGGCCGCTGGTGCACGACCCGCAACGCCTGGTGAAGACCACGCCGCAGTACGCGGCGTTCTACCGCCAGGCCGTTGCCGGCACGCACCCGCTGCTGGTAGAGGAGGCCTATTTCCCCGTGCGTAACGCCATGCCCGAACTGATCCTGCACAAGCGCTGGTACGGCACCTTCCAGCTTTTCGTCGGCGACATCCGGGTGTTCCGTGTCCGCCGCTGAACAGGAGCCGGCGCCGCGCGCCGCACAGCCGCGCTGGCTGCGCGGCCTGTGCTTGCTGGCCGGCGCGCTGCTCTACCTGTCCTTCGGCTACACGGAGATGGCCGGCTCGGACATGTGGTGGCACGTGGCGGCGGGCCGCGAACTGCTGCAGACCGGCACCCTGTGGATGGTCGATGACTGGTCCTATACCGAACTGGGCAGCGACTGGCTGAATCACGAGTGGCTCTCCGACCTCATTTACTGGGGCTGGACATCCCTGTGGGGCGTGCACACCCTGGTGTACTGGAAGTGGCTGGTCATCGTCGCCGCGTTCACCCTGCTGCAGCTGGCGCTGGCGCGCAGCAGCGGCAGCGCGCTGGCGGGCCTGCTCTGCGCCGGGCTCGCCGCGGCGATCGCCGCGCCTTTCCTGGACGTGCGCCCGCACCTCTACACCCTGCTCAATTTCGGCCTGTTGCTGTTCCTGGCCCTGGGGCGGCGGCCGCGCACCGGGGTGCTGGTGCTGCTGTACGTGGTCTGGGTGAACCTGCACGGCGGGTTTTTCTTCGGTCTCATGGCGCTGGCGATACTGCTGTTTCCCTGGCGCGACCTGCGCCCGCAGACGCTGCGTGCGGCGCTGCTGGTGGGCCTGGCCTGCGTGGCGGCGGCGCTGCTCAACCCCTCGGGCTACGGCACCTTTCTCTACCCGCTGAAGTACGCCTTCGACGACACCTCGCCCTTCCGCCGGCTCGCCGAGTGGCTGCCACCGTCCGACCCCGGCGGCATCCGCTCGCCGCTGTTCTTCGTCTTCCAGTGGGCGCCGTTGCTGGGCCTGCTGTACCTGCTGTCGCAAGTGCGCCAGCGTACCGGCGTGCCCTGGGAGGGCATGGCGCTGACCGCGCTGACCCTGGCCATGGCGCTGACCAGCCGGCGCTTCATTCCCATTTTCGCCATGTCGCTGGCGCTGTTGCTGGCGCCGCTGGCCGGCGCGTTGCTCGGCCTGCTGCGCGCACGTGCGGTGCAGGGGCTGCTCGCCTGCTGCGCCCTGGTCTTCGCCATCCTGCGCCTGCAGCCCTACCCGCTGCAGGCCGCCCCCGCCTTTCACTACCTGGTGGCCGAGTACACCTATCCCGCGGACGTGGTCGATTTCGTGCAGGCCAACGAACTGCGCGGCAAGGTGTTCGCCTACTACAACTGGGGCGGCTACCTGCACTGGCGCACTGACGGCGCGCTGAAGGTGTATATCGACGGGCGCGCCGATACCCTCTACGACGCCGCCACGTACAACAGCTACGTCGACGTGATGAAGTCCATGCCGGGCTGGGTGGAGCAGGTCGAGGCCAGCGGTGCGCAGTATTTCCTCTGGCCCAACCGGCGTTGGCGGGGGGGTGAGAAGTTGCAGGCGCTGCTGCGCGACGGTGGCTGGAAACCGCTGTACCAGGGCAGCGAGGGCTACCTGATGGTGCGCTCCGACGTCGTCCTGCCGCAGACGCTGCAGGCGCCGCCGCCCTCACCCTACCGCGATTACAGCAGCGCCTGGATCGCCGCCCAGCGCGGCCAGGGCGATATCGCGGAAGCGCGGGCACGCGAGGTGCTGGCGGCCATACCCTGGCACCGCGGCGCCTGCACGCTGCTGGCCACGGTGCTGCGCCGCCAGGAGCGCGAGTCCGAGGGCGACGCGGTCATCGCCGCCTGCCGGCGCCAGTTTCCCTCGACCACCGTGCGCTGAAGCGCGGCGCCGGGCCGCGGCTGCCCGCTGCCCGTTGCCCGTTGTCCGTTGTACGTTGCCAGTGGCGCGGACGTTCGCTCGTGGTTACATTAGCGCGTGTGGAGCAATGCCGTGCTGTCCCGGAGCCGCGCGACGGCGCAGGCCCGGGCGGGAATGGCGCAAGGAGGAGGCTAGATATGACGGTGTCGGCGCGAATCGGTGTGATGCTCATGCTGCTGTTCTTGGGCGCCGCTGCTGCGGCGCCGGCGCGCGCGGCCGGGTGGCAGACCACGGAGTTCATCTTCGAGAACACGGACCCCCGCGGCAACCAGGTTGTCGCGGCGCTGAACCCCTTCGGTGGTTTCAGCAGCGAGCAGAAAATCGTGGTGGCGGAGTTCGAGCGCTACCTGTCGGAGGTCGCGGTCTACTACCAGGGCATGGGTTTCAACGCGCCGCCGTTGCCGTTGGTGGCGGGGCGCAATGGCGGCAAGGCCTACCGCGTACACCTTTTCGACTACGACGACAGCCTGCCCATTGCCAGGGCCGCCGCGCGCGCCGATGGTACGACCACGCTGCAGGCGGACCTGTCCCGGGCCATACGCGATGGCAAGGCCACGCCGCGCCTGTTTGAAGACCTCGCCCACGAACTGTTCCACAATGTGCAGCACGGTTACATCGGCTTCGAGCGACTCGACGATCGCGACTGGATCGTGGAGGGGCAGGCGCAGGCGCTGGGCATGGAGGCGGCGAGCAGATTGCGCGGCATCGACCTGTACCGGGGCAAGCAGGACGATTACCGTCTCGGCGGGCGGCCCTATTACCAGGCGTTGCCGGCAGCCAACACAGGCAGGAAGGAGGATTACCGCACCGCGTCCTTCTGGCGCTACGTCGGCGAACACTACGCGGCGAGCAGGAAGAACGGCCGCGCCGGCATCCAGCCGCTTGCGCCCGACTACAGTTACCTGGCGCGGGTGCTGGACAGGCCGCTGGCGCCGCGCGCCTCCGCAGGCGCCGATCTGCGCTGGCTGGATGGCGGTCTGCGCCAGGCCACCGGGCTGGGATTGCCGCGGTTGTACGCCGCGTTCGTCACCACTTTCGCCGCCTATGTCCCCGACCGCCTGACCAGCCCTGTCAGCGCAAGCGCACAGGAGGCCCAGGACCGATGGCTGCAGTTCGTGTTTGGCGCCTGCCCGGAGATCGCCCTGTCGCCCCGCGCACCGGGCGGCGACGCCCTGCTGCCGCTGCGCAAGAACGCCGCGCGCTGTTTCAAGACGCAGATCGCCGGCAGCGGTCGCGCCGATGTCTCCATCCAGACGCGCGCGGAAACGGTGGGCGCGTTACAGGCCCTGCAACTGGGCATCGCCGGCGGCGCGCGAATCGGCAGCGCCCAGATCGTCCCCTCGCCGGCCGGCGGTGGCTATATCGGGCACTGGCGCTTTCGTATCGAGGCCGGGGCCCCCTACGTGTTCGTCGTCAGCAACATGGCGGCGGACCCGGCGGCGACGCTGAACCAGGACCTGTCGTTCAACGCGACCTACAGCCAGTGGGTCAGCAATCTCAGCCAGCCGCGGGCACAGGCGCCGGCGAGCCGTAACGCCGACACCCGGCCCGGCGCGGCGACCGCCGCGCCGGCGCAACAGCCGGCCGCGACCGATGCGACGCGCGCCGCGGCGCGGGAGGAACTGGCGAGCGGCCTGGCCGCGCAGAGCAACCAGACCGCGCTGGGTTCCGGCGCAAGGTTCGAGCGGCGGCGGCCCCGTTGTGTGGAACCGTTCGGCGCCACCGTCTGCGGCCCCGTTACCAGTATTTCACTGTCACTGACTGCGGGCGCCATCGGTGATACGACCCAGACCACCGGCACCGGCGGCGGCCTGGCGCAGTTCATGTCGCAGATGACCGCCATAGCAGATCACGGCGCGATGCGCACAGACCGCGAGTGGCGAGCGGCGCTGGAGGAGGCCAGGGATACCGAGGGATCTTCGGTGTCGATTACGTTTCCGCTGGTCGAGTACGGCTTTACCGGCAGTTTCGACAACGCCGCGATTATCGTCAACGGCGGCACGGGGCAGGGCAATTTCCAGGCCCTGGGACCGCAGGACTCGATTCCCGGCCGCGGCCGGGAGTACCGCCAGTCCGGGCGTGTGACCATCGTGGAGTTCACGCCCTACATGATGCGCGGCGAGTTCCAGGCCGCTCTCACCGACATGAGCGCGGTGGATCTCAGCGCCGGCGACGATATCGTGCTGCCGGTGCACCGGCAGATCCGGGGAGAATTCGTGATCGCCGCGCCCTGGGAAGGTGACCGCGACGTGACCGACTACCAGCAGCCGTCGATCGACTCCGCCGTGCAGGACCTGTCGCAGGCCTTTCCCGTCGTCGGCAACGGGGAACTGGCGGACATCCTGCCGCCCGCTGCGACCGATACGCCGCCGGACGGGACGCCGGCCTCCCCGCCAGCGCGCGCGGTCGGGGTGTTTCCGCGTTGTGCCTGCGACTGCCAGCCCGTGTCCGCACTGGCGCCCGGCTGCAAGCCGATTTGCGCGGTGAAGCTGCGCGCCTGCTGGGCCGAGGACCGGCGCCGCAAGGCGCTGCAGGAGGCGTCCGCGCAGCAGGCCACGCAGCAACAGGCGGACCCCGCGCGGCGGCAGACGCGCGCCGAATACATCGAGGGCCTGCGTCGCGTCGGCATGAGCCAGGCGCAGATCGACCGCATCATGCCCGGCGTGGACGCGTTCTGGGAGGAGAACGGCGGCTGGGGCCAGTAGCGTGCCGGTGACAACCGGTTGCTGTCGCCTCAGGCCGGCGCGGCCGCCAGGTACTCGCGGGCTATCGCCTGGCCCAGCTCGCCGGTGAGGCGGGCGCTGTTACCTGCGCTGAGCTCGATCTGCCGCGCCATCAGGCAGTAGCGCCAGAGGATGTAGTCGCGGTCCACCCCGGTGCCGCCGTGGCAGTGCTGCGCGGCCTGGCTGACGCGGTGCGCGACATCGCCGCACCAGATCTTCGCCATGCTCACCGCGTCCTGTGCCGGGCGGCCCTGGTCCAGCAGCGAGGCCGCCTGCTGGGTGACCAGGCGCAGGCATTCCACGTCGATGTAGCAGTCCGCCACGCGGTGGCTCACCGCCTGGAAGGTGGCGATGGCGCGACCGAACTGCTCGCGCTCGGAGGTGTACTGGCCGGTGATGCGCATCATCTTGTCACACAGGCCCAGGGCCATGGCGCACAGTGCCGTGCGCGTCGCCTGCTGCGCCCAGTCCATCGCCTCCAGCGCCTCGCGGCCCGTGGCGAGGATGTCCTCGGCTCCGACCTGGACCTGGTCCATGACCAGTTCATGGCGCGTCTCGCCGGACGTCACTACCTGCGGGTTGAGCGCGACGCCCGCCGCCCGGGGATCGACCAGCGCGACGACCAGCCCGTCCTCAGCCTGTGCCGACAGCAGGATGCGCGCGCTGTGGGTCGCCGCGTCGACGCAGATCTTGCTGCCGCTCAACGTGTAACCGCCCTCCACCGCCTGTGCCGTCGCGGCGGGTCGGGTCGGGTCGTCGTTGTGGTATTCCTCCAGCGCGCAGGTCACCAGGGCGGAGCCCGCGGCGATGCCCGGCAACCACTGTTCCCGCTGTGTGTCGTTGCCGAAGCGGCGCAGGGTGCCCGCGGCGCCTGCCAGTACCGGCACCACCGGCACCGGCGCCACCGTGCGGCCGACCTCCTCGCACAGCATGCCCAGGGCGAAGAAGCCCAGCCCCATGCCGCCGTTGGCCTCGTCGATGTCCACGCCGAGCAGCCCGGCCTCGGCCAGCGCCTGCCACAGGGCGGGGTCGAAGCGCGTGTCCTGCGCCTCGATGGCCTTGAGTTTGTCTACCTCGGTGAAGTCGCCGAGAATCTGCTGCGCCAGTTGCTGCACGCTTTGCAGCTCTTCTGAAATCGTAAAATCCATTGTCCTGTTCTCTCTCGGGTGCTGGTTGCCGGTGTTCGGGTTAGGTCTGCGCCGGGGGCGCGCGTCAGCGCCGCGCCGCTAGCGCGTCCTGGGCATCCACAGCCCGGCCATGGCGATGATGTCGCGCTGGATTTCATTGGTGCCGCCGCCGAAGGTGAGGATAGAGCCCACGCGCCAGCGGAACTCGATGCGCCCTTTCAGGGCGGCGCCCGGGGAGTGCGCGGCGATCGCGCCGGCCCCGCCCAGCACTTCCAGCAACAGCCGGTACAGCTCGACAAAGAACTCGCTGGAGTAGACCTTGGCCGTGGAGGCGTCGGCCATGTCCAGCGGGCCCTGGTCCATGGCCCAGGCCTGCTTCCAGCAAATCAGTTTGACCACTTCCAGGCCGCTCTTCACCCGCGCCAGGTTGTGCTGCACCCAGGGCTGTTCGATCAGCTTGCCGCCGCCGGGCGCGTCGGTCTGCGCCGCCCACTGGCAGGTATCCACGTACAGGGAGTCGACCTGGCCGTGGGTGAACAGGGACAGGCGCTCGATATTGAGCTGGCCGGTGATCAGCTTCCAGCCCGCGTTGACCTCGCCGACCCGGTACTTGTCCGGCAGGCGGATGTCGTTGTAGTAGGTGGCATTGGTGCGCACGCCCAGGGTGTGCACTGGCGTGACGGAGAAACCCTCGTAGTCGGTGGGCACCAGGAACATGGTCAACCCCTTGTGTTTCTTCGACTCGTCCGGATCGGTGCGCGCCGCCAGCCACACGTAATCGGCGTAGTTGGCCAGGGAGGTCCACATTTTCTGGCCGTTGATGATCCAGTGGTCGCCGTCCTGTACCGCTTTCGTCTTCAGGCTGGCCAGGTCGGTACCCGCGGAGGGCTCGGAGTAGCCGATGGCGATGACCACCTTGCCCTGCTTGACGCCGCCGACCACCTCCTCACGCACCTCGTCGTTGGCGTTGGCCGCGATCACCGGCGTCACCGCCTCGGTGGTCAGGAAGGGGTAGGCAAAGCCCGAGCGCACCACCTCGTCGGTGAATATGTACTGTTCGAGGTGCGACATTTCCTTGCCGCCCAGTTCCTTCGACCAGGACAGGCCGATCCAGCCGTCGGCGCCCATGCGCGCGTACTGCTTGCGAAACTCCGGCCCGCCCCCTTCTTTCAGCTCGTCATCTTTCATTTCCTGCAGGAGCTCAGGCGTCATGACGGTTTTCATGTACTCCCGCACCTCCTGCTGCAGGGCTTTCTGCTCGGGTGTCAATTCGATGTTCATTCTGCTTCCTTTTTTCCAGCTTGTATTATGCGGTTCTCAGTCCGCCTGCACCGCGGCGACCAGTTTCTGTTGGGTTTGTGGGTCACCGGTTACCGCGGTGCACATCCAGGTGTCTACCAGTTCGCCGTAGCGTGCCTGGAGCAGGCCGGGCAGGGCGTCTATATCCTCGGCGACCACGGCGAAGGTCTCCAGTACCTCGTCGCTGATGAGCGCGCCCATCTCCTGCCAGCGGTCTTCCCGTGTCAGCCTGTGCGCCTCGGTTTGCAGCTCGCCCCAGCCGTGCAGTTCCAGCACCGGCCGGTAGGCGGGAGTGGAGGCGTAGAAGGCCAGCTGTGACTGCACCGCCTGTTTCGACTGCAGGAAAGCCGCCTCGTCCACACCGGTGACGGTGAACACGGGGGCGCTGATGTCGAAGTCCGCGCGCTGCCGGCCGGCACTGGCCAGGCCGCGCTCGACCGCCGGCAGGGTGACCTCGCGCAGGTACTTCGCCGTGGTGAAGCCGTGGGCGATCATGCCGTCGGCGGTCTCCGCCGCCACCTCGGTCATCCGCGGGCCCACCGCCGCCAGGCGGACGCCCGGCGCGCCATACTCCCTTTTCTGCGGCACGAACATTGGCGTCATCAGGTTGTGGGTGTAGAACTCGCCGTTGAAATCGAGCTTTTCGCCGTTTTCCCAGCAGCGCCAGATGGCGCGCAGCGCCTGGATGTACTCGCGCATGCGCGCAGCGGGCTGCGACCAGGGCATGGAGAAGCGTCGCGTGATATGCGGCTTGATCTGCGAGCCCAGGCCGATGCTGAAGCGCCCGCGCGAATACTGGTTCAGGTCCCAGGCGAGGTTCGCGCTGGTCATCGGGTTGCGCGCGAAGGCCACGCTGATGGCGGTGGTGAGCTGGATGCGCTCGCTGTGCTCGGCGGCCAGCACCAGCGGGAAGAAGGGTTCGTTGTTGATTTCCGCGGAAAACGCGGCGTCGTAGCCGCAGCGTTCCAGCTCGGCTATGGCCACGGGCGCCGTATCGAGGTCGGCGCCGAGCATTCCGCTGACTTTCACCAGGCTGTCTCCTGTTGCATCCGGTTTCAGGAAATTTCCGCGACCAGCCGGTCGGCCATGTCGCGGGCCTGCGCCGCGTACCCGCCGCCAAACAGGTTGAAGTGGTTCAGCACGTGGTACAGGTTGTACAACACTTTACGGGTAGCGTAGCCCGGATCAATGGCCCAGGTGTGCACGTAGGAGTGGTAAAAACGATCATCGAAACCGCCGAACAGCTCGGTCATGGCCAGGTCCGCCTCGCGGTCGCCATGGTAGACCGCGGGGTCGAACACCACCGGGCGGCCCGTCGCGTCCGTCCCCCAGTTGCCACCCCAGAGGTCGCCGTGGAGCAGGGAGGGCGCCGGTCGGTAGTTGCTGAAAAACGCGCCCAGTCCCGCCTGCACGGTGCGCCCGGCGTCGACAAGGCGCCTCGGCGCGCCGTTGCGCGCGGCCAGGTCCAGTTGGTATCCCAGGCGCTGCCGGGCGAAGAAGTCCACCCAGTCCGCCGACGGGGTGTTCACCTGCGCGGTGGTGCCGATGCAGTTGTCGCGGTGCCAGCCGAAATGCTCCGCCGTGTGGCGGTGCATCGCCGCTAGCTGTTCTCCCAGCGCGGCGCTCGCCCGCCCGGCGCTGCCCAGCTCCAGGTACTCCAGCACCAGCCAGCTGCGCCGTCCGTCGTCACCCAGGGCCACGGGGCGCGGGGCGTGCAGCGTGCCGCTGGCGAGGATCGCCGCCAGCCCCGCCGCCTCGGCCTCGAACATGTCGCGCTTGCCGGCTTCGTTCAGCTTGACGAAATAGCGCCGGCCGGCACCTTCCAGGCACACCGCCTCGTTGATACAGCCGCCGCCCAGCGGCCGCGCAGGGCCGGGTTGGAACGCATCGCCCGTGGCTGCCGAGATGCTCGCCGCCACCGCCTGCCAGTCCGTCACATGCCCCTCCCTGAGTGAAAACCCCCGCGCAGCCGGGGTGTTGAGCAATGGCACCGGGGCCCGTATAATCCCCGTCCCTTTCGCAGGACTATAGCTCAGTTGGTTAGAGCGCTACCTTGACATGGTAGAGGTCCCCAGTTCGAATCTGGGTAGTCCTACCAAACAAAAAAGCCCCCGCATCGCGGGGGCTTTTTTGTTTGGCTGGGGTTGCTCTAGCGAGAACCGGCGCTCGACAGCACGGCACCCCGTGAGCGTTGTAACCAATCCATACAGCCCCGTAAATCCACCCAGGGCATCAGGGTTGCGGGCTTTTCCCTGCCGCCCCGCTGCCCTGAAGCCAGGCCCGCCCGGATCCACTGGCGTGACCGGGGAAAGTCAACATGATTTGACAGGGTATAAAAAGCGCGTACACTTTTTCGCAGACATGTTGTTTCAAAGGATTGGCAGCGTCCCGCTCTGATTGTAACAAGCCGGCAGTACCCTTTATCAGCAGGATTGCTTTTGAAGTTTGGTAACCGGTCATCAGGGCGTGGCTTGAGCAGCGAATGCAGGGAATTACGCGACAGGATTTCGCCATTGCAGCTACCGCTGCGGGTATCTTCCATAACGTTTTCTATCGCAAGCCGTGCGCTGAATTTCTGCGAGATGTGCGCGTGTCCGGCCTGCTGCACTCGTGGCCGTATGAAGACGAGGACAGTCGCAAGGCCCTCGCGCGCATTGAAGAGGGGTTGCGGCAATCAAGCGACCTTGATATCGAGAAGGATTTCTATCAGCTATTCGTCGGTCCCGGCGCTATGGCGGCCTACCCTTATGGCTCGGTATACACCGACAAGGAGAATCTT
This sequence comes from Halioglobus sp., assembly GCA_002699145.1. GTDB lineage: Bacteria > Pseudomonadota > Gammaproteobacteria > Pseudomonadales > Halieaceae > Marimicrobium. Next base: position 35,663 of record PABK01000017.1, read on the forward strand.
GTCTGTGGCCAGACCACGCGCGAGTTCGTTGAGTTTTGTCGCGCTGTCGGCGTGAACTTCAATCTGCCACATCCGGAGCCAGAGGATCATATCGGCTTGGTTCTCGGGGCACTGGCGCGCCTTTTTGAAGAGGCGGCAGACAGCGGCGATGAAAGCCGGGTTGGTGAACTGCTGGGGCAGCACTGCCTGCCCTGGGTGCACCGGTGGCTGGAGCGCGTCGAGTCGGAGGCCGTTACCTGCTACTACCAGGGTTTTGCCGGATTGTTACGTCAATTTCTTGAGTACTGGTCAGGGCAGTTGGCGGTAGTCCCCCGTGAATTGCAGCTTTATGCGTGAGGTCGTAGCCGGGTGAGCCTGCTTGCACTACGAAAGAAAATGCGCCTGCGCAACAGCCTGCTGGAAGTGATAGCGGCCCGGCTGGACACGGATGAAGATGTGCAAGGGTTGTTCGTCGCGGCGACCAGCCTGGAGGATGTGTTGGGCCTGGTGGCGACCGCGGCGGCAGATGCGGCGAACGACGTTGGTGGCTGCGAGGCGGAGCCGGCGCTTGCCGCGCTGTTCTGCCCGGTACTCAAACGGTGTGGCGATATTCTGCAGGCGGGTGGAGAGTTGAGTCAGCCCGAGTGCCTTGCCATCAGCCTCGCGGAACTGGTGCTGGAGCGTGCGTCACCCGGTGAGGACGGGTACGAGCTGGCGTGCCAGCTCTGTTCCCGGGCTCGCGAATTACAGCGACAACGCAGGCGCGGCCGAATGAATATGCTTGGCTGAGGCAACTCAGTTGATTCGCTTCAATTGAGATAGTTCGTTTTGATCCAGGCGATGAGCCGCCTGGAATTGACAGGCCGCATGTGACGACAGAAGTGCTGCCAAATGGAGCTCAGGGTATGGTTGATAGAGAGTCATGGACGAGTTGATAAAGCTGCGCGCGACTTGCGTGCTCAAGTGCCTGGCATTGACCGTGTTGTCCGTGTTGTCTCTTTCCCCGGCCGCGGCAGGCGATGAAACGGAACAACTTCTGCTGGAAAAATTCCGTGCAGGTAACTACTCGTCCTCAGGGGCCGATACTTGCCTGCGTTGTCACGATGACGCAGCTACGGCTGCCAGCTTCTTGCAATCGGTACATGGTGATACTGCTTCGCCGCACGGTCCGATGGCGAAACTGCAATGTGAGACCTGTCACGGCCCCCGGGGTAAGCACCGGGGTAGAAACGAGCCGATGATCCAGTTTGGAGCCAGCGCCAATGTCTCGCCTGAACTGCAGAACAGCGTATGCTTGAGCTGTCACATGCAGGATGCGGATGAAAGCTGGCATCTCGGCACACACGATATTGAAGACCTGGCTTGCGCCGATTGCCACCAGGTGCATGCCGCGAATGACCCGATCAGGGACCCGGTAGGTCAAGTCACCAAATGCACCAGCTGTCACCTGGAACAGCGCGCCGCTATGAACAAGCGAAGCCATCATCCACTGGCGGGAGCGCAGGCCGGTAGCGTTATGACCTGTGTAAGCTGCCACAATCCGCATGGCAGTTTGAGCGAGGCTGACCTGAACAGTGTGTCGCTTAATGACAATTGTGTTGGTTGTCATGCGGAGTTTCGTGGCCCCGTGTTGTGGGAGCACGAACCGGTAGTCGAAGATTGTTCCACGTGCCACGAGCCGCACGGTAGCGTCAACGACGCCTTGCTGGCCCAGCGCGCACCGCAGCTGTGCCAGGGTTGTCACGCCAGTGACGGCCACGTCAGCCGCGTTCTGGACAATTCGTCGGACGCATTTGTTGCCGGTCAGAGTTGTCTTAACTGTCATAGCCAGGTGCACGGGTCGAACCACCCGTCTGGCGCATTGCTGAGCCAGTAGGAGTTGCGGATGAAAGCGCTGATCACCTTCCTGGCAACGTGGCTGGTCGCCGCACAGCTGCACGCCGATGGTTTTTCGCTTGCCGACGCCAACACGTCGACGATCGATCGTAGCAAGTGGCAATGCAAGAGCTGCAGCCTGGAAGGGAGTGCGGTGAGTGGAGATGCGCGGCTCGGTATAGGTGCTGTCGACAGCGACAACGACCAGATCGTCAACAAGTTTGGTTCAGATGACGGCGGTTTCGCCGTGCTGGATGCGCGTGTTAATGGCCGCGCTGGTACAGGACGCTATGCCTTTCGCGCCGATAACCTGGGCACCGAGACGGGAAACGCGGATGCGACCTACCGTGCCGGTGGTTGGGGGGTTGATCTTGGCTATGCGAAGCTGACAACCGTAGAGAGTGACACTGCTGTGACGCCTGTTTCCATCAACGGCGAGGTCATTGGTATTAGTGATGGCTACAGGCCGGTTGACCTCGAGCAGGAGCGCGAGCGGGTCGACCTGGGCCTGGATTATGAGTTCGACCTGCATAGCCTTGAACTGCGTGCTTTTGCCGATGTCTACCACGAGACCCGTCAGGGCGATCGCTCGTCTTCCATCGGTCTGGATTTGCGTCCGGCAAACTATGCGGAGCCGATTGACTACACGACCACGCAGTACAGTGGCGGAGTCGACATCAAGGGCGACCGCTGGGCTTCCAGCGTGCTGTGGACTACCGCTGTTTTCGACAACGACCAGCGCGGCCTCTACGCGGAGTCAGGTGAGGCGGCCAAGGCGTTGGCGCCCGAAAACAAGTCCAACCTGTTGCTCGCCAGGGCTAACTACTCCCTGGGCAAAACCCGCATCGACGTACGCCTTGGGCGGGAGTGGCTGGAACAGGAGGAGAATTATATTACCTCGCTGGGCGTGCCCAATGGCATTACACACTATAACGGGGACGTCGATGTGCTCAAGGGTGGGTTCAAGCTCGGCAGTCGCCTGAGTCGCCGGGTTAAACTGGCGGCGCGCTACGATTATTACGACAGGGAAAATAACTCCCCGGTATTTGAGTTTGACCAGAGGGTGATCGACGGAGAGTCTGGTGATCCGAAGGAGAATGTTCGCTACGACAAAACCCGCCACCGGGTAGGGCTGGACTCTTACTGGCGCCTGCCACTGGGTATTGCGCTGGATGCGGGCTACCTGGGCGAGTTCATCGAGCGCTCGCCTGCATCACGTGAGGATACGGATGAGCATAGTGTGTACCTTCGCGCCCGCTATTCCATCACGCCATTGCATCGACTGCGCGGCACCGCGCGTTACAGTGTTCGGGACGGTTCCGACTACCGCTCGTTGACGGCCGACAATAACGAATTGCGCCAGTACCACCTGGCGGATCGTGATCGTTGGCAGTTCGAGGGCGCCTACATTGCAACTCCGCTGGATGAACTGAACGTGGAGTTGAAGCTGCGTTATTCGGATGAGGATTACGACGACACCCGAATTGGTTTGGGAGAGGTAGAAGACTACGGCTACGATCTCACCGCAAACTATCGGCTGCACACAGACATTGACCTGACAGTTTTCGGTGGTCAGCAATGGGTCGATCGGGATCAGTTTGGCAGCGAAGCCATTCTCGTCAGGGAGTGGTCCTACGAAACCGATGATCGTTACGATTATGTCGGGGCGGGTCTGCGCTGGGACGGACTCCTGGCGGACCGCCTTTCCCTGGGCGCCGATTATGTATTCAGTGAGTCCGATAGTGAAACTCAGGTGGACCCCGGTGAAGACTATGGCGACTACTACCAGTGGTCGCATAGCACCAGATTGTTTGCAGAGTACCAGTGGACCGAGACCACCTCGGTGCGACTGGACTACCGCTATGAACGGCATCGCGATTTCAACTTTGCCGATGTGACGGATGATGCAATCTCGGGGCTGACAACTCTGGGTGTACTGGGAGATCGATACAATGCCCAGCTGCTCATGGTGAGCGTGCGCTACTCAATGTAGTAGATGAGAGGTGAGGAATGGATCGTCGAGAATTTTTGAAACTGAGCGCCACCGCAGGAGCGGTCAGCGCCGTGAGCGCCTGCGGTGGGGGCAGTGGCTCGTCGCAAACTGTAACCCCGCCTCCGGCGCCTCCCGCGGAGACAACAAACTTCAGTTCCTGCCTGGTGAATTGCGGGTCGAACTGCCCACTGCGCATTGTCAGTAGTGAAGGTCGTATTGTCCGGGTCGAGACTGATTACACGGTAGAGGACAACTATGGTCAGCACCAGGTGCGCGCTTGCCTGCGGGGGCGCAGCATCAAACAGCGGACGTATGCCCCCGATCGGCTGAAGAATCCCCTGAAGCGGCGAGCAGGTGCGCCCCGGGGCTCGGGAGACTTCGAGGAAATATCCTGGGAGCAGGCTATCGCCGAAATAGCGGATAAGGTTACCGCCCTGCGAGCCGAGCATGGCCCCCGCTCGATTTACCACCACTACGGTTCGGGCGCCTATTACGGCTTTTCAAGTAGCTCGTGCATCCAGCGCGCATTGCGCTTGTCAGGCGGACACCTGGGCTACTACGGAAACTACTCCTGGGCCGCCCTGGAGGTTGCCAGCCCGGCCACGTACGGCACTGGTGGCACAGGGGGAACCTATCTCAGTGAGGTCGCGAATTCGGATCTATTGCTCGGCTTCGGCTTCAACCCCTGGGAAATTCGCATGTCGGGGTCCGGTGAGCAATGGGACCTCATCAATGCCATGGAGTCGCGACAGAACAATGGCCTGCCCTTCAAGTTTGTCCTCGTCGACCCGCGTTACACTGACTCCAACGTGGGTAAGGCCGATGAGTGGGTGCCAATACGTCCGGGGACCGATGCGGCATTGGCCGAGGCGATCGCCTACGAAATGATCAGCTCCGGCTGGGTAGATGAAAACAGTCGGGAGTTCCTCGACGATCTCTGTATCGGCTACGACCGCGCCTCGCTGGAACAGGCGAAAATCGATAATCCCGATTACGCGGACGTTATCGACCCGGATGAAAACTACCTGGATTATATCCTGGGGCAGGGCAAGTTCAGTGAACCCAAGACACCGGAATGGGCCGCGGCTATTACCGGGGTTCCCGCCGCCGCGATCCGTTCGCTGGCGCAGGATGTCATGAATGCCGAATCGCCCTATATCATCACGGGTGCAGGCTGTAACAGGCAGGCCAACGGCGAAGATAACATGCGTTCGCTGTACATGCTGCCGATTCTTACCGGCAAGATTGGCAATCCAGGTGTTAACAACGGCGAGTTGCCGCGCAATTTTGGCCTGTCCCGCTCGGGCATGTCGTCTGGCTCCAACCCGGTAGGCGTCAGCATCCCGTTCCACGTCTGGGCGGAAGCCATCGAGAATGGCGCGGATATGAGTGAAAAAACCCACTCTGTGCGAGGCCTGGCGGAAGGCGAAACGATAGGCACCAATATCAAGGCGGTATTTTCCTCGTCTGGTAATGCGCTGATCAACCAGCACTCGGACATCAACGAAACCCGGCGTATCCTGCAACAGGAAGACCTCTGCGAGTTGATCGTGGTCACCGACTGCTGGATGACTTCATCGGCAAAATTCGCTGATTACGTATTGCCGGGCAGCACCTGGGTCGAGTCGAACGATCTGGCGAACGACAGTTACGCCTCCGGCCTTATGGGCTATATCACTTTTATGAGCACCAGTCTGGAGTCCTTGTACAACACCAAGAACCTTTACAACATCGGACTTGAACTGGCACGCAGGTGGGGTGTTGAAGAAGCTTATACCGAGGGGCGTACCGAGGATGAGTGGCTGGAATACCTCTACCAGGGTACGCGTGAGTCTAACCCTGACCTGGGCCTGCCTCCCACATACGCGGAGGCGCAAAAAATAGGTTTTTTCCGCAAGTTTGCCCCAGGCACCCACATAGCGCTGCAGGATTATGTGCAGGGCAACCTGGGCGGGGTCGCCGCGATCGGGAGCAGCAGCTGTGCAGACCCGGACGATCACGATTGCCTTCCCCGCCCGGCAATCATTGCGCGCAGCGATGAGCCCCCGAGACTGGAGACCCCTTCCGGCAAGATCGAAATATATTCACTGGACTGGGCCAGGAAAGCTTCTGAATGGATTCCCGCGTCGGACGAGGAGATCGACCAGATTCGGCCTCTCGCGAAATACATCGTGCCCTGGCAAGGCTACGAGGATGCAGCCACGCGGGATGAGTTTCCATTCCAGGTGGTGGGCTACCACACCAAGGGACGCACACATTCCAGCTATCACAATGTGCCGAATCTGCGCGAGGCGGTAGAGGATGCTACCTGGATCAATCCCCTCGATGCGCGACGCCTGGGTATCGAACCTGGGCAGATGGTTACGCTGACCAGCCCCCGCGGGTCGCTGCGCACACGGGCCAAGATCACCCCGCGTATCATACCCGGCGTGGTGTCCATGGCGGAGGGCGCGTGGTATTCGCCCAGGCCGGACGGGGTCGATGAAGGCGGTTGCACCAACACCCTGACAAACTATCGGCCGATGCCTGTATCCAAGGGAAATCCCCAGCACACGATTCGCGTAAGAATTACGGTGTAGGGAGGAGGTTAGCATGACGCAGTACGGTTTCTATATCGACACGGTCAAATGCACTGGGTGCAAGACCTGTCATGTTTCCTGCAAGGATCGCCAGGATCTGCCCGCGGATGTAAAATGGAGACGGGTGTACGAGTACGGGGGCGGCGATTGGGTAGAAAACGAGGACGGTACCGTTGAGCAAAGCGTGTACGCTTACTACCTTTCGGTAGGCTGTAATCACTGCGACAACCCGGTATGCGTGTCGGCCTGCCCGACCGGTTCAATGCATAAGCGGAACCTCGACGGCCTTGTCCACGTCGATCCCTCGATCTGTATAGCCTGTCGCGCCTGCGAGAGAGCCTGCCCCTACGATGCGCCGCAGTTTGACGAGCAAAAAGGCGTGATGACAAAGTGTGATGGATGTTACGACCGTGTCGCCGAGGGCGTGGGCGCCGTGTGCGTGGAGTCCTGTCCGCTGCGCGCACTCGAGTTTGCACCCATTGATGAGTTGCGCGAGAAGTATGGAGATAATGCGGACATCAACGGGCTGCCGGATTCGGGAATCACGCAACCCAACCTGGTTGTGCGCAAGAACCGCAATGCCGGCCGCGAAGATGGCGAATTCTGGAATTTCTTTGAGGTGTAGCGCGGCATTGCCCTGCAGCTCGGAAGACGCGGCATATACCGTGAATCAATTTGGGGCGGTGCTTCGCGCAACTGGCGGCTGACGTCCGAGACAGCCCGCGGACGGGGTCGTTCCAGGCGAGCATCGCGGCCCCTGGCGTCGGCACCACCGGCGTGGTGCGACTACTTTCGCATACCATCAGGCTGCCGCCCCGGGTCCACCGGGCCGGCCGTCGCCGCTCGAATCTCCCGTCCTCTTGCTCGCGCACTGCCCGAATCCGCTACACTACCTGCTTTACCCACAAGAAACGGTAGCAATGGCGAGACATCTTGAGGTAATCCGCGAAGTCGAGGAATCTGACAGCGGCAGCCATATCGGCGCGTTCTTCGATTTCGACGGCACTATCATCCACGGCTACTCGGCCTTCGCCATGATCCGCGAGCAGGTCAGGCGCGGCGACCTGTCGCCCAGGGAATTCATGGAACTGGCCACGGCGATGACCAGTTTCGGCCTGGGCAATACCGGCTTCTCCGCGATGATGATAGCCAGCGCCCAGTTCATGCGCGGCATCAGCGAGGCCAGTTACCGTGAGTTCGGCGAAGAGCTGTACCGCGACCACCTGGCGAAACTGGTCTACCCGGAGTCGCGGGCGCTGATCGAGGCGCACCAGCGCAAGGGGCACACGGTGGCGATCATCTCCTCCGCGACGCCCTACCAGCTGCTGCCGGCGGCGCGCGACCTGGGGATCGGTCATGTGATGTGCACCCGCCTGGAGGTCGAGGGCGGCGAATTTACCGGCGGGGTGCTGCGACCGACCTGCTTCGGGCCGGGCAAGGTCCGGGCCGCGGAGGAACTGGCGCGGGAGTGCGGGCTGGACCTTGAGCAGAGCTATTTCTACTCGGACAGCGACGACGATATCGAGTTGCTGGAGCGGGTGGGCCGGCCGCGCCCACTCAACCCCAACCGCAAGCTGGCCAGCATCGCCCGGCGCGAGCGCTGGCCGGTGCGGCGTTTCGGCAGCCGCGGGCGCGCCGGCGTGCTGGACTGGGCGCGCTCCGTCGCCGCCACCGGCAGCCTGGTGTCCTCCTTCGCCGCCGGCCTGCCGATCTGGGCCATCACCGGCTCGCGCCGCGAGGCACAGAACTTTTCCTTCTCCCTGTTCGCCGATACAGCGGCGGCGCTGATCGGGCTGGAGCTGAACGTCAAGGGTGAGGAGCACCTGTGGTCGTCGCGCCCCTGCGTATTCGTGTTCAACCACCAGAGCAAGGCGGACGTGGTCATCGCCGCCAAGCTGCTGCGCCGCGATATCGCCGGCGTCGGCAAGCGCGAGATCAGGAAGATGCCGGTCATCGGCCAGGTGCTGGAACTGGGCGGCGTGGTGCTGATCGACCGCGCCAACGCCGCCAGCGCCATCGAGGCCATGCAGCCGCTGGTCGACGCGATGCAGGACGAGGGCAAGTGCGTGGTGCTGGCGCCCGAGGGCACGCGCACGGTATCGCCGCGACTGGCGCCGTTCAAGAAGGGCGCGTTTCACCTCGCCATGCAGGCGGGGGTGCCCATGGTGCCCATCGTTATACACAACGCGCTGGACGTCGCCCCCAAGGGCGAATTCGTCTTTCGCGCCGCCACGGTGGACGTCGAGGTGCTGCCGCCGGTGGATACCAGCGGCTGGTCGGTGGCAACGCTGGACGAGCACGTGGCCGAGGTGCGCAACATGTTCCTGCGCACCCTGGGCCAGGAAGTGCCGGTGAGCGCGGCGGGCAGCACAACGCGCAGGCCGTCGTCCGGGCGGGCCGCCGCGAAAAAACCCGCAGGGAAAACGTCCGCCACGAAGAAGCCAGCCAAGAAGAAGCCAGCCACGAAGAAACCGGCCAGGAAAAAGCCCGCCGCAGCGAAGACAAGCAAAGCGGGTTCTACGCCGAAGCTCAAGCGCAAGACGGGGGCTGGCGGGCGTTCCAGGCCAAAAAACGGGTCGCGCAAGGGCCCGGCTGAATGAGTGTGTCGCCGTGGCCCGGGCGTGACGACGCCCCGGTGGTGTTCATTGTCGACGCCGCACACCGCGTGGACGAGGGGTTGCTGATGGACTGGCTGCGCGACCACAACCCGCGGCCGGAGCGCGCCCCCGAGAGCGTCGTGGTGCCGATCGTGCGCGACCCCGAGAACATTCCCAGCGCCGCGTTGCTGCCGGTGCTGGACCTGCCGGACGCAACCCTGCTGGTGCCGCTGCGCGTGGTGTGGAAGACCTCGATCGCCGCCAAGACCGGCGCGCCGCGCCTGCGCGACCTGCTCTGGGGTAACCCGCGCCGGCCGAACATCGCCCGCGCGCGCCGCGTCCTGCGCAAGCACCCCGAACGCGCGCAAAAGATCGCCGCCGCCGCGGCCACCCTGGGCGAGCTGAAGGAACGTTACCGGCAGCGCCGCGCCCAGGAGCCGACGGACCGGCAACTGGCGGATTACATCGCGGCGCAGGCCGGCCTCGCGCTGGACGTCGCCGAGCGCAAGTTGCGCGGCAGCCGCTACAAGGTGCCGCGGCAGGTGGCGCGCAACCTGCAGGCGCGGCCGGCGTTCCGCAGCGCGCTGGCGCAGATCAGCCAGGAGACCGGTCGCCCGCTGGAGGACCTGCAACGGGAGTCCGCGGAGATCATGAAGGAGCTGGTTTCCATCCCGCAGACTTTCTGGATCGACGTGATGGGCGCCTTCAACCGCTACCTGATCAACCTCGGCTACGAGACCGACATGGTCATCGATCGCGCCGCCCTGGACCGGGTACGGCAGATCACGCGCGAGCACCCCTCCGCCCTGCTGTGGACGCACAAGACCCATGTCGACGGTTTCGCCATTCATTCCACCTTGCTGGAGAACGACTTCCCGGCGCCGCATATCCTCGGCGGCGTCAATATGGCGTTCGGCGGCCTGGGTTTTCTCGCGCGCCGCGCCGGCGCCATCTTCATTCGCCGCAGTTTCCAGGACAACCCGTTGTACAAGATGATCCTGCGGCAGTACCTGGGCTACTTGCTGGAGAAGCGCTTCCCGCTCACCTGGGCCTTCGAGGGCACGCGTTCGCGCGTGGGCAAGCTGATGCCGCCGCGCTACGGCCTGCTCAAGTACGTGGTCGAGGCCGCGCACAACAGCGGTGCGGAGAACCTGCACATCGTGCCGGTGGCGATCAACTACGACCTGATCGGCGATGTCGGCGATTACGCCACGGAGCAGGCCGGCGCCAGCAAGCAACCGGAGAGCCTGAAGTGGTTCATCGGCTACCTGCGCGGCCTGCGCCAGCCCATGGGACGCATCTATGTCGATATCGGCGAGCCCGTGGTGTTGCCGCGGGCGCCGGACCCGCAGGACGCGCGGGCGCTGCAGAAAATCGCCTTCCAGGTGGGCGTGGAGGTGAACAAGGTGACGCCCATCACGCTGGCCTCACTGTCCGCCATGATCCTGCTGGGGGCCGCGCCGCGCGCCCTGACGGAGCAGGAACTGCGTGCGGAGATGCAGGCGTACATCGACTGGGCCAGGCAGCGCGACATTCCCTTCACCGCGACTTCCGACCTCGGGAACGACGAGCAACTGCGTACGCTGGCCCGGCAGATGATCGCCAACGGCCTGGTGACCCGCTACGATGGCGGGCCGGAAAGAGTCTACGCGCTCAAGCCGGAACAGCACGGCATCGCCAGCTATTACAGAAACACCACCATCCACCACTTCGTCAACAAGGCCATCGCCGAACTGGCGCTCATGGCGGTGGCGTCGCAGCCCGGGGGCGGCGCGGCCGCCTTCTGGGAGGAAGCGGAGAGCTTGCGCGACCTGTACAAGTTCGAGTTTTTCTACGCGCCCACCGACGAGTTTCGCGACCAGGTACGCACCGAACTGTGCCGCTACCGGCGGGACTGGGAGAGCAGGCTGGACGCGGATGCCGGCTTCGCGCAGAAGTTCCTGGCGACGCTGACGCCGCTGGTGGCGCACACGGTGCTGATCTCTTTCACCGAGGCCTACCGCGTGGTGGCCGAGGTGCTGGCGCGCAAGTCGGCGACGGATGCGCTGGGCGAGAAGGATGTACTGGCCCAGTGCCTGCCCTACGCGCGGCAGGCGCTGCTGCAGCGGCGCATCACCAGCGAGGCATCGATCGGCAAACTGCTGTTCCTGAACGGCTTCAAGTTAATGGAAAACCGCGGCCTTGCGGAGGCCGGCGACGAGGAACTGGTGCAGCGCCGCCTGCAGATGAGCCAGTCGCTGCGCGAACTGACCCACCGGATAGAAATCCTGCGCAGCCTGGCGCTGCCGCGATAGGGAGAACGGAACAATGACATTGCGAGTCGGACTTCTCGGCGGCGGTTCATGGGGCACCACGGTGGCGGCCCTGGTGGCGCGCAATACGGAGGTCAAGCTGTGGGCGCGCGACGCGGCCACCGTGCAGGAGATCAATACGCGGCACAGCAACGAGAAGTACCTGCCCGGCGCCAGCCTGCCGGAAAACCTGGTCGCCGTGGCCAGTATCGAGGAGGCGGTGCACGATATCGACGTGCTGGTGATGGGCGTGCCGTCCCAGGGATTCCGGACCGTGCTGGAGGAGGTGCGGCCACACCTGCGCGCCTGGGTGCCGGTGATCAGCCTGACCAAGGGCCTGGAGCGCGACACCGGTCTGCGCATGACGCAGATCATCGAGGAGGTATTGCCGGGGCACCCGGTGGGGGTGCTCACAGGCCCCAACCTGGCGCGGGAAATCATGGCCGGGCAGGCCGCCGCCAGCGTTATCGCCATGGAGGATGAGATCATCGTGCGCGAGTTGCAGTCGCTGTTTCGCAGCGGCCTGTTTCGCGTGTACACCAATAACGACGTCATCGGCTGTGAGCTGGGCGGCGTGCTGAAAAACGTCATCGCCATCGCCGTCGGCATGGGCGACGGCCAGGGCGCGGGGGACAATACGCGCTCCGCGCTGATCACGCGCGGCCTGGCGGAGATCACCCGTCTGGGCGTGGCGATGGGCGGGTGCGAGCAGACCTTCGCCGGGCTGGCGGGCATGGGCGACATGATCGCCACCTGCACCAGCGTGCAGAGCCGCAATCGCTATGTCGGCGTGGAACTGGGCAGGGGCCGCAGCCTGGACGATATCATCGCCGAAATGGTCATGGTCGCGGAGGGCGTGAAGAGCACACCGACGGTAATTGCCCTGGCGGAACAGTACGCGGTGGACATGCCCATCGCCCGCGACGTGTACCGCGTGGTGGTGGAGGGCGGCACCGCGAAGCAGGCTTTCCGTGGGCTGCTGCGCGTGCAGCCCAGGGCCGAGTCGGAGCCGGGCTGATGCGCCTGCGCGAGAACAGCTTCGCGGGCGCCGGCGGCGCGCGCATCCACACCCGCTGCTGGCAGCCAGAGGCCGCGCCGCGCGGCGTGTTGCTGGTGTCCCACGGCGCGGCGGAGCACGGCGGGCGCTATGCGGGCTTCGCCGCGCATTTCACGGCGCGCGGCTACGCGGTGGCGGCGCTGGACCATTTTGGCCACGGCAGGTCCGAGGGCGGGCGCTGCTGCCTGCGCAGTATGGACGACCACGTGCGCAACCTGGAAACCTTCCGCGCCGGCTTGCAGGCCGACTTCCCGGGGCTGCCCATGGCGCTGGTCGGCCACAGCATGGGCGGCCTGATCGCCTGCCTGCACCTGCTGGAAAAACCCGACCTGTTCGCCACCGCCATCCTCTCCGGCCCCGCGATAATGACCGCGCTGGCGCCGCCGTGGTATCAGTTGCAACTCATTCGGCTACTGGCTGTTCTCGCCCCGAACCTCGGCGTTGTGCAGCTCGATGCCGACGGCGTCAGCCGCGTCCCGGCGGAGGTCCAGCGCTACGTCGGTGACCCGCTCAATTACAGCGGCAAGCTGAGCGCGCGCCTGGTGTCGGAAATGTTCCGCAGCATGGCCATCGTGCAGGCGCGCGCCGGCGATATCCGCCTGCCCCTGCTGCTGTTGCACGGCGGCGCCGACAGCATGACCTCCCCGGCGGGCTCGGAATACCTGTACCGGCATGCGGGCTCGGCGCAGAAAGCCCTCAAGGTCTACCCGGGCGCGTACCACGAGATATTCAACGAACCGGAGCGGGAAGAGGTGTTCGCGCAGATAGAGCGCTGGTTGCGCGACACCCTGGGTCCCGACGGCGATGGTGGTTAGCGACAAGCCGGCGGGCCAGGCGCCCGTGGCCGGCGCGCACCGTTTTATCATCTACCAGTATGGCAAGGTGGGCAGCACCTCGCTGTCGGCGGCGCTGGACCAGCTTCCCGGGGCGCAGGCCAGCGCCACGCACTTCCTGGGCGAAAAAGCGTTTCGCGAGGTGTTCGACCGCCTGCTGGACCCGCGCACCCCGCAGTATTTTTTCGAGCACGAGTCCGGCCAGCTGTTCAGGAACCTGCGCATCCACCGCCAGTTCCTGCGCCGCGACACGGACCCGGGTGCGCTCACTGTGGTCAGCCTGGCCCGTGAGCCCTTCGACTGGTTCCGCTCGGCGTTCGCGCAGGATATCCGCCAGCACCTGGAAATGCTGCGCGCGATGCTGGCGCGGCGCGGGATCGACTGCGCCGACGACGGCGAGACGGTGACGGCCGGCCTGGAGATGCTGCTGGAGAGACTTGTCGCGGCAATCCACCTGTGCGGCGACCTCGACAGGATGTGCGCCGATGACCGCCGCGCCTTGCTGCGCAAGGACCTGGAGCATGCGGGCCGCGCGGACTTTCGCCAGTTCATGTACTTCCTGCACCTGTTCCTGCGCCCGCATATCTGGTTCCGCAACCACTTCCTGCAGGTGCTGGGCTTCGAGCTGGGGGAAATGGAGCAGGTGGAGGACGCCGTCTACCGGCGACGGCAGGATTGGGGCTCGACCTACGTCCTGAAGTACGAATCACTGCAGGACGCGGCGCGCTGGATGCTCGCCGATCTCGGTGTCGACGAGTTGCTGGCGCTGCCGCAGGCCAACATCAGCGCCGACAAACCGCTGTCGCAGGAAATCCGTCGCGCTTTCGCATCGCCGCAGGCTGCGGCGCTGCGCCGTCTATGCCATTCCGCGGATACGCGCTTTCTCGGTTACGCGCAAGCAAGGGAGTAACTGCCCCGGCCGGTCCTCATGGCATTCGACACTGATGGCAGGTACCATTGTGCCTGCGATTCTCGCAAAGGCTGTCTGAACATGGCTTCCAAGCAGCTGGTTCTTCATGTTGGTTTGCATAAAACGGCAACCAGCTCCTTCCAGGTTACCTGCGGTCAAAACCAGCAGGCGTTGATGGACCAGGGTATTTGTTATCCCCGGTTTACGATTGGCGACAGGACGACGTTCAATCATGGAATTCCCGTTTTCATTTTGTTCAGCGATCAACCGCAGAATTACAATGTCATTATCAAGTGGGGTCTGAACAACCATCTCGATAAAATCGTGCGCAAGTGCGAGGAGCAACTGGATGCAGTCCTCGATGGTCATGAAAGTGTCCTCTTGTCGGGAGAGGATGTATCTCTCTTGCCCGCCACAGGCCTGGACAGGTTAAATACCTACCTGCGGAAAAAAGACTACACGGTGCGGGTGCTGTGTTCTGTGCGAAAGCCCTATTCGTTCACTTGTTCTGAAGTGCAACAGAAGATAAGAGGGGGTAGGCTCAGAAGTATAGAGAAAATACGGGTGCCACGAAAATCGTTACGTATAAAGACGCTGCGGGACACTTTCGACAAGGTCGAATTTTTCAGCTTTGAAAAAGATCTTGAATATCCTGGGGGGCCGGTTGCCGCCCTGCTGGACAGGGCGCAGGTAAAAAAAGAAAAAATAGAGATACAGGCAGTAAATGAAGGCCTGGGAAATATTACCACGCGGCTGTACGCGGCCATAAACCGCGAATATCCGGTCATTCTGCACGGCAGGCTTAATCCTGACGGACGAGAGCCAGGGGTCAGGAACTTCGACGATAACAAGTTTCTGTTAACCCGGGACGAAATTGCACAGATCCGCGCACAGCTAGATCGCGAGAATGCGAAAATCGCTGCCTTGTTGGGTGCTGAATTCACCGACAGCAGTTACCCGTTCTCTGAAAGCTTCACTATAGATTTGGACACTGCCGCGCGCATGTTGACGGAAGTGACGGAAAAGCCACACGTGAGACAGGTTGTGAAAGCGTTTCTGCTCAGACACGGGGATTCATCGTGGAGCGAAGCCGATTTGCTGGCGGCGAGCCATGAGGCAGACAGAAGAATCGAACAAAACAGAATGCAGGCTGATGAGGCGGAAATTGACGCCGCGACACCAGAAACCGGAACTTCCACCCTGGTGAAGCTGTGGCGGGCAGTGCGGTCTATAAAAAAGGAAAGCAGATGATTTTCGGCCGAAAAGCGGGTTCAGCGGGAATAATAATTGCAGTAACTGTTGTTGTGGTGTCGGCAGGATTGTTTCTGTTTTTACGAGACAGGTTACAGCAGGCCGGTGTGGCCAGCGGCGACCTGGCCGGCCTTGCATGCATTGAGGCAGAGTCGTTCGCCATGCCGGCAGAGGAAGCACCATCCATTTTTCTGCAAGACCATTCGGCACTGTTGGGCGAAGAAGCTCGTACGAAAACGTTTTCCATCGCTGTCGCTGACCTGAACAGTGACTCTCGAGACGACATAGTGGTGGGAGCGCACGGAGAAAACCCCATTGTGTACATCAACGACGGGAAAGCTTTTGTCGACAGGTCCGAGGTGCTGTTTCCCAAACCCACTCGCATTGATCGCCACGGCTACACGTTCGCCGACCTGGATAATGACGGGGACCTGGATGTGGCCATTGCCGGTGGCGGCAGTGATGGCGTTGGCAAGGGCTCTCCGAATATTTTCCTTAGAAACAAGTCTGCTTCCAATGGCATGGAGTTTTCCCGGGAACAGGTACCAGACAATCTTGCCTTGCCGCGTTCCAGGACCCGGACATTGATACCCGTAGTGGCAAAGAGTGGTGCGGCGGTTGATCTCTACCTGGCGGCATTGTCGCGCAGCGACTATCCCAACAGGCTATTTCGCAACAACGTCACAGCCGATAAATTCAGCTTCTCCAGTGCTGATGATCACCCCCTGACGCGCGAGTTGGAAGACCACGGCAGGGGCGTGTTCGCTGATTTCGACAATGATGGCAGGCGCGACTACCTGACGGTGAATGGTCGTTCTATCGACCTGTACTGGCATCCGGACTCTGGCAGGGCCATGTCGAAACTGGCAAACAAGGCCTATTCCGTCAAGGCGGCCGATTTTAACAACGACGGGCTGCTGGATATTTTTGTCGGCAGGTCAGCCGGTCCGAGCGGCTCGGATGTCGTTACCAACGATGCTAATGGGCTAATTTTCGTTGTTAGAAAGCATGGGGATGATGATGACAACCTGATTTCGTTCAAGACAAGTTCAGACTCCGTGGCGGTGGATTTCATGCAACATGTCAGGGCCACGGAGTCGTTCAAGCTCGGGGGGGCGGAAGACATCTATATCGGGGCAAGTGCTTACAATCCCAGGCGCAGAAAATTCACCTTGAGCAAGGACGCTGCGTCTGGTGTCCCCGAAGATACCGACTTTCCGGGAATTTATCTCTGGTATGAACCCGGGACCAGCCGCTGGTATCTCAAGTGGAGGTTTTATGATTCTCTCGATATCTACAAGGGCGTTTTGTCCGCAGGCGGTATCACGGAGCTGGAGACGTCGGAGTTTGTCCGTAAGCAGCCCAGGGAAGTAGAAGACTACATTGCGATTAACCAGGGTAATGGAATTTTCAGGAGAATCTGCCTGGATGGCTTGGAGCATCGGCAGAGTACAGTTGCCACCACGGTGGCTGATCTCAATAACGATGGATGGCTGGATATTCTGGGTGTCCGGCACGGCGAGCAGGGCGCTGAGAATGGCAGGCCCTTCATCCTGGAAAACCACGGCGGAACGACTTTTACCCTGCAGGAACTGCCACTGCGCGATCGCGATCGGCTGCACCGCGCGGATATCGTGGCGCATGGTTTCTTCGACGATGACGACCTGCCGGATGCGGTCATTACGAACGGTTACGGGCAAATTCCCGGCACTTTTGGGGTAACGCAACTATTGTTGAACCGGTCGTCAGCTCACGAGGCCGTACGCATTCTCTTGCGGGGAACCACGGCAAACTCCTATGCCCTCGGGGCCAGCCTGACTCTTCGGGATGCCAGGGGTAGAGTCCTCGGTTACCGGGTGGTCGGCCTTAATACCAATATTTCCCAGGACACGTTCTGGCAGCACTTCGGGTTGGGTGAATCCATTGGTCCCTGGGAACTGGCGGTAGAATGGCCCGATGGAAAGCGCACGCGTCATACGCTGCGCGATCCTGGAAAACATTACATCGAACAGCCGTAACAGCTTTACAGCTTCAACATTTCTTCAATGCGTACCCCGTCGTACTCGTATCAATCTGGTTGTAGGGACTTGCATCCTTGAGCGGATACGTAGACCTGGAGTTCCATTGACCGATTGGCCACAGGTAGGAGTACTGATATTCCTCGAGCAGTGCCGCAAGCTTATCGCACATCTGCGAACGCAGTTCGGAGTACTCGGCAGCATCTGCCAGGTTCCTGGTTTCGTAGGGGTCTTCCCGGAGATCGAATAGTTCGGACTCGTATGCGTTTTCGGGATAGGTGATTAGTTTGTGTTCGCGAGTTCGAACAGCCAGTATCGTCGGCGTCCTGAGAACGTTGAGCGCGCCCTGCTTGTTGGGTTTGTCGGGCCATTTCTCCGTGTCGTACGGTAGCTCCCAGTGTTCATAGAGAATTGCGTCACGCCATGGTGCAGCGCTGTCAGAGAACAGTGGCCGCAGGCTTTTGCCGTGCATCGGTGAAGCCGGGCTGACGGCGGCAAGATCCAGGATGGTAGGCGCCAGGTCGATGTTCAGTACTAGCTCTTGCGACTGCGTTCCTGCGGTAATCTCACGTGGATAGCTGATAATCATTGGGACTCGCATGCTTTCCTCGTATGCGGAACGCTTGTCTCCCAGCAGGTGTTCTCCCAGGTAGTAGCCGTTGTCGCTGGTGAAAATCACCACGGTATTTTCTCTCAGGCCGTGGGTCTCCAGGGCGTCCATGATAAGCCCGATATTCTTGTCCAGCCCCAGCATGGTCTCCAGAATGTCATTCCAGAAGTTGCGATAGGTTCTGCGCCTGGGGGGTTCATTCTTATAGCTGCTCCAGGGCGGTGCGCTTGACCAGTTTGGCGCACGCGAGATCTTTTTGTTGCGATAGGATCCGGCGTGCTCATCCATTGGCGTAAACGGTTGATGCACGGCCTTTAACCCGATCACGGCCGCAAATGGTTTGTCGCGAGGAGTGTCGAGATATTCGCTGAAGTAGTTCACCGAGTGGCTGTCTACATAGCCCCTGGTATCCAGCGGCTTCCGCGCGCCACTTTCCCCAATGAAAAATCGCGTGCCCTTATAATGGCCCTGGCCGCGGAACGTCGCGACGTATTCGAACCCGGGGCGTTCAAGCTGCCTGCCATGGTGCCATTTGCCGAAGTAGGCAGTGGTATAGCCCGAGTCTTTCAGCATGGACGCCCAGTTGGGCTGGTCGGAGGCCGGCGTATAGTTGTCTATCACGCCATGCGCATGGGCAAAGCGCCCGGTCAGGATGGAGGAGCGGCTCGGGGAGCATAGCGATGTGGTGACAAACGCGTTGCGAAAACGTATCCCGTCATTGGCCAGGGCATCGAGGTGCGGTGTTTTCAGGAATGGAAACAACGCGTTTTGTCCCTGTTCGGCCTGCACCAGTCCAAGCTGGTCCCAGCGCTGGTCGTCAGTGACGATAAGCAGGATATTGGGCTTGCCACTTTTCGGCCAGGCGGCCTCGCTGTCTTGCTGCGAGCTTGTCAAATGGAACCATGACGCAATGGACAGGGCGCCGGCGATGAGCAGGACGCCGAAGGCTTTACGCTTGTTCTTGTTCAAAACAACCTTCCAGAGTGGCGAAGTCAGTTATTTTTAGTTGTGTTGCCTGATACTGCCGCGTCCAGAATACGCGCTCCGGGATAGCCAGACAAGCCGGGGAAACGAGTGCGTGGGCGAGTATGAAGACGCGGTGCCTGTTGCGCAGGGGTTGCGCTAAACGAGCTTACAGGCGGTTCCACATCGAACTGACTACCCGGTAAACCAGGTAGATAAAAAGCAGGGGTATCGCCACTGTCTTCAACAGCAGGGACACCAGCAGGTTGATACTATTCTCGGCGAAATCGCTCAGGTCGTCATTGATCTCATTGAGTTTCTGGCGCATCTGCTCGGCGTCCGGCGGGCTGGGCAGGCTGTCCCACAGGCCGCAGCTTTCCCCGCGCCCGCGCTTTTCCAGGCAGGCCACGGTGTCATCGAGCGTGGCCAGTGAATCGCGTAGCGCCTGTGCCCGGTCGCGCAGCGCCTGCCGTTCCCGCTGCTGCACTGCAAGCGCGGAGCGCGCGTGCGCGACGTCCTCCGGGCAGGTCGGCGCCAGCGCGGAGAGTCTGCACAAGCCGCCGGCGGCCGCCTGTCGCGCCGCCAGTTCGCTCTTGGCGGCGTCGACGGTAACATCCAGTTGCGCGATCTCCTGCTGCAACTGGTCGAGCTGCGCCTGCAGCGAGCGCTGTTCCTGCGCCGCGTCCTCCAGGCCCGCCTGCGCCCGGGCCTGCGTCCTGGACAGGCTGTCGATCTCGCGCAGCTCGCCCTGGAATTTCTCCATGGCCCGGTGACGGCGCTGGTCCGCCGCGTCCAGGAACGTCGCATCCACCCAGCCGTTGGCCAGTACGACAAGGCCCAGGGAAAAGCGCAGGAAAGCGATGAGCAGGAAACCGCGCAGCACCTGGCTGAGCAGATTTGTCCTGCCTGGCAGCAGCGCCAGGGCCGTGGCCGCCGCGGCGATACTCAGGGCAATGTTGAACAGCGTGTCCGAGACTACCGCCAGCAGTATCTTCTGCAGGGCGAGAGAGCCGAGGGCGATCAGGATCACCTCGGAGAAGCGCTCGATCAGGTCGTTGACCGGGTCCAGCACCTCGCCGATGGTGAACGTGAGAAAGGGTATGTTCAGTTCGGTGCCCTGCAGCAGCGAGACCAGCGCGTTGATGCCGCGCGCGGTGCCGTAGATCACCCCGGCGGTGGCGATGGAGTGGTCCACCTGTTCGGCGGAGTAGCGATCCAGCGTGCCCAGCCAGCCCAGCAGCGGCAGGGCGACGATTGCCAGCAGCACGAGGTAGCGCCAGCGCGCGCTCATGCGCGTTGAGCCCGCGCCACCACCGCCGGCAATTCATCGAAAGCGTCGAAGGCCCAGTCGTGGTGCAATTGCGCGACCGGCGTCTTGCGGTAGCCGCCGGTGAACAGGGCGAAGGGCACGCCGGCGCGCAGCGCGGTCTGCGCGTCCACCTCGCTGTCGCCGACGTAGAGCAGCCTGTCGCCGCCGAGCGCGTCCCGCGCATGCAGCAGCATCCCGGGTTCGGGCTTGCGCGTGTCCAGCATGCCGCCGGCGACGACCACGTCGAAGACATCGTGCAGTTGCATGTGGCGCAGTACCGCGCGCGCCGGCGCTTCGGGTTTGTTGGTGCACAGGCCCAGGCGGTGGCCGCTGGCGCGCAGGCGGTCGAGCATGTCGCGCGCGCCGGGATAGAATTCCGCGCGTTCCACGGCGTGTTCGTAGTGTGCGAGGAACTCCGCGAGCAGCGCCGCGTGTACGTCGTCGGTGTCGTCGATATCACGCGCCGCCATCATGCGGTGCACGAACACCGCGGCGCCTTCGCCGACGAAGCGCCGTGTTTCCTCGAGGCTCAGCGCGCGCCGGCCCAGCGGGCAAAGCACCGTCGCCGCCACCGCACAAATGTCCGGCGCACTGTCGATCAGCGTGCCGTCGAGGTCGAAAACGATGTCGATCGCAGTGCCCGGCAAGGGTTCAGTGCCCCGGGCTAGCGCTTGCGGCCGGGCGCGCGGAACAGGCGCCGGGTCCATACCGACTGGAACAGTGGGTCCAGCCAGCGGTACAGCCGGCCGGAGATGCACACCGGCTTGCCCGCTTCCACCGCCCTGATGCCGTCGGCCACGACCGTCTCGGCGGAGTACCACAGCCAGCCCGGCAGCGCGTCTTTCATGTCCGCCAGCCCGGCGGTCTCGTGGAACTCGGTGTGTGTGAATCCCGGGCACAGGGCACAGACGTTGACGCCGCTGCCCTTGAGAGTAACGGCCAACGCCTCGGACAGCGCCACCACGTAGGCCTTGCTCGGCGAATAGTTGCAGCCGTCGGCGCGCGGCAGGCGGGCCGCCACCGAGGCGATATTGATGACGCGGCCGAATCCGCGCTCGCGCATGGGCGGCACGAGCAGGTGGCACAGCTGCGCCACCGAGGTCATCATGAGCTGGTAGAAATCCCTGTGCTCGTCCCAGTCGCGGTCCTCCAGCAGGTCGGGCCCGGCGATGCCGGCGTTGTTGACCAGGTAGTCCACCTGCAACCCGCGCGCCTGTAGTTCGTCGAATAACCTCTGCGGCGCCGCGGGGTCGGACAGGTCGGCGGTGATGATGTGGCACTCGATGCCTTGCCTGTCCTGTAATTGCTGCGCAAGGGCGCGCAACCTGTCCTCGCGCCGCGCCACGAGGACGAGATCGTAATCCATCGCCGCGAGCTGGCGCGCGAACTCCGCGCCCAGCCCGGCGGAGGAGCCGGTGATCAATGCGCTGCGTCGTTCAGCCATGGCGTCTGTCCTACTCCAGTTGCCCGAGCGCGCGTCCCACGTTGCGGAAGTAGGCGATGCGGGTATGCAGGCGCTCGACGGTGACGTTGTTGGTGGCCTTGGGCAGGGCGAGATTGAGCTGCTCGATGGCCTGCTCGATCGCCCCGTTGAGGTAGAAATACTCCGCCCGGGACTGGTGCAGGCCGAGGATATTGCCCGCCTTGCCCTGGACCTCGGCCAGCTGGTACCACAGTTGCGCATCGCTGGAGTGCTTGCGCGCGTGCCGCGACAGCAGCCTGTCCGCCTTTTCGTAGTAGCCGCCTTTTTCGTAGGCCGTGCCCAGTGTCATGGTGATAGGGTGATTGCCGGGCGATATTTCCAGGCCGTCCTGCAACATGCCGATGGCGATGTCGTATTGCTCCTGTCCTATGTCGATGTTGGCGTCGGCCACCAGGTAGGTGATGTTGTCCGGGCGGTACTCGCGCATGGGCTGCAGCAGTTCGCGCGCCTCGGCGAAATCGCCATTTTCGGTTAGCGCCAGCACCAGCCCGTACTGGGCCGGGACCGCCTGCTTGCCGCCGCTGGCGCGTTTTTCGCGGAAGCGCGCCACCGCCTTGCCGCTGTCGTCGAAGAAGCTGACTTCCACGCGCGCGCGCATGAGCTGGAAATTGGGGTCGTCCTGGTAGATGCGTTTGGGGTAGGTGGCGGCGCGGTTCTTTGCGTCCGCGATGCGGCTTTCCGTCAATGGGTGGGTGAGCAGGAATTCCGGCGGCGTCGCTCCGTAGCGGCGCGAGTCCGCCTGCATCACCTCGAACATTCCGGCGGCGCCGCCTGGGTCCAGGCCGGCGTTGACCTGGTTTTGCATACCCACGCGGTCCGCTTCCTGTTCGTGCTGGCGGCTGTAGCGCAACTGGCTGTCCATGGCCGCCGCCTGGCCTCCCATAATCGCCGCCATGCCGGCGTCGCCGGCGCCGGCGGCAATGGCCACCAGGCCGCCGAGCAGGCCCGCCATCATCGCCGCGCTGGACTGTTTCTGCGCCTCGATGCCGCGGGCGAAATGTCGCTGGCTGAGGTGGGCCAGTTCGTGGGTGAGCACAGAGGTGAACTGCGCCTCGTTCTGCGCCTTGGCGATCAGGCCCGTGTGTACGCCCACCACGCCGCCGGGTACGGCGAAGGCGTTGATGCTGCGGTTGTCCACCAGTACCAGTTCCAGGCGCCGTTCGCGCAGCTGGCTGGACACCGCCAGGCGGTACAGCAGGTTCTCCACGTAGTCCTGCAACAGGGGGTCGTCGACCACCGGCGCCTGGCGGCGGAAGGACATCAGCCAGGCGCGTCCCAGATAGTATTCCTGGTTCAGGGAAACCGCGTTGCCCTCGCCGAAACCGGGCAGGTTGTAGTCGCCGGAATCCGCGCGCGCGGTCGCTGCGGCGAGCAGGCAAAGCAGGCAAAGCAGGCGTAACGGCAGTGTGAGATTTCGTGTCATGGCCGGCCAGAGGATAGCACCGGTCCCGCATTGAAGATACGGCGGGGCGATGTTCGCGACGGGGGGCATGGATTTTTGCCGGGCCGCCTTCTATGCTTCGGGTTTACGCCGGGACCGCCGGTCCCGCTTTGCCCCAGCCCGGAGCCTGCATGCGCGCATTCACCCGCCGAGTCGTCAATACTTTCCTCATGACCTGCCTGCTGCTGGTCGCTGGCGCCGCCCACGCCGCGAGCCCGGTACTCGACCGGGTGGTGGAGCAGGGCGTGCTGCGCGTGGGCATGTCCGTGGACCAGCCGCCTTTCAATATGCGCAACCGCAAAAAGGAGATTGTCGGTTTTGACGTCGACCTGGCGCGGGCGCTGGCCACGGCGATGCAGGTGAAGCTGGAGATCGTGGAGATGCCGTTCGGCGAGCTGCTCGATGCCCTGCAGGCGGGAAGGGCGGACATGGCCATCTCCGGACTCACCATCACCCCGGAACGCACGCGGCGGGTCAGCTTTGTCGGCCCCTACACCCTGTCGGGCAAGTCCATTCTCACCACCGCGCGCATCGCGCAGGTGGTGCAAAGCGCGGAGGAGTTCAACGACGACCAGGTGCGTATCGTCGCGCTGGAAAAATCCACCAGCGAGCGCTTCGTGCAGCGCAGGCTGCCCGAGGCGTTCCTGCACAGCATCGCCAACTACAACGAGGGTATCCAGATGCTGGTCACCGGCGAGGTCGACGCCATGGTCGCGGACCTGCATATTCTCAAGCTGGCGAAACTGCGTTACCCGGATGCCGGGCTGGGCATTCTCGAACCACAGTTGTCGGTGGAGCCCCTGGGTATCGCCATACCCGGCGGCGACCCGCAGTTCGAGAACCTGCTGCGCAACTACCTGCTCGCCTTCGAACAGGCCGGCCTGCTACCGCGATTGCGCGCCGCCTGGTTCGAGAACAACAGCTGGATAGCCACCCTGCCATGAACGCTCGAGATGTGAAGACCGCCGCCGACGCCCGTGCCATCGTGGAGGCGCGCAATCTCGCCCACGTCAAGGTCGGCGTGTTCGACAACGACGGTATCCTGCGCGGCAAGTACATGAGTCGCGACAAGTTCCTCGCCGCGCTGGACAAGGGCTTCGGCTTTTGCGACGTGGTGCTGGGCTGGGACTGCCAGGACCAGCTTTACGACAACGCCGCCTACACCGGCTGGCACACCGGCTACCCGGACGCGCCGGTGCGCATCCTGCCCGACACCTGCCGCGAATTGCCGCTGGAGGAGGGCGCCGGACTGCTGTTTCTCGCCGAGTTCGATGGCGCGGCCGCGGCGGTCTGCCCGCGCAACACGCTCAGGCGCGTGCTGCAGCGCGCCGCGGACATGGGTTACTCGGCGCGCGCCGCGCTGGAATACGAGTTCTTCCTGTTCGAGGAGACCCCGCACAGCCTGCGCGAAAAGGACTACCGTGACCTGAAGCCGATCACCCCGGGCTGGTTCGGCTACTCGGTGCTCAACAACTCGGTGCACGCAGGGCTTTACGCGCGCATCCTGGAGCTGGCGCAGGCCATGGACTTCCCCCTGGAGGGCCTGCACGAGGAGTCCGGCCCCGGCGTGATCGAGGCGGCGATCACCGTGGACGACGCGCTGGCGGCGGCGGACAAGGCCGCCCTGTTCAAGACCTTCATCAAGGTGCTGGCGCAGCAGCACGGCCTGATGGCCACTTTCATGGCGCGCTGGTCGCCGGATTATCCCGGCCAGAGCGGGCACGTGCACCTGTCCCTGCGCGGCGCCGAGGATGCCGCGGTATTCCACGACGCGGCTTGCGAACACAACATGAGCGATACGCAGCGCCACTTCCTGGCGGGACAGCAGCGCCTGATGGCCGAGTTCCTCGCCCTGGTGGCGCCCACGGTGAACAGTTACACCAGGCTGGTGCCCGGCTTCTGGGCGCCCGACAGCGCCAGCTGGGGGGTGGAGAACCGCACCACGGCGCTGCGGCTGATCCCCGGCGGGCCGGCGGCGCAACGCATCGAGTACCGCATCGGCTCCGCCGACAGCAATCCCTACCTGGCGCTGGCCGCCGCCCTGGGCTCCGGCCTGGCGGGGATCGCGGGCGGCTGGGAACCCACCGCCGCGGTGTCCGGCAGCGCCTACGAGATGCAGCATCCTGAGGCGCTTACCCTGCCGCGCACCCTGTGGGACGCCGCGCAGAGACTGCAGTCCTCAGACACGGCCCGCGACCTGTTCGGCGACGCCTTCGTCGACCACTTCGGCGCCTCGCGGGAATGGGAGGAGAGAGAGTTCAGGCGGCACATCTCCGACTGGGAACTGCGCCGCTACTTCGACATTATCTGAGCCGGGAGGCCCGCGCATGCAAGCCGGCGACTGGAATTTCCCCACGGCGATACGCTTCGGCGCCGGGCGCATCGCGGAACTGCCCGCGGTGCTCGGGCCGCTGGGCATGCGGCGGCCGCTGCTGGTCACCGACGAGGGGCTGGCGGCGCTGCCCATCGTCACCGACGCCCTCGCGCTGTTGCGCGACGCCGGCGTCGACGCGCGCCTGTACAGCGATGTGCAGGGCAATCCCACCGGCGCCAACGTCGTCGCCGGCGCGGCGCTGCTGCGCGACGAGCAACGCGACGGGGTGATCGCCATGGGCGGCGGTTCGGCCCTGGACGCGGGCAAGGCTATCGCCATGCTCGCCGGGCAGGACGGCCGCCTGTGGGACTACGCCGACGGCGAGGATGCCTGGACGCGTATCGACGCCGCGGCCATCCTGCCGGTGGTCGCCGTGCCCACCACCGCCGGCACCGGCTCGGAGGTGGGCCGCGCCGCGGTGATTCTCGACGAGCAGGCGCAGAGCAAAAAGATCATCTGGCACCCCGGCATGCTGCCGCGGGTGGTGATCTCCGATCCCGCGCTCACCGTGGGATTGCCGCCCGACGTCACTGCCTGGACCGGCATCGACGCCATGGTGCACGCCATCGAGGCGTACTGCTCGCCGGCCTTCCACCCCATGGCCGAGGGCATCGCGGTTGAGGCCATCCGCCTGGTGGCGCGCTGGTTGCCGGTGGCGGTGGCGGACGGCGCCAATATCGAGGCGCGCGGCAACATGCTCGCGGCTGCCTCCATGGGGGCCACCGCCTTCCAGAAGGGGCTGGGCTCGGTACACTCGGTTTCCCACGTGGTGGGCGCCCTGTACAACACGCACCACGGCCTGACCAACGCCATCGTCCTGCCCTTCGGCCTGACGCAGAACCTGCCCGCCTGCGGCGACAAGCTGGCGCACCTGGCGCGCGTGCTGCAGCTGCCCGAGGTGTCCGCCGGCGGCTTCATCGACTACATTTTTCGCCTGCGCCAGGAGCTGCAGATCCCGCCGGCGCTGGCGCAACTGGGCGTGGACGCGGCGCGGGCGCGGGAGATTGGCCAGCTCGCCTTTGCCGACCCGTCGACTCCCGGCAACGCCATGCCCGTGGACGCCGCGGACCTGGAACGGCTTTTTCGCGCGGCGCAGAGCGGCGACGTGGCGGAGCTGCGCTCGTGACGGCGGGTGGCGAACAGGCCCTGCGCAGCTGCGGCGACTGCACCGCCTGCTGCCAGGGCTGGCTGCGCTCGGAGTTGCTGGACATGCGCCCGGGCAAGCCCTGTCGGCACTGCAGCGCCCAGGGCTGCGCCATTTACGCCGAGCGGCCCCAGGACCCGTGCATCGATTTCACCTGCGCCTGGCTGCACCCGGAGAGCGGCCTGCCCGAGGACATGCGGCCGGACCGCTGCGGCGCCATCGTCAAGTGGCGCAGCCGCTGGCGCGGCTGGGAAACGGTGAGCGCCCTGCCGGTGGGCGAGAAAATCCCCGACGCCACCCTGCGCCGCCTGGTCGACTACGCCAGGGAGCGGCAGCAGCCGATCATCTTCCTGCAGCACGAGGTAGAGGACGGCGAGTTCACCGGTTCGCGCCACCTGGCTACCGGCACGCCGGCATTCATCGCGCAGGCAAAAAACGGCCTGCGCACCGAGGACGTGTGGTGAGGGCGACAGCCGTCGCGGCACTTTGCCACGCCGGGGGCCGCCTGCTAACCTGAGCGCCACTGAACATTTTTCGGCGGGAAACCCAATGCAAGACCTGTTTCGCCACGCACTGCTGGCCTGCCTGTTGCTGGCGGGCGCCCAGGGCGTTCACGCACAGGGCGAGCGCGGCAGCGTCGTCATCAGCACCGGCCTGGAGGGCGGCGGCTACTGGAGTGCGGGCGAGCGCCTGCGCGCGGTGGCCGCGGAGGTCGGCGTGGACGTGGAAAACCGCAGCAGCTCCGGTTCGCTGATGAACCTGGAGCGCCTGTTCGACAGCGGCAGCCCGGTGAGCCTCGCCTTCGCCCAGGCCGACGCCGTGGAGTACTTCGCCGGGCAAAACCCCGAGATCGCGCCGGCCATCGGCACACTGCACAGCATTGGCCAGGAGTGCGTGTTCATCATCAGTCGCAGCGACGATGACATCAAGACGCTCAAGGACATGCGCAAGTCCGAACGCATGCAGCTGGGCATCAAGAGCCCGCAGAGCGGCATCTGGGTGACCTACCACAGCATGATGCAGCGGGTGCCCGGCCTGGACGGCGTGACCCTCATCTACGGCGATACCATCGAGCGCATGAACCACCTGCT
This sequence comes from Halioglobus sp., assembly GCA_002699145.1. Classification (GTDB taxonomy): domain Bacteria; phylum Pseudomonadota; class Gammaproteobacteria; order Pseudomonadales; family Halieaceae; genus Marimicrobium. Next base: position 63,461 of record PABK01000017.1, read on the forward strand.
CAGCCCGCTCACCAACATCGACCGCGCGGTCATGGTGGTGCACGGCACGGACGCGCACTCGCCGGAGATCGAGATGGCGGCGAAAGACCCCGACAACTACCGCTTCGTCGATATCGAGGACGAGCGCCTGACCCGCGCGGTGGACGGCGGCGAACCCCTCTACCAGCGCAAGAAAGTGCGTTCCGGCGTCGCCGAGGAGTCCGGCAAGGTGGAGACCATTTGCGTGCGCGGGCTGCTGGTGGCCAATCGCAACAAACTGACCAGCGCGCAGTTCGATGCGGTACAGGGCTTCGTCCAGGCGCGCTGGGCGGAGATTCATCCCGAGCCGTAGCGGCGCGCCGCACCCGACCCGCTGGCGTTTGCCCGGCGGGCGTCTATCCTGCAGACAGTACACGCGGATACCGCAGGCGGTGTCCCGGACTTCCGTGTGACGTCATGGAGGGCAGGATATGAACGGAAAGCGAGTGTTGCGCGCGCTGCTGCTGGCGGGCGTGGTATTGCTGGCCGGCGGCTGCAAGCTGGCGGTGATTGTCGTGGAGGGCGGCGAGGTGCAGTCACTGGGCTCGGGCACCTGTGTTGCGGGGAATATCTGCGTCATCGACATCGACGCCGACGACTTCAGCGAAACCTTTACCGCCGTGCCCGCACCGGGGTGGCGCTTCCTGCGCTGGAACGCCGGCGGCGACTTTTTCTGCAAGGACCTCACCAGCGCCGACTGCGAACTGTCCAACGCGGGTTTTGGCGGCGACCCGCTGCTGGCCGGGATTATCGCCTCGCAGCGGACGTTCTATATCATGCCGGTTTTCGAACGGCAGCCCGATATCGTCACCATCGGCGGCAAGCAGTGGTACCAGCCAGACCTGTTCGCCGAGCTGTCCTGGCTGGCGATCTCCGCGGCCTGTCCGGGCGGCCCCTGCAGCGGTATGTTGAACGGCCAGGACATGAGCGGCTGGACGTGGGAGTCGGTGGACGGGGTGAATGCGTTGTTCAACGACGTGATCGGCTTCGAGGCGCTGGACGGCCCCGGGTTTCATGTACAGCTGGATTCCACCTGGGCGCCGCTGCTCCTGGGCCATTTCAGGTCTGACTTCACGGGCGCGGACGATGTGGTCATCGGCTGGACCCGCAACCTGGATGGTGTCGACGGCCGCCTGGGACAGGTGATCGACAGCCCGTCGGGCAACGAGGATATCGCCGCCACCGCGCTGACCGTGAACTGGTCCACCAGCGGCGCGGCGATCGGGGCCTGGTTTTCCCGGCCGCTTCCCTAGGGCGCTGCCGCGGCCGCCGACCAGGCCGCTTCAGGTCGGGTCTGTCACTGCCCCGTCGGCCGCCAGGAACGGGCCGTCCACGCACAGGCGGCGCCCGTCCGGCGCCGCGCAGGCGCCGCAGATACCCACGCCGCACTTGGTCAGGTAGTCGATAGCGCTGAAGATGCGCGAGGGCGCGCAGAATTCGCGCTGCACTGCCTCGGCCGCATGCACCATGGGCGCCGGGCCGCAGTTGTAGAACACCAGCCGGTCCCGCTCCGCCGCCGGCAGTGCCGCCAGGTACTCGCGCAGCAGCTCGGTGACCACGCCGCGATAGCCCTCGCTGCCGTCGTCGGTGGCCACGTGCACGGCGGCGATCTGCCGGCACTGCTCCAGGTAGTACAGGCGGTCGGCGCTGCGCGCCCCGGCGAAGACCTCGGCGTCGCCGTAATCCCGCGCCAGCTGGTACACCGCCGCCAGGCCGGTGCCGCCGGCCACGCAGACGATCTTCGCGTCCTGCGGCGGCGACACCGGGATGCCGTGCGGCCCGCGCACATAGGCCTCGGTGCCCGGCGCCAGATCCAGCAGGGCGCCGGTGAACTCGCCCACGGCAATGGACACCAGGGTAAAGGGGTCGTCGCACAGGGCGGAGAAAGGCTTTTCCCCCAGGCCCGGAATCCACAGGTAGATGAACTCCCCCGGCTCGATGTCGATGCCGCGGTCGAAGGTGAGCAGGGTGATGTCCTCGCAAACACGCTCGTTGCTGACCAGGGTCACCGGCCGGAAGCGCATGTCGACGTCGTAGCGGATGTGCCCCTCGGCGGCGTTGTCGCCGCCGTCCAGGTCCGCTTCCAGGTCGCGGAAATAGGCGCCGATCTGCTGTGTGGTCAGGCCCACCAGCGCCGAACCGATGCCGACCACCGAGGCCCCCGCGTCCAGGTAGGCGCGCACGTCGTCGGCGCTGCTGGCGCCGCCGCAACCGATGATCGGGCAGCCGGCCGCCGCAGCGGCCTCGCGCACGCACTTCAGCCCGGTGGGCAGTACACCCTTGCCGGATATACCGCCCTCGCCGTTGCTCAGCACGGGGTGACCGTGGGCGGAGGTGTAGCCCGGGCCCACCGTGTTGATGGCGCACAGGCCGTCCGCGCCGCCCGCGACCGCCGCCGCGGCGATGGCGGCGATGTCGGGTGTGTTCGGGGTCAGCTTCGGGATGACGGGGATGTCCACCGCGGCTTTCACCGCCGCGGTGATCTCGCGCACCATGTCCGGGTCCTGGCCCATGGCCATGCCATAGCCCTGCGCGTGGGGGCAGGACAGGTTCAGCTCCAGGCCGTCGGACACGGGCGCCAGCAGGCGCGCGACCGCCACGAACTCCTCCACACTGCCGCCGAAGATGGAGGTCAGCAGGAAGCGGTCGGCGGGCACCTCCAGCTCGCCCAGTAACTCCACGGAGCGCTCCGCGCCGGGGTTGGTCAGGCCCACCGCGTTGACGAAACAACCCGGCGCGTACTGGCTCAGGACCGGCTCGCGGTAGCCCGCGCGCGGTTGCGGCCCGATGCTCTTGGTGGTGATCACGCCCACCTGCGGGACGTGGTCAAAAAAGTACTGGATGATGGGGGTGGCGGTGGTGACGATGCCCGAGGGAATGGTGAGGGGGCTGGTCAGGGTCTTGCCGAAGAAGTCGATAGTCAAGTCAGGGTGCTCGCGCGGCGTGGGTTTGAGCGTGTGCCAGGGTGGCCCGATTATACGCGAGTCCGGCGCGGGTGTCGGCGGCGTATCCACGATAATTGGGCCGTGCACCGGCCGCACGCGCCGCAGGCGGGAGGGCGAGATGAGCGAAGCCTTGTTGCTGGATCTCGGTGGTGTTCTCTACGACGGGGAGGTGGCCGTGGACGGCGCCGCGGCGGAACGCGCGCTGATGGTCGGCGACGACGTATTCGGCGACATCGAGGGCGCACTGGGCGCCGGGATTCCGGCCTGCCTGGTGCGCACGGGCAAGTATCGACGCGGTGATGAAGAGCGGGTGGACGGCCGGTTCCACCTTGTCGACAGCGTGGTCCAGGCGGTGAAACTGGCCTTGCAGGACTAGCCCCCGGTCAGGTCCTTGATGGTTTCGCTGCCACCGTTTTTCTTGCAGGACTCGATGCCGTTGGCGCAGCCGGATTCGGACTCGTACATCTGGCTCTGGCCGATGACCTGGTGGTTCTTCGCCTTGAGCACGAAATAGGCCTTGCCGTTGCCGGATTCCTTGCACTCGTACTGGCCGTCCTCGGTACAGTTCTTCTGCACGGAGGCGATGCCGTTCATGGCGGCGGACCTGGAGCTGTACATTTCACTTTTCAGGATGTTCTGGCCATTGGCGGCCAGCAGGTTGAAAAAGTACTCACCGTTCTTGGCAAGTTTCAGTTCGTAACTTCCGGACATGATTAACCTCGTTCAGACAGGGAAGATGGCGGCCCGGCAAAACGCGGGGGGCCAGTGCAAGTGTAGACCGCGGGTAAAAATGTGCCAGCGCCGGCTCAGGTGCCGCAGAAGGTCTGGCGCACCACTTCCTCGGGGCGCGGCGGCGCGGCGAAGCGCCGCTCCTGTGGACGGTACTCGAAAGGCGTTGCGAGCAATTCCACCAGGGTGTGGAAGGGCGCCAGGTCGCCGGTGTCGTAGGCCGCCTGGATCACCGCCTCGACCTGGTGATTGCGCGGGATGAACGCCGGGTTGGCGGCGTACATGCGCGCCTGGCGCTGCGCCGGCGTGCTGTCCTCGCGCTGCAGCCGCGCGCGCCAGCGCGCCAGCCAGTCGTCGAGGGCGCCGGACACGGGAAAATCGGCGCTGATGCGCGCGGCGTCGCCGGACTCGTCGGCCAGGTCGGCGAGCTGGCGAAAGGTCAGGGTGAAATCCAGCGCGGACTGTTCCATCAACGCGAACAGGTCTTCCACCAGCGCGGTGTCGTCCTCCTGCAGCGCGGCCAGCCCCAGCTTGCGCGCCAGCCCGGCGCCGTGGGCGTCCAGGAACTGTTCGGGAAAAGTGTCCAGCGCCTGCTGCGCCAGGGCCACGGCCTCGTCCTGTTCCGCGTGCAGCAGCGGCAGCAGCGCCTGTGCCAGCACCGACAGGTTCCAGTGCGCGATGCCCGGCTGGTTGCGGTAGGCGTAGCGCCCGCCGTGGTCTATGGAGCTGTACACCTGCCCGGCGTTGAACTGGTCCATGAAGGCGCAGGGGCCGTAGTCGATGGTCTCGCCGCACAGCAGCATGTTGTCCGTGTTCATCACCCCGTGGATGAAACCCAGCAGTTGCCACTGTGCGATTAGCGCCGCCTGGCGGGCGATCACCCCCTCGAGCATTGCCAGCACCGGGTTGTCGCTGTCGCGGGCGGCGGGAAAATGCCGCTGGACCACGTGGTCCACCAGCTGCCGCAGCACCTCGTCGTCTTGCCTGGCGGCGAAGTACTGCACCGTGCCGACACGGAAATGACTGCTCGCCACCCGCGCCAGCACCGCCCCGGGCAGGAAGCGCTCCCGGGCCACCGCCTCGCCGGTGCTCACCGCCGCCAGCGCCCGCGTGGTGGGCACACCGAGGCTGTGCATGGCCTCGCTGACAACGTATTCGCGCAGCACCGGGCCGAGCGCCGAGCGGCCGTCGCCGCCGCGGGAGTAGGGCGTGGGTCCCGCGCCCTTGAGCTGGATGTCAAAGCGCCTCCCCTGGGCGTCCAGCACCTCGCCGAGCAGGATGGCGCGGCCGTCGCCGAGCTGGGGATTGTAGCCGCCGAACTGGTGGCCGGCGTACACCGCCGCCAGTGGTTCCGCGCCCTCCGGCACCGTGTTGCCGGCCACCATGGCGGTGCCCTCCGGACCCGCCAGCCAGTCCGGGTCGATGCCCAGTTGCGCGGCCAGGGGCCGGTTGACGCGCAGCGCCGCCGGCTCGTCTACCGGTACCGGCGCCTGCCGCGTGAAAAAGATCTCCGGCAGGCGCGCGAAGCTGTTGTCGAAGGCCGGTGCTGGCAAGGTCATCCCCCATGGCGGCCCATCCGGGCACAGGACGGACAGCATAGAACAAGCCGGTGCGTTTCGATACCATGGCCGGTCGGGGTTGCGCTGTTCCCGGCCACAGGCCAATGCGGAGGAAAGAACCGATGTCGAGAAAAACCTGGGATACGCTGATCAAGGACGCGCTGGTGTTCGACGGCAGCGGCGGCCCGCCCCTGCAGCAGGATATCGCCATCAAGAAGGGCCGTATCGTCGCCCGCGGCGAGGCGCTGCCGAAAACCCCCGCGGCCGAGGTCATCGACGCGGCGGGCAAGTGGGTGATGCCCGGCCTGCTGGACATCCACACGCACCTGGACCTGGAGGTCGACCTGGAGCCGGGCCTGCCCGAGGTGGTGCGCCACGGCACCACCACGGTACTGGTGGGCAACTGCAGCCTGGGTACCTGCTTCGGCCGCCAGCAGGAGGGCGAGCAGAACCCCATCGTGGATTGCTTCACGCGCGTCGAGAACATCCCCAAATCGGTGCTGGGCAAGTGCGTGGAGGCGGTGCAGTGGGATAACACCGGCGACTACATGCAGCACTTCGACGGCATGCCCCTGGGGCCCAATATCGGCGCCTTCGTGCCCCACTCCATGCTGCGCGTGGAGGTGATGGGCCTGCGCGACAGTATCAGCCGCGACCCCACCGAGCAGGAACTGCAGCGCATGGAGGAATTGCTGGAGCAGGCCATGCAGCAGGGCTACCTGGGCCTGAGCACCGACGGGCTGCCCTTCCACTACCTGGCCAACGCCCCGCATACCGACAGGCGCATCCCCACCCAGTTCGCCAGCTTCGGCGAGCTGAAGCGGCTGCTGCGCGTGGTGCGCCGCCACGATCGGGTGTGGCAGACCACGCCGATCATCGAAAACCGCGCCAAGGCCTTCCTGTACTTCCTGCTGACCAGCGGACGCCTGTTCGGGCGCACCCTGAAGACCTCCGCGCTGTCAGTGATGGAGTTCGTGCTGATGCCCAAGGCGCACCGCACCTTCCTCGGTTTCGCGCGGCTCATGAACAGCAAGCTGATGCGGGGCAACATGCACTTCCAGGCGCTGGGCGGCAATTTCCGTGTGTGGTCCGACGGTATCGTCTCGCCCTTGTACGAGGAGCTGGATTCGACCTGCGAACTGATCGCGAAAGAATATGACGACGTGCAGGGCCGCATGGCGCTGCTTAACGACCCGGCCTGGGTACAGCGCTTTCGCGCCGACTGGCACCACGGCCGCCGCGGCCGCAACCTCGCGCACCTGCGCACACGGCTGGGCTTTCCCGACAATATCGTCGTGCGCGACCTGGAGCTGATGGTGTTCGATGGCGCGCCGGTGCCGGAGTGGGACGGCGACACCCTGGAGCAGGTCTACCAGCGCGTACTGCGCTTCCAGGCCGGCGCCGAGTCGGCGGCGCGCTCGGCCGCCGAGCACGAGGCGCTGGCGGCCTTCCCGCGCCCCCTGGGCGACGATGCCGATTTCATGCTGCACATGATGCGTCGCTACGACAAGGACTTCCGCTTCTACGTCGACGTGGGCAACGTCGACCGCGACGCCACCCTGGAACTGCTGCTGCACCGCGACGCCATGCCCGGTTTCAACGATTCCGGCGCGCACATCACCAACATGGCGTTCTTCGACGCCAACCTCATGTCGCTGAAGCTGGCCCAGGCCGATTCGCTGCAGACCGTCGCCACCATGGTGCGGCGTCTGACGCGCGAACCGGCGGAGTTTTTCGGCCTGGACGTGGGCAGCCTGGATATCGGCGCGCGCGCGGATATCGCCATTGTCGATCCAGCGGCACTGGCCGACTGGGACAGCAACGACACGCGCAAGCTGGAATACCGCGAGCTGTTTGAGCACAAGCAGATGGTCAACCGGCCAGAGGGCGTGGTCAGTTGCGTGCTGATCAACGGCGAGCCGGTGTGGCGCGACGGCGCGTTCACCGCGGCGCTGGGCCGGGAGCCACTGGGCCGCGCCCTGCGCGCGGCTTGACCGGCATAGCCCGGGCGGTCGCTGCCCGCCTCAGCCGGCGACGTCGATTTCCAGCAGCAGTTCGTCGGCGGCGACCTGCGCGCCGGCGCTGGCGGTGACCTCACGCACCGTGCCGGCGGCCTCGGCGACGATCTCATAGTGCATTTTCATTGCTTCGAGCACGGCCAGCGTCTGCCCGGCTGTGACCTCGTCGCCCCTGGCCACGCGCAGTTCCAGCAGCAGGCCGTGCATGGGCGCGGTGACGCTGCCGTCGCCGGTCGCGCTGTCGTCGGCGCCGTCCAGGCGGATGCTGTCCGTGTACACGGCGGCGCGGCCGTCGATGGACAGGTGCAGGCTGCCGGGGGCGGGGCGCAGGAAACGGGCCAGCTGCTGCCTGCCGTCGACGCGCAAACGGGCGCTGCTGTCGGCGATCTCCAGCAGCTCGATATCCACGGCCTCGTCGCCGTCCCGGACGCGGTAGCGTGACGCTCCCTGCGGGCTGATCGCCAGGTCGTGCACGCAGTCCCCGTGTGCGTAGCGCTTGCGCGAGCACAGCGGGTCGGCGCTGGACCAGTCGCGCAGTTGCGGCGCCACGATCACGCTCTGCGCGTGCAGCGCGGCGTGTTCCAGCGTCAGCTCCAGCACCGCCGCCACGGCGCTGTCCGCCAGGGCGGGAACGCTGTCGGCGAGCTCTCCCGGGGTGAATTCCTCGTCGATGAACGCGGTGGTGGCGGCGCCCTCGACGAAGGCCTGCTTCTCCAGGCAGGCGACGAGGAAGTCGCGATTGTGGCGTGTACCGAACAGTACCGTATCGCGCAGCGCCTCGACCAGGCGCCGCCGCGCCGCCTCCCGCGAGGGGCCGCTGGCGATGATCTTCGCCACCATCGGGTCGTAGTGGGGCGAGATGTCCTGGCCGCTGCGGATACCCGCATCCACCCGGACGCCGGCGCCGCCGGGGGGCGACCACAACGCCACGGGCCCGGACATGGGCAGGAAGTCCTGGGCGGGATCCTCCAGGTAGAGGCGCGCCTCCAGCGCGTGGCCGCACAGGCGCACGTCCTCCTGCGCCAGTCCCAGGCGTTCGCCCTTGGCCACGCGCAACTGCAGGGCGACCAGGTCCAGGCCAGTGACCAGTTCGGTCACCGGGTGCTCCACCTGCAGCCGTGTATTCATTTCCAGGAAGTAGAATTCGCCCTGCGCGTCGAGCAGGAACTCCACCGTGCCGGCGCCGCGGTAGTCGATGCTCCGCGCGGCGGTTACCGCGGCTGCGCCCATGCGCTCACGCAGCTCGGGTGTCATCACCGGGCAGGGGGACTCTTCCACCACCTTCTGGTGGCGCCGCTGCAGCGAGCAGTCCCGCTCGCCCAGGTGAATGGTGTGGCCGTGGCTATCGGCGAACACCTGCAGTTCCACGTGGCGCGGGCGCAAGATGGCCTTTTCCAGGATCAGCTCGTCGCTGCCGAAGGCGCTGAGCGCCTCGGCGCGGGCCATGGCGATGGCCCCGGCCAGTTCGTCTTCGCTTTCCACCAGGCGCATGCCGCGACCGCCGCCGCCGGCGGCCGCCTTGACCATTACCGGCATGCCGATGTCCGCCGCCGCCGCGAGCAGGGCGTCGTCGGACTGGTCCGCGCCCTGGTAGCCGGGCACACAGGGCACCCCGGCCTCGAGCATGCGGCGTTTGGCCTGGGCCTTGTTGCCCATCAGCGTGATGGCCTCGGGCGCTGGCCCGATGAAGGTCAGCCCCGCCGCCTCGACGGCGCGGGCGAAGTCGGCGTTTTCGCTGAGGAAGCCGTAGCCGGGGTGGATCGCACCGGCGCCGCTGGCACGGGCGGCGGCGAGGATCCTGTCGCCGTCCAGGTAGGACTCGGCGGCCGGACCGGGGCCGATGCACAGGGCCTCGTCGGCCATCTGCACGTGCGGCGAGCCGGCGTCCGCCTCGGAGTACACGGCCACGCTGCGGTAGCCCAGGTCCCTGGCCGTGCGCATGACGCGGCAGGCGATCTCGCCGCGGTTGGCGACCAGGATGCTGGCGAAGTGCGTCATCTGCGAGCGCCCGCCGTCTAGCGTCCGGCCCAGGCGGGTCGGCGTTTCTCGACGAAGGCGGCGACGCCCTCGCGCCCCTCATCGGACAGCATGCAGTCGGCAAAGCCGCGCGCGGCGAAGTCCAGCGCCTCGGCGCGCGGCCTGCGCGTGGCCTCGAACAGGATGGACTTGGTCACCGCGTTGGCGCCCGGAGCGCACAGGGCGATCTGCTCCAGCACCTGTTCGCACTGTGCGTCAAGGTCCTGCGCATCCTCCGCCAGCAGGTGGCCGATGCCGACCCGCACCGCTTCCTCCCCGGTGAAGCGCGCACCGGTGAGCATCAGGCGGCGCGCCTGGGTCAGGCCGACACGTTCCATGACGAAGGGCGCGATCTGCGCCGGCGGAATGCCCAGGCTGGTCTCCGACAGGCGAAAACGCGCCTCGCGGGTGACGATGGTCACGTCGCCGATGCAGGCCAGGCCGAGGCCGCCGCCGATGGCGGCGCCCTCGACCAGCATGATCACCACCTGCGGCTGTTCGTTGAGCTTGAGCATCAGGTCGCCGAAGTGCCGGTTGTCCCTGGCCACGCTGGCCGCGTCCGCCGCGCCGTCCTGGTGCCCGCTCTTGAATCCCTTGAGGTCGGCGCCGGCGCAGAACACGCCGCCCCTGCCGCGCAGCACCAGGGTGCGCAGCGCGCGCTCCTCGCGCACCGCGTCCAGCACCGTGTGCAGTTCGTCGATCATTTCCACCGACAGGGCGTTCTTCGCCTGCGGGCGATTGAGCCAGATGGTCAGTACGCTGCCCCGTTGTTCCAGTTCAAGCAGCGTTGTCGCGGGTAGTTTGCTCATGCATTTGTCTCCGGGTTACATGCGGGCGATGCCGAAACTGTTCTCGCGCACCTGGCGGTGGCGCGTTTCCCATACGGTCTCCAGCAGGAAACCGAGGGTCATGCGGCTGTCGCGGGGATCTATCATGCCGTCGTCCATCAGGTGGCCCGAGGTGTAGAACGCGCTGGACTGGCTGTCGAACATGTCGGTGATGAACGCTTCCTGTTGCGCCAGGGCGTCCTCGTCCACCTCGGCACCTCCCGCCTCGGCCTTGCCGCGCGCCACCATGGACATGGTTTTGGCGGCCTGTTCGCCGCCCATCACGCCGGTGCTGGCATTGGGGAAGGTGTAGAGGAAGTCCGGGTTGAAGTGGCGGCCGCACATACCGTAGTTGCCGGCGCCGAAACTGGCCCCGGTCATCAGGGTGATGCGCGGCACCTCCAGGTTGGTCACCGCCTGGATCATCTTCGAGCCGTGCTTGATCATGCCGGCGCGCTCGCTTTTGGTGCCGACGATGTAGCCGGTGGTGTTCTGCAGGAACAGCACGGGGACGTTGGCCTGGTCACACAGTTGCAGGAACTGCGTGGCCTTGGTAGCGCCGGCGGGGTCTATGGGACCGTTGTTGCCGAGGATGCCGCAGGGCAGGCCGAAAATCTCCGCCTGCAGGCACACGGTGGCGGGCCCGTAGCGCGATTTGAAATCCATGAAGTCGGAGCCGTCGACGATGCGCGCCACCAGTTCGCGCATGTCGTAGGGCGTGCGGTAGTCGCAGGGGATCACGCCGGCGATCTCGTCCGGGTCATAGGCCGGTTCGGCATAGCTGCCGCGCTGCGGTTGCGCGCAGTCCTTGTTCCAGTGCAGGCGGCCGACCAGTTCGCGGCACATCTGCACCGCGTGGCCGTCGTTCTCCGCCAGGTACTCGGCCAGGCCGGACACGCTGGCGTGCATCTCGGCGCCGCCCAGTTCCTCCTCGGTGGCGATCTCCCCGGTGGCGGCGCGCAGCAGCGGCGGGCCGGCGAGGAAGGCCTTGCCGTTGTCGCGCACCGCGATGACGTAGTCGGACAGCCCGGGCATGTAGGCGCCACCGGCGGTGGAGGAGCCGTGCAGGATGGAGATCACCGGAATACCGGCCTTGCTCAGCCTGGCCAGGTTGCCGAACAGCGCGCCGCCGGCGGAAAAGCCCTCGACGGTGTAGTTGAGCAGGTCGCCGCCGGCGCTTTCCACCAGGTGCACGAAGGGCAGCTTCTGCTGCAGGGCAATCTCCTCGCAGCGGGTGACGCGGTAGCCGGTGGCCGAGGTCAGCGTGCCCGCGGCGATGCCGCTGTCGTCGACCACGATCATGCAGCGCACGCCGCCGATGAAACCGATGCCGGTGATAACCGTGGAGCCCGGTATCGAGCGCTGCGGGTCGTCCGTGTCCAGCAGGTAGCCGGCGAGGTTGCCAACGGTGAGGAACGGCATGCCCGGATCCAGCAACCGCGCCAGGCGCTCGCGCGGCAGCAACTGGCCGCGGGCGGCGAAACGCGCTGCGCGTTTTGCCGAGATCTGCGCCCCGCGTGCGTTCAGCTCGCGCAGCTTGTCGACCAGCGCCAGCATGTCGGCGCGGTTTTTCGCGAAGGACTCCGCGTTCGGGTTGATCTTCGAGCGGAACGCGGTCATGACAGCTCCCGGGCGAGTTGCGCCGGCACGGCGATGGGGCAGGACAACAGCAGTTGCGCGTAGCCCTTGCCCTGCGGGTCGTTGCGAATACTGGCGACGCCGCCGCCGCCGAGCACGTCGTGCAGGAGGAAGTTGATGGCGTGGCTGCCCGGCAGCAGGAAGCGTTCGACGCTGCCGGGCCCGGTCGAGGCGAGGAAATGCGCAAAGCGCGCGCTCACCTGTTCCTCGCTCAGTGCCGCCCAGATGTAGGGCAGGTAGCGCGCCTGGCGCGCGATGATGCCGATGTTGGCCTTGTCGCCCTTGTCGCCGGAGCGGCCCCAGGCCAGCCGCACCAGCGGCACCTCCACCGCGTCCTCGAAGGGTTCACATTGCGGCGCCGGAGGGCGCTGCGGCGGCGCGCTGTCCAGGGGCTGGCCGTGGGCCTCGTCGCAGGCGTGACGGGCGCCGGCGAACTGTACCGTCACCGGCACGCTGTCCCGGGGCACGGTGCAGGAGAACAGGCGCACCACCGGTGACGGGCCGGGCCGGCTGCCGGCGAAACCCGACAGCCCCGGCGGGGTCGCCAGGCCCAGGCCCACCGCCTCCTTGAGCAGGATACCGATGCCGATCATGTCCGCGTGCTTGGCGGCGATTTTCAGCACCACTTCGCGCGCGCCGTCGACCTCGCTGAAATCGCCGTACTGGCTCTCGGTGCCCAGTACCTCCAGGCTGGTCTCGGTAAAATCCGCCAGCTCGAAAGCGCGCAGCGTGTTGCGCGCCGCCTCGAAGACCGCCGCGCCGAGGGCGCGGGCCTTGCGGTCGGCGTCGATGCCGTAAAAACTCAGGTAGGTGCCGCCGCGAAACTGGTCGGCGAAGGTCGCGCAGACCTTGTAGCTGTCCGGCGCCGGGCGCCCGGTGGCGCCGCTCACGCGCACGCGGTTCTCGCCCAGTTGCTCGACCACCGCCGTGGAAAAATCGCAGGTCACGTCGGGCAGGATGTAGGCCTGGGGATCGCCGATCTCGTACAGCATCTGCTCGCACACGGTGCCGACGCTGACCAGGCCGCCGCTGCCGGCGGGCTTGCTGCAGTCGAAGCTGCCATCGGCGTGGATCTCGGCAATCGGGTAACCGATGTTCGCCAGGCCCGCCACATCCTCCCAGTCGGTGAAATTGCCGCCGGTGGCCTGCGGGCCGCACTCGAGGATATGGCCCGCCAGCGAGCCCATGGCCAGCCGGTCGTGGTCCTGGCGCTGCCAGCCGAAGGTGTGAATGCAGGCGCCCAGGGTGACCGCGCTGTCCACGCAGCGCCCGGTGACGACAATGTCCGCGCCCAGGTCCAGCGCGCGGGCGATGGGAAAGGCGCCGAGGTAGGCGTTCACGCTCAGCACCTGGTCGGCATCGGGGAACGCCGCGCCGGAAAACATCTCGGTGCTGTCGGCGAACTGCCCGAGGCGATCCATGAGATCGTCGCCGCTGACGCAGGCCACGCTCAGCTCCAGTCCCTGGGCTGCGATCTCCGCCTGCAGCGCCGCCACACAGGCGTGCGGGTTGACCCCGCCGGCGTTGGAAATGACCCTGACGCCGCGCTCGGCGATCAGCGCCAGGTGTGGCTTCATCGCCGCGCTGACGAAATCGGTGGCGTAGCCGCGGCTGTCGTCCTTGGCCCGGGCCCGCGCCATGATGGACATGGTGATTTCGGCCAGGTAGTCGTAGACGATGAAATCCAGCTCCTCGCCCAGCAGTTGCGGCGTGGCGCGGGCGGCGTCACCCCAGAAGCCGCTGGCGCCGCCGATACGCAATGTCCTGTCCGTCATCCGCTTCGATCCCGTGGAGGCTGCAGTGGACAAGCATAGTACGCGATACGGCTGGCGCGCACTTGGTGGCTGGCGCCAGTGTTATGGGCGCGGGCGCCAGCGCGGCGCGGGCGTGGCCTCATTCCCACCAGGGGTAGAACGGCGGCATGTCCGTGGAGGCGCGGTCGGTGAACGCCGGGTCGCGTTTTTCCAGGAAGGAGGCGACGCCCTCCTTGCCGCTGTCGAGGCTGGCGTAGAAGATCGCCAGGGAATCCACCTTGTGCGCCTGCAACGGGTCCGGCTGCGCGGCGTTGCGGTACATCATCTGGCGGGTGAGGGCGATGGACACCGGGCTGTGGCGCGCGATCCTGCGCGCGATGGCATAGGCTTCCTGCAGCAGCTGGTCGGGCGCGACCACCGCCTTGACCAGGCCGCCGTCCAGCGCCTCCTGCGCGCTGAGAATGTCGGCGCTGTACACCCATTCCAGGGCGCGGGAGATGCCGACGATGCGCGGCAGGAACCAGGTCGAGCAGGCCTCGGGGGTGATGCCGATCTTGTTGAAGACGAAACCGATGCGGGCATTCTCCGATGCCAGGCGAATGTCCATGGCGCAGGTCATGGTGGCGCCGATGCCCACGGCGGCGCCGTTGATGGCGGCGATGACCGGTTTCTTGCAGTCGTAGATTGCCAGTGTCACGCGGCCGCCGGTATCGCGCACGCCGCTGATGATCTCCGGGTCGTCCAGCCGCTCTTCCATATCCGCCATGGTCGGGCGCAGGGCCTCGTTCAGCCCGAACACGTTGCCCGGCGTGGACAGGTCCATCCCGGCGCAGAATGCCCGACCCTCGCCGGTGACCACGACCGCGCGCACCGCGTCGTCCTCGCTGGCGCGGCCGAAGGCGTCGATCAGCTCGTGCGCCATCTCCACCGTGAAGGCGTTGAGGTGGTCCGGGCGATTGAGGGTCAGGGTGAGAATGCCTTCGGCGACCTCGTAGCGCAGGGTGGTGTAGGACATGACGGTTACCTCGTGGTTGTCGCGTGGGAGTATTGTCGTGTGATCGGGTGGCGCCGGCGGCCTGTTCAGTTGCCCTTGAAATCGCCGTCGCGCTTGTCGAAAAAGGCGCGCATGCCCTCGGCGGCGTCATCGCTGTCCTGGGTGAGCAGGAACTGGTCCGCGTCCATGAAACTGGTGGCGTGGTCCAGGGCGCCGGCGCTGTTGGTGATGGCGCGCTTGGCCATGCGCACGGGCACCGGTGGTCGCGCCGCGACCTGTGTCGCCAGTTCGCGCGCGCGGGCCAGTGCGCCCCCGGGGGGGGCCAGGTGGTCCACCAGTCCCCAGCGCTCGGCGGTGGCCATGTCCAGCGGTTCGGCCAGGATCAGCAACTGCTTGGTGCGGGCGGGTCCGATCAGGTGGTTGAAGCGCGGCACGCTCTGCCAGCTCATGTTCATACCCAGTTTCAGTTCCGGCACGTAGAAGCGCGCGTCGTCCGCCGCCACGCGCCAGTCGCAGGCCACCGCCAGGGCCGCGCCGCCGCCGGTGCACCAGCCCTCGATGGCGACGATGGTGATCTGTTCCAGCGCCTCCCAGGCGGCGCACATGGCCGGCCCGACCTTGACCAGCTGGCGCCGCTCGGCCAGGCCCGCGTCCAGCGCTCGCGCCGCCTCGGGGTCGCGCAGGTCCATGCCGGCGCTGAACATGTCCGCCGTGCCGTGCAGGATGATGGCGCTGAGTTCGCTGTCGAACTGCAGTTGCTGCGCCAGTTCGGTCAGTTCGCGCAGCAGCGCGTTGTTCAGGCTGTTGACCCTGTGACCGGAGCGGAAAGCGACCTCCAGCACCCGGCCCTCGCGCCGCAGCTCCAGGTATTGCCAGCGCGACTCGTCCATCAGCGGCCCCTCGGTGGCATCGACACCGGGTCGGGTAATGCAACGGGTCGCGCCGCGGCGCACTCGGGAGACGCGCAATTCGTCATGGCAAAAGCTGCGCGCGCTTCAGGCCGCCCGGGCCGCTTTGCCGGACTTCTTTTTGCCGGATTTTTTCTCGCCGCCGGTCAGTGCGGTCGGCTTGCCGGCCTTTTTCCCGCCGCTGGCGCGGGCGGCGACGAGCAACTCCTGGAAGCTCTCCTGCAGGCATTGCCGGTAGAAGCCGGGGTCGGGCATCATCACGCGGCAACTGGTGGCGCTGACGGTGAACTGGCCGCAGTAGCTGCTGATCACGTGGAACAGCCCGAGGCCGTCGAAGACCGGGCCGGTGCCAAAATTGGCCACCATTTTCGCGCCCGTGCTGTACAGGGGGATGGGCGGCCCCGGCACGTTGGTGATGACGCAGTTGAACTGTGGCGACATGCGGTTGAGCAGGCCCCAGCGGCTGGCCAGTCGCGCCGCCTGGGCGGTGAGCATGGAGGGAATGAACTGGCTGTAGTCGGTCATCGCCTTGGCGCCGATGGCGTTGGTCAGTTCCTTGGCCTTGCTGGTGCCCTCGTGCACCGCGCGCAGCCTTGCCATGGGCTCCTCGATATCACTGCGCACCTGCACGGTCATGGTGGAGACGATATTGCCCCCGGCCTTGTCCTTGTCGGAGCGCACGTTCACCGGCGCCATCGCCGCCAGGGAGGTCTGTGGCAGCTCGTCGTGGGCCGACAGGTACTTGCGCAGGGCGCCGCCGACGATGGCGATGGCCGCGTCGTTGACGGTGGCGCCGGGAATCGCGTTCTTGATGGCCTTCACATCGTCCAGCGGCACCGAGATGGCGTCGAACACCCGGTGCGGCGAGACCTTGCCATTGAAGCGTGTGCGCGGGATGTCGCGCACACGGTTGAGCTTGCCCTGGGAAATGCCGGCGACCGCCTTGGCCAGTCCCGGGACCGTGTTGCGCGCCACGCTGACAAAGTGGAAGGGCTTGCGCAGGTTGTTGAGTTGCGAGCGCAGCAACAGTTCGATGGTGGTGGGATGGGTGTCGACGCGCACGGTGGTGTCCGGGCGCGTCGTCTTGTAGTCCGGCGACAGGTCGTGAATCGCCGCGGTCAGCTCCATGCCGGAGGTGCCGTCCACAGCCGCGTGGTGGGTCTTGGTGAAGATGGCGAAGCAGCCCGGCGGCAGGCCCTCGACGTTGTCCAGGCCCTCGATAACGTACATTTCCCACAGGGGGCGGCCGCGGTCCAGTGGGCGCGCGTGTACCCGCGAAATCAGGATGCACAGCTGGCGCCAGTCGCCCGGCTTGGGCAGGGCGAGGTGGCGGATGTGGAACTCGGGGTCGAAGGCGCCGTCGGTCACCCAGTAGGGATGGTCCAGGTCCATGGGCACGGTGACCAGCTTCTGTGTCATCACCGGCAGGCCGAGGATGCGCCGGTTGGTGTTCTCGACGATCTCCTTGTAACGCACCTTGCCGCCGGGGGCGGTGGACTGGTCGTAGATCGACAGCCCGGAGATATGCATGGGAGCGTTGGGAGTTTCCAGGTAGAGAAAGGAGGCGTCGAGGCCGGTGAGCTGTCGCATAATCAGTTTCCGCTGTCGGGTGTGCCTCTACCATTGTAGCGCAGCGTGGCCATTGCGGGCGCCGGTTCGCCCGCACCAGCGGGTCGTGCTAGCCTTGAACTGCGTCAAGCGCGCGCTGTCATAAGGAAAATAACGGAGGAAGAGCATGAACGGACACTTGCCCGCCCTGGTGCTGTCGGCGGGGCTCATCGCGTTGCTCGCCGGCTGCACCACGACCGACGAAATCATCATCGACGAGAAGGGCGTCAATATGACGGCCTACCAGCAGGACCTGGCCGAGTGCCGGCAGTACTCCCAGGGCGTGAAAACCGGCGAGAAGGGCGCCCGCGGCGCCGCATCCGGAGCGGTGGTGGGGGCCGCGGTGGGCGCTATCTTCGGCGGTGGCGACGGGGCGCTGCGCGGCGGCGGCGCCGGCGCGGTCACCGGCGGCGCCCGGGGCGTCAGCGAGGGTGAGCGCGACGAGGTGCAGGTGGTGAAACAGTGCCTGCGCGGCCGGGGTTACCGGGTCCTGAACTGATACGGCGCAACTGACCCGCCCGCCCCGCACCGGCGTGGAGGGCCGGGCCGGATCACTCCGGTCCCTGGCCCTTGTCCTTGCTCCCGCCGAGCAGCTTGTTGAACAGTTTGCCCGCCTTTTTTTCCAGCTTGCGCTTGCCCTCGTTCACCGCCAGGTCGGTGATGATTTCCTCCGTGTCCACCTTGCACCAGTCGCCGGGCGTGCCACTGACCTGGCCGCGGCAATTCACCGGGAAATCGATAGCGGTCAGGCGCTTGCTTACGCGGCAGGCGGGGTCCAGCTCCTCCAGCCCGGGGGACAGGCGCGCCTTGAAGGTGGTGTCGAAGTCCTGCGCCAGCAGGTCGAAGCTGCCTGTGCCGGACAGGCTGACCGCGTCCAGTTGCGCGCGCAGGGGCGCCAGGCGTGCCTCGCCCCCGGCGATCGCCACGTCGGCGTAGAGTTCGGTGAAGTGCGTGTCGGGCTCGAACGTGCTGGTCAGTTTCTCGTTGTTGGTCAGTGCGACGGCGCGGCAGAGCAGTCGCTCCACGCTGGTGCCGTGCAGCACGATGTCCGTGGTCGCCAGTTTGACCGGTCCCGTCAACGCCGCGGTGAGGGCGTTGACGCTGCCGCCCTGCGCCGCCAGCTCCCAGTCCAGGCTCGCGCTGCCGGACAAAACGGGAGCGGACTCCATCGCCGCCAGCGCGGTGGCGATGTCCAGCGCGTCCAGGCCCCCCTGGTTGCGCAACTGCGCGATGTTGTGGCGGCCGTCGAAGGTGGCGGCGGCGGCGAGTTGCCCGCCGTGCAGGCGGCCGCTGACCTCGCTCAGTTCGATCACGCCCTCCAGCGCGCGCAGGCGCAGGGACAGGTTTTCGATGGTGTGCGCACCGAAGCGGGCGCTGTCCACGCGCAGTGCGGCGCGGGTATCGATGGTGCGGATCGCGTCCAGGGGCAGGGGTTCGTCGCCGCTGGCTGCGGGCGTCTCGCCCCCGGCGGTGTCGGCGGCCTCCGGTCCTGCCAGCACCAGCAGCGCCGGGTCCAGCAGGTTCAGGTGCAGGTCCGCGTCGATCTGCGGGCTCTCGAAACTCGCGTAGCGCAGCGTGCCGTCGCCGCGGGTGGGCCCCAGTTCCAGCGCCAGCGTCACGCTGGCGCTCTGGCGCCCCAGGTCCGCCGTCCCGGCGAGTGTCAGGGCCACGGGCTCGGCGGTGGCGCCGCTGATATCCACGCGCAGCTCTTCGAAACTCAGCTTGTCACTGTCCGCGGCGATGGCGATCTCGCCCTCGGCGGCGATGTCCAGCGGCGCCTCGCCGGGCACGTGCAGCGCCAGCGACAGCGGAATGGGTGCGCCGTCGAGGTTCAGCCCGCTGGCCTGCAGCGAGCGCAGTTCCAGCACCGAGGTCTGGCCGGTCTCCGCGTCCAGGCTCTCCACGCGGGCGTCGGTGATCTCAAGGCTGGACACGTTCAGCGCCAGCGGCACCGCCAGGGCCGCCTCCGCACCCGCCGCCTGTCCGGCGGCCTCGCGCTCGCGGCGGCGCTGGGCATACCAGGCTTCCAGTTCCGCGTCGCTGTAGCCGCTGGTGTCCACGCGCTCCGCCGGCGGCGCGGCCACCAGGCGCGCGGTCAGGTCGCTCACGCTGATGGTGTCGATCTCGACCTGGCGCGAGAGCAGTGGCAGTAGTTGCACACCGACCTGGGCGGCGCCGATTTCCAGGTCCGGCCGGTTGCTCCCCTGCATGGTGATGCTCGCCGCACTGAAGGACACGCCCAGGGTGGGAAACAGCGACAGTTCGAGGTCGCCGTCCACGACCAGCGTGGCGCCGCTCTTTTCCTTCACCGCCTGGGTGGCCATGGCCAGCACCTTGTCGCGGTCCAGGAACAGCGGTAGCAGCAACACCGCCGCCACCAGCAGAAGCAGCAGGACGGTGCAGGTAATCAGGATGGCACGGCGCATGGGTCGAATCTCCCGGCAGGTGAGCGGCCTCCCAATGATAGGGCAGGCGCGCGCTTTTTGCGCCCTATTGCGGCGATGATGGCGCGATTCGGCACGTCGGCGACGCCTGTGGTATGTTCTGGCACAGGGGGTGATAAAATGTCACCGCTGATAACGATAATCGAACCGCCGGGGCACGCCATGACGATCAACTGCCTGCGCTCGCGTAAATTGCACCTGGACGGCATGGTGCATCCGGATTTCTACCGCGTGGAACGCACCCTGCGCGACCAGCTTTCCCGCTATCCCGGGGGTGCGGCGGTGTGCGTGTATTACCGCGGCGAGTGTGTGGCGGACCTGTGGGGCGGTGCTCGCGACGTCGACAACACCCCCTGGACCCGGGACACCATGGCGCCGAGCTTTTCCACCACCAAGGGCGTGGCCGCCACGCTGCTGCACATCTACGCCGATCGCGGCCTGGTCGATTACGATGCCCCGGTGGCGCGGTACTGGCCGGAATTCGCCCAGGCGGGCAAGGCGGAGATCACGGTGCGGCAGGTGCTCGCCCACCAGAGCGGCCTGTACCACATCCGCCAGATGATTGATCACATCGACCGCCTGCTCGACTGGAAACACATGATCGCGGTGATCGAGCGCACAGCGCCGATTCACGAGCCCGGCACGCGTACCGGCTACCACGGCCTCACCTTCGGTTTCCTGGTGGGGGAGATCCTGCAGCGCGTCTCCGGCAGGAAGTTCGCTACTTTGGTACGGCAGGAGCTCGCCAGGCCGCTGGGCCTGGACGGCCTGTTCATCGGCGCGCCGGCCAGCGCGATCCCGCGCGCGGCGAGCCTGATCTTTCCCGAGTCCACCCGGCGCCTGAGCCGCACCTCCCTGGGCAGCCGCCTCGAGTCGGGCGCCGCCGGGTTGAGCCGCTGGCTCGCCCGGGTCGGCGTGGACACCGACCTGGCGAGCCTGTTCGACGCCCTGGCGCCCCACGGCGTCAGCACTTTCGAGTTCGGCTCGGCGCAGACCCTGCGCGCCAGCATCCCGGCCGCCAACGGCCTGTTCACCGCCCGCTCCCTGGCGCGGCTGTACGCGCTGCTGGCCAACGGCGGCGAGCTCGACGGTGTGCGGCTGCTGTCTGCGCAGACGCTGCACGAGGCCACGCAGGTGCAGCCGCCGACCGGCCGCCTGGCGGTGATTCCCTTCGATATGCGCTGGCGCCTGGGCTACCACGGGGTCTTTACCACCCGCGGCACCCCGCGGCGGGCTTTCGGCCACTTCGGCTTCGGCGGCTCCGGCGCCTGGGCCGACCCGCAGCGGCAACTGGCCGTGGCGCTGATCGTCAACAGCGGCCTCGGCTCGCCCTTCGGCGACCTGCGCACCGCGCGCATCAGCGGCGCCGCCCTGGCCAGCGCGCGCCGCGCCGGCTCCTCCCGGGGCTCCCTGTCCCTGGCCGGGGGATGACCGTCGCGCGCGCTGTCGTCGCGCCCCGGGCAGTCGTATAATAGGGGTTTTTACCGGCGGCACCGCGATGACCGGCAGTAGCTTCCTCAATACCCCCGTGCTGGACGCCATCGACACGGCGCAGTTCCAGTCGACCCGGCCGTTCCCCTGGGCCAACCCGCAGTATTTCATCGAGCCGGGCCGCTACGGCGAGTTGCTCGGCAGCCTGCCGCCACTGGCGCAGTTTCGCGCGTTTTTCGGCAAACAGCGCAAGCACGGCCAGGGCAGCCATGACCGCTACGTGCTGGACTACGAGCGCGGCATGGAGATCGCCCCTGGCTGGCGCGACTTCGTGGAGGAACTGTGCGGCGACCAGTACCGGGCATTCGTCTGCCGCCTGCTGGGGGTGTCCGACGTGCGCTTCCGCTTCCACTGGCATTTCACGCCGGATGGCGGCGAGGTGTCGCCGCACTGCGATTCCAAGGGCAAGATCGGTTCACAGATCTTCTACCTGAACACGCAGGACGACTGGCAGTGGGACTGGGGCGGCGAGACCGTGGTGCTGGACGACGCCGGACGCTTTGCCGCCGACAGCGCGCCGGCGTTCGAGGACTTCGAGGCCGAGTACCCGGCGCAGACCCGCGACAACCGCAGCCTGATTTTCGGCCGTCGCGGCAACTCCTGGCACGGCGTGCGCCGCATCGCCTGCCCCCCGGAGCACTACCGCAAGGTCTTTATCGTGGTGTTTGAGGAGCACCGGCCACTGCGCATGGCCCTGAAGAAGGCGCGGCGCCTGGTCAGCGGCAAGGAACTGGTCACGCACAAGGAAAGCCTGATGTACTGAGCGCCCCGCGGGGCGCGGATTTTGTGTCCAGTGGCCCTGTGGTAAGCTTGCCGCAGCACCGGGCATGGCAGGGAGCGGGTTGCACGACCGGTCCCCATAACAGGAGTCGCTGACATCACTTCCGCTATATCGGCGCCCACCCGGCTATGGCTGGCGTCGCCCCATTTCTATCCCACCTACGGCGGCGCCCAGAATCGCTACCGCCAGTACATTCCGGGTTTCGTCGCCCGCGGGCTGGACGTGCACCTGCTCACCGGCACCCCGCTGCTGGGCGAACGCTCCGAGCGCGACGCCGAACTGGGCTGGTACGACGCGCAGCCCGGCGAGTACATGCCCACCACGCGCCTGGACGGGGCGCCGCTGGAGCGTATACGCCTGCCCGATGTAAAGGGCAGGGAGCGCACCTCGATCTATTACGAAGCCCTGCTGGAAGTCTGCTCGCGGCGCGCGCCGGGCCCGGTGGTGGCGCAGTTGCTGACCAACCTGCGCCCGGAGGCGCGTCCCTGGATCGATCAGTTGCAGCAGTCGGGCGTGGCCACGCTGTACTCGGTGTCGCAGTTCCCCGCCTGGCCCTCCAAGCCCTCCAAGCGCTGGTTCCGCGGCACCGGCTACCGCCATGTCTACGACAGTTTCGACTCGCTGGTCACCAATAGCCCGGCGATCCAGGAGTTCCTGCAGGAGATTGGCGTCAACACGCGTATCGAGTACATCCCCAACGGTGTCAACCTCGAGCGCTTTCGTCCCGCCGACACGGCGGCACTGCAGCGCGGCCGGCAGGCGCTGCGCGAGCGCCTGGGCATCGCGCCGCAGCACCAGGTGGTCGCTACCGTGGGCGCGGTCATGCCGCGCAAGGGGCCGGACCTGGCCATCGAGGCCTGGCGCCGCCTGCTAGGGTCGCACCCGGATACCCACCTGCTGTTGATCGGCCCGCGCGCGGACCAGTACGACCCGCGCCTGGCGGCGTTCGCGCGCAAACTGGACAGCCTGGTCAGCTCATCCGCGGCGCCACAGCGGGTGCATTTTTCCGGCCAGGTGGACGACGTGGAAAACTGGCTGCGCGCCGCCGACCTCTTTGTCCTGCCGACCAAGCGCGAGGGCACACCAAACTCGGTGCTCGAGGCCATGGCGACCGGCCTGCCGGCGGTGGTCAGCCGCTACACCGGCCTGTCCGCGGCCATCGGCACGCCGGGGCGTCACTACCAGCTGGTGGAGCGCAATGCCGGCGCCCTGGCCGCGGCGCTGCAGCCGCTGCTGGCCGACACCGACGCACGCAGGCACTGGAGCGAGGCGGGCCTGTCCTATATTCGCGACGCCATGGACCAGCGCATCACCCTGGACCGCTACACCGAGCTGTACCGGGAACTGGGGGAGAAGGCGCTGCGCCGCCGCGCGGGCGCCGTGGTGTCGGTGGCGACGCCGGCGGTGCCGCGGCCCGGCAAGCGCCCGCGGCTGTTGATCCTGGGCGCGCCGCCGCGCGGCGGCAACCACCTGCTGCGCGGGCTGCTGGACAACCACCCGCAACTGCTGCTGCCGCCGGACGAGGACTATTTCATCCGCCACCTGTCGCGCCACCCGCTGTTGCAGCTGCGCGGCATGCTGGTGTCCCCGGAGCAGGCGCCGGCGTTCTACCGCAAACTGCAGAAGGACGGCCACCTGGAACGGGTGAACGCCGGGCACGGCACCGAGGTCTTCGGCTCCGAGGGCTCCCTGGACCTGGACGCATACTACGCCTACCTGCGCGAACACCACCATCGCCTGAGCCCCGATGACCTGGTGCGCAACCACGTCGAGGCGCTGGCGGTGGCCCTGGGACACCGCCCCGACGACGACCGCCTGCGCGTGTGTTTCTGCGCGCTGCAACCGAGCAACCGCGACCTCAGCCGGGTCAGTGCGGTGCTGGCGCGCAACTACGATGTGCGCGGTATCTTCCTGGTGCGCGACCCGCGCGCGCACCTGGCCTCCAAGCTGGTGCGCAACCCCACCCTGGACCTGGGTCGTTTCTGCCGCCGGCAGAACCGCTACTGGGAGGAGATCGAGGACTTTGCGCGGCGCCGCGGGCCGGCGCTGCGCCTGCGTTTCGAGGAACTGGTTACCGATACGGAGACGTCCATGCGCAGTGTCTGCGAGTTCGTCGGGATCGACTACGCGCCCGCGCTACTGGAGTACACCCAGGGTGGCGTGGCGAGCCAGAGCAACTCCTCTTTCGCCGCCAGCCAGGGCATCGATATCGGTGTCCTGACGCGTTACCAGGAATCGCTGTCGCCGGAGATCATCCGCTTCCTCAAGACGCACTGCCGGCGGGAGCTGTTCTGGCACGAGGAGGAGTCCCTGGCCAACGTGCTGGCGCCCGCGCACTGAGGCGCTGGCCCCGGCCCGCATCAAAGTTTGTGCTTCTTCGGCCAGCGCCGCTTCAGGCAAACCCATTGCCCCGGGTACTCGCGTATCCACTGCTCGAAGTGATCGTGGATGATGCGCGTGATCGCCGCCGACTGCTCCTTGATGTCCGCCTCCGGGCAGGGGCTGGTGATGGGGTCGTAGGCGGTCAGGCGGTAGCGGCCGCCGGGCAGGCGCTCACCGCGGCCGAGAATGAGCTGCGCCCCGCTGCGCAGGGCCAGGCCCGCCGCGCTGGTATTGGTCAGCGCGTCGCGACCGAAAAACGGCACCAGCTTGCCCTGGTCCGGGCGCGTGTCCATGGCCATGATCACGTTGTTGCCCGCGCGCAACTCGCGCATGATCGGGCGCGGCCCGGCCTCGGAGGAGATCAGCTTTTCGCCGATGGACTGGCGCAGGCCCTGCATCAGCTCGTTCATGACCGGGTGTGACTCCGGGGCGTAGATGGTGCTCATGTTCAGGCCGTAGTTGCGCAGCAGCATCGGCGCCACCTGCCAGGGGCCGACGTGGGCGGTCATGTACAGGGCCGCCTCGCCGTTTTCCATCAGCGTCTTGGCGCGCGGCTCGTAGACGAACTCGATGCGCTGCTCGCGCTCCTCCCAGATCTGGTCCAGCTTGATCAGTTCCACCGCGGAGTAGCCGACGGAGCGGAATATCTCCCTGACCCGGGCTTCGCGCCAGGCCTCGTCCCGGTCCGGGAAGGCCACGGCGAGGTTGTCGCGGGCTTTTTGCGCCTTGTCGGAGAAGCGCCCGCTCAGGGCGAAAGCCGCGCCGGCCAGGCGCAGGGCATTCTCCAGGCTGAGGCGGCGGATGGTCCAGAACAGGGCGCGAAAGGCGTAACCCTCGAGTCGATGTGACAGATCGGCCAGCCAGGGTGTCCTGCGCGCCAGTTTCTTCGGTACGAGGTAGAACTCGGGCACGGGCGCCTGCTCAGCCGCGCCCCGGATCGGTGCCGAACACCCGGTCCCACAGCGGGGAGCTGACCCCGAAACGGCCGGGCTCGCCGGAATAGTGGTGCTTCAGGTGGTAGTGCTTGAGGAACTTCGCCAGCGGGCTGCGCATCGGGAAGTGGTGCGTCGCGTAGTGGATGTAGTCGTACACCAGGTAGCCGATGATGAAGCCGCCACAGAACGGCTGAATCCACGGCTGCGGGATGAACAGGCCGAACAGCAGGTACAGCACCGCCATGATGGGAATGGCGCCGGCCGGCGGCATCACCAGCCGTGTCTTGTCCTTGGGGTCCTCGTGGTGGTTGCCGTGAAACAGGAACACCAGCCACTTGCCCGCCCTGCTCTTTGCCGGGAAATGGAACAGGAAACGGTGCAGGCCGTACTCGGCCAGTGTCCAGACAAAAACCCCGGCCACGGCGACAGCCAGCAGCGCCGGCGCGCCCAGCTGGTACACCGCCATGCCGCGCCACAGCAGCCAGCCTGCGATGGGCGCCCAGACCAGCAGCGGGGTGATCGGGTGGACGTGCGACAGCCGTTCGAGCAGGTCGTTCTCGAACAGGCGGATGGATTGGTGCGGTTGCTCAGGCTGCATACGAATCGATGTCGGCGTCACGGCCGGCCTCCTTCAGCGTGGCTAGTTTACCCTGTTTGGCTTTCGGCCACAGGCGCTTGGAACAGAACCAGTCCTGCGGCTGCGCGCGGATCCACTGCTCGAACAGGGCGTGTACCTGCGTGATCATGTCCGCCGCCCGGGCGTTTTCGTCCGCCGCCGGGTCGCCGGGGGTGATGGGCGGGTGGAAACTCACCCGGAAGCGCGCGTCCTGCAGGCGTTCGACGCGCACCGGCACCAGCGGGCAATTGAATTTCAGCGCCAGCTTCGCCGGCATCACGGTGGACGGCTTGTCGCGGCCGAAAAAGCGGATGGGCTGGCCCTCGTCGACGCGGCGGTCCATGACCATGGCCGCGGTGCGGCCCTGCCTGAGCGCGCGCATCAGGTGGCGCGCGCTGTTGTCCCGCGGCAGCAGCTCGCAGTTCAGCGCCCGGCGCGACTGCAGCAACATGCGGTCGAGGAAGGGGTTGGTCGGCGGCGAGTACAGGCTGGCGTTGGGCATGCCGATCTTCGCCATCGCCGAGCACACCACCTCCCAGTTGGACAGGTGCGAGGTGACGATCACGCAGGGGCTGGACGGGTCGGCCCAGGTGGGAATGTCCGCCAGCAGCTCGACCTGCAGGCGCCCGGGTTCGGACAGGATGGTCGCCAGGTGCGGGTACTCCCCCAGCACGCGGCCGGCGCGGCCCCAGGCGCGCCGCACGAGGTCGTCCAGCTCGTCGTCGCCCAGATCCGGGAAGGCCGTGGCCAGGTTTTCCCGGAAGATGGCGCTCTTGCGCCGCATCAGCGGCCCGATCACACGCCCCAGGCGCTCGCCGAGACGCGAACTGGCGTCCACCGGCAACAACAGCAGCAGCTTGTGCAACAGCCAGATCACCGCGTAGTCCAGGCGCCACAGCAGTTGCCGCAGGGGCTCGTGCCGGCGCGCCAGCTGGCGCAGGGGACTGCCGATGATGAATTCAGCCACGGGTAAAAATACCTGAAAAAACAAGGACTAAGTACAATGCCCTAGTATATCGCAGGGGCGGGGGCCAATTCTTGGTCATAGTCCCGAAAATAATCGCTACAGGGCCAGGCGGGCGAGCCCGTCGGCGAAGTCGATAGCGGGCGTCCAGCCGCTGGCCGCGGTGATGGCGCGGTTGTCCGCCACCCAGTCCGGGTGGCGCAGTTCGCGCAGCTTGGGCGGGGTGAGCATGGGCGCGCGCCCGGTGATGCGCGCCAGGGCGCCGTTGCCCGCCGCCACCGCGTCGAGCAGCGGTGCGGGGACCTGCCACAGGCGCACCCGGCGGCCGAACACCTGCCCGGCGATGGCCGCCAGCTCCGCCCAGCTGTAGCCGCCGCTGCGGCCGTCATCCAGTTCCAGCACCTGGCCGCGGGCCGCGCCGGCCTGCAGGCAGGCGACGATGGCGTGCACGAGGTCCTGCACGTGAATCAACGAGGTGCGCGCCCCGGGGGAGCCGGGCACGGTGGCGATGCCGCGCGCCATGGCGCGGAAGATGGGCAGCATCTCGGTGTCGCCGGGGCCGTACACCGCCGGCGGCCGCAGCACCACCCAGTCCAGGTCGTCGCGCGCGGTGAGTCGCCGCTCCCCGTCGTGCTTGCTGCGCGAGTACCAGGACAGTCCGGGTTCGCGCGCCACGATGGAGGACAGCAGGCACAGGCGCGCGTGTGGCGCCTGTGCGTCGACCGCTTCGAGCAGGGCGGCGGTGCCGGCGACGTTGACCGCGTCGAAGTCCGCCTGGCTGTTGCCGCGCACCGCGCCGGCGCAGTGTATGACCGCGTCGGCGCCGCGCACCAGTTCGCACAGGGCCGCGCGTCCGCCCAGGTCCCCGGTTACCAGCGCCACGCCGGCGCGCTCCAGTGCGGCCGCGCGTGCGGGGTCCCTGACCAGCGCGCGCACGGCGACGTCCTGCCGGCGCAGCAGGTGACACAGAGAGGTGCCGATAAACCCGGTGGCGCCGGTAACGGCGACCAGTGAGCCGGGCGCGATCAGGGACGTGCGGTTCAGGCGGAGGCCACCCTCAGGCGGACTTCCTCGGCAGCGGCGTTGAGCTGCTCCAGGTTGTGGGTGTTGATGAAGTCCAGTCGCGCCTTGGCGCGGGACAGCTTGCCGGAGGAGGTGCGCGGCAGGGAGCGGTTGGGCACCAGGTGCACGTAGCAGTCCAGGCTCATTTCCATGCGCACCAGCGCCGTCAGGCGACGCACCAGCGCGTTGCGCTTGGCCGGGTCGCGCTCGCGGCACTGCACCATGAGCACACACATTTCCTCGCCCTCGGCATCGGGGGCGGAAAAGGCCACGGCGTCGCCGGAGCGAACTTCGGGCTGGGTCTCGGCGATGTGCTCGAGATCCTGCGGCCAGATATTGCGGCCGTGGATGATGATCAGGTCTTTCTTGCGGCCGGTGATGGTCAGCACGCCGTCCACCATGTAGCCGATATCGCCGGTGTTCAGCCAGCCGTCCTCGCACAGGGCGTGGCTGGTTTCCTCCGGCAGGTTGAAGTAGCCGGACATGACGCTGGGGCCGCGCAGGTAGATCACGCCGCTCTGCCAGTCGCCCAGGACCTTGTCGTCGTCGCGGATCTGTACCTCGAAACTCGGCAGGGGCACGCCGCAGTTGACGAAGTGGCGACCGCGACCCTGGGTGTCGTTCTCGTCCAGCAGCACCGCCTCGTGGTGGTCGGACAGGTGGTCCGCGTCGATGTGGTGGGTGGTGAAACCCGTCCACAGGGGTGAGAAGCTGATGCCCAGCGTGCACTCGGCCATGCCGTAACAGGCGAGGAAGGCGCGGCGGTCGAAACCGGCGGGCTCCATCATCTGCGCGAAATGTTCCAGCGTCTGCGGCCGGATCATCTCCGCGCCGATGCCGGCAACGCGCCAGTTGGACAGGTCGTAGTTCTCCACGTCGCTGGCGCGCACACGGCGCGCGCACAGGTCGTAGCCGAAGGAGGGGGCGAAGGAGATGGTCGCGCGGGTCTTGGTCATCAGCGTGAGCCACTGGCGCGGACGCAGGGCGAACTCACGGGTGTCGAGGTAGTCGATGGACACCTGGGCCGCCATCGGCACCAGTACGAAACCCACCAGGCCCATGTCGTGGTAAAAGGGCAGCCAGGACATCATGCGGTCCTGCGCGGTCATCTCCAGCCCGTGGCTGATGATCGCCTGCAGGTTGGCCAGCGCGGTCTTGTGCTTGATGACGACGCCGCGCGGGAAGCGCGTGCTGCCGGAGGTGTACTGGATGTAGGAGATGTCTTCGGGACTGGCCTGGTGCAGGGGCTGTTCGTCGGCCGGCAGTGCGTAAAAGGCTTCGGGTGCATCCACCATGGTCATGGACAGGTCTTCGCTGGCCTCCTGCAGGAAGGGCAGGTAGCCCTCGCAGGCCACACCGAGGACTGCGTCGGAGGCCTCGA
Source organism: Halioglobus sp. (assembly GCA_002699145.1). GTDB lineage: Bacteria > Pseudomonadota > Gammaproteobacteria > Pseudomonadales > Halieaceae > Marimicrobium. The sequence goes on from PABK01000017.1 coordinate 92,531, forward strand.
GCAGCCGCTTGAGCTGGGCCACGTACGCTTGGTGAGCGCCCACTTTCACCGATGCGGGCAGCGCCACCGGGATGAGGCCGGCGTACTGGCAGGCGTAGAAGAAACGGATGAAATCGGGGTTGGTCTCGGCGACCAGCGCCACGCGGTCGCCCCTGGACACGCCCAGGCCGAGCAACTGGTGCGCGAGCTCAATGGCCTGTTCGCGCAGTTCGCGGTAGCTCAGGCTGGCGTAGATGGCGCCGCGGCCGGTGTAGAAGTTGGAGCCCGTCTCACCCTGCGCGGCATACTCCAGCGCTTCGGTGAGGGTGGTGAAATCGGCGGGACGAAACGGCAGGTCGTGGCGCGTCGGCGTGGCCTCTAGTTTGACTTGTGACAATGAACCGTCCTCAATTCGTGCGACGTTGTTCGCCGTCGCTTTATTCCAGAAAAATCCTGCTCTTCACTCGCTCTACCGCCGAGCAGTGAAACTCAATTCAAATCTTCCCACCTGGTTTTGCGGGCCACATTTCTTGCTCTTGGTACATGTATGCGTACATGCGCTGTGCCCTTGTGCGCAGGCCCCTACAGGGGTTACCTGACAGGTGCATATCCTAGCATTTCGGGACTCTGCACTTATAGGTAATAATACCAATGGCCACCCTGGAGGGCCCCGCAAATGGTGGAAATTTGACACGTGAATATGCCCCTTTCTGGTTAGGCGCGGCGCTGCTCAGGAGCCTGTTTTGGCGCGCTGTGAATCCGTAACTATCTGTTATCAAAGGATTTATATTTCCGGTGCTCCAGCGCGTTGCCGGCCTCGACGGGGCGCCCGCCGGCGCTTGCCACGCGCCGGCCGCGGACGCCGCCAGGGGGGCGTCCCGCCACCGGCGCAGCGCGCCCGGGCGCGTCCTTGGCGGGCCGCTCTGGCGACCCTATACTGCGCCCTTCACACGCCTGTGGCAGTCGTTGCAGGACGCCCCGCGGTCGCGCGCGGAACCCGCTGAACGAACCTTGAGGAAGGCGCTGTGCAGGACCGAAAAGTAGTCTTCCTGCTCGACAATCTCGCCGCCGGCGGCGCCGAGCGCGTGGTCCTCTCCCTGGCCGGCAGCTTCGTCGCCGCCGGTTTCCCGGTGGACCTGCTGGTGTGCGAACCGCGCGGGGCACTGCGCGACGCCATCCCCGCCGGCGTCGAACTGCAGGTGCTGGACGCCGCTTCCCGGCCGCGCGGCCTGCTGGCGGCGTTCGCCGCCGCGCGCCGCGGTGTCGACGGCGGTGTCGCCGCGCTGCTGGCCACGCTGTGGGCCGCGCGCAAGATACCGCGCAGCTTGCGCTATATCCCGGCCCTGCAGCGCCACCTCGCCGCCCGGCGCCCGGCGGTGCTGTTTGCCGCCCTGCCCAAGGCCAACGTCTGCGCGGTGCTGGCGGCGGCGGGTCAGGCGCCGGGCACGGCGGTCTTCGTCGGTATCCAGAACGCGCTGTCGGTGCGCGCCGAGCAGGGCCGGCGCGGCGCCCGCGGGCAGCAGCGGCACATGTTGCCGCTGCTGCGCGCCTGCTACCGCCAGGCCCGGGGCGTGGTCGCGTCCTCCGCGGGGGTGGCCGGCGATGCGCTGGAACTGCTGGAGCTGGCCCCGGCCGCCGTGCACGTGGTGCACAACCCCGTGCAACTGGGCCCGCTGGACGCCGCCGGCGACGGGCCGCCGCACCCCTGGCTGGCGCCCGGCGAACCGCCGGTGGTGCTGGGTATCGGGCGCCTGGTGGCGCAGAAAAACTTCCCGCTGCTGCTGCGCGCCTTCGCCGCGGTGCGCCGTGAGCGCCCGGCGCGCCTGCTCATCGTCGGCGGCGATCCCGCCTCGGCGGACCAGCAGGCGCACGCCCGGGCGCTGGCCGGGCTGGCGCGCGAACTGGGCATCGAGGCGTCGGTGGAGCTGGTCGGCTACCAGCCCAACCCCCAGGACTACCTGGTGCGCGCGGCGGTCTTCGTGCTCTCCTCCCGGCACGAGGGTTTCGGCAACGTGCTGGTGGAGGCGCTGCTCGCCGGCTGCCCGATAGTAAGTACTGACTGCCCCAGCGGGCCAGCGGAGATACTGGATGGCGGGAAGTACGGCCGCCTGGTGCCGGTGGATGACAGCGCCGCGATGGCCGCCGCCGTGCTCGCCACACTGGAGGCGCCGCCCGCGGCGCAGCAGCTGCAGGCGCGCGGCGCGGCGTTTGCGCCGGCGCGCGCGGCGGACGCCTACCGGCGTATCTTTTTCGGCGACTGAGCCCGCGCGGCGGCGTCGGCGGCTACCAGCAGCCCCAGGGGCAACCACAGGATGATCCACAGTTCGCGCGGCCGCGTGACGGCCTGGTCGACGTCGGCGAGCACGCAGACCATACCGAAGGTGAACAGCGCCAGCGGCAGGGCGTCGTTGCCGGACAGGGCGCGCTGCAGGCCGCGCCGCAGGGCCAGGGCGTAGACCGGCAGCAGCAGCCCCAGGCCGAGCAGGCCGCCGTCGCGCAGCGTGGACAGGAACAGGCTGTGCGCGTAGTTCACCGTACTTTCCTGCCCGCCGGCGCCTACCACCAGCACTTTTTGCAGGCCGTTGCCAAACAGCGGCGCCGCCTGCCAGCTGTCCAGCACGTGTCGCCAGATCGGCAACCGGCTGGCGAAACCCAGGTCCATGCCGGCGTGCAGCAGCCCCAGCGCCCAGGCGAGGTACGCCGCGGCGCACAGCAGCAGCGCGCCGCCCGCCGCCAGGTGCGCGCCGCGCAGGCGACCGTCGACCAGCAGCAGGGTGGCGCAGGCGGTCGCCAGGGCGAGCAGGCCGCCATCGCTGCGGGTCAGCAGCACGTACAGCAGCAGCACGCCGAAGGCGGCGGCCCAGGCGGGGCGCCAGCCGGGGCCCCGGCGGGCGAGGGACAGTGCGCAGACACCGAAGAAACCGTACACGAAGGCGCTGGGATTGGGGTTTTCCGTGATGCCGATGCCGCTCAGGCGCGCGTCGCCGGGTTCCGGCCAGCGCAGTGCGGGCTCGAACAGCACGATGGCCGCCAGGGCCGCGCAGCCTGCCACCGCGGTCACCACGGGCAGGCCGAGCGCGCGCAGGCGCCTGTCGCCGTCGGCGAACAGGGCGCTGAGCAGGACGAACAGCAGGATGTAGGCGACATAGCGTGTATCCCGCCACAGCGCCGCGGCGTCCACCTGTTCGCTCCACAGAGACGACAGCAGCATGTACAGCAGGTAGGCCGCGGCGCACTGTAACAGGCGGCTGCGCGCCGCCAGCGGCCACAGCCGTGGCAACAGCAGCAGCCCGGGGAAGAACACGCCGGCGATGTAGTACTTGTAGAGGTCGACGGCGTTGGGCACGAAATAGAAGCCCGCCAGGAACAGCAGGTAGGTGGCGTACACCAGCGCGGGCAGGCGCTCGCGCCATCCTCGCTTGCCCGGCGTCGCGTTCATCGGCCGGGCCTGTAGTGGCGGTTGGGAATGCCCAGCACGCCCGCGGCGGTGCCGGCGCTGTCGGCCATGTCCAGCGCCGCGCCCACCCAGTGGGCGCGGCCGCGCGGCAGGTTCAGCAGCAGGCGCAGGCCGTCCACCGCCAGGCGCCACAGCGAGCGTCCGAGCAGGCGCGCGGCGATGCGCAGGGACTTGGCCGCAGAGCGCGCTTTCAGCAGGCGCTTGACGCGGTATTTCACGCAGCCGCGGCGGTAGCTCTCGCGCAGCATGTAGGCGAGCGTGGCGCGCTCGGCGGGATACGCTTCGAGCGTCACCGCCTGGGGTGACCAGGCAAAAGCGTACCCCTTTAATTTCGCGGCCTGGAACAGTAGTTTGTCCTCACCTCCGCTGCGCGCGAGGGCGGCGTCAAAGCGCAGCACCGGGTCCTTGAGCAGGGCGCCGCCGAGCAGCACGTTGCAGGTCGCCACGGGCGGGTCCGGGTGCAGGTCGCTGAGTTCGTGCTGGTTGCGCGGCTTGAGGAAGAAGCCGCTGGCGGCCACCCAGGGCGGCGTGCCCGGGGGAAATTGCGGCACCGCCGGCCCGGCGACGACGTCCGCGCCGCTGCGCCGGCGCGCGTCCAGCAGGTGGTCCAGCCACTGTGCGCAGGGCACCTCGTCGTCGTCGATCATGGCGATCAGGTCGGTACCCTCCGGCAGCGCGTCGAGACAGGCGTTGCGCGCATGGGAAATCCCCGCGCGCGGTTCGTGCACGTAGTGGCGCGGCCAGCGCCCCGGCTCGCCCTGGACCACCTGCCGCGCATCGCCCGTAGGTGAGTTATCCGCGACGACGAGGTGAACGGCGGGCGGGGGTGACAGGGAAAACACCTGGGCGTCGAGCGTCGACAACAGCTGCCGCAGGCCGGCGTGACGCTGGTAGGTACAGATACAAACCGCGAGCGTGGTGTGAGAATGCGTGGATATAGGGGGTGCCCCCGTGGCCCTCGTGTGTCATCTTGTTGTGCGTGCCGGTGACAGTACGCGCGGCGATGCGCATGATTATAAGCGAAAGTACAAGGGCAGTAAGCGTTTTCTCCGCGCGCCGCGCGCTCGCGCCGTGCCTGCTCTTGCTCGCGGCCTGCGCCGCCGAGCCCCCGCCGGTGGCGGTGGGCGGCGCAACGGGCCAGCGCTGCTTCCACCCCCGTGTCATCGACGCCTCCGGCGCCGGCGCCGACGGCGTGCACATGGGCGATATCAACGGCGACGGCTACGCGGACGTGGTCAGCGGCTGGGAGGAGAGCGGCCGCCTGCGGGTGTACCTGCACCCGGGCGCGAACATCGGCGCGTGGCGGCGGCCGTGGCCGTCGGTCGACGCCGGCGGCGGCGCCGCGCTCGGTGCTATCGAGGACGCCGCCTTTGTCGACCTGGATGCGGACGGCGCGCTGGACGCGGTGGTGTCCGCCACCGAGGGCATGGGCGGGACACGCAATCGGCGCATCCGCCTGCACCGCTGGGACCGTGACAGGCCGCTGGCCGCGGCGCAGAGCTGGGACAGCACGGTGTTGTACCGCGACGCCCCTGGTGACCGCTTCCTGGCGGTGCGCGGGGCGCAGTTGGATGGCCGCCACGGCGCGGACATCGTCGCCCTGTCCAGGGACCTGTTCGAGGACCCCGACGACAGCGCGCGCATCACCACGCCCGGCGGCGTGTTCCTGTACCTGGCGCCGCCGCCGAGGCAGGTGTCAGTCACCGAGGCGTGGACGCGGCGCCGCCTGGCAGACGTGCACAAGGGCAAGTCGCTGCACCTGCTGGACATGGACGCGGACGGCGATACGGACATTCTCTACGGCGGGGCGCGCAACATCGTCTGGGTGGAGAACCCGCTGCACGAGCCCTCCGCGCGGCCGTGGCAGACGCACTGGGTGGGCACCGCCAGCGACCTGGCGGTGTGCGACATCAACGGCGACGGCAACCTGGATATCGTCGGCACGGCCAGCCGCAAGGAGTACCCGGTGGTCGCGCGCTGGTTCGAGGGCATTGCGGATCCCTCCCGGCGCCACCGCAGCTGGCGCGCCCACGATATCCGCATCGAGCCGCCGCTGCCGTTCCGTTTCTACCAGAGCGAGAACTACTCGGTGAAGGGCATCGCCTGCGGGCGGATGCTGGGCGCCTCCGGCGCCGCGCCGGACATCGTACTGACCACCAGCGGCTCGGGCTTCGGCCTGTTCCTGGCCAGCGCCCCCGCCGACTTCCCCGCGGACGCCACCGCCCCCTGGCGCGCCGCGCCGCTGGTGCCCTACCGCTGGCTGATGAAGTACGACAATGTCCTCGCCCGGGACCTGGACGGCGACGGCGACCTGGACCTGGTGACCACGGAGGAGAACACTGGCTGGCTGGCGCGCGGGGCCGGTGTCCTGTGGTATGAAAACCGGCCCGCGCGGCAGGACCGCTGCCCGGCCGACTGAGCGCCGCCGATTCAATTGCCCGGGTATCGCCTGTATACTGCCGGGCTTTGCCGATGGGGTGATCCTTGGGCGCGATCGATAGCAAGAGCGACAGTCAGGATACGACGGTCACCCTGGCGCCGGCCAACGGCACCCCGGCGATGCGGGACTTCCTCGCGCTGCCGGGAGAGCTGTACGCGGACGATCCGGCCTGGATCGCGCCGCTGGACTTCATGAAGCGCGAGCAGGTCTCGGCGAAAAACCACTTCTTTGAACACGCGCGCTTTCGCGCCTGGGTCGCCTACCGCGACGGCCGCCCGGTGGGCCGAATCAGCGCCCAGATCGACGAGCTGCACCTGGCCCAGCACGACGACGGCGCGGGCTACTTCGGCCTGCTGGAAGCCGTCGACGATCCCGCGGTGTTCGCCGCGCTGTTCGGCGCGGCCGAGCAGTGGCTGCGCGAGGAGGGCATGCGCCAGGTACTGGGCCCGTTCAACCTGCACGTCAACGAGGAGGTCGGGCTGCTGGTGGACGGCTTCGACACGCCGCCCTTCGTGCTCATGGGGCACGCGCGGCCGTGGTACGGCGCGCGTGTGGAGCAGGCCGGCTACCGCGGCGCCAAGGACCTGCTGGCCTACCACGTGCGTCCGGACTTCGAGGCGCCGCGGGTGATGGCGCGCCTGGCGCAGCGCGCCTCCGCGCGGGTACGGGTGCGCAGCCTGCGCCGCGATCGCCTGGCCGAGGACGCGGAAATCATGCGCCAGATCTTCAACGACGCGTGGCAGGACAACTGGGGCTTCGTGCCCCTGGCCGCGGCGGAGTGGCACGACACGGTCAACACCCTGACCAAATTGATGCCCGACGACTACATACAGATCGCCGAATACGACGGCGAGGCGGTGGCGTTTATTGTCGCCCTGCCGAACCTGAACGAGGCGGCCCGCGACCTGGGTGGCCGCCTGCTGCCCTTCGGCTGGGCCAGGCTGCTGTGGCGGCTCAAGGTGCGCCATCCGCGCAGCGCACGGGTGCCGCTGATGGGTGTGAAGCGCGAATTCCAGCACTCGCGGCTGGGACCGACCCTGGCGTTCATGGTCATCGACGCGGTGCGCGTGCCGCTGCACCGGCGCGGGGTGCAAAACGTGGAAATGGGCTGGATCCTGGAGGACAACGACGGTATGCGTAACATTATTGAAACGATTGGCGGGCAGGCGTATAAAACCTACCGCGTTTATCAGAAAGACCTGTAACCAAGACCATGCAACTGGATCCTGAGGCGCACAGCGTTACTGCCATCGTGCTGGCGGGTGATCGCACCAAGGCGGACTCGCTCATCAACCACACCAAGGTCGGCAGCAAGGCGATGATCGACCTGGACGGCACACCCATGGTGCGGCGGGTGCTCAATTCCCTGCGCGCCTCCAAGGTGGTGCGCGGCATCCGGCTGGCCGGTCCGGAGGCCACCGAGGTCGCCACCGACGCGCAGCTGCAGGGCTGGATCGACGCCGGCGAGATCGGCTGGAGCGAGCCCGGCGTCAGCCCCAGCACCAGCGCCTACAACGCGATGCAGGAGCTGGACGCGGATGACGCGGTGCTGCTGACCACCGCGGACCACCCGCTGCTGACCCCGGAAATCGTCGACGCCTTCGGCCGGCAGAGCATGGTCGACGACGTCGACGTCACCGTGGGCCTGGCGCCCTACGCGCTTATCGCCGAGACCTACCCGGGCATCCGCAAGACGGTGCTGCACTTCAGCGACGGCGATTTCTGCGGCTGCAACCTGTTCGCCTTCATCACCCCGGAAGGCCGTCGCGCCGCCAAGTTCTGGCGCCGCATCGAGCAGGAGCGCAAAAAACCGCTGGTGGTGATCGGGCTGCTGGGCTGGTGGGCGGTGATCCGCTACCGCCTGGGCCTGCTGTCGCTGGAAGAGGCGCTGGCCAAGCTGAGCAAGCGCCTGGGCCTGCGCATTCGCGCGGTCATCCTGCCCTACGCCAACGCCGCCATCGACGTCGACTCCATCGCCGACCTCATGCTGGTTAAGGGCGCCCTGGAGAAAGCCGCCGCCGAGGACGCCTAGCGGGCCGGCCCTTTTTTCGGGAAGCTTGTTGGGGCCATGGCGGCAGCGTGCCCGAGCCGGCCAGGGCGCCCCGGCAAGGGTCGCAGCTACGCCAACCGGGGCGGCTGCTGCGCAACTCGACCATTTTTCGCTGCGCGAAAAATCGGGACTCGGACAGTGCTCGCAGAAAGCCCCGCCCCGGTTGGCTCCGCTGAGCGCTCCCGACATGCCGTGGCGCCCTGGCCGGCTCGGGCCCGCTGCCGCGCCAGTGCGATCATTCAACTCGAAAACCATGCCGGGGTCTCTGTGCCGCTGCAGTGTCCGGAAACGTCGGCCGCGCCTGGCGTAGCGGACGAACGCGGGGGCTTTCCGCGAGGATTGTTCGAGTCCCAAAAAATCCGTCAGGATTTTTGGTCGAGTTCCGCAGCGGCCCGCGTTCGTCCGCGGAGCCGCGGCCCGGTTCCGGGCGCTGCAGCGGCACGGGGTCCGGTTCGCAGGAATCCCGATCTATGAGAAGAGGCAAGAGCCTGGACGCCTACGTTCGGTGTTCCCGCTGCAGCTCGATCGACGACCGGTCGCCCTGCGCGAAAGTACCGCTGTGTGGCGAGTACACCCGCGTGCAGACCTGCAGCGCCCAGCTACTATCCTGGCGCGTGACCGCGTAGCGGTTGTAGGCCGCCGGTTCGTGGCGGCCGCCGCCGATGGCCGAGGCCGAGGCGACGCCGATCACCGGTACCGGGCCCTCGGCGCTGTGCAGCGTGTGTTCGACGTTGTGGTGGCCGTGGCCGTGCAGCACCAGTTCCGCGCCGTGCTTTTCCAGCAGCGCCCACAGTGGCGCCGCGTCGGTCAGGGCCTTGCGCTTGCGCTCGTACCCCGGAGCCGGGCAGTGGTGCAGGTAGACGACGCGGAACAGGCCGCGGGCGCGGCACGCGTCCAGCAGCGGCGCCAGCTTGCGGCGCTGCTCCTCGCCGAGGGTGCCCGAGGCCCTGCCGTAGGGGGTGGGTACGGCGCTGGACAGGCCGATGAAGGCCAGTTCGCCGCGCACGCGCAGCGTCGGGTACTGGGACAGGTCTGCGCCGGCTGCGTCGCCGTCGGCGGCCATGTAGGGTTGCCACAGGGCGAAGGTGTCGCCCCAGGGCGCCGCGACGCAGGCGTCGTGGTTGCCCGGCACCAGGGCGACGCGCGCCGGGTCACCGAGGCGGCGCAGCCAGGCGGCGGCCTCGGCGAACTCCTGCGGCAGGCCGATATGGGTCAGGTCGCCGGTGACCAGCAGTTGCTGCGGCGGGCTCTGCTGCAGGTCCAGCTGTAGCGCCTGCAGCACTTCCGGGCGGTGCTGGTGACGCCGCCGGCGCAGCCAGGACAGGTAACCGCCGAGCTGTTTCAGGCGCAGGGCGCGCGGGCGTACGCCTGCCAGGGATGTCAGGTGGGGGTCGGAGAGCTGGGCGAAGTGCTGCGCCATGGGCGCCAGTGTAACACCGCGTCAGGACTTCACGCGGCGCACCAGCGCGCCGAGTCCCGCCAGCTTGGTGTCGATGTTGGCGTAGCCCCGGTCCAGGTGGTAGACGCGGTCGATGGTGGTGTCGCCGTCGGCGGCCAGTGCGGCGATGATCAGGCAGGCCGATGCGCGCAGGTCCGTGGCCATCACCTGTGCGCCCTGCAGTCGCGGGCGCCCGCGCACGATCGCCGTGTGGCCCTGCAGCTCGATATCCGCGCCCATGCGCTGCAACTCGGCCACGTGCATGAAGCGGTTCTCGAAGATGTTTTCCACCACCGTCGCCGAGCCCTCCGCCAGGGCGTTGAGCGCCATGAACTGCGCCTGCATGTCGGTGGGGAAGGCCGGGTGCGGGGCGGTGGTGACGTTCACGGCCTGCGGCCGCCTGCCCTGGGTGTCGAGCTCTATCCAGTCCGCGCCCAGCTCCAGTTGCGCCCCCGATTGCGCCAGTTTGCCCAGCACGTGCTGCAGGAAGTCCGGATTGGTGTCCACCACGCGGATGCGGCCGCGGGTGGCCGCGGCGGCGACCAGGAAGGTGCCGGTCTCGATACGGTCCGGCGGCACGCGGTGGGTGGTGCCGTGCAGGCTGCTGACTCCCTCGATGGTGATGGTGCTGGTGCCGGCGCCACTGATGCCCGCGCCCATCTGCTGCAACAGCACGGCGAGGTCCTCGACCTCCGGCTCCAGCGCACAGTTTTCCAGCACCGTGGTGCCCTCGGCCAGGGCCGCGGCCATGAGCAGGTTTTCCGTCGCGGTCACCGAGGGTACATCGAAGGCGTAGTGGGCGCCGCGCAGGCGCTGCGCCTTGGCCTTGATGTAACCGGCCTCGATGTCGATGTCCGCGCCCATGGCGCGCAGGCCGGAGATGTGTTCGTTCACCGGCCGCGTACCGATGGCGCAGCCGCCGGGCAGGGATACGTCCGCCTCGCCGAAGCGGGCCAGCAGCGGGCCCAGCCAGAGGATGGAGGCGCGCATGGTCTTGACCAGTTCGTAGGGCGCGCGCACGCTGCTCAGTTCGCCGCAGTCTATGCACAGTTCGCCGTCGGCGAACTCCACCTGCGCGCCCAGCAGTTGCATCAGCTTGATGGCGGTGTGGATGTCGCGGATCTCGGGGACGTTGCTGACGCGCAGCGGTTCGCCGGTCAGCAGCGCCGCGGCGATGATCGGCAGGGCGGCGTTTTTCGCTCCCGCCACGCGCACCTCACCGTGCAACGGCCCATTGCCGGTGATGACGATCTGGTCCATCAGGCGGCGGCGGCGGCGAGCCCGCGCTCCACCAGGGAGGCGTAGGCGTTGATGATGGCGTCGATCTGCTCGCTGCTGTGGGCGGCGCTGACGCTGTTGCGCAGCAGGTAATTGGTCGACGGCGAGGCGGGCGGCACCACCAGGTTGACGTAGATGCCGGCTTCCATCAGCGCTTTCCAGCAGTCGATGGTCGCCGAGCGGTCCTCCAGCTCTACCGCGACCACGGGGCCCGGGGCGGGACTCACGGGCAGGCCCAGGTCGCCCAGGCCCTGGTGCAGGCGGCGCGCGTTGTCCCACAGTTTCTCGCGCAGTTGCGGCTCGGCGGCGACGATGCGCAGCGCCTCGCGGGTGGAGGCGATGATCGACGGCGACGAGGAAGCGGTGAAGATATAGGGGCGGATGCAGTAGCGAATCGCCTCCATCTCGGGGTGGCGGCTGACGCAGAAGCCGCCGATGGCGCCCAGGCTCTTGCTGAAGGTGCCGGCGAAGAAGTCGATATCGTCCTCGACGCCGGCGGCCTGGGCCGCGCCGCGGCCGGTGGCGCCCAGGGTGCCCATGGAGTGCGCCTCGTCCAGGAACAGGTAGCCGCCGTACTCGCGCTTGACCGCGGCGATCTCCTGCAGCGGGGCGATGTCCCCGTACATGGAGTAGATGCCCTCGGCGATGATCAGCGCCTGGGAGGCGCGGTCGCCGAGGCGGCGCAGGCGCCTGGCCAGGTCCTCGGGGTTGTTGTGTTTGAAGCGGATGATATCCGCGCCGCTGAGGTTGACCCCGGCGTAGATGCTGGCGTGGCTGTCCGCGTCGAGCAGGATGGCGTCGCCCGGGCCGGCCAGGGTTGAGACCATACCGCTGGTGGCGGCGTAACCGGTGGTGAAGACGATGGCGTGGTCCACCCCGTAGAACTGCGCGATCTCCCGCTCCAGCGCCTGGTGCCCGGCGAAGGAGCCGTTGGCCAGGCGCGAGCCGGTGGTGCCGGTGCCCCAGCGCTGCGCGGCCTCGCGCGCCGCCTCGATACAGCGCGGGTCCCAGGACAGTCCCAGGTAGTTGTTGGTGCCGGCGAGGATGACCCGGCGGCCGTCGACGATGCCCTCGGTCGCCGAGAGCAGTTCCTCGGTGACCGCGCCGAAGGGCGCGATGTCGCGCGCCGCCAGTTCGGCCTGGAAATCGGCCATGTCGCGAAACTTGTCGAACAGCATGTAACGTCCTGCCTTCCCCGCGCCCGCGGCGGTCAGGGATTGAGTTCCTGTATCTTGGACGCCAGTTCGCCGACGGTGTTCACATCCGGCAGGATGTTCAGCGGGATAGTGATATCGAAGTGATCCTCGATCTTCTCGATGAACTCCATGACCTCCAGTGAACTGAGGCCGATATCGGCGACCAGCGCGGTGTCTTCTGACAGTTCGATCGCTTTCTTGTTCAGCGGCGCCAGGGCTGTGTAGAGAAAATCAAGGTACTCTCGATAATCGGTCATAGGCTGGCGCCCTTGCGTGAGTGCGGGTGAGTGGGTAGATTTCGAAGGCTCGAACTATACCCACGGAACCCTGCCAATGCCAGCGATTTGGTTGATCGACGCCTACCGGGCGGGGGAGCGCGGGCAGGTTCGCGCCCTCGCCGATGCGCTGGGCTGGCCGTGTAAAACCCTCTCCCTGGACTACCGCGGAGCGGTCTTCTGGCCGCACCTGTTCGGCGCCGCCAGCCTGGCCGGTATCAGCCGCGACAGCGCCGCGCAGCTGGCGCCGCCCTGGCCCGACCTGGTAATCAGCAGCGGCGTGCGCAACGAGCCGGTGTGCCGCTGGATTCGCGCGCAGTCCGGCGGACGCACCCGCTACGTCCACGTGGGCAAGCCCTGGGGATCGCTGGATTCCTTCGACCTGGTGGTCACCACTCCGCAGTACCGGGTGCCGGCCCACCCCAGGGTGCTGCACAACCTGTTGACCCTGCACCGGGTGGACGCGGACAGCCTGGCGCGGGCGCGGGCAGCCTGGAGCGACACCTTCAGCGAATTGCCGCGGCCGCGCTGCGCGGTGATCCTCGGCGGCGATTCCGGGCCGTTCACGCTCGGCCCCAGGGCCGCCGCGCGGCTCGGCCGGGAGGCGGCGCAGCTGGCGCGGCGCCAGGGCGGCTCCCTGCTGGTCACCAGCAGTTCACGCACCAGCCCGGCGGCGCTGGCGGCGTTGCGCGCGCAACTCGATGTGCCGCACTACCTGTACGCCTGGCGTCCCGGCGACGCGGACAACCCCTACCTGGGCATGCTGGCCTGCGCCGATCGCCTGATCGTCAGCGGTGACAGTATCGCCATGCTGTCGGAGGCCTGCGCCACGGGCAAGCCGGTGCAGATGTTCGACCTCGGCGGGATGCGTCCCGGCGTGGAGACGGGCGAGCGCGACTTTCGCCTGGGGGCCACGCTGTACGGCTGGTTGCTGCGCTATGGCTGGGCGCCCCTGAGCCGGGATATCACCCTGGTGCACCGCAGCCTGCGCGACTGCGGCGCGGCGCGCTGGACCGACGAGGAGCCGCTGTCGGCGCGGGTGCCGGGCGAGACCGACCTGCAGCGGGCGGTGCGCGCCGTGCGCGGGTTACTTGGCGAGCTCTGAGCGGTCCGCCGCGTCGAGCAGGCGCGCGCCCCCGGGCGCCAGCTGGTAGACCCGGTCCGCCGCCTGCACCAGCGCGCGGTTGTGCGAGATGGCGAGGATGGTCAGCTGGCCCTTGAGCCGTTCCATGGTCTGGCGCACCGCCTCCTCGCTCTCGCGGTCCAGGGCGCTGGTCGCCTCGTCGAGGATGAGCAGGCGCGGCTGGTTGACCAGCGCCCGGGCGATGACGATGCGCTGGCGCTGCCCGCCGGACAGCTTGCCGCCGCGTTCGCCGACGATGGTGTGCACCCCCGCGGCCAGTTTTTCCACGAAACCCCAGGCGCCGGCCGCGCGCAGGGCGCGCTCCGCGTCCGCCTCGCCCAGCTGCGGGTCGCCGAGGGTCACGTTGTGCAGCACGCTGTCGTGCAACAGCGTGGTGTCCTGCGGCACGTAGCCGATCATGCCGCGCCAGGCGCGCAGGTCGATGTCCTCCAGCGGCGCGCCGTCCAGCAGCAGGCGGCCGGCCTGGGGGCGCAGCAGGCCGATGGCCAGGTCGATGATGGTCGTCTTGCCGGAGCCCGACGGCCCCACCAGGGTGGTCAGCGTGCCGGCGGCGATGTCCAGGTCCAGGCCGTCGAACACCGGGTGCAGGTCGTCGTAGTTGAACACCACGCCGTCGAACACCAGCGCTTCGCTGAAAGTCGGCTGGCGCCCACCGCTGGGAGCCTCCTGCGCGTTTTCCGCCTCGTCGATGGAGTCCAGTAGCGCCCAGTAGGCGCTGTCTCCCTGGGCCAGCTTCTGGTACTGCTTCTGCACCTTGCCGAAAAAGGTGAAGGCGCGGCCCAGGCCCACCACCAGCACCGCCACGGTGGCCAGTTCCATGCCGTAGCGCTCGATGGCGACGTAGATACCCAGGCAGATGAACGCGGTGAACATCAGTTCCTGGGCGGAGTCGAGCACCGCGCCGGCCAGCACCTGGCGTCGCTGGGCCTTGTTCAACAGGCGCGTATCGTGGGCCAGCACCTGGTCCGCCAGGTGTTCCCGCGCCATCGCCTTGAGGGGTTTTACCGACTGCAGCGTATCGGTGAGGTTGGCCATCAGCGAGGTCATCAGGCGCGTCTGCCGCTTGCCCGCCTTGCGCGTGATGCGCACCAGGAAGTGCGAGATGCCGATGACGAAGGCGCCGGCGAGGATCGCCACCAGCGAGGCGCGCCAGTCCAGGGCGAAGGCGACCGCGCCGTAGACCAGGGCGGTGATCAGGTAGGTGACGGCCTGGGCGCCGTTGACAAAGGCCGCCGAGGAGCGCTGCGCCTCGGTGGCCAGCGCGTTGGTGAGCTTGCCCACGGGCTGGTGCAGGAAGTACTCCCATTTGCTGCGCAGGACGGCGCGCAGCATGCGCAGACGCAGGTCGCGGGTCATGCGCGCGCCGGTGTAACCGACCTGGCGCTGGGCGATGAGCAGGAAAATGCTCTTGAACAGGATGCCGCCGATGATGATCAGCAGCATGTTGCCCAGGGTGGGGGCGATACTGAAGCGCTCCAGCACCTCGAGAATCTCGCGCTCGAAGCCCGACTGCCCGGCGGCGCCGCCGGGCACCATGTCCGCGGCCTCGGCGCCCAGGGCGATGTTCAGCAAGGGCAGCAGCGCCGACAGGCCGACGCCCTCCGCCGCGCCGGACAGCACCAGCGCGACGAGCATGAGCACCGTCTGCAACGGGTAGGCGCGGAAAAAACTGATCATCAGGCCCATGTGGGCACTCCCGGGGGTCGTGGAAAATGCATTGCTCGCTGCGTGCTGTGCCGCTTGGCAGCCGTCACCAGCGCATGCGGCGCAGCATGAGCAGGGCGCACAGCGCAATGATAATCGCAGGCAGTGCGGCGACCAATGGAATATTCCACTGCAATAACTGGCCCAGCGCGAAAATGATCTGCGCGCCGAGGTAGAAGACGATGCCCAGCACCGCGCCGATGCCGATATTCAGTCCCAGGCTGCGGTCGCGCCCGGCGCTCACGCTGGCGCCCAGCGGCGTGGCCAGCAACACCATGGCGAACACGGTCATCGGCATCATCAGTTTCTGCCAGAAACGGTGCTGCGAGCGCTCGGCCGGCTGCCCGGTGCTCTGCAGGTACTGCGTGTAGTTGTACAACACGGACAAGTTCATGTTGCTGCCCGCCAGGCGCAGGGTCGGCAGCTCCGCCGGCGACCACAGGTTGGCGATCTCCAGCTCCTTCCACGGGCGCGACTGGAACTCGCCGTCCACCAGGCGTTTTTCGCGCAGGCGCCGGAACAGCCAGCGGCGATCCTCGCTGACCAGGGCGCTCTCGGCGCGCAGGTAGCGCACCAGGCGATCCGTTTCGTCGAACTCGAACAGGCTGATGCGCAGCGGCTCGTTGTCCCGCGACAGTCCCCCCAGGCGAATGTAGCGGCGGCCGTCACTGGACCACACGCCGCCGCCCGGCAGGAAGGTGCTGTCGCCGTGGCGCAGGCGCTTGCGCTCCTCTTCCGCCGCTTGCTGCAGCTGCGGGGTCACGTACTCCATGGCCGCCCACAGGCCCAGCATCAACACCAGGGTGGGCACCAGCAACGCCGCGAGCAGGGGGCCGCGACCGAAACCGCTGGTGCTCATCACCGTCAGCTCGTTGCCCCGCCCCAGGCTGGACAGCGCCACGATGCTGCCCAGCAACACGATCACCGGCGCCAGCTCGACCAGCTGGTTGGGCAGTATGTACAGCGTGTAACGCGCCGCCGCCAGCGCGTTGTAGTCGCGCTCGGCGCTGTCCAGTTCCGCGGTGAAATTGATCAGCCCGAACACGGCGCCGAGCACCACCAGGGCGAGCAGCCAGCCCTTGAGCAGGTTCAGGCTGATGTAGCGTTGCAGGATCATCGGCGGCGCAACCTCGGTTGACTGACCAGCAGCGCCAGCAAGATCACCTGCAGGGCGTAGGCGCTCCACAGGCCGGGGAAGGCGCCCAGCTTGCCCTGCTCCATCAGCGAGCGCAGCACGCTGACCATGCTGAACAGGGCGATGTAGGCGAGGATGGCGATGGAAAAATTACGCATGCGCGAGACGCGCGGGGCCGAGCGCGACAGCGGCACGGCGATCAGCGCCAGCAGCACCGTGGCCAGCGGCGTGGTGATGCGCCACTGGTACTCGGCGATGTCCTTGGGCTGGTCCGAGCGCGACAGGTTGAGCGTGGTTTCCGCCTTGCGCCGGTAGCGCGCCTGGGCCTCCTCGTTGGGCAGGCGCACCACCAGTTCGCCGAACTCCAGGGTCAGGTCTTGCCGTGCACGGTTGTCCAGCAGGTAGTTGTAGCCGTTGTAGAAGGTCGCCTGCATGGCCTGCCCCGGGTTCAGCGTGGGCATCGCCGCACTGTCCGCGACGATGATCTCCGAGCGCGCCTCTTTCGGGTAGTTCTTGTACAGGAAGACATCGTGGTGCAGGCCCTGCTCCAGGTCGATATCACGGGCGATGAAGGTGTAGTCGCTGCTGCCCATGGTGACGAACTCGCCGGCGGACATTTTTTTCAGGTCGAACTGCGCCTCCGCCTGGGACTCCAGGGCATAGCTGGTGCGAAAGGCCCAGGGCCGCCCGGCCACGGAGATCAGGCCGGTCACCAGGGCGATGACCAGGGCGAGCTTGAACACCGCCTCGAGGATGCGCGCGCGACTGACCCCGGCGGCGTACAGGGCGCTCATCTCCGAGTCGCGGTAGAGGCGGCCGATGGCCGACAGCACGGAGAAAAAGAACGCCGAGGGCAGGAGGATTTCCAGGGTGATCACGGTGTTCAGCCCGATCAGTTTGAACGCGGTGACGATGTCCATCTGGCCGGCGGCCGCCAGTGACAGGTGCCGGGCGGCGGAAAAGCCGATAAACACCAGCACCAGCAGCCCCAGTCCCAGGCTGAAGGGCCGCAAAATCTCGTTGCTGATGTGACGGTCGATGATCAAGGGGAGCGCGCTTCCTGTCTCGGCAGGCGCCATTGTACATGATGGCCCGGTCCGCCACGCGCCCGACTGCGCACTAGTACCAGCCGGCCCGCCTAGTCATTTCGGGCCTGTTGCCGCATAATTGCACGCCTTGCGCAGTACCCCCCACAAGCCCGGCGAGACCCGAAAGCCCATGTTCAACCTGAGTGATGGCGTCAAGAAGGCGCTGATTCTCATACCGACCCAGCTCATGCCCGAGAACACGCGGGTCGCCCTGCGGCGCAGATATCTCGCGCAGCTGGAGCTGGCCAAGGCCCACAACGCCAGTTTCCTGATCATCGGGCACCCCAAGAGCGGCAATACCTGGCTCAAGGTGATGATCTCGCGCCTCTACCAGATTCGCTACAACCTGCCGGAAAACAAGCTGATCAACACCGATGAATTCGCGCGCAAGATCCCGGAGATCCCGCGCCTGGCGGCGACCAACGGCTACTACAGCTACGAGGGCGAGGTGGGCAAGCTGCTCGCCGCCGGCGCCCCGGACAATCCCCTGCGGCACAAGCCGGTGCTGTTCCTGGCGCGCAACCCCATCGACATCGCCGTGAGCTGGTATCACCAGTTCACCAAGCGCCAGTCCGCGGCCAAGGGCGAGCTGATCAACCACTGGATCGAGCACCCCGTCGACAAGCGCACGGTGCAGATGTGGGAGTTCGTGCGCCACTCGGATATCGGCCTGCCCAGCCTGATCGAGTACCAGAACACCTGGGCGCGCAATATCGCCGACCTGCCCAACGCCATGCTCACCCGCTACGAGGACCTGCGCGCCGAGCCGGTGCAGACGCTGCACGCCATCACGCAGTTGATGGGCGAGCAGTTCAGCGAGGAGGAGGTGCGCCAGGCGGTGGAGTGGGGCTCCTTCGAGAACCTGCAGAAGCTGGAGACCAAGGGCACCTTCAGCCAGGGCGGCATGAAACTGGTAAACGCCAACGATCCCAGCACCTACAAGGTGCGCCGCGGCAAGGTGGGCGGCTACCGCGAGGATTTCGACGCGCAGCAGGTGGCGGAGCTGGAAGCGCTGGTGCGCGACAACATACTGCCCGAGCTGGGCTACTGCCGGGAAGGCGCGGACGCCTGAGCATGACGGCGCACCCGCGCACCTGGGTCATCCTCAGCGACAAGCGGGGTGACAACGGCCAGGTGGAAACCATCGTCGAGGCCCTGCCCTGGCCGGTGGAACACAAGTATGTGCACATGAAGCCCGAGTGGGTGCTGGGCAAACCGCGCTACCGCCCGTCCCTGGATCACCTCGACCTGGCGCGTTCGGACCCGCTGGAGGGGCCCTGGCCAGACCTTGTCATCACCGTCGGCCGGCGCCCGTCCATGGTCGCCCTGTGGGTGCGCGAGCAATCGGGCCGGCGCACGAAAATCGCCCTGGTCGGCAAACCCTCGGGCTATATGCTGCACTTCGACCTGGTGATCGCCAGCGCCGAGAACCAGATGCCGCCGCTGCACAACTTCCTGCCCACCACCCTGCCGCTGATGCGCATCAAGACGGAGGACGTACGCGAGGAGGCCGCGGCCTGGGCGCAGCGCTTCGCGCCCCTGCGCAAGCCGCTGATCGCCATCCTGGTCGGCGGGCAGACCAACCCTTTCATCATGAACCGCAAGGTCGCCGACGAACTGGTGGCCACCGCCAGGTGGGTGATCGACGAACTGGGGGGCACCCCCTATATCACGACCAGCCGGCGCACCACGCCGCAGGTGCTGGAAGTGCTGCGCCGCGAGCTGCCCGCGGGGACGGAGTATTTCGAGTGGTCCGCCGACGCCGCGGAGAACCCCTACCGCGCGCTGCTGGGCAGCGCCGACGGCTTCATCGTCACCGCCGACAGCGTGTCGATGATGGTGGAGGTGATCTACCTGCACAAACCGCTGGCCATCTTCCCGCTGCCGGGGGGCTGGCTGGGGCGCCTGGACCAGTACCGCCGCTCGCTGGCGCACTGGCTGTTCAACCCGCGCCTGGACAGCGCCGGCGATCGCCTGCGCCACCGCGTGGCGCGCGGCGTCTACTACATCGATTACTTCAAGGTCCTCAGCGCCACGCGCGACTTCCGCGCCTTCCACAAGCTGCTGGTGGACAAGGGCCTGGCGGTCTGGGCCGGCCAGCCCTTCCGCCAGCCCGCGACGCAGCTGCCCGATGACGTCGGCGCCGTGGTCAGGCGCATCCAGGGGTTGTTCTAGCCCTCGGGCCCGTGCTCCTGAGCTTCGCGGAAGGGGGAGGTTGGCGGGTGTAATTCAGAGCTTGCGTGACTGACGGCCACAACCGGCACAAGGCCGCGTGGAACCGTCGGAGCGCCTGGCGGAGCAATCGAACGCGGGGCCAGCCCGCTAGCGCATCCCCAGCACGTTTTTCATGAAGTGCGTGCCAAAGCGGCTGATGCGCTGGGCGGCGACGGCCAGCGGGCTCTGGTCCAGGTAGTTCACCTGCACCATGCGGCGCTCGCCGACGAAGCGCGTGTGGCCGTGCCAGGAGTGGTCGGTGCGGCGGAAGGCCAGCAGGGTGCCGCCCAGGGGCGGGACCTGCGCGGCGTAGTCCTCGATGTCGTTTTTCGAGCGCAACAGGCGCAGCTGGCCGTCCTCATGCTCCCAGGTCTCGTTGAAGTAGACCAGCACCGTGATGATCTTGCTCTTGTGGTCCGTGTGGATATTGCCGTCCGTGCGCTCGCAGAATTTGCGCACGGTGACCGTGGTGGGCAGGGTGGCCAGCTCCAGGTCGAAGATGTCGCCGATGGCGCCGGCCAGCGCCGGACCCTGCAGTTCGTCCATCAGCGCGCTGAAGGCCGGGCCCGGGCTGAGGTTCTCCAGGGCGTGATTGGCCGCGCTGTCGATGGGCGGGTAGTCGTCGTTGACCCGCGCCAGCGTGTCCGCGTCCAGGAAGCCGGGGGCCACCAGGTAATCGAAGGGGTCGGTGTGCAGCTGCGCCGCGCGCAGCGCGTCGAGATTGATCATGGACATGGGGCCATTTTATTACGCGGCGGCGCCCCGGGCCATGCCGCCGGTCGGCCGGACGATGTGAATAGTGAGCTAAATCAAGGCTGCGGCATAGGGTGAATTAGGATAGAATGCGCCGCCATTTCCTTTCAATTCAACGGGTTGAGTGCACATGGCTGGTTTACATGGCTGACAAGGCACGGGTCGTTCTCCGCCATCTCGTCATGCTGCTGGTGTTCTGGCTGCCGGCCGCCCGGCGCAAGAAGATCGAGCGCTGGCTGCGCGGTCGCGAGGAGTTCCACAAGCTGCAGCGCAGCGACTGGGTGCTGATGAGCTGGGGCAAGTCCGGCCGCACCTGGCTGCGCGTCATGCTGTCGCGGGCCTACACCCTCAAGGCCGGCCTGCCGGCCTCGGAGCTGCTGGACTTCGACAACCTGCGCAAGGCGGACCCGTCCCTGCCGGCGGTGTTCTTCACCCACAACAATTACCTGCGCGACTACACCGGCAACTGGCAGTCCAAGGCGCATTTCAAGGGCCGCAAGATCGTGCTGCTGGTGCGCGACCCGCGCGACGTGGCGGTGTCGCAGTTCTTCCAGTGGCAGTTCCGCATGCGCCCGAACAAGAAATTCATCAACGACTACCCGCCCCACGGCGCCGACATCGACACCTGGGATTTCGTGCTGGACCGCGACGCCGGTGTGCCGCGCATCGTCGATTATTTCAACGGCTGGGCAGCGGCCATGGCCGAGCTGGAAGACGTGCTGGTCGTGCGTTACGAGGACATGCGCGCCGACCCGGCGGCGGTGCTGGCGCGCATACTGGCGTTCACCGGCAGCGACGTGAGCGCGCAGCAGGTCGAGGAGGCGGTGGAGTTCGCCGCCTACGAGAACATGAAGAAAATGGAGCAGGAGTCCTTTTTCAAGGGCTCCGGCGCGCGCGTCAAGGCCGCGGACAAGGACAACCCCCAGTCCTACAAGGTGCGCAAGGCCAAGGTGGGCGGCTACCGCGATTATTTCACCGATGAACAGTGCGCCGAGCTGGATGACCTGGTGGCGCAACTCGACCCGCTGTTCGGCTACGGGACGCGGCCTTGAAACTGGCGCTGTCCAGCCTCAGCCACGCGGCGCGCATCGGCAGGAAGAAGATCTCGCGGCGGCTGTTGCACCTGCGCATGCGCGGCCGGCCGCAGAGCGAAATCCTGCAGGCGGAGCGCCGCCTGCGCGGTGTCGAACAGTACAGGACGCTGCGCAAGTCCGACGTCGTTTTCGTCTCTTTCGGCAAGAGCGGCCGCACCTGGCTGCGCGTGATGATCTCACAGCTGTTCCGCGTCAAGTACGACCTGCCGGACAATCTCATCCTCAGCTACGACAACTTCCACGCGCTGAACAGTGCCATCCCCAAGACCTTCTTCACCCACGACAACTACATCAAGGACTACACCGGGGATTTCGACTCCAAGCGGCCCTTTTACGACAAGACCGTGGTGCTGCTGGTGCGCGACCCGCGCGACGTGGCCGTCTCGCAGTTTTTCCAGTGGAAGCACCGGTTGAAGCCGGGCAAGGTGGCGATCAACAACTACCCGCCGCGCGACCAGGACGTGGCGCTGTTCGATTTCGTCATGAGCGAAGGCGGCGGCGGCATGGCCGAGGTCACCCGCTACATGAACCTGTGGGCGCGGGAGATGCACAAGGTGGAGAAGTTTCTGCTGGTGCGCTACGAGGACCTGCGCGCGCGGCCGCAGGAGGAATTGCGCCGCATGCTGGACTTCATCGGCGTGCAGGCGACGGATGCGCAGGTCGAGGCGGCGGTGGAGTTCTCTTCCTTCGACAACATGAAAAAGATGGAGAGCGGTGCGCAGTCGCTGCTGGCCGGCGGGCGCATGAAACCCCGCGACAAAGACAACCCGGACAGTTACAAGGTGCGCCGCGCCAAGGTCGGCGGCTACCGCGACTACTTCAGTGACGAGGAGGTCGCGGCCATCGATGCGCGCCTGGCGCAAACGCTGGACCCGATGTACGGCTACCAGGACCGATAAAAAAGCCCGGACGGTTCGCCACCGCGCCGGGCAAGTGGGGTGACAAGCCGGTCTACATGCCCCAGAACGCGGCGTGCACCTGCGGTGGCTGGACGAAAAACACCGCGTTGCCCTGCAGCACGCCGCGGCTGTGCTGTAGCTGGCGCTGCGGGTAGTGTTGCTGCTCGCTGCGTTCCTCGCTGACGATCCTGCCGGCCTGGCGCAGGCTGCCGGCGGCGATATCGACCTCGAACTCGTACAGCGCGTCATCCAACCATTGCCACGGTTCCTGTGGCTGTGAAGCCAGGTAGGCGTAACGGCTGACCGGCAGGGTGGCGCGAAAACCGCTGTCCACCTGCAACAGGCTCAGTGCGCGATGGTCGTGCAGCGCCGGGCTGTAGCTGCCGCGCTCGCCGATCACCACGTTGCCCAGTTCCACCGGGTTGGCGATGTCGGCGACATTGAACAGCGCCACCTTGACGCCCTCGGGAACCGGCAGGTCGGGCGATACGGCGGAGCCGACGCCCAGCAGCAGGCCGCCGTCCAACGGCTGTAACAGGGTAGAGAAACCCGGCAGTTCCAGTTCGCCGGCGATGCGCGGGTCCTGCGCGTCGGACAGGTCCAACACGTACAGCGGGTCGATCGTCTCGAAGGTCACCAGGTAGGCGCGATCGCCCAGGAAGCGCGCCGCGTACAGGTCTTCCCCGGGCTTGCCGATCGGCGCCGGGCGCGAGTCGTTGGGCAGTTGCGCGACCCGCTGCAGGCGTTGCCGCGCGCTGTCCTCGCGCAGGACCGTGAGGAAATGGCGTCCGAACTCGGCGGCGGGCGTGACGCCGGTCGCGGCCTCCTCGCCGACCAGCGCCACCGGTCCGGGAAACCCCTGCGACCAGTGGCTGCTGACCACGCGCAGGTCGCCGTCGTGCTCCGACATGACGAAAGCGGGGTTGTGCGTGCCCAGGTAGCCGCTCACCTGTCCGGAACCGCGGTATTGCGGCACCCCCTGCGCCAGGCCGATCTTGTGGATCTGCGTGGTCTGGTTGTCGCTGTGGGAAGTGATGTAGAGGTTCTCGCGCGACATGTAGTAGCCGCTGGCAAAGGTGTTCAGGCACAGCGAGGCGATGCTGTCCGGCGCCGCCAGGTCGATGGCGGTGACGGTGATCAGGCTGCCGCTGGCGGGAGGAACCGTCAGGTCCTGGTACTGGTTGTTGGGCAGGTAGCAGTCGGTGGCCGCGACCAGTTCACGCGGCGCACCGTCGTCGCGGGTCATGTCGGGCAGCCAGTTCGACAACGGGATGCTGTCCACCAGCGCGCGGTTGGCCGCCACCTCGGCGTCCGACGCGGGCCAGGGCAGCAGACCGTCGACGTCGAGGCTGAAACGGGTGACAAGGTAGAGCATGTTGTCGACGCGGCGCGAGGTCAGCAGGCTGCCTTCCAGTGTCAGCGACCAGGCGCTGGCGGGATGTTGCGGATCGCTGACATCCCAGGCGCGCACCTCGGTGTGCTGGCCCTGCCAGTAGGCGTCCAGTGCGAACTGGGTCCAGGAGTCGATCGTGCTGCTGCCGCTGACATTCAGCAGTTGCTTGCCCGCGCTGTTCTCGAACAGGTACAGACCGCCCCGGGGATAGTCGGTGTCGAACTCGATCTGCGCGAGCTGGTCGGTGCTGGCGCTGTCCGCGTCGGCGCGCAGCAGTGTGATGCGCACGGTCCTGCTCTCGGGGTACAGCGAGATACCAGCGTCGAAGGCGTCGCTGTCGACGTTGTAGTCCGCCACGTAGAGGATGTTGCCGTCGTACTTGACCGCGTCGGCCTCGTCGACGCCGGCTTCCTGCACATTGGTGACGGAGTACGCCGGCGTATCAAAGCTGACGCCCAGCCCCTGGTCGTTACTGACCGGGGGCGTCATGCCGAGAAAGCTGGAATCGATGCTGGCGCTGGCGCGCGCGCTGCGCAGGCTCTCGAGCATTTCCTGTTCGGAACCAGCGGGTTTGAGCAGGCCGAAACTGTCCGCGGCCGCGCCGCCGCTGTTGCTATCACCGCCGTCACTGCAGGCTGTGGCCAGCAGCGCGATACCGAGTGCCACAAGCGGTGCGCTCGGCAGCCTGAAATTGCGTGTATGCATGATGATCTCCCTGTGGTGTTGCCGATGTCATGCCCTGTTGTCTCCAGGGATGACCACAGGCTAGCGGGCGCGCGTGGCCCATGCTGTAGTGAAACTGCGTGAAACTGTTGGTTTTTGTTAGCATGCCCGCGCGGCCAACACTTTTTAACAGATTGCTAGATTTGTTAACGGAATTAGGGTCGCCAGTGTGTCAATCTGGTGCGATGAAAATACTATTCCGGGTCCTGCTCGCCTTCACCCTGTGCGGCGTGCTGGCGGCGCGCGCGCAGCAGCCGGCAACAGGGGTGGACTGTATCATTTCCTCGGCCCAGGACGTGGCGGAGGCGGATGGGCTGCCGCTGTGCGACGCACTCTATCCCGCCGACCTCTATGTCGAGGACGACAGTCCCTGGCGCGTGGGTATCGGTGCGGGTTACGGCCAGCGCAGCAACCCGCTGATCAATTCGGACGACATCCCCCTGTACGCCATCGTGCAGCTCTCCTATTTTGGCGAGCGCTTCTTTTTCGACAATGGCGACGTCGGCGCATTCCTCGCCGCGGGCGATGGCTGGCAACTCAATCTCGTGGCCGGCGTCGGCGGCGAGCGCAGTTTTTTCTCCTACGCCAACGACAGCCCGGTCAATTTCGTGCCCGGGTCCGGCATGGGAAACCATAACGACGAGCCGGGACAGCAGGGCGGGGTAGAGGCCCCTGACCGCGACTACGCGGTCGATGGCGGCCTGGAACTGTTGTACGACTGGCGTGGCATGGAACTCCAGTTGCAGGCCCTGACCGATATCAGCGACCGGCACAACGGGCAGGAACTGTGGCTGTCGGTGGGTCGTCCGCTGGCGCGCGGCCGCTGGGCGTTCAATCCCTCTGTCGGGCTGACCTGGCTGGGTGCGCGCACCGCGGACTACTACTACGGCGTACGCCGTGACGAGGCGGCGCCCGGCCTGCCCGCCTACGAGGCGAACGCGTCGCTGAATTACTTCGCCCGTGTCAGTCTCGCCTACCGCTTCAACCGCCACTGGCAACTGGCCGGTGTGTTGCAGTACGAGCGCCTGGGTCGGGACATTCGCCGCAGTCCCTCGGTGGAAGACGACGCGGTGACCACCAGTTTCCTCGGGCTCTACTATGAGTTTTGAGCACCGGGGCCGCGTTGTCCCGGCTGGCAGCCGCCGCCGCGGCCTGGCCTGGATCCTGGCGCTGCTGCCCCTGGCCGGCGCCGCGACGCCTGCCCAGGATGTCGTGCTC
Source organism: Halioglobus sp. (assembly GCA_002699145.1). Lineage (GTDB taxonomy): Bacteria > Pseudomonadota > Gammaproteobacteria > Pseudomonadales > Halieaceae > Marimicrobium. Next base: position 118,009 of record PABK01000017.1, read on the forward strand.
ACCGCGCGCCCCGGGCTGTGCATCCTGCAGGACGTCGATGCGCGCCGGTGTGTCATGGGCGTGGAGCTGGCCTGGCGGGGACCGCCGGCCGAGTACTGCCTGTATTCGTCCGTCGCGCCCGCGCCGTTGCACTGCTGGGAAACCGCCGCGCAGGGCGAATGGCACACACGGCTGGACTCGGGCCAGGACGTGGCTTACTGGCTGCAGCGGCCGCGCGTGCGCGAACGCCTCGCCCAGGTCACCGTGCGTGTGCTGAGCCTGGCCCAGCGCCGTCCCGAGCGCCGCCGGCGCCGGCATGCCTGGGCGCCGCTGTGATAGTCTCGGCGCCATGAAGGGTAGCCATATACTGCTGGTGGAGGATGACGAGCGCCTGGCGCACCTGGTGCGCGAGTACCTGCAGCAGCACGATTACCACGTACAACTGGAAACGCGCGGCGACGACGCCGTGGCGCGCTTTGACCCACAGACGGACCTGGTCATCCTCGACCTGATGATTCCCGGTATCGACGGCATCGAAGTCTGCCGCGAGTTGCGCACGCACTACCGCGGCCCGCTGATGATGCTCACCGCCAAGGGCAGTGACATCGACCAGGTGCTGGGCCTGGAGCTGGGCGCGGACGATTACGTGGTCAAGCCGGTGGAGCCGCCGGTGCTGCTGGCGCGCATCCGCGCCCTGCTGCGGCGCGGCGCGGCGGCCGTGACGGCAAATGACGAGATGCGCTTCGGCACCCTGCGCATCAACCGCGCCGCCCAGGAAGTCGCCCTGGACGGCCGCCCCCTGGCGCTGACCACGCAGGAATTCGATCTGCTCTGCCTGCTGGCCTCGCGTCCCGGGGAGGTGCAGTCGCGCGCCGAAATCTACCGCAAGCTGCGCGGTCGCGAGTACGACGGCCTGGACCGCACGGTGGACGTCTGTGTGTCCCACCTGCGCAAGAAACTCGGTGACGACGGCGAGCGCCCGCAGCTGATCAAGACCATCTGGGGCAAGGGCTACCTGTTTGTCGCGGATGGCTGGGGTTGAGCGTGGGGCGCGCCGGCTGGCTGTTCCTGCGCGCCTACCTGCTGGTGGCGCTGCTCGTGGTGGTCACCGGCCTGGGCCTGGAGGCGCTGTTGCTGCAGCGCGACCAGCAGGCGCTACAGCGGCGTGAGGCGGCGCTGGCGCAGGGCGGGTTTGCCTACGCCGAGACGTTGCTGCAGGACGGCGCGGACCGCGCGAGCCTGCAGGCTGGCGTCGAGGCGTCGCTGGCGCTGCCCGCCGCGCTGCACCGGCTGGCCGACTTCAGCGCCCTGGGGGAACAGCACAGGCTGCTGGCGCGCGGCGAGGTGCTGCAACTCTACGACACCCAGGACCGCCCCGTGTTCTATCGCCGCCTGGCCGACAGCGACTGGGTGCTGGCGCTGGGACCGGCCCCGGCGCTGGACAACGACCGCGCCAAGCTCGTCGTGCCCCTGTTTTACGCCCTCATCGCCGTGGCGGTGTTCCTGTGGATCAGGCCGATGATGCGCGACCTGGAGCAATTGCGCGCCGCCGCGCAGGACTTTGGCCGGCAGGATTTTCGCAGCCGCGTGGCCCTGCCAGCGGGCTCCTGGCTGGCGCCGGTGGGCGAGGCGTTCAACAGCATGGCCCGGCGTATCGAGTGGCTGTTGCAGTCGCACCGCGAACTCACCCACGCGGTGTCGCACGAATTGCGCACGCCGCTGGCGCGCCTGCGCTTCAGCCTGGAGATGCTGGCCGCCGCGGATGCCGAGGCGCGCGCGCGGCGCGTCGACTCGATGAAACAGGACATCAACGAACTGAATGACCTGGTGGAAGAGATGCTCGGCTACGCGGAGCTGGAACAGGGCAACCTCACGCCCTGCCTGAAAGCGCTGGACAACCGCCAGTGGCTGGCGCGCTATGTGCAGCACTACAACGGCCGCAATCCGCGTATAGCGTTGGAGCTGGATGGCGCGGCCGCGGCCACGATCATGGCGGACGAACGCCTTCTCACCCGCGCCCTGGACAATCTCGTGGGCAATGCGCAGCGCTATGCAAGCGCGCGCATCGTCGTCAGCCTGGCGCGTTGCGGCGGCGAGTACTGCCTGCGCGTGGTCGACGACGGTCCTGGTATTCCCGCGGCGCAGCGCGAGTCGGTACTGCGTGCCTACGTGCGGCTGGCGGACGGGGAGGAGCAGCGCAGGCAGGGTTTCGGCCTCGGGCTGGCCATCGTCAAGCGCATCGCCGAGCTGCACGCGGGCAGGGTCGAAATAGCCGATGCCGCGCCCGGTGGCGCCGCTATCGCCCTGCGCTGGCCCGCCTGAAGGCGGGACGCGACTCAGGCCGCTTCGATCAGCTGCATCGCGTCCGGCCGCAGGTGCCCGCGCGCCATCTCCTCGCGCAGTAGCGCCTCGTCCAGCGCGCCGTCCTCCAGCGCTTCCCGCACCAGGTTGAAAAAGAACTTTTCCTGCGCCGGGTCCGGGTGGGCGGCGTAGGTGCCGGCGAACCGGTAATCGCCGAACAGGGCGCGGCGCCCGCGGCGCAGCCAGTGACGCGGCGGGAACAGCTGGAAGGTGTCGGCGGGACGGTAATCGATTTTCAGCCCGGTTTTCCACGGCTGCGTCTTGCGCTTGGTATTGTGCAGCAGCCTGGTGTTCTCGGTGAGGTTGTCGAAGTCGTTCCACTGCGGCTCCAGCGGCGCGATGCTGGCGGGGTCCTCCAGCTTGAGCGATACCCAGTCCATGTAGTCGCGCCGCACCGGCTCGAACATTTCGGCGAAGTTCTCCTCGAAGCGCCAGTGGGTCAGCCGCGCGCAGTCCAGCAGCATCACGCTGGAGGCCCAGGCGCCCTTGCGCCCCTTGCGGCCGGACTTGGGCCGGCACATGATGGCGGCGTCGCCCATGTCGCGTTGTAACAGCTCCCAGATGTCGCCGATGGCGAAGATGTCCGGATCCATCACCACCGCCCGGCCCTGGTAGCCCATCAGCTGCGGCGGCGCGAAGCGCAACGGGGTGAAGGACTGCAGGTCGTCGTTGAGCCAGGGGCGCATCTCGCCGTCGCGGCGGTACTTCTGGCCCTCGCGCTGCGCCATGCAGGGGAAGTCCCGCACCTCGATGAATTTCACGTCGAAGCGTTCGGCATTGGCCGAGCGCTTGCGCAGGGAGTAGCGGCTTACCAGCGCGCCGAGCATCTGCTTGTGGTTGGTGTGGATAAAGACGGTGGGTTTCAAAACCGCTGCTTCTCAATAGTCAATTGTGGGGTATTTTACCGCCGCCGGCGGCAGACGGAAAACCGCGCCTTTGGCAATATGTCCGGGCAGCGCATGGCGCGGCCGCGGCAGGGAGAATCGAGTTGAGTGATGTAGAGGCGAGGGTGTGGTGCCTGCTCGGCCGCAAGGCCGGCGACAATACGCAGGTGCGCGCCCTGGCGACGGCGCTGGGCCTGGGCTTTGAGGAAAAGACCATCCAGGCGCGGGCCTGGGAACTGCTGGCGCACCTGGGCCCTGCCGCGACCCTGGCCGGGATCCGGCGCGGCGCTTCCAGCGCGCTGCAGCCGCCCTGGCCGGACCTGGTGATCAGCGCCGGCCGGCGCAACGAACCGGTGGCCCAGTGGATCCGCAAGCAGTCCGGCGGGCGCACCCGCCTGGTGCACCTGGGCCGGCCCTGGGCGGCGCTGGAGCGCTGGGACCTGCTCATCACCACCCCGCAGTACTTCCTGCCGCGGCGCGACAACATCCTGCACAACAGCCTGCCCCTGCACAGCGGTTCCCGCGAGCAGTTCGCACAGGCCGGCGAGCGCTGGCGGCGGCGCTTCGAGCGGCTGCCGCGGCCGTGGATCGCGGTGCTGGCCGGCGGCGACAGCGGCCGTTTCGTCATGACGGCGGAGAAGGCCGCGCGCCTGGGCGGGCTCGCCTCGGACCTGGCCGACATGACCGGCGGGTCCCTGCTGGTGACCGACAGCGCGCGCACGCCGGTGGAGGCCGGCGGGGTGCTGGAGACCTCGCTGGGCGCGCCCAACTACTGCTTTCGCTACCGCCGCCGCGGGCCGAACCCGTATCACGGGCTGCTGGCGCTGGCCGACGCCTTCATTGTCACCGGCGAGTCCATGTCCATGCTGGGGGAGGCGGCGGATACCGGCCGCCCGCTGTTCATTTTCGACCTCGGGGATGGCGGCACGCCCTGGTGGAGACTGGCCCACGGCTGGCGTTACAAGCCCCTCAGCGACCGCCTGGCGATGCGCCTGGGACCGCGCCGCATGCGTCGCGATATCGGCCGTATCCAGGCGGCCCTGGTCGACGCCGGGCGCGCGCAGTGGCTGCATGAGGGCGGCCTGGACGCGGCGGCGCGGGCCATCGGCGCGGCGCCGGCGCGGGGCAGTGTGGAGGATGTGGAGTCCGCGGCGGCGCGGGAACTGCGCGCCAGCGCAGAGGCGGTCAGGCGGCTTGTGACAGCGCGCTGAGCGGGTGCAGCGGCGCCGGCGGCAGGTCGGGGGTGCGCTCGAGCACCTCGAAGGCGTCGTGGCGCACGTGGTTCTGCTGCATCTCGTGACGCAGCATGTCCTCGCTGATCTTGCCCTGGTTGATACATTCCTTGAGCAGGCCGAAGAAGAACAGTTCCTGGTTGCGGTCCGGGTGCTGCTTGTAGTTGCCGAGGAAGGCGTACTCGCCAAACAGCTTGCGCCGCGCGCGCATCACCCAGGCGGCCGGGGGAAACAGGCGGAAGCGCTCGGCCGGGCGCCAGTCGGTGGGCAGGCCGGTCTTCCACGGCTGCGTCTTGCGCCGCGTGGTGTGCAGCATCCTGGTCTCGAGGGTGAACTTGTCGAAGTCGTTCCACTCGTTCTCGAAGTAGCCGATGCTCTCCTCGGGTTCCTCGCGCAGGCAGATCCACGGCTGGTAGTCCTGGTCGAACTCGAACATGGCGTTGAACTTCGCCTCGGCGTCCCAGTGGGTCAGCTGCGCGCAGTCCAGCAGCATCACGCTGGAGGCCTTGCACTTGTCGATCAGCCCCTTGGGGCCGGAGCGCATGCGGCACATGATGGCCTTGCCCTGCATGTCGCGCGACAGCAGCTCCCAGATATCGGTGGTGGCGAAGATGTCCGGGTCGATGACCACGGCGCGCCCCTCGAAGTCCATGAGTTTGGGCGGCATGAAGCGCGTCGGGGTGAAGGACTGCAGGTCGTCGTTGAGCCACTCCCGCGCGACGCCGTCGCGCAGGTACTGCTGGCCCTCGCGCGCGGCGAACATCGGGTAGTCGCGCGTGTCCATGATGACCACGTCGAACCTGTCGTTGTTCTGCGAGTAGCGGCGCAGCGCGTGCTCGGCGACGATGGCGCCGGTGATCTGCTTGTGGTTGGTCTGGATGAATACGCTGGCTTTCATGGGGGCTTTGCTGTCTTGTAGTGGGCGTAACTATATAGGAACAGTGGATTTTTTTCTATTTCCCGGCGCCCTGCATTAGCGTGAATTTGCCCGCAATGCGCCTCCCGGGCGGGGCGTCAGCGGAAGATGCCGCGCCGGTACAGGCCCCAGAAAAAGCCCCACAGGTGGATCAGCGGCCGCCGGCGCACCCGCTCGGGGATGACGACCTCTTGCCCCGAGTGGCGTTCCAGCTTCCAGGCGATGTAGTCCAGGCCGCCCTCGAAGGTGAACAGGGCCTTGACCAGGCGCGCCACCGAGAGCAGTTTGCCCTGCACCCGCCGCGCGCCCCAGGCCAGCCGCGCCAGGGCGCGGGCGCCGGCGGAGGGGGCACTGCGGTAGCGCGCCCGCGCGCCTTCCTCGTGCAGCGTGAAGCCGCTGCCCAGCCGGGGGGCCTGCAGGCGGGTGACCTCGGCGTAGAACGGCGCCGCCCAGCGCGCCAGTTCCGCGGCGCGGCCGCCGCGCTCGGTGCGCAGTTCCGTGGCGTAGCTGAGGTTCAGCGCGCGCTCCCACAACTCCTCTACGCTGCCCGCTGCGGGCAGCAGCGGCAGCGCGCGCTGCAGCAGGGTGTGCGCGGCGCCGAGCAGCGCGGCCTCCACGCGCCGGCGCAGGGCCTCGTCGCGCGCCTGCAGCACGTGGGTGGGCTGGGCGAAACGGCCCCAGATATAGGACTCGAACCAGGCGCGGCTGCAACCGCGCTCGAAATCCGCCAGGGAAATGACGGTCACCTTGGCGCGCAGGGTGGCCTGCGCGCCTGACTGCTGCGCATAAAACACGTTCGGCGGCAGCAGCCAGTTCGCTGCGGCCAGCGCGCCCGCGCCGTAGGCGGCGCGGTAATTGTCCACCAGCAGGTAGAGGTCCAGCAGGCCGTCGTAGATGTCGCCGCTGCGCAGGCAGGAGCCGTACACCAGGGTGCAGCACACGGCGCCGTTGTGACGCGCCTGCAGTTGCGCCAGCAGCGCCGCCAGCAGCGCGTCCCGCGCCGGGTCCGGCCCGTCGACCTGGGGGTAGGCGCTCACAGCCGCAGGAACGCCAGCGGCCCGGCCGCGCTGACCTCGAAGGGGCCGTCGGCCTGCAGGACCTCGCCGTCGAGGTTGACGCCGCCGCGCATGTCCAGGCGCAGGCGCTGTGCGTTGTGGCTGTGGTAGCCCGACGCGGGCACGGCGTTGCGGTTGGGGCGGCCGCGGATAATGGACGCGAAGGTGCGTGCGAAGCGCGAGCAGCCCTGCTCGAACAGGGTCAGGCGGATGTCGCCGGGGCCCTCGCCAAAGAACGGCCGCATGCCGAAGGACAGCCGCTGCAGGGTGCTCACGGCGAGAATCAGGGTGTCGAAATGCTGCGCCGGCGCGTCGTCGAGGGCCAGGCGGATGCCCACGTGGCGATTGAAGCGCGGGTCGTTGCGCAGTACGCCCCACACGGTGCGGGCGGTGCCCAGGGCGAGGCTGAAGTCGTCGCGCAGGCCGCGCGAGTGGATGCGCTCGTGGGCGTACTCGGTGCCGTGGATCACCGCGCCGGCGCCCAGGAACATGCTGTAGACCGGCTCCGCGCGCAGCCCGGTGACGCGCAGCATGCAGCGTTCCCGGCGCAGCCCGGCGCTCTCCCGGGGGCCTTCACACCAGCGGCAGAAGCGCTCCACGGCCTTGCCCAGCGGGCCCCGCACGCCGACATCCCCGGCGTTCATGTTCGCCGTGCCGCCGGGCAGCAGCACGATCAGCGGGGGAGAGGGGAAGTGGGCGCTCTCCAGCAGGCGGCCGAGTACCGCCGAGGCGGTGCCGTCGCCGCCGTTGATGGCGAGCACGGCCGTGCCCGCGGCGGCGAAGCGCGCGAGCACCGGGTCGATGTCGTCCGGGTGGGTGGTGACGGCGTGCTCCAGCGCGCTGCAGCGCGCCAGGCGCGCGGCGATGGCGTCGAACTGGTCGCGGTTGTGGCCGCTGCCGGGATTGCTGATCACGCCAACGGGGCCGGCGGCGGCTGTCACGGAGCGGCAGCCCGCAGGGTCGCCGCTTTCAGGTTGATTTCCATCTGGCCGACCCGCGGCGCGTCGCCGCGCACCTGCAGGGGCAGGCCGGTTTCCTGGTCGAACAGCAGGATGATGTCGCCGTGCAGGCCGAGCAGGTTGAAATCGTCCCGTTCGGCCAACTCCCCCTCGGGGCTCACGCGCAGGGCCACCGCGCGCGTGGCGCGCTCGCCGCTGACCGTGCCCGCACCGGTGAGGTCGTAGTGCGCCTCCACGGGCACGCCGTTGCCACAGGTCAGGCGCGCGCGGTAGAAGTTGAAGTCCGTGTGCACCAGCACCTCCTGGCTGGCGCCCGGACCCTCCTCCTGCAGGCGCTGGGCCAGCAGCAGCAGCATGTAGGGGCTGGTCAGCGTGATCTCACCGGCGGCCGGGGGGTAGGCCAGTTCCTTGCGGCTGGTCACGGGCCAGTCGTCGGGCGTCGCACTGTCGCCGCCCTCCGGGGCGCGGCGTTCGCGCAGGATGTCCTGCTCGCCGTAGGTGTAGCGCTTCAGGCGCTGGTCCTTCTTGCCCTTGCTCAGGCGGTCGCGCGACAGCAGCTGCCCGCTGTCCGGTTCAAAGGTGTGGGTCACATGCTCGGAGTTGCCTGGTATGGCGCTGTTGGCGGTGAGCTCCCAGTAGTCCTGGTCCTGCGCCGGCTGGGGGAACTCCAGCCGCGAGTGCGCGGTCGCCCAGAAGGCCTGTTCCTCGAACTCCAGCATCTGCCACGCCGGCAGCGCCGCCGCGCGCCCGGCGAAGGCCGTGCAGGGGAGCAGGCAGGCCAGCAGGCAAAGCCGTAACAGGGGAGCCTGGAGAGTAACATTCATGCCGTTGCCGCCTCGTTTTTTCAGCATTTGTCGTTGCAGGGCTGTACGGTGTTCGGGGTTCCCGACAGGGCTGTCGGCAGCCTGTGGAATTCCCCAAAAAACTCGGAAATTCAGTGAGTTGCGGAGGGTTATGTAAAGCCGTTAAAAATACCACCCGCGCTTGTGAATGGACGGTCCATCCGCTACCCTTCGCCGCTTGAAATCTGCCCTGACCAGGGGACATTCCATGCACATGATTATCAAGCGGCTGATCAAATGGTTGGTACGCGTGATTTCGGTATTTTTACCAGAGGAAAAAGCCCACGACCTGCAGCGCTGGCGCCGGGGCCGGGAAGAGTACTGGAAATACCGGCACTGCCAGTACATTTTCGCCTCCTACGGCAAGAGCGGGCGCACCTGGGTGCGCGTGATGATCTCGCGCTATTTCCAGCTCATGTACGACCTGCCTGACAACATCCTCATGGGATTCGACAACTACACGCGCCTGAACGGCGACATCCCGAAGATTTTCTTCACCCACGACAATTACCTGCGCGGCTTCACCGGCAATGTCGACTCGAAAAAGGACTTCTACGACAAGAAGACCATCCTGCTGGTGCGCAACCCCATCGACGTGGCAGTGAGCCAGTTCCACCAGTGGAAATTCCGCATGCGTCCGGAGAAAAAGGCCATGAACAACTACCCGCCCCACGAGGCGGATATCTCCGTGTACGATTTCGTCAAGCACGAGGGGCAGGGCCTGGAGCACATCATCGACTTCATGAACGGCTGGGCGCGGGAGCTGCCCAATATCCGCGAACTGCTGGTGGTGCGCTACGAGGACCTGCGCGCGCGGCCGGAACAGGAGATGGCGCGCATCGTCGAGTTCCTGGGCATGCCGGCGAAGGAGGATTTCCTCGTGGACACGGCGGAGTTCGCCTCGGTGGAAAACCTGCGCAAGAAGGAGCGCGAGAACTACTTCTGGCGCAGCGGTAGCCGCGTGCAGGCCAAGGACGTCAATGATCCCAATACCTACAAGGTGCGCAAGGCCAAGGTGGGCGGCTACCGGGATTACTTTGACGACGATCAAGTGGCAGAATTGAAGGCGATGGTAGATTCCCGGTTGTTGCCGGTCTTCGGCTACACCAGCGCGGAAGAGGTCGCGGGAGGAGCCAGTTGAGCGACAAGTGCGTTTTTATCCACACCAATGAGCGCCAGTGGCTGGGCGCCCTGGTCGCCGAGTATTCATTCCGGCGCAATTCCGCCCACGCCGACGCTTTCGACGTGCGCTTCATTCACACCCGGGACTACCCCTACCTGCGCGCGAAGGAAGGGCAGGCTTTCCTGCGCGGCGGCACCACGCGGGTGTGGCGCATGGACGACCTGCAATCCTTCACGCCGCTGCGCTTCCTGCCGCCGAAGCTGATGGGCTGGCAGGGCAGGGCGGTGCTCACCGACCCCGACATCTTCGCCGTGGGCGATATCCACGAGCTGCTCACGCGCGACATGGGCGGCGCGGCGGTCATGGGGCGCCGCCGCTCGGCCAGGGACGAGAAGGCCAGCCAGGTCGCCACCAGCGTGATGCTCATGGACTGCGCCAAACTGCGCCACTGGGACGCGGAGGCGGACTTCGACGCCCTGTTCCGCATGGAGCGCGACTACAAGGAGTGGATGGTGCTGGCCTACGAGGATCCGGCCAACATCGGTTTCCTCGAGGACTACTGGAACGACTTCGACCACCTCGACCAGGACACGCGCCTGCTGCACAACACCAAGCGCAAGACCCAGCCGTGGAAAACCGGCCTGCCCGTGGACTACACCCCCGCGGACAAGTTCAAGGACAGGCCGCTGCTGGCCTCGGTCAACCGCCTGCGCGCGCGGGTGTTCGGCGAGTACGGCCTGCTCGGCCGCTACAAGGAGCACCCGGACCGACAGCAGGAGGCGTTCTTCTTCGGCCTGCTGCGCGAGTGCCTGGACAACGGCCATATCAGCGAGTCGCTGGTGCGCCAGGAGATAGAGAAAAACCACGTGCGCCATGACGCCTTCGAGGTGCTGGCGCGCACCCCGCCGCTGGCGGACATCGCCGCCTGAGCGCCCGCGTATGAACTACCTCGACATCGACAAACTGCGCGCCCTGAGCACCGAACAGTTCATGGCGGTCAAGCCCTACCCGTTCTACAACGAACCCATGCTGACCGATGCCGGCTTCGCCGACCTGGCGCAGAACCTGCCGGGCCTGGAGCACTTCGCGGCGATCATGGGCAAGGAGCGGCGCGCCGGACAGGCGCCGCACGACCGCTACTCGCTGGAGTACACACCGGACATGGAAGTGCCGCGCCCCTGGCAGGAGTTCATCGGCGAGCTGCGCTCCGACGCCTACCGCAACGAGATCCAGCGCCTGCTCGGCGCGCGCAAGGTGGAATTCCGCTTCCACTGGCACTACACACCCAGCGGCGCGGATGTCTCGCCGCACTGCGACGCGCGGCGCGAACACGGCTCCCACCTGTTCTATTTCAACCCGCGGGACCAGTGGGACCCGGCCTGGGGCGGCGCCACCCTGGCGCTGGACGACGGCGGCCGCCTGGATTACAACTCCGCGCCGGACTACGAGGACTTCGACGACATCATCGAGTTCGATACCCTGGGTAACGCCAGCGCCCTGATGTTGCGCAGCGACCATTCCTGGCACGCCGTGCGCCCCATCAACTGCCCCGAGGACAAACTGCGCAAGGTGTTCATCGTGGTGATCAACCCGGACAACCTGTTCTGGAAAGTCCGTGACCGACTCATCGGCAAGACCATCCAGCGCCTCTGACATTCGGGCCATTGGCCCGGCTGAAGTGCACCTGTGGTTGCGCCACCGCGAGCGCGTGGACAGCTCGGACGCGTTTCGCCGCGCCGTGCTGTGCGGCTACGCCGCCGTCCCGCCCGGGCACTGGCGCTTCAGCGTGGGCGAGCACGGCAAGCCGGACCTGGTCGACCCCCCGCGGCCGCTGGCCTTCAACCTCAGCCACAGCGGTGACTGGTTCGCCTGCGCCGTCACCGCGGGCACGCCGGTGGGCGTGGACCTGGAGCATACCGGGAGAAAAAACGACACCGCGCGCCTGGCCCGGCGCTATTTTACCGCGGTGGAGCTGGAGGACATCGAGTCACAGCCCGGGGACGCGCGCCGCGAGCGCTTTTTCGACTACTGGACGCTGAAGGAAGCCGCGGTCAAGGCGCGTGGCGACGCCCTGCCGCCCTCGCTGCGCACCCGGGTATTCGCGCTGCGCGCTGCGCGCGGCGATGCGCCGCAGGCTGTCAGTGCCACGGACACGGGCGGCGTCGACCCCTGCGCCTACTACCTCTTCGATCCCCTGCCGGGTTATCGCCTGGCGCTGTGCTGGCCACCGGGGGCGGCTGCGCCGCCGCGGCTGCGCCTGTTTTTGGAGGCGGACGGCGCTGCGCCGGCCGTGTCACTGCGCGCGAGCCCGGCGGGCGCGGCGCCGCCGGACTGGGCCGTGGTCCCCTGTAGCTGTTAGACTGCGCACAGGGACGGGGACAGGGGGCGGTCCACGCATGTTTATCGACGACTATTTCAACGAGCCGGGCGGCAGGGTCTGCTTTACCCGCGAACAGGCCAGCGGCTTCGCCAAGCACGTGGCCGACGACTTCAATCCCATCCACGACATCGACTCCAAACGCTTCTGCGTGCCCGGCGACCTGCTGTTCGCTGTCATGCTGGCGAAGTACGGCGTGAGCCAGCACATGCAGTTCGTGTTTTCCGGCATGGTCAGCGACGGGGTCGAACTGGTCCTGCCGCAGCCGGGACCGCAGCTGTCGATCTGCGACGCCCAGGGCCGCGAGTACCTGCAGGTGCAGCGCGGCGGGGGCAATTCACTGGACGCGAGCCTGGTGGAGAACCTCACGCGCAGCTACGTGGCGTTTTCCGGGCACACCTTCCCGCACATACTCGCCCCGTTGCTCAAGGAGCAGCAGGTGATGATCAACCCGCAGCGCCCCATGGTGATCTACCAGAGCATGGAGATCGACCTGGATACCCTGGACATTACCGCGCCGACCCTGGTGAGCGAGCGCAACGAGCTGCAGATCGACGGCAAGCGCGGCGCGGTGCTGCTCGCCTTCCGCCTGATGGAGGGCGAACGGGTCGTCGGCCGCGGCTGCAAGCGCATGCTGATGAGTGGCCTGCGGCCCTTCGACGACGCCGCCTTCGAGGCGGGCGTCAGCCAGTACCTGGCACACAAGGACGCCTACGCCGCCGGCGCCTGAGGGGCCCCGCGGTAAACACAGATCTCCACCGCGTCCGGCACATCGGTGTACTCGATGGTCGCCGCGCGCTGCTCACAGGTGTAGCGCCCGCAGTGGCGCACGTAGTCGAGAAAATCGTCCGGGTTGAAAATATCGCCGACGTTGTCCGCCACCACGATAGAGCCCGGGCCAATAAGCCCGCGCTCCTCGATCAGCTGCAGGTCGCGCTTGTACAGGTCCTTCCAGTGGTCCAGGAACACCAGGTCGAAGCGCCCTTCCAGGGTGGGGATGACCTGCGTTGAGGAGCCGTGGACGAACGCCACCTGCTGTGACAGCCCGGCGGCCTCCACGTTGTGCCGCGAGCTGTCCACCGCGTCCGCATCCACCTCGATGGAGGTGATGTGCGCCTGCGGCCCGCAGGCCGCGGCGAGCATGATGGAGGAGTAGCCGCAGTAGGCGCCCAGCTCCAGGATGCGCGCCTGCGCCGGCAGGCGCTGTGCCATTTCCTGTACCAGCGGCCCCTTGTCGGGGCCGATGTTCATCAGCCAGCGCTCCTCGCGGGCGAAGCGATCGATGGTGGCCAGCACATCCGCCGGGTCGCCCTGGCGCGCGTGGCGCGCCACGTAGTCGGCGACCTGTGCCGGACGGCTCGGCGCCCCGCGCAGTTTGTCCACCAGGGCTTGGCGCGCGGTGCGCAGGGTGAAGCCCAGGGCGTTCGGAGCGAGAAAGCGCCAGGGCCGCATGGCCTGTCCTCCGTAGGGCGGCCGGGTTATTTCCAGCCGCGTGGGTTGTCTGCCATAGCGGCGCGTTTGGCCTCGAAAGCCGCGCGCAGCCGCGCCAGGTGGTCGGGGTGGCGGTCCGAGGTGTCGTAGGACTCGCGCGGGTCGCCGGCGAGGTCGAACAGCCACTCCTTCTGCGGTATCGCGCCCCCCAGGGGCATCTGGTCGGTGCTGTAGAACACCCCGGCCGGGCCGCGGTACTTGAAGCGCTGGTCGCGCGCGGCGAACAGCGTCTCACCGTCATAGTAGTACAGGTAGTCGTGGGGCGACGGGCCGCCCTGGCTGAGCACGCCGCGGATGCTGCGCCCGTCCAGTTCGCGGTCCGGCGGCGCCGGCAGCTGCAACAGGTCCAGCACCGTGGGCAGCAGGTCCGTGCCCATGGCCATGGCGCCCTCGCTGCGCCCGCCCGGGATGGCGGCGGGCCAGTGTGCGATGAACGGCACGCGCATGCCGCCCTCGAAGGTGTTGCCCTTGCGCCCGCGCTGGTCGCCGGCGTTGCCCAGGAACCAGGGGCCGTTGTCGGAGGTGATGATGATCAGCGTGTTGTCCAGTGCGCCGGCCGCCTGCAGCGCCGCGACGATGCTGCCGACGGAATCGTCGATCTCCTCGATGACGTCGCCGAACAGGCCGGCCCGGGACCTGCCACTGCGCGACTCGCGCACGTACAGCGGGTCGTGGGGGAAGTTGTGCGCGAAGTAGAGGAAGAAGGGGCCGTCCGCGCTGGCCTGGATGAATTCGGTCGCCGCCCGGGTGTAGCGCTCGGTGAGGTAGCGCTGGTCCACCGGCGCCGGCACGGCGATCTCGCGGTCGGCATAGAGCGCGAAGGGCTCCATGTCGTTGCTGTACAGTGCGCCGAAATAGCGGTCAAAGCCCATGTCGTTGGGCAGCGAGGGGCTGCGGTCGCCCAGGTGCCATTTGCCCACCATGCCGGTGGTGTAGCCCGCGGCGCGCAGCACGTCCGCCAGGGTGATCTCCTCCGCGGGCAGGCGCACGTGGCCGCCCGGGTTGCCCAGGGTGCTGAACAGGAAGGCCTTGGTGCTGCCGCTGGGGAATACCACGTTGGGCAGGCCCGCGCGCGGCGCCAGGCGGCCGGTGAGAAAACCCGCGCGCGAGGGCGTGCACACCGCCGCCGGCGAGTGGAAGTCGCGCAGCGTCACGCCGCCGGCGGCCAGGGCGTCGATGTGCGGCGTGGCGATCATGTCGCTGTCGCGCGCGCCGTGGCCCAGGTCGCCGTAGCCCAGGTCGTCGTACAGGATGAACACGATGTTCGGCGGGTCGTCCACCGGGCTGCCCTGTTGCGCGATGGCGGCGAGGTAGTCGCGCTTGGCCTGCAGGTGCTCCGCGTTGTCGACCTGGCCGGCGGAGAACACGCGCCAGGCGACGAACAGGCACAACAGGACGAGCAGCAACAGCACGGTGCTGGCCAGGGCCGTGACGCGGCGCCACAGGAACTGTATCAGGGGCATGTAAACTCCGGACCGGTTGAAATGTCATGCCGCGGGGGCGCGCGACGCACTGGCAGTGGATATTTACACAAGAGTCTGGTCCACTCAATGGCCCGCGGCGGACAGGGAGTGAACATGCGAGGACTGGAAAACAAATGCGTACTGGTTTGCGGCGGCGCCACCGGCATCGGCGCCGCCACCGTGCGCCGCCTGTGCGAGGAGGGCGCGCGGGTCATGCTGGGCGACCTGAACATTGACGGCGCCGAGGCGCTGGCCGCCGGGCTGAGCGACGCCGGCGCCCAGGTCAGTGCGCGCCACTTCGACCAGGCCGACGAGGCGTCGATCAACGCCCTGGTGGCGGACGCGGTGGCGCAGTTCGGGCGCCTGGACGGGCTGTTCGCCAACGTGGCGGACATCGGCGCGGTGCTGGAGGACGGCGATATCCTGAGCAATGACCTGGCGCTGTGGGAGCGCACGCTGCGCGTCAACCTGGTGGGCAGCGTGGCGCTGATCCGCGCGGCGTTGCCGCAGATGCTGGAGCAGGGCGCCGGCGCCATCGTGCTGACTTCCTCCGACGCCGGCGTACTCGGCGAGCCCGAGCGACCCGCCTACGCCGCCTCCAAGGCCGGCATCAATTCCCTGGCGCGCCACGTCGCCTCGAAGTGGGGCAAGCAGGGCGTGCGCTGCAACGTCGTTTCCCCGGGTTTCGTGCTCACCGAGCAACTGGACGCCAACATGCCGCAGGAGATGAAGGACTGGATGCTCAAGGGCGCGCGCAGTCCGCGCCACGGCGTCGCCCAGGATATCGCCGGGGCGGTGGGCTTCCTGCTGTCCGACGACGGCGAGTGGGTGAACGGCCAGGCCTGGCGTGTCAACGGCGGCGTGAGCTACGCACTGTAAAGCTGCAACGACAGAGGATGAGTCAATGATCGGGGAAAAATCCGTGGCCTCGGAGGAGATCACCATCGAGGCGCCCGCGCAACTGGTATGGGACGTTATCGTGGACTTCGACAACTACCACCTGTGGAACGCGTTCTGCCCCGGGATGGAGGCCAGGCTGGAAGTCGGCGCCCCTGTGTTGATGAAGGTCGACCTGGGCAACGGGCTGCAGGACCAGGTGGAGTACATCACCGCCATCGAGGCGCCGCACCGCATCGTCTGGTCCATGGAAAACAGGCCCGGCGATCCCATCCACGCCGACCGCACCCAGGTGGTCACGCCGCTGGATGACGCGCGCTGCACCTACTGGACCGTCGACGAGTTCGACGGCGAGATGGTGCCGGACATGATGGCGGCCATGGGCGCGCAGATGGAACGTGGCTTCAACCTGTGCGCGCAGGGCCTGAAGGCGCGCGCCGAGGCGCTGTACCGGGGCGAGGCCTAGGCGCGACCCAGCAGGTCGCGGGCGATGGCGACCACCTGCATCTCGTCGGTGCCGGCGTAGATCTGCAGGATCTTCGCGTCGCGCATGAGCTGTTCCACGCGCGTCTCGCGCATGTACCCGGCGCCGCCGAAGATCTGCACCGCCTCGGTGGTGACCTCCATGGCCGCCTGCGCCGCGTACAGCTTCATTGCCGAGGCCTCGGCAAAGCTCAGGTCGCGGCCCGCCGCGCGGGTCTCGATGTAGCGGAACACGAGGTTTTCCAGGTTCAGGCGCGCCACTTCCATTTTCGCCAGTTTGAGCTGGATGAGCTGGTAACTGCCGATGGGCTGGTCGAACTGCACGCGCGTCTTCGCGTATTCCACCGACATCTCCAGGGCGCGTTCCACCAGGCCCAGCGCCATGGCGGCGACGCCGGAGCGCTCGGTGCTGAAGGTGCCCTTGGCGCCGGAGCGGCCGTAGCCGTCCTCGGACTCGCCCATCAGGCGCTCGGGCCCGGCGCGCACATCGCTGAGGAACAGCTCGCCCGTGGGGGATGAGCCGATGCCCATCTTCTTGAACGGCGCGCTCTGCTCCAGCCCCTGCATGCCGGCGTCGAGAATAAAGGAGACGATCTTGCGCTCGCGCGGCTCCACCCCGTCCTCTTCCAGGCGGCAGATAAAGACGATGGTGTCGGCGTAGGGGCCGTTGGTGATAAAGGTCTTGTTGCCGTTGAGAATATAGCCGCCGTCGCCGTCGCGGCGCGCGGTGGACTTCATCGCGCCGAAGGCGTCGGAGCCGGAGTTGGGCTCGGTGATGGCCCAGGCGCCGACTTTCTCCAGGGTCATGAGCTGCCCCGCGTACTTCTTTTTCTGCGCCAGCGAGCCCTTGGACATGATCGCCCCGGCGGTAAGGCCCACCGACACGCCCATGGCGGTGATCAGCCCCTGGCAGTGCCGGCTGATCTCGATGATGGGCAGGATACCCATGGCCACCGCGTCCAGCGCCTCCTCGGAGACCGGGCCGTCGGTGGGTGCCTTCTCGTCCTTCTCTTCTACCGCCTCGCCGCGGGCCAGGGCTTCCTCGCGGGCGATCTGTCGTTCGAAGTTGGCGCGCGCCAGTTCGTCCATGCCGAAGGTGCTGAACAGTTTGCGCAGGATGTCGTAGGGCGGCAGGCCGTTGTACTCGAGGTCATCGATGTGCGGCACTACCTCTTTTTCCACAAAGTCGCGCACCATGCCGCGAATCAGTTGTTGTTGTTCTGTCCATCCGATCATGTCTTACCTCGTGTGTGGCCTGTGTAGTGATGCGCGTACGGCGACGCCGGCGCGGCCCAGCATAGACCAAAAGCGCGTTTTAGCGGAAGCGGCGCACCGCGCCGGCATGCCGATGGTGCACCGCGGGGTGCCCGTGTGCCCGGCCGTGGTGCATGTGCCGACCCGCCGGCGCGGCGCAAATGCCGCAAACCCGGTGAATCCAGGGGCTGGCTTTATCTGGCACGCATTGTGCTTTGTATCCATTGCCGCCTCCTGGCGGCAGGCGCCGCACCCGGACCGTGCGGCAATCACAGCGTGTAACTCAGGGCAATGGCGCCCCTTCGCGACGGATGGCATCCGGCGCGTAAGGGCGCCTTTTTTTTGGTTGACGTATGCAAACAGCTTCTGTGCTGAACGACAATCTGCACGCTGCGGCGGACCCCGGCGCGGCGCTTCCGGTGGTCATTGTCGGGGCCGGTCCCGTGGGCGTGCGCACCCTGCGCGAACTGCGCGCGGCGGACCCGACCCTGCCGCTGGTGCTGTACGGCGATGAGCGCTACGAGCCCTACAACCGGGTCAAGTTGAGCGGCCTGCTGGCGGGACAGCACAGCGTGACGGACATATCCCTGGCCGCCGAACTGCCGCACAGGAGCGACCGGCTGACGCGCTTCGAGCGCTGTCGTGTACGCCGTATCGACCGCGCCGCAGCGACCGTGGAGGACGAGTGCGGGCGCG
Organism: Halioglobus sp.; assembly: GCA_002699145.1. GTDB lineage: Bacteria > Pseudomonadota > Gammaproteobacteria > Pseudomonadales > Halieaceae > Marimicrobium. Next base: position 136,021 of record PABK01000017.1, read on the forward strand.
TGCAGCCCTACCGCAAGCTGGTGCTGGCCACCGGCTCGCGGCCGAATGTTCCCGCCTTCGCACGCAGCGGCATGAAGGGCGTGTACACCTTCCGCGACCTGCGCGACGCCGAGGCGCTGGCGGCGCGCAGGACCGCCAGCCAGCACACCCTGGTGCTCGGCGCGGGCCTTCTGGGTATCGAGGCGGCGCGCGCCATGCAGCGCCACAACACGCGCGTCTCGCTGGTCGATCACAACCCGCATCCCATGTTTCGCCAGCTCGACGAGCAGGCCGGGGCGCTGCTGGCCGCGCAGATTCGCGCCCGGGGTATCGAGCTGTTACCCGGTAACAGCGTGCGCATGCTGCTGGGCACCGGGCAGCTCGAGGGCGTGGTGCTGCGCAACGGCAGCGAGATTCCCTGCGACACCCTGGTGCTGGCCACCGGCATTCGCCCCAACCTGGACCTGGCGTTACAGGCGGGCCTGGCCATCGGACGCGGCGTGACGGTGGACGCGCAGATGCGCAGCAGCGACCCCGACATCTACGCCGTGGGTGAGTGCTGCGAATTCGACAACGAGGTCTTCGGTATCGTCGCGCCCGGTTACGAGCAGGCCGCCATCGCCGTGCGCAATATCCTCGACGCGGACACGGCCGCCTACCGCCGGCCGCAACTGGTCACCAGCCTGAAGGTCGCCGGCCTGTCGGTGTTCAGCCTCGGCGAACCGCAGTTGCCGGCCAGCCATCGCACCTACAGTTTCCGTGCCGACGGCGTGTACCGGCGCATCTCCCTGGTCGGCGGCCATATCGACAGCGTCAACGCCATCGGCGACTGGCCGGAGCTGCCCGCGCTGCGCGAGTACTGCAACAACCGGCGCTGGGTATCGCCGCTGCAGCTGTGGCGCTTTCGCAAGCGCGGCCAGCTGTTTGCCGATTCCGGCGCGGTGGACGTGCAGGCGCTGCCGGCGGCTGCGATCGTGTGCAATTGCAACGCGGTATCCTGTGGCGACATACGCGGCGCGGTGGACGCCGGCGCACGCGACCTGCAGGCGCTGTCCCAGCGCACCCAGGCCGGCACCGGCTGCGGTTCCTGCCAGGCCGTCCTCGCCGGGTTTCTCGATACACCGGCGGCCAACAGCCAGGCGCCGGGCCTGCGTACGCTGAAGATGGTCACGCTGGGCGCGCTGGCGCTGAGCCTGCTGGCGCTGGGCGCATCCGTCGCCTACCCGGACTCGGTGCAGCTGTCCTGGCGCTGGGACCGGCTGTGGCGTGACGGCACGCTCAAGCAGATTTCCGGCTACAGCATCCTGGGCCTGTGCGTACTGAGCCTGCCGCTGGCCTTGCGCAAGCGTCTGCGCTTCGTGCGCCTGGGCGACTTCGCCTGGTGGCGCATCGCACACGTGGTATTGACCGCCGCCGCCCTGCTCGCGCTGGGCGTGCACACCGGCTTCCGCCTGGGCGACAACCTCAACCTGGTGCTGATGGCCAGCTTCCTCGGCCTGGCCTGCGCGGGCGTGCTGCTCAGCGCGAGCGTGGCCTGGGAAGGGCGCATGCCGTTCGGGCGCGCGCAAAGCCTGCGCAGGATAGGCCTGTGGAGCCATGTCCTGCTGTCCTGGCCGCTGCCGGCGCTGCTGGCGGCGCACGTACTGAAATCCTACTACTTCTGATGCCGCGAACCTTCATGTATGCGAGGAAAGAACATACTTCTGTGGGCCCTCTGGCTGCTGCTGACCCTGTTGCTGGCCTGGTACCTGTTGAGTCGCCTGTACGGCGAGGCGGGGGATAAGACCGTGTTCCTGCCCGGCGCCACCACCGACGGACACTACCAGATCGAGCTGGCCTGCAACGCCTGCCACACGGGTCCCTACGCCGACCGCGATGCGCTGCAGGAAGCCTGCGAGGGCTGCCACGCCGACGCGCTCAAGGCGGCCAAGGACGACCATCCCAAAGCGAAGTTCTCCGACCCGCGCAACGCCGACCGCGTGGCGCTGCTGGACGCGCGCTACTGCGTCACCTGCCACGTGGAGCACCGCCCGGACATCACCGGGCCGATGGCGGTCAGCGTGCCCGCGGACACCTGTTTTCTCTGTCACGAGGCGATCGGCGACGAGCGCCCCAGCCACGCCGGCATGGCCTTCGACACCTGCACCAGCGCCGGCTGCCACAACTTCCACGACAACCGTGCGTTGTACGAGGACTTCCTGGTCAAGCACATGGACGACGCGCCGACGCTGTTCGACCAGCAGTTGCTGGTCGGCAACCTGGCGCAGATCGCCGAGCAACTGCCGGACTACCCGCTGGACGCCCACCCCGTGCAGGCGCTGGACGCCGCGGGGCAGGTCTACCCTGAACACGCCGGCGACGCGGAGATAGTCCGGCAATGGGCCGGCAGCGCCCACGCGCGCTCCGGCGCCGGCTGCCAGGCCTGCCACGCGGACACCGCCGGCGGGGACTGGGTGGACAGCCCGGACCACACGGCCTGCGCGTCCTGCCACAAGGGCGAGGTGGACGGTTTCCTGCAGGGCAGGCACGGCATGCGCCTGGACACGGCCAGGCTGGGACGCGAGTTGTCGCCGATGGACCCGGCGCTGGCGCGGCTGCCCATGCGCGAGGACGCCGCCGGCCGGGAACTGGGCTGCCAGTCCTGTCACGGTGCGCACGACTACTCGCTGGCCGAGTCCGCGGTGCAGAGCTGCCTGGGTTGCCACGCGGACGAGCACTCCCTGGCCTACCGCGATTCCGCCCACTACCGCCTGTGGCAGCGCGAGCGCGCCGGCGACGCGCCGGCGGGCAGCGGCGTGACCTGCGCTAGCTGTCACATGCCGCGCATCGAGAGGGACTACTACTGGGGCACCTTCGTGCACCACGAGGTGCAGCACAACCAGTCTGCCAACCTGCAACCCAACGAAAAAATGATCCGGCCGGTGTGCCTGCAGTGCCACGGCCTGGGTTTTGCCATCGACGCGCTGGCCGACGAGGCCCTGATACGCGCCAACTTCAACGCACCACCCGCGGTGCATATCCGCAGCATCGACCTGGCGCGGCAGCGCCTGGACGCTGACGCGGATACGCCCGCCCACTGACGACTCCACGGAGACTGCACTATGAAAACACTGAGAACACTCACCCTGGCCGGCAGCCTGTCGCTGCTCATGTTAACCCCCGCCTCGGTCATGTCCGCCGCCCAGGACGAACCGATGTTCACGCCGCAACAGATGACGGACTGGCTGCACCTGGTCATGTCCTCGGACCGCACGGTGTATACGCGACTGATCGTCAACCGCCTGCAGAACAAGGAAAAGGTGATCAAGGCCAGTGAACATTTCGAGGACGACAAGGCGCTGGTACTGCCGGCGCAGATGTTCCGCTTCGGTGCGGAGATGGTCGGCGAGGCGACCGATGACTTCTCCTACTCGCTGTTGTCCGAGTGGCCGATCAACAAGCAGAACGCGCCGCGCACCGAGGTGGAGAAGGCAGGCCTGGCGTACATCGCCGCGAACAAGGGCGAGAACTACTACGCGACCGAGGAACTGGGCGGCACGACCTACTTCACGGCGGTGTACGCCGATATCGCGGTCGCCCCGGCCTGCGTTTCCTGCCACAACGATCACAAGGACACGCCCCGGACCGATTTCAAACTCGGTGACGTGATGGGCGGCGTGGTCATTCGTGTACCGATGTAGCGTCGCGCTGTTGCTCGCCCTGGCGGCGTGCCCGGCCCGGGCCGGGGACTGGCCGCGTTTCGCGGGCGAGACACTGGCGCTGGGCCGCGACGTGTGGCTGGACAACTGCGAGGGCTGCCACGCCTACGGCATCGCCGGCGCGCCCCTGGCGGGGGACGCGCAGGCCTGGGCGCAGCGCGTGCAGCAGGGCAGGGAGACGCTGTACGAACATGCCATGGAAGGTTTTTTTGGACCGCGCGGCACCATGATGCCGCCGCGCGGCGGCAACGACGAACTGACGGATGAACAGGTGCGCGCGGCCGTGGATTACATGGTGCGGCTGCTGCCGCAGGAACTGGAAACGGAGGAAACACCATGACGCCAGAGCAGGTTACGCTGGTCAAGGACAGCTGGGCGCAGGTCTCGCCCATCTCGGAGCAGGCGGCGGAGCTATTCTACAACCGCCTGTTTGAACTCAACCCGGATTACCGCGCGCTGTTCACGGGCGATATGAAGAGCCAGGGCAAGATGCTGATGTCCATGCTCAATACGGCGGTGGCCTCGCTGGACCGGCTGGATGCCATTGTCCCCGCGGTGCAGGCGCTGGGCCAGCGCCACGTGGGCTACGGCGTGCAGGAACAGGACTACGCGGTGGTTGGCGAAGCGCTGTTGTGGACCCTTGGCCAGGGCCTGGGCGAGGATTTCACCGACGAGGTGAAACAGGCCTGGACCGAGACCTACACCACGCTGGCCGGGGTGATGATCGAGGCGAGCAAGGCCGAGGTCGCCTGACGCCGGACGGCTGATCGTCGCGCCAGGGCCGCATTGAGGCCGCCGCCGGCGCGACCTGGTGTGCAGCGCAGGCGGTAGCCGGAGCGTGGTCCCGCGCCAGCGTGTCTGCTATGGTTCGGTCCACTGCCGAGCCTGCGGATACGATGAATGGAATTCAACATTCGCGAGACCATCACCCTGGGGATCATCGTCCTGTTCCTGGGCAAGGCGATCAACCGGCGCATCCCCGTGTTGCGCGACTACAATATTCCCGAGCCGGTCACCGGCGGTGTGCTGGCCTCGGTGTTGTTCAGCAGCTTCTACTGGGCCACGGATGTGGCGCTGGAGTTCGACCTCACCGGCCGCGATTTCATGCTGGTGATCTTCTTCACCACCATTGGTTTCGGCGCGCGCCTGGACCGCCTGGTCAGCGGCGGGCCCGCGCTGCTGGTCCTGTTCGCCCTGGCGGCCTGTTACCTGGTGCTGCAGAACTTCACCGGCGTCGCGGTGGCGACGCTGACCGGGCTGGACCCCCGGGTAGGCCTGCTAGGCGGCTCCATCAGCATGAGCGGCGGGCACGGCACCAGCATCGCCTGGTCACCGGTGTTTATCGAGCGCTTCGGTATCGACAGCGCCGCCGAGATCGGCATCGCCTGCTCCACCTTCGGCCTGATTCTCGGCGGCCTGGCGGGCGGCCCGCTGGCGCGGCGCCTGATCGCGCGGCACCGCCTGCAGTCCACGGACGAGCAGCACCTGGTAGTGGGCAAGCGCTACGACCAGTCCGAGAGTATCGACGTCGACACCCTGTTGCAGTGTGTGTTCTGGATTTTCGTCGCCGTGGGCCTGGGCGGCTACCTGCAGAAGGTCACCGGGCACCTGGGCCTGTTCATGCCGGATTTCGTCTACTGCCTGTTTGCCGGCATCGTCATCACCAACGCCTTACCGCGCCTGCTGCCGCGCGCACCGCACGGCGAACTGCGCCCGACCATGGCGCTGGTGTCCAATTTCTGCCTCGGCCTGTTCCTGGCGCAGTCGCTGATGAGCCTGCAGTTGTGGACGCTCAATACCCTGGCCGGGCCGCTGCTGATGATCGTGCTGGCCCAGTTGCTGGCGATCATGCTGTACGCCTACTTTGTGGTGTTTCGCGTGATGGGCGCCAACTACGACGCGGCGGTGATCTCCTCGGGTTACGTCGGCATGGCGCTGGGGGCCACCCCCACGGCGATGGCCAACATGACGGCGGTGACGCAGAAAGCGGGGGCATCGACCCGCGCCTTCATCATCGTGCCGCTGATCGGCGCGCTGTTCATCGACCTGAGCAACGCCGTGGTGATCGAATTTTTCCTCAATCTGCTGGGCTGATAAACTGTTCTTCCCGCGTCCCGGAGCAACAGCATGATCGACGTCACCCCCAGCGGACAGGCCTGCGGCGCCAGCGTGCGCGGCGTGGACCTGGGCGCGACGCTGGATGCGGCGAGCGTGGCGGCGATCCGCGCGGCCTGGATGCAGCACCACGTGCTGGCGTTCCCGCAGCAGGACCTGGACAACGCCGACCTGGAACGCCTGACCCTGGCCCTGGGGACCTTCGGCGAAGAGCCCTTCTTCGGCACCATGGACGGCAGTGAACACGTGGTGGCGCTGACCCGCCGGGCGGACGAAAAAGCCCCGCTGTTCGCCGAGAACTGGCACTCCGACTGGAGTTTCCTCGACGAGCCGCCCATCGGCACCTGCCTGTACAGCCTGGTGATCCCGCCGGTCGGCGGCGATACCGGTTTCATCAACCAGCACGCCGCGCTGGCTGCCATGCCGGCGTCCCTGCGCGCGCAGTTGGAGGGCAGGCAGGCCATCCACTCGGCCGCCGCGGCCTACGCCCCGGACGGCATGTACGGCGACAAGGACAGCGAGGCCGACCGCAGCATGCGTATCCTGTACTCCGACAAGGCGCGCGAGACGCGCAGCCACCCGCTGATCCAGCGCCACCCGGAGAACGGTCGCGAGACCATCCTCGGCTGCCTCGGCTACATCGTCGGCCTCGAGGGCGTGCCCGACGACGAGGCGCTGGGCCTGTTGCTGGAACTGTACGAGTGGCAGACCCGGGAGGAGTTCCAGTACACCCACCAGTGGCGCGAGCGCATGTTGATCATCTGGGACAACCGCAGCGTGCTGCACCGGGCCTACGGCGGCTACGACGGGCATGACCGGGTGCTGCACCGCATCACCGTCGCCGCCGACCGCGACAAGTTCCTGCCGGCGGCCGCGGCCTGATGCACAGGCGGCACAGCGCATGAGCGTCGAGGAAGTACAGGACCCGCGTTACGTCGCGGACCACGAATTGCGCCAGCAGGGCAGGGCGGTGCGCCCGAAAGACGCCGCCACGCTGCTGATCGTGCGCCGCGGCGGCGCCGAGCCGCGCGTGCTGATGGGCAAGCGCGCCGCCAGCCATCGCTTCATGCCGAACAAGTTCGTCTTCCCCGGCGGCCGCGTCGACCCGGGTGACAGCCGCATCCGCCCACCCCACGACCTGCACCCGCAGGTGCTGCGTCGCCTGTGCCGCGGTTGTTCCGCCACCCGCGCCCGCGCACTGGCGCTGGCCGCGATCCGCGAGACCTACGAGGAGACCGGCCTGGTGGTGGGGGAGCCGGACACGCCGACGCTGCGTTCGCGCTCGCCCGCCTGGGCGGATTTTTTGCGCCACGACGCCAACCCGAGGCTGGACGTGCTGCACTACATCGCCAGGGCGATCACCCCGCCGTACCGCAACCGCCGATTCGATGCGCGCTTCTTCATGGTCGATGCCGAGCACATCCAGGGCGAGGTGCACGAGCGCCCGCACGGTTCCGGTGAACTGCTGGACCTGCACTGGGTGGCACTGTCGCGCGCGCGCGAGATGGAGCAGTTGCCGCACATCACCCGCGCGGTACTGCAGGAACTGCAGCGCCGCCTGCGCGAGGGCCACGCGCCGGACACCGAGGGCCCCTTCGTGTATTCGCGCCGCGGCCGCTCCGTGGTGGAGCGCGTGTGAACGGCGCCGCGCGGCGGGCCGCGGCGGAGGCGGCGTAGGTGCACAGGGCGAACTTCCAGGTGCTGTCGCTGCTGTTCGGCGACAGCCCCGCGCTGCTCGAGGACATGCGCGCGACCTGCGCCGTGCGGCGCTACGAAAAAGGCGAGACCATCCTGCACCAGCAGGACGAGACCCGCGACGTGCACATCCTCCTGCGGGGCCGCGCCCGGGCCTACCTGCTCGCCGCCGATGGCCGCGAGGTGTGGATGAACGAGTTCGCCCCCGGCGCCATGTTCGGCGAGGTCGCCGCTGTCACCGGCGAGCCGCGCCTGTGCAGCGTGGCCGCCAGCAATCGCGTGGAGACCGCGATGTTCCGCGGCGACGATTTCATGCGCCTGATGCGCAGCCACGGTGAACTGGGTATCGCCCTCTCGCGCGTGCTCGCCGACCGCTTGCGCATGACCTCGCAGCGGCTGTACCACGCCTCGGTGGAATCCCTGGAGGGGCGCGTTCTTGTCGAACTGCTCAGCCGCGCCGAGCCCTGCGACGACGTCGACGGCTATACCCACGTCATTCGCCCGGTCCCCGTGATCGCCGAGGTGGCGCGCAAGATCGGCTCCGCCCGCGAGAGCGTATCGCGGGTGATCGCCGCCCTGGGCCGCGAGGAGTACCTGCTGCGCCGGGACTCCGAGTGGCTGCTGAAGCACCCTGAGCGCCTGCTGGCGCTGTCCATGTAGGGCGCCCGCCGGCGCCACCCCAATCAACCGTGACCCAAGTCACGCTGTGCGAGTGACCGCAGTCACAGCCGCCGCTTGTGGCCGTGCGCTACCTTACGCGCAAGGTATCGGGGAGTACGGGTGCTGTGACGCTGTTACGGCCCAGGGCCAGGAGTCATTTCAGCCCGGTGTACGCGGGCCGGGGGGCGGTGGAATGCACCGTTTGCCTGGCACTGGCGGTACCCATTCTGGTGTTTGGAGTGGTAAAGGACATGGACGTCCCTCCCGACAGGGCCCGGGACGCGGCGACCACGCCACACTGCACAGGCCGACAGGAAGACAGCGCCCCGGCGGGTGCGTCCTGCACCGCGAGCAGGCCCGGCGCGGCCGGGCATTGAAGAATTCCCCTGCCTTCGGGGGAATCCAGAGGGACGACGAAGGAGCTTGAGCACAGGGACGTGCTCTCTTTTACACGCGGGCACTGACTATGCACGCAAAAAAAAGAAGCCGGCGGGAGCCGGCTTCTTGCGTTTTGGCGCCGTCTCGGCGGGTTACAGGTCGAAGCGGTCCAGCTGCATGACCTTGCTCCAGGCGGCGACGAAGTCCTCCACGAAGCGCTGTTGCGCGTCGTCGTAGGCGTAGGCCTCGGCCACGGCGCGCAGCTCGGAGTTCGAGCCGAACACCAGGTCCACCGGCGTGGCCAGGTACTTCACCTCGCCCGTCGCGCGGTCCACACCCTCGTACACGCCCTCACTGTCCGCCTGCTGCCAGCGCGTGGACATGTCCAGCAGGTTGACGAAGAAGTCGTTGCTGAGCACGCCGGGCCGGTCGGTGAACACGCCGTGGCGCGCACCGCCGGTGTTGGCGTCCAGCGCGCGCAGGCCGCCGAGCAGCGCGGTCATCTCCGGCACGGTCAGGGTGAGCTGGTCCGCGCGGTCGACGAGCATCTCGGCGGGCGAGCGGTACGCCGCCTGCGGGTTGTAGTAGTTGCGGAAGGCGTCGGCGGCGGGCTCCAGCAGGGCGAAGGAGTCGACGTCGGTCAACGCCTGGGTGGCGTCGCCGCGACCCGCTGCGAAGGGCACCTCCACCTCCACGCCGGCGTCGGCGGCCGCCTTTTCCACGGCGGTGTTGCCGGCGAGCACGATCAGGTCGGCCAGGGAGATCCTGTCCTCGCCGATGTCGGCGCGAATCTCGCCCAGCACGCCCAGCACCTTCTGCACCTCGGCGGGGTTGTTCACCGCCCAGTCCTTCTGCGGCGCCAGCGCCAGGCGCGCGCCGTTGGCGCCGCCGCGCATGTCGCTGGCGCGGTAGCTGCCGGCGGAGGCCCAGGCCACGCGCACCAATTCAGGCACGCTCAGACCCGAATTCAGGATCGCCTTTTTCGCCTTGCGGATGGTGCGGTCGCTGATGTCGTCGTAGCCCGGCTGCGGGATCGGGTCCTGCCACAGCAGGTCCTCGGCGGGCACCTCGTTGCCGACGAAGCGCGCCTTCGGCCCCATGTCGCGGTGGGTCAGCTTGAACCAGGCCTTGGCGAAGGCGAGGCGGAACTCCTCCGGGTTGTCGAGGAAACGCTGGGCGATCTTGCGATACTGCGGATCGTACTTCAACGCCATGTCCGCGGTGGTCATCACCGGCGGGTTGCCCTTGCCCTCCACGTGTGCGTCCGGGACGCTGTTGTGCAGCGCCTTGTCCACGGGCACCCAGATGATGGCGCCGCCGGGGCTGCGCGTGGTTTCCCACTCGTTGTTCAGCAGGTTCTGCAGGTACAGCGTGGTCCACCGGGTGGGCGCCTGGGTCCAGGCGCCTTCCAGGCCGCTGGTCACGGTGTCCTCGGCGTTACCCTTGCCGCACTTGTTCTGCCAGCCCAGGCCCTGTTGCTCCAGCGGCGCCGCCGCCGGCTCCGGGCCGACGCAATCGGCCGCCTTGTGCGCGCCGTGCATCTTGCCGAAGGTGTGGCCGCCGGCGGTCAGCGCCACGGTCTCCTCGTCGTTCATGGCCATGCGGCCGAAGGAGGTGCGGATATTGCGCGCCGAGGCCAGCGGGTCGGGCTTGCCCTTGGGGCCTTCCGGGTTGACGTAGATCAGGCCCATGTGGGTGGCGCCCAGTGGGCGCTGCAGTGTGCCGTCGCGGTCCTCGCGGTCGCTGGCGAGCATGTCGACCTCGGGACCCCAGTACACCAGGTCCGGCTCCCAGTCGTCGACGCGGCCGAAGGCGAAACCGTAGGTCTCAAAGCCCATGTTCTCCATGCCCACGGTGCCGGCCAGCACGATCAGGTCCGACCAGGACAGCGCCGCGCCGTACTTCTGCTTCACCGGCCAAAGCAGGCGCCGCGCCTTGTCCAGGCTGCCGTTGTCCGGCCAGCTGTTGAGCGGGTCGAAGCGGATCTGCCCGCCGTCGGAGCCGCCGCGGCCGTCCAGCGTGCGGTAGGTGCCGGCGGAGTGCCAGGACAGGCGGATGAAGAACGGGCCGTAGTTACCCCAGTCCGCGGGCCACCAGTCCTGGGAGTCGGTCAGCACCGCCTCCACGTCGGCTTTCACCTGGTCGAAGTCCAGCTCCGACACCGCCGCGCGGTAATCGAAGTCTTCGCCCAGCGGGTTGGAGCGGCTGTCGTGGTCGCGCAGGGGCGACAGGTCCAGTTGTTGCGGCCACCAGAACTGGTTGCTGCGCGGCTGGCCCTGGGCCATGGGACCGGAGCCGGCGGCGCCGGCGGGCTTGGCCGAACCCTCCGCGGCGCTGCCGGGGGCGGAAACGGATGCCACGGCCAGCGCCAGCGCGCTCGCCGCCGCGGCGGTCAACATTCTCTTGCGTGTCTTCATCGTCGGCTCCCTGTGTGTAGACGGTCGCAACTGCGACCTCGTTTTATACGGGGTTGCGCGCGTCGCGGATGAGCCACAACGCACGGGTGTTCAGCAATGAAGGTAGCAGAGGGTTGGTTATCGGAAAAATCAATTGATTCAATAGGGCTGATAGAAATAATCAAATCCGGGCGCCGCGACCCGCTACGGGCCCCGGCCCCCGCTTCAGCCGGCGACGCAGTCCAGGTCTTCCCAGCGCGGCGCCGCCATCTCCTCCAGGAAGCGCGCGTAGGTCCAGGGCCAACTCGCCGGCACGCCGCGGCTGTCCAGGTACCAGCTGTTGCAGCCGCCGGTGAACCAGACCGTTTTCTTCGCCGCCTCGGTGCGCTCGTGCTCGAAGCGTTCCAGCGCCTGGGCGTGGCAGCAGATCTCGCTGGCCTGGCCGCTGCGCAGGCGCGCGATGAGCTGCTCGATGTAGTGCCACTGGTGCTCGGCGATATCGATCAGCGAGTAGTTGCCCACCGGGCCGTTCGGGCCGTTGAGCATGAACAGGTTGGGGAAGTCCGGCATGGTGATGGCCAGGTAGGCTTTCGGGTGGTCCGCCCACAGCGCTTCCAGGTCCGCGCCGTTGCGGCCGCTGATGCGCATCGGCCGCATGAAGACGTCCGGGCGGAAGCCGGTGGCCAGCACGATGATGTCCAGCTCGTGCAGTTGCCCGTCGGCGGTGCGGATGCCGCGCGCCTCGATGCGCTCGACGCCCTCGGTCACCAGCGCGGCGTTGGGGTGCTGGATGGCCTGGTAGTAGTCCGGCGAGAAGATCAGGCGCTTGCACAGCGCGCGGTGCGTCGGGCGCAGCTTCTCGCGCAGTTGCGGGTCGGCGACGCTCTGCTCCAGGTTCTGCAGGCAGGCGGCGGCCATGTTCTTCGCGCCCTCGGAGTGCTCGTCGATGATGGCCTCGGTGTAAGCGTTCACTGCGGCGTTGTAGCCCTCGAAGTCCATGGCCTCGGCCAGCACCTGCGGGTCGCGGAAGGCGGCGCGCTGTGCCTCGGTGAAGTGTCCGTTCTCCACCGGCATGATCCACTGCGGGGTGCGCGTGTAGTGCTCCAGGTGCGCGGCGCGGCCGGCCAGCGCGGAGACCAGCTGCACGCCGGTGGAGCCGTTGCCGATGACGCCGATGCGCTTGCCGTCCAGCGGCACCGAGTGGTCCCAGCGCGCGCTGTGGAACAGCGCGCCGGCGAAGTCGTGCAGGCCCTCGATGTCCGGCGTCTGCGGCTGGTGCAGTACGCCGGTGGCGCAGATGAGGATGTCGGCGCTGTCGCGCAGGCCGCTGCGAAACGCCAGCTGCCAACGCCCGTCCTGATAGTTGGCGCTTACTGCTTCTTCGTTGAAGCGGGTCAGCTTGTCCACCCCGTACTTGCGGCTCACGCGCTCGAAGTAGGCCTGCACCTCCGGTCCCGGCGGCAGGTGGCGCGTCCAGTCCGGGTTGCGCTCGAAGGTGTAGGTGTAGTGGTGCGAGGGCACGTCGCAGGTCAGCCCCGGGTAGGTGTTCTCTCGCCAGGTGCCGCCGACGCGGTCCGCCTTCTCGTACAGGGTGACGTCGGTGAAGCCCGCCTCCTGCAGCTTGATGCCGGCCAGGATGCCCGCCATGCCGGCGCCCAGTACCACCACCTTGAGTTGCTTTTCCGCCATTGTCGCACTCCGTCCAGAGTTGCCAGTGAAGCTGCAGGATACGCACAGGCGGCGTTGGCACACAGGACAGGTTTGCCTATAGTGCATAACATAAATGTTCAATTGTCCCGCGCCGTTCACGCGCGGTTGCGGGGCCGGGAGCGTGCCGCAATGGCGAGGACAGGCAACACCGTGGAGGCGGTCGAGGCGACCTTCGGGCCGCTGGTCGAACTGCTGGGGCGCGAGCTGGCCCAGGCCGGCATCGACGCGCCGCGCGCCGCGCCCACCTCGGTGCGCGCCTTCACCCTGTGGTACCTGGAGGTGGTGCAGCTGCTGGAGGTGTACTGCTCGCGCAGCGACGACCGCGCCGGCATGACGCGCGACGAGGTGGAGTTGATGTGCCGCAGCGCGCTGAGCGCGGGCGACCTCGCCCAGGCCATGGCGCTGTGCGCGCGCTTTGGCCATATGCTGCACCCGCGCGCCGGGCGCGTCGAGGTGACGCGGCGCGGCGGCGTCGCCGCGCTGCGCCTGGACTCCCTGCGCGGCGCCAGCACCACCGCCAGCAGCCTGGTGGACATCACCGGCCTGTTCGCCTTCCGCCAGTTATTGCAGTGGCTGGCCGGTGTGGAACTGCCGCTGCTGCAGGTCAATATCGGGCCGGTGGTGCGTGAGGACGTGCTGCCCTTTCTCAAGCTGTTCCGCGCGCCGGTGCTGTGTGGCGGGCCGCACTACGTGCTGGAGTTCCCCGCGGAGGTGCTGAAGCTGCCGGTGGTGCGCCACGCCGGCGAGTTCGATGACTTCTTCGCCGTGTTTCCCTGCGGCGTGTTCGAGGACACACAGCGTTCGCTGCCCGAACAGGTGGCCTCCCTGCTCGCCGCCTCCCTGCGCCAGGGCGCGGGCCTGCCCGGGCAACCGCAACTGGCCACCAGCCTCGGCATGAGCCTGTCCACCCTGCGCCGCCGCCTGGCGCAGGCGGGCGCCCCCTACCGGCGGCTGCGCGAGGACTGCCTGCGCGAGGCGGCGTGCGCGTGGCTGGCCGCGGGGGTGCCGGTGAAGGAGGTGTCGGCGCGCCTGGGGTTCAGCGACCCCGGGGCGTTCCGGCGCGCGTTTCGGGGGTGGGTGGGGTGTGCGCCGGGGGAGTGGGGCTGATTGCTCGTCACCTGGATAACGCTGTGTGTCAGTCGAGCTGGGCCGTGCGCGGGTTGGCTCAAACTTCATGAAGCGGCAATGTTAATATCAGGCTGTTTGCAACTCGAATAATCAACATCGTCGGGTACTGCGCCTGTATGAAAAGTACACGCTTTTACGACCAGCATGCGGATGCGTTAACCCTGCAATACAACAGTCTGGAAACTGACGCGGTCCATCGGCAGTGGCTTTCGCGCCACTTGCCAGCCAGGCCCGGCATTGCCTGTGATATCGGTGCCGGTTCCGGTCGCGACGCCAGCTGGCTGGCGGAGAAAGGCTGGGATGTAATCGCAGTAGAGCCCAGTGATGCGATGCGCGCCCTGGCTTCGAACACTTCGCACCCTGCGGTCACCTGGTTAAATGACGCATTGCCCGACTTGCACAAGTTGAGAGCGCTTGGGCACCGGTTCGACCTTGTTCTGGTCAGCGCGGTGTGGATGCATCTCCCGGCAAGCGTGCGCGAGCGAGCGTTCAGGATGTTGTCCGAGATGCTCACGCCGGGAGGTATTCTGGTCATATCTCTGCGCCACGGGGTCGATGCAGAGGAAAACAAGCGGCGCGGCTTCCATCAAGTCTCGGGGGATGAACTGGAAGAACTGGCCAGGTGTCGGGCGGTAGCTATCACTGACCGTTTCGAGGAACCGGACCCGGTGCGATCCCATGTCACCTGGGAAACCTATGTCTTCACGTTGCCGGACGACGGCACGGGGGCATTGCCTTTGTTGAGGCATATTGTGGTAAACGATGACAAGGCATCCTCTTACAAACTGGGTCTCTTGAGGGTACTAACGCGCATTGCTGAAGGCGCTCCGGGCGCTGTTCTTCGAAGAACGTCAGATTACGTAGACATACCGCTAGGATTGGTAGGACTCTACTGGATAAAACAATACAGGCCCCTGCTACTCGTTCACAAAATCCCACAGCATCCTAGTACCAGCAAAGGTTATGGATTTGCGCGGCAGGACTTCCACCAGCTGGCAAACATTTCCAGCTACGATCTTCGCATTGGCGCGAGCTTTGACGGGGAGATGGGGGCAGTGGTTACCGGTGCTATACGGGACGCGTGCGCGAACATTACCGCCATGCCCGTTCGATACATCACTTATCCAGGTACAAACCGGCCAGTCTTCGAATCCGAACGTAAATCAGTCAGAAAATCTCGTCACTCCCTGATAGTCACCAAACACTATCTTCAAGGCTTTGGCACATTTCGTATACCTGCGCAGCTCTGGCAAACCCTCGGTCAGTACGCCTGTTGGCTCGAACCCGCCATCCTTCGGGAGTGGTCGGGGCTGACCAGTGGCTGGTCTATTGCTGAACATCAATCTGTTCCCATGGACGTCTTTAACTGGGAGGAGGGGAGTCGAGATACGAGGATCCCTGCGGGCAGATACGGAGAACTCAATGAAGCGGGTGTTAGAGTTCCGTGCGTATGGTCCGCGCAGAACATCAAGGTAGTGCAGATTGATCACTGTTTTCCCTGGGCCAGATGGCTGAACAATGATTTGTGGAATTTGCTACCTGCAAGCGCAACGGTAAATGCCAGCAAAGGAGACAAACTGCCTTCGGCTGTAGCGCTATCCGATGCGAAAAACAGGATTCAGTCATGGTGGCGGCGAGCTTACGTTGAGTCTTCTTACGGCGAGCGATTCTTTCTTGAGTTAAGCGCCTCCTTGCCCAACCTGGTGGAGGGTGAGCGTGATCTCGAAGCTATATACGATGCAATGCTACTCCAGCGCACGCGGTTGAAGGCTGACCAGCAGTTGGTTGAGTGGAGTGGTCCTTGACCAGGAGTGGTGTTCAGGGCTGCGGCAGTAGATCGGGGATATCTACAAAGCAGTACACCGAGAGGTGGGTTGGTGGTGATGGGCGAGTCATGCGGTCGATTGATATCGTTGGCATACCATATATGGCATATCTACTTAATAAGATAGGTGGGAAGTACACGAACATTGAAGGCTGGTGCGGGTTTTGTCACGGCCGCCCGGCGATGTGTTGCAACGCTGGGAAAAGTGGAAGGACATGGTCCGGGTTTCAGGCCCTGAAGGGCTGAGATTCATACGCGGTTTTAATGGAAGCGCTCAGTAAACCACGGCTTAAGTTTCAGCGGCATGTGCTCGGTCCGCCAGGACCTGGTCAATAAAGGTGTGTTGCCGGCGCCGGGTAAGCCTTGGTTTACTCGGGGTCGGGTAGCGACACCTCGGCCCGAAGCGCAGTGGCAGGTGCAGTTGCCCAACGGCACGTTGGTCAGCTTCAGTGGCGCTATGCCTGTGACTGTGGCCAGTGCGAACCGCTGCGCCTGCTGGAGGGCTTTTGTGGTTAACTTTAGACAGATGGCTATACCGGCACAACGCGGTGGTGGCCGCGCAGCAGTTAACCTATGTCGGCTACATGGCGCATGCTCGCCGCAAGTTCAGCGAGGCGGGGAAGGCGCAGGGCAAGAATAGCAAGGCCAGTCGTGCCCAGCAGGGGCTGGCGTGGATCAAGAAATTGTAGCGGCTAGAAGCCGAGGCCTGCGGTCTGGCGCCGGAGCGGCGCAAGGCACTGCGCCAGGTGAAGGCTGTGCCGGTCTGGCGCAGTTGCGTGCCCGGCTCGACAAGAGCCTACCCCAGGTGCCACCGGCAAAGCGCTGCACTACCTGCACAGCGAGTGGAGCAAGCTTAACGCCTACCTGGAAGATGGCCGGCTGGAGATAGACAATAACCTGGCCGAGAACGTGATCCGCCCCTTCGCGACGGGGCGGAAAACTGGCTGTTCAGAGACTCGGTGGCGGGTGTGAAGTCCAGTGCCAGCCTCTGCTCACTCATCGAGATGGCAAAAGCCAACGCGCTGGAACCCCACGCTTACCTGCGTGAAGTGTTTGTCCGGCTGCTACAGGTGAAAACTCTGGTAGAGATGGAGCAACTACTCCTCTGGCGCGCCGCGGCGGTTTCCGCGGGAACCATCTAGGCAAGTACGTCGTCCACTGATCGCTTACCATGAACCTATAGGAATTGGCCCGCCTGGCGCGATTCGAAACGGATGGCCGCCCCCTCCGACCTGCCGCTTAGGGGTTGAAGGGAACAGCTGATCGAAACGGGACAGTTCAGCGTGATGGCCCGCTTGCTGCAATGGCAGCCGACCGCCCAGTCAGGTTGGCAGAAGCGTGCCTAAAGGGTGTGAACCGCCTGCGGCTCGAAGGCTGCATTTCCGTGGTACCTTAAATCCAACAATTATGTAAAGCACTGTAGGGTGGTGTACTCTCGCTTGGGAAGCTAGTGGCAAAAAATGTAGATATGAACGAACCCGCAACTCAACAACGGAGACGCTACAGTCCAGACGTGCGGCGCTCCATGCTACTCGACGCTGCGGCGGACATTATCTGCCGTGAAGGTGTGGCTGGTCTGTCCCTGGAACGCGTTGGCCAGGCAGCTGGTGTCAGCAAGTCCCTGGTCTACAAGTACTTCAATAGTATTCTCGATCTGATGAAGGAGTTGCTGGCACGTGAGTTGAAAGCCCTGCGGCGTAGGCAGATGGAAGCAGCTGAACAGGCGAATACGCTGGAGGAACTGGTGCGCAATATCACCCATGTATACCTCTGTTATATCGAGGAACGGGGCCTGATCATTGAGCGCTTGCAGGCGGAACCGCGGGTCTCGGAAACCCAGGACCCGACAGATTTTGGCCGGAGCGGGGCGGTGGATTACCTGGCAGCCATCATCGCCCGGCACTTCGACATGCCACAGGGCCTGGCCCGGGCTGCCACCGATGTTTCCTTCGGCCTGCCTAGCGCGGCTGGGCACTACTTGTTGAGCCACGATATGCCCCGCGAAGAGTTGGAAGACCTGACGGTGAGCATGATCCTCGGCAGTATTACCATGTTTCACGGTGATTATCTCTTGCGAAAACAAAAGCTTAGGCGTTAAATCACACTATTAAACTAAAAGTGCAATAAGTATTGTATTTTGTCCCTTTTCGCCCAGTGCCCCGCGTATAAACAATTTTAAATAGACTTATTGTGCAATAAAGATTACTGTCCGTTCCTGTACGGTGTGGTCGGCTTGGAGCCACCTATTTCACTTTTGTTGAATCTGCGGGGTGAGGACGTGTACAGAACTGGATGCTGGATTGCCATGGCGTTCGCCCTTGTGGCTTGCGGCGGTGCGCCTGACCCCGCTGCACTGAAGATCTACGGGGTCAATTATGTGGGCGTCTCGGTCGCTGACCTCAACCACAGCACCACGTTCTACGCCGGTTCGGCTGGCCTAGAACTGATTGAGTTGGATGGTCCCCGCAGTGCGACCGGATTGGTCTCAGGCAATGTCAGTCTGGTGGGTGAACGCATGCTCCGGTCATCCAACGCACAGCTTCGTCTGATGCAGTTCAGCCCTGATCGCGGTGACGTACCGGGTCCAATTCCGGTTCACGGGCCCGGTATCGCTCACGTTTGTTTCCAGGTGAATAAGACAACAGAAACCTACCAACGCTTCCTGGCAGCCGGTGGCGAGCCCATTGGCGCCCAAGAGATGGTTCGCATCAATGATCGCAAGCCGGTGGACTACGCCTACCTGCATGATCCCGACGGCGGAATTATCGAGGTGGAGCATGTCGATGTTGCCGCACTCGATCTCCATGTGCCTCCCGCCAACGACTACCGCATCCGCCATGTTTCCCTGGCCACGCCGGATATGGATGCAGCGCTGGCGTTCTATTCTCATCTTCTAGGGGGGCAAAAACCACGCCGCGCTGGGCGATTTTTCAGGCTGTCCGGCGACAAGCTGGACAGGATTTCCGGCCTCGCCGAATCAGCGATACAGATGGCCTGGTTCCAGGTGCGAAACCTTGAGCTGGAGATTATCCAGTACCACAGTCACCCTACAGAGCGTCCTGCAGAACCTCGCCCGGTAAATGCGCCCGGCTACAACATGATTGTCTTTGATGTGCGCAACCTCGATGAGGCGCGTGAGGTATTGATAGCAGCGGGCGGCACTTTGGTCGGAGGGGTAGTGCCTCTGGATGGCGGAGAGATTTTTTATGGCAGGGACCCCGATGGCAACCTGCTGGGCTTCCAACGTGTGGATGCATCCGCCGTCGTGTCATCACAGAACTTTAAGAACAATGGAATCTAGGGACCTGCATGTTTGATCTGAGTGGAAATGTGGCCATCGTCACCGGTGGAAATGGCGGTGTTGGCCTGGCTTATTGTCGGGGGCTGGTAAAGAGTGGCTGCGCGGTAGCCATATGGGGACGGAACGATAAAAAAAACGCCGCGGCGGTAGCTGAGCTGCGCCAGATGGGGGGGGAGGTTGATGCCATCAGCTGCGACGTTACCGACGAGGATGATGTCGAGCGGGCTTTTGCTGAAAGCTTGCAGCGATTCGACAAGGTGGACATCTGTTTTGCCAACGCTGGTGGCGGCGGCTTCAATGGCCCATGCCACAAAATTGATCGACAGAAATGGCTGGATACTATCGACCTGAACGTGATGAGCGTTGTTCAGACCTGGAAGCCAGTGACGGATCATTTGCTGGCGCGTAAGTCCGGCGGCAGGTTGATAGTGACATCCTCGATTGCCGCGCAGATCGGCATGGCCGGTGCCGCCGGGTACTCCACCACGAAGGCTGCCGTCGAGGGGCTGGTCAAGGCTCTGGCGGTGGAACTCGGGCAGGCGGGTATTCGTGTCAATGCGATTCTTCCGGGCTATATGGAAACCGAAATGTCGCAGCAGCTGCCCCAGTCGATGAAAGATGCCATTCAAAGGCGCTCGGCCATCGGCCGCATCGGGGTGCTGGAGGACATGGAGGGAGTTGCTGTGTTTCTGGCGTCCCGTGAGAGTGATTTCATGACCGGGCAAAGCATTGTCATGGACGGCGGTCACACCGTTTTTCCGGGATAGCTAGCAGAGGGCGCCCTGATGTTTGCACGGATTACGCAGTGGGTATTTGTAGGAGTACTGCTCTGCACAGGTATCGCCCTGGTCTTGCTTGGTGGCTACCTAGTCTATCTAGGCGGCAGTGCCTATTACATTGCCGCGGGTCTGGTCACGCTGCTGATTGTGTTCAACCTGGTGCGAAAGCGGGCAGAGGCACCGCGGCTCTATGCTGCACTCCTGGGTGTCACTGTGGTCTGGTCAGTATATGAGGCAGAGCTGGATTTCCTTGCGCTGCTGCCGCGCCTTGCTTTCTGGATGGTACTGGGCTGTTGGTTCTTTACGCCCCTGTATCGCAATAGCCTGAACCGGGGCACTTCCATCCGCTGGCTTTTGATTCCCCAACTGGCGGCCGTCGGTGTACTGCTGGTTGCCGCTTTACAGGGGTATTCAGTGCAGACCACGGGCACCGACCGCGCGACGGTAGACCGGGCGCCCGTCACCGATTGGCGTCACTACGGCAATACTGAGGGCGGTACCCGCTTTGCCGAACTGGACCAGATTAACCTCGATAATGTGCACCAGTTGCGGGAAGTCTGGCGCTATCGCACCGGTGTTGAACACGACTTCAAAATGACGCCGCTGCAGGTGGGGGAGATGCTCTACCTGTGCGGTGCCAACAATGTATTGATTGCGCTGGATGCGGGCAGCGGCGAAGAAATCTGGCGTCACGACCCGCAGGCGGTGCCGCCGGCTGAACATCAGTATGCACGCACCTGCCGGGGCATCAGTTACGTGGAGACGCCAACCGGTCACGGCAGTGACTGTGAACAACGGATTGTTACCGGCACTGTGGACGCGCGACTGGTCGCGGTGGATGCGATGACCGGTGAACGTTGTGGGGGTTTTGGCGAGGACGGGGAGGTCGATCTTAGGCAGGGCATGGGGAATCACACCCCTGACAAGTACTACCTCACCTCGCCGCCGCTGGTGGCGGGAAATCGCCTGGTTGTCGGTGGCCTGGTGGAGGATTCACAGAATCTTGGCCTGCCCTCGGGGGTAGTGCGGGCCTACGACGCCTCGACCGGGGAGTTCGCCTGGGCCTGGGACCTGGGCCGACCGGGAGATCATGGTGAGCCTGCCAGGGGTTCCGAATACACACCGGGTACGCCCAATGTCTGGTCCATCATGAGCTACGACCCGGAGTTGGGTCTCATCTACGCGCCTACGGGCAACGCTGCACCGGACTATTTTGGCGGTGCGCGCCGGCGTTTCGATGACGAGTGGTCTTCCGCCGTGGTTGCCATTGACGTCAATACCGGAGAGCCACGCTGGAAGTACCAGACTGTGCACCACGATATCTGGGACTACGATGTTCCCGCCCAGCCGGTACTGGTGGACGTAGAGCATGACGGCGAGCGCATACCTTCGGTGGCGGTACCCACCAAGATGGGGGAGGTTTTCCTGCTGGATCGCCGCGACGGAACCCCAGTGCATGCGATCGAAGAGCGGTCGGTGCCACAGGACCCCGCGCAAGGGGAATACCTCTCGCCCACCCAGCCGTTCTCGCCCCTGCCGCACTTCCACCCCTATCGCTATGAAAAAGATATGTGGGGGCTGACGCCACTCGACCAGCTATTGTGTCGGGTGGAATACAAGATGATGCGTTACGAGGGAATGTACACACCGCCGACAGTAGCGGGCACCTTCCAGTTCCCGGCCAACTTCGGCGGCTTTAACTGGGGCAGTGTTTCGGTGGATGCGGACAACGGCCTGCTGGTGGCTGCGCCCATGATGCTGGGCAGCCGCCTGATGCTTGTCTCACCGGAGCGGGTGGCAGAGGCCGGGGCGCTCGCAGCGAAACTGCTGGGGGCAGATCACCCGGCGGTGAGAATGAGCCCCGACGACCCCATGCCCCTGATGGGTGAGCCGGATCCTGAAAATCCCTACGACCACAGGCGCATCAAATACTACGGTCTGGTCATGCCTTTCATGTCACGCGCCGGCACCCAGGTGCCCTGTTTTGAACCACCCTGGTCTCGCCTGGCGGTCATCGACCTCAACACCAAAGAAATCTTGTGGAGCCGTCCGGTGGGCAGCATGAAAAACTCGGGCCCCTTCAATACTCAGAGCGGTGTTGACTGGTGGCAGGTGGGTACGCCAATCCGCGCCGGCACCCTCACCACTCGCGGTGGACTGATCTTCCTCAGCTCCACAATGGACAGTACCGTCAGGGCTTTCGACCTGCGTGACGGGGCAGTGAAGTGGTCAGCCGACTTGCCCGGCAGCGGCCAGGCAACGCCGATGACCTATATATCAGGGGGTCGACAGACGGTGATCGTGACTGTGCCCAATCCCAGCTGGCGCTATCCGCGGGATCCCAGCACCGGCACTTACACAGATTCGAAAAATACTCGCGACGGGAAGGGGGGCTACGTCATTGCCTACGCCCTGCCTGGCGCTTAATTATTGATCGAAGAATTAGATAATAACCGGAGTAGCCGACCATGAAATACCACAGCCATCGCAGAAGCCTTTGTACCGCAGTGTCAATGGTGACAGCGCTTGCAACCCTTCCAGTGTCTTCCCTGGCTAGCGCACAGGCACTAGAGGAAGTTATCGTGACAGCGCAGCGCCGGGAGCAGTCGATACAGGACATCCCGATGTCGATTTCGGCATTCTCTGCGGCCGATATAGAATCCAAACTCATCGAAGATATGAGTGACCTGCAATTTTCTGTGCCCAACTTGCTGGCCGATGGCCTGCGCCTGGCTATTAGGGGCGTTGGTAACAACGCGATTGCCAGTACCGCCGAGGATGGCCTCGGTTATCACATCAACGATGTCTACCTGAATAACCCGCTGTTCGCCACTTCCGAATACTACGATATCGAACGGGTGGAGGTGCTGCGGGGGCCCCAGGGTACGCTCTATGGGCGCAATACTACTGCCGGTGTGATCAATATTCACACACGTGCCCCCCATGACGAACTGGGCGGTTTCGTTTCTGCAACGCTGGGGAACTATGACGCGCAGAAATACAAGGGGGCGCTGAATTTCCCGATGGGTGACAGTGTACGCCAGCGTTTCGCTGGCTTTTATTCGAAGCGCGATGGCTATACGAAAAACACCCACACCGGCAACGATATCGACGGGCGAGACAGTTATGAGCTGCGCAGCAGCACGGCGGTTGATTTCAGTGGCAGATTCAGCGCCGACCTGGTGATCTCTTATGCCAAGGAAGACAGCGACCGCGCCTTCCGCAACAAGGGCGTCTGTACCAAGGACGAGGAGACAGGCTGTTCGCCGCTCTCAGCTGGGTTTGAAACACCGGACGTCAGCGAGTCCATCTACCAGACTATCAACGCGGTAGTCTTTCGCGGTAGCCTGATGCCCTTCGGTGACTACTTTGCCGATTCCACCAACCCTGCGAATTATCGCAAGGTCACCATGGACCAGGAGCCGACTTACGAGGCAGAGCAGACGGGTGTGTCCCTGGAGTTCAACTACGAGTTGGAGAAGTATCAACTCACTTCTCTGACGGGCTACTACGATACCGAGTCCGACGTGTTTGCTGATTTCGACAGGTTCACTACCGATGTACGTTTGTACGAGCCG
This sequence comes from Halioglobus sp., assembly GCA_002699145.1. Taxonomy (GTDB): domain Bacteria; phylum Pseudomonadota; class Gammaproteobacteria; order Pseudomonadales; family Halieaceae; genus Marimicrobium. The sequence continues at coordinate 159,263 of PABK01000017.1, forward strand.
GTGACCTACAGGGCTAACGCGCAGGATGTGATCACTACCGACGAAATTAAATCGGGTCGTCGCCAGCTCGCTGAAGCTGAGCAGTTTACCCAGGAGTTTCGCTTAGCCTCAAACTACAGTGGTTCCTTCAACTTCCTGTTGGGGCTGTTCTATTACGAGGAAGAGCGTTCTTCCCAGGCACTGTTCACCCACCCGAGCATCGCAGCGGCACAGCAGATGCTGGGCTTGTCTGCGGAATTCGAGATGTACAACATTGAAACAGACCCTGCAGAGACGGAGTCTTTTGCCCTGTTCGGTGAGGGTTATTTTGACGTGGGGGAGAAAACCCGGCTGATACTCGGCCTTCGATATACCGATGACCACAAGGAAATTCGTACCCGGCAGCAACTGTTGACCCTGGTTGATGATGCGTGGATTGAAGCCGAGGACGACTGGCAGGAAACCACGGGCAAACTCACAGTGGAGCACCCGCTCAATGACGAATCTATGGTTTTCGCCAGCTTTGCCAGGGGATACAAGGCGGGCGGACTCAATCCGGCAGGGTCCGGCGGTGATGCGATCTTCGATCCGGAGTATATTAACGCTTTCGAAATCGGTTCCAAGAATGTCTTCGCCGATGGCCACCTGCAGGCCAATTTCGGCGTTTTTTACTACGATTACGAGGATATGCAGATCGGGCAGATTTCCGAAACCACGGCATTAACGGTAAACGGTGATGCTACCGTGATGGGCGCTGAGGGAGAGTTCACGTTTGCCCCGGCTGACAGCTGGCTGTTCAATCTGAACCTGGCATGGCTGGATATGGAAATCAATGATTTTGAATCCGCCGATGAGGGTGACCCAAATGGAATCGCCCCCGGCACAACACCGGCGCTGGATGCGAACGGCGATATTCGTTATACCGACCGGGGACTGCTGATCAAGGACCTGGACGGCAACACCCTGCGCAACGCCCCTGAGTACTCGGTGAACCTCGGTGCTCAGTACGACTACGAGTTCGATGGGGGCTATGAGCTTACCGGCCGGGTGGACTACTTCTGGCAGGACGAGTACTACGCCACTGAGTTCAACAAGCCTTCGGATGAACTGGATGGCTGGGAGCAGCTGAATTTTCAGCTGACTCTCAGTTCTGAGGATGCCGGCTGGTTGGTCAGGGCTTTTGTCAAGAATGCGCTGGACAATGACGACCCGACCCGCCTGAACCAGGATGGTGCGACTGTGGGCCGCAGCCGCAATATTTCGGTGCTCGAGCCTCGAACCTATGGTATCGAACTGCAGATGTTTTTCGAATAAAACCGCTGTAAAAGCGGTGCAGGATTGCCTGGGATGATCTGGTGTATCGCCCGATGGGGTTGCCTGTCACTGCTGGTGCTTATGCCTGGAATGGGACTGTATCTGCACTTCTCAGCCCAAGCGGCGCTCGATAATAATTTTCAATACAGCCGGCAAGCGGCTGAGCTGCCGAATTTCACTGGCGGAAATGGTCTGGTGCAGGCGGAAGCACGGGGGTACACCTACCGGGTCAGGATTGCTGGATTCGAAGAAAACCCCGGGGCACCACCCGTCATTCTGCTGCACGGCTTTCCAGTAACCTCCGCGATGTGGTTGCCGATCATTGATTACCTGGTCACCGCTGGATTCCGGGTAGTGGCTCCCGACCAGCGGGGGTACAGTCCCGGCGCAAGGCCTTCAGCACTGCACGCTTACCATGTCACCGAGTTGGTTGCTGATGTGCTGGCGCTTGCCGATTTTCTTGGCTTCGACCAGTTTCATCTGGTGGGGCACGACTGGGGCGCGATGGTAAGCTGGCATGCGGCGTTAACGGCGCCGCAGCGACTATACAGCTTGAGTGCCCTTACCGTCACCCATCCCGCAGCATTCGCCGACGCGTTGCAGCGTGACCCGGACCAACAGCGACGCAGCCGTTATCTGGGCCTGATCTCCCTGCCGTGGCTGCCGGAAACCCTGATGCTGCAGAATGACCTGGCACGCCTGCGTGCGCTCGGCTCTCCCGACTGGCCGGAGCAGACCCGCGAATATTCAGCCATGTTTTCAGAGCCCGGGGCGGCGACCGCGGCGCTGAACTGGTATCGAGCACTGCCGGATGGCGGCAGGGCAGGTCTGCCCGCCGATCTCGAAGTGCGAGTACCTACCCTGTTTATCTGGGGCAGCCGCGATGAGGTACTGGGGCCTTATAGCATCACGGCCCAACGTAAATACGTGACAGGCGACTATACGGAAGTGGAAATTGATGCAGGCCATAGGTTGGTGCAGCAGAAGCCTTCCCGAGTTGCCGCCGCGCTTGTGGCCCATTTGCGTGGGGCACCGTGATCCAGCGAACCTCCGCTATGCTGTTGAAAAAGTACTAGGGTTGAACAAGGCACCGTACTTCCATGGGTGAGCTCTACGTCCAGTACGAATACTGGTTTGCGACCTTCCAGCTGGTGATGGCCATGCTGGGTATGGGGGCCACGCTGACTCTGAGAGATTTTGGCGACATCCTGCGGGAGCCTCGCTCGGTGATCCTGGGACTGTGTGTACAACTGCTGGTCGTGCCGCTGGTTGCCCTTGTATTTCTGCACAGCCTGGGTATCAACGGGGGAGTGGCTGTTGGTATAGCACTGCTCGCCGCCATTCCAGGCGGCACCACGTCCAATATCTTTACTTTCTTTGCTCGCGGCAACAGCGCACTTTCGATCAGCATTACGGCCATCACCACGCTGGCGTGTCTCGCCACAACGCCGTTGATCCTCACTTTGTTGATCAGCGACAGCCTGCCCGCCGGCTTCAGTATGCCCCACGGGCAGATTGTTACAGAAATCGCGCTCACCCTGCTGCTACCGCTAGTCCTGGGTATGACTTATCTCTATATGTACCCGGCGCCCGCTGCCTTTGTTTCCAAGTGGTGTATCCGCGCATCACTGTTCGGCATTGTACTGATTGTTGTGGGATCAGCCAGCGCCGGCAGACTGGACCTGGAATCCTTTGGCATGGGGAATGTTTGGCTGCTGCTGTCATTTGCCGCGGTACTGGTGGTCACCGGCGCTCTTGCGCCGCGCCTGTTCCGCCTGTCGCGTCCCGATTCCACCGCTGTTGCGTTCGAGGTGATTGTGCGCAATACAAATCTCGGTGTGATGCTCAAGGCCTCACTGTTTCCTGCTGCTGCGGGCGCAACCGCGCAGTTGGGAGATACGGTCTTGTTTACCGTGCTGCTCTATGGTGGGCTGCAACTATTGATCGCGCCGGTGCTGATCCGGGTTTATGGTCGCGCCGGATAGTGCCTTGTACGGCATGTGCGGTCTCTATAGTTTCATCAATCCCGGGAAGAAATGGCGCACTTTGAAGGAGAAACTTCGAACCGTCTTTGAATCTGGCATCGGCTCACGGGTAAGGACGAAAAGACGAAACGCCAAAATGAACTGGATGCGCTTGTCGCCTTCCAGCGTGATCGGCAGGAAAATGATGAATTGGTATTCGTGCATATCCAGCAACGCCAGCGGCTCAGCCTGCGCCAGCGCAGCGAAATCCATACCCACGAGCTGGAAATCGAGCTGCTACGCCAAGCTATTGAAGATTAACGGGATTTGAAAGCCGGAAAATCCAGCAATCCAGGGGATGAATACCGCGAACGGTCCGCGCAGCAGGAGAAAGAACGCAAACCCCAGCCCAAACGGGACAAAAACCTAGATCGCAGGCACAAGCCGGAGATCTAGTATCTATTAAATTTGAATTAAATGATCCATATATAGACTGTAAAAAATTATTACGGCCTATGTATAGACCATTCTATACTTGTTGAATCAGCCGAACAATGATACTTTGATTTATGTATAGATCATATAAAATCCATGTGATTCATAGAGAGACCAAAGGAAAAGTCTAAGGTGAGTTATGCCCAAAGTATCGGCGCGCACATATTCCCGCTATAGCCTTGAGGCCATCAGCCTGCTTGGCAAGCTGATCCGTGCGGCGAGAAAAGAGCGCAAGATGACCGCACAAGAGGTCGCCGACCGCGCCGGAATTTCTCGCGGCCTGTTGCAGCGTATAGAAAAAGGCGATCCCAAGTGCGAGCTGGGAGCGACCTTGGAAGTTGCCACCATTGTGGGTGTGAAACTCTTTGACGCAGAAGCGACAACACTCACCCGGCATATTCGCCAAACAGAAGACAAGCTCGCACTGCTACCCAAGTCTGTGCGCAAAAAAGTAAAGGTCGCTGATGATGACTTCTAGTACAGCCGATAACGAGGCTTTCGTCTGGATATGGCTACCCGAAGCCACTGACCCCGTTGTTGCTGGAAAGCTGGAAACTGACGATCAGGGCAACGTGCAGTTCAACTACGGTAAAAGCTATCTGGAGCGTATTAGCGCTGACCCGCCAGCCGTTTCCATTTACGAGCCGGAATTACCGCTTAAAACAGGCGTATTGCCCTTGCTTGATGGGCTAACCATGCCTGGATGCATCCGAGATTCTGCACCGGATGCCTGGGGGCGGCGCGTTATCATCAATAAAAAGCTTGGACGCACAGGTAAAGATACGGATACCGACGCATTAGGCGAGTTAAGCTATTTGCTGGAATCCGGCTCAGACCGTATCGGTGCATTGGATTTTCAGCGCTCTCCCAGCGAGTATGTACCGCGCCTGGCAAACAACGTCCCCCTGGAAGAGCTTCTTCAGTCCGCTGAGCGGGTTGAGCAAGGCGTGCCGCTTACCCCTGAGCTGGATCAGGCACTGTTCCACGGCAGCTCTATCGGCGGTGCGCGCCCCAAAGCCTTGATCGAAGATCAGGGTGCAAAATATGTGGCGAAGTTTTCTTCAAGCACTGACCTTTACAGCGTGGTAAACGCTGAATATATCGCCATGCGCCTGGCGGCACTTGCCGGAATAAATACCGCGCCTGTAAAGCTGGTTCAAGCTGCACAAAAGGACATTCTTCTAATCGAACGATTTGATCGCCAAAAAACCACCAGGGGCTGGACGAGAAAATCTATGGTATCTGCGCTAACACTCTTTGGGCTGGATGACATGATGGCGCGGTATGCAAGCTATGAAACCTTCGCCGAAATTATCCGCCACCGTTTCGATGACCCGAAGGAAACGCTTGAAGAGCTATTTGCTCGTATCGTTTTTAACATTCTTTGCGGCAATACCGATGACCATGCAAGAAACCATGCGGCATTCTGGAATGGCAAAACATTGCGCCTAACCCCGGCTTACGATATTTGTCCTCAAGGTCGTGCAGGTAATGAAGCAACGCAAGCGATGCTGATTTCTGGCGACAACAGGCTGAGCAAGCTTAGTTCCTGCCTTGATGCCGCGCCCCACTTTCAGCTTTCCGAAGAGAAAGCGAAAGCGATTGTCGAAAAGCAGCGCGAAGCGATTGAAAGCAATTGGGATAAGGTTTGCGATGAGGCAAAGCTGAGTACAGTAGACCGCAATCTACTTTGGGAGAGGCAGTTCCTCAATCCTTTTGCATTTGAGGATTAATCAGCGCATCTAGCAAACATCCGGGCGAATGGAAGACATCGGAAGGCGCAAAATCAATCTCAGTACGGTCTTTGCAGGTCAGTACGTGGGCGTCAGGGAGGTCGCTGACGAGGTCTGGCTCGTCAGCTTCATGGAATATGATCTAGGCTGTCTTTGACAGAGAGTTGGATAAGGTGGAGCCGGTGGGCAAGAACCCATTTGCTCCGAAAGTGTTACCTATCCGCTCGGAATAATCTGTTACCTATGCGACCGGAACAGACCTTGATTTAATGGCCCGCCCGAGAGGATTCGAACCTCTGACCTCTGCCTCCGGAGGGCAGCGCTCTATCCAGCTGAGCTACGGGCGGTAAAAAGTATCCCAAGTCTTTGACAGGCTTGAAAAACCAGAAAGCATAAGCACCTTGGGGCCGGCAATTGTACTTGCCCCCCCTGCCAATTGGAATAGCCCGGCCGGGCCGCTCCCAGCTGGCTCAAGGTTCCTGTCAGGGCGGGAACGACGCAAAGATCGCCGTCGCCGCCTCGTTGTAATGCGCCTGGTCCTGGCTGGGCTCGCTCTTCAGCCTGGACTGGGTCACGGCGCGCCACACGGACCTGCGCATGTCGGGGTCGATGAGGTCGACGATGAACGTGCCCTGGGTGTAGTTGCTCACCGACACCTCGGTGGTCATGGGCCGGCAGTTCCAGCAGTTGTAGGCGCTGTAGCGGTTGTAGCGGCCGTAGTAGCCGCCGTAGCCGTAGGCGGGAGTGTTCCAGGTGCGCACGTCGGTCTTGTGCTGGGTCACCAGGTGCCAGCTCATCAGCAGGTCCGCCTGTGCGGCGTCGTCCACAACGGTGAAGCCGCGGTTGCCCAGGGCGAAGGCCAGTGCGTCGTCGATGCGCCCGCGCTGGATGTCGCTGAGTTGCAGCGGGTTGTCGCCCACCACCTTGCCGGAATCGCGGTACAGGGCGATTTTCTTCACCGGGGAGAAATCGTAGTCCGGCTTGTAGTCCACCTCGGGCCTGGGCGGGCCGCTGGCGCAGGCGGCGAGCAGGCCGAGCAGGGGGAGCAGGGCGAGGTAGCGCGCGGTGCGGTGAATCCATTGCGTCATCGGGGCGTTCCTGGTTGCGGGCGGTATGGTCCTGTGGCGCCAGTGTAACCAATTTCAGCCGCGCAGGGCATGCTCGCCGCAGGGCGCTACGATGGCCTGCAATTGCTCCACGTGCGCGCGCGGCGCGGCCAGCGCCGTCTCCAGCAGGGCGTCGCGCTGTGCCATCCACTGTCGGTACTGCGGCGGCAGCACCGCGTCCAGGCGCTGCTCCAGCGCCTGCAGCGGCGGCAGTAGCTGGTAAGTGCGCGAGCCCATGCGCGCGGCGCGCGGCTGGATGCCCTCTATAAAGAAGCGCCGCACCACGTTGGGCAGGATGTCGGCGGCGCGGTGACGGATGCCGGGCGCGCACAGCGGCCCCTTGCGCATGCGCGCCTGTACGGCCGCGTCGGCGCGGGCCAGCCAGGCCTGCTGCGCCAGCAGGTCGCGCAGCAGCGCGCCGGCACCGCCGCCGGCGACCTCGCCGAGGAAGATCTCGAACTCGAAGTTGTCGGCGCGGTAGTCGCCGCCCAGCCAGCGCCGCGCCAGCGCGTCGATGGCCGCCAGGGCGGCGCCGGCGCGGCCGTCGCCCTGGGCGGGGTAGTCGCCGGGCGGACGCGCGGCCAGCCACAGGGCGCGGTACTCGTCGCCGCCCAGGGTGGCGTTGAAGATCTGCGCGGGCAGTTGCGCCCGCTTGCGCGCCCAGGCTTCCTCCAGTTTCGCGGCCAGCTCGTCGCTGCCGGCGGCGCGCAGTTTGTCCACGCAGGCCGGCGCCAGGCGCAGGTACTCCAGGTCCAGCAGCAGGCGCTGGGACTCGTGGGCGAGGCGCCCGAGGCTGCTGTTGCGCCGGCCGATATTGACCTGCACCGCGCAGCCGGACAGGGCGAGAAAGTCCAGCGCGCCGAGGTTCGATGACGCCAGCGCCAGGCGCAGGGCGCCGCTGCGCGGCGGCCGCGGGGCGCGCACCGTCTCCCGTGCCGGCGCCTCCACGCCGAGGGTGTTCTGCAGCCGCCACAGGTACTGCCGGTAGGGCTGTTCCGGGTCGGCGCCGTCGCAGGCGCTGGCCAGGCAGGCCAGTGTGAGTAGCAGCGCGTGCAGCGCCGCGGCGGCGGGCCGGGTGGGGTTCGCGGGGGCCCGTCGCGCGGGGCGGGAATTGTCCGTGTCGTGCCGCATACGCTGGTTATACGCGCTGCGGGCGACTTTGGGGCCGTCGAAAACGGCCGCGTTCAGCCGAGTTCGGCCTGCGCCCGGGCGAGCCACGCGTGCAGGTTGGCGCACTCCGCCGGCACCTCGGCCTTGATCCAGCCGAGGAATTCCACTGCCACCAGCAGGTCGATGTCCGCCTGGCTGAAGCAGTCGCCGGCCATCCAGCGCGAGCCTCCCAGATGGGCGTCGATCCCGGGCAGCAGGTGGTCGATCTGGGTGCGGCCGCGTTCCACCAGGGCGGGAATCTGCGGCAGGTCCAGCGGGCCGGGCAGGGCGCGGTTGACGAAGGCCTTGTTGCCGTTGCGCAGCACGCTCGCCGTGGCCGTGATCAGGCCGTTGAACAGCTTGTGGCACCAGCCGATGACCTCGGCCTTCTCCAGCGCGGTGCTGCCCATCAGGGGTTTCTCGGGGTGCAGCTCTTCCAGGTAGACGCAGATGCCGATGACCGCGTCCAGCACCTTGCCGTCGTCCAGCACCAGCGCCGGCACCGCGCAGCCGGGGTTGACGGCGCGGTGGGCGTCGCCCAGTTGCTCGCCGGCGCCCAGGTCCACCTGCTCGGTGTCCAGTTCGATGCCCTTGTACTTCAGGAACAGGGCCAGGCGGCGCGGGTTGGGGGCGGGGTCGTAGGTGTAAAGTTTCATGGCGGTGATCCGGATGGGGGTTTGCGGGGTACCCATACTAGGCCGCGGCCGGGCCCGGCGCCAGTGCGGTCCGCCAGCCGCGCGCAGCGTGAAGTTTTCCGCCGCTGCGGATGTGGCTATAATGCGCGCCTGACACGATGGAGGTACTCCCCGATGCTGCGAATCACACAAGGCCTGCTGGCCGCCCTGTTCACCGGTCTGCTGGCGCTGGGCGCCTGGGCCGTGGACCTCACCGACGCCCAGCGCGCGGCCATCGAGGAGCGCATCAAGCCGGTCGGGGAGTCCTGCCTGGAGGGCGACACCAGCTGCGGCGGGGCCCCCGCGGCGGCCGCCGGCGGCGGCGCACGCTCCGGTGAAGAGGTCTACAACGCCGCCTGCATGGCCTGCCACATGACCGGCGCCGCCGGGGCGCCCAAGCTGGGCGACGCCGCCGCCTGGGCCGAGCGCATCGCCAGGGGTATGGACGCGCTGCACGATTCCGGCATCAACGGTGTGCCCGGCACCGGCATGATGGCCAAGGGCGGCTGCGTGAACTGTTCGGACCAGGAAGTGATGGCCGCCGTGGACTACATGGTGGAACAGAGCCAGTAAGCCTGCCGCGCCCGCACGCGAAGCCGCGGCGCCGGTGCCGCGGCTTTTTTCTCGCCGCCGCCGCTGTACAGCGGCTATGCTAACGCTTGTCACCGCTGAACATCGCCGCCGCGAGGAGAGAGTCCCCTTGGCAAGATCGCTTGTTGCCCTGCTCCTGGGTGTCGCCCTGCTGGGCGGCTGTGCGCAGGAGGCCCCGCCACCGCCCACGGTCGAGGTGGTGGTCGAGGAGGTCGCGCTGGAGCCCTACCAGCCGAAGTACCAGTTCGTCGGGCGCCTGCGCGCCATCGATGACGTGGCCATCCAGGCGCGGGTGGTGGGCTACCTGCTCACGCGCGAGTTCCACGAGGGCGACCTGGTGCAGGCCGGCGATGTGCTCTACACCATCGAGTCCTCGGAGTACCGCGCGGCGCTGGCGCGCGCGAAGGCGGACCTGTCCGCGGCAATCGCCGCCCAGTCCAACGCCGAGCGCAACTACAAGCGCGGCCTGGAGCTGCTGCCCCGGGGGGCGATCTCCCAGGCGGAGATGGACGACCTGACGGCGAAGAAGCTCGATGCCGACGCCAACATCGAGGCCGCCCGCGCCCAGGTCACCAGCGCCGAGGTGAATCTCGGCTTCACCACCATCAAGGCGCCCATCGACGGCCGCATCGGCCGCAGTGCCGCCAGCGTCGGCGACCTGGTGGGGCCGACCACCGGCGACCTCACCACCCTGGTCAGCGTCGACCCCATCGAGGCGCAGTTCCAGGTCAGCGAGGCAACCTACGTCAGCCAGGTCAGCGACCCGCGCAACCAGGGCCGGGACAGCGAGGCCCTGCGCCGGCTCGAGGTCACCGTGGAGCTGGCCAACGGCGCCATCTACCCCGAGGTGGGCCGCGTGGACTACCTGTCCAACCGTATCGACGAGACCACCGGCACGCTGGAAGCGCGGGCGCGCATCCCCAATCCCTTCTCGCTGCTGGTGCCGGGGCAGTACGTGCGCGTCATCCTGCGCGACACGGAGCTGGTGGAGGACCTGTTCCTGCCGCAGGCGGCAGTGCAGGCCGACCAGCAGGGCAGTTTCGTGCTGGTGGTTGACGCCGACGGCGTGGTGCAGCGCCACAACGTGGAGCTGGGCGAGCGGCGCGACGACAAGGTGATCGCGCGCAAGGGCGTGCAGGCCGGCGAGCGCGTTATCGTGCGCGGCCTGCAGGCGGTGCGCCCTGGCATGGCGGTGCAGGTGCGCAGCGTGGACGACGCGCAGGGCGCCTGAGGCATGTTCAGCGCGTTTTTCATCCGGCGGCCGAAGTTCGCCCTGGTCATCTCCATCGTGCTCACCCTGCTGGGCACGCTCGCCATCTACGTGCTGCCGGTGACCGAGTACCCGGCCATCTCGCCTCCCACCATCCAGGTGAGCGGCGTGTATCCCGGTGCGTCCGCCGAGGTGGTCGAGGCGACCGTGGGCACGCCCATCGAGGACCGGGTCAACGGCGTGGAGGAGATGATCTACATGTCCTCCAAGAGCGCCAACGACGGCAGTTACACGCTCAACGTGACTTTTGCCGTGGGCGCGGACCCGGACATGGCGCTGGTGCGCGTGCAGAACCGCGTCAAGCTGGCCGAACCGTCGCTGCCGGCCGAGGTCACGGCGCAGGGGCTGAACATCGAGGAGAGTTCGCCGGACGTCCTCAAGATCATCAGCTTTACCTCGCCGGACGATTCCCTGGATTACAAGTTCATTTCCAACTACGTCAAGATCAACGTGCAGAACGCCCTGGCGCGGGTAGACGGCGTGTCCAAGGCGAGCATCTTCGGCGAGGCGGACTACTCCATGCGCCTGTGGCTGAAGCCCGACCGCATGGCCAACCTGGGCCTGTCGGTGACCGATGTGCACGCGGCGCTGCGCGAACAGAACGTGCAGGTCGCGGCGGGCAAGATCGGTGCGCCGCCTTTCGAGGGTAACCTGCAGACCGAGTACACGCTGCAGACCAAAGGCCGGCTGCAGGACGTCGAGGAATTCGAGAACATCGTGCTGCGCGCCCGCGCGGACGGCTCGGCGATCTACCTGCGCGACGTGGCGCGGGTCGAACTGGGCCAGTCCGACTACAGCTTCTTCGGCGAGATCAATGGCCGCACCGCGGTCAACGTGGCCGTATACCTGCTCTCCGATGCCAACGCCCTGGCGGCGGGCGAGGCCATCGACGAGTTGGTGGCGGAGCTGGCCGGGCAGTTTCCCGAGGGGCTGGAATACATCATCAGCTACGACACCACGCGCTACGTGTCCACGGCGGTGTGGCAGGTGGTGTTGTCGCTGTTCGAGGCGGTGGCGCTGGTAATCGCCATCACCTTCATCTTCCTCGGTAGCTGGCGCGCCACGCTGGTGCCCGCCGTCGCCATCCCGGTGTCGCTCGTCGCCACCTTCGCGGTCATGCAGCTGGCGGGGATGTCGATTAACACGGTCACCCTGTTCGGCCTGATCCTGGCCATTGGCATCGTCGTGGACGACGCCATCCTGGTGATCGAGAACTGCGACCGCCACCTGCGGGCGGACCCGTCGATGTCGGCCCGCGACGCGGCGCTGGTCACCATGCGCGAGGTGGGTGGCGCCATCGTTGCCACCACGCTGGTGCTGCTGGCGGTGTTCGTGCCGGTGGCCATGCTGCCGGGCATCACCGGCCAGATGTACCGGCAGTTCGCGCTGACCATCTGCGTGGCCGTGGTGTTCTCGTCGGTCAACGCGCTCACCCTCAGCCCGGCGCTGTGCGGCCTGCTGCTCAAGCCCGGGGAACAGCGGGAAGCGCGCTGGTACCGCGGTTTCCTCGCCGCTTTCGCGCGCGTCACCGCGGGCTACGACCGCGGCGTGCAGTGGGTGCTGCGCCGCCTGCTGGTGGTGGCGGTGATTTTTCTCGCCTGGATGGGCGCGCTGGCGCTGGGTTTTGTCACCTCGCCCACGGGGTTTGTGCCGGCCGAGGACAAGGGCCTGTTGCTGGTCAACGTGCAGCTGCCGGACGCCTCCTCGCTGACGCGCACCAAGGACGCGGTGGACAAGGTCGGCGACATCCTGCGGCAGGATCCCGCCGTGGAGTCCGTCACCGCGATCACCGGCTACTCGGTGCTGTCGGGCGCCATGGCCAGCAACGGCGGCACCTTGTTCGTGGTGCTCAAGCACTGGGACGAGCGCCCGGAGCGCTCGCAGCTGGTGTTCAGTGTCGCCGCGCGCACCAATGCGCGCGCCTTCAACGAGGTGCCCGAGGCGCAGGTGTTCGCCCTGGCGCCACCGGCGGTGCCGGGCATGGGGGCGGTCGGCGGCCTGGAGCTGATGCTGCAGGATACGCTGGCGCGGCCGCCGGCGGAGCTGGCCTCGGTGCTCAACCGGCTGGTCGTCGAGGGCAACCAGCAGCGCGAACTGGCGGATGTGTTCAGCACCTACCGCGCCAACGTGCCGCAGTACTTCGTCGACGTGGACCGGGTCAAGGCGAAGAACCTCGGCGTGTCGCTGGACGAGATTTTCATGACCCTGCAGGCGCAGATGGGTTCGCTGTACATCAACGACTTCAACAAGTTCGGCCAGACCTACAAGGTGATTATGCAGGCGGAGTCGCGCTACCGCTCCGACCTGGCGGACCTGGGCCATTTTTACGTCAAGTCGGCCGCCGGCGAGATGGTGCCGCTGGACACCCTGGTGCGCACCCGGCCGATTCTCGGCCCGGATGTCGCCACCCGCTACAACCTGTATCGCGCCGCCAGTGTGCGCGCCTCGACCGCGCCAGGGGCGAGCACCGGGGAGGCCATGACGGCCTTTGAGCGGCTGGCGCGCGACGTGCTGCCCGCCGGCTACCGCATCGAGTGGACGGGCATGGCCTACCAGGAGCGCGAGGCCGGCGCCACGGCGGCCTTCGCCTACGCCCTGGCGCTGGTGTTCGTGTACCTGTTCCTGGTCGCGCAGTACGAGAGCTGGTCCATCCCGGCGGCGATCATCCTGGTGGTGCCGATGGCCGTCGGCGGCGCGCTCGCGGCCCTGCGACTGACCGGGATACCGCTGAACCTGTACGCGCAGATCGGCGTGGTGCTGCTCATCGGCATGGCCGCCAAGAACGCGATTCTCATCGTCGAGTTCGCGCGCACGCGGCGCGAGGAGCGGGGCGAGGACATCCTGGTGGCCGCGCGTGAGGCGGGGCGGCTGCGTTTTCGCGCCGTGTGCATGACGGCGATCTCCTTCATCCTGGGCATCACCCCGCTGGTGCTGGCCTCCGGCGCCGGCGCCTTCGGCCAGCGCTCCCTGGGCATCACCGTGTTCGGCGGCATGCTCGCGGCGCTGCTGGTGGGCACCTTCTTTATCCCGGGTTTCTACGCCATCGTGCAGGGGGCGCGGGAGCGCGCCAAGCGCAGGTTGGGGCTGCAGGCCGCGCCGGGCGGGGCCGGGGACGCGCCTAGTGACGACAGGTTATAAACGCCGCTTTCGATACCAATTATCGGTCTAGCGAACAGCGCCACGGCGACATCGAATCCTGCCATAATGCGTGCGGATTTCAGTTACCGGGGGTGCGTTATGTCCGTGTCACACGCCATCGAAAACTACCTGTCCGTGGCGCATGTCTACTACCAGGTGCTACAGCACAACTTTACCGCCTCGTCCTTCGATTCCGCCTGCTCGGCCCACGTGCCCGCGTCTGCCGTCGTCAAGGCGGTGATGCTGCGCGACCGGCATACCGGCGAGTTCGCCATGGCGCTGATTCCCGCCAGCAACCGGCTCAAGTTGTCCTGGCTGCCGTCGCGCTTCGCCGACATGCAGCTGGCCCAGGAAGACGAGTTCAACGCCATGTTCCCCGACTGCGCCCAGGGCGCGGTGCCCGGTTTCGGCCAGGCGTTCCAGGTCGACATGGTGTGGGACGAGGAGTTGCTGGAGCCGGACAAGCTGTTCTTCGAGGGGGGCGATCACCAGGCCCTGGTCGCCATCGACCAGTTCGATTTTCGCGACCTCTTCGGCCGCTACTCCCACGGCGTCATCAGCCTGCCCAACGACATCTACTGCGCCTACCACGCCGACGAACTCCGCGGCGTGCATTAACCCAGGGGGTCAGGTCTTACAATTCACACCCTCGTGGGCTTTGACCGCCCGGCTGACGGTGGCGTAGCTGACTGCAAAGTGACTCCCCACCTCCTTGAGTGTGTAGTGGCCGCTAAGGTACGCCAGCGCCATGGCTTCACGCTTATCCGGGTAGCGCCTGGCATAGTACTCCAGCGACCTAGGGGGTGGCCGGGTCTGGGCAGAGGGCACTTCATCCAGCGAGCAACCCGGCTCGATTCTGGATTGCATGTCTTGCACGAATTGCCCGGACCCCAGGTAAATCTGGTGCTTCAAGGCGCGCCAGGGTGAGGGGCTACCTGCGCCGTTGGCGACGAATTGCCTGAAGCGCGCGTGCGCGGTCTCGCGGTCTGACGAGAAATGCGCGAGTATGCGTTCACTTGTCAGCAAGGATCCGGCATGAGTGTAGCCAGCTGTCTCGCGATAACTGCTCCAGGGCCAGTCGAGGACTGATTCAACCATCTGCGCCCGCACAGGGTTGAGCGCGATATAGCGTGCCAGTTCCAGCAGGTAAGCGTTGCTGTCAACGAGAACTGCGTGGAACCGTCCCTGAAACACGTGGCCGACGTGTTCGTGATAGCGATTGAAGGCCTGTGTGTAACATCCGTTGAGAAACTTCATGCCCTTCGACAGGGTCGGCTCGCCGGTTTCAATGAGGAGGTGGTAGTGATTCCCCATCAGGCAGTAGGCGTGGCATAGCCACTGGTAGCGAGCGCAGCAATCGCCGAAAAGTCCCAGGAACTTGCGGTAATCGCGCTGCTCGCGAAAGACGGTTTGGCGGGCATTGCCACGGGAGGTGACGTGATAGAACGCACCCGGAAACTCGATTCTGAGGGGCCTGGACATATTTCTCGCTGGCGATGAATCTTGCTGAGATTACATGGACCGGCGGCGTTGCCGAACATCGAATTCGGCCTGTTGAATGTGAATTGTAAGACCTGACCCCGAGGGTTTAACCGAACAGGCTCTTCAGGCCGGCGAGGGTTTCCTGGCCGCGCTCGCTGTTGGCCTCCTCGGTCTCCTCGCCGCCGCCCTGGAACTGCAGGTCGTCGGCGGGCAACTCGTCGATGAAGCGGCTCGCCTCGCAGTCGACGCGCTCGCCGAACTGGCTGCGCTTGCGCGCCAGGGTCATGGCCAGGGTTTGCCGCGCGCGGGTGATGCCGACGTAGGCCAGGCGGCGCTCCTCCTCGATGCTGCCGGCCTCGATACTGGCGCGGTGGGGCAGCAGTTTCTCCTCCATGCCGATGATATACACGTGGGGGAACTCCAGCCCCTTGGAAGCGTGCAGGGTCATGAGCTGCACGCTGTCCGGGCCCTTTTCCTCCTCGTCCTGCTGTTCCAGCAGGTCGCGCAGCACCATGCGCGAGATCGCCTCGTCCAGCGGCACGTCGTCCTCGGACATGACGCGCGCCAGGCCGTCGACGAGGAAATCGACGTTGGCCATACGCCGCTCGGCCACGTCCTCGGACGAGCTGATCTGCACCAGCCAGCCGGCGTAGTCGATGTCGCGCAACAGCTGGCGGATGCCGGAGACGCCCTTCTCCCCGGTACAGCGCCCGCGCGTGGCCGCCAGCCAGGCGCGAAACTCGCGCAGCCGCGCCAAGCCCGCTTCGTTCACCTCATCGGCCCCTATGCTGTCGCAGGCGCGGACCAGCGACACGTGGCGCGCGTTGGCGTGATTGCCCAGCGCCTCCAGCGTGGTGGTGCCGAGCTTGCGCCGCGGCACGTTGGCAATGCGCAGGAAGGCGTTGTCGTCGTCCTCGTTCAGCAGCAGGCGCAGGTAGGCCATGATGTCGCGTACCTCGTTGCGCGCGAAGAACGAGGTGCCGCCGCTGAGGTGATAGGGCACCTGCTGTTGCTGCAGGGCCAGTTCCAGCAGGCGCGACTGGTGGTTGCCGCGGTAGAGCACGGCGTAGTCGCCGAAGCGGGTGCGCTTGCGCAGTTTGTGGTCGAGGATCTCCGCCACCACCTGGTCCGCCTCGGCGTGCTCGTCGGCGCAGCTGATCACGCGCAGTGGCTCGCCGTAGCCCAGCTCGGACCAGAGCTGTTTGTCGAACACGTGGGGATTGTTGGCGATGAGGGTATTGGCGGCCTTGAGGATGCGCGCGGTGGAGCGGTAGTTCTGCTCCAGCATGACCACTTTCAGGCCGGGAAAGTCCTCGCGCAACTGCGCCAGGTTCTCCGGCCGCGCGCCGCGCCAGGCGTAAATGGACTGGTCGTCGTCGCCGACCACGGTAAAGCGGCCGCCGCGCTCGACCAGTTGTTTCACCAGCAGGTACTGGCTGCTGTTGGTGTCCTGGTACTCGTCCACCAGCAGGTGATGCACGCGCTCCTGCCACTTCGCCAGCACCTGCGCATCGCGCTCGAACAGCAGTGTCGGCAGCAGGATCAGGTCGTCGAAGTCCAGCGCGTTATAGGCCTTGAGTGCGCGCTGGTAGCGCCCGTAGGCCTGGGCGCAGAGCATCTCGGCGGGGCCCTTGGCCGACGCCTGGGCCTGCGCCGGCAGCACGCGGTCGTTCTTCCAGGCGGAGATGCGCTGCTGCACCACCTGCGCCTGGTCGCCCTCGGCGCCGTGCTCGGCGATGAGCAGGTCGCGGATGAGGTTGCGCGTATCCTCGGCGTCGAAGATGGAAAAGCCGGGTTTCAGCTCCAGCGCCTTGCGCTCGCTGCGGATGATCTTCAGACCGAGCTGGTGGAAGGTGCTGACGGTGAGTTGTTCCGCGCACTGCGCGCCCACCAGCGCGGCGACCCGTTCGCGCATTTCCCGCGCGGCCTTGTTGGTGAAGGTCACGGCGACGATACGCCCCGCGTCCACCCCGCACTCCCCGGCCAGGTAGGCGATCTTGCGTGTAATCACGCTGGTCTTGCCGCTGCCGGCGCCGGCCAGCACCAGCAGCGGGCCGTCGATGTAGCGTACCGCCTCCCGCTGGCGCGGGTTGAGAGCACTCACGCGGCGGGTTTCGGGCGCACGAGCTTGGCCACGGAACTGCTGGTCGCCGTGAGCAGGCCGTCGGCGTCGTACAGCTGGCCCTCCAGGAAGGCGGTCTTGTAGCTGGCCTTGAGCACGCGGCCGACGGCGCGCAGGCGCCCGGCGCGGCTGGGTTCCAGGTAGCTGGTCTTGATTTCCAGCGAGGAGACGTTGGCGATGGGGCCCTCGATATGGGCGAACACCGCATGGCTCATCGCCGCGTCCAGCATGGCGGTGATGAAGCCACCCTGGATCACGTCGACGGAATGGCAGAAATCATGGCTGACATCGAATTCGAAGGTGCAGCTTTGCGCCGCGCGGTCCAGCGCCACCACGCGCCCGCCAAGCATGCCGATGAAGCCCGGCGCGTGGGCGTTGAGCCCGTCGAGTATTTTCTCGTCGTTCATGGGTCGAAGTTCCGTTACAGCCTGGCCCTGTTTACGGGCATGCAAGTAAGGGCAGGCATTTGATATGTCTGGGGTAACAAGGCTCCCGGTCTGCTCAGCCAGCACTCACGTGCCGGGCAGAAGTGGTCCGCGTGAGCGCGCCAGGCGGAAGCACAGCAGGGCCAGCATGACTGAAACGGCGGTGCCTGGCAATGGGATGGTGCTGATTTTCCAGATGAAGTCCGCGTTGAACCTGGCTATGCGATGCTGTGCCTGGCCGCCGCCCGTGACCTGTAGATGATGGCCAAGAAAAACCGTGTATTCCACACCGGCCAGGAGGTCCTGGGTGAGTTGGCCGGTGGAGTACAGATCTATTCGGTGTTCTTCAAAGCCGCTACCTCCGTACGCAAACGAAAGACTGAAGGGTCCGGATACCTCATGGGTTGAATCCTGCGTTGCGCTGATGTCCCAGGCGAGTTGGAACACACTGTCTATCTCTGGGACTAGTGTGTAAGACCACATTTTTGGCGGAAAAGCGAATGTGCCGTACGGGTCGCCGGCGAGGTAGTGCGTGTACGAGTGTGCATTCTGGCGTTCCCAGCCCATCTCCCGGAAACTCACGTTGCCATTGTCGGCACTGTTCCAGTTCGCGTTCGCGCTGCCGGAAGTACGGGTGAACAGGTCGGGGGTGCTGTCGATTACGGCGACAGCAACCGCCAGCGGGTTCAGGGAGTCGGCCTGTGAGGCGATGTCACTGCCCGTCTCCGATGGGAAGGCGCCGCCCCATTTGTCGGTTGCTGCATGTAACTGCAGCTTCGAACCCACGATCAAGGTCGCAAAGGCGCAGTTGTGTACGATGCAAAGTGCCAGGGACACTATCAGGCGAGCTGTGGTCATGAGACTCTACCTTGCCGTTGATTTACGAACTGTGGGGACAACGAAAACGCGTTCGTCAGCATATTCTAGCAGTAGTGAACCGGGCGACCCACAAAGTTTTTCCTTGCCGGATCAAGCCCTGCAAAACGTCACCGGCACCCGGTCCGGGCCGCGGAAGGAAAAGCCGATGACATCGAACGGCTCGTCCGCCTGGGGCTCGATGTCCCGCAGCCGGTCGAGGATGGCGTTGATGCCGATTTCCGCCTCCAGCCTGGCCAGGTGGGAGCCGGCGCAGTAGTGGCGGCCGAAACCGAAGGCAATATGCTCCTTGTCCTGCCGCTGCAGGTCGAACGTGTCCGGGGCGCGGAACCGGCGCTCGTCGCGGTTGGCCGAGCCGATGTGGCAGAGCACGGCGACGCCTTTCTCCACCGGCTGCCCGGCGATGTGGGTGTCCGTATGCGTTTCGCGCATCACCGTGGAGATGGGCGATTCCCAGCGCATGGTCTCGGCGATCAGCGCCGGCACCAGGGCGCGGTTCGCGCGCACCTGCCGCATCAGTTCGTGGTTGTGCAGCAACTGGTAGAAACAGGAGCCGAGCAGGTGATTGGTGGTCTCCGCCCCGGCCAGCACCAGCAGGCGCAGGAAGGAGACGATCTCGTGGTCGGACAGGCGCTCGCCGTCGATCTGCGCGGCGATGAGCCGGGAGATCATGTCCTGGCCGCCGTCGCGCCTGCGCGCCTCGATGACCGGCGTGAAGTACTGCAGCAGTTGCTCCGCCGCCTGCACGCCCTTCTCCGGCTCGTGGGTTACCAGGCACAGGTCACAGGCGGTGCGGTGCACCCAGTCGACGTCCTCCGGCGGCAGGCCCAGCACCGAAACGAACACGGTCAGCGGGTAGTG
Organism: Halioglobus sp.; assembly: GCA_002699145.1. Classification (GTDB taxonomy): domain Bacteria; phylum Pseudomonadota; class Gammaproteobacteria; order Pseudomonadales; family Halieaceae; genus Marimicrobium. The sequence continues at coordinate 178,442 of PABK01000017.1, forward strand.
AAAGAAGAAACGCGCGTGCAGGTCCACGGCGCCCTCGTCGATGAACTGATCGATGTAGTCGTCGGCGATCTCGCGTATCAGCGTGGGGAAGTCGTCGCCCTTGAGCGCGCGCGGCGTCATGGAAGGTGTAATCAGCGTGCGGTGCTTGAAGTGCTCGCGCCCGTTCATGCCGACGATGGTGGGGCCCATGACCAGGCCCATGGTGCGGTTGACGATGCCGCTGCCGAAGGTGTCGTTGTCCGACAGTACCGCCTTGACGTCCGCGTAGCGGGTGATCATCACGCTGCGGTGATTGCCCGCCACCGCGGTGTCCACGGTCTGGATCGTCTCGACGACCGGCGACTCATCGCGCAGCCGCTTGTACAGGGGGTAGGGATTGGCCACCGGGGCCATCGGCCCCATGCCCAACAGGGTCTGGATGTCGAGAACGTCGCTGCCCATGCACGGCTCTCCCCGGGTCGCCCCGTGACAGGATGCGGCGTGGCGGCATTCCCACGCCAGAGACCAAGCTTAGCACTGTTTTCAGACGCGCGTCATATATAAAACGCGCGTCGCGACCCGCACTCAGGCGGCGTCGGCGTCGGCGACCTCCGGGTCGAAGCTGATGTGCATCTGCTTCATCGCGTTGACGAAGAAGGAACGCACGTACTGCGGCTCGTCCCTGAAGCGCGGGTTGCGCAGCCGCGGGATGATCTCCTGCATCATGGTCACCAGTTCCAGGCGGGCCAGGTGGGAGCCGATGCAGAAGTGCTGCCCGATGCCGAAGGAGCGCAACTGGTTGTACAGGTCCGGCATGCGCTCGGCGCGGCGCACGTCGAAGCGCATGGCGTCGTCGCCGAACACGTGCTCGTCGTGGTTGGCCGCGTGGTAGTGCAGGATGATCTTGTCGCCCTTGCTGATCTGCTGGCCGCCCAGCTCGCAGTCCTGCATGGCGGTGCGGCGCATGGAGATGAACGCCGTGTTGTAGCGCAGCATCTCTTCGCAGGCGTCGGGGATCCTTTCCGGGTTGTCCACCAGGTACTGCAACTGGTCCGGGTTCTCCATCAGCAGGCGCATGCCCTGGGCGATCACGGTGCGCGTGGACTCGTTGCCGCCGACCAGGATGAGGATAAACATCCAGCCGAACATATCTTCGCTCACGGGTTCGCCCTCCAGTTCGCCATCCAGTAGCGCGCCGGTAATATTGTCCATGGGGTTCTCGCGGTGCATGGCAGCGAGATTCGCCGCGTACTGGATCACCTCCAGCGACGCCAGCTGGCCGTCCTGTTCGGAGGTGGCCATGTCCGGGTCGTCGGCGAAGATCATGGTGTTGGTCCAGTCGAAGAATTTCTTGCGGTCCTCCAGCGGCACACCGAGCAATTCGAGGATGCCGATCAGCGGCAGTTCCGCGGCGACCTCCTCGACAAACTCGCATTCGCCGCGGCTGGCCACGGCGTCGACGATGCGCCGCGCGTGCTCGCGGAAGCTGTCGGCATAGGACTCCACGCGCTTGGGCGTGAAGGCGTTACGCACGATGCGGCGCACCTTCTGGTGCAGCGGCGGGTCCATGTTGATGATGGTCTGGCGGTGGACGCCGTCGACCATGAGCTGGTCGAACTCCATGGGGAAGGCGGTGCGCTCGGCGGAGGAGAACAGCTTGGGGTTCTTGGACACGTAGTCCATCTCGGCGATGCGCGTCACCGCCCAGTAGGGCACGCCGGTGAGCGGGTCTTCCAGCCGCACCACGGGGCCGGCGTCGCGAATCTCGCGCAGCTTGTCGTAGGGCATGCCGTTGGCGTAGGTGTCGGGGTCCAACAGGTTGGCAAAGGGGCACTGGCTCATGGGGTCGCTCCGGGTATCGCGGGACGGCGGCTACCGCCCTCCGCTAATAACTAATAGTTTGTAGTCTACGGACGGCTATTGTACACGCCGCTGTCGTGGGGTAAAGGCGTGAGTGTACAAACTGGCGCCGGGGAAAACCATGTGTTGCCGGCGCACCGCGCGCAGCGGGCGGGCGTGGTACATTTATTCGGATTCGCCGCGGTATCGCGGGCGCTGCAGCAGGGACGGGCGCGCGACAGCGTGCTGCCGTCCCTGGCCCAGGTGCTGCTGTTGCAGGACGAGTACTACCAGGTGGAAGACCTGCCCGTGTCTGGCCTGGGCGCGCCGGCGGAGCGCAGCCTGCGCGATTTCGACCGCGCCGACGAGGCGCTCGAACTGGCCCCGGAGCTGACACCGGGCTCGCTGGAGGCGCGGGTCGTGGTGGCCAGGCTGAACGCCGAGCGCGGTGCCGCGGAATTCCCGGGCATTTATTTCCTGCTCGGCAGCGCCAGCCTGATGCTGGGTGAACTGGAGCAGGCCGCACGCTACGCGGGAAACTATCGCGGCATGCACCCGGGCAGCATACGCGGGCGCAAGCTGCTCGCGGTCATCCGTCTGCAGCAGGGCGATTTCGCGGCGGTGGAGCCGCTGTTTATATAGAGAATCCGAAAACTCATTCTCGAAACCATGTGGTTATCCTCTTGATGGATATTCTTCATACTGCTCTGGTATAGCGAAGGCGCTGTCGCCGGCTGACAGGCGCCGTTTCCCACCAGTACTGCGGGGTCCGCTTCAATGGCAGGTATCAAACACCTTCTCGCCGGGGCCGGGCTGCTCCTGGTGATCGGCAGCGCAAGCACCACGGCGGCCGCGGACCCGGCCGGGCAGGCCGGCGACATCACGGTGATCACGCCCGGGCAGGTGCGCTACCAGCCGCTCAACCCGGCGCGCGGTGACGCCAGTCCGCGCGCGGGCGTACTGTGGGGAGACATCAGGCGGGACGTGCCGTCGGGTGTGTTGCTGCAATTCGCCGACGGCTTCGCATCGCCGCCGCACATCCACAACATCACCTACCGCGCGGTGGTGATTAGCGGCGCGGTGCACAACGACGACCCGGATGCCGCGCACCTGTGGCTGGGTCCGGGTTCCTTCTGGACCCAGCCGGCCGGCGAGGTGCATGTCACCGCGGCGCGACCCGGCGCGGGCGCCACGGCATTCCTGGAGATTTTGCAGGGACCCTACCTGGTGCAGCCCGGCGCCAGGGCATTCGACAACGGCGAACAACCACTGAACCTCGCCGCATCCAACGTCGTGTGGATGGACGCCGCTGCGCTCGACTGGATTGAGATCGACGCCGGCGTCGAACACGGACCGCAGGCGGCCCTGCTGTGGGGAGAACCGGGGACAGGGGGGTTGAGCGGTTCCTTCATCCGCCTGCCGGCGGGTCACACGGCCGAGTTGTCGACCGTGAACGGCGACCTGAAAGCCGTGCTGATCAGCGGCGAGGTCAGTCACCACGTCGCCGGCGCCACGGCGCCGGTCGCTCTCGCTGCGGGCGGCTATTTCGCCTCCGCGCCCGCCGTCGGGCACACGCTGGTTTGCGCTGAGCGCGAGGCCTGCATCGTCTACCTCAGGACGGACGGTCGCTTCCAGGTTCGGTAGCCTGGACGTGCTCACCCCTGTAACCAGCGCCTCGTTTGCGCAGGAGCCTGCTCATGCCACGTCTTGTTGGTGAAACCCTTGCCGCAGCTTTAGCCCTGACCCTGCTCTGCGCCTGCGCCGCAACGCCATCCATGCGCACTGAATCGCCCGCTGATGCGCCGGCAGCGCAGCCAAACTTCCTGGTCATCGTGCTCGACGATGTCGGCTTCGCCGACCTCGGCGCATTCGGTAGTGAAGTGGCGACGCCGAACCTTGATCGGCTGGCCGCGAACGGAACGCTGCTGTCCAATTTCTACACAGCGCCGACCTGTTCCCCGACGCGCGCAATGCTGTTGACCGGCGTCGACAGCCACCGTGCCGGACTTGGCAACATGGACGAGTTCATGGCCGACAACCAGAGAGGGCGTGACGGTTACGAGGGCTATTTGAATGACCGGGTGGTCACTGTCGCCGAAATCCTTCGCGCCGGCGGTTATCAAACCTATATGACGGGGAAATGGCACCTTGGTCTGGATGTCGCCAGGTCGCCCTGGGCCCGCGGTTTCGACAGGAGTTTTGCCAGCCTGATGGGAGGGGCGAGCCATTTCGATGACATGGCAGGCCCTACCGTCGAGCAGCAGCGTGCGGCGTACCGCGCCGACCGCGATCTGGTGTCCAGCCTGCCGGAAAATTTCTACACCAGCGATTTTTTCACAGACGAAATGATTCGTTACATCGATGCCGGGCGGGACTCGGGCAATCCATTTTTAGCCTACCTGGCGTTTACCGCCGTGCACTTTCCCGTGCAGGCCCCTGACGCTTACCTGGAGAAGTATCGCGGCCGCTATGATGCGGGCTACGAGCACCTGCGCGAGGCGCGCTTCCAGCGGCTCAAGTCGCTCGGGCTGGTCCGCCGTGACGCCGAACTGCCGGTGTTGCACCCGTCGGTCGCAGCATGGGATTCGCTCTCCACCGCACAACAGGAGGGGCAGGCAAGGGCGATGGAAGCCTATGCAGCGATGCTCGACAACCTCGATGCCAATATCGGCAGGCTCGTCGACTACCTGGAAAATACCGGCCAGTACGACAACACCTATCTTGTTGTCATCTCCGACAACGGTCCCGAGGGGAACCCGCTGACTGGTCCCATGTTCAAGGGGTATGTCGACGCATTCGACAATAGCCTGGAAAACATCGGGCGCAAGGGGTCGTTCGTCGCTGTCGGTCCTGGTTGGGCAGAGGCCAGCTCGGCGCCATTTCGTGGATTCAAGTCCTACACCAGCGAGGGCGGCATTCGCGTGCCGGCGTTCGTCAGGGCGCCCGGCAACGCGAACGCGGGGAGCGTCATCACCACCGTTGCCTCGGTGCGCGACATCACACCCACGCTACTCGAAGCGGCTGCTGTGGCGCATCCGGGCAATCGTTTTGAAGGCCGCGAGGTGGAGACGCCCTCGGGGCGCTCGCTGCTCGGGCTGCTGCGCGCCGGGGAGGCGGGCGCCCGGGGCGACAGCGAGCTGTTCGCGACAGAGCTGTTTGGCCGTCGCGCCCTGCGCATGGGCCGCTGGAAGGCTGTCCTCCAGGAAATGCCCAATGGCACGGGCGCCTGGGAACTCTACGACCTGCGCACCGACCCGGGTGAGCGCAACAACCTCGCCCAGGCGCAACCGGAGGTGCTGCGCGAGGCGATTGCCAGGTTCGAGGAATACGCACGGGACAATCGGCTGATCTACCCGCAGGGGCCGGCCGGCTACTAGGATCGTGGACGCCTGCGGGACAGTGATAGCGTCGTCGAGGTCGTAGTCGAAGGGGAAGTGCCGGGCGGTCTGGTCGAGCACGAAGATATCCGCGCAGCCGTTGACGTCGATCCCCGCATCGTTGGCCTCGCCGTTGGCGACCAGCGGGCCATTGGTATGCACCTGGTCCGCGGGCAGGTTGGCGCTCTCCAGGCCGCTCTGGCCCTGTCCGGTGGAGGTGCCCCAGTTCATGGCCTGGGCGCCGGCGCTGGCCAGCAATACCGCCAGTAGCCCGAGCAGGGTGTGACGCAGGATTGGCGTTGTGCGTGGACTGTGCATTGCGGGGCGCCCCGGGTGATACGGCTACAGGTAGCCAGCTTTTCCAATGGTGCGGCTTTCGACTGCAGCGGCTGGTTGTTGCGCGGCGGCACCTTGCCGGGCCTGTTGATGGCCCGCGGCGCCGCGGGGAAAGCGCGCCGGGATCGGCCAAATCTGCTAGATTGGCAGCGACCGGGCGTAGGCCCGCCATCCTGGGTAGGGGGGAGGAAAGCCGTGCTATCGCGCCACTTTTCGCGCAGCCGAGTGCTGGCCCTGTTCCTGTCGGTCGGTTTGGCGGCCTGTGCTCGGCAGGCGGACGTGCAGGACTATCTCGACAGCGCGCAGGCCCACTGGCTGGCCGGCAACTACGCCGCCGCTGAAATCGAGCTGAAAAACGTTCTCAGGCAAGACATACACCATCCCCGGGCGCGCTGGATGCTCGGCATGGTGCATTTCCAGGCCGGGGACTACGCCTCTGCCGAGAAGGAGCTGGACCGCGCGCTGTCGCTGGAGTGGCCCGCGGACGCGGTGGTGCCGCCGCTGGCGCGCGCGCTATTCGCCCAGGGCAAGTACTTCGAACTGGAGGCGTTGCCGCGGGCGCAGTTGTCCGACGAGGCCAGCGCCCGCGTGCTGGTGGTGCGCTCGCTGGCGGCGCTGCAACAGGAAGATGTCGAGCGCGCCGCGCAGTTGCTGGACCAGGCCGAACTCGCCTGGCCCGGGCTGCTCGAAGCGCGCCTGGCGCGGGCGCGCCTGGAGGCCGCCGGCGGCGACCGGCGCGGCGCGCTGGACGCGGTAGAAGCTCTCGCCAGGGAGGCGCCGGACGACCCCGCCGTGTGGCAGCTGCTGGGTGACCTGCGCGCTGCCGATGATGCGCAGGGCGCGCTGCAGGCCTATGACAGCGCAATCGAGCTGCGCGACTCGGACTACGCCAGCGTGCTCAAGCGGGCGCTGCTGCGCCTGCAGGCCGGCGACTACCCGGCCGCGCAGGCCGACGCCCGTCGCCTGTTACAGCTGTCGCCCCGGGGGCCTGCCGGACACTACGTCATGGGAGTGGTGCACTACCAGGGTCGCCGCCACGACAAGGCGATCGCCGCGCTCAACCGGGCCGTGTCCGCCGCGGACGAGTACCCGCAGATCCTCTTCCTGTTGGGCAGCGCCAACCTGCTGGAGGGGCACCTGGAACAGGCGCGGACCTTTGCTGAACGCTTTTACGCGACCGTGCCGGGCAACGTCGGGGGACGCAAACTGCTCGCCCTGGTGCGCGCCCGTTCTGCTGACTACGCCGGCGTCGCGCCCCTGCTGGAGCCTGTGGTAGCGGCGTACCCGGATGATGTCGAGGCACTGAATATTCTCGCCAGTGCACTGATGCGCAGCGGCCAGGTGTCCGCAGGCCTGGCCTACCTGTTGCGGGTCGCCGAGTTGCGGCCCGAGGCGCCTGAGGCGCAGCTGCGCCTCGGCGCCGGCTACCTCCTTGGCGGCCGCCAGCAGGAGGCCGGGCAGGCCATCGATATCGCGCTGGCACTGCAACCGGATTCGCGCCAGGCGCAGATTTTACGCGTGTTCGGCTACCTGCGGCAGGGCGATGTCGAGGCCGCGCTGGCGGCGGCACAGGACATGCACGAGCAGGCGCCGAACAGCACCGCCGCACTGTTGCTGCTGGGCCGGGTCAGCCAGGAGGCGGGTCGCGACGCCGCGGCGGAACAGGCCTATCTCGAGGCCGTGCGTATCGACCCTGCGCACGTGGGCGCCAACCTCAACCTGGCCCACATCGCCCTCGCGCGCGGCGACGCGGAGCAGGCGCGCGCGCGCTACCAGGCCATACTGCAGGCGGATGCGTCGCAGGTCTCGGCACTGCTGGGCCTGGCCCGGCTGGAACAGGAAACGGGTCACCCGGAGGGGATGCGTGCGGCGCTGGAGCGGGCCCTGCGCGCCCACCCGGATGATCCGAGACCGCGACTATTGCTGGGCCGGCACTACCTGGCCAGTGGCAGGCCAGAGCAGGCGGTGGCGCTATTCAGCGCTGACAGCGATCTGGACTGGGGGCCGGAGGCCTTGCTGCTGCTGGCGCAGGCGCAAATTGCCAGCGGCGAAGCAGTCGCTGCGCGCGGCTCCCTGGAGCGTCTGTCGCGGCTCGTCCCGGATAACGCACAGCTGCATCACCTGCGGGCCATCACCCAGGCCGCGGACGCGCCGCGCATGCGCGCGGAGCTGGAACGCGCATTGTCACTGGACCCGCAATACCTGCCTTCACGCATTGCCCTGACCCGTCTCGCCCTGTTGGAAGGGCGCGAGGAAGATTTCGCCGCGGGGCTGGCGCGATTGCAGGCGCAGGCGCCGGACAATACCGAGGTGCTGTTGCTGCGCGCAGCGGCCGCCTCCCGCGCCGGCGACCTGCGGCGCGCCCTGGAGCTGGCCGCGCAGGCCCACGCCGGGGCCCCGGCGACGGCCACTGTACAGGCGCTGGGCGCCTTGCATACCGCCGCGGGCGATGTGCCGGCGGCATTGGCGCTGTACCGCGAATGGCTGGCCGCGCACCCGCAGGACGCCGGTGTGCGCATGGCGTTGGCAGCGGCCCTGCAGCGTGCCGAGCCGGCGGCGGCCGCCGCCGAGTACCGGCGGGTGCTGGAGCAGGACCCGGAAAATGTCAGCGCGCGCAACAACCTGGCCTGGCTGCTGCGTGAGAGCGATCCCGCCGGGGCGCTGCGACACGCTCGGCAGGCGGCCGCCCAGGCCCCGGATTCGGCGACGGTCCTGGATACCCTGGCAATGGTCGAGTACAGCAACAAGCAGTTGCCGCAGGCCCGGCGCACGATTGCCAGGGCTGTCGCACTGGACCCGGCGGCCACCGCGACACGCTACCACCAGGCGCTGATCATGGCCGCCCGGGGCGACGCCCGCAGCGCCCGTGCGGTGCTGGACAAGCTGTTGCGCGGGGGCGCTGACTTTCCTCAGGCGGAGGCCGCGCGGGCATTGCGCGATAGTCTGTCCCCCTAGCCTGCCAGGTAAGTAGGCGCTTACTCCGCCGCGAAGCGCGAACGGCACAAAGAAAAACGCCCGGCTGGGCCGGGCGTTGCGCAGATCCTGTGACGGGTTCAGTTGCGGCGACGACGTCCCGCCCAGCCCATGGCGGCCAGTGCCAGCCCGAACAGTCCCAGGGTGGCCGGGGCAGGCACTACCACGATCGGCTCGGAAGTGATGGTGGCGGCGAACTGGAAGGTGGTGTCCTGCTCTTCCGGTGTTTCGAAACCAAAGCAGCCGTTCGCCACGCCCGCTGAGGCGCAGGAGGCGTTGGACAGCGGGTTGAGGCCGTTGGTCAGCTCGAAGAAGCTGATGTAGTAGGTGTGGCCGGGGAGGCCGCCGGCGCCGTCCAGGTCGTAGAAGAACGGGAAGTTCAGTGCGGTCTGGTCGAGCACGAAAATATCCGCACAGCCGTTGACGTTGACGCCGGCGCCGTTCGCCTCGCCGTTGGCGCAGGGGTCGGCGCCGTTGTCGGACTCCAGGAAATCGATGAGGAAATCGATAGAGGAAGCCGGCAGCCCGGCGCCGCCTGGTGAGAACGGGGTCAGCGTCAGGGTCGAGCGCAGGGACACGGAGTCCAGCGAATTGCCGTTGATCGGGCGGTTCATGTGGGTGACCGAGGTGTTGGCCACCAGCGGCCCGTTGGTGTTGACCTGGGCGGGTGCCAGGTTGGAAATCGCCAGCCCGCTCTGGCCCTGGCCGGTGGAGGTGCCCCAGTTCATCGACTGGGCGGCGCAGGAGGTGCCGCCACTGCCGGGGGAAAACACGGCGGTGCCGCAGAGGAACTCGCCGGAGACGCCGACCGTCCAGACATCGACCAGGCCGTCCACGAGGTCGGCCTGGGCGCCGGCCGAAGCCAGCAGCACGGTGCCCGCGGCCAGTGAAGTAAGGTGCTTGCGTGCTGTTTTCAGCGTATTTTTCATTGTCCCTGTCCTCTTGCAGATGCGGCCGTCCAGCTGAGCCGCCATGGGTATTGCGTTGGCCAGGGGGTCGACGGCGCGACCCCTTTTGCCGGTGTGGCTTTATCGATAGGCACAGCAAACCCCGTGCCTGTACCCAGAAAACCCTGTAAATTCAAAACGATAAAAAACGCACCTCGCTGGTGCGCCGGGGGGGTTGTAAAAAAAACGGACATATTTTCTGCGCTGTAAGTTAGCACCTGCTATCGCTTGAGCCTGCTTGTGCCAGGGGTAACGGCGCCGGGCGGCTCAGGCCCCGTAGTCCCTGCGGAAGGTCAGGGCCTCGGCGAGGTGCTCGCCGCCAACCCGGCTCGCGCCCTCCAGGTCGGCGATGGTGCGCGCCACGCGCAGGCTGCGGTGCAGCCCGCGGCCGGACAGGTGTAGCCGCTGCGCAGCTTGCTCCAGTGCTGATTTTTCTGATTTTCCCAGTAAGCAACTGCTTGCTAACTGGTCCGGCGGGAGGGTCGCGTTGGCGCCTCCCTGGCGCTCCAGCTGGCGGCTGCGCGCCGCGCACACCCGTGCGCGCACCGTGGCCGAATCCTCCGCCTGCCCCGCCGCCTCGAGCAGGCGAGCCGGAGGCAGGCGGGTGACCGGCACGTGCAGGTCGATGCGATCCAGCAGGGGGCCGGAGATGCGCGCGCGGTAGCGCTGCACCTGCTCGCGTGAGCAGCGGCAGTGGCGCTGGCTGTCGCCGAGGTAGCCGCAGGGGCAGGGGTTCATCGCCGCCACCAGCTGAAAGCGCGCCGGGTAGGTGGTCTTGTGGCGCGCCCGCGAGAGCGTGATCTGGCCGCTTTCCAGCGGCTCGCGCAGCATCTCCAGGGAGCGCCGGTCGAATTCGGGCAATTCGTCCAGGAACAGCACGCCGCCGTGGGCCAGGGAGATTTCCCCGGGCAGGGGGCGGCTGCCGCCCCCGACCAGGGCCGCGGCGCTGGCGCTGTGGTGGGGGCTGCGGAAGGGGCGGTGAAACTGCCAGTCGCCGGCGTCGCCCAGCCCCTGGATATCGCGCAGGGCAAGTCCGGTCAGGGCTTCGGCGGGCCCCGGCGGCGGCAGGATGCCGGGCAGGCGGCTGGCCAGCAGTGTCTTGCCGGTGCCGGGAGGGCCGTAGAACAGCAGGTGGTGGCCGCCACTGGCGGCAATCTCCAGCGCGCGGCGCGCGCTGTGTTGGCCGACCACGTCACGCATGTCGCCGTGGGCAGGTGCGCGCACGGCCCTGTGCGGCGCGGCCGGCGCGATGGGCGCGCCGCCGTTGAGGTGGGCGCACAGGGTGAGCAGGTCGGCGGCGGCGATGACCTGGCTGCCCGGGGCGTGCGCGGCGCGCGCCGCGCACTCGCGCGCAACCGCCAGGCGGCGTTGCTGCGCCGCCGCGGCGCCGGCGGCGGCGACCGACCCGGGCACCGGGCGCAGGGTGCCGTCCAGCGCGAGTTCGGCGAGAAATTCGTGCTGCGCCAGCGGTGCCGCCGGCACCTGCCCCGAGGCGCTGAGGATGGCCATCGCGATGGGCAGGTCGAAGCGGCCGCCCTCCTTGGGCAGGTCCGCGGGGGCGAGGTTGACGGTGATGCGCCCGTCGGGGAACTCGAAGTGGGAGTTGAGCAGGGCGCTGCGCACCCGGTCGCGGCTCTCGCGCACGGCGGTTTCCGGCAGGCCGACGATGTTGAATGCCGGCAGCCCGTTGGAGATGTGGGTCTCGACCCGCACCAGCGGTGCTTCCACGCCCGCCAGCGCACGGCTGTACACGACCGCAAGGTGCATGGCTCGTCCCTGAGCAATTCGTTGTCGCGTCGTTGTCGCGGCGCGGCGCCGCGGTCAGCTATCCCCGGCCAGCGCGTCCAGTGCCGCGGTCATCTCTTCCAGTTGTGTCTCCAGCTCGTCCACGCGCGCGCGCGTGCGGCGCAGCACCTCGGCCTGCGCATCAAACTCCTCGCGGCTGACCAGGTCCAGGCGGGACAGGGCGGCTTGCGCGAGTGAGCGCACACTTTTGTCAACCTCGCCACGCAGTGGCGCGGCGCCGACCAGGTCGCCAACCTGCTGCAGGACCTCCCAGGGGGGAGGAGGGGGTTTCAGAGCCATGGGTCACGGCGCCTCTGCCAGTAGATAGAGGTGCGCTAGCCTAGCGCATTTATGCTTCGCGGCACAGCCCACATCGGTGCATGATGCTGGTGCATTGCACCATAGAGGTGCGCAAAGGGTGTGCCGGGGGCCCTGGCGTGGCAAGTGAAATATTTCATAAGTTATTAAAAATCAAAAAAAATATAATGGTTGGCACAGACTCTGCTAAGTCTGGGCGACAGTTTTGGTAAGCGCACGCGACGTGCCCGTATGCAGGATTGACGCTCACAGAGGCTGTTTTCTGACAAAACGACACACAGGAGAGAGAAACATGTTCAACAAGAAAATGCTTACCGTCGCAGTAGCGACCGCCCTGACGGCGGGGATATCCGCCGTACCCGCGCAGGCGCTGGAGGTTAGCGGTAACGTTGCCCTGACCACCGACTACAAGTTCCGCGGTATTTCGCAGTCCGACGAGTCCGCTGCCATCCAGGGCGGTTTCGACGTCAGCTTCGAGCCCGGCTTCTACGTGGGCACCTGGGGCTCCTCCGTCGACTTCGACGACGACGGCAGCCTCGGCAGCCTGGAGCTGGACTACTACGCGGGCTGGTCCGGCAACATCGGCGACAGCGACTTCGGCATCGACGTGGGCTACCTGTTCTACGACTACCCGGGTGATGACGGCGACAGCGAGGGCGACTACCAGGAGTTCTACGGCTCCGTGTCCTGGAAGGACCTGACGGTCGGCGCGGCTTACTCCGATGACTACTACGCCGAGACCGACGAGTTCTGGTACGTCTACGGCGACTTCAGCTTTCCGCTCCTCGACGCGCTGACCGTCGGCCTGCACGTCGGCTACAACATGATCGAAGAGGGTGAGGGCTTCCTGTCCTCGGATGAAGACGCTTACACCGACTACAAGGTCGGCGTGACCTACAGCTGGTCCGATATCGACTTCGAACTGGCGTGGGTAGGCACCGACCTGGATGACGACGACGTGTTCGGCACCGACTGGGGTGACGACGCTGCCGTATTCACCATCTCACGCAGCATGTAAGCGAAACAGCAGCTTGTAGTTCCGGGCCGGCCGGACACCACGGCCGGCCCCTTTCAAGGAGAAAGTTAATGAAACTCATCACGGCCATTGTTAAGCCATTCAAACTGGACGACGTGCGTGAAGCGCTGTCCGAGATCGGGGTGCAGGGCATCACCGTGACCGAAGTGAAAGGCTTTGGTCGTCAGAAGGGTCATACGGAGTTGTATCGCGGAGCCGAGTACGTTGTCGACTTCCTGCCCAAGGTCAAGATCGAGGTCGCCGTCGCCGACGGCGTGGTCGAGCAGACCATCGAGGCAATTACCAAAGCGGCAAATACCGGCAAGATCGGCGACGGCAAAGTGTTCGTCTCCCCGATGGAGCAAGTCATCCGTATTCGTACCGGTGAGACCGGTGAGGACGCTATCTGACGCGTAGACCGTCCCCGCCTGCCAGGTAATCCAAGCTGTAGCGCGCAGGGCCCCCTCGTGGGGTTCACGGGAGAGGTTTGTCCTGAAAAAACGATTTAGCGAAAGCTGATAGAGAGAGTAAACCAATGGAAGACAATATTTTTCAACTTCAGTATGCGCTGGACACCTTTTACTTCCTGGTGTGTGGCGCGCTGGTCATGTGGATGGCGGCAGGTTTTGCCATGCTCGAGGCCGGCCTGGTGCGGTCCAAGAACACCACGGAAATCCTGCTCAAGAACGTCGCCCTGTACGCGGTGGCCTGTACCATGTACATGATTTGCGGTTACATGATCATGTACGGCGGGGACCTGTTCCTGTCGACGATCACCGGCGACGGTGTCGCCGGTGCGGAAGAACCCGCGACCTACGCGCCCTCGGCGGACTTCTTCTTCCAGGTAGTGTTCGTCGCCACCGCGATGTCCATCGTCTCCGGCGCCGTGGCCGAGCGCATGAAGCTCTGGGCCTTCCTCGCCTTCGCCGTGGTCATGACCGGTTTCATCTACCCGATGGAAGGTTCCTGGACCTGGGGCGGCAACCCGGTATTCGGTATGTACACCCTGGGTGACCTGGGCTTCTCCGACTTCGCCGGTTCCGGCATCGTGCACATGGCCGGCGCCGCCGCCGCCCTGGCCGGTGTGATCCTGCTCGGCGCACGTAAAGGCAAGTACGGCGCGGACGGCTCGGTCAAGGCCATCCCCGGCGCGAACCTGCCGCTGGCGACCCTGGGCACCTTCGTACTGTGGCTGGGCTGGTTCGGCTTCAACGGCGGTTCCGTGCTGGCCACGGCCTCCGTGGAGAGCGCCAACGCCGTCGCCATCGTGTTCATGAACACCAACGCCGCGGCCGCCGGTGGCCTCATCGCCGCCCTCATCGTGGCGCGCATCCTGTTCGGCAAGGCCGACCTGACCATGGCCCTGAACGGCGCCCTGGCTGGCCTGGTGGCTATCACCGCAGAGCCCTCCACGCCGAGCGCGCTGCAGGCGACCCTGTTCGGCGCGGCCGGTGGTGTGCTGGTGGTGTTCTCCATCGTCACCCTGGACAAGATGAAAATCGACGACCCGGTGGGCGCCATCTCCGTCCACGGCGTGGTTGGCCTGCTCGGCCTGCTGCTGGTGCCGCTGACCAACGACGGCTCCTCCTTCAGCGGCCAGCTGATCGGCGCCGCCACCATCTTCGTCTGGGTCTTTGTCGCCAGCCTGGTGGTGTGGGGCATCCTCAAGGCGGTCATGGGCATCCGTGTCAGCGAAGAGGAAGAGTACGAAGGGGTCGACCAGTCCGAGTGCGGAATGGAAGCCTACCCCGAGTTCGTCGGCGCCTCAGGCAGCGGCGTGTAAACAATATCGACTTGCGGGCGCATTTAGCGATGCGTGCTTTGGGGGCCTTTTGGCCCCCTTTTTTTTGTTCGCCGAGCCTTCCACGTGGGAGGCTTCTCGCGTTGGGTCGTTATTGGGCCTAAGCGAACCTTCCACGTGGGAGGCTTCTGACGTTGGGTCGTTCTTGGGCCTTACCGAACCTCCCGCGGGGGAAGTGTCCCGGTCGGTCGAAAAGCAGACTCCCTCCCCGGGACACTTCCCCCGCGGGAGGTTCTCTTTCCTGGTCGACTCGA
>PABK01000018.1 GCA_002699145.1 Halioglobus sp.
AGAACCTCCCGCGGGGGAAGTGTCCCGGGGAGGGAGTCTGCTTTTCGACCGACCGGGACACTTCCCCCGCGGGAGGTTCGATTAGGCCCAATAACGACCCAACGCGAGGGGCCTCCCACGTGGAAGGTTCAGTTAGGCCCAAGAACACCCCAAGGTGAGAAGCGACCCACCCGCACAGCCCGGCCCGGGGGGCGGGCGCGAAAACCTAACGCAAGCTGGCGTTGATGTTCTGCAGCATCTTGTTGCCCGGGCAAAGGTCCGTCTCGTCGAGCTGGTTCAGCGGTCGCTGCGAGGTCTGCATGATATCGTGCAGGTCGCGCGAGTCCTCGTCCAGGTAGATCAGCCCGGTGAGGATATTGCCCGAGCCGCGGTGCTCCTCCAGGGAGACTATCGCCGAACTGCGGTCGAAGGGGTTGAGCGATTCGTCCGACTTGTACAGGCGCAGGGAGGAGCCGTCGTGCATGGTCACCTCGTGGGCCACGCCGGCCTCGTACTGCGTGGTGATCTCCTTGTGCATGGGCACGAAATCCACGGTCCCGGTGGCTTCGGCATGCTCGCGTACGAAATCGTAGCTCTTGGTCGACTCGGCATTGTTGTTGAAGGTGACGCAAGGCGAGATCACGTCGATCAGGGCGAAACCGCGGTGGGCGATGGCGGCCTTGATCAGCGGGACCAGTTGTTCCTTGTCGCCGGAGAAGCTGCGCGCAACAAAGGTGGCCCCCATCTGCAACGCCGTGGCGCACAGGTCGATACTGTCCCAGGGGTTGGGATCGCCCTTCTTGCTCGCCGAGCCCTCGTCCGCGGTGGCCGAATCCTGACCCTTGGTCAGGCCGTAACAGCCGTTGTTCATGACGATGTAGACCATGTTCAGGTTGCGCCGGGCAATGTGGGCGAACTGGCCCATGCCGATGGACGCGGTATCGCCGTCGCCGGACACGCCCAGGTACAGCAGTTCCCGGTTGGCCAGGGCCGCGCCTGTGACCACCGAGGGCATACGCCCGTGTACGGAGTTGAAACCGTGGGAGTGCCCGAGGAAATAGGTGGGCGACTTGGAGGAACAACCGATTCCGGACAATTTGGCGATCTTGTGCGGCTCGATGGACAACTCGTGGCAGGCCCTGACGATTGCCCCGCTGATGGAGTCGTGACCACAGCCCGCGCACAGCGTCGAAATGGAGCCCTCGTAGTCCGCCTTGGTGTAGCCGAGGTCATTGACCGGCAGTTCCGGGTGGCGAAATTTGGGTAGCTGGTAACTCATGAGGACTCTCCGGAGGCGCTCGCCGCCACGTGCCTGTGCAGGGGCGTCACGTTGTCGCCGTTGAGATGTTTCTTGATCTGCTTGCGGATGTTGCGTGCGCTGATCGGCGTGCCGTCGAAACAGAGCACGGATTTCAGCTTGTCGGGGCCGAACTCGAACTCCGCCATGAGCAGGGTGCGCAACTGCGCGTCGCGGTTCTGCTCGATGACAAAGACCTGTTCGTGATCCTCGATGAAGGCCTTCACATCGGCATTGAAGGGGAAGGCGCGCACGCGCATGGCGTCCATGCGAATCCCCTCCTCCGCCAGGTAATCCAGGGCCTCCCTGGATGACTCTTCCGAGGTGCCAAAGTAGATCACCCCCAGGTCGGTGTCCTGGCCACAGGGAGTAATCTCCGGCGCAGGGACATGCTCATTGATGGTCTCCCACTTGCGCAGCAGGCGCAGCATGTTCTGCTCGTATTCCTCGCCGCGCTCGGTGTAGATAGCATATTCGTCGCGCGAGGTGCCGCGGGTGAAAAAGGCGCCCCTGGTCGGGTGCGTGCCAGGGTAGGTGCGGTAACAGATGGCGTCGCCGTCGACGTCGAGGTAGCGGCCGAAGTCGAAGCCCTCCTCCAGTTGCTCGGCGCTGACCACCTTGCCGCGATCGTACTTGCGCTCATCGTCCCACTGCAGCGGCGGCGACATGTTGTCGTTCATGCCCAGGTCGAGGTCGGACATGACAATGATCGGTGTCTGCAGGCGTTCCGCCAGGTCGAAGGCCTGTGCGCCGAAATCGAAACACTCGCCTGGTGTGGACGGGAACAGCAGTACCTGCTTGGTGTCGCCGTGGGAGGCGTAAGCGCAGGCCAGCACATCCGCCTGCTGCGTGCGCGTGGGCATGCCCGTGGAGGGCCCGGCACGCTGCACGTTGAACAATACCGTGGGGATCTCGGCGAAATAGGCCAGGCCGAGAAACTCGCTCATCAGGGAGACACCGGGACCGGAGGTGGCGGTGAATGCCCTGGCGCCGTTCCAGGCCGCGCCGATAGCCATGCCGATGGCGGCCAGTTCGTCCTCCGCCTGCACGATGGCGTAGTTCCTGCGCCCCGTACCCGGGTCGATACGCATGCGCTTGGCGTATTTCTCGAAGGCGTCCACCACCGAGGTCGACGGCGTGATCGGGTACCACGCGGCAACGGTGGCGCCGCCGTAGATGGCGCCCAGACCGAGGGCGGTGTTGCCGTCCAGGAGAATCTCGTCGCCTACCTTGTCGCTGCTCTCCACGCGGATACCGATCGGGCACTCGAGATTGGACTTGGCCCACTGGTGCCCGAGTTCCAGGGCATGGATATTCGGCAGCACCAGCTTTTCCTTGCCCTTGAACTGGTCCTCCACGAGGCTGGTCAGCACCTTGAAGTCCATGTCCAGCAACGCCGCCAGCGCTCCCACGTAGATAACGTTCTTGAACAGCTGCCGCTGACGCGGATCCTGGTACTGCTCGTTGCAGATACGCGTCAGTGGAATGCCGATGATGGAGACGTCGTCGCGCAGCAGGCGCAGGTCCAGGGGTTTGGTATTGTCGTAGATGAAATACCCGCCCGGTTCCAGTTCCTGGATGTCCTGCGCCATGCTCTGGGGGTTTACCGACAGAGCGATATCGACGCCGCCGCGACGCCCCAGGTAACCCTTGTCGTTGACCCGCACCTCGTACCAGGTCGGCAGACCCTGGATATTCGACGGAAAGATGTTCTTCGGCGAAACCGGGATGCCCATGCGAAACAACGCCTTGGCAAACAGGTTGTTGGCGCTGGCAGAACCCGTGCCGTTAACGTTCGCGAACTTGATGACGAAGTCGTTGACCGATTCAATACGCTTCATTGTGCCTGTCCAGCCTGGGTAACGTTGTAAAGAAACTTCTGCATATCCCAGGCGGTGGTGGGACAGCGCTCCGCGCAAAGCCCGCAGTGCAGGCAGACGTTTTCGTCCTTGACCATGACGCGACTGGTGGGCAGCTTCGCGGAGACGTAAAGATCCTGTGCGAGATTGCCGGCCGGAGCCGACAGCCGCGTGCGCAAGTCCTTCTCCTTGCCGTTACTGGTGAAGGTAATGCAGTCCGTGGGGCAGATGTCGACGCAGGCGTCGCACTCGATGCAGCGCACTTCATCAAACACTGTCTGCACGTCACAGTTCAGGCAGCGCTCCGCTTCCTTGTAACCGGTGTCCGGGTCGAAACCCAGTTCCACTTCCATCTTGCGGTTGCTGAGGGTTTCCTCCAGCGGCGCCAGTGGCACAATGTAACGCTTGTCCGTCTCGATGGCGTTGTCATAGCTCCACTCGTGCACGCCCATCTTCTGGCTGGCCAGGTTGACGTCCGGCGCGGGACGCTTGTCGACGTCCTCGCCGCGGCAGTACAGGTCGATGCTCACCGCCGCCTGGTGACCATGCGCCACCGCGGTAATGATATTCTCCGGTCCAAAAGCGGCGTCGCCGCCGAAAAAGACCTTCTCATTGGTGCTCTGGAATGTCGTTGCGTCGACCACAGGCATGTCCCACTTGTCGAACTCGATGCCCAGGTCGCGCTCGATCCAGGGAAAGGCATTTTCCTGGCCGATGGCCATGAGCACGTTGTCCGCCTCCATGAACACCAGGTCCTCCCCGGTGGGCACCAGGCTGCGCTTGCCGTCCTCGTCGTACTGCGCCTCGACCTTCTCGAAGTTCATGCCGACCAGGCGCCCGTCCTCAATGACGAATTCCTTCGGCACGTGGTTGTTATAAATGGGGATGCCCTCGTGCATGGCATCCTCTTTCTCCCAGGGCGAGGCCTTCATGTCCTCGAAGGGGCTGCGCACCACCACGCGCACATCCTCGCCGCCCAGGCGCCTGGCGGTGCGGCAGCAGTCCATCGCCGTGTTACCGCCGCCCAGCACCAGCACGCGCTTGCCGATGCTGTCGGTGTGCTCGAAGGCGACGCTGGACAGCCAGTCAATGCCCAGGTACACGTTGTCCATGGCGTCTTCCAGGCCGGGCAGGTTCAGCCCCTTGCCGCGCGGCGCGCCGGTGCCGACGAAGACCGCGTCGTAATCCTGCTCGAGAATGGACTTGAGGCTATCCACCTCCACGTCGAAAGTGGCGTTAACACCCCGTTCGAGAATGTAGTTCACCTCCTCGTCCAGCACCTCGATGGGCAGGCGGAAGGAAGGAATCTGGCTGCGCATCATGCCGCCGCCGGCAAACTGGTTGTCGAAGATATCGATGATGTAACCCAACGGCGCCAGGTCGCGGGCCACCGTCAGCGAAGCCGGCCCTGCGCCGATCAGCGCGATGCGCTTGCCGTTTTTCTTCTTCGGAATCGCCGGCAGGCGCCCGGCAATGTCGTCCTTGTTGTCCGCGGCGACGCGTTTCAGCCGGCAGATCGCCACCGGTTCCTCTTCGACGCGCACGCGGCGGCAGGCGGGTTCGCAGGGACGGTCACAGGTACGGCCGAGAATGCCCGGGAAGACGTTGGAACGCCAGTTGATCATGTAGGCGTCGGTGTAGCGCTGCGCCGCGATCAGGCGAATATACTCGGGGACCGGTGTGTGCGCCGGACAGGCGTACTGGCAGTCCACCACCTTGTGGAAATACTCTGGATCTTTGATATTAGTCGGCTTCACTACAACAGCTCACAAAGGACATATTTTTTATAGGGTAATAACGCACCCCGCGCGAGACTCGCTAGTGTGTCACAAGTCGCTCACCTTTTCATTACGTGAACTGTGCAAATCTCGTTATTTTTCCAACGCTTAGCGGTCAACGATGGCAATGGTGTTCAATCTTGAACTGCGCGCGCTCAGAACCAGCCGAAGAACCAGCCATCGTCCTTGAGTTCCTCCTCGCAGGCGGCCAGTTGTGAGCGGTATCGCCCGGCGCGACTTTCCACCTTGCGCGCCACTTTCATCAGCCAGGGTTTCTTGCGGTAGGTGGCGCGATTAAAACCACCGTGTCCTTCGTGATACGCCAGGTACAGTCGATAGGGATCGCTGCGCGAGATGCCGCTGCGCTTCGCCGACTGCGCGTTGTACCAGCCGACGAAATCGATGGCGTCGGCGAAGTCGTCGCGGTCCGCGCCGTAGCGCCCGGCGTTGCGCTTGTACTCTGCCCAGGTGGTCTTCTTCGCCTGGCTGTAGCCGTAGGCGCTGGACGGACGCGGGCCGGGGATGAAACCGAGGATCTTCTTGCGCGGCGGCTTGGCCTTGGCCTGGAAGCGCGACTCCTGGTAAATGATGGACATCATCACCGGGATCGGGCTGCCCCACTCGTCGCGGGCGTCCGCGGCATCGTCGTACCAATCGTCCTTCTCGCGAAAGATGCTGCACAGATTGTCGGGATTCTGCGGCGGGCTGGTGGTGCAGCCGACCATGCACAGGCACAGCAGGAGCAGCAGCGCGCGGCTCACGGCGCCACCCCGTGTTGTGCGAGCAGGTCCAGCAGGGCCTGCTCGTCGATGACCTCGATATCCAGCTCCCGCGCCCTGGCCAGCTTCGAGCCCGCCCCGGGGCCGGCCGCCACCGCGGTGGTTTTTGCCGACACGCTACCCGCGACCTTGGCGCCGAGCCCCTGCAGCGCCGCCTTCGCCTCGTCGCGGGTCAGCGCCTCGAGTTTGCCGGTGACGACCCAGGTTTGCCCGGCCAGCGGCTGTGCGTCGGCGCTGATCTCGAGGTCCGGCCAGCGCACTCCCGCCGCGCGCAACTGCCGCACCACCGCCATGCTCGATGCGGAGTCGAAAAATTGCACCAGGTGGTCGGCTACCACCGGGCCGACATCAGGCACCTCGAGCAGGGCTTCCTCGCGCGCGGCGCAGAGTTTTTCCCAGCTGCCGAAGTGGCGCGCCAGGTTGAGTGCCGTCGCCTCCCCCACCTCGCGAATTCCCAGCGCGTAGATGAAGCGCGGCAGGCTGGTTTGCTTGCTCGCCTCCAGGGCGGCAACCAGGTTGGCCGCGGATTTCTCGCCCATGCGCTCCAGCGCAGCCAGCTGCGCCTGTGTGAGCTGGTAGAGGCCGGCGACATTGTCCACCATGCCGGCGTCGACCAGCTGCTCGACCAGTTTGTCGCCCAGCCCGTCGATATCCATGGCGCGGCGCGAGGCGAAGTGGCGGATCGCCGCCTTTTGCTGCGCCGCGCACACCAGCCCGCCCATGCAGCGCCATACCGCCTCCCCCTCCGCGCGCTCCAGGGGCGAATCGCAGACCGGGCAGGTGGCGGGAAAGACGATGCGCCGCGCGCCGCGCGGCCGGCGCTCGCGCAGCACCGAGACAACCTGCGGGATGACATCCCCCGCGCGACGCACGATGACGGTATCGCCCACGCGCACATCCAGGCGCTCGATCTCATCGGCGTTGTGCAGGGTGGCGTTGCTCACGGTGACGCCGCCGACGAACACCGGGTCGAGTCGCGCCACCGGCGTGATGGCGCCGGTGCGCCCGACCTGGAATTCCACACCGAGCAAACGGGTCAGCTCTTCCTGGGCGGGAAACTTGCGCGCGATGGCCCAGCGCGGCGCCCGCGACACAAACCCCAGCTCCTGCTGCAGTGCAAGCTCGTTGACCTTGAACACGATGCCGTCGATATCGTAGGGCAAGGCGTCGCGCCGCGCGGCCAGCCCCTCGTAGTACTCGGCGCAGGCCTGGATGCCCTGCACCACCGCGGTGTCGCCGTTGACGCGCAGGCCCCAGTCGCCCAGGCGCTCCAGCACCTGGGAATGGCGCGCGGGCAACTCGCCGCCCTGCACCAGGCCGACGCCGTAGCAGTACATCTGCAGGGGCCTGCTCGCGGTAACCTTCGGGTCCAGCTGGCGCAGGCTGCCGGCGGCGGCGTTGCGCGGATTGACGAAGGTTTTCTCGCCGCGCTCGCGCGCAGCGGCGTTCATGCGCTCGAACCCTTCCCGCGGCATGTAGATCTCGCCACGCACTTCCAGCAGGTGCGGGTAGTCATCGCCGTGCAGGCGCAGGGGAATACTGCGGATGGTGCGCACATTGTGCGTGATGTCCTCGCCGCTGTTGCCGTCGCCGCGCGTCGCCCCGCGCTGCAACACGCCGTCCCGGTACAGCAGGCTGACGGCAATGCCATCGAGCTTGGGTTCGCAGGCGTACTCCAGTTCGCCCCCGGGGTCGCCCAGGCGCTCCAGCAAACGCCGGTTGAAACTGAGCATGTCCTCGGCGCTGAAGGCGTTGTCCAGGGACAACATGGGAACTTCGTGGCTGACCTGGCCGAACTGCTGCAGCACTTCCCCGCCGACGCGCCGGGTCGGCGAGTCGTCACTGGCCAGCTCCGGGTGCGCCTGCTCGATTTCCCGCAGGCGCAGCATCGCCCTGTCGTACTCCACATCGGGCACGCTGGGCTGGTCCAGCACGTAGTACTGGTAGTTCCAGGTATCGAGTTTTTCGCGCAGGGATTGCGCTTCCCGCACCACTTCAGCCGCCGCCATGGCCGTTCGCGCCGGTTCAGCGCGCCCCGGCCAGGAGGCGCCGCTCCAGCTCGCGAATCTGCTGGCGGCTATGCTCCGTGGTCTGGCGCGTGAGCACGCTGCGCGATTCATCGAGCACGTCCCCACCGAGGTTGCGCGCCACGGCCTGGGCTGTCTCCAGCATATAGTCGTAGGCTTTCATCATGTCCTCGGGGCCCGGGAGAGTGAGGAAGAACACCAGCCCGGGGGTGTTCATCTGCGCCATGTTGTCGATATCGAAGACACCGGGCTGCATCATGTTGGCGACACTGAACTGTATCGCGCCGCGCCCGGCCTCGAACTCGTGACGATGGAAAAAGCTCATGTCGCCAAAGCGCAGGTCACAGGCGAGCAGGATGTGCAGGATGTCTTCGCCGCGAAAGCCGGCCGGGTCCCGCGCCACCACGTTGAGCATGAAGACTTCCGGGTCGGGGTCGCGCGGCAGCTTGCCGGCCTCGCTCTCCTGCGCCGGTTCCTGCTCGCCCGCGCTGTCCAGCCAGTCCAGGTTGTCGTCCGCGGTATCGGCGCTGCTCACTCCCTGCACCAGCGGCACATCGTCGCCCGCCGCCTCTGCGACACGCTCGCGCTCAGCGGAAGCCGCGCGCAGCAGATCGCCGCGCTCCACCACCCGGGCGCCGCCGTTGGGGAGCTCCTTGAGCCAGGCCAGGTCGGCGTCGCGCTCACTGCCGGCGGTGTCGGGGTCGACCAGCTTGACCTTGACCGGCGAGGCGCGATCGGCGCGAATCCTGCGCCAGGCATCCAGCAACACGGCCACGATCAGCAATACGCCGACAATGACCATCCAGTCCCGAACCGTTAAATCCATCACGCCCCTGTCGCCTTCCTTCCCGCTCGCCAGTGCCTCGTCGCGCCCGCCCCGTCACGCCCCGTGGTGTGTCAACTCGCCGCCAGTTCCGCCGCCTCGTCCACATCCACGGTGACCAGGCGCGACACGCCCGGCTCATGCATGGTGACACCCATCAACTGGTCAGCCATCTCCATGGAGATCTTGTTGTGGGTGATGTAGATGAACTGCACCTTCTCGGACATCTCCTTGACCAGCCGCGCATAGCGGCCGGTATTGGCATCGTCCAACGGCGCGTCCACCTCGTCAAGGATACAGAAAGGCGCCGGGTTGAGCTGGAAAATGGAAAACACCAGCGCGATGGCGGTGAGCGCCTTCTCGCCGCCGGACAACAGGTGAATCGTGCTGTTCTTTTTGCCGGGGGGCCTGGCCATGATCGAGATGCCCGTATCCAGCAGGTCGTCACCGGTCATCTCCAGGGAGGCGCTGCCGCCGCCGAACACCCGCGGAAACAGCTCGCCGAGCCCCGAATTGACCCGTTCGAAGGTATCGCGGAAACGATTGCGGGTTTCCTTGTCGATCTTGCGGATGGCGGACTCGAGGGTTTCCAGCGCCGTGGTCAGGTCCTCGTCCTGCGCATCCAGGTAGGTCTTGCGCTCGGACTGCAGGGTGTACTCATCGATGGCGGCGAGGTTGATCGGGCCGAGGCGCGCGATACGGTTGGCGAGTTTTTCCAGCGCGCGCTGCCACTCCGGCTCGTTGGCCCCCTCGGGCAGGGCGGCGAGCACCGCCTCGAGGTCCTGTTCGTCTTCGCGCAGTTGCGCCTGGATGGTCTCGCGCTGCACCTGCAGGGTCTGGTTATCCAGGCGCTTGCGCTCCAGTTCGGCGCGCACGCTCTCGGCGCGCTGCTCTATCATCGCGCGCTGCTGTTCCGCCTCGCGCAACTGGTGCTCCACCTCGGCGACCTGCTGCCGCGCCGCGCTCAATTCGCCCTCCGACTCAAGTCGCCGCGCGAGCTGTTCCTCCAGCTCGGCCTGCAGACCGGCCAGCGGGCTGTCGTTCTCGGCCTGGGAACGGGCCAGGCTCTCGCTGCGTTCGCGCAGCTGCAGGACCTGCCTGTCGGTGCGCTCGATGGACTCGCGCATGGAGGTCAGTTGCGTCTCCAGCGAACGGTGACGCATGGCGACCTCGTGGGCGGCGTCCTTGTCCTGTCGCGCGCGCTGTCGCGCGCTGTCCAGGGTGGCGCGAATCTCGTCGCGCTCGGCCAGCAGTGCATCGCGCTGGCGCGAGTCCGCCTCCATGGACTCGATGGACTCGGACAGCAGACGACGCGCCTGGGCGACCGCCGCCTGCTCCTGTTCGAACTGCTCGCGCAGTTCGGCGACCTCGGTCTCGATGCGCTCCCGGCGCATGTTCACCTGTTCCACCTTGGCGCGGTGCGCGGACAGTTGCGCACCCAGGTCCGCGTGCTCACGGGTGCTGGCCTGCAGTTCGCGCTGGCAGGACTGGCGCTGCTCCTCGAGGGACTTCAGCGAGGCCTGCGATTCCTGCAGCGCGCGCAACAGGTCCTGTTCACGCCGCTGTTCACGCTGCAGTGACTCGCGCAGGGTGTCCAGTTCCTCGCGGCGGCGGATCACGCCCTCGCCGTCGCTGTCACCGCGCGTTACACGCAACCAGTTCACGCCCAGCCAGATACCGTCGCGCGTGACCACCGACTCCCCGGGGGCGAGTTGCGCGCGCATGGCGATGGCCGCGTCGAGGTCGTCCGCGGCGTAGACGCCGGCCAGCAGGGCCTGCGCCGCGGCGCTGCCGCGCACCCGCGCGGCCAGGGCGGTGGCCGCCGGCGCCGCTCCTGCGGCGGGCTCTACCAGCAGCAGGCGCCCGGCTTCCAGTTCGCCGATATAGCTGCCCAGGGGACCGATACTGTCCACGCAGACCGCCTGCAGGCTGTCGCCGAGCACTGTTTCCACGGCGCGCTGCCAGCCGTCGTCGACCCGCATGTCATCGAGCAGGCGCGCGTTGTCGGCCAGCTGACGCTGCGCCAGCCAGTCGCCGGCGCCCTCCCCGGCGTCGTCCAGCGCGGCCTGCTGCAGCGCCTCCAGGGAGGCGCTGCGCCCGCGCATCTGCTGGATCTTCGAGCGCGACTCGCTCAGTTCATCAGACAGTTGCGTGCTCTGCTCGCGCGCCGCCGCCACGGCCTGCAAGAGCGACTCGCCGCGCTGTTCGTGCCCGGCCATGGTGCTTTCCAGCTCGCCGAGCCTGTCCTGCAGTTGCGCCAGCTCCTCGTCCGCCGGGCCCGCGGCCATGGCGCTGCGCTCTTCGCCGAGCTGGGCGATGCGCTCCTGCAGGCGCTGCAGCACCTGTTCCAGGTGCTGGATACGCGACTGCTGCACTTCCGCCTGCTGCCGCGGCTCGGCGGCATGGTGATTGAACACGTCCCAGCGCTGCTGCCAGTCGTGCATGGATTCTTCCGCTGTCACCAGCGCCGCCGAGGAGGTCTCGGTAGCCTGCTGCAGGCGCTCGAGGTCCGGCGCCAGTTGCGCGTGCTCCTCTTCCCAGCCCTGCAGGCGGACGCGGTCCTCGCCGAGGTGGCGCTCCGCCTCCTGCAGCCCGCTGCGGGTCTGCTCCAGGTCCTCGCTCAGCTGGCGACCCCGCTCCTGCTGGTGCTTGATGGTCTGCTCGATGCGCGCCACCTCGGAGCCCAGCGAGTAGTAGGTCGCCTGCACCTTGTTGAAAGCGTCATTGCGCTCGGTGTGCTCCACACGATGCTGCTCGATCGCGGTGTCGACCTGCTGGTGCTCCGAGTGCACCGACTCCAGTTTGACTTCCAGTTCACCGATGGCGCGGCCCGCCTCGGTCAGGGCCGCGTCCAGCTCACGCCACTGCAAGGCCAGCAGTTGCGCCTTCGTTTCGCGCTCCTGTGACTTGAACTCGCTGTACTTTTCCGCCGCCTCGGCCTGGCGCTTGAGGTGCTGCAACTGGCGTTCGAGCTCGTCGCGCAGGTCCGTCAGTCGCTCGAGGTTTTCCAGCGTGCGGCGCATGCGCGACTCGGTTTCCTTGCGCCGCTCCTTGTACTTGGAAATACCCGCGGCCTCCTCGATGAAGACGCGCAACTCCTCGGGCTTGGACTCGATCAGCCGGCTGATCATACCCTGCTCGATGATCGCGTAGCTGCGCGGCCCGAGACCGGTACCCAGGAAGATGTCGGTGATGTCGCGGCGGCGGCACTTGGTGCCGTTGAGAAAATACTCCGACTGTCCCTCGCGAGACACCTGGCGTTTGGTGGAGATCTCCGCGTAGCCCGCGTACTCGCCGCCGAGGCGCCCCTCGGTGTTGTCGAACACCAGCTCGATGGACGCCTGGCCCACGGGCTGGCGATTCACCGAGCCGTTGAAAATGACGTCCGCCATCGATTCGCCGCGCAGGTTTTTCGCGGAGCTCTCCCCCATCACCCAGCGCACGGCGTCGATCACGTTCGATTTGCCACAGCCGTTGGGCCCGACAATCGCGCACATATTGCTGGGAAAATTGACGCTGGTGGGGTCGACGAAGGACTTGAAACCGGCCAGTTTTATGGTCTTTAGTCGCATTTTACCTTAAGTTTTATTGGTATCTTCCTGAATTATAAGATGTTTTTTCGGAATATACTCAAAATGCCCCGATCCCGAAACACAATATGTAGTGTATAGGCTTTGCTGCGACAACACTATGCCTGAAGCAAATAATTTCGCCGGGGCGGCGCTCAGGGAGTGTTTGGCGCCAGCACCAGCGTCACCGGTTCGGCGTCGACAGCCGGGGTCAGCGGCCCGGCCGTGCCCACCCAGGTGGCGTTGGCCTCGCCGGGCCGGCCGCTGGGCGACACCTGCGCGACCACCACGACCGACTCCGCCGCGGACAGTTTCTGGCCCGCCATGGAGTTGCCGTCGTCCAGGCGCAGGGTCGTGGGCAGCTGGCCCACCTGCAGACGCTGTACGGCGATCGGCATGCGGCTGTCGGACAGTGCGCTGCGCGCGAGCACGAACAGGGTGTCGCTGGCGTTGACCTGCGCGCCCGGCGGCAGGCTGAGGCTGACACTGACCCCGGCCGTGGCCGGCGTCGGCGTACCCGCGGGCCCATCCGCGGGCAGTGGCGCCTCGCCCAACTGCTCGCGCGCACTGGCGAGTACCCCGGCGATCATGCGCGCACTCTCCGAGTTCGGCGGCTCGGTGGCCAGCAGGCGCTCCCAGTATTCGATCGCCGCGCGGTAGCGGCCCTGTTCGTAGGAGGCCATACCGAGCAGGCCCAGGGCGGTGCGTTGGTGGGGATTGGCCGCCAGCGCCTGCTCCGCCTTGAGGCGGGCGCTGTCGTTGAGCTGCCGGCCGGCGGCGAGGTATTCCGCCTGCGCCGCGTAGGCCAGCGCCTGGGCGTCCTCCGGCACGGACTGCAGCAGGCTGTCGTAGGTCGCCAGCGCCGCGGCGTAGTCCTGCTGGCCCATGTAATAGCGCCCGAGCAGCGCCAGGTAGTGCAGGTTGTCCGGGCGCTGCGCCGCGCGCGTTTCGATCGCCGCGATCACCTGGTCCATCTGCGCCGGTGAAGTGTTCGCATCCAGCGACTGCAACTGGCGCGAAATGACCACATCGCCGGCGCCACCGAGCAGGTGGTACAGTCCGGCCGACGACAGCGCGACAAATGCAAAGAGTACCCAGCCCGGGAAACGCGTGTTGCGCGGCTGCACCGGCGCCTGAGCCTGGTGCGCGTCCTCGAGCAGGCGCACGCGGATGTCCTCCTCCAGGCTGTCGTCGCCCTCCCGGGCGAGCTCCTCGCGACGCAGACGGAACCACTCGAGATTGGCGTCCCTGGGATCCTCGATCACCGCGTTGCGCGGCGCGCGCGGGAACAGGTAGAAAATGCCACTGAGCAACACCATGGCGGCACAGACCAGGTAAAAGGCAGTCAAGGTTCCTCCCCGTCGCGCAACAGGCGCTCCACTTCCTCGCGCTCCTGCGCACTGAGCTGTTGCGGCTGCCCCGCGGCGCGGCGCCGCACGGTCGATACCAGCACCACCACGCCAACCAGCAACAGGGCCGCCGGCGCCAGCCACAGGGCCAGCGCCGCGCCGCCGAAACGCGGCCGGTAACGCACGAATTCGCCGTAGCGGGCCACCATGTAGTCCAGCACCTCTTCATCGCTGGCGCCCTCCTCCAGCTGGCGGTGCAGCTGGCGGCGCAGATCCTGGGCAATCGGCGCATTGGAATCGGCGATGTTCTGGTTCTGGCACTTCGGGCAGCGCAGTTCCTCGCTCAGGCTCTGGTAGCGCGCCTCCAGTTGCGGGTCGGAGAACTCGTAGGTCTCGATCACCGCCAGCGCCGGCGCGGCGGCCAGCAGCAGGAGCGCGCACAGCGTCGCGGCGCGCGTCACGGCGCGCCTCCGGCCGCCAGCAGCTCGCGGTAGAGCGGTTGCAACACACCCTGCCAGACCCTTTCGTCGACCACGCCGACATGGCGATACCGGATCACCCCCTGTGCGTCGAGCAGGTAGGTTTCCGGGGCGCCGTAGACGCCAAGATCCAGGCCGAGGCTTCCCTGGCGATCGGCGATATTGACACGGTAGGGGTCGCCCAGCTCACCCAGCCAGTCCAGGGCGGCCGCATCCTCGTCCTTGTAGTTCAGGCCGATAATGGGCACGCCGGCGTCAGCCAGCTGCTGCAAATAGGGGTGCTCGACGCGGCAGGAGACACACCATGTGGCCCAGACGTTGAGCAGGCTGACCTGCCCCACCACGTCGCTCTGGGTAACCTCGCCTTCGCCATCCAGGCGCGGCAGGCTGAACGCCGGCAGCGGCCGGTCGATCAGCGCCGAGGGCATCTCCTTCGGGTCCAGGGACAGGCCACGGAACAGGAACAGCGCCAGCAGCGCGAACAGGAACAGGGGCAGGAACAGTTTCAGCCTAGACGCCACGCGCGAGCACCTCCGGCGCCGCCGGCAGCGCGCGGCGCTGACGCCGGTAGCGACGGTCGAACAGGGTGGTGAACGCGCCGAGCGCCATGAGGATCGCCCCCAGCCACATCCAGCGCACCATCGGCTTGTAGTGCAGGCGGATGGCCCAGGCTCCCTCCGCGCCCACCGGCTCGCCCATGGCGACGAACAGGTCGCGGAACAGCCCGGGGTCTATCGCGGCCTCCGTCATCACCTGGCCGGAGGCCAGGTAACGGCGTTTCTGCGGCGCCAGCCGCGCCACTTCGCGACCGTCGCGGGTCACGGTAAAACGCGCCTCGTCGGCGACGAAATTGGGCCCGCGCACAGGCGCCAGTTCATCGAAGTGGAATTCGTAACCGGCCACCGCGCGCATATCGCCGGGGCGCATTTTCAGGTCGTGCTCCACGGTGTACTGGCTGGTGACGACGACACCCAGGATACAGGCGGCAAAGCCCAGGTGCGCCAGCAGCATGCCGAGGTAGCTGGGTGTGAGACGGCGCAGGCCGGCCGCCAGGGTGTTGCCGCTGCGCACGCGCAGCCACAGGTCGCGTCCCAGCCCCACCGCCAGCCAGGCCGCCAGCAGCACCGCCAGCGCCACCCAGATGTTGTAGGGGGCCTGCAACAGCGGCAGGGTCACGCCGCAGATCACCGCGGCCAGGGCGGCGCCCCACAGTTGCGTCCGCCAGCGTGCGGTGCTGTCCTGCTTCCAGCGCGATACGGGGCCGAGACCCATGAAAGGCGCCAGCAGCGCCATCAGCGGCACGAACACGGCATTGAAGTACGGCGGCCCCACGGACACCTTGCCCAGGCCCAGGGCGTCGACGATCAGCGGGAACAACGTGCCGAACAGCACCGTCAGCGTCGCCACCAGGAAGACCACGTTGTTCACCAGCAGCAGGCTCTCGCGCGACACCCACTGGAAGCTGACACGGCTGCTCACCGCGGGCGCCCGCAGGGCGTAGAGGACCAGCGAACCACCCACGACGATAGCCAGGAAGATGAGAATGAACAGTCCGCGCTCCGGGTCCGTGGCGAAGGCGTGCACCGAGGTGAGCACGCCCGAACGCACCAGGAAGGTGCCGAGCAGGGACAGGGAAAACGCGAAAATGGCCAGCAGCACCGTCCAGCTCTTGAACAGGCCGCGCTTTTCCGTCACCGCCAGCGAATGCACCAGGGCGGTGCCGGCCAGCCAGGGCATGAAGGAGGCGTTCTCAACCGGATCCCAGAACCACCAGCCGCCCCAGCCGAGTTCGTAGTAGGCCCACCAGCTGCCGAGCATGATACCCAGGCTGAGGAAGGCCCAGGCGACGTTGGTCCAGGGCCGCGACCAGCGCGCCCAGGACGCGTCCAGGCGGCCGCCCAGCAGCGCCGCAATGGCGAAGGCGAAGGCCACGGAAAAGCCCACGTACCCCATGTATAGCAGGGGCGGATGGATGATCAGGCCCGGGTCCTGCAGCAGCGGGTTGAGGTCGGAGCCATCTGCGGGCGTGCCCGGCAACAGCCGTGCGAAAGGGTTGGATGTGAACAGGGAGAACGACAGGAAGCCCACCGCGACCCCGCCCATCACCGCCAGCACCCGCGCCAGCACCGGCAGCGGCAACTGGCGACTGCACAGCGCCACGGCTGAACTCCACAGGCTGAGAATCAGCACCCACAACAGCAGGGAGCCCTCGTGGTTGCCCCACAACGCGGAAAACTTGTAGATCGGCGGCAACAGGCTGTTGCTGTTGTTGGCCACCACCTGCACCGAGAAATCATCCTGCAGGAAGGACAGCGCCAGGCAGGCGAAACTGAAGCCGACGAACAGCAATTGCCCCAGCGCCAGGCGCGGCGCCAGGGACATAGCCGCGAGATTGCCGCGCCAGGCGCCCCACAGGGGCACGGTAACCTGGATCAGCGCGATGCACAGGGCGATGATCAGGGCGAAATGCCCGACTTCCGGGATCATTTCGGCACCCCGGAGTGGTCGTAGCCAGACTGCTCCAGGGCCTCGGCGACTTCCGGCGGCATGTAGTTCTCGTCGTGCTTGGCCAGCACCTCGGTCGCCTCCAGCACACCGTTGTCGTTGAGTACGCCGGACGCCACCGCGCCCTGCCCCTCGCCGAACAGGTCGGGCAGGATGCCCGTGTACACCACGGGCACCTCGCCGCTGTAGTCGGTGAGGCGAAAACGCACGCTGAGATCCTCCGCGCTGCGCTCGATGCTGCCGTCGACCACCATACCGCCGACACGGATCGGCTGGCCCACCGGGGCCTCGCCGGCCACCACCTGCGCCGGCGGGAAGAACAGGTTGATATTGCCGCGCAGGCCGTACACAACCAGGCCGATGGCGGCGCTGGAAAAAACCACGACAAAAAGCACCAGCAACAGGCGCTGACGGCGGACTGGATGCATCAGGAACTACCTCGCGCGTTTGCCGCCACGGCCCGGGCGCGGCGCTCGTCCGCGGCCAGTTCGCGCAACAGGCGCCGCTGCCGGCGCAGTGGCAGGAGCAGGATCAGTGCAATCACCACCGCGGTCACCACGTAGGCGCTCCACACGAACACCCCGTGACCTTCCATGGCGAGCATGGCCTCGACACTGTCAAAGTACATCACTCTCCCCCGCGCGCCAGCTTGCGCACCCAGCCGGTGCGCGCCTCGCGCTGCAGCAGTTCGGCACGCATGTTGAGCAGCAGGCAGCAGGTGAACAACGCGTAGAACGCGCAGATCATCAGCAACAGCGGGTACAACATGCTCGGGTCGATGGTGGAATCGCCGGTGAACTTGATGGAGGCCGGCTGGTGCAGGCTGTACCACCAGTCCACCGACTTGTAGATGATGGGGATGTTCACCGTGCCGACCAGGCTGAGCACGGCACAGGCCTTGCCCGCGGCCTCCTTGTTCTCGTAAGCCTCGTACAACACTACCACGCCGAGATAGAGAAACAGAAGCAGCAACATGGAAGTGATGCGCGCGTCCCACACCCAGTAGGTGCCCCAGGTCGGTTTGCCCCAGACCGCGCCGGTAAACAGGGCGGCGAAGGTCAGTGCGGCGCCCACGGGAGCGGCCGCCTTCATCGCCACATCGGCCATTTTCATGCGCCAGATCAGGCTGATTGCCCCGGCAGTGGCCATCACGTAGTAGCCCGCCAGGGCGACCACCGCCGCCGGTACGTGGATGTAAATAATGCGGTAGCTGTTGCCCTGGCGAAAGTCCGGCGGTGTGAACAGCAGGCCCCAGACCACGCCCGCCGCCAGCGCCAGCAGGGTGAGCGGCAGCAACCAGCGCAGGATGGACCCGGAGATCGCATACAGCCAGGGAGGGGAACCGAGTTTGTGCAAGAATGACCACATGGCGGCGCAATTATACAGGCCGTGCTGCGCCGTACCAATGCGGCGTGATGGCGCAGGGCGCAAACCTACGCATCGATGCTGATACGCAGGCCGGCGGCCACCGCCAGCGGCGCCAGGGCGATCCCCAGCGACACCATGGCGCCGAGTATCGCCAGGTACGGCGCCACCGGCAGACCGTCCACCGCGGCCTGCACCGCGGCGCTGCCGAAAATCAGCACTGGCACGTACAGCGGCAACACCAGCAGGGAAATGAGCATGCCGCCGCGCCTGAGGCCCACGGTGAGGGAGGCGCCGATGCAACCGACCAGGCTGAGCACCGCGCTGCCCAGCAGCAGGCTGCAGACCAGGGCAGGGATGGCCGCGGCGGGCAGGTTGAGCATCAGCGCGAACAGCGGCGACACCAGCGACAGCAACAGCCCGCTGACCAGCCAGTGGGCGCCGATGTAGGCCAGCACACCCAGGTACAGCGGCTGCGGCGCGAGCAGCAGTTGCTCGAGGCTGCCGTCGTCGAAGTCGCCGCGAAAGACGTTGTCGGAGGTGAGCAGGCTGGCCAGCAGCGCGACGATCCACAGCACGCCGGGGGCGAAGCCGGCCAGCGCCTCCGGCGCCGGGCCCAGCCCCAGCGGGAACAGCGCCACGACCATGGCGAAAAACAGCAGCGGGTTGCCCATCTCCGCCGGGCGGCGCACAGCCAGCACCAGTTGCCGGCGCAGCAGCCGCAGGCAGAAGCGCGTGGTGGAGGGCGCGCTCACTGTGCCCCGCCCGCGCCCAGGCGCAGGCTGCGCACCTCGCAATCGACCTGCAGCGCCTGGTGGGAGGTCACCACCACGGCGCCGCCGCCGGCCACGTGGGCGGTCATCACCGCCTCGAGTTCGCCGACCCCGCCGCGGTCGATAGCGGTGAAAGGTTCATCCAGCAGCCACAGCGGCGCGCGACACAGGTACAGCCGCGCCAGGTTGACGCGCCGGTGCTGCCCCGCCGACAGGGTGTGACTGGCGACGTCCTCGTAGCCGCACAACCCGACCCGCGCCAGCGCGTCGTCGATGTCGGCGTCGCTCCAGTCGCCGGCGCCGGAGACGTGCCAGGCCAGGTTCTCGCGCGGCGTGAGCAGGCCCTTCACCGCACTGTGGTGGCCGAGGTAGAGCAGCGGCGCGCGGCGTTGCACCCTGCCGTCGAAGCCGTAGCGTGACAGGCCGGCGAGAATGCGCATCAGACTGGTCTTGCCCGCGCCGTTGGCGCCCTCCACCTGCCACAACTGTCCGCGGTGGATATCGAAACTCAGGTCGCGAAACAGTTCGCGGCCGCCACGCACCAGGCAGAGGTCGCTCGCCGCCAGCAACGGCGCGCCGGCACCGGATGGCACTAGAGGTTGACCACCCGGATGGCCGGCAGGTGCAGGTCGTCGTCGCGCTCCACGCGCAGGCCCTGGAAATCAAAAAGCTCGCGATCCGCCAGCTGCGAGGGAGCAACGTTGCGAATACTGCGAAAAATACTCTCGGTGCGCCCGGGGTACTGCCGCTCCCACTCGGCCAGCATGGACTTCACCTGTACCCGCTGCAGGTTCTCCTGGGAGCCGCACAGGTTACAGGGAATAATGGGAAAGTCCTTGTACGCGGCGAAGCGCGCCAGGTCCTTCTCCCGACAGTAGGCCAGCGGCCGTATTACCACGTTCTGCCGGTCGTCCGAGAGCAGCTTCGGCGGCATGGCCTTGAGCTTGCCGTTGAAAAACATGTTCAGGAACAGCGTCTCGACGATATCGTCCCGGTGGTGACCCAGGGCGATGCGCGTCGCGCCTATGTCGCGGGCGAAACCGTACAGGCTGCCGCGGCGCAGGCGCGAACACAGGCCGCAGGTGGTCTTGCCCTCGGGCACCACCTCCTTGACGATACTGTAGGTGTCCTTTTCCAGGATGTAGTACGGCACGCCGAGGGCGGACAGGTAGTCCGGCAGCACCTCCTCGGGAAAGCCGGGCTGCTTCTGGTCGAGGTTCACGGCAATCACCTTGAAGCTCACCGGCGCGCTGCGCTGCAGGTTGAGCAGGATATCGAGCATGCCGTAGGAGTCCTTGCCGCCGGAGACGCAGACCATCACGCGGTCGCCCTCCTCGATCATGTTGTAGTCGACGATGGCGTTGCCCACGTCGCGGCGCAGCCGCTTCTGCAACTTGTTGAACTCGGTTTTTTCCCGGCGGGACAGCTCGCGCACGATGGTGGCCGTTAGTGCTTGATTTGGCGCGCATTTTACTTGCATCGGCGGCGCGGCGTCCACTCCGGGGAGGAGCCCGCGGGCGCGCCTACCGAACAGGCCGGCCAGGGCGCCCACGGCGCCGGCGGGCGCGGGGCTCACTTGTATTTTCACGCCCGAGCCACGACAATGTGCGCCCCGCAAACCCCCTGCGATACCACTACTGACGAGGACCTCGCCCGATGAAAGACCCTGTTCGAGTGACCGTGACCGGCGCCGCCGGCCAAATCGGCTACGCGCTGCTGTTCCGCATCGCCGCCGGCAACATGCTCGGCGACGACCAGCCGGTCATCCTGCAATTGCTGGATATCACGCCGGCGATGGAGGCCCTGGAAGGGGTGCGCATGGAACTGGAAGACTGCGCGTTTCCGCTGCTCGCGGGTATCGTCTGCAGCGATGATCCCGACACCGCGTTCAAGGACGCCGACTACGCCCTGCTGGTGGGCGCCCGCCCGCGCGGACCCGGTATGGAGCGCAAGGACCTGCTCGAGGCCAACGCGGCGATTTTCTCGGTACAGGGCAAGGCCATCAATGACCACGCCAGCCGCGACATCAAGGTGCTGGTGGTGGGCAACCCCGCCAACACCAACGCACTGATCACCCAGCGCAACGCGCCGGATATCGACCCACGCAACTTCACCGCCATGACGCGCCTGGACCACAACCGCGCCAAGACCCAGATCGCGCTGAAGACCGGCAAGACGGTCAACGACGTCACCCGGATGACCATCTGGGGCAACCATTCCGCCACCCAGTATCCGGACCTGTTCAATGCCCGGGTCAGCGGCGAGGCGGCCATCGACCTGGTAGATCAGCCGTGGTACGAGGACGAGTTCATCCCCGTGGTGCAGCAGCGCGGCGCGGCCATCATCAAGGCGCGCGGCGCATCCTCCGCCGCCTCCGCGGCCAACGCCGCCATCGACCACATGCGCACCTGGGCCCTGGGCACCGACGGCGACGACTGGGTCTCCATGGGCGTCTACTCCGACGGCTCCTACGACATCGAGCAGGGACTGATCTACTCCTTTCCCTGCCGCTGCCAGGACGGCGACTGGAGCATCGTGCAGGACGTCGAGGTCGGCGAGTTCAGCCGCGCCAGGATGACCGCCACGGAAACCGAACTCAAGGAAGAGCGCGACGCGGTACAGCACCTGCTGCCCTGATCGCGCAACTCCCACGGGACGGGACCGGGGCACAACCCCGGTCCCTTTTTATTGGTGTAAGCTGTCGCTATGAGTGAAATCGCCCCGGAAAAGGCCTACCACCACGGCAACCTGCGTGCGGAACTGCTGGACACCGCCGTCGCGCAGCTGCGCGAGGTCGGCGCCGAGGAACTCAGCCTGCGCGCCCTGGCCCGCTCGGTCGGCGTGTCGCAAACCGCCCCCTACCGGCATTTCGCCGACAAGAGCGAACTGCTCGCGGCGATGGCCACGCGCGGCTACCGCGAGTTGCTGGAGCGCCTGCGCCGCGCCGGCCAGGGGGGCGACGACTGCCCGCGGGAACGGCTGCTGGCCTTCGCCCACGCCTATATTGGCTTCGCGGCGGACAACCCGCAGCTGTTCAAGCTGATGTTCGGGCCGGCCGTGCAGCCGACCCGGCGCTACCCGGAGCTGCGCGAGGCCAGCCGCGACACGTTTGGCCTGGTCCAGGAGATCCTGCAGACCGGCGTGGCCCGGGGTATTTTCCGCAAGGTGGATGACATCGCCTACCTGGCCAACGTGGCCTGGTCGAGCATCTACGGGCTGGCGACGCTGCGCGTGGACGCGCCGGAACTGTTCGAGCGCTACATCGAACTGCAGCGGCAGGTGGACCTGGGCGTGCAGATATTCCTCGATGGCATCTGCATACCGCCCGCGGAGCGTGCGCGCCCCGACGGGCACATACCGGCCTAGCGCCGCGCCAACGGCTGCCCGGCTGGCAACGGCAACGCCGGCACCCGATCGCCGCCTGGCGCGGGCAGCGGCCCGCCGACCACTTCGCCAGCTACAGCTCTCGCAATACCGCCACCGGCGGCGTCGAAACCACGCGGCGGCAGCTGAAGACGCCCAGCGCGGCGATCAGCAACATGCCGCTGCACAGGCCCAGCGGCCACAGCCAGGGCGAGGGGCTGTACTGCATATCCATGGCCTGGGTCTGCAGGATGTAGACGGACAGTTCCGCCGCCAGGGTCGCGAGCATGCCGGCGAACAGGCCCAGCGCGGCAAATTCGATCAGCAACCCGCCCAGCACCAGCCGTCGTCGCGCCCCCAGCGCGCGCAGGATGGCGCTCTCGTGCATGCGCGCATCGACGCTGGCCTGCACCCCGGCGACCAGCACCAGGGCTCCCGCCGCCAGGATCACCCCCAGCACCAGCTCCACGGCGGCGGAGACCTGGCGGATGATGGTGCGGATCTGGTCGATGACGATATCCATCTCGATCACCGTCACCGTGGGAAAACGCCGGATGAAGGTATTCAGGAAGACCTTGTCGGCGCTGTCCAGGTGGAAGCTGGTCATGAAGGTGGCCGGGTAGTCGGCGAGTAGCCGCGGCGGGAAAACGAGGAAGAAGTTCGGGCGCATCGACTGCCAGTCCAGCCGGCGGATACTGGCGACTGTCACCTGCAGCGCCTCGGAGCCGACCAGGAAGCCGATGCGGTCGCCGACCTCCACGCCCATGCGCTGCGCGTACTCCTCCTCCAGGGACACCAGCGCCTGGTCTGTGCCGGGTTCCCACCACTGCCCCGCCACCACGCGGTTGTCGGGCGGCAGCGCATCCGACCAGGTGAAGTTCGATTCGCGCTGGCGCCGGTCCACCGTCTTGTCGTCGGTTTGCAGCAACTCCTGCCCGTTCACCGACATGATGCGTCCGCGGATCATCGGGTACAGCGGCTCGCTGGCAATGTCCTGCGCGCGCAGCGCCTGTTCTATGCCCTGAACATCCTGTGGCCCGATGTTGATCATGAAGTGATTGGGCGTGTCCTCGGGCAACTGCATCTGCCACTCGTCGATCAGCGAGGTGCGCACCAGCAGCAGAACCAGCAGCAGCATGATGGCCATGGCGAAAATCACCACCTGCAGCGCGTTGGCCGCGCCGCGCCGCTGCAGCCCGGCCAGCGCCAGGCGCCAGATGCTGCCGGCGCTCATGCCCAGCAGGCGACCGCCGCGCAACAGGGTCAGCGCGAGCAGCAGGCCCAGGGCGCCGGTGAGGGCCAGGCCGGCGAGCACCGCCAGGGTCAGGCGCCAGTCCTGGCTGTACCACAGCATCAGTGCGCTCACCGCGGCAAAGCCGACGGCGTAGTCGGACAGGGTGCGCCGGTTCTCCTGCGGCATATCCCGGCGCAACACGCGCAGCGGACTCGCCAGGCCCAGGCGGCGCAGCGGCGGCCAGGCGAAGCAGAGCAGGCAGACCAGCGACGTGGCGCTGCCCACCGCGTAGGGGCGCAGCCCCGCGGGCCCGGGCTGTAGCGGCAACTGCGCGCCGAACAGCTCGAAGAACAGGGCCTGCAGCCCCCAGCCCAGGGCGCAACCGGCCAGCGTGGCCAGCGCGCCGAGCAGCAACAGGCTGCTGCCGTAGAGACGATTGATGCGGCCGGAGGTGGCGCCGAGGCTCTTCAGAATGGCGACGTAATCCGTATGCCGCTCGCTGAAGCGGCGCGCCGCCAGCGCCACCGCGACGCCCGCCAGCACCACCGCCAGACTGCCCGCCAGCAGCAGGAAACTCTCCGCGCGCTGCAGCGCGCTGGCGATGCCGGGCTGCCCCTCGTCGACGTCCAGCACGCTCTGGCCGTCCTGCAACCGCGGTTCCAGCCACTGGCGGAAGGCCTGCAGCTCCACTGCGTCGCCGGCGTACAACTGCCGGTACTCGACCCGGCTGCCCGGCTGCACCACCCCGGTGGCGGGAATATCGTCATAGTGCATCAGCAGGCGCGGCCCGTAACCGTAGAACGATGACGCCGTATCCGGCTCGGTGCGCGCCGCCGCCGCGACGCGGAAGCTCGCCTCGCCGATGGCCACGCTGTCGCCGACCTGCACATCCAGCAGCGGGAACAGGCGCGAGTCCAGCCACACCTCCCCTGCCCCGGGCCCGCGTCGCGCCGGCGCCGCATCGCCGAAGGGCGTAGCGCTGTAGGTCAACTCGCCGCGCAGCGGGTACTGCGGCGATACCGCGCGCACCGAGGCCAGGTACATGTCCTCGTCGCCGGCGAACACCATGGAGGGAAACATCAGGATGCGCGCCGTGGACAGGCCGCGGCCGCGCGCTTCCTGCAGCCAGGCTGCCGGCAGTTCGTGGCCACCGCGCACCACCAGGTCCGCCGCCAGGAAGCGGTGGCTTTCCATCTCCAGCGCATTCTGCAGGCGCGTGGTGAAGGCACTGATGCCGGACACCAATCCCACCGCCAGCACCAGTGCGGCGACCAGGATTCCCAGCTCGCCGCCGCGCCAGTCGCGGGCCAGCATGCGCGTCGCGGTCATGGACATCGGCTACTCCCCCACCAGCGCTCCTGCGTCCAGGCGCAGGCGACGCTGGCAGCGATCCGCCAGCACCTGGTCATGGGTCACCAGCACCAGCGTGGTGCCCTCTTCCCGGTTCAGCTCAAACAGCAGGTCCACGATATGCGCGCCGGTGCGGGTATCCAGGTTCCCGGTGGGCTCATCGGCGAACAGGATCGCCGGTCGCGCGGCGAAGGCGCGGGCGATGGCGACGCGCTGCTGCTCGCCGCCGGACATCTGCCGCGGGTAATGGTCCATGCGAGCGGCGAGTTCGACCCGCCCCAGGTAGTGCTCGGCCAGGGCCCGTGCGTCATCCTGGCCGTTGAGCTCCAGTGGCAGCATGACATTTTCCAGGGCGGTCAACGCGGGCAGCAACTGGAAGGACTGGAAGACGAAACCCACCTTTTCCGCGCGCACGCGCGCGCGCCCGTCCTCGTCCAGTGCCGACAGCTGGACATCGTCGATATCCACCCGCCCGCCGCTGGCCTCGTCGAGCCCGGCGAGCAGCCCCAGCAGGGTCGACTTGCCGGATCCGGAAGCGCCGACGATAGCCACCGTCTCCCCCGACTTGATTTCCAGGGTAATCCCTTTCAGTATCTCCAGCTCCGCGCCCGCCATGGGCACACGCTTACTGAGATTTTCGCTCTTGATCATGCAGTCTGGCCCCTACCACCTGTTACGCACGTTTCTCGCCGCCGGATGGCTGCTGCTGGCCGCCGGGGCCGCCCACGCGAGCGGCCAGACGATCCTGGTTGTGGGCGATAGTATCAGCGCAGCCTATGGCATGTCTCTGCAGCAGGGCTGGGTCAGCCTGCTGCAGGAGGAACTGGGCGAACAGCACACGGTGGTGAACGCGAGCATCAGCGGCGAGACCAGCGCCGGCGGCCTGCGCCGTCTGCCGCCACTGCTGGCGCGGCACGACCCGGACCTGGTGATCATCGAGCTGGGCGCCAACGACGGACTGCGCGGCTTCCCGCTGCCGACGCTGCGCGACAACCTGGCGCGGATGGCGCAACTGTCACAGGATAGCGGCGCCAGGGTGCTGCTCGTGCCCATGGAGATTCCCCCCAACTACGGGGCGCGCTACACCAGCGGTTTTCGCGCTACCTACGCCACGGTTGCGCAGGCCACCGGCAGCGCCCTGTCGCCCTTCATCATGGAGCAATTCGCCACCGACCCGACGTTCATGCAGGAGGACGGTATCCATCCCACCGCGCCGGCCCAGGCGATGATGCTGGACACACTGCTGCCCGCCATACAGCAACTCCTGGCGCAGTCCTCGTGAGTGACAACCGCTACCGCGCGCTGCAACAGGGCGACCGCGCACACCTGTGGCACCCCTATGCCAGCGCCGTGGATGCGCCGGACATGTACCCTGTGAGCAGCGCCCAGGGCGTACGCCTGCAACTGGCGGACGGGCGCGAACTCATCGACGGCATGGCCTCCTGGTGGTGTGCCATCCACGGCTACAACCACCCGGTACTTAACCGCGCCGTGCAGTCGCAACTGGCACAGGTGTCCCACCTGATGTTCGGCGGGCTGACACACGCGCCGGCGGTGGAACTGGCCGCGCTGCTGTGCGAGCTGACGCCGGCGCCGCTGCAGCGGGTGTTCTTCAGCGATTCCGGCTCCGTCGCGGTAGAGGTCGCCATGAAGATGGCCCTGCAGTACTGGCAGGCCAGGGGCCTGGCGCGGCGGCAGAAATTCGTCGCCCTGCGCAACGGCTACCACGGCGACACCTTCGGCGCGATGTCGGTGTGCGACCCGGTCACCGGCATGCACCACCTGTTTGGCGACGCCTTGCACCGGCAGTATTTCGTCCCCGCCCCGGAGGTTCCCTGGGGCGAGCCGTGTCCGGCCTCCGCCCTGGCGGCGATGCGCGCGACGCTACAGGCCCACGCGGCGGAGATCGCCGCCGTCATCGTCGAACCGGTGGTGCAGGGCGCCGGCGGCATGCGTTTCTACTCGGCGGATTACCTGCGGCAGCTGCGCGCGCTGTGCAACGAGTTTGACGTGCTGCTGATTTTCGACGAGATCGCTACCGGCTTCGGGCGCACCGGCAAACTGTTCGCGCTGGAACACGCCCAGGTCGTGCCCGACATCCTGTGCCTGGGCAAGGCCCTGACCGGCGGCTACATGACCCTCGCGGCGACCCTGTGCAGCGACGCTATCGCCGCGACCATCAGTGGCGGCGAAGGCGGTGCGTTCATGCACGGCCCGACCTTCATGGCCAATCCGCTGGCCTGCGCCACCGCCCTGGCCAGCGTGCGCCTGCTGCTGTCGCATCCGTGGCAGCGCGAGGTCGCCAGGCTGCAACAGGAACTGTCCCAGGGCCTGGCCCCCGCCCGCGACCTCGACGGCGTGGCCGACGTGCGCACCCTCGGCGCCATCGGCGTGATCGAACTGCGCGAGGCGGTGGACCTGCGACGGGTGCAACCCATGTTCGTGGAGCGCGGCGTGTGGGTGCGGCCCTTCGGCCGCCTGGTGTACGTCATGCCGCCCTACATCATGCAGAGCCAGGATGTGGCCGCACTCACTGCGGCGATGGTGGACGTGGTGGCCGCGCTCTAGCGCCGCTCAATAGGCCAGTACCTCGCCGCGCATGAAAGTGATGGCAGCGCCGCTCATGAAGACGCGATCGCCGCGCAGTTCGCACTCGAGATCGCCGCCGCGCGCGGATATCTGCCGGCAGCGCAGGCGCTCGCTGCCCAGTCGCCGCGCCCAGTAGGGCACCAGCGAACAGTGCGCGGAACCCGTCACCGGATCCTCGTCGATGCCAACCTGGGGCGCAAAGAAGCGCGACACCACGTCACACTGCTCCCCCGGCGCGCTGACGATCACCGGGCGCTCGCTGGCCGCCTTGAGGGCGGCGAAATCCGGCGCCAGCCCGGCCACGTCGGACTCGAACTCGTACACGCACAATAGCGGCCCGCTCTCCCCGGCCGGCGCGATCGCCTCGCTGGCCACCGCCCCCAGGGCGTCGCAGATGGCCAGGTCGACATTCACCGGTTCCAGCGAGCGCGCGGGAAAATCCAGCGTCAGGCCGCGCGCGGAGCGGGTGACGCGCAGGTCGCCGCCACGGGTGGCGAAGCGCACCTCGTCGCCGTCCAGGCCCAGGTGCTCGAACAACACGTGGGCCGCGGCGAGCGTGGCGTGTCCGCACAGGTCCACCTCCACCGCCGGGGTGAACCAGCGCAATTCGTAGCCGTCGCCGGCGGGCACGAAAAACGCCGTTTCGGCGAGGTTGTTCTCCATCGCCAGCGCCTGCATCAGCGCGTCGTCCAGCCAGGATTCCAGCGGCATGACCGCAGCCGGGTTGCCGCTGAAAACCCGGTCGGCGAAGGCGTCTACCTGGTAGATCGGTAAGCTCATGACTCCCCCTGTATTCATGACGGGCGCGCTTGTGCTATGCCCGGGGCGTTTAATATAGTGGTTGCGAGACCCCACGGCCAACCCGCCCACGGACCAGCATGACAGTGCGCCAACTCACACCCGCGCAACAGCGCTTCTACACGGTGATTTTCGGCACCGAGACCCCCGCCGGCAAGTGGTTCGATATCTGCCTGATCCTGGCGATCGCCGCCAGCGTGGTGGTCATCATGCTCGACTCCATCGCCGACCTGCATTTGCACTGGGGGCGCCTGTTCCTGCAGATCGAGTGGGCGTTCACCCTGCTGTTCACCGTCGAGTACCTGGTGCGCGTGTGGTGCGTACCCAATCGCCGCGCCTACATGCTCAGTATCTACGGCATCGTCGACCTGCTCGCGCTGCTGCCGACCTATCTCTCGCTGCTGCTGCCGCAGACCGCGCCACTGCTGATCATCCGCCTGTTGCGCATACTGCGCATCTTCCGCGTGCTGCGCATGTTGTCGCTGTTGCAGGAGGCAAACCACCTGGCCGCCGCCCTGCAGCGCTCAGCGCGCAAGATCTTTGTGTTCTTCGCCCTGATGCTGATCCTGACAACGATCTTCGGCTGCCTGCTGTACGTCGTCGAGGGGCCTGTCCACGGCTTCGACAGCATTCCCCAGGGCGTCTACTGGGCCATCGTCACCATCACCACCGTCGGCTACGGCGACCTCTCACCGCAGACGCCGGTGGGCAGGGCCATCGCCGCCGTGGGCATGCTGATAGGCTACGCGGTCATCGCCCTGCCCACGGGCATCGTCTCGGCCGAGCTGACCCGGGCGCAGGTCGAGGGCGAACAGCGCGAACGCAGCCAGTCGCGCAACTGCAGCAACTGCTCGTCGGTGGAGCGCGATATTCATGCCCATTACTGCCGCAACTGTGGGGCTGCGCTGCCCAGGCCGGGGCACGAACCCGAGGCCTGACGGCCGGGGGCGCTCACGCTTGCCAGGGTCAGTTCTCTGGCCCGGGGCGGAAACACTTTCTGGCCGTTTCAGGGACGGCTCCCTGGCCCGGGGCGGAAACGCTTTCTGGCCTCGGAAGGCTGGGATACTCGGCCTGAAAGCGTTTCCGCCCCGTGCCTGGAAGCATCGGCTTAGTCCCGAATTAGTCTGCAGGTGGTCTTCGCAAAGAGCCGGCCGCGCGCTGGGAAAAAGCGGCGCTGCACACTACTGGCGGCCCTCCGGGCTGCCCTCGGTCGGTCGCGAGCCGCGTGGGG
>PABK01000019.1 GCA_002699145.1 Halioglobus sp.
CCTCCCGGGCGGGCAGTGTCCCGAGAGGGAGTGAGCTTTTCGACCGACCGGGACACTGCCCGCCCGGGAGGTTCGCTTAGCCTAAGCAATACATCAATCGTACTGTTTTTCGAGCCGAGCCGAGCCGAGCCGAGCCGAGCCGAGCCGAGCCGAGCCGAGCCGGCGCCGCGACCGGGCGGGGCACCGCCCGCCCGGGGTGGAGGCTCAGTGCGACAGGGCCAGGTAGAACATATACATGCAGATACCGAAGCCCGCCAGGAACACCAGCGAGCGCGGGGCGTCCAGGTTACCCACGTACAGCGGGATGTAGACGATGCGCAGGACGCTGTAGGCCAGGGCGAGATTGGCGATGGTGTCCAGCGGTACGCCGCTGATGAACACCGCCAGCACGGCGGCGCTGAACAGGCCCAGGGCCTCCCAGCTGTTGGCCTGCGCCGCCACGGCCCGGGCGCCGGCGCCGCTGAGCTGGGCGGCCTGGGCGCGCGGTTCCTTGTTGTCCACGGAGCCCAGTTGCTTGTGGCGGTAAAAGCCGCTGGTCCAGGCGCAGGCCAGCGGCAGGATGCAGAGAATGAACAGGGCGATGATCACGGCGTTCACGGTTGTTGTTCTCCTTGTTCAGGGCAGTTG
The DNA here is from genome assembly GCA_002699145.1 of Halioglobus sp. Lineage (GTDB taxonomy): Bacteria > Pseudomonadota > Gammaproteobacteria > Pseudomonadales > Halieaceae > Marimicrobium. Next base: position 628 of record PABK01000019.1, read on the forward strand.
TCAGTGCGCTGCGGGTCCTGCCGGCCAGCTTGTCAGTCGCAGCTGCGCTGCTCCTTCGGTGTCGACAGCAGACTTTCCAACAGCAGCGGTTCGTCGGTCATGATGGCGTCGACGCCGAGCTCGATCATACGCAGCATTTCGTCGCAGGTGTTGATGGTCCACACCTGCACCGCGAGATTGGCCGCGTGGCTGGCGGCGACGAATTCCGCGGTGACCACCTCCAGGTCGATATCCACCTGGCCGATCTGGCTGGTGTCTGGCGGCACCTGCCAGGTGATGTGCTCTGGCACGGGGGGAAACTCACCGCTGCCCAGGAAGCCAAACACCAGTGCGGTACCATGGTCCAGCGGTACCGAGGTGTAGACACACGGCGCCACCGCCTTGAAGTTGTTCGCCGCCTCGTCGACGAAGGACGCGGCGATGACATCGGTGGAGCGTCCGTAGCGCTGCAACAGCCCGGCCATCTGAGTCTCGTAGTTGCCGGCGCCGTCCAGGTCCGGCTTCAGTTCGATGTTGATCAGTTCGTGTGGAAAGCGCGCCAGCGCTTCCTCCAGGGTGGGAATACGGAAGTCCTCGGCGCTGTAGCCGGGGGGTGGCGGCCTGTCGCCGGTGGCGATGCCGCGGAATACGTAGTCCTGCTCGGGCCTGTCGTGGGGCGTGCCCGCTCCCGGCACGAACCAGTAGGCGGCGTCCAGTGCGCGCAGTTGCGCCAGGGTCAGGTCCACCACGTTGCCGCTGCCGTTGGTAGTGCGGTCCACGTCGAGGTCGTGCAGGATCACCAGCTCATTGTCCCTGGTCTGGTAGACGTCCATTTCCAGCACGTCCGCGCCCGCCCTGGCGGCCTCGGCGTAGGCGTACAGTGTGTTCTCGGGGAAATCGCGCACCCCGCCGCGGTGGGCGAAGTTCAGCGGGTCGGCGCCGTTGACCAGCCAGGGGTTCGGGTTCTTGGAGAACGGCTGGTCGCAGGCGCTGTCGTCGTTGGCGATGGTGGCGGTGACCTCCTGTGCGGTGGCCTCGGCGTTGCCACTGGTGCGCAGCTTCACCGTAAAGGTTTCCGCCGGCTCTTCCTCGGCATCGCCGATGAGGTCGATGGGAATGAACGCCTGCAGCGCGCCGGCGGGTATGACTGCCTCGCCACTGGCGCCGAGGTAATCGATCTCGGCCGTGGCGGTACCAGAGCCGGGCACCGTCTCGTAATACACGCTGACGTCGTCGCCGCGCGCCTCGGTCAGCGTGGCGCGCAGGGCCAGCCGGCGCATTTCACCGGGCGCGCCCTCCGGGGCGGCGCCTGGCGCCACGGTCAGTGACGTGGGGGTGGCGGGGCTGTCGGAACCGTCTGAGCAGGCGACGGTGAGCGCCGCGGCCAGCATGGCCGCCAGTCTGAGTGCGTGCATGGGCGGGTCGGTGTCCTCTGTGTGGCGCGGAGAAGGAGACCGGATTATGGCGCAGCAAGTAGGTATCTGGCTACCAGGGCGGGGTCCTGCATGGGGATAAAATGATTGTGCCCGGGCAGGTAAACCTCCTGGCAGTTGGGCAGAGCGGCGGCCAGCTGCGGCCAGGTGGGGGAGTGGGCACCGCCTGGTTCCGCGCCCTCGTCGCTGGGCGCGCGCAGCAGCGTGACCGGCATGGTCAGTCGCGGCAATTGCTCGTAGATACTCTCGTTGCCCCGCTGGTTGAGATAGATGCCGGCCTCGTCCAGGGGATCGCAGGCGAGCCGGCGCAGCCCGTCCTGGCCGGCCGGCAGCAGGGCGTGCTCGCAGTAGTCGCGCAGTACGGCCGGTTCCCAGGTGTCGAAGGGGGAACGATCGCGGAAGCGCTCGAACATCTGTGTCGGGTCATGCCAGTCGTTCTTGCGCCGGCTCACCGGGTGTGTCGCGGGGTCAATTTCCCCGGGCTGCTCGCCCAGCAAGGCGTAGCGCTGCGGCGGCAGGATCACCGGGTCAATGAGCAGCAGGTGACGAAAACGCCCGGGCTCGTGTGCCGCACAGCGCGCCAGCAGGTGTCCGCCCAGGGAGTGACCTGCCCCGACGATGGCGTCCAGTTCCAGGCGGGAGATGCAGCGCGATATGGCCTGCGCCATCTGCGGCCAGTGGGGCCGGCCGGCGCAGCGGCTGCCGCCGTGAAAGGGCAGGTCTATGGCGATGACACGGCGCTCGCCGAGGCGCCGGACCACCTCGTTCCAGCAGTAGCTGTGGAAGCCAGTGGCGTGGAGCAGCAGCACAGGGTCGCCGCTGCCGGCCCACTCGAGCACCGACAGCGCAACGTCGCCGCTGTCCACGAAGGTTTGCGTGGGTTGTCGCATGGTGGATTACTGCCTGGGGTGTCTGACGGCGCGCATTGTATAGCAGCCGGCCGGGGGAAACGAGACTCTGCACCCTGGTCCGGGATTGCAGCGCCGTGGTCCTCGCGCTGCCCGTGGGCCGGGCTCAGCGCCTTGGCGTGCTGAAGGCGCGCCGCACCGCTGGCGGGTAGCTGCGCCGGATCAAGGAGGCGGGGTAGTTGTTGTAGCCGCCGAAGTCGCGCGCCGCGTCCCGGCCCTGGGGCGGGCGCAGCGGGGGCCGGACATCGGGGTGTTCGGGACGCGGGCGGAAACCCGGACCCGGGCCGTTGCCCGGGCGGTAGGAGTGGCGGCGGTAGTAGCCGCCGTAGCTCCCGGTGTAAAAGGGCGGCTCCAGGTACTCGGTGAGGTACTGCGGTTGCGACTGCGACCGCGCCTGCAACTGGCGCAGTTCGGCGCGGTGTTTCTCTCGCTCGCGCCGGTCGGCGGCCATGCGATCGGTCGTTTCACGCATGGCCTGCAGGCGTTCCTGCCCGGTGCTGTCGGGCTGTGGCGCGGGGGCCTCGATGTGCAGGGTTTCCACCGGCCCCTCTCCCTGCGGACGGACGTCGGAAAAACTCACCACGCCGTGCTCGTCCACGGAGCGGTATACCGTGGCGGCGGCCAGCGGCAGGCTGCACAGCAGCAGGCAGAGCAGGGTGGGTGCTGCCGCCCGCCGCGCCTGTGGGCGGATTGCGTCCATACCGCAAGTATAGGCCAAGTGGCCTCCCGGCGCCGCCTGTGTCGCCCGGGCCATTGCCCGGTTCAGTGCCGCGCGGGCTCCGCCGCGCGGGCGCGCAGCAGCAGTTCCAGGCGACGGTCAGCCAGCAGTACGGAGCGCTCCATGGCAAAGCAGTGCAGCAGTTCCTTCAGGCGGTTCTGGCTGTGCGGCGCGTAGCCCGGCACCGGCGCGGCGCGTCGGCGCACGCCGAGGCAGTCGCTGTCGCGAATGCCGAACAGCAGCGGCAGCTCCTCGGTGCGCGGGTTGTGCACGGAAAACGCGTGCCCCAGGCAGGTATCGGCCAGGTGTGGGGCCAGTACCTGCATGAAGGCCTGCAGGGCGGCCGCCGGGAGGTAGTTGAACAGGTCCCAGAACAGGCAGACGTCAAAGCGCGTATCGGGGTTTAGCTGCAGCAGGTCGCGGAAGTAGTCCTGCAGACCGCTTTGCGTGTCCTCCTCGGCCGGCACGGGAAGTTCGGCGAACAGGTCGATGATCTGCAGCCGGCAGCGGTACGAGGAGAAAAAATCCAGCGTGTCCTGGCAGGCGGGCCCCAGGTGCAGTACCTGTAGCCGCTGGTCTTCGTCGACGTGACGAAACAGGGCGGGCAGAAGCTGGGTGGGCTGTTCGCGGATGCTTGTCACAGAGGGGTGCCCGGCCGCTCACGGCGCGCCGGTTCTGGGCTGCGGTGATGAAACGGGCGGTCAGCCGCTTTTCAGGTCGAGGTCCGGCACCGGGCTGTTGGCCGGTTGCTGTTTGGTCAGGGACGCCTTGGACGCCGCGGAATCGCCGGGGTCCATGTCGATGCTGCCCTTGAAAATCGCGCCGTCTTCCAGCGTGACCCGCGGCGCAACGATGTTGCCGCGCACGTTGCCGGACTGGGAGATCACGACCTTTTCCGTACCGCTGATGTCGCCGGTGACCTTGCCATCGATTTTCACCACGCGCGCGTTCACGTCGGCGGTGACTTCGCCGGACTGGCCCACGGAGACCTCCTGGTCCTTGAGGTTGATGGTGCCTTCGACTTTACCCTGGATGAGGAGGTCCTCCTCTCCGGTGACTTCGCCCTTTATCGTGATACTGGGTCCGATCATAGCGTCACTCCTCGGTGTGGCAGTCTGTGCGGGGGGGGACGGGGGCGGCGGCGTCTGTGCTTCCCGCGGGGGAGAAGCCGCCGGTTTGCTCTTGGGTCGATCGAACATTGCCATTGCCGTCCTCACCGTTTTCTGGACTGGGCCGCTCATGCTAACAGCACCCCGGGGCCGAGGCCAGTGCGCCCGGGCGGGAATCTGGAGATAACGCGACTTCGCCGGGGAGCTGGGCAGGGAGCTGGGCGGGCTTGCCCGGGGGTGCTGTGCGGACTATATTAATATGGTCGTATTAATATTAACCGGCGGGAGCGGGCGTGGCCGAACTGATCCGTATCGACGACCTCGCGCAGCCGCGCCTGAGCGAGGCGCAGCAGGCCGCCCTGGCGTACGGCGAAACCCTGCAGGTGGAGCTGGACGCCGGGAGCATCCTGGCCGAGGCGAGCGAGGCCACGGGCCTGCGTGATTTCGGTCCGCAGGATTTTCGCGCCAGGCTGGAACTGCTGTGCGAGGAGTGGGCGGCCGACTCCGGGCTCACCGGGCTCGGCCGGCTACCCCTGCGCAACAAGTTGCTGCAGCACGCGCGCAGCCGCCTGCTGATCCAGGACCTGCTCGGCCGCCACCCGGAAATACACCAGGTGCAGTTATCCGCGCCGATCATCGTCGCCGGTTTGCCGCGCTCGGGCACCACGCACCTGCTCAACCTGATGGCGGCGGACTCGCGCCTGCGCGCGCTGCCGTTGTGGGAGTCCTACGAGCCCGTCCCCATGCCGGGCGAGACGCCGCGCGGCGGCCGCGACGACCCGCGCTGGCAGCGCTGCGAGCAGCAGTGGCAAATGATGCAGTCCATGTCGCCCCTGCTGGCAGCGATGCACCCGATGAACCCGGACCACATCCACGAGGAACTGGAGTTGATGGGGCCGGACTTCGCCTCCTATAACTACGAGTGGCTGGCGGTGTCGCCGCGCTGGCGCGACGCCTACTACGCCAGCGACCAGACGCCGCACTACCAGTACATGAAAACCGTGTTGAAGCTGCTCACCTGGCAGGATGGGGATCACACCGGTGAGCGCACGCGCTGGGTGCTGAAGTGTCCGCAACACCTGGAACAGCTGCCGGTGCTGCGCCGTGTTTTTCCCGATGCGACCATCGCCATCACCCATCGTGACCCGGTCTCGGTGATCCAGTCCGCGGTGACCATGCTCGCCTACGGACAGCGCACCGGCCGCAAGCGCGTGGACCTGCCCGGCTTGCTCGACTACTGGACAGCGCGGGTGGCGCACCTGCTCGAAGCCTGTGTGCGCGACCGCGATGTCATCCCGCCCGGGCAGAGCATCGACGTGCTGTTTCACGAGTTCATGGCCGACGACCTGGCGATGGTCGAGCGCATATACGCGCGCGCCGGCCTGCCGGTGACTCCCGCCGTGCGCGGCGAGTTGCAGGCTTTTCTCGACGCCCACCCGCGCGGCCGCCACGGCCAGGTCGTCTACGACCTGCGCGGCGACTTTGGCGTCGAGCCGGCGCAGTTGCGTGAACGCTTCCAGTTTTATTTAGACCGCTTCCCGGTGCGTGTGGAAGTGCAGTGAGCGAGGACACCAGAGCCATGCGAGAACCTCTGTACAGGCAGCGCCCGGTGGAACCCAACCCGGCGTCCTTCGACAGCGCGCGCCGCATCAATGACTTCATCGTGCAGTGCGAGGCGTTCTCCAACTGTTACCTGCTGCAGACGGAGCAGGGCGATATCCAGGTCAACGCGGGGATGGGCATCGAGGCGCCGGTCATCCGCCACAACTTCGCGGCCTTTTCCGACGCCCCGCTGCGCTACCTGGTGCTCACCCAGGGCCACGTGGATCACGTCGGCGGTGTGGCCCATTTCCGCGAGCACAACCCCGGCATGCAGGTGATCGCACAGGCGGGTAATCCCGAACACCAGGCCTACGACGCCCGTCTCGCGCCGTTCCGCGCCGACCGCTCGGCTTTCGCTTTCACGCCCAAGTTCGCCGCCGCCTTCGGCCACTACGCCGAACACGGCTACACGGAATTTCCGCCGCAGGACACACCCCGGCCGGATATCCTGTTCCAGGATCGCCACAGCCTGTCCCTGGGCGGGCTGGAGGTGGAGCTGATCGCGGTGCCGGGCGCCGAGACCAACGACTCGCTGGTACTGTGGTTGCCGCAGCAGCGCATCTGCCTGACCGGCAATCTCTTTGGCTGCGCCTTTGGCCATTTTCCCAACCTGGTGACTATTCGCGGCGACCGCTATCGCGATGCGCTGACCGTCGCCGCCGCGGTGCAGACCGTGCTGGACCTGGCACCGGATACGCTGCTCTACGGCCACCACGGGCCGATACACGGCGCCGCCCTGATCCGCGAGGAACTCACTGTCCTGCGCGATGCGATACACCATGTGCACGACGCCACCGTGCGTGGCATGAATGCGGGCGCGGACGTGCACAGCCTGATGCGCGACATCGCGCTGCCGGCGGAACTGGAGGTGGGTCAGGGCTACGGCAAGGTGGCCTGGAGTGTGCGCGCCATCTTCGAGCACTACGCCGGCTGGTTTCACCACGCCTCGACCACCGAGTTGTACGCCACCCCGCGCAGCGCGGTGCACGCGGACCTGGTGGAGCTGGCCGGGGGCGCGGACACTATCACGCAGCGCGCGCGCGACAGGCTGGGCGCGGGCGATTACCTGGAGGCGCTGCACCTGCTGGACATCGTACTGTCCGTAAACCCGGGCGACAGCGCCGCCGCGCAGGTGGCCGCGGCGGCCCACGAGACCCTGCTCGAGCAGAGCGATAACTTCTGGTTGAGCGCCTGGCTGCGCCACCGGCTGGAGGCCCTGCGCGGCGGCGCCGCGCAGGATGCGCCGGCGGGGGCCGGCTAGCGACGGCTAGTCCAGCAGCTCCGGTTGCTCCGCCGTGATCACGTCGTACAGCGGCTGGAAACTGAACCATCCCGCCAGCGGGCTGCCGACGGTCTCGCGGGTCTGCAGCGCGACCTCGTGGGGAATCGCGCGCACGCTGCCCGCGGCCTGCGCCAGCAGTTGCGCCTGGCAGCTGCGTTCCAGCGTAATGTACCACCATGCGGCGGCGTCGATGGTCTCGCCGACGGTGATCAGGCCATGGTTCTGCAGGATGGCGGCCTTGCGCGCGCCCAGCGCGGCGGCGATACGCCGGCCCTCGTCGTCGTCCAGCACCACCCCGGTAAACTCCTCGAACAGGGCGTGGTCCTGGTAGAAGGCGCAGGCGTCCTGGGTCAGCGGCAGCAGTTCCTGTCCCAGTGCGGAGAATGCCTTGCCGTAGACCGAGTGGGCGTGGGCCGCGGCGTTGACCGCGGGCAGGGCCATGTGGATTTGCGAGTGAATGGTAAAGGCGGCGCCGTTGAGCAGGCCCTCGCCCTGGACCACCTCGCCGGTGTGGCTGACCAGCAACAGGTCCGACACGGTCATCTGCTTGAAGGAACGACCCATGGGATTGACCCAGAAGTGGTCTGTGCGCTCTGGGTCGCGCACGGTGATGTGGCCCGCCACGCCCTCGTCGAAGCCGAAGCGGCCGAACAGGCGCAGCGCCGCGGCGAGCTTGTTCTTGCGATCCTGGCGAATCAGCGCCGGGTCCTGCGCCGTTTCCGGTAGTGCATCGCCGGCGCCGGTATTCATCACGATAGCGTTTGCTGGCTGGCTCATGGCCTTCTCCTCCAATTTTCCTGTTACACGACAATTTGTCGGACTACACTGGCGCTATGGCCGGCAACGATCTTCTCGAGCGCGTGGCGCCGCTGTTGCAATCACTGGGGGTGACCGATGACGCCGCCCGCGCAGCCCTGCTCGGGCGCCTGTCCGCGCGCGAATTTGCCCATGGGGACATGGTGCTGCGCGCTGGCGAGTTCAGCGATACCCTCTACCTGCTGGAGTCGGGGCTGATGCGTTTGTACTACACCACGCCCGATGGCAGGGAACGCAACAAGGCGTTCTACGCCGGGGGCGAAATCACCGGGCCGGTGAGCGCTGCCATGACCGGTTCCGCGGCGCCCTTTTCCATCCAGTGCCTGGAGGACACCCGCGCGCTCGCCTTTGCCTTTGCCGATCTCGAGCAGGCCAGTCGGGACCACCCGGCGCTGGCGCGGTACTACACCCGGATGCTCGCGCGGGCTTTTATCCGCAACGAACAGCGCGAGGCCATGTTGCTCACCTGCAACGCCGAGCAGCGTTACCGCTGGCTGCTGCAGCACGAGAGAGAGCTGGCGCGGCGCCTGCCGCAGTTCCATATCGCCTCCTACCTGGGGATCGAGGCGGTGTCACTGTCCCGGTTGAAACGCAAGCTTAAGCGGGCGCCAGGCGCGGTGCCTTAACAAATGTTAAGCGGGGCTAGAGGAATTGCGCGTGGAAGGCGATGTGTTCGCCGATAAACGACGCGATGAAGAAGTAGCTGTGATCGTAGCCCGGGCGCATGTGCAGGGTGAGGGGGGAGTGCGCCGCGGTTGCAGCCTCGTCCAGTAGTTGCGGCTTGAGCTGTTCTGCGAGGAAGTCATCGGCGTCGCCCTGGTCCACCAGCATGGGCAGGTGCTGCTGTGCGCGGCCAAGCAGTTCGCAGGCGTCGTAATCACGCCACAACTCGCGGTTGTCGCCCAGGTAGTTGCCCAGCGCCTTTTCGCCCCAGGGGCAGTTCATCGGTGAACAGATCGGCGCGAAGGCGGAGACCGAGCGGTAACGCTGCGGGTTTTTCAGGGCGATGGTCAGGGCGCCGTGGCCGCCCATGGAGTGGCCGAAAATACCCACCCGGTCGCCGTCCACGGGCAACTCTTTATTGACCAGGGCCGGCAGCTCCCGGTCGATGTAGTCGTACATGCGGTAGTGCGCCGCCCAGGGCTCGCGCAGCGCGTTGACGTAGAAGCCGGCGCCCAGGCCGAAATCCCAGGCGCCATCCGGGTCGTCGGGCACGCCCTCGCCGCGCGGGCTGGTGTCGGGCGCGACGATCGCCACACCGTGCTCCGCGGCGTAGCGCTGTGCGCCGGCCTTGTTGACGAAATTTTCGTCCGTACAGGTCAGCCCGGACAGCCAGTACAGCACCGGCACCTTGCCCTGATCCGCCGCGGGTGGCAGGTAGACGGAAAAATGCATATCGCAGTCCAGAACCCCGGAGCGATGCGCAAAACGCAGTTGCCTGCCGCCGAAACAGCGGTTTTCTGCAACCTGATCCACGACGCTGACCTAGTACACCACGACGGAGCGGATGCTCTCGCCGGAATGCATCAGGTCGAAGGCCGTGTTGATGTCATCCAGGGGCATGGTGTGGGTGATGAGGTCATCGATATTGATGCGCCCGTCCATGTACCAGTCGACGATCTTCGGTACGTCGGTGCGACCGCGCGCGCCGCCGAAGGCGGTGCCTTTCCACTTGCGCCCGGTCACCAACTGGAAGGGGCGGGTGGAAATTTCCTGCCCCGCGCCCGCGACGCCGATGATGCAGCTCTCGCCCCAGCCCTTGTGGCAGGCCTCCAGCGCCTGGCGCATGGTATTGACGTTGCCGATGCACTCGAAGGTGTAGTCCAGGCCGCCGCCGGTCATTTCCACCAGGTGGCCCACCAGGTCATCCACCTCTTTCGGGTTGACGAAATCCGTCATGCCGAATTGCCTGGCCAGCGCCACCTTGTCGGGATTGATGTCCACCCCGATGATGCGCGAGGCGCCGACCATCTTCGCGCCCTGGATCACGTTGAGGCCGATGCCGCCCAGGCCCCAGACCGCCACGGTGGAACCGGGCTCGACCTTCATGGTGAAGGCGACCGCGCCGATGCCGGTGGTGACGCCGCAGCCGATGTAGCAGATCTTGTCGAAGGGGGCGTCCTTGCGCACCCGCGCCAATGCGATTTCCGGCAGCACGGTGTAATTCGAGAAGGTGGAGCAGCCCATGTAGTGCAGCACGGGTTTGCCATCCAGCGAGAAGCGGCTGCTGCCGTCGGGCATGACGCCCTGGCCCTGGGTTTCGCGAATGGCCTGGCACATGTTGGTTTTCGGGTGCAGGCAGAAGTCGCATTCGCGACACTCGGGCGTGTACAGCGGGATGACGTGGTCGCCCGGCGCAACCGAGGTGACCCCGGCGCCGACCTCCACCACGACACCCGCGCCTTCGTGGCCGAGGATGGCCGGGAAGGCGCCCTCCGGGTCGTCACCGGACAGGGTGAACGCGTCGGTGTGACACACCCCGGTAGCTTTTATCTCGACCAGGACCTCGCCGGCCCTGGGGCCTTCCAGGTCGACTTCGACAATTTCCAGGGGTTTGCCCGCCTCGAAGGCGACTGCTGCGCGCGTTTTCATGTCCTGTTTCCTCTGGAACTGGGGATAGCAACGGTGCACAAGTTTATATAGTCGCCGCGGTATCTTAAAGCGCCCGGCGCAAATTCATGTGCCGCCCGGCGCTTCCGCCAGGCACTGCGCCCGCCACTCCCGCAAAGCCGCGTTCTGGAACTTGTCGCGCTGGGTCACCAGGAACCACTGGCGGTGAAAGTCGCGCCCCGGGACTGCGAGCGGCACCAGGGAGCCGCGCTCGAAGGCCTCGCGCAGGCAGATGCGCGACAGGCAACCGACTCCCAGGCCCGCCTCGACCGCGCGCTTGATCGCCTCGGTGTGCTGCAATTCCAGCACGATGTCGAGGTCGCTGAGAATGCCCTGCATGGACCGGTCGAAGGCCTGGCGTGTACCCGAGCCCGGTTCGCGCACGATCCACTGCTGCGCCAGCAGGTCCTCGTCACGCAATGCGGCGCTGCCCGCCAGGGGGTGCCCGGGGTGGGCGAACACCACCAGTTCGTCCCCGCCCCAGTGCTCGATGTGCAGGTCCGGGTGGTGCAGCTCGCCCTCGATCAGGCCCATGTCCAGCTCGAAACCGGCGACGCGCTCGGCGATGCTGTGGGTGTTGGCGACCTCGAGGGCGACGTCGGTCTGCGTGTGGCGCGCGCGGAAGCGGGCGATCATGCCGACCGCCACGTAGTTGCCGATGGTCAGGGTGGCGCCGATGTGCAGCCGGCCGCGCACTTCGTCGCCGGCCAGGGCCTGCTGCAGGGCCTCGGCCTGGTCCAGCAGGCCCTGGGCGGCCGGCCTGACCTGGTGGCCCAGCTCACTCAGTTGCAGGCGCTTGCCGCGGCGATCGAACAGGCGCACGCCGAACTGTCCCTCCAGTTCCTTGAGCGCGCCGCTGGCGGCGGACTGGGACATGGCCAGCGCCTCCGCCGCGCGGCTGACGTTCTCGTGCCGGGCGGTGGCGACAAACACCTGGATCTGGCGCAGGCTGAAGCGCACGGGGCACTCTCCTATATTGATAAAAACGATATATATAATCATATTAAATCGTTTTACTAATATGTTGGCAAGGCCTAGATTACAGGCTCATACACTACCCTCAGGGAGGGCCCACGCATGTCAGCAATTCTCCGGGAGACGGTCACCGACGTGCACCACTGGACTGACACCCTGTTCAGCTTCCGCACCACGCGCGACCGGGGCTTTCGATTCCGCAACGGCCATTTCACCATGATCGGCCTGGAACAGGACGGCCGCCCACTGATGCGCGCCTACAGCATGGCCAGCGCCAACTACGAGGACGGCCTGGAGTTTTTCAGCATCAAGGTGCCGGACGGGCCATTGACCTCGAAGCTGCAGGGTATCCAGGTGGGCGACGAAATCCTGGTCAACAGCAAGTCCACCGGCACGCTGGTCCATGACAACCTGTTGCCCGGCAAGCACCTGTACCTGATCGCGACCGGCACCGGCCTGGCCCCGTTCCTGAGCATCATTCGCGACCCCGAGATATACGAGCGCTTCGAGCGTGTGGTACTGACCCACGGCTGCCGCTACACGGAGGAACTGGCCTACCGCGACCTGATCACCGAGCACCTGCCGCGCGACGAGTACCTGGGCGACATGGTGCGCGACAAGCTCATCTACTACCCGACCGTGACGCGGGAGAAGTTCGCCAACAACGGCCGGCTCACGGACCTGTTGCGCATCGGCAAGCTGCCGTCCGACATCGGGCTGCCGCCGCTGGACCCGGCGGCGGACCGCTTCATGGTCTGCGGCAGCCCGAGCATGCTCAAGGACGTCTGTGCGCTGCTCGATGCGCGCGGCTTCCGCGAGTCGCGGCACGGCGAGGCCGCCCACTACGTCATCGAGCGGGCGTTCGTGGAAAGCTGAGCGCGGCCGCTCGCTGCACACGGATGCGCGACGGCGCGCTGCACGGGCCGGGCAATCCGGCCGGCTCGGCGCGCCCTTGGTAATCCCGCTGCTGGCGTAATATAGTCTGCTCTTTCCCGGCGCCCGCCGGCCCGAGTGATCGGGTCGGCGCGCGGCTACCCGGCCGGTGGCGGGGTTGCTGCTGGCGCTACCCGAGAGAGGATCGACTCCCATGCAAGCTATTTCCCGGCACCTGCTGTTCACCCTGGCGGCCCTGGCCCTGCTCTCCGCCTGCGCCACCCCCATTACGGCGACCACCGACTACGACCGGCAGTACGATTTTTCGAGTGTGCGCAAGATCGCCATTCAGCCCATCAACCGGGCCAATCCCGCCATGGTGGTGATTTCGGACATGCAGGTGGAGCGCATCGCGCAGGCGCTGACCGATGAACTGCAGCGTCGTGGCTACGAGGTGGTGGCGGACAATGAGGACGCGGATGTCTTCCTGCAGTGGCACCTGGTCACCCAGGAGCAACTGGATGTGCGCAGCTTCAACAGCGCGACCTATTACAATTGCTGGAGTTGCGGGGTCGGCGCCGACGTCAGTGTGCGCCAGTACACCCAGGGCACGTTTATTGTCGACCTGGTCGATCCGCTGCGCCTGCGCTCGGTGTGGCGCGCCGAAATCGAGTCGCGCATGCGCTCGCAGGCCGACCCGCAGAAGGCCGCCGAGTTCAGGCGCGAGGCCGCGCAGGCGATCTTTGCACAGTTTCCGCCGAACTGAAGCGCTTTGCCATGACCAGAACTGTCCTGATCAGCGGTTGTTCCAGCGGTATTGGCGCGGCCCTGGCGCGGGAACTGCACGGCCGCGGCCTGCGCGTCTACGCCACCGCACGCCGGCGCGAAACCTTGCAGCCGCTGGCCGCGGCGGGCCTGCAGGTGCTGCCGCTGGATGTCGACGACGACGCCAGTATCGCGGCGGCGATCGACGCGCTCACCGCCTCCGGGCACGGCCTGGACATGCTGGTCAACAACGCGGGATTCTCCCAGGTGGGCGCGGTCATGGACCTGACGCGGGAAGACCTGCGCAGGCAATACGAGACGAACGTGATCGCACCGGTTGCCCTGACCCGCGCCGCGCTGCCGTTGCTGCGCGCCAGCGATGCCGGTACCGTGGTGAACGTCGGCAGCATCGTCGGGTTGTTCGCCACCCCCTTTGCCGGCGCCTACTGTTCCAGCAAGGCCGCACTGCATTCCCTCTCGGACGCCATGCGCATGGAGTTGTCGCCCTTCGGCATCCGCGTGGTGACGGTGCAGCCCGGCGGCATCCGCTCGTCCTTTGGCGATCACGCCGAGTCCGGCCTGCAATTGCCGCCCGATTCCCTCTACCGCCCGGTGGAAAAGGGCATTCGCGCGCGCGCCCAGGCGGGGCAGCAGGGCGCGACCCCGGCGCAGGAATTTGCTCGCCACGTCGCTGCGCGCCTGCTGCGTGAGCCGCCACCGGCGATCATCCGCGGCGGTAAAAACAGCACGCGCCTGCCGCTGCTGAAAAAGCTGTTGCCGCTGGCCGCCTTCGATGCGATGAACCGCAAAATCTTCGGGCTGGACCGCTTCAAACCCTGAACCCCGCGCTCAGAACCCCCCCTGACCGGACTTGATCCTGGCCAGGAAGCTGGCGTCCAGCGGGGTATACACCGCGTCACCCGGCCGCATCACGAACAGGGGATCCTCGACCTGCTCCAGGTCGTAGCCCTGCTTGCGCAGGTCCCCCTTGACCATCTTGAAGGTGACCGTGGTGTCCAGCTCCGGCTGGATGCGCAGGAACAGCGGACGCGCGTAAGATGGTAGGTTGGCGCAGATATGGCGGGAAAAACTCTCCACGTCCAGTTGCGCGACGCCATCCGCGAGCACCAACGCCGCCATGCCCGCGCGCCCGTCGGCGCCCGGCACCTCCACGCCGTAGACATTGCAGAAATGCACCTCGGAGTGGCCGTTGATAATTTCACCGACCTCGTTGGTGGACACGTTTTCAGACTTCCAGCGAAAGGTATCGCCGACGCGGTCGACGAACTGGTAGTGCGGGAAGCCGAGGCTGAAGCCGACGTCCACGGTTCTCATCAGGTCGCCGGTGTTGAACCAGGCGTCGCCGTCCTCGAAGGCGTCGCGCAGGATTTTCTTTTCCGTTTCCTCGGCGCTGGTATAACCCTCGAACACGGTCGCCTCGGTGATCTTGCCCAGCAGCAGCCCCGCTTCGCCCGCGTCCACCTCGATACAGCGGCCCGCGGCATCGCGCAGGATCTCGTCGGCATCCACGTCGTAGCGCACCAGCGCCATGGGGACGCTGGTCATGCCCACGGTGCAGTCCTTGTTGAGAAAGTTGACGAAGCCGACGTTGCCCTCGCTGGAGCCGTAGAACTCGGCGATACGGCGGACGCCGAAGCGCTCCTTGAAATCGTGCCAGACGTCCGGACGCAGGCCGTTGCCCATCATTTTCAGCAGCGGGTTGCGGTGGTCGTCGCGCGCCCGCGGGGTGTGCAGCAGGTAGCGACAGACCTCGCCGATGTAGACGAAACAGGTCGCGCCGTGTTCGCGCACCTCGTCGAGAAAGGCGCTGGCGGAGAAGCGGCGGCGGATAACCATGCTGGCGCCCGTGGCGAACGCTGCGCCGACGCCCAGGAACAGGCCGGTGCCGTGGTATAGGGGCAGGCACAGGTAGATGCGGTCGCGCTCGGTGCAGCGCAGTCCGCCCACCCAGGACAGGGCGGCGGAGATCAGCAAACGCCGGTTGGAGATGACCGCGGCCTTGGGCAGGCCGGTGGTGCCGGAGGTGTAGACGTACAGCGCGCTGTCCGCCAGCGTGTTGCGCGCGGTATCCGCGGGATTGTCCGTCGCCTGTTGCGCGGCGAGTTCGTCGGTGTCCCGCGCCCAGTCCGGGCAGGGCTGCGCGCCGCTGTCGGCGCAGTACAGGAAGTGCCGCAACGACGCCAGTTCCGCGGCGTCCCGGACCTGCTCAATCGCCTCCATGCGTTCCTCGCCGAACAGGCAGGCCACGCTGTCGGTGATGTGCATGCAGTGCAGCAGCTGTCGCCCGCGCAAATTGGTGTTGATGAGCGCCGCCACCAGGCCGAGCTTGTTCAGCGCCAGCAGCGCGGTGAGAAACTCGATGCGGTTTTCCATGACCACGCTGACCGTGTCGCCGCGCGCCAGCCCGAGCTCGCGCAGCGCGCCGGCGTAGCGGTTGGCGCGGCTGTTGAGTTCGGCCCAGGTGACGCTCTGCCCCTCGAAAATCACCGCCACCCGGTCGGGGAAGCGCGCCACGGTGCGCTCGCAGCGCGCGGCCAGACAGTCCGGCGTCTGCGGTGGACGCGGTGCGACCTCTTTTTTCACCCGCGCCAGGGTGGGGAAATGCGCCAGTGTCGCTACCACGTCTCGTACACCCATCGGGCTGAACTCCTTGTGTTATTGGCAGGACCGAAGATAGCGACTCGCGGGCGCCGCGGCAATCACCGCGCCGCCAGGGTGAAGGCCCCGTACAGCGCGGCGTGGTCTGACAGGTCGCGCCAGGGGCCCGCACTGAGCCGGCCGCAGTCGCTGGGGGTCAGTCCGCGGTAGTAGATGCGGTCCACCGGCAGCAACGGCGCCCACACGGGAAAGGTGCGCGCGTGCCGGCCGCGCAGTTGCACGAACAGTTCCTGCAGACCCAGGTCGTCGTGCAGGTGGTGTTCCGCGCGCCGGCGCCAGTCGTTGAAATCACCGGCGATGATCATCGGCTCGTCGCGGGGCACATGCCGGTTGATACGCTCGGTAAGGGCCTGCAATTGCTCGCGGCGCTCCTGCTCCAGCAGGCCCAGGTGCACGCACAGGGTGTGCAGGGGCAGGTCGGTGCCCGGCAGTTCGATGACCCCGTGCAGGATGCTGCGGCTGGACCGGGGAAACACCGAGACGTCGATATTTTCCCAGCTGACGAAGGGGTACATGCTGAGGATGGCGTTGCCGTGATCGCCCTTGCGGTAGATGGCGTTGCACCCGTAGGCGTAATGCGGCCAGGCCTCGTCAGCCAGGTACTCGAAGTGGGGCTGGTCCGGATAGGAAAAGCGTCGCCGCTTGGCGTCGCTCTTGATGGCCGTGCCGTGGATTTCCTGCAGGAAGACGATATGCGCGCGCGTCTCGGCGATGCGCTCGCGCATGGAGTCGAGCACGAAACGACGGTTGCCGCTGCAGTAGCCCTTGTGGATGTTGTAGGTGAGGACGTGAATTTCGCGGCTCATCGCTGCCCCCGGTTGCGCGCCCGCAGCGCCTTCTGGCCCCAGCGCAGCACGTAGTCCAGTCCGCTGGCCACGGCCAGGGCCGCCACGACGAGCGCAGCCGCCGGCAGCAGCCAGTCCGGTGGGCCGCCGAGCACCTGCCCCAGCAGCAGTGACAGGCAAAAACAGACCTGTACGAACATGTTGGCCTTGCTCAGCGCCGTGGCCGCAAATTCAAAGGGCCCGTATAGCAGCCGGTAGACCAGGGCGCCGCCGACGATAATCAGGTCGCGGCAGATGACCAACGCGGCCAGCCACCAGGGCAGCAGCCCGACGCTGGCCAGGCAGACGAAGCTGACGGTAATCAGCACCTTGTCCGCCACCGGGTCCAGCAGTGCGCCGAAGCGTGTCAGCGCCTGCAGGCGTCGCGCCACCATGCCGTCCAGGGTGTCGGTCAGGCCAGCGATCAGCCCGACCGCCAGCGCCAGGGGGTAGTCCCGCTCCAGGATGAGCAGGGCCAGGGGCAGGGCGAGCAGCAGGCGCGCAAGGGTCAGCGCATTGGGCAGGTACCGCAACATGTGCCGGGTCGGCTCCCGGTGGCCGAAGGTAGCTGCATGGTAGCCCCTGGACGGTGTGCCTGTCAGCGCCCGCGCGCGCTTATCCGCTCGCAACCCGCTCAGCGCGTCAGCAGGAAGACCGCCAGTTCGCGCCGCTGCTGCTCACTGAGCGGGTACACGGGCATGGGGGATTGCGGCGCGCGCAGCGTCTCGACAACGGCGGCGTAGCCCAGGCGCGCCGGCAGGTCCTCCAGGCGCCGGGGATTCTCCCCGGCCTCGTGGCAGCTGGCGCAGTCGTGGCGTCGGTAGAGCGCGGCGCCTGCGGCGCCCATGGCCGCCAGGTCGGCGTCGGCCAGCCAGTCCGGGGGCGACGCGTCCAGGCGATTGCCGGCGCCGGGCAGCGCCATTGCCCGCGTCGCGTCGCCCGGCGCCGCGCCGTAGCTGACGCGGTAGATCGCACCGGCGTAGTCGTCGGAGATATAGATACTGCCGTCCGGGCCCTGGGCGACATCCACCGGCCTGCCGCTGATGTCCCCGTCGCGGTTGAAGCCGCTGAGAAAATCGCGCTCCTCGATACCGTGGTCGCGCCAGTGCAGCGACACGACCTTGTAGCCGTCCGGTTCGCTGCGGTTCCATGAGCCGTGCAGTGCGACCAGGGCGCTGCGTCGATAGGCCGGCGGCCAGCCGGAGGTGTCGGGGAAGGTGATGCCCAGCGGCGCATTGTGCGCGGCGAAGCCGTGCACCGGGGCGATGGGATCGCGCTGCGCGGCTTGCGGATCCACACCCATGTCCGGGTCGGGGACATTGGCGCCGTTGTAGTAGGGCCAGCCGTAGAAGCCGCCCTGCTCGATGCGGTTCAGCTCGCAGGGGGGGAAGTCGTCGCCGAGCAGGTCGCGGCCGTTATCGGTAGCGTACAACGCGCCGCTCCAGGGCGCCCAGTCGAAGCCCACGCTGTTGCGCAGCCCGTCGGCGATGACCTCGCCGCCGCTGCCGTCGGGGGCGAAGCGCATCAGTGTGGCGCGGCGTGGATCTTCTTCGTCGCAGATATTGCAGGTCGACCCCTGGGCCAGGTAGAGGTCGCCGTCGGGTCCGATGCGCAGGGTCTTGCTCCAGTGATTGCCGTTGTCGCTGAGGTCTTCCACCAGCGGCTCGTAGGGGCCGGTGAGGCGGCCCGCTGCGGCGTCGAACGGCGCGCGCCCGATGCGGTTGGATTCGCCCACGTAGAGCCAGCCGGCGGCGCTATCCAGGCCGTGCGGCCGGCTCAGGCCGGCGAGCAGCGTTTCACGACCGTCCGGCAGCCCGTCGCCGTCGGCGTCGCGCCGCAGCAGCACGATATCGCCAGCGTGGGGCCGGCTGACCAGCAGGTCCCCCGCCGCGGTGAAGTGCAGGAAACGCGCACGCGGCAGGTCCGCCGCGTAGAGCTGGACGGTGAAGCCCGGCGGCACGCGGTAGCGACCGAGGGTGGAGGCGTCCGCGGCGGGACCGGAGACGCCGGCCATGACGTTGAGGATCATGCGCAGGCTGCTCGTGCTGATCGTGCCGCTGGCGAGCAGCAGCAGTGGCACGCTGGCCAGCAGTACCAGGACAACGGCAAGCCCCAACAGCAGTTTGCGCATGGCAGAAAGTCTCCGTGATGCGCCGGGCGGCCCCTCCGCCGGCGGCGCCCGACTATAGCACAGGGCGCGGCGGCTACGGTCGCGGGGCTAAGATAGTGCAATATCGAATAGTGTAATTAATTACACATTCTGAAATAGAATAAAATCGAGAAAACAATAGGTTAGTGTGGACAATCTGGGCTGATTTTCCTATCTTCCGGAGGAAAAGCGACCAAGGTGGACATTTTTTGACCATTTTGGTCGGTTTCCGTCAGCGGCGGATTCAGGCGCGAAGCAAAGGGGACCCGGGGCGCGATGCTCAAAACCCTGAAAGTGTGGACCACGGACCTGGACATTGGCATGTACGTCAGTGGCCTGGACCGGCCGTGGCTGGAAACGCCGTTTTTCACCCAGGGTTTTTTCATCAAGTCCGCCGAGGATATCGAGCGGCTGCGCGAGCATTGCGAGTACGTGCTCGTCGACCGGCGGCGCAGTATCGAGCCGACGGTGGCGCGGGCGCGGCGCTCGCGCACACTGAACCGGCCCGCGCGTGTCGACAGTATCAGCACGGAGCGCAGGCGCCAGCCGATCGAGCAGATTTTTCAGGGCCACATGATCCAGCCCTACGCGGAGGACGCCGACTGGGAGGAGGAGCGCCCACGCGCGGAGGCCGCGATGGACACCCTGGTGCAGGACGTCGACGAGATCTTCGACGAGGTGGGCGAGGGCGAGAAGCTCAATATCGTGCGCCTGCGCAAGTCCGTGGAGCCGATCGTGGACAGTATTGCGCGCAACCCCGACGCCGCGTTGTGGGTGGCCCGGCTGAAGCAGCACGACAGGTACACCTACAAGCACTCCCTGGGCGCCTCGATCTGGGCGGTCTCCCTGGGGCGGCAACTGGGCCTGCCGAAACACGACCTGCGCTCGCTGTCCATGGGCTGCATGTTGATGGACGTCGGCAAACTGCGCATCGATCCGCAATTGCTGCAGGCGGAGCGTGAACTGACCACCGAGGAAATGGCCGAGGTGGCGAGCCACGTCAACCACGGGCTGGAGATCGTGCAGGAAAGTGGCATCCTCAACCAGGATGTCATCGCCATGGTCGCGCACCACCACGAGCGTTACGACGGTTCGGGTTACCCGGCCGGGCTGCGCCGCAACGAGATCCCGCCATTTGCCCGCATCGCGGGCATCGTCGACACCTACGATGCGATCACCAGCGCGCGCAGTTACGCCGAGCCGGTATCACCGTCGGATGCGATCAAGATACTCTACCGCTCCAGGGATACGGATTTCCAGGCGGAGTTGGTGGAGGCCTTTATCCAGGCCATCGGTATCTATCCCGCCGGAACCCTGGTGGAACTGTCCTCGGGTGAGGTCGGCGTGGTCGTCGCCGAATACCGCACACGCCGGCTGCGGCCCAAGGTGATGGTGCTGCTGGATGCGCAGAAGAACCGCCTGCGCCAGTCGCGGGTCGTGGACCTGCAGGAACTGCGCGACGCCGAGGGCAACCCCACGGTGACGATCAAGTGCAGCCTGGAACCCGAGGCCTACGGCATCGACCTGTCGCAGATTGCCGTTTAGGCGGTGTCCCGGCCATCCCGTCCCAGTGCTTGACCTGCCGCGCATTCCCCCAGACAATGCGGGCAGGCCGCGTAGGCAGGGAACCGTTTGCGTCCCGCCCGGTCACACTCCATCATCCCCACAGGTCTGCTGTCATGCCCACAGTCGCGCGACTCATCCTGCTGGTGTCCAGTCTGTTGCTGTTGCCATGCACAGCCCAGGCCAGTGACTACAGCGACGCCATACGCTCCTTCGCCAACGCCGGCGAGAGCGCGACGTTTTTCAAGACAGCCTACGGCTACGCGATATTCCCGACGATCGGCAAGGGCGGTATGGGCGTCGGAGGCGCGCACGGCAAGGGTCGCGTGTTCGTCAACGCCAAACATGTGGGCGATACCACCATGACCCAGCTCACCGTCGGCTTCCAGTTGGGGGGGCAGGCGTTCAGCCAGATCATCTTCTTCGAGCACGAACAGGCGTTCCGGGACTTCAGCTCGGGCAACTTCGAGTTCAGCGCCCAGGCCACGGCGGTGGCGATTACTGCCGGCGCCTCGGCCGAGGCCAACACCGGTGGTGGCATGGCGGCGGGAGTCAGCGGTGGCCGTAACGACGCGACCACCACCCACGGCGGTTACCGCAAGGGCATGGCCGTGTTTACCATCGCCAAGGGCGGCCTGATGTTCGAAGTGGCGCTGGGCGGGCAGAAGTTCAGCTACACGCCGCTGGTCGCGGCCCCGGCCAGCTAGCTCCCGGCGGCGCGCTCCCGCGCCCGCTGCCCGGTGTCCGGCGCGGTCTCGCCGAGCAGGATGACGTGCCAGTGACGCGGCCCGTGGGCGCCGTACACCAGTTGCCCCTCGATATCCGCGGTGCTCGACGGGCCGGCGATGAAGTTCACGCCGCGCGGCCGGCCCTGTTCGCGCATGGCATCGGCCATGCGCTGCCAGGCGTCCTCCATCGTCGCCACCAGGTCGTCTACATCCACCAGCACAATGTGGTGTTCTGGCAGCAGGTTGTTCACCGCCGGGTTGCCCTTGCCGGTCCAGGTCACCGCCGCGCCGAGTTCGGCGACCCCCAGGCGCGCAAAGCTCAGTGCGACCGCCTCGCCGCTTTCCAGCGCACCGAAACGCGGCAGCACCCCGGCATCCCGCCAGGGCATGGCGGCCAGCCGCGGGTCGTTTCCGGCCACCAGGCGCTGGCTGCGGTAATGCTGGTAGACATAGCGGCCGACGGCCTTCACCGCGGCGCTGCGATCCGCGGCGGTGTCGATACTGCCGCGGTTGCGCAGGACATTGCACAGGAAGGCCTCGGCGAGGTCTTCCGCTGGCAGCGCGGGCGGCGGGGCGTGGCCCAGTTCGTCGCGCCGGGCCAGGACGTCTTCGCCGGCGCTGCCGGCCGCGTGGCGCAGTCGCGCGAAGATGTCGGTGCGGGCGCTAGTGCTCACGCTGCCGCTGCCGATAGCGTTGCATGAAGGTCTTGCCCTGTGGCACGGGAAAATCGCGCTGCCCGGTCCAGCCGCTGGCGAGGGGCAGCCGGCGAAACGCCCCGCGCCGGTGGCCGAGGCGGTGCAGCAGGGTCATGGCCAGGCTGGTGAGAGCCCGGTACAGCCGCGGCTGGCGCGCCAGCCAGGCGTGCATGCGCAATCCCAGGCGCCAGCGCGCGGCGTCGATTCGCTGTTCGCTCTCCTGCGCGCGCAGGTCGCGCAGCAGATCCGGCAGCGGGATATCCGCGGGACAGACCTCGGCGCAGCGGCCGCAGGCGGTACAGGCGTTGGGCAGCGCGGCGCTTGCCTCCAGCGAGGTCAGCAGCGGTGTCAGCACCGAGCCCATGGGGCCGGGGTACACCCAGCCGTAGGCGTGACCGCCGACGCTGGAGTAGATCGGGCAGTGATTCAGGCAGGCGCCGCAGCGGATGCACTCGAGCATCTCGCGGTAGTCGCCCTCGAGGATGTCACTGCGGCCGTTGTCGAGCAGCACGATATGCGTTTCCAGCGGTCCGTCCGGATCCTGCGCGCGGCGCGGCCCGGAGTAGTAGCTGGTGTAGCAGGTCTGTGCCTGGCCGGTCGCCGAGCGCACCAGCAGGCGCAGCATGGCGGCGGCGTCCTCGGCCCGCGGCAGTACCCGGTCGATGGTGGTGCAGATAACCAGTACGGGAGGCAGGTTGGCGCACAGGTCGCCGTTGCCCTCGTTGGTGACCAGCATCGAGTAGCCGTTCTCCGCGATCAGCGCGTTGGAGCCGATGATGCCCACCTCGGCGTCGAGGAATTGCCTGCGCAGCACCTGCCGGGCCTCGTCCACCATGTCCCCGGTTGCCGCCAGCTCGCGTTCGCCCAGGTCGTGTTTCTGCAGGAACAGGTCGCGGATCTCGTCGGCGGACTTGTGCAGCGCGGGGCCGACGATATGGCTGGGGGTCTCGCCCGCCTCCTGGATAATGTACTCGCCCAGGTCGGTTTCGCGCACAGTCAGTCCCGCGTCCTGCAGGAAGTCGTTCAGGCCGGTCTCCTCGGTGACCATCGACTTGCCCTTGGCGACGCGACGGGCGCCGTGCTGCTGGCAGATGTCCAGCACGGTGCTGTTCATCTCCCCGGCGTCCCGCGCGAAGTGTACGCGCATGCCGTTCTGCACCGCCTCGTGCTCGAACTGGCCGAGGTAGAACGCCAGGTTGTCCAGGCTGTGCTGGCGCACGCGTTTGACATGCTGCCGCGTCGCCTCGAAGGCGGCGAAGCCTTCCACCGCCGCGTTGCGGATCAGGGGCGTGAAGGCCGCCATGACGTCGCGGCGCTGCGCGCGCGGGGTATCGCGCAGCGCCTCGCTGGCGTTGAGCAGGAATCGGTCGCTGGTCGACTCCACGCTCAGTCTCCCTCGCCGATGGCGGGGCCGTCGGTATCGCCGACCAGCAACTCGGCCACGTGGCGCACCTCGATATCCATGTCCAGGCGACGGGCGCGACCGGCGAGACTGAGCAGGCAGCCGAGATCACCGCCGGTCAGTATGGGCGCGCCGGTGGCCAGTACGTCGTTCAGTTTGTCGTCGGCCATTTTCGCCGATATCTCCGGCATCTTGGCGCAGAAGGTGCCACCGAAGCCGCAGCAGACGTCGCGCTGCTGCAGCTCGCGGATGTCCGCGCCACACAACTCGCGCAACAGCTTGCGCGGTTGTTCGCGGATGTCCAGCTCGCGCAACCCGGCGCAGCTGTCGTGGTAGGCCACGGTGGGCCCGGAGCCCGGGGCTTGGGCCTGTATTTCCAGGCCGGCCACCTCGACCAGGAAGGTCGTCAGTTCGTAGGTTTTCGCCGCCAGTTGCAGGGCGCGGTCGCGCCATTCACCCTCCAGCAGGCGCGGGTAGTGTTCGCAGATCATGCCGGCGCAGGAGCCGGAGGGCAGGACCACGTAGTCCGCGTACTCGAGCATGGCGATGACCTGTTTGGCCAGCGGGCGCACCGCGTCGTAATCGCCGCTGTTGTAGGCGGGCTGCCCGCAACAGGTTTGCTGCGGCGGCACCGAGACGGCGGTCCTGGCGTGGCGCAGCAAGCGCAGGCTGGCCTCGCCGACCGAGGGGCGCAACAGGTCTGCCAGGCAGGTCACGAACAGCGCAACCGAGGGCTTGCCCCTCGTGCCGTGGTGAGCGTGCTGTGTCTCTGTCATGCCCGTGGCGGCCCCGTCCGTGCTTATCCCCTCTGTGGCCGGCAGTATATCGGATAGGGTGACGCGCGCCAGTGGGGTCAGAACACGGCCTGGGCGGTGAGCAGCAGCGCGGCCGCGACGACACCGAGCAGGGTGAGCAGGGCGCCCAGGGCGAAGGGGTGCCGGCCCTGCAGCAGTTTCACCGCCACGGTCTTGCGGTCGACACGGATGCCCGCCCTCGCCAGCGGCGCCACGTGGCGGCGCAGGGCGTCGCGCGGGAAGGCCGGGAACAGGCGGTTGCCGATGAACACCACCACATCATCCATGAGCAGGAATGCGCCGCGATAGGCGATCAGGGAGCCGCCGCCGAAATGGTAAATGCCGCGGTGGTCGACCAGCAGCAGGCGATCGCCGGCCACACCGATACTGCCTACCGGTTGGCGCGCGACCAGCAGCAGCGCGGCGGCGGGCCCGGACAGCGCCAGCAGCAGCGCGGCCAACTGGTAGGCGTTCACGCCCTGGCTGATGGCGAGCAGGCAGGTGGCCAGGGAGAACGCGGCATAGCTGGCGCCGCGGCGCCGCAACGCCGCGCGGCGTGCGGGGAGCGCTGCTATCCAGTGCAGGTCGTCCAGGTGGTCGTCGGCGGGCTCGGCGTCGCGTTCCCGACGTGGCCGGTAGACCAGCGAGCGCAGGTAGAACAGGTAGGCGAGAGCGCCGCACAGCAGCGCGCTCAGGCCCGTGAGGAGATAGCCGCCGCGCCAGGCCAGGGCGGCCACCTGCGCGCGCCGCCTGCCCTGAGCGATCAGCTCCTCCAGCAGGCCCGAGACGAAAGGCGCCTCGGCATTGCCCTGCTCGCCGAAGCGCGCGATGCCCGCTCCGTGACCGCTGTTGGCCAGGGTTTTGCCGCCCCAGGCGACCAGTTGCAGGTCCGGCTCCGCCGCGTCCAGGGGGGCGCGCCCGAGGTAGTTCCACTGGCTGTCGAAGCGGTACAGGCCGGCGTCGCCGCTGTCTGGTGCGTACATCACCACCCACCACGCAGAGCCGTTCCAGAGAAAATCGCCGACACGCTCGTGCCCGGCGTCGATGGCGTCCGGCGGCAGCAGCAGGACCTCGTCGAGCTGCTCGCCGAAGGCGTTGCGGTCGTAGCGAAAGACGCTGATGCCCGGCCCCTGGGCGCTGTTCATAAACAGCAGGCCGGCATGCTGGCGCAGCACCGGACGCGGCGGCAGTGCGATGGCGGCGCGGGCCAGGACCTCGCCGCCGGGGTCCAGCTGCAGCAACTGCGCCGGCTCGCGCGTGGCCACGAAGAAACTGCCGTCCAGCGGGTGCGGCCGGTATGTCGCGATGGCGCTGCCAGCCAGCAGCGCCGCCAGTGGCAGGCAGCTGCCCTGTTCGAGGGAGCAGCGCAGTAGCTGTGGTCCGTCGTCGGGCGTGTCGGCAACGGCGCCCAGGCCGAGCAGTTCGTCATCGCCGGCAAACACCACAGGCGCCTGTAGCGAAGACAGCCCCAGGGAGGCCAGCGTCTGTTCATTTTCGCCGACACCGGCGCGGTCATGCAGTAGCAGCCGGTCGCCGGCCAGCAGCGCCAGTTTGCCGTCTGGCGCCGCCGCCAGTGCGTCCGCGCCGCTTACCGGCAGCGGTTGTGGTATGCGCTGCTGCAGTACGCCCAGGCTGGCCAGGGCGACGGCCGCCAGCAGCGCGCCGCCCAGCGCCCGGCGCAAACTGCGCCCGGCGCGCGCTGCGCGTTGTTGCACTGCGGGCGTGTTGCGGAACGGGCGCAATGCAAAGAAGTTGGGTTCCCCGCCACGCCGCTTGCGCGCGGCCGGGACGGCCTGTTCACCAGCGCCCTGGCTGCGCCGTGCCGGCAGTTCCAGGCGGGTCTTCACCCGCGGGGTGGCGGCCTTGAGCGTCGCCCCCTTGCTCAACTCCTGCGCGGCCCGTTCGATGGCGCGCTCTTCCAGCGCCAGCGCCCCGGCGTCTCCGGCCCCTGCCGCACTGCTGGACGGGCGTGTCGCGGCCCCGGCCTGCCGTTGCCGGGTTTTTTCCGCGGCGGCCTGTTGCGCGGCGCGGCGCTGCTGCTCGCGCGCCTCTGCCTGTTCCGCCCGGCGCCGCCGTTCCTCATCGAGTATGCGCTGGCGTGCAGCTTCCTCTGCCAGGCGCCTGCGCTGCTGTTCCTGTTGCGCGCGGCTCCGCGCCTGCGCGGCGACTTCCTCGGCGGCGGCGATGCGTGCGCGCGCCTCCTCGATGGTTCGCTGCCAGTCCTTGCGCGCCGCCGCATTCTCGGCCTCGCGGCGCTGCCGTTCGGCGGTTTCCCGCGCGGCCTTGTCCCGCTCGGCTTTCTCCCGGGCGGCTTTCTCGCGTGCGGCCTGCTCGCGCTCGGCTTTCTCGCGCTCGGCTTCCTCACGTGCGGCCTTTTCGCGCTCGGCTTTCTCGCGCTCGGCTTCCTCACGTGCGGCCTTTTCGCGCTCGGCTTTCTCCCGGGCGGCCTTTTCGCGTTCCGCCTTCTCCCGGGCGGCGTTTTCCCGCCGGCGCGTCCCGGACTTGCGCGTCCCGGACTTGGGCCGTGTGCCGGGCCCGGCGGCCCAGGTCTGCCCGCCGTCGGCCGCATGGCCCACCACGGCATCCGCCGCCTCGCTGGCGGTGACCTTGACCAGTTGTGTCACCACCCCGATACGGCGCATATCCTGGAAGCATTGCGCGGCTTCCTTGCGCTCGAGATTGCGTCGCAGAATGATGGTTTCGCCCGAGAAGAAACGCTCCAGGCGCACCGGGTCGTCGATGGCGAGCAGTTCGCCGAAGCGCAGTTTGACCTGGTCGGGCTGTTCTCCCGCCAGTATTTCTCCGCTGAACGTGAGGTTAAACCTGTTCAACCCGGCCAGCTGTCCCCAGTGTGGTGTTATTGTCCCTGCGGAAAATGTACGGGGTTTGGCGACGCTTTACCAGCGGTAGCCTGCAGGTCCCGCTCTAGGCCGGGTCCACGGTTTCGAAGTGCAGTCCGGCCTTGTCCTGCAGGCGGTCGAGATAGGCCTGGCCCAGGGCGGTGGCGGGCGTCCAGAAACCACCCGCGCAAACCGGTTCGTCCTGTGCCAGGCAGACCGCGGCCTCACCGAGCATGCGCGAGGTGGAGCCGTAACCGGGATCGAGATTGCCGCGCACCGCCACGCGCATGTCGTGGGCGCGGTTTGCCGGGTCGATACCGTGAAACAGGATCTCGTAGGAGCCGGACTCCCGCGTCGCCCTGTCCGGACCCTCCCCGGGTTTGGGCAGGAAGCGCTGCGCCACGGCCCGGGTCGGTCCCAGCGCCATGGTCAGCATGCCGACACCGGAGGCCAGGCTGAGCAGCGCTGCCTGTGAGCGCGAGCGGTTGAGGATGGCCTCGTCGTAGCGGAAGTCCTCGCCCCAGGGGAACCCGAGCAGGGCGTTGCTGCGGCGTACCACGCGCGTGTTGATCGCCGCCATGATGAACGGCGAGGTCCACTGCTCGAAATCCACATCGTACACCGCGCCGCGCTGGTCCGGCCCGTCCTGACCAGCGTGGGTCCCGGCGGGGTAGAGCGCGTAGGGGTCCGCCACGGCGCGGCGCACGGCGGGATCGGCCTTCGCCTCCTCCATCATATTGAGCATGCTGGCGATGGTGCCGCCACTGGCGCCGCCGCGTGTGCTGCGTACGCGGCCCTTGACCTGCCGCGCGTACACGCCGTGGCGCTCGTGCATTACCTGCTGCAGGTACCACACGCCCATGTCGAAGGGCACCGAATCGAAGCCGCAGGTATGCACGATGCGCGCGCCGCTGGCCCTGGCCTGTTCCTCGAAACGGGGGATAACCCGGGCCATCCATTGCACTTCCCCGGTCAGGTCGCAGTAGTCGGTGCCGGCCGCGGCGCAGGCCTCGACCAGCGGTGTGCCGTATTTCGCGTAGGGGCCCACGGTGGTGCACAGGACCCGGGTACGGCGCGCCATCGCGGCGAGGCTGTCGCTGTCGTCGCTGTCGGCGAGCACTGTATCAACGCTTTCGCGCGTGGCCGCGGGCAGGCAGTCGCGACGCACGGCCTCGAGCTTGTCGGCATTGCGCCCGGCGATCGCCCAGCGCAGGCCGCTGTCCGCACCATAGGTCTGGCCGAGGTATTCCACCACCAGTTTGCCGGTGAAACCGGTGGCCCCCCAGACAATGACGTCAAAATCCCTGTCGGCCATACGCGCTCCCCCCGGTGCGGGTCAGTGGACGCCGTGCATCATGCGTTTCAGTAACGGTGACAACAATAATAGCAGCGCACCGACACCCAGCCCGAAATAGAGCAGGCTGCTGAACAGTTCAGTATAGCTGGCCAGCGCCAGGCCGACATCGGTGACCGCGCCATCGACGGTCTCCACGGCGGCGAGCTTGGCCAGTTGCGCGGCGACGAACTCGGAGTAGGCGGTGGCCAGGAACCAGGAGCCCATCATCACCCCGACCACGCTGGGCACGGCCAGCTTGGTGACCGCGGACAGGCCCACCGGGGACAGGCACAACTCCCCCGTGGTGTGCAGCAGGTAGGCGAGCACCATCCAGTAGCCGGCGACCAGGCCCGCCTCGTCGGGCATGGAGGCGCCGATGATCAATGCCCCGAAGCCCAGGCCCGCCTGGGCGATGCCCAGGGAAAACTTGACCGGGGTGCTGGGCTCCAGGCCGCGGCGGCCAAGACTGGTCCACAGCCAGGCGAACAGCGGCGCGAAGAGGAAGATGAACAGGGCGTTGAGGGAGCCGAACTGGGCCGCGGTCAGTTCCAGGCCGAAGATGCGCCGGTCCATCACCCGGTCCGCGTACAGCGTCATCGATGCGGCGCCCTGCTCGAACAGCGACCAGAAGACTACCGTGGACAGGGTCAGGATAATCAGCACCAGCATACGACTGCGTTCCACCGGGTTGCACTTCACGGTGATGAACCAGGCCAGGCCGGCCAGCACCGCCAGGGACAGGGTGTTGAGGGCAATGCCGACGGCGCCGTGAAACTGCAGCATTTGCCAGGCCACGACCACGCCAGCCAGCGCGCCGAGGTAGATGGTCCACTCCATGCTCAGGCCGATGGGGGAGGGCGCGCGCAGTACCTGCGGGTCGCCCGGCTCGGCGTGTCCCTGCAGGTGTTTCTGTCCCTGCAGGAAAGTCAGCAGGCCGATCACCATGCCCACCCCCGCTGCGCCGAAACCGTAGCGCCAGCCGTAGGTCTCGCCGAGGTAGCCGCACAGCAGCGTCGCGGTGAAGGCGCCAATATTGATGCCCATGTAGAAAATGGTAAAACCGGCGTCGCGCCGCGGGTCGTCTGCTGCGTACAGCCGGCCGACAATGGTCGAGATGTTCGGCTTGAGGAAGCCGACTCCCATGACGATCAGCGCGAGCGAAAAATAGAATACCTGTAGCGCTCCCTCGTCGCGCACCACCTCGCCGTTGACGCTACGAGCCTGCTCGCCCTCCACCGCCATGCCCAGGTGTCCCAGGGCGAGGAGGATGCCGCCGAAGATCACCGCCTTGCGCATGCCGAGGTAGCGGTCCGCCAGCAGCCCGCCGATTACCGGCATGGCGTACACCAGGGCGGCGTAGCCGCCCAGAACCTCCAGCCCGCCCTCATCGCTGAACAGGTGGTACTTGGTCAGGTAGAGCAGCAGCAGGTATTTCATGCCGTAGAAGGAGAACCGTTCCCACAGCTCGGTGGCGAAACAGACATAGAGTCCGCGCGGGTGGCCGAGGAACCCCGCGCCGGGTTCGCTGGCGGCGGTGGGGGTAGTATTCATGCTGGCGTGTCTCCCTGCGCTGGTGTTGTCATTCTGTTCGCACTGCATGATACCGGACTTTCATCCGGCCAGGGTCGTGGCGTCCCCGGTGTGCATGTTCTATGCTTAGCGGCGGCTCAGGCTGCAGTGACAGGGAGGCTGATATGGCAGATCCGGATGCGCAGGTCATCGCCCGGTTGCGCGACCTGCTCGGCGAGCGCGGCGTGCGCGAACAACCGGACGATTACCTGCCCGATATCGTGCTCAAGCCGGAGAGTACCGAGCAGGTGTCGGCAGTTCTTGAGCTATGCAACGCGGCGGGCCAGGCGCTGGTGCCCCTGGGCGGCAAGACCGGCCTGGCCAGCGGCCACTTCCAGACCAACGGCGAGATCGGCCTGTCCCTGGAGCGCATGAACGCGATCGAGGAAATCGATAGCGACAACCGCACCATGACCGTACAGTCCGGTTGCATACTGCAGGTCGCCGCCGAGGCTGCCGCCGAACGGGAGCTGTTGTTGCCCATGGACTGGGGCGCGCGCGGCAGCGCCACTGTCGGCGGCGGGGTCTCCACCAACGCCGGCGGCAACATGGTTATCCGCTACGGCATGGCCAGGGATAGCGTACTGGGCCTGGAAGTGGTGCTCGCCGACGGCACCGTCGTCACCAGCCTGAACAAGATGCTCAAGAACAACACCGGCTACGATCTCAAGCAGTGGTTTATCGGCGCCGAGGGCACCCTGGGGGTGGTCACCCGTGTCGTCTTGCGCCTGCGCCCCCTGCCGACCAGCCAGAATACCGCGCTGCTGGCGGTGCAAGATTTTCCGCGCGTGGCGGAACTGTTGCGCTTCCTGGACGCCCGCAGCGGTGGCAGCCTGTCGGCATTCGAAGTCATGTGGCCGGATTTCTACGAGTACATTACGCGCGAGGGCTACGTCCACCCGCGTCCGCTGCCCCACGGCTACGGCCACTACGTGCTGGTGGAGACGCAGGGTTCGGAACCCGTGCACGACGCGGAGCGTTTCGAGGCGGTGCTGGGCGAGGCCATGGAGCAGGGACTGGTGGAGGACGCGGTGCTGAGCCGTTCCCAGGCGGAGCGCAACGAGCTGTGGGAGATCCGCGACGACGTGCTGGATTTCTTCAACCTCGGGCCGTTCATCCCCTTTGACGTCAGTGTGACGATCGAGCGCATGGAGGCCTTTATCGCCGACATCCGCGCACAGATGGCGCAATACGACGGGGCCATTTGCGTGGTGTTCGGCCACCTGGGCGACAACAACCTGCACCTTAACCTGGGCAACCGCGACGCGCAGAAATTCGACTACGAGGCGATGCAGACACTGCTCTACGAAACGGTGGAAAAGTACGCGGGCTCCATCTCCGCCGAGCACGGCATCGGCCTGAGCAAGCGCGAGCAACTGCCGCGCAGCCGCAGCGCGGAGGAACTGCAGCTGATGATGCGCCTCAAGCGCATGCTCGATCCGCACAACATCCTCAACCCCAACAAGATCTTCTCCGCCGAGCAGATCGCCGCCGCCTGACACATTATTCCCCACTGGAGTTCCGCGCATGAACGGTGCAGAGAGTTTGATAACCACCCTGGTCAACAACGACATCGAGGTCTGTTTCGCCAACCCGGGTACTTCGGAAATGCACTTTGTCGCAGCGCTGGACGAGGTGGAGGGCATGCGCTGCGTGCTGTGCCTGTTCGAGGGCGTGCTGACCGGCGCCGCTGACGGTTACGCGCGCATGGCCGGCAAGCCGGCCTCGACCCTGCTGCACCTGGGGCCTGGCCTGGGCAATGGCCTGGCCAATATCCACAACGCCAAAAAAGGCTACGTTCCCGTGGTCAATATCGTCGGCGACCACGCGACCTACCACCTGGCCTACGACGCGCCGCTGACTTCCGATATCGAGGGCGTGGCGGCGCCGGTGTCGCACTGGGTGCACACCTCCCGCGATCCCGGTGATATCGCCAGGGACGCGGCCGAGGCGGTGCGCCAGGCGGGCTTCAGCAGGGTGGCGACGCTGGTACTGCCGGCGGACGTGTCCTGGGGCGACAACCCGCACGGGGCGGAGGAGGCGGTGGAGATCGCGCCGCCGGCGACGGTGCCGGACGCGCGCATAGACGAGGCCGTGCGCATCCTGCGCACGGGCGAGGAGTGCATGATCATGATCGGTGGCCGCGAGGTGACCCTGGAGCAGGGCCTCAAACTCAGCCGCATCGGTCGCGCCTGCGGTGCGCGCGTCGGCACCGACACCTTCCCCACGCGGATACAGCGCGGCGCCGGCAGCGCGGTGCTCGAGCGCCTGCCCTACCTGGCGGAAATGGCGGTGGACCATATCAGCTCGGTAAAGCACCTGGTGCTCATCGGCGCGGTCGCCCCGGTATCGTTTTTCGCCTACCCGGGTGTGCCCAGCGCATTTGCTCCGGAGGGCTGCGAACCGTTCGTCCTGGCGCAGCCGCGCGATGACGTGGACCAGGTGCTGGATGCCTTGCTCGAGCGCCTGGATGCCGGCGCTGTCGAGCCGGAGGTCTACGCGCTGGACATCCCGGAGGCGCCCAGCGGCGGGCTGGACGCCAACACCGCGGCGCAGGCCCTGGCGCACTGCATGCCGCAGGACGCGGTGGTGGTGGACGAGGCGATCACCAGCGGCCTGGCGGTGTTTCCCTCCACCTTCAGCACGCGGCCACACGACTGGCTCAGCCTCACCGGCGGCAGCATCGGCTGGGGGCTGCCCGCGGCGGTGGGCGCGGCGGTGGCCTGCCCGCAGCGCAAGGTGATCTGCCTGGAGGGCGACGGCAGCGCCATGTACACCATTTCCGCACTGTGGACCATGGCCAGGGAAAAGCTGGACGTGGTGGTGATCATTTTCAACAACCGCAAGTACAGCATTCTCGAGCTGGAGTTCGGGCGCACCGGCGCGCGCGGCGGGACCCCGGGGCCGAAGGCGGCCAGCACCCTGGATATCGGTGGCCCGGATATGGATTTCGTCGCCATTGCCGAGGGCATGGGCGTGCCGGCGATCCGCGCGACCAGCGCGGACGAGTTCAGCCTGGCGCTGTCCGGCGCCATGGAGGTGAAGGGGCCGCGCCTGATCGACGCCATCGTGCCCACGGTGTTCTGACGCCGCGCGGATCGCCGCGCCGGGGAAGTCGCCGGCGAAAGTGCATCCGGCCCGGGACTGCAGTAGAATGGCGGGCTTTCAAAACCGGGCCCGCAACACGCTGCGGGCCCGCCAGCAGAGACTCACACAATGACGCAATACACTATCGCCCTGTTGGAGGGCGACGGCATCGGTCCGGAGATCGCCCGCGAGGCGGTGAAGGTTTTCAAACTGGTCGAGGAGCGCAATGACGTCGCCTTTGACCTGCGTCCCGCGCCTTTTGGCGCCCAGGCCTATTTCGACTGCGGTCACCCCTTCCCGGACGAGACCAAGGCGATCTGTGATGCCGCGGACGCGATCATCAAGGGGCCCATCGGCCTGAGCCACGAGGAATCGAAGAAGATCCCGGTAGATATGCAGCCCGAGCGCGGCGCGCTGCTGCCGCTGCGCCGCCGCTACAACACCTTCGCCAACTTCCGCCCGGTTTCCCTGCCGCGGGCGCTGGCGCACTTTTCTCCGCTCAAGCCGGAGATCATCGGCGACGGCATCGACCTGGTCATGGTGCGCGAACTGGTCGGCGGCCTGTACTTCGGCGAGAAGGAAGTCGGTGTCAACGAGGCCGGCCTGCGCTACGTCAAGGAGGTGCTGGAGTACGACGAGGAGCAGATTCGCCGCGTCCTGCACGAGGCGCTGCAGCTGTCCATGCGCCGCAAGAAGGTGCTGCACAACATTCACAAGAGCAACGTGCTCAAGTCCAGCGTGCTGTGGAACGAGGTGCTGGAGGAGGTCGCGCAGGAATACCCGGAGGTGGAAATCCGCCACATCCTGGTGGACGCCGCGGCGACCCTGCTGTGCCTGAACCCGGGCCAGTTCGACGTCATGGTGATGGAGAACATGTTCGGCGACATCCTGTCCGACCAGGGCGGCGGCATTCTCGGCTCCCTGGGCCTGATGCCCTCGGCCTGCAAGGGGCCGGACAAGAGTTACTACGAGCCTTCCCACGGCAGCGCGCCGGATATCGCCGGGCAGAACATCGCCAACCCGTATTCGATGATCGGTTCGGTCGCCATGATGCTGGAGGACAGCTTCGGCATGGCGCAGGAGTCGAAGAACGTCTGGGCCGCCATGCAGAGCGTGTTCGGCGCGGGCTTTTCCACCCCGGACCTGTCAAAGCCCGGCAGCGGCGTGAAGATGATCAACACCGACGAGTTCGGCGACCGTGTGGTGGAAGCCCTGGCGGGCATGCCGAAGGCCGGGTAAGCGTCCTCACCCGCGAGGCCGCGCGGAGTCTGGTCAACTACCCCTGTATTCGGTGAGCCCGGTCAGCTACCCCGGGAACTGGTGAGTTTCGCCAGCACGCCACCGGCGGAATTGCGCTCGTGCAGTTGCAGGTTGATCATGCGCAGGGTCGCCAGGATCGCCGCGAATACCTGGTTGGAGTGCACCCCGCGGGTCTTGTACTCCGCCCCGTTTACGTCCCAGGTGATGACACACTCGGTCAGCGCATTGGTGTGACCGCCGCGCGGGATGCGCACCTCGAAGTCCAGCAACTCCGGCAGCGTATAGTTGCGCGGGGCCATGACGCGTGAGATCGCGTCGATGAATGCGTCGAAACCGCCGTTGCCCGAACCGGCGCCGCGTTCGATATCGCCGTCGACTTCCACGCGGATGCTCACCGTGGACTCCAGGTCCAGGCCGCTGGTTACCGAACAGTTGAGCAGCTTGATATGGTGGTAATTCCTGCTCTCCAGTACGTCGGCGATGATGAAAGGCAGGTCGTCCGCGGTGATCTGCGCCTTGGAATCGCCCAGCTTGACGATGCGCGCCAGTACCTTCTTCTGGTTTTCCTCCGACAGGTCCAGCCCCAGCGCTTCCAGGTTTTTCGCCAGGGACGCCTTGCCGCTCATCTTGCCCAGGGCGTAACTGCGCTTGCGCGCGAAGCGCTCCGGGCTCAGTCGCGTTTCGTACAGGCCGCCTTTCTGGTCACCGTCGGCGTGGATGCCGGCTGTCTGGGTGAACACGTCCGCGCCGACGATGGGCGCGTTGGCCGGGACGCGCTTGCCGGAGAAGCTCTCCACCATGTCGCTCAACTGCACGATGTAGGATTCGTCGATGGCCAGGTCCACGCCCAGTTTGTCGCGCAGGGCGACGGAGATTTCTGCCAGTGACGCGTTGCCCGCGCGCTCGCCGAGGCAGTTGACCGTGCAGTGCACGGCGCTGACGCCGGCGCGCACCGCCTCCATG
This sequence comes from Halioglobus sp., assembly GCA_002699145.1. GTDB lineage: Bacteria > Pseudomonadota > Gammaproteobacteria > Pseudomonadales > Halieaceae > Marimicrobium. The sequence continues at coordinate 35,587 of PABK01000019.1, forward strand.
ACATTGGCGGTGGCCAGGCCGTAGTCGTTGTGCGGGTGGAAGTCGAACTGCTGTTCGGGGTAGCGCGCACACATGTCACTGAGACTCGCGTGGACCTCGTGGGGCGACATGACGCCCAGCGTGTCGGGCAGCATGAAGTGTTCGATGCCGCAGTCCTTGAGCGCGTCCATCATCGCGTAGACGTAGTCGCGACTGTCGCGGTAACCGTTGGACCAGTCTTCCAGGTAGGCGTTGACGCGCAGCCCCTGTTCCCGTGCGTAGGCGACGGTCCGCAGGATTTCGTCGACATGCTGTTCCAGGGTTTTGCCCAGTTGCTCGCGGCAGTGTTTCTCGCTGCCCTTGGTCAGCAGGTTCATGACGCGACCGCCAGTGCCGACGATCCAGTCGACACTCTTGCTGTGATCGACGAAACCCAGCACCTCGATGCAGTCTGCCAGGCCGTGCGCGGCGGCCCACTGGTTGATATTGACCACCGCCTCGCGCTCGCCGCTGGAAACGCGCGCCGACGCCACCTCGATGCGATCGACCCTGAGCAGTTCCAGCAGCGCCTTGGCCAGGTTGACCTTTTCGGCTGGCGCGAAGGACACGCCCTGTGTCTGCTCGCCGTCGCGCAGGGTGGTGTCCATGATCTGGATATGTCGGCTCATTTTCGCGGACCTGGCCGGTCGCCGGCTCTCTGCTCAATCGAGCCGGACATTATCCATTGATTGGCGCGGCTTGTACAACGCGCGACCCTGGTGCGTGGGCGCAACTGCCGCGCCGCGCGGGATACGCCGCCGTGGCGCAGTGTCCGGCGCCTGTCGCTGCCCCATATTGGTGCTGCAGTCGCCGCGCTCAGCGGCCGCTACAGGCCAGCTGCGGCTGGCCCTGGGCCGGGATACTGCACTATGCTAGTAGCTGAGTCATTGATGCGGGCGCAACGCCCGGACGGGGAAAGGTGCCGGCCTATGCTGGATGACCTGTTGGTGCAGGGTCTGGAACTGATGGTTTTTGGCATGGGAACGGTACTGGCCTTTCTCAGCTTGCTCGTGCTGTCCACGACCGTGATGTCGCGCTGTATCGCGCGGTATTTCCCGCAGCCCGAGACGGTCGCTGATGCGCCGAGCGTCCCGGCCGCGCCCGACCCGCAGACGCTGGCGGCCATCGGCGCCGCAATCGCCCGTCACCGGGCCTCACGTCCGCGCTAGTCGCGCAACAGGAGACGCAACACATGGATGGCAATAACCGGCGCCTGGGCATCACCGACGTGGTGCTGCGCGATGCGCACCAGTCCCTGTTCGCCACGCGCCTGCGCCTGGATGACATGTTGCCCATCGCGGCGAAGCTGGATGAAGTGGGCTTCTGGTCGCTGGAGAGCTGGGGCGGGGCGACCTTTGACGCCTGTATCCGCTACCTGGGGGAGGACCCCTGGGAGCGCATACGCGAGCTGAAAAAAGCCATGCCGAACACGCCCCAGCAGATGCTGTTTCGCGGGCAGAACATCCTCGGTTACCGTCACTACGCCGACGACGTGGTGACAAAATTCGTCGAGCGCGCGGCGGTGAATGGCGTGGACGTGTTCCGCGTGTTCGACGCCATGAACGACATGCGCAACCTGGAGGTGGCGCTGCAAGCGGTGAAGCAGGTCGGGGGCCATGCCCAGGGCACCATCGCCTATACCCTGAGCCCGGTGCACGATATCAACACCTGGGTGGAACAGGGCCGGCGCATCGAGGACATGGGCGCCGACTCCATCGCCATCAAGGACATGGCCGGACTGCTCACGCCCAGTGCCGGCTACGAGCTGGTGAGGCGGCTCAAGGACGCCTGCGACATCCCGATACACATGCAGAGCCACGCCACCACGGGTATGTCGACCGCCACCATCCTCAAGTGCGTGGAGGCGGGCATAGACAACGTGGACACCGCGATATCCTCCATGTCCATGACCTACGGACACTCGGCCACCGAGTCGGTGGTCGCCATCCTGCGCGACACGCCGCGCGATACCGGCCTGGACCTCGCAGCGCTGGACGAGATCGCCGCCTACTTCCGTCAGGTACGCAGGAAATACGCGCGCTTCGAGGGTTCCCTGCGCGGCGTGGACGCGCGTATCCTCGTGGCGCAGGTGCCCGGCGGCATGCTGACCAATATGGAAAACCAGCTGCGCGAGCAGGGCGCGGGCGACAGGATGGACGAGGTGCTGGCGGAAATCCCCCGGGTGCGCAAGGACCTCGGTTACATTCCACTGGTGACGCCGACCTCGCAGATCGTCGGCACCCAGGCGGTCATCAACGTGCTCACCGGCGAGCGCTACGCGTCGATCTCCAGGGAAACCGCCGGTGTGCTGCGCGGCGAGTACGGCGCCACGCCGGCGCCGGTCAATACGGAACTGCAGCAGCGGGTACTGGACGGCGACGAACCTGTGACCTGCCGCCCCGCCGACCTGCTGCAGCCGGAGCTGGACACGCTGGTCGAGGAAGTGCGCGCCCACGCGGCGCAGCGCTCGCTGTCCCTGCAGTCCGGAGAGCGGGAGATCGACGATGTGCTGACCTACGCGTTGTTCCCCCAGGTCGGTTTGCGCTTCCTGGAACACCGCGGGGACCCCGCGGCATTCGAACCGGCGCCAGACGCCGCGCCGGCCGATTCCCCGGCGCCGGCGCAGGCACAGGCCGCGGATGAGCCCGCGGTATACACGGTGTCGGTGGAGGGGCGGCGCTACGTCGTCGAGGTGGAAGAGGGCGGCCAGGTCGCCAGCGCCACGGCGCAGGACACGCATGACACGACATCGGCGGCGCCGGCGCGCGCCGGCGACGAGGCGTCCGAGCTGCCGGCCCCCCTGGCGGGCACTATCGTCAAACTGCACGTCGCCGAGGGCGACCAGGTGGCAAGTGGAGACCTGCTGCTCATCCTGGAGGCGATGAAAATGGAGACCGAGGTGCGCGCCACGCGCGGCGGCACGGTCACCGCGCTGCACGTCAAGCCCGGGGACGCGGTGTCCTCCGGCGACCCGCTGCTGCGCCTGGGCTGAGCGCGTGGAAAACCTGCTGCAGCTGTGGCACAGCTCCGGTCTGGCGCACCTGGGCGCGGGTCAGCTCGTGATGATTCTCGTTGGCCTGCTGTTGCTCTACCTGGCCATCAACCGCAAGTTCGAACCCCTGCTGCTGGTGCCGATCGGCTTTGGCGGCATCCTGGCGAATATCCCGGGCGCTGGCCTGGCCTACTCGGCGGTGGAGAACGCGATCCACGCGGGAGACCCGCTGCTGATGGACAGCATGGCCTGGGCCATCGGCGTGCCGGATACCTCCAACCTGCTCGCCGATTTCCACAGCGCCGAGGCCCTGCAACAGCGCCTGGCGGAGTACCGTGCGCGGGACGCCGGATACAGCGACGGCATGTTGTACTCCTTCTACACGGTGGCCATTGGCAGTGGCATCGCGCCGCTGGTGATTTTCATGGGGGTGGGCGCGATGACCGATTTCGGGCCGCTGCTGGCCAATCCGCGCACCCTGTTCCTGGGCGCCGCTGCGCAGTTCGGCATCTTTGCCACCGTGCTGGGGGCAGTGGGGCTGGACAGCCTGGGGCTGATGGAATTCACCCTCGCCGAGGCGGCCGCCATCGGCATTATCGGCGGCGCCGACGGGCCGACCGCCATCTACGTGTCCAGTATCCTGGCCCCGGACCTGCTCGGCGCCATCGCCGTGGCGGCTTACTCCTATATGGCCCTGGTACCCCTGATCCAGCCGCCCATCATGCGCGCGCTGACCACGCAGCAGGAGCGCGCCATCGAGATGGTGCAGCTGCGCCAGGTGTCCCGCCGCGAGAAAATCGTCTTCCCCCTGTTGTTGCTGATCCTGGTGGCGTTGCTGCTGCCGGCCGCGGCGCCGCTGCTGGGCATGTTCTGTTTCGGCAACCTGATGAAGGAGTGCGGCGTGGTGGACCGCCTGTCGGACACCGCGCAGAACGCGTTGATCAATATCACCACCATCGTGCTGGGCCTATCTGTGGGATCCAAGCTGGTGGCGGACAAGTTTCTCGACGTGAAAACGCTGGGGATTCTCGCCCTGGGGGTCGTCGCTTTCGCCATCGGCACGGCCTGCGGCGTGTTGATCGCCAGACTGATGAACCGTTTCGGCGGCACGCCGCTGAATCCGCTGATCGGCTCCGCCGGTGTCTCGGCTGTGCCCATGGCCGCGCGGGTGAGTAATCGCGTGGGGCTGGAGGCGAACCCGCACAACTACCTGCTGATGCACGCCATGGGACCGAATGTGGCCGGCGTGATCGGCTCGGCGGTGGCCGCGGGGGTAATGATCAGCCTGGTGGGGGGTTAGGCGCTGCCAACGGCAAAGCCGGCCACCGGCAGGGTGGGCGGGACGCTGCGTGATTCAGCGCGCGCCCCGGCGCAGCAGGCGGAAAAAGCCGTAGGCCGGGTCGTCGTCGCCGGGACGGCCGATGTGGGCGCCCTCGACCATGGGGTGGTCCAGGCGCACCGTGGAGGTCTGCTCGACGCGGGCCCAGTCCGCCAGCACCGCCCGTTCGCTGAATTTCCAGTCGCCGTCGCGCTTCGCGTAGCGGTCGAGGTAGCGGCCGCCGATGAGCAGGTCCATCGGTCCGCCTTCCGTCGCCACCTGGTGGAAGGCGAGGATGTAGATCTCCCCCTCGGCGTAGTCGCCGTCCAGGGCGATGTTCACCGTCGTCACGTTGTGGTGCAGGATCAGCATGGGTTCCTGGATCGCCGGTAACTGGTCGATGAAATCCATCGCCAGGCCCTTGAAGAACGACCCGTGATCGTCGATGGCGTCGGCGTGGTAGAGGCTGCGCATGAGATCGTAGTCGTGGCGGTCGGCGGCACGGCAATAGGTGTGGACCAGTTCGGTAATGGCCTGCTTGTCCAGTAGTGCTTGCAGGGTGGCCTCGTTCATTTGCCCAGCGCCTCCTGGTAGGCGGCCACGGTAGCGGCCAGCCCCATGCGCAGCGCGTCCACGGTCAGGGCGTGGCCGATGGAGACCTCCAGCAGGCCGGGCACCGTGGCGAAACGCGGCAGGTTGTGCAGGTCCAGGTCGTGGCCGGCGTTCAGGCCCAGTCCCTTCTCGGCGGCGACTTCTGCCGCGCGCACGAAACGCTGGAAGACGTCCTCCACATCCCGGTTGTCGCGGCAGGCGCGCGCGTAGCTTTCGGTGTACAGCTCGATGCGGTCGGTCCCGGTCTGCGCGGCCAGTCGAATCTGCTCGGGATCGGGGTCCATGAACAGGCTGGTGCGGATGCCCAGGCCCTGCAGTTCCGCCACCAGTGGCGCCACGCGCTCGCCGTCCTTCTTCAGGTCGAAGCCGTGGTCCGAGGTGAGCTGGCCGTCGCCATCGGGCACCAGCGTGCACTGCGTGGGGCGGATATCGCGCACCAGGGCCATGAAGCCGGGGTAGTCGGACACGCCTTCCCGGCTGCTGCCGCGGGGCCCGGTGAAGGGGTTGCCCTCGATATTGAATTCCACCTCCAGCATCGCCGCCAGGTCGTAGCAGTCAGCGGCGCGAATGTGGCGCTGGTCCGGTCGCGGGTGCACCGTGATACCGTCGGCGCCGGCGTCGATGCACATGCGCGCGTGTTCGGGAATGTCGGGATTGGTGGTGTCGCGGGAATTGCGTATCAGCGCAATCTTGTTCAGGTTGACGCTGAGCGCGATCATTGCCCGTCGACGCGCTCGATCGCTTCGATCACGATGGGAGTCTGGGGCACGTCACTGAAACGCCCGGTCTTGCCGGTGGGCGCGGTGGCGATAAAATCTACCACGTCCATACCCAGGATGACCTCGCCGAACACCGTGTAACCCGGCCGTCCCGGCGCCCAGTCCAGGCGCAGGTTGTTGCGCTGGTTGATAAAGAACTGCGAGGTCGCCGAATCCGGATCGTTGGTGCGCGCCATGGCGATGGTGCCGCGGGTGTTGTGCAGGCGGTTCTTCGACTCGTTGGCGACGGGCTCCAGTGTCGGTTTTTCGCGCATGTCGGCGCTGAAGCCGCCGCCCTGGATCATGAAATTGGGGATTACCCGGTGAAAAATGGTGCCGTTATAAAAGCCGTCTTCCACGTAGGCGAGGAAGTTCTCCACGGTCAGCGGCGCCTTGTCGGCGAACAGCTGCAGGGTGATATCGCCCTCGCTGGTGCGGATCACCACCTGCGGGTTGTTTGCCCCCTCTGCGGCGGCCAGGCCCGGCAGCAGCGCCAGGCAAAACAGGATTGCTCGTAACACGCTCGTTGTCTCCTCAGGCCCAGCTGGAGTTGCGCCGCCGTTTCGGCCACAGGCGGGGCACGACCAGGGTGATAACCACGCCCAGCAGTACCGCCAGGGCGCCGTTGATGAAGTCCTCGCTGCGCAGCTTGTCGGTCAGGCGCTGGTTTTCCGCTTCCAGCGTCTCCACCTCCGAGCGCAGGTTCTCCGTCTCTTCCACCAGGCGGCGATTGTCCGCGTCCAGCTGTACCGCCTTGCCGGAGATCTGCTTGAGCTGGCTGAGCTCCTGCGACACGCTGTCCAGCTCGCTGTTGCTGCCACTGAGTTGCGTCTCCAGGTCACCGCGCTGGGCCCTGAGCGCGTCCAGCTCCGCCTGCAGCGCAGCGCTTTTCTCCACGGCCTGCCGCGCCCGGCGCTGCGCCTCGGCGACCTGCAACGCGGCGGGCGTCTCCTCCATCAGGTACTGGCTGCGCAACCACCCGCTGGTGCCGCGCGCGGTGGTGATCTCCGACCACACGCCGTCCTCGCTGGTGCGCGAGACGGTCAGGCGCGTGCCCGAGGGTATGCCGCGGTGGACGATGCGATAGTCGCTGCCCGCCCCGCTGCGCAGCGGCACGTACTGCTTGTCGCTGATATAACGGACGTCCTGGGCATGCGCGGCGCCGGCCAGCAAGATGGCCAGCAGTGTGACTACGGCTCGCAAGGTGGTTTCCTTCTGTGACAGGGACATAATGTTCCGGCGCGCCTCGGGGACCGCGGGAAAGTGCGCATTCTAGCCTGAAAACCGCCGCGGTGGCAGGTCGCGCGGCCGCCTGGCCGGCGCAGCTCAGGGGAGCACCTTCTTGTAGGGCTTTACCACGACCTTGCTGAATACGCCCGCGTCCACGTAGGGGTCGGCGTCCGCCCAGGCGGTCGCGGCCTCCAGGCTGTCGAACTCGGCGACGATCAGACTGCCGGTAAAACCCGCCTCGCCGGGTTCCTCCGTGTCCAGCGCAGGGTGGGGGCCGGCGACCAGCAGGCGTCCGGCCTGCACCAGTTCGTGCAGCCTGGCCAGGTGCGCCTCGCGCGCGGTCTTGCGCAGGGGCAGGCTGTTGTCGACATCTTCACACAGTATGGCGTAGTACATTCCTGTCTCCGCGCGGACCCGTCGGTCCGCCTCAGGTATTGCTGTCTTCTTTCAGGTGTGGGCTGATGATCAGCGCGGTCACCAGCGTCAACAGCAGGGTGAAACCGATCGCCGAGTAGAGTTTGTAACTGACCCAGGTCTCCTCGCTGTAGCCGTAGGCGACCACCAGGTTGAGGGCCCCCACCAGCGCGAAATAACCCACCCAGAGTGTGTTCAGCCGCGTCCAGACCGCGCGCGGCAGGTGAATCTGACTGCCCAGGGTGCGCTGCATCAGGTTCTTGTCGCCGATGAACTGGGAGGCGCCGAAGACGATGGCCAGCGCCCAGTTGAAGATGGTGGGTTTCCAGAACAGGAACAGCGGGTTGCGGAACACCAGTGTCAGCGCGCCAAAGGCCAGCACCGCCAGCAGCAACCACAGCAGGCGCTTTTCCAGCTCCCGCGTCAGTGCGTAGGTGATCGCCACCTGCAACACCGTGGCGATCATCAATACCGCCGTCGCCGAGAAAATGCCGTCGAACTGGTGTGTCCATCCCAGCACCGAGACGCTTTCGCCGTCCAGGTTGTAGACGATGAAAAACAGTGCGATGGGCACGAACTCGAGCAGTTGCTTCATGGATTCTGGCTTACTCCGGCTGTACCATGTGCGCTGGCCGCGGGTCGCCGCGGATATCCGGCAGAGTGTAAAGATTGTGTTGGTCGACTTCCATACCCACAGCACGGCCTCCGATGGCGCAATGGCGCCCGCGGCGTTACTGCAGCGTGCCCTCGAGCGCGGTGTCGGCATGCTCGCCATCACGGATCACGATACCGTCGACGGCTACCTGCAGGCGCGCGCGGATGCCCGTGCGGACGCGCTGCGCCTGGTGCCGGGGGTGGAGTTCTCCTGTCGCTGGTCCGGCACCACCGTGCACATCGTGGGCCTGGACATGGACTGCGCGCACCCGGCCATGCGCGAGGGCCTGGCGCAGCTCGACGCCGCCCGCGGCGAGCGCGGCGAGTTGATTGCGCAGCGCCTGCACGCGCGCGGTTTTCCCGGCGCGCTGGACGGGGCGCTGGCGCAGGCCGGTGACAGCCAGCTCGGCCGCCCCCATTTCGCCCGCTGGATGGTCGAGCAGGGCCATGTGAAGGATGTCGCCGAGGCCTTCGATCGCTTCCTCGGCCAGGGCAAGACCGGCGACGTCAAGGCGTTCTGGCCGGAACTGGCCTGCGCGGTGCGCTGGATCGAGGACGCCGGCGGCATCTCCGTGGTGGCGCACCCGTGCAAATATCGCTTTACCGGCATGAAGCTGCGCCGCCTGCTGGCCGATTTCGTCGCCGCCGGCGGCCGCGCCATCGAGGTGCGCAGCGGACGGCAGAGCAGCGCGCAGGAGCAGCAGCTACTGCGCCTGGCGCGTGAGTTCCAGCTGGAAATTTCCGTGGGCAGCGACTTTCACCGCGATGCGCCCTATGCCGCGGAACTGGGTGTGCGCGCGCGTGCCAGCGACGGGCTGCGCGGCGTCTGGGAGCGCTGGTGAGCCAGTTTTTCCAGATCCACCCGGAGAATCCGCAGGCGCGCCTGGTGCGCCAGGCGGTGGATATCATCCGCGCCGGCGGTGTGGTGGTCTACCCGACGGACTCGGCCTACGCGCTGGGCTGCCACATCGGCGACAAGCACGCACTGGACCGCATACGCCGTATCCGCAAGCTGGACTCGCGGCACAACTTCACCCTGGTCTGCCGCGACCTGTCCGAGATCGCCACCTTCGCGCGCGTCGACAACACCGTGTACCGCGCCCTGCGGCAATGCACGCCCGGCCCCTACACCTTCATACTCAAAGCGACTTCGGAGTTGCCACGGCGTCTGCAACACCCCAAGCGCAAGACCGTGGGCCTGCGCGTGCCGGACAACAAGGTCGCCCAGGCGCTGCTGGCGGACCTGGGCGAGCCGCTGATGAGCGTCAGCCTGATCATGCCGGGGGAGGACCTGCCCCTGATCGATCCCTACGAGATTCGCGAGCTGCTGGAGCACGAGGTAGACCTGGTCATCGACGGCGGCTGGTGCGGCATGGAGCCGACCACGGTGGTGGACCTGGTCGACGAGGTGCCGTTGATACTGCGCGCGGGCAAGGGAGATACTGCGCCCTTTGAGGACTGAGCGCCGGGGCCGCCTGACCTTTTCGCTCACGGGCACGGCAGTTGAGGACATTGGCAGCGGACTCACCGCGGCCTAGACTGCTGCCATCTGCCAAGCCAAATGGAGCGGCCCATGAACACCGCCACAGCCCCCGAGGCGCAGCTGGAATACGCCGCTTTCGACGCGGACAATCACTACTATGAGGCCAGCGACGCCTTCACCCGCCACGTGCCCGCGGCCATGCAGCCGCGCTGTGTGCAGTGGGCGACTATCGACGGGCGGCAACACCACCTGGTGGGCGGCAAGCTCGCGCGCGCGGTGAAAAACCCCACCTGGAATCCCATTTCGCTGCCCGGTTCCATCGCGCCTTACCTGCACGGCAAGGAACTGACGGACGCGGATATCGCGCGCATGAAGGCCCACGAACCGCTGCCGGACTACTACATGAACCGAGATGCGCGGGTGGCCAAGCTGCAAGAGCAGGGCCTTGAGGCCGTGTGGTTGTTCCCCACCCTGGGGGTGCTGTACGAGGAATTGCTCAAGCACGATACCGAGGCGGTGAAAGTGCAGTTCACCGCTTTCAACCGCTGGCTGCAGGAGGACTGGGGCTGTAACTACCAGCAGCGCATTTTCGCCGCGCCCTATATCTCCCTGTGCGATGTCGACTGGGCCTGCGCGGAACTGGAGTGGGCCCTGGCGCAGGGCGCCACCGTGGTGTGCATGCGTCCGGCGGCCGTCACCCTGGCCGACGGCTCGACACGCTCGCCGGCGGACCCGCTGTTCGATCCCTTCTGGGCGCGCCTGAACGAGTCCGGCATCGCCCTGGTGGTGCACGCGGCGGATTCGGGCTACACCACCCACGGCTACGTCAAGGACGGCTTTTCCGCCGACTTCAGCGGCGGCGTGTTCTCACCCAACATCAAGCACTTCAATATTGAGCGGGCGGCCTACGATTTCCTCATCACGCTGTGCTACGAGAAGCTGTTCGAGCGATTCCCGAACCTGCGCGTCGCCTCCATCGAGAACGGCGCCGAGTACCTGCCGGACCTGTTCCGCAAGCTGGCCCAATCCCGCGATCGCATGCGCGGCTATTACGCCGAGGACCCGGGCGAGCTGTTCCGGCACCACGTGTGGATCAACCCCTTCTGGGAGGACGATGTCAACGAGGTGGCCCACTTCATGGGCGCTGACCGGGTGATTTTCGGCTCCGACTGGCCGCATATCGAGGGCATGCCGCAACCGCTGGACTACCTGCCGGAACTGGCGCGCTTTGACGCCGCGCAGCAGCGGCGCATCCTGCGCGACAACGCCCGCGAGCTGAACACACCGCGCCCCATATAAGGGGGGTATCGCGCCGCGCAATCACAATATTTTGTGTTTTTGTCGGCCAGGCCGCTGCGCATTTCCACCGCCCTGGGGTATACTGCCCCTGACATAAGAACAGGTGGGGCGCCGTGTCAGCGAACGAATCCAATACCGAATCGCCCACCCCGACGCAGGGTGGTGGCAGCGACCTGACGGCCGTAGGGCCACCGCAGCAGGGTGAGATGCCCTTCGCCGTGGTCATGGGGCAGGCGGTGACCGAACTGCCCAAGGACCTGTACATCCCGCCCCAGGCGCTGGAAGTCTTCCTGGAGGCCTTCGAGGGCCCGCTGGACCTGTTGCTCTACCTCATCCGGCGGCAAAACCTTGACATCCTCGAGATCGACGTGGCCAGTATCACGCAACAGTACATGCAGTACGTTGAACTGATGGATGCGATGAAATTCGAGCTGGCCGCCGAGTACCTGCTGATGGCGGCCATGCTGGCGGAGATCAAGTCGCGCATGTTGCTGCCGCGCTCCACCGAGGTCGAGGAGGACGAGGAAGACCCCCGCGCCCAGCTTATCCGGCGCCTGCAGGAGTATGAGCGCTTCAAAAAGGCGGCCGAGGATATCGAGGAGATGCCGCGTCTGGAACGCGACACCTGGGTGGCCAGTGCGCAGCCGCCGGACATCCAGCGCGCCCGGCCGGAGCCGGAGGTGGACCTGCGCGAAATCCTCATGGCCCTGGGCGAGGTGCTGCAGCGCGCGGACATGTTCGAGAGCCACCACATCCAGCGCGAGGCGCTGTCTACCCGCGAGCGGATGAGCCAGGTGCTGGAGTCGCTCTCCGGCGGCCAGTTCGTGCCCTTTGTCTCGCTGTTTCGTGCGCAGGAGGGGCGCCTGGGCGTCGTGGTCACCTTCCTGGCCATCATGGAGTTGATCAAGGAATCCCTGGTGGAAGTCGTGCAGACAGAAAATTTTGGACCCATCCACGTCAAGGCAAGGTCGGAGTAATATGTCGGAAACAGGCCTGGTACAGATTATCGAGGGCGCCCTGCTGGCCGCCGGTAAACCGTTGACAGTCGCGCAGCTGGCGGGCCTGTTCGAGGACGCCGAGCGGCCGGACAACAGCGCCATTCGCGAGGCCTTGCAAACGGTGTCGGAGCGCTGCGAGGACCGCGGCTTCGAACTGGTGGAAGTCGCCAGCGGTTTTCGTTTCCAGGTGCGCCAGAACCTCAGCCAGTGGATCGGGCGCCTGTGGCACGAACGGCCGCAGCGTTACACGCGGGCATTGCTGGAAACCCTGGCGCTGATCGCCTACCGCCAGCCCATCACCCGCGGCGAGATCGAGGAAATCCGCGGCGTGGCGGTCAGCTCGAACATCATCAAGACCCTGCACGAACGCGAGTGGATACGCGTGGTCGGCCACCGCGACGTGCCCGGTCGCCCGGCGATGTACGCCACGACGAAACAGTTTTTGGACTACTTCAACCTGAAAAGCCTGGACCAGTTGCCGGCGCTGGCGGAGATCCGCGACCTGGATACACTGAACGCGGAACTGGGCTTCAGTGAGCCGCTGCCGGAAAAAAAGACTGAAGCCGCCGAGTCCGCCGGCCCTGAACTGACGGTCGTCGGCGGCACCGAACACCAGCCGGCCGAAACGCACGATACGGCGCAACCGGGCGCTCAGGCGGAACACGAAGAAGAGGGTGTGAGCCTGGAGCAGGCGGTCGACGAACTGGCGCAGCGCGCCGGGTCGTCAGAAGAGCCCGCGCCGGCGCCGGATGGCGCGGAGTCGGCACAGGCGGAGACTGAAACGGACACGCCCGTCGACGCCGGCCCCGACGCGGAGTCGCCGGCCCCCGAACACCGGGCCTGAGCCATGGCAGGGAATTCGCGCGGGGACCGGCCCGGGGACGCCGCCTCCGCAGCCGCCGGGCAGACCTCCACCCCGGCCGGGGAAAAACTGCAGAAAGTGCTGGCCCGCACCGGGCTGGGTTCGCGCCGTGAGATGGAGCGCTGGATCGAGGCCGGTCGCGTCAGCATCGACGGCCGCGTCGCCCGGCTGGGCGACCGGGTCACCGACAAGGCGCGCCTGGCGGTCGACGGCAAACCCCTGCAACGAGCGCCGGCCGCCGAGACCCGTTGCATTCTCTACCACAAACCCCCGGGCGAGGTCTGTTCGCGCAGCGATCCCGAGGGCCGGCGCACGGTGTTCGAGCGCCTGCCGAAATTGCCGCGCGGCCGCTGGATATCCATCGGTCGCCTCGACTACAACACCTCGGGCCTGCTGCTGTTCACCACGGACGGCGAACTGGCCAATGCCCTCATGCACCCCTCGGCCAATATTGAACGCGAGTACATGGTGCGTGTCATGGGCGAGGTCGGCGAGGACGTCCTGGCACGGCTGCGCGAGGGCGTGATGCTGGAAGACGGCCCGGCGCGCTTCACCGACATCCAGGACGGCGGCGGGGAGGGCATCAACCGCTGGTACTACGTCGTCATCATGGAGGGACGCAACCGCGAGGTGCGCCGACTTTGGGAGTCCCAGGGACTGACCGTGTCGCGCCTCAAGCGCGTGCGCTACGGCGACGTGTTCATCCCCTCGCGCGTCAAGCAGGGGCAGTGGGTGGAGCTGGAACCGAAGGACGTCAAGTCGCTGTACCGGCTGGCGAACCTGGAAGCCAAGCCGCTGCGTCGCGCCACCGCGAAGGAGCGCGAAAACATGGAGCGCCAGTTCGCCAAGCGCGGCGGCGGCGGTCCGCGCGGCAGGAAGTCCCGCCGGGGCTAGCACGGGCTGTCCCGGTGCGGTGTCGTTCGACCTAAGCGAACCTTGCGGACGGGCAGTGTCCCGTTCGGTCGCAAAGCAGACTTCCTTGCAGGGTATTGTGCGAGCTGACCGACCCTCCCGGGCGGGCAGTGTCCCGGTCGGTCGAAAAGCTCACTCCCTCTCGGGACACTGCCCGCCCGGGAGGTTCTCTTTTCTGTTCGACTC
>PABK01000020.1 GCA_002699145.1 Halioglobus sp.
ACGACGACGACCTGTACGGGCGTTGAGATGTTCCGCAAGCTGCTGGACGAGGGCCGTGCGGGCGAAAACGTGGGCGTACTGCTGCGCGGCACCAAGCGCGACGAGGTAGAGCGCGGCCAGGTACTGTCGAAGCCGGGCTCTGTAACCCCGCACACCAAGTTCGAGTGCGAGGTATACATCCTGTCCAAGGACGAGGGTGGTCGTCACACGCCGTTCTTCAAGGGCTACCGTCCGCAGTTCTACTTCCGTACGACGGACGTGACCGGTGCGGTGGAGCTGCCTGAGGGTGTCGAGATGGTGATGCCGGGCGACAACGTGCAGATGGTGGCGACGCTGATTGCGCCGATTGCGATGGAAGAGGGCCTGCGTTTCGCGATTCGCGAAGGTGGCCGTACTGTCGGCGCTGGCGTGGTGGCGAAGATCATCGAGTAATACGACGGCGTCACGCCGCCAGGGCGGGTGTCCGGCAAGGCTGGATCACCACCGCGGTGGGAGTGACGGAAAAGACAAAGCCGAACCGCTGATACAGCAGTTCGGCTTCGTCGTCTAGGCGGAAAGTTTAGGCCAGTAGCTCAATTGGCAGAGCAGCGGTCTCCAAAACCGCAGGTTGGGGGTTCGATTCCCTCCTGGCCTGCCATATTAATGGCGGGATGTAGTAGTAAATCAATGGGCGGATCTTGGGTCTGCCCGTAGTGGATATGCCCCGCAAACGGAATGAACGGATGAACGTGGAAACGACCGCGAGCCGGTTTGACGCAGTCAAGTGGGTCATTGTCTTCGCCCTGGTGGCGGTGGCCGTGGTCGGCAACAGTTATTTTGCCGACCAGTCACTGCTGTACCGCGTGCTGGGCATCGTGGCCATTGCGATCGTCGCCGGCCTGATTGCCCTGCAGACCGCCAAGGGCGCGGCTTTCTGGGCGCTGGTCAAGGGTTCGCGTACGGAAATCCGCAAGGTGGTCTGGCCGACGCGCCAGGAAACCGTGCAAACCACCATGATCGTGGTGGTGTTCGTGGTGCTGGTGGCGTTGCTACTGTGGGGGCTTGACGCCTTCCTCGGCTGGCTGGTGTCCCTGGCGATCACTTGATAGACAAAAGGGTTTGTTGATGGCAATGCGCTGGTACGTCGTTCACGCCTACTCGGGTTACGAGAAGAAGGTTGCCTCCACCCTGAAGGAGCGTATCGAACTGCACAATATGCAGGATCGTTTCGGGGAAGTGCTGGTGCCCACCGAGGAAGTGGTGGAGATGCGCGGCGGCCAGAAACGCCGCAGCGAGCGCAAGTTCTTCCCCGGCTACGTGCTGGTGCAGATGGAACTGGATGACGACACCTGGCACCTGGTAAAGGAAACCCCGCGCGTACTGGGTTTCATCGGCGGCAAGGCGGAAGCCCCGGCGCCGATTACCGAGAAAGAGGCCGCGGCCATCCTGCAGCGTGTCGAGGACGGTGTCGAGGCGCCGAAACCGAAGACGCTGTTCGAGCCCGGCGAGATGGTGCGCGTGGTGGACGGCCCGTTCAACGATTTCAACGGCGTCGTCGAGGAAGTGAATTACGAAAAGAACCGCCTCAACGTGGCGGTGCTGATTTTCGGGCGCTCCACCCCGGTGGAGCTCGAGTTCGGCCAGGTCGAGAAGGCCTGACCGGTAGTCGCTGCGGCTGCGCTCGATCGTCATCCCCGCGAAAGCGGGGATCCAGTGATAGGCGGGGAGATCTCTGGATTCCCGCTTTCGCGGGAATGACGGTGAAGGCGACAAGCTGGCAGTATGTTTGACGGCGGCCCTGGCCGCCACAATGGGGAGCCCCAGTAGGCCCAGGCCGAAACGGCGTTTGCACCCGGGAGAATAGACATGGCTAAGAAAGTCGAAGCTTATATCAAGCTGCAGGTGCCTGCTGGCCAGGCCAACCCGAGCCCCCCGGTGGGCCCGGCGCTGGGCCAGCACGGTGTGAACATCATGGAATTCTGCAAGGCGTTCAACGCCGAGACCCAGGGCACCGAGCCCGGTCTGCCGATTCCGGTCGTCATCACCGTGTACAACGATCGCTCCTTCACCTTCGTCAAGAAGACGCCGCCGGCCTCCGTGCTGCTGCGCAAGGCGGCGAAGGTCAAGAAGGGTTCCGGTACGCCCAATACCAACAAGGTCGGCAAGGTGAACCGCGCCCAGTTGGAAGATATCGCAACCCAGAAGTGGCCGGACCTGACCGCTGCCGACATGGACGCCGCCGTGCGCACCATCGCCGGTAGCGCGCGTTCCGCGGGAATCGAAGTAGAGGGGGTGAGCTGACATGGCCAGACTGTCCAAGCGCGTACGCGCATTCAAGGAAAAAGTCGATCCGCAGAAGGCCTATCCCCTGGATGAGGCAATCAATCTGCTGAAGGAATTGTCCACGGCCAAATTCAGCGAAACGGTCGAAGTGGCGGTCAACCTCGGTATCGACGCGAAAAAATCCGACCAGGCGGTTCGTGGCGCGACCACGCTGCCCCACGGTACCGGCTCGGATGTGCGTGTCGCCGTGTTTACCCAGGGTGACGCCGCGGACAAGGCCAAAGCGGCGGGTGCGGATTTCGTCGGCATGGAGGAACTGGCCGAGGAGATCAAGGGCGGCATGATGGATTTCGACGTCGTCATTGCCTCCCCCGACGCCATGCGAGTGGTTGGCCAGCTGGGTCAGATCCTCGGTCCGCGCGGCCTGATGCCGAACCCGAAAACGGGCACCGTGACCCCGGACGTTGAGACCGCGGTGAACAACGCCAAGGCGGGCCAGGTGCGCTACCGCACCGACAAGAACGGCATCGTCCACGGCGGCATCGGCAAGATCGATTTCGATCCCGCGGCGATCAAGGGCAACCTCGAAGCCGTGCTGGCCGACCTGAAAAAGGCCAAGCCGGCGGCTGCGAAGGGCGTCTACATGAAGAAAATCAGCCTGAGCACCACCATGGGGCCGGGCGTTACCATCGACCAGGCGTCGCTGGAACTGTAAGGAACTGATCGGGTCGCCTCCACAAGAGGCGGCTCCTCGATGCCCCCCAGGGAAGGGGGGTGTGTAGGCCGGGACGAACCCACAGGTTTATACCGGCCCACTTTGAGGTCTTTGGACAAGGCTCCCGGGCGCAAGCCCACGCTGAGAACTGAAGGCCATCAAAGACCGTAGGTGCTTTTATTGCAGACCCGTTGACGGGTCCTGCAGGGAGGGCTTAATCGCGGCGACCCGCAGGGGAAGCCACTGCCTACGCAGATGGTGAATGCGTTCACCACGCAAGCGGCGCGGCCATAGTATTGGCAACGCTTACATTGGCAAACCAGGAGTTAATCCAGTGGCAATTGGACTCGAAGACAAGAAAGCCATCGTTGCTGAAGTTAACGAGACTGCCACCAGTGCACTGTCACTCGTGATCGCCGATTCTCGCGGCGTTCCCGTAGATGGCATGACAGCGCTGCGCCAGGAAGCGCGCGACAACAAGGTGACTCTCCGTGTAGTGCGGAACACCCTTGCCAAGCGTGCCCTGGAAGGAACCGAGTACGAGTGCGTCAACGACACGCTCGTCGGTCCCTCCCTGTTCGGTTTTTCCATGGAAGACCCGGGCGCGGCGGCGCGACTCTTCAAGGACTTCGCGAAAGAAAACGAAGCCTTTGAAGTCAAGGCACTGGCGGTTGGTGGCCAGATGCTGGGTGCTGAACAACTGGATGTTCTGGCCAAGCTGCCCACGCGTGACCAGGCACTCTCGATGTTGATGAGTGTCATGAAAGCGCCGGCAACGAAGCTGGTACAGACCATGAACGAAGTACCTGGAAAACTGGTTCGCACACTCGCAGCAGTTCGCGATCAGAAAGAGGCAGCGGCGTAAGCCACTGCCCGTGTTGAATTAATCAGTAAGGGAGTTTGGAGCTATGTCTCTGTCTAAAGACGACATTTTGAATGCAATCGCCGACATGAGCGTGATGGAAATCGTTGAGCTCATCGAAGCGATGGAAGAGAAGTTCGGTGTTACCGCAGCGGCAGCCGTTGCCGCCGCACCCGCAGCAGCAGCCGGTGATGCCGGCGGTGCCGCGGAAGAGCAGACCGAGTTTGACGTCATTCTGACCGCCGCCGGCGAGAAGAAAGTGAACGTTATCAAGGTCGTTCGCGCGGTTACCGGCCTGGGCCTGAAAGAAGCCAAGGGCCTTGTCGACGGCGCACCTTCCCCGATCAAGGAAGGCGCTTCCAAGGAAGAAGCCGAAGACGTCAAGAAGCAGCTGGAAGAAGCGGGCGGCTCTGCCGAACTCAAGTAGTTCGGTAGTGGTCCGGTTTCGGACTGTGATGGACAAGGCTGGCGGGCGATTGCCCCGCCGGCCTTTTCCCGCTTCACCGGGGTCCGCTTGACGGGTGGTCAAACACCTGGGGTCACTACCCGGGGTCAGGTCTTGCATTTTGCATCGAGCATGCAAAATGCAAGACCTGACCCCCATGGTTGCTCCCGATTGCTAGACCTGACACCTGTTATGGACCCCGATCATCTCGATCATGTAGATCACGCTGGGGAGTACTGATGGCATACTCGTATACAGAGAAAAAACGCATTCGCAAGGATTTCGGCACCCTGCCCAAGGTTATGGACGTGCCCTATCTGCTTGCGATTCAGATGGATTCTTACCGCCGGTTTACCCAGCAGGGCACACCACTGGATGAGCGGGGCGATTACGGCCTGCACGCTGCCTTCAAGTCAGTTTTCCCAATCGTCAGCTACAGCGGCAACGCGGCCCTGGAGTACGTCGACTATCGCCTGGGCAAGCCGATTTTCGACGTCAACGAATGTCAGCTGCGCGGCGTTACCTACTCCTGCTCGTTGCGGGTGAAGGTGCGGCTGATCATTTACGACAAGGAATCCTCCAACAAGACCATCAAGGACATCAAGGAGCAGGAAGTCTACATGGGGGAAATTCCCCTGATGACGGACAACGGCACCTTTGTCATCAACGGTACCGAGCGCGTGATCGTCTCCCAGTTGCACCGGTCCCCGGGTGTATTCTTCGATCACGACAAGGGCAAGACGCACTCCTCGGGCAAGCTGCTGTACTCTGCCCGCGTCATTCCCTACCGCGGCTCCTGGCTGGACTTCGAGTTCGACCCCAAGGACCTGGTGTTCGTGCGTATCGACCGTCGCCGCAAGCTGCCGGCGACGATCCTGCTGCGCGCCCTCGGCTACGAGGCCGAGGAAATCCTGGACATGTTCTACGACGTGAACACCTTCCAGGTGACCGAGGAAGGCGGCTACGCCATGACGCTGATTCCCGAGCGCCTGCGCGGTGACGTGGCCTCGTTCGATATCAAGGCCGGCAAGAAAGTCGTGGTGGAACAGGGCCGGCGTATCACCGCCCGCCACATCCGCGAGCTGGAGAAGGCCAACATCACCGAGCTGGAAATTCCCGCGGAGTACCTGCACGGCCGCGCGCTGGCCAGGAACGTGGTCGACAAGAAGACCGGCGAGATCATCGTGGAGTGCAACACCGAGTTGAGCGAGGAAGTGCTCACCAAGCTCGGCGAGGCCGGTATCACCACCATCGAGACACTGTATACCAATGAGCTGGACTGCGGTCCGTTCATCTCCGACACCCTGCGCCAGGACTCCACGCGCAACGAGCTCGAAGCGCTGGTGGAGATCTACCGCATGATGCGCCCGGGTGAGCCGCCGACCAAGGAGTCTGCGGAAAACCTGTTCCACAACCTGTTCTTCACCTCCGACCGCTACGACCTGTCAGCGGTGGGCCGCATGAAGTTCAATCGCCGCCTCGGTCGCGAAGAGGTCGAGGGCAGTGGTGTCCTGGATCGCGAGGATATCGTCGATGTGCTCAAGACCCTGGTGGATATCCGCAACGGCAAGGGCATGGTCGATGATATCGACCACCTGGGCAACCGCCGTGTGCGTTCCGTCGGCGAGATGGCGGAAAACCAGTTCCGCGTTGGCCTGGTGCGCGTCGAGCGTGCGGTGAAAGAGCGTCTGTCCATGGCCGAGAGCGAAGGCCTGATGCCGCAGGACCTGATCAACGCCAAGCCGGTGTCCGCGGCGGTCAAGGAGTTCTTCGGCTCCAGCCAGTTGTCGCAGTTCATGGACCAGAACAACCCGCTTTCGGAAGTCACCCACAAGCGCCGCGTATCCGCGCTTGGCCCGGGTGGTCTGACGCGCGAACGCGCCGGCTTCGAGGTGCGCGATGTGCACCCGACTCACTACGGTCGTGTCTGTCCCATCGAGACGCCGGAGGGGCCGAACATCGGCCTGATCAACTCCCTGGCGACTTACGCACGGACCAACGATTACGGCTTCCTGGAAAGCCCCTACCGCAAGGTGGTGGACGGCCAGGTGACCGATGAAATCGAGTTCCTGTCCGCCATCAACGAGGCCGAGTACGTCGTTGCGCAGGCCTCCGCGCCGCTGGACGAGAACAACCGCTTCACCGAGGAATTGATCAACGTCCGTCACCTGAACGAGTTCACGGTGAAATCGCCGGACGACGTCGATTACATGGACGTTTCGCCCAAGCAGGTGGTCTCGGTGGCCGCCGCGCTGATCCCCTTCCTCGAGCACGATGACGCGAACCGCGCGCTCATGGGCTCCAACATGCAGCGCCAGGCAGTGCCGACCCTGGTTTCCGACAAGCCCCTGGTAGGCACCGGGATGGAGCGCTACGTGGCGGCCGACTCGGGTGTCTGCGTGGTTGCCGATCGTGCGGGCGTGGTCGATTCGGCCGACGCCAGCCGCATTGTTGTTCGCGTTAACGACAAGGACGTGGGTGTCGACGAGGCGCCGGTGGACATCTACAACCTGACCAAGTACACCCGTTCCAACCAGAACACCTGCATCAACCAGCGTCCCATTGTGCAGAAGGGCGATGTCATCAACCGCGGCGATATTCTCGCCGACGGCCCGTCCATCGATATGGGCGAACTGGCCCTGGGCCAGAACATGCGCATCGCGTTCATGCCCTGGAACGGCTACAACTTCGAGGACTCCATTCTCGTCTCCGAGCGCGTGGTGAAGGAGGATCGTTTTACCACGATCCACATCCAGGAACTGACCTGTATCGCCCGGGACACCAAGCTGGGATCGGAAGAGATTTCCGCCGATATCCCCAACGTCGGTGAGAGCGCCCTGGCGAAGCTGGACGAGTCCGGCATCGTCTATATCGGCGCCGAGGTCGAGGCCGGGGATATCCTGGTGGGCAAGGTCACGCCCAAGGGCGAGACCCAGCTGACCCCGGAGGAAAAACTCCTGCGCGCCATCTTCGGCGAGAAAGCCTCTGACGTGAAGGACACCTCCCTGCGCGTGCCCACCAGCACCAAGGGCACGGTCATCGACGTGCAGGTGTTTACCCGCGACGGCCTGGAAAAGGACGCGCGCGCACTGCAGATCGAGAAGCACCAGCTCGACGAGTACCGCAAGGACCTCAAGGAGGAGTACCGCATCTTCGAAGAGGCGACCTTCTCCCGGCTGCAGGGCCTGCTCAAGGGCAAGTCCACGGTCAGCGGCGGCGGGTTGCCCAAGGGCACCACGCTCACGCAGGCCGTGCTCAACGACCTGGATCGCGAGCAGTACTTCAAGCTGAAGCTGTCCGACGCCGCGCTGAACGATGCCATCGCCTCCGCGGCGCGCCAGCTGGAAGAGCAAAACCGCCTGCTGGAAGAGCGCTTCGAAGACAAGAAGAGCAAGCTGGAAAGCGGCGACGACCTCGCCCCGGGCGTGCTCAAGATCGTCAAGGTCTACCTGGCGATCAAGCGCCGTATCCAGCCCGGCGACAAGATGGCGGGTCGCCACGGTAACAAGGGTGTTATCTCGGTGATCATGCCGGTAGAGGACATGCCCTACGACGAGAACGGCGAACCGGTCGATATCGTCCTCAACCCGCTGGGTGTGCCGTCGCGGATGAACGTGGGACAGATCCTGGAAACTCACCTGGGCATGGCCGCCAAGGGCCTGGGCGACAAGATCAACAACATGATCGCGGAACAGCGCAAGGTCGCCGAGGTTCGCAAGTTCCTGGCGGAGATCTACAACAACGGCGCTGGCCGCCTGGAGGATCTCGACTCGCTCAGTGACGAGGAAGTCCTGGAACTGGCGAAGAACCTGTCCGGCGGCGTGCCCATGGCCACGCCGGTGTTCGACGGTGCGGCGGAAGAGTCCATCAAGGAACTGCTGAAGCTGGCTGACCTGCCCGAGAGCGGGCAGTTCACCCTGTACGATGGCCGTTCGGGCGAGGCATTCGACCGCCCGGTGACGGTTGGCTACATGTACATGCTGAAGCTCAACCACCTGGTGGACGACAAGATGCACGCGCGCTCTACCGGCTCCTACAGCCTGGTTACCCAGCAACCGCTGGGCGGCAAGGCGCAGTTCGGCGGCCAGCGTTTCGGGGAAATGGAGGTCTGGGCCCTGGAGGCCTATGGCGCCGCCTATACCCTGCAGGAAATGCTGACGGTCAAGTCCGACGATGTGGCCGGACGCACCAAGATGTACAAGAACATCGTCGATGGCGACCACCGAATGGAACCGGGCATGCCCGAGTCCTTCAACGTGTTGGTCAAGGAAATACGTTCCCTGGGTATCGATATCGAACTCGAGAACGACTGACACAACGACTTTGGACTCATGCGGCGGGTGAGGGCCATGGCCCCGCCCCCCGGTAGAAAAAACCTCGTGGAGGAAAAGCCTTGAAAGACTTACTAAATCTGTTGAAGTCCCAGGGAGAAAACGACGAATTCGATGCGATTCGGATTGGTCTGGCCTCGCCGGAGCTGATCCGCTCCTGGTCTTTCGGTGAAGTGAAGAAGCCGGAAACCATCAACTACCGCACCTTCAAACCGGAGCGGGACGGCCTGTTCTGCGCCAAGATATTTGGCCCGGTCAAGGACTACGAGTGCCTGTGCGGCAAGTACAAGCGTCTCAAGCACCGCGGCGTCATCTGTGAGAAGTGCGGTGTTGAGGTCGCACTGGCCAAGGTGCGTCGTGAGCGCATGGGCCATATCGAGCTGGCCAGCCCGGTGGCGCACATCTGGTTCCTCAAGTCGTTGCCCTCGCGCATCGGCCTGCTGCTGGACATGACCCTGCGCGACATCGAGCGTGTGCTGTACTTCGAGTCCTACGTGGTGACCGATCCGGGGATGACGACCCTGGAGCAGGGCCAACTGCTCACCGATGAGCAGTACTACGAGTCGATGGAGGAATTCGGCGACGAGTTCTCCGCCAAGATGGGCGCCGAGGCTATCCAGGACCTGATGATGCAGATCGACCTGGACCAGGAAATCGCCACCCTGCGGGAAGAGATCCCGGCGACCAATTCCGAGACCAAGATCAAGAAGTTGTCCAAGCGCCTGAAGCTGATGGAGGCTTTCGCCAACTCCGGCAACAAGCCGCAGTGGATGGTGCTCAACGTCCTGCCCGTGTTGCCGCCGGACCTGCGTCCCCTGGTGCCGCTGGACGGTGGCCGTTTCGCCACCTCGGACCTGAACGACCTGTACCGCCGTGTGATCAACCGCAACAACCGCCTCAAGCGCTTGCTGGACCTGAACGCGCCGGACATCATCGTGCGCAACGAAAAGCGCATGCTGCAGGAATCCGTAGACGCGCTGCTGGACAACGGTCGTCGCGGCCGCGCCATCACCGGTTCCAACAAGCGTCCGCTGAAATCACTGGCCGACATGATCAAGGGCAAGCAGGGGCGTTTCCGCCAGAACCTGCTCGGCAAGCGTGTCGACTACTCCGGCCGTTCGGTCATCGTGGTCGGCCCCACGCTGAAACTGCACCAGTGCGGCCTGCCGAAGAAAATGGCGCTGGAACTGTTCAAGCCGTTCATTTTCGGCAAACTGGAGGCGCGCGGCCTGGCGACCACTATCAAGGCCGCGAAGAAAATGGTCGAGCGCGAGCCGCCGGAGGTCTGGGATATCCTCGCCGAGGTGATCCGCGAGCACCCGGTTCTGCTCAACCGCGCCCCGACCCTGCACCGCCTCGGTATCCAGGCATTCGAGCCGGTTCTCATCGAGGGCAAGGCCATCCAGTTGCACCCGCTGGTCTGTGCCGCGTACAACGCCGACTTCGACGGTGACCAGATGGCAGTGCACGTACCGCTGACGCTGGAAGCGCAGCTGGAAGCGCGGGCGCTGATGATGTCCACCAACAACATCCTGTCACCCGCCAGCGGCGAGCCGATCATCGTGCCGTCCCAGGACGTGGTGCTGGGCCTGTACTACATGACCCGTGAGCGAGTTAACGCCAAGGGCGAGGGTATGGCGTTCGCCAACGTTTCCGAGGTACACCGCGCCTACCAGGGCGGGCACGTGCACCTGCAGGCGCGGGTCAAGGTGCGCGTCACGGAGAAGGTAAAGACCGACGAGGGCGACATCAACGAGCGCACTTTTGTCGCCGAGACTACCGTTGGGCGGACCCTGCTGTGGGAGATTGTTCCCGACGGCATAGGCTTCGATATGGTCAACCGCGACATGGCCAAGAAGGCCATTTCGCGCATCATCAACCAGTGCTACCGCGTGGTGGGCCTGAAAGCGACGGTTATCTTTGCCGACCGCCTGATGTACATGGGCTACGACTACTCGACGCGTTCCGGTTCATCCATCGGTGTGAACGATTTCGAGATTCCGCAGGAGAAAGCGGCCCTGATCGAGCGCGCCGAGGGCGAGGTGCTGGAAATCGAGGAGCAGTACGCCGCCGGCCTGGTGACCCAGGGCGAGAAGTACAACAAGGTCATCGACATCTGGTCCCGCGCCAACGACCTGGTGTCCAAGTCGATGATGGAAGGCCTCTCCAAGGAGAGCGTGATCAACCGCGAGGGCGAAAAGGAAGAGCAGGCCTCGTTCAACTCCGTGTATATCTACGCGGATTCGGGCGCACGGGGTTCGCCGGCGCAGATTCGCCAGCTCGCGGGCATGCGCGGCCTGATGGCCAAGCCGGACGGCTCCATTATCGAGACGCCCATCACCGCGAACTTCCGCGAGGGCCTGAACGTACTGCAGTACTTCATCTCCACGCACGGCGCGCGTAAGGGTTTGGCGGACACCGCACTGAAGACGGCGAACTCGGGTTACCTGACCCGCCGCCTGGTGGATGTCGCCCAGGACCTGGTGGTGACGGAAGAGGACTGCGGCACGGATTCCGGCCTGCTGATGACGCCGGTGATCGACGGCGGCGACATCATCGAATCCCTGGGCGACCGGGTGCTTGGCCGAATGGTCGCCAAGGATGTGATCAAGCCCGGCACCGAGGACGAGATCGCCATCACCGCCAACACCATGCTCGACGAGCTGTGGATCAAGCGCCTGGAAGAGATGGGGATCGACGAGATCGAGGTGCGTTCCCCGATCACCTGTGACACCCGCCACGGCATCTGCTCGGCCTGTTACGGCCGTGACCTGGCCCGCGGGCATCGCATCAACATGGGCGAGGCGGTCGGCGTCGTTGCCGCCCAGTCCATCGGCGAACCCGGCACCCAGCTGACCATGCGTACTTTCCACATCGGTGGCGCGGCCAGCCGGGCAACGGCACAGGACAACATCGAGGTGATGACCGAAGGTACGGTTCGCCTGCACAACCTCAAGACGGTTGAACGCAGCGACGGCGACCTGGTAGCCACCAGCCGCTCCGGTGAGCTGTCCATCCTCGATACCATGGGGCGTGAGAAAGAGCGCTACAAGCTGCCCTACGGTGCGGTCCTCAAGGTCAAGGATAACGACCCTGTGGCGCAGGGCGCTGTCGTGGCCAGCTGGGACCCCCACACCCACCCGATCATCACCGAGGTGGCCGGTACCGTGAAATTCAGCGGTATGGAAGAGGGCATCACCATCAAGCGGCAGACCGATGAACTCACCGGCCTGTCCAACATCGAGGTGCTGGACCCGGCGGAACGTCCGGCGGCCGGCAAGGATATGCGCCCGGCGGTCAGCCTGGTGGATGACCAGGGCAAGGAGCTGTGTCTGGCCGGTACCAACGTGCCCGCGCACTACTTCCTGCCGCCGCTGGCGCTGGTTTCCCTGGAAGACGGGTCTGTCATCGAGGCCGGTGGTGTTATCGCGCGTATTCCCCAGGAGGGTTCGAAGACCAAGGACATCACCGGTGGTCTGCCGCGTGTCGCCGACCTGTTCGAGGCGCGCAAGCCGAAGGAGCCCGCGATCCTGGCGGAAATCAGCGGTACGGTCAGTTTCGGTAAGGAGACCAAGGGTAAACGCCGCCTGATCATCACGCCGATGGACGGCAAGCCGCTGCCGGACGGATCCGACCACTACGAGGCGCTGATTCCCAAGTGGCGTCACCTGTCGGTGTTCGAGGGTGAGCACGTGGAGAAAGGCGAGGTGGTGTCGGAAGGCCCGCCGAGCCCGCACGACATCCTGCGCCTGAAAGGCATCGAGGAACTGGCCAAGTACATCGTCAACGAGATCCAGGAGGTGTACCGCCTGCAGGGTGTGAAGATCAACGACAAACACATCGAGGTGATCGTCCGCCAGATGCTGCGCAAGGTCGTGATCACCGCGTCGGGTGATTCGAGCCTGATCAAGGGCGAGCAGGTGGAATACACCACGCTGCTGGAGGAGAACGAGCGCCTCGAGGCCGAGGGCCTGGTAGTGGCCACCGGCGAACGCGAGCTGTTGGGCATCACCAAGGCGTCGCTGGCGACCGAGAGCTTCATCTCCGCGGCTTCCTTCCAGGAGACCACCCGCGTCCTCACCGAGGCGGCGGTCACCGGCAAGCGCGATTACCTGCGCGGGCTGAAGGAAAACGTCGTGGTGGGTCGCCTGATCCCGGCCGGTACCGGCCTGGCGTACCATGCGGAACGCAAGCGCAACCGCGAGAGCGATTCCGAGCTGATGGTATCCGCCCAGGAAATCGAGGCGGCACTGACCGAGGCGTTGCAGGCGGACAGCTGAGCATCGCCCTGGTCGTCGACCGGATTACGCAGGCCCGCCTTTTGGCGGGCCTTTTTTTTATCCGGAGTTTCGCCCCGTCGACGGCCCGCGCTGCAGCGCGGCTTCGACGCCTGCCTCTGTTATCGTAAATTGCGCGGTCTGGACGTCGTCGAACAGTAACCGGAGGTAGGAGCGGTAGGACTGCACCTGCGCCACCAGCGCCTGGTTGTCGTCGTAGATGCGGGCCAGGATGATGCCGCCCTCGACGGTGGAGGTGAACATATCCGCCAGGGCGTCGATGGATACCTCGATTCTCGGCGTCCGTGTCGCGACAATCTCCATTAGCCGCGCGCTGATCATGCTGCGCCACTCCAGTATGCCGTGTTCCATACGCTGGCGGATGTCATCGTCGAACTGCTGGGTTTCGTAGGTAAATGAGGCCACCAGGCACCCTGGGTGAACCTCGGTCATGCCGGCCACCATCTCGGCAAACAGGTTGAGGAATATCAGTGTGCGCTGCAAGGGGTTCTCGCTGAGGCTGTCCGCGCGCTCGCTGAGTTCCCTGAACACCTGCGTGTCCATCTCGATATAGCGTTCCACCAGCGCCCGGGCCAGTTCGCGCTTGCCTTCGAAGTGGTAGAAGAACCCGCCCTTGGTGATGGCGGCTTTATCGATGATGTCCTCGATGGTGGTGGCGGCGAAACCGCCCTTGAGTATCATCGCTTCCGCCGTGCTGAGGATACGCTCGCGGCTGCTGTTGGCGCGCGTCTGCATGGGTGTTGGCTCCGGCAGTGTCGGTTTATCAGGGAGATTAGCTGTACCGGCGGTACAGTCAATAGGGCGCGCGCCTTGTCAAATACTCTGAGGACTCGCCGTTTCTGCTGATAAGCTGCTGTTTTTAAAGAATAAAAAATACTTTGCGTTTCCGCACCGCCGGTACACTGACCGGCTGCCCCGACAGGCCTAGTATTGTCGCGACCGAATGCGGCGCTGCCGCGCAACGACAGGAGGACCTGGAGATGACAGATACAGGGCAAATACTTCCCCAACTGGCGGGAGTGGTGTGTTTAACCGACGGCGGTCTGGAGACGGACCTGTGTTTTAATCACGGTATCGACCTGCCGCAGTTCGCGGCCTACGACCTGCTGCGTACCCCCCAGGGGCGGCAGTTGCTGCTGGACTACTACCGCGAATACGTCGCCATCGCCCGTCGCCATGACCTGGGACTGGTGCTGGAGACGCCGACCTGGCGCGCCAACCCGGACTGGGCGGCACTCATTGGCGACGACGCGCCTGAACTGGACCGGTTGAACCGCGTGGCGGTAGCGCTGGTGCGCGAGTTGCGCGAGGAACTGGAGGGCGCTGGGCCGACGCTGGTGGTCAGCGGCTGCATTGGCCCGCGCGGGGATGGCTACACCCCCGACCTGCTGATGAGCCCGGAGCAGGCGCGCGACTATCACCGGGCCCAGGTCGCCAGTTTCGCCGGCGGCGGCGTGGATATGGTCTCCGCCCTGACCCTGAACTATGTCGACGAGGCGGTGGGCATTGCCCTGGCGGCGGCGGAGTCCGGGTTGCCGCTGGGCCTCTCCTTCACCGTGGAGACCGACGGCCGCCTGCCGACCGGCGAGGAACTGCGCCAGGCCATCGACGCCGTGGACGCCGCTACCGATGCTTATCCGGCCTACTACATGATCAATTGCGCCCACCCCACGCATTTCGATCACCTGTTCCAGGGCGACGCTGCCTGGCTGCAGCGCGTGATGGGCCTGCGCGGCAACGCGTCCTGCATGAGCCACGAGGAGCTGGATAATGCGCAGACCCTGGACGACGGCGACCCGAACGCCTTCGGCGCGCAACTGCACGCGCTGCGCCGGGCCGCGCCGTGGATGACCGTGCTGGGCGGCTGCTGCGGCACCGATACCCGGCATATCGAACAGGTGGCCCGCCGCCTGTCCCGGGCCGCCTGAGCCCGCCGCGGGCGGGCGCTTGGGCGCCGCCCGCCCGCTGCTTGACTCGCCCCGGCGGCATCTATAGAATGCCGCCTCCTCTTTCCGGGGTGCCCCCGTGCGTGCAGCAGTTTTGGCCGGGTTGCGGGGTATGACCGCCACGGGGAGTGGACAGGCGCAAGCCTGTCCCTTACAGCACCATTTTTGGAGTTTTAATTGCATGGCAACGATCAACCAGTTGGTTCGTAAGCCCAGGAAACGCAAGCTTGAGAAGAGTGACGTGCCCGCCCTGCAGAGCTGCCCGCAGCGCCGCGGTGTGTGTACGCGTGTCTACACCACCACGCCGAAGAAGCCGAACTCCGCACTGCGCAAGGTCTGCCGTGTGCGCCTGACCAACGGTTACGAGGTGTCCTCGTATATCGGTGGTGAAGGCCACAACCTGCAGGAGCACAGTGTGGTACTGATTCGCGGCGGTCGTGTGAAAGACCTGCCGGGTGTGCGCTATCACACCGTGCGCGGCAGCCTCGACACCTCCGGTGTCAGCGATCGCCGCAACGGGCGTTCCAAGTACGGCGCCAAGCGGCCCAAGTAAGCGAGCCTGCGAACCGCACAAACGATGTAAGTAAGGCCGGACCCCTGCCTCCCCCGCACATGTGGCAGGTCGGTGTCCGGGTAACCTGAAGAGAGAGAAAGGGCAATACCATGCCAAGAAGACGAGTAGTCGCCAAGCGCGAAGTCCTGCCAGATCCCAAGTACGGGAACGTAACACTGGCAAAGTTCATGAACCACGTAATGGTCAGCGGCAAGAAATCCGTCGCCGAGACCATTGTGTACGGCGCACTGGATATCGTCCAGGACCGCCTCAACAAGGATCCCATCGAGGCCTTCGACCAGGCCCTGGAAAACATTGCACCCATGGTGGAGGTCAAGTCCCGCCGTGTCGGTGGTGCTACCTACCAGGTGCCGGTGGAAGTTCGCCCCGCCCGTCGCGTGGCGCTGTCCATGCGCTGGCTGGTGGAGCACGCCCGCGCCCGCGGCGAGAAGTCCATGCGTCAGCGCCTGGCCGGTGAAATCATCGACGCTTCACAGGGCAAGGGTAACGCCGTGCGCAAGCGTGAAGACGTGCACCGTATGGCCGAGGCGAACAAGGCGTTCTCTCACTACCGATTCTAATCTGTCGTCCTGCAACCTGTTATTGGGGATTTAACCGTGGCTCGTAAAACTCCTATCAACCGATACCGCAATATCGGTATCGTGGCGCACGTGGACGCTGGTAAAACCACGACATCAGAGCGTGTGCTCTTCTATACCGGCCTGTCGCACAAGATCGGCGAAGTGCATGACGGCGCCGCCACCATGGACTGGATGGAACAGGAGCAGGAGCGCGGTATCACCATTACCTCCGCTGCCACCACCTGTTTCTGGCGTGGCATGGACGCCCAGTTCGACGAGCACCGTATCAACATCATCGATACTCCCGGGCACGTGGACTTCACCATCGAGGTGGAGCGTTCACTGCGGGTCCTGGACGGCGCTGTTGTGGTGCTGTGCGGCTCGTCCGGCGTGCAGCCGCAGACGGAAACGGTGTGGCGCCAGGCCAACAAGTACGAAGTACCGCGTATGGTCTTCGTCAACAAGATGGACCGTGCCGGCGCGAACTTCCGCGATGTCGTGGAGCAGCTTCGCGAGCGCCTGGGCGCCAACGCCGTGCCCCTGCAGATGACGATCGGCGCTGAAGAGGACTTCAAGGGCGTTGTTGACCTGGTCAAGAACAAGGCGATCATCTGGAGCGAGGCCGACCAGGGCATGTCCTTTGAGTACCAGGACGTGCCCGAGGACATCGCCGACGAAGTCGCGGAAATGCGCGAGTACATGATCGAGGCGGCGGCCGAAGCCAATGAGGAACTGATGGACAAGTACCTCGAAGGCGGTGAGCTGACCGAGGAAGAGATCAAGCAGGGTATCCGCCTGCGCACCCTGGCCAACGAGATTGTGCCGGTCATGGGCGGCAGCGCGTTCAAGAACAAGGGCGTTCAGGCCGTGCTCGATGGCGTGATCGAGTACCTGCCGTCACCCACCGAGGTGAGGGCGATCGAAGGTACGCTGCTGGACAAGGAAGAAACTGTCGAAGCGCGTCCGGCGGACGACGAAGCGCCGTTTGCCGCGCTGGCGTTCAAGATCGCCACCGACCCCTTTGTGGGCACCCTGACGTTCTTCCGCGTCTACTCCGGCAAGCTGGAAAGCGGCACCGGTGTTTTCAACTCCGTGAAGCAGAAGAAAGAGCGTGTCGGCCGTATGGTGCAGATGCACTCCAACAGTCGCGAGGAGATCAAGGAAGTGCTGGCCGGCGATATCGCCGCGGCGGTGGGGCTGAAGGATGTGACTACCGGCGACACCCTGTGTGACGGCGACAACCCGATCGTGCTGGAGCGCATGGAGTTCCCCGAGCCGGTCATCTCCGTGGCGGTGGAGCCCAAGTCCAAGGCTGACCAGGAAAAGATGGGCATCGCGTTGGGCAAGCTGGCCCAGGAAGACCCGTCTTTCCGCGTCAAGACCGACGAGGAAACCGGGCAGACCATCATCTCCGGTATGGGTGAGCTGCACCTGGATATCATCGTCGACCGCATGCGGCGCGAGTTCAGCGTCGAGGCGAACATCGGCAAGCCGCAGGTGGCCTACCGCGAGGCGATTCGCAATACCTCCGAGATCGAAGGCAAGTTCGTACGTCAGTCCGGTGGTCGCGGCCAGTACGGTCACGTATGGGTCCGTTTCGAACCCGGTGAGGACGAGAGCGCCGAGGGCCTGGAGTTCGTCAACGAAATCGTCGGCGGTGTCGTACCCAAGGAATACATCCCCGCGGTACAGAAGGGGATCGAGGAGCAGATGCAGAACGGTGTCCTGGCCGGTTACCCGCTGCTGGGCCTGAAGGCGACGCTGTACGACGGCTCCTTCCACGATGTTGACTCCAACGAGATGGCGTTCAAGGTGGCCGCGAGCATGGCCACCAAGAAACTGTCCCAGGAAGGTGGCGCGGTGCTGCTCGAGCCCATCATGTCGGTGGAAGTTGTCACCCCCGAGGAAAACATGGGCGACGTGGTCGGCGACCTCAACCGCCGGCGCGGCCTGATCGGCGGTATGGATGAAAACCCGTCGGGCAAGGTCGTTACCGCAGAGGTGCCCCTGGCCGAGATGTTCGGCTATGCTACCGACCTGCGCAGTGCGACCCAGGGCCGTGCGACGTACACGATGGAATTCTGCAAGTACGCGGAAGCGCCGTCCAACATCGCCGAAGAAATCATCTCCAAGAACCAGACCAGTTAACTGACCGAATGGGGGCTGGCTTGCAGCCCTGCCCCCGATCAATCGAGGAAACAGAAAGTGTCAAAAGAAACATTTGAACGTACCAAACCCCACGTTAACGTTGGCACGATTGGCCACGTTGACCATGGCAAGACGACGCTGACAGCGGCGCTGACCCGCGTGTGCTCGGAGACCTGGGGCGGCGAACTGGTAGCCTTTGACGGAATCGACAATGCGCCGGAAG
>PABK01000021.1 GCA_002699145.1 Halioglobus sp.
CCGGGAGGTTCGCTTAGCTCGCACAATACCCCACGAGGGAGTGAGCCTTTCGACCGAACGGGACACTGCCCGCCCGGGAGGTTCGCTTAGCGCTGACAACAACAACCGACGTGCCGCCCTGTGAACCGCGCCTGCCGCGGCAACAAAAAGGGCGGCCGAAGCCGCCCTGCTCGCCCGCTACAGGCTCAGAAGTCGTAGGACACGCCCGCGTACCAGTAGGCACCGTTGAAGCCGAAGGGCGCCGAACGACGCGAGTACTCGAAGACACCAGGGCTGCTGACGATGATCGGGCCGCCCGGGCCATCCTCCAGGGTGCCGCCGCGGCTGTTGCCGATCTCGTTTTCGTCCGGGTACTCGTCGAAGATATTGTTGCCGCCGACGGAGACGCCCAGGCCGTTTTCGAAGGTGTACTGCAACTTCAGGTCGGTGACATAGACCGCGTCGAAGGTCTGCCGCCCACCGTCCTCAACCGTGTACTCGCCGAAGCGGTTGATTGACAGGTTGGCCAGGAAGCCGTCACGCATCCAGGTGCCGGTGAGGTTGATGCGATCCTCGGGCTGCCACTCCTCGATGATGGAAATCTGCTGACTGGAGAATACATCCTCGGGCGCGACACCCGAGAGGCCGCCACTGGTGTAGATATCGGTGACATCGGTCTCGGTGTAGTTGCCCGCCAGCGTGACGTCCAGGCTGCCGCCGAGGATGTCGTCCCCGGCCCAGGTCAGCACCAGGTCGACACCTTCGGTTTCTGTGTCGGCACCATTGAGGAAGAACTGCGCGGCGCCGGCGCCCACCGCATCCAGGGCCGCCCCGAGGTTGCCGGTGGGGTCGTCGTCGCCATCGAGCTGGTTGCTGATGACGATGCGGTCATCGATCTCGATGTAGTAGTAATCCAGCGTGACGCTCAGCCGATCGGTGGGCGACCACACGATACCCGCGCTGTAGTTGATCGACTCCTCTTCCTTGAGCTGCGGAATGCCGATGGCCTTGGCCAGGTCGCTGTCGTTGCGGAACGTGCCGATCTGCACCGGTATCTGCGGGCCGCCCGGGTCGGCGGGATTGTCGATGAACTGGGTGCTGATGTTGTTGAAGTACTGTTGCTGCATCGAGGGCGCGCGAAAACCGGTATTGATCGCACCGCGCAGGCGGAAATTGTCGACGATCGCCCAGTTCGCGGCCAGCTTGAAGTTGGTGGTGTCACCGAAATCATCGTAATCGTCGTAGCGCACCGCCGCGCTGACCAGCAGGTCCGCAGTAATTTCGTATTCGCCGTCGACATACAGCGAGTAGACATCCCGGTCCTCGTCCACGCTGGAGCCCGGCGCGATACCCGGGAAACCCTGTATGCCGCCAGCGGCGTCCTGGGGATACAGGGACATGCCATTGAGACTGTCGAAGTCCGCGTAGGAGTACTCGGCGCCCGGTTTGATCTTGTACTCGTCGATGCGGTACTCGGCGCCGAAGGCCAGCGCCAGGTCGCCAAAACCCTGGGTGAAATCGAGATTGAAGGTATCCAGGCCCAGTTCCAGGTCGTAGGCGTCGGCGGTGCGCGGGATGCTCGAGCGAATCGCATCGTCGGACAGGCCCTGGCCGAAGCGCAGTTCATTGACGAAGGAGTAGTTGATCGAGTTCTCGGTGCTGTACTTGATGGAGTTTTCCCCGGTGGTGTAGGAGACATCCATGGTCATGCCGTTGTCGAAGTCCACCTGGTAGCCCAGGTCCACCGAGTAGTCGTCGATCTGCGAGGCGATCAGCGGCAGGAAGCCGTCCGGCACCACGTTGTCGCCATCGGCCAGGTAGGCGTCGGCGCCGGACACCGGGTCGCGATAAAAGGCCGCCGACTCGTTGTCCCTTTCGGAGTAGGTGACAAAGCCGTACACCTCGCCCTTGCCGAGCGCATAGCCGGCGTTGGCGATGAACGCGTACTGCTCCGACTCGGCATCGCCGATGCGGAATGAATCGCGGGGAAAATCCACCTCGCGCGGGTCGCCGGGTTCGTCGATGCCATTGCCATCGGTATCGGCACAGCCGCCATAGACACAGTTACCCTGCTTGCCCGCCCGGTTGGTCGAGTCGCGGTCGCGGTAGTTGAAGGTGGCGTTGAGGAAACCGCTGTCGCCCAGGGGCACCCCGCCGTTGAGATCGACGTTGTAGGTCTCGCCGTCGTCTTCCTCGTACTCGCCGTAGGAGGCGTAGGCGCGCCCGCCTTCGCTGGCGTCCTTGAGGACGATGTTGATCACACCGGCGATGGCGTCGGAACCGTACTGGGCCGCGGCGCCGTCACGCAACACCTCTACGCGCTTGATCGACGCCGCCGGTATGGCGTTCATATCCGTGCCCGCCGTGCCGCGGCCGACGGAAGTGTTGACGTGGATCAGCGAGGACTGGTGACGCCGCTTGCCGTTGATCAGCACCAGGGTCTGGTCCGGCCCCAGGCCGCGCAGGGTCGCCGGGCGCAGGGCGTCGGTGCCGTCGCTGATGGCGGAGGTGGAAAAGTTGAAGGACGGCGCGATGGCCTGCAGCATACGCCCCAGTTCCGTCTGGCCGGTGTTGGCCATGTCCTCGGCGGTGAGCACGTCGACGGGCACCGGCAGGTCCTCCGCGGATCGGCCGGGGGCGCGGGTACCGGTGACGATCACCTCCTCGATGATGGGCTCGGGGAGCTGCGCCAGTGACACCGGGGACTGCGTCAGGGGTACGAGTGCGGCGGCGACCGCCGCGTACAGGGGGGTATGCTTGTGCTTCATCATCCGTTGTGCCTCCGGGTCCATTATTGTCGTTGTGGAACTGGCGTTCGGCGCAACCTCCGGTACCGCATCACACGGCGCGCACCGGGAACGGGGCGACGCTGGCTGGAAACTGCACCGCAAATGACGATAACACGATTAGAATTTGGCGGCTCCGGCCGCCAGCGGGAATGTAAATATTTAACAATCTTGCGCCGCCCAGGCACAAAAAAGGGCGGGAAAACCCGCCCTGTGTCAGTGGTGGCGGCAGGCGCTGCGGCCCGCTACCCCGCGGCCATTCAGCCGAACTGGTTCATGGTGTTGTCCTTGCCCGCCGCCTTGAGCGCGGCCTCGCCGGCGAAGTACTCCTTGTGGTCGTCGCCTAGGTCCGAACCGGCCATGTTCTGGTGCTTGACGCAGGCGATACCCTGGCGGATTTCCTTGCGCTGCACGCCGGCCACGTAGCCCAGCATCCCGGCCTCGCCAAAGTACTCCTTGGCCAGGTTGTCCGTGGACAGCGCCGCCGTGTGGTAGGTCGGCAGGGTGATCAGGTGGTGGAAGATACCCGCCTCGCGCGAGGCGTCCGCCTGGAAGGTGCGAATACGGTTATCCGCTTCCACCGCCAGTTCCGACTCGTCGTAGTCCGCGCTCATGAGCTGGTCGCGCTCGTAGCCGGAGACATCCTTGCCGGCCTCCACCCAGCTGTCGAACACCTGCTGGCGGAAGTTCAGCGTCCAGTTGAAGGACGGGCTGTTGTTGTAGACCAGCTTGGCGTTGGGAATCACCTCGCGGATGCGGCTGACCATGCCGCCGATCTGGCCCACGTGGGGCTTCTCGGTCTCGATCCACAGCAAGTCGGCGCCGTTCTGCAGTGAGGTGATGCAGTCCAGCACGCAGCGGTCCTCGCCGGTGCCCTTGCGGAACTGGTACAGGTTGGACGGCAGGCGCTTCGGGCGCACCAGCTTGTCGCCCTGCTTGATCACCACATCGCCGTGGTTCAACTGCTCAGCCGGCAGTTCCTCGCAGTCGAGGAAGCTGTTGTACTGGTCGCCCAGGTCGCCGGGCTCACGCGTAATCGCGATCTGCTTGGTCAGGCCGGCGCCGAGGGAGTCGGTGCGGGCGACGATGACGCCGTCCTCGACACCCAGTTCCAGGAAGGCGTAGCGAACCGCGCGAATCTTGGCGAGGAACTCCTCGTGGGGCACCGTGACCTTGCCGTCCTGGTGACCGCACTGCTTCTCGTCCGAGACCTGGTTCTCGATCTGGATGGCGCAGGCGCCCGCCTCGATCATCTTCTTCGACAGCAGATAGGTCGCCTCGGCGTTGCCGAAACCGGCGTCGATGTCGGCG
Organism: Halioglobus sp.; assembly: GCA_002699145.1. Taxonomy (GTDB): domain Bacteria; phylum Pseudomonadota; class Gammaproteobacteria; order Pseudomonadales; family Halieaceae; genus Marimicrobium. The sequence goes on from PABK01000021.1 coordinate 4,077, forward strand.
ATGATCGGCACCACGTGGGTCTGGAAGTTGTCGATGCGGTTCTGCACTGCCTTCTCGGCAACCTGGTCACCGGCCTCGCGGGTGGCGTCCAGCTCGCGGAACAGGCCGCCCAGCTCGCGGGCGTCGGCCTGGCGCAGGAAGGTGTACAGCTCCTCGATCAGCCCGGGCACCGAGGTCTTCTCGTGCATGGACTGGTCCGGCAGCGGGCCGAACTGCGAGCGCAGCGCCGCGATCATCCAGCCGGACAGGTACAGGTAGCGCTTGTTCGTGTCGCCGAAGTGCTTCTTGATGGCAATCAGTTTCTGCTGGCCGATAAAGCCGTGCCAGCAACCCAGGGACTGGGTGTACTGCGCCGGGTCGGCGTCGTACTCCGCCATGTCCTTGCGCATGATTTTCGCCGTGTAGCGGGCGATATCCAGGCCGGTCTGGAAGCGGTTCTGCAGGCGCATGCGGGCGGCGGACTCGGGGCTGATAGCATCCCAGGGCGCGCCGTTGGCGTCGCGCAGCTTGGTCAGTTCAGCGATCTCGTTGTGGAAGTCGGACATGGTGGAACCCTCTGTGCATGTAGCGATTCATGTCAGTGGCCGCACCGGTGCGCAGCGGCGCGTCCTGCGACCACTTTGCGCGTAGTGTAGTGACGGAGGGGGTATAAATGAAATTAATAGAGAAGATTTTTACTATTCACGAAACAAATCTTCGCCCGACAGCATCCCGCCCCGGGACCGGCCGGTCACAGACCATTATCCGCGGCACCGCAGCACCGGCAGCGGCGCCGCTCAGTCCTGCGCCGCGTAGCGCGCTTTCAACTCGCGCTTGAGCACCTTGTTGGTCGGGTTGCGCGGCAGCGGCTGCGCGCTGAAAAACACCTTGCTCGGCACCTTGTAGCCCGCCAGGCGCTCCTTCGCCCATGCCGTCAGGGTCCCGGCGTCCAGTGCCTGGCCCGCGTGCAGGTGGAGCACCGCCGCGACCTCCTCGCCCCAGCGCTCGTGCGGCAAGCCGATCACGGCGACCTCCCTGACGGCCGGGTGCTCGAGCAGCGTGTTCTCGATCTCCACCGGGTAGATGTTCTCGCCGCCGCGGATGACCATGTCCTTGGCGCGGTCGGCGAGGAACAGGAAGCCCTCCTCGTCCAGGTAACCCACGTCACCGGTCTTCAGCCAGCCGTCGCGGAACTCCTCGGCGGTGGCCTCGGGGCGGTTCCAGTACTCCCGCGCCAGCGTCGGGCTGCGCACCCAGATCTCGCCGGTCTCTCCCGTGGCCAGCTGTGCGCCCTGTTCGTCACAAATGCGGAACTGCACCACCGGATGGGGAAAGCCTGCACAATTGGGCTTCTCGTGGAACGCGCGGCCGGTCATCGATGCGCCCTGGGCATTGGTTTCGGTCATACCCCAGCCGGTGCCGGAAAAATTCTGCGGCACCTGTTCGCGCACCAGGCTGGCCACGCGCGGCGGCGTGGCGGCGCCTCCCACACCGATACTGAACAGGCTGCTGGTGTCCGCCGCGGCGAAGCGGCTGGACTCCAGCAGATCCAGTAGCATGGAGGGGGCCGCGGCAACCATGGTGACGCGCTCCTGCTCGATGTAGTCCAGGGCGCGGTCCACGTCCCACTTGTACATCATCACGATGCGCCGGCCGCCGCGCAGGTTGAGGAAAAACTGTGAATGACAGCCGCTGACATGAAACAGCGGCACGGCCAGCAGCGAGGTGGGCTCGAAACCACGCTCCAGCATTGCACCGATCAGCTCGCCGTTGGTCATGGCGGCGACGGCGGCGCTGCACTCCATATTGAAAATCGCCTGGCCCAGGGCGCGGTGTGTGGACGCCGCGCCCTTGGGTCGCCCGCTGGTGCCGGAAGTGTACATGATCATCGCCAGGTCCCCGGGGGCGATGTCCACCGGCCGGGGCGCACCGCCCCGGAAGGCGTCGACAAAGTTCGCCAGGCCGCGCGCGTCGGCGGCGTCGGCGGGCCGCGCGATAGCGCAACCGATGTCCTCGTCCTCCAGCATCTGCGCCACACCGTCGTAGCGCTGCTGGTCGCAGAGTACGAAGCTGGAGCCGCTGTCCTGTACCGCGTAGGCCACGTCCGCGGGCTGGCCCCAGCTGTTCACCGGCACGGCGACCGCGCCGATGCCGATGATGGCGAGGAAGGATGTCATCCATTCGGGGTAGTTGCGCATGGCGATGGCGACGCGATCGCCTTTGGCGACCCCGGCGGCCTGCAGGGCCGCGCCCAGGGCGTCGGCCTCGGCGAACAGCTCGGCGAAGCTGCGACGCTCGCCCTCGTAGACGAGGAATTCACGTTCGCCGTGCTCGCGCCCGGCGTCCAGCGCCTGCACCAGCGTCGCCGGGGCGTGGCGATAGTAGCGACCGCCGGCGCCGTCAGCGGCCAGCTCAAAGGGCGACCCGGGCGCCGTCATCTGCGCCATGGCCTGTTCAAATTCCTGCATCAGTCCGGACATGCGGATACTCCCTCGGGGTGTGCGGTGCCGAGCGTCGCTAGGGTAAGCCCGGCCCTCCGTGGCGGGGCTGCCAGCGGCGCAGTTTGGCAGATTCGTCGGTGCCGATTTTGCATCAGTCCGTCGCCCTTGCCCACCCGGGGGGCACAGGTACCACGGGGCGGTACAGGAGGCTGAGCCAATGGCCGCAGCCCTGCGGCGGCGCCACACCCGGCCGCCGCCGCGCGAGTTCGCCTGTCTCGACTAGACTGCTCAGGTACACAGCAAAAAAAATGGCAGGAGAAACGGCATGTCCTACTTCATCACCGGCGGCACCGGGTTTATCGGCCGCAACTTCATCGAGAAGCTGCGCGGGCGAGAAGGCACAATCTACGTACTGACCCGCGCCGGGTCGACAGACAGGTTCGAGCGGCTGCAGCAACGCATGGGCGGCGACGGCGGCAGGCTCGTGCCGGTACAGGGCGACCTGCGCGAACCTCTACTGGGCCTGGACGAGGCGACGCGCGGGGAACTGCGCGGCAACATTCGCTATTTCTGCCATTTCGCCGCGATCTATGACATCGGCGCCTCGGCCGAGGCGCAAACCATGACCAATATCGACGGCACACGCAACGCCATCCAGCTGGCCGCCGACCTGCAGGCGGGAAGTTTCGAACACGTCAGCTCCATCGCCGCCGGCGGCCTCTACCCGGGGGTGTTCCGCGAGGATATGTTCGAGGAGGCGGAACACCTGGACCACCCCTACTTCGCCACCAAGCACGACTCGGAAGCCATTGTGCGCAGGGAGTGCGAGATTCCCTGGCGCATCTACCGCCCGGCCATGGTGGTCGGCCATTCGCAGAGCGGGGAAATCGACAAGATCGACGGCGTCTACTACTTCTTCAAGAGCCTGCAGAAAATCCGCAAGGTACTGCCACCGTGGTTCCCGCTGATCGGTATCGAGGGCGGCAAGTTCAATATCGTGCCCGTGGATTACGTGGTGGACGCCATGGACTACCTGGTGCACCAGCCGCAGCTGGAGGGCCGCTGCTTCCACCTGACCGATCCCGAGCACTACAGCATGGGGCAGGTGATGAATATCTTCGCCGACGCCGGTCACGCGCCGAGATTCAGCATGCGCCTGGACGCGCGCATGTTCGGCTTCATCCCCTCCTTCGTGCGCGAGACCCTGGCCGGACTGCCGCCGGTCAAACGCATCGTCACCACGCTGCTGGCGGACATGGGGCTGCCCGACTCGGTCACCATGTTCATCAACTACCCCACGCGCTACGACAACCGCGACACCGAACGCGCGCTTGCGGGTTCCGGCATCCGCTGCCCCAACCTGCGCGACTACGCGCCGGTGATCTGGGACTTCTGGGAACGCAACCTCGACCCCGACCTGTTTGTCGACCGTTCGCTGGAAGGCAACGTGGGCGGCAAGATCGTACTCATCACCGGCGCCTCCTCGGGCATCGGCAAGACCTCCGCGCTGCGCCTGGCCGAGGCGGGCGCGCACGTGCTGCTGGTGGCGCGCAGCCTGGACAAGCTCGAGGCCACGGCCCAGGAAATCGCCGCTCGCGGCGGCGAGGCGACCATCTACCAGGCCGACGCCGCGGACATGCAGGACTGCGACCGGCTGGTCGCCGAGGTGCTGCGCAACCACGGTCATGTGGACATACTGATCAACAACGCCGGTCGCTCCATCCGCCGCTCGCTGGAGCTGTCCTACGACCGTTTCCACGACTTCGAACGCACCATGCAGATCAACTACTTCGGCGCCGTGCGCCTGACCATGGGCCTGCTGCCCTCGATGAGCGAACGCATGCGCGGACAGATCATCAATATTTCTTCCATTGCAACGCTGGGGCCCAGTCCGCGCTTCTCGGCCTACGTCGCCTCGAAATCCGCACTGGACGCCTGGACCCGCGCCGCCGCGGTGGAATACTCCGACCGCAACGTGCGCTTCACCAACATACACATGCCGCTGGTGCGTACGCCGATGATCGAGGCGACCACCATCTACAACTCCATGCCGGTGCTGACTCCCGACGAGGCGGGCGACCTGGTGGTGGACGCGGTGATACACAAGCCCAAGCGCATCGCCACACACCTGGGGATATTCCTGCAGGTGATGAGCGCCCTGGCGCCGAAGCTCTCCGAGGTGATCATGAATACGAGCTTCCGCATGTTCGGCGACTCCGCCGCGGCGCGCGGCGACAAACGGCCGGAAAAAGTGGAGGTGTCCAGCGAGCAGGTAGCCCTGGCTTCACTGATGAAGGGCGTGCATTTCTAGCGGCGGCTTGATCTGGACCGGACAATCAATCACAGTGTAGGCCGCCGGCCGACGCGCCGGCCCGGCGGGACGCGCGCGGAATTTCGCGCTGCGGGTTCCCGCTCATTTCGGCATTTGCTACGGGGAACATTCATGCTGCATACCTTGACACGTACGGTCCTTGCACTGGCTTTGGCCATTGCGCCTGTGCTGCCGGCGACCGCGCAGGACGACAACATCGGCTGGGTCAACGGCGACGGCGCAGCCCTGCCGGACACCGACACCAGGAAAAGCTCCGGCGGTTTCGGCGGCATGCTGGTGGTCACGCCGGATACCGATTGGGAGACCAAGTGGCGGGCGCGGGACAAACAGAAACCGCGGTTTACCGCAGCGGACAAGGTGAAGGTCGGTGAAGTGCTGACCATCCTGCCGCTGTTCACCAACCCGAAACTGGACGACAAAGGCTACGCGCGCATTCGCTGTGACCTGCGCGTGCTGCGCCCCGACGGTTCAGTGTCGGTGGAGCAGAACAACCTGGACTGTTTCACCTATAACTTCGCCGGCACAGGGGTCAACCTCAGGGGCATCTTCAAGACCGTGGTGGTACCCACCTATATCGGCGAAGCCGAGGACCCCAGGGGCGACTGGGAAGTGGACCTGACGCTCAGGGACGTGGTCAGGGGAGTCGAGGTACCGCTGACCACGACATTCACCCTGCTGCCGGAATAGGCCGGACAGGACCGCCGCGGCGCTACGCCCTTCGCGCGAGCTTCAGCCCGCGCCGGCTGCCGGCTGTGTCGTCATCGACGGCAAGGTACGCATAACGTAATCCACCCGCTGCACGGCCGGCCACTGCCGGCTGTCCGGCAGCTGCTCCACGTGACGCAGCCGCGGCAGCAAACCGCTGCCGTTGGCGATCTGGATGGCCAGCCCCGGACGGGCGTTCAGTTCGAGCAGTTGCGGACCGACGTACTTGTCCAGCACCAGGTCGGTGCCGATATACCCCAGCCCGGTCATGTCATGGCATTTCGCCGCCAGCAACAGCATGTCGCGCCAGCCGGGCACGGCAATGTTCTCCAGCGGCAGCCCGGTATCGGGGTGTTCCGAGACCGGTTTGCCAAACTGCACGGCGTGCAGGCAACGCCCTGACTCCAGTGACAGCCCCACGCCGACCGCGCCCTGGTGCAGGTTCGCCTTGCCGTCCGAGGCGTGGGTCGCCAGGCGCAACATGGCCATCACCGGATAGCCGCGGAACACGATGATACGGATATCGGGCACGCCTTCATGGGAGTAACCGTCGAAGGTGTCGTCGAAGGCGATCAGGTCCTCGATAATACCGACGTCCGGCGAACCGCCCAGGGAGTAGAGCCCGGCAAGAATGTTGCTCATGTGGCGGCAGATATCCTCGATGCCGACGGCCACACCGGAACTCTTCAGGTAGCGGTCGCCGTCGCGCCCGGTAATGACCAGGATGCCCTTGCCGCCTGAGCCCTTGGCCGGTTTCAGCACGAAGCTCTCCATGTCCACCAATTGTTGCTCAATACGCCCGATTTCGTGCTGTTCCCGCACCACGAAGCGCAGCCGCGGGGTGGCCACGCTGTATTTTTCCGCGAGCAGCTTGGTCTTCAGCTTGTTATCCACCAGTGGATACAGGCGGCGCTGGTTGTAGCGGTTGATAAAGTCGACGTTGCGGCAGTTCATGCCGAGCATGCCGAAGCCCTTCAATCTGCGGGGTGTTATCCAGCGCGTTTTCAATGCAGGTCATCCACGGCGCGGAATCGCCGCAATTCCGTGAGCTTGTACCCGGTGTACTGGCCCAGTGCGAGAATAAACGCCAGCAGCACCAGGTTGAGCTCGGGAAAGTTGAAACTCAGGTGCTGCAGCAGCGCGGACTGCATGAGCAGGTAGGCGATCACCGCCACGAACAGGCTGCCTCCGCCCTGTATCAACACTTCGTGGGGCCCCTCTTCCTCCCACAGCACGGACATGCGCTCGATGGTCCAGGCGATAATGATCATGGGGAAGAAAGTGATGGTCATGCCCGTACTGTACCCCAGCTGGTAACCAATGATGCTGAGCGCCGAGATCAGGAACACCACCAGGATAATCAGGGTGGCGAGGCGAGACACCATGAGCAGGTTGAGCCTCGACAGGTAGCCTCGCAGCAACAAGCCTATCCCGACCACCGAGACAAAGCTGATCAGGCCCGGAAGCAGGGAGGTCTGCAGAAACGCCAGGGCAATGAGCACGGGCATGAAAGTCCCCGCGGTGCGCATGCCGATGATTACACGCATGAACACCACCACCGCCGCACCCAGTGGCAGCAACAGCAGCAGCTTGAACATGCTCTGTTCCTCTATCGGCAGTCGGTACACGCCCAGCGCGGCAAACAGGCTCGCGCTCTCGCTGACGCGCGCCAGCTGCTGCGCCGGCACGCTCTGGCGGATCATGGAAAAACTCAGCCGGGAACCGCGTCCACCGGTGACATCCAGCACGGACAATCCGCCGCGGTGCCACAACAGCAGGTTCGACGGCACGCCGACCTCACCGGTCTCGGGGTTGAAAAGCATCCAGCGTCCGCCGGAAGCGACCTCGACCATGGGCGTCAGGGACTGGCGCCGCCGGGCGTCCTCGAGGTAGAGACCCATGGCGGAACGCGTCGGGATGCCGGCACGGGCCAGCAGGATCATCAACAGGTCCGCGCGCTCCGGGTGCAGGGAATGCAACAGGGCCGCATTCTGGTCGTCTGCGCTATCGAGCAACTGGATGAGCTGCCGCGTCAAACTTTCGGGGGAACTGGACAACTCCCTGGCCCGCTGCAGGACCGTGTCCGCCGCCAGCGTCTCGGCCTCGTCCCAGTCGATCGGCAAGCGCTCCACGACCGCCTCGATCTCCGGCAACTCGTCGCGCGGCGAGCCGACGAACTGGGCACTGTAATACAGGGATTGCTCGCCACTGGCTTCACGCCGTGTCCATTCCGCTCGCCGCCCGCCCGGCCCGCGCACCAGTGCGAAGCCGTAGCCCGGCGAGGCGGCAAACTCCTCGAACAGTTCGAAGCCGGGCACCTGCGGGTCCGGCACGCTGAAGCTGGCGGTGACCGGGCCGCCGCTCGCCTCGAAGTCTATGCGCGCCTCCACCAGCCACACGGAGCGCTCCTGGCCAGGAAGGAAGGGGATACCGGTTTCCCAGTGCCGCAGGCAGGCCACCAGCACGCCCGCACAGGCCAGCAGGACCAGGACGAGGTGGAAATTGCGGCGCGAATTCACCGGCCCGGTCCGCCCGCTTCGGCGGTGCGAATCTGTATACTGCGGTCGGCAATGTTCTTACGGCTGACATCGACCACCATGACATCCTGCAGGACGTTGCGGCCCAGGAGCATCTGGTAGTCGAGATGGCTGCGGTCGCTGAGGGTGAATTCGGCCGTTTGGCTGACGTCTCCCAGCATGATCGACAGCTTGATCACCGGGCGACGTTCGGACTCGTCGGAATTGGACTGCACGATGGAAACCGTGCGGCTGAGCTTGCGCTCCACCGCGATAAGCTCCTCGGTCCCCGGCTTGACAATGGAAAAGCGCACCCAGCGCTCGCCGTTACGTTCGAATTTCTCGATATCGCGTGCGTCCAGCGAGGCTGTTTCAGCGCCTGTATCCACACGCGCCGCCAGTTCCAGCTCGAGATTGGGCAACCAGACCTTTTCCATCTGGCCCACCACGAGCTTTTTCTGCCCGCCCGGCTGCGCCGGGCAGTCGCGTTGTCTCGCGGCCGCGGCGGGCGCCTCCTCGTCCGCCTGCGCCCCCGTAACCTGCTCGGCCAGCGCGGCCAGTTGTTGCCCCTGAGCCTGTAACTGTTGCGCCTGCTCCTGCAGCCTGGCCGCCGTGCGCTCCTGCCCGGCCAGGCAGGCGTCCATGCGCTGCAACAGCTGCGCCTCTACATCCGGCCCTCCCTCGGGAGCGCTGGTCGAGGTGGCGGCGCATCCGCCGAGGACAAACAAGCCGGCCGCAAGCAGGCACCGGGAGGAAAACAGAGGCATGACGCTACCTGAACCGCTCAGAGAACGCTGACTCTACTGGCCGAGCGTGGCAATGTAAATCACCCCCGGAAACACCCGGCGACGATGCGGCAACAGGTTCCGGCGCCGCCCACGGTTGTGGCTGAGCCTCGAGGGACCTCCTATACTGGCAGCGTGAAAGTCTATCGCACCCTGCTTCCGGCCCTTGCGCTTTGCACGCTGATCGCGTTGTTGCCTGCCGGCCCCGCTACCGCGGCGACGGCGCACCAGGACGGCGTCTTCCGCTCACTGCTGCCGCCCGAGGCGGGAGCGCTGGCGGTGGCGCTGCACGTGCACCTGCTCAACCTGCACGCCATCGACGATGAAGCCGAGACCTTCCGGGTCACCGCCATAGTCGAGCTGCAATGGATGGACCCGGGCCAGGCGTTCGACCCCCGGGCCGAGGGGGTCACGGAGAAGGTTTTCAGCGGCAACTACCAGTTCAACGAGATTTCGCCGGGCTGGTTCCCGCAACTGATGATCAGCAACGCCGTGGAGGTGCCTCAATTCCAGGGCGTGCTCTACCGGGTGGAACCTGACGGTCGTTCCTCGGTGCGCCAGGTGATGCATGCGCTGGTGCGTTCTCCCATGCAGTTGAAACGCTTTCCCTTCGACAGCCAGCGGCTGGAAATCCGCTTTGCGTTGCTGGGCTTCGCCGACCAGCCGGTGCCGCTGGTGGCCGCGGACAACCCGATCACCCTGGACGCCGCCAACATGCGCGTGCCGGAATGGCAGCTCGAGCCGCCACGCCTGTACACGGAGCAGCATCGCAGTGTCGCGGGCGGGGGCATCGCCAGCGGCGACGCGATCGTCGTGTCCATCGACGCCCGGCGGCAATCGCTGTTCATGCTGCGCCTGGTGATGCTGCCGCTGGCGCTGATCGTGATGCTCTCCTGGTGCGTGTTCTGGATGGACCGCTCTTCCGTGGGCGACCGCATGGCGGTCTCCTTCGTCGGCATACTGACCGCGGTCGCCTACCAGACCATGACCAGCGATATCATGCCGCACGTGGCCTATATCACCTTCACCAACGCCTTCGTATTCATCAGCCTGGTGCTGATGAGCGCCACGGTCATCGTCAATCTGCGCGTCGCCGCCTACGACAAACAGGGCCACCACGAACGGGGCAACCGCATGGACAACCTGTGCAAGTGGCTGTTCCCGGCGTGCTACACTGCCCTGGTCTCATTCTCCGGCGCGCTGACCTTCTGGCTACTGTGACCACGACATGCCGCTAAGCTCCCCGTCCTTCATTGCCCGCACCGTAGCCAGCACTTGCCTCCTGGCGACACTGGGCGCCTGCATGAACCTGGGCCCGGCCAGCGTGCAGGCCGGACGCCTGTCCTACGCCGAGGCGATCTCCACGACCGAGGAGCAACAAATCCTGCTGGCGCTGGTGAGAAACCGCCACGACCAGCACGGCAGCATGCTCGCGGTGAACAGCGTCACGGCCAATATCAGGATCGCGGCCAGCGGCAGCATGCAGTTCGGTTTCGGCGACAATGACGACTACAGCGGCAATCTCGTGCCCCTGGGTGCGGGGCTGTCCTACGAGGAAAACCCGACGATCTCCTACGCGCCAGTCTCCGGGGAGAAGTACCTGCGCAGTGTCATGTCACCACTGCCGCTGTCGAGATTCGCCCTGCTGGCGGGCAACCTCGCCGAACCGGAGTATATCTATCGCTCCCTGCTGGAGCGTGTCAACGGGCTGAAAAACCCGGGACTGTCACGGCCGGGGCGGCTCGACAACGACTTCGACCGGCTGGTCGGCGCGCTGTCACGACTGGACGCGGCCAACAGCCTGAAGTGGCTGGCGCGCTCCGACTACAGCGCCGAGCTGCTGCTGGAACGCAACGACGCGAGCAGCACGCGCCTGGTAGCGGACGTCCTGCAACTGCTGGCCGTGGACGACCCCGCGCCGGGCTCGGAGCGCGTGGTACTCCCGGTAACGTTTGGCTTCGACGGTCCCGGGGACGAGGCGGTGCAGGTCTACACCCGTTCGGTGTGGGAGTTGGTGGAACTGCTGTCCGCCACGATTGAACTGCCCACGGCGGCCGGGGACAGCGCGCGGCCGGCCACCGCGCCCGGGCCGCGCATCCTGCACGCCGCGCAGGCGCCGGACGATGCGGCGGTGGCGGTGCCCTTCCAGGACGGCTGGTTCTACATCGCCAGCGGCGACCGCGACAGCAAGCGCGTGTTTCGCCTGCTGGTCTCCCTGTGGCACGGCGCCATGTCCGGCAGCACGCCCAGTTCACCGCCGGTATTGACCGTCCCCGTCAGTCGTTAGCGGCGCCTGCCGCGGCGAGTTGCGCGCTGGCCCGCATCGCCAGCGCGCCGTCCGCGTCCAGCGCCCACAGGGTAACCGCATTGCCGTCGCGCCGCCCCTGCAGCGCCACCGCGCCGGTATCGAGCAGCGGGCGCAGGCCGCGAAAGGCGAAACTGGCCGGCTGTTCCTGACCGATCTGTGCGCGCAGCAGGTCCAGCAACAGGGTCGCCGTGAGCGGCCCCTGCACCACCAATCCGCCGTAGCCTTCCCGTCCCGTCGCGTAGTCCCTGTCGTAGTGAATGCGGTGGGCGTTGAAAGTCAACGCGGAGTAGCGAAACAACGCCACCGGGTCGGGCTGCCACAGCCGGCTCCACTGCGCCTCCCCCGGCGGCATCTCCCCCACCGGCGCGCCGGCGGCGCCTGCCGCCTCGCGGTAGACGATGTCCTGCTCCTCCTCCAGCAACAGCACCTGGCCGCGGTGAATGCGGTGCAGCACGCGGACGAACACCAGTTCGCCGCTGCGGCCGCGTTTGCGTTGCACCGCTGCCACTGTCGACTGCCGGCGCAGCGCATCGCCGACGCGCAGCGGCGCATACAAGGTCAGGCGCCCTCCCGCCCACATCCTGCGCGGCAGGGATACCGGCGGCAGGAAGTCGCCGCGCAGCGGATGGCCGTCCGGGCCCAGGCGCGAGGCGCGCACCGGCTGCTGGAAAAACAGCCAGTGCCAGCCGGCGGGGAGGCTATCGCCGGGCTGCGGCGGGCGCGGGTGATCCAGCGCGGCGGCCAGCCCCGCCACGGGAGCCGGCGCGATGGTGTCGCACACGGTTGCGCTGCGCCCTACCCACTCCTGCAGGTACGCACCGTTGTCAGTCATCACTGAATTCCCGGCGAATTGCCTCCGAGTGCTCGCCGACGCCAGGCACCGGACCCCAGCCGTCAGCCCTCTCCCGGCGCGCCGGGGCCGCCACCAGTTCCACCGGCCCCGAGGGGGTGGCGACGGACTGCCGGCGCAGTTGTGGATGGCGCAACAGGTCCGCGACGCTGTTGACCGCGCCGTAGGCGATGGCCGCCGCGCGCAGGCGAGCGGCCAGTTCATCCCGCTCCAGTTCGCTGAACACGGCGTCGATTGACGCGTCCAGTGCCTGCCGGTTGGCGCAGCGCGCCACGTTGCTGTCAAAGCGCGGATCACGGGCCAGCTGCGGGCAGCGCAGGACCTCGCTGCACAGGCGCAGCCATTCGCGCTCATTCTGGATGGAAATCACCAACTGCTCGCCGCCGCGGCAGGCGTAGGCGCCGTAGGGGGCGATGGAGGGGTGATTGAGCCCGACCCGCCCGGGGGCGGCCCCGCCGTACTGCTGGTGTAACAGCGGCACGGTCATCCAGTCCGCCAGGGCGTCGAACAGCGATACCGACACGCCCTGGCCGCGGCCGCTGCGCTCCCGCGCCAGCAGCGCTTCCAGCACCGCCGTGTGGGCGTACATGCCACAGGCGATATCGCACACCGAGACGCCCACGCGACCCGGCTGTTGCGGCGCGCCGGTGATCGACGCCAGGCCGGTCTCGCACTGCACCAGCAGGTCGTAGGCCTTCATGTCCCGGTACGGCCCCTCCTCACCGTAGCCGCTGATATCCACGGTAATCAGGCGCGGGTGGTCGCGCCGCAGGGCGGCGCTGTCAAAGCCGGCGCGGGCCGCCGCGCCGGGCGCGAGGTTCTGGATGAACACGTCGGCGTGGCCGAGGATGCGTTGCAGCAGATCGGCGTCGCGCGGGTCCTTGATATTCAGGCACAGGGATTCCTTGCCGCGGTTCAGCCAGACGAAATAGGCGCTCTCGCCGGCGGCGACATGATCGTAGGCACGCGCGAAATCGCCCTCGGCGCGCTCCACCTTGATGACCCGCGCACCGGCATCCGCCAGGCGCGAGCTGCAGTAGGGCGCGGCAACCGCCTGCTCGAGAGCGACCACCAGCACACCCTGCAACGGCCCGGCGGACATCAGAAGGACCTCGGCAGGTCCAGTTCGCGCGTGGCGATGTGCGCGAGAATGAGATTGGTCGACACCGGCGCGACCTGGTACAGGCGCGTCTCGCGGAACTTGCGCTCCACATCGTAGTCCGCGGTGAAACCGTAGCCGCCGTGGGTCTGGATGCAGGTGTCCGCCGCCGCCCAGGAGGCCTCCGAGGCAAGCAACTTGGCCATGTTGGCCTCCGAGCCCGCGGGCTCACCCGCGTCGTACAGCGCCGCCGCCTCGCGCACCATCAGCGCCGCCGCCTGCGCCTGGATATGGGCGCGGGCGATGGGAAACTGCACCCCCTGGTTCTGCCCGATGGGGCGATCAAAGACGCGGCGCTCGCGGGCATAGGCCGCCGCCCTGGCCGTGAACCAGCGCGCATCACCGATGCACTCGGCGGCGATGAGGATGCGCTCCGCGTTCATGCCGTCGAGGATGCAGCGAAACCCCTCGCCCTCGGTGCCGATGAGATTGGCCGCCGGCACCCGCAGGTTATCGAAGTACAGCGCCGTGGTGGCGTGGTTCATCATGGTGTCCAGCGGCTGGATGCTCAGGCCCGCCTGCAGCGCCTGGCGCATGTCCACCAGCAATACCGACATGCCGTCGGTATGCCTGGCGCAATCCTCGCGCGGCGTGGTGCGCACCAGCAGGATCATCAGGTCCGAGTGCTGCGCGCGGGAGATGAACACCTTCTGTCCGTTGACCACGTAGTCATCGCCATCGCGTACCGCGCGCGTGGTGATGCGCGAGGTATCGGTGCCGCTGCCGGGCTCGGTAACGCCGAACGCCTGCAGGCGCAGGGAGCCCTCGGCGATGGCCGGCAGGTAGCGCGCTTTCTGTTCGTCACTGCCGTGGCGCAGGAGGGTGCCCATGGTGTACATCTGCGCGTGGCAGGCGGCGCCGTTGCCGCCGCTGCGGTGCACCTCCTCGAGGATCGCGCAGGCGGCGCCCAGGGGCTGGCCGCTGCCGCCGTACTCCTCGGGAATCAGTACCGAGAGGTAGCCCGCCGTGGTCAGGGCGCGCACGAACTCGGTGGGATATTCACGCTCACGATCCAGCGCGCGCCAGTATTCGCCGGGGAAGTCCGCGCACAGGCGGACCACGGCGTCACGAATGTCAGGGTAGTCGCGGGGGATGCTCATAGGCTCGGGGGAATCGATTCGTTGTGCCGCAGGCGGCGGCGCACGCCTGCGGCCAGGGGAAATACCGTCTGTCGCATCTACAGGAACCAGGAACCGCCATCGACCATGTGTGTCTGGCCGGTGACAAAGGCGCTGGCATCCGAGGCGAGGTAGACGATGGTGCCGGTGAGGTCCTGCGGCTCCAGGTTGCGCTGGATGAGTTGTCCCGCGGCGATGACTCCCTTGGCCTTGTCGAACTTCTCACCGAAAAATTCCGCGGTGCCCTCGGTCATCACCGCCGACGGGGCCACCGCGTTGACGCGGATATTATCAGCGCCCAGCTCGCGCGCCATGCCGCGTGTCATGCCGATCACCGCGGCCTTGGAGGCGACGTAGTCCAGTCCGTAGGGCAGGCCGAACACCGCCGCCAGCGAGGATATGTTGATGATGGAGCCGCCGCCGGCCGCGCGCATTGCCTCAACCACCGCCTTGCTCGCCTGCCACACGCCCTTGATGTTGACGCGCATTGCCGCATCCCACTGCTCCTCCTCGAGATGCTCGAAGCGCGCCCCCTTGAGGCCGGCGTACAGCGCGGCGTTGTTCACCAGCACGTCGATACGGCCGAAGGCCTCCAGCGCGGCCGCGGCCATCGCACGGCAACTGTCCATGTCGGTCACGTCGACCTCGGCCGACACGCAGCGCCCGCCCGCGCTATCCACCGCGGCCACCGTCCCGGCGCAGTCGTTGATGTCACAGGCCAGCACGGCCGCTCCCTGCGCCGCCAGCGCCTCCGCGTAGGCGCGACCCAGGCCGCGCGCGGCCCCGGTGACGATGGCGACCTTACCCTGCAACTGCTGCATTGCCCATGCTCCCTGGAGAACCAGCGGCCAACAGTAGCAACGTGGGCGGGGAAAAACCACAGCGCGCAACAACACGGCCCTTGTCCGCACGCTGGACACGGCTATGGCGATAAATCACTTTAGATTTCACGCTTTAACTCGCTGATTTTATTGAAGCGCCCCCAACCCTTACTTATACTACTTACAGCTAGCAACCCTCCTGGAGCTGATTCGTGCTGCGCGGCAATGCACACAGGCTGTCCCTGTTTACCGCCACGGCCCTGTGCCTGGCGCAGGGCGCGCAGGCCGGCGGTATCGATCTGTCCATCGATCCGGGGTCATTTGCCGACGGCGCCGCGCCCCGCCCCGGCGGGGAGGCCCTGTCCGGCATCGACCTGGCCCTGCGCAACCCGCTGCTGAGTCTCGACGTCGGCTACGACCTGGCGGTAAAGGTGGGCGAAGATTTCACCGCCACCGATGACAGTACGACGCAACGGCTAGGCGCGACCCTGCGCTGCAAGCCGCTGGACCGCCTGCTACAGGCCAACACCCTGGTGCGCGCCAACAGCCTCTACACCACCGCCACCGGCGGCTACAATCACCGGCTCGTGCCAGGCCTGTCGCGTTCGCTGCTGGACGTCGCCACGGTAGACGTGAACTACCAGTACCAGTTGAACCGCCCGCACGCGGACGCGGCGGAACTGGAGATGCAGGGCTACTCCCTGGGCTTGCGCGGCTCGCTGCACGGCGGCCGCGTGCACTGGAACGGCCGCTATATCGCCGACGACACCTACCGCGACCGCTACCTGCGCACCCAGAGCAGCCAGACCTACCGCTTCCAGTCCGACCTCAAGCTGCTGCCGCAAATGCACCTACAGCTGAGCGGCGCGCTGATCCAGCGTACGCAGTACCAGGCCACGCAGGACGTCAATTTCCTGCAGACCCAGTACGGCGCCGGGCTGCAGTGGTCGCCGTCGCCGCAGTACGCGATCGATGTGCGCGTCGACCAGACCGACTGGTCACACACCGGCGAGGAGATGCTGTTGCGCCGCGGCTCGGTTTCCTGGTATCCCAACGAGGACGTGACGCTGTCGCTGAATTACGGCGACCAGCTGGTCGAAGGTACGCCGGGCGTGCTGGTCAACACCCGGCTGGTACTGGACCACTTCTGAGCCCGCGGGGGGCTACTTCTTCACCTGCAGCATGTACTCGGCCACCGCCAGGCGCGTGGCCTCGTCCAGGTAGTCCTGGGGCGGCATCTCCGGGTAGTCATCGCGTTTCTTGGTCGGCTCGGCGATGTAGTCGGCGATGCCCTGGGGGTTGTCCATGTACAGCGCCTGGATGATCTGCACCGGCGGGCCGATCATGCGACCGGTGTAGGTGTGGCAGCCGGCGCAAATGCCCAGGTAGGCGATCTTGCCGCGGTCCTCGCCGTGAATCTCACGCGGGGGCACAGGCGCCAGCAGGTAGTTGGCGGTCTGGTAGGTATTGGTGAAGTCGCATTCGCCGAAATCCTCCAGTCCCACGGTCACGTAGCGATGCCTGTTGATGATACAGCTGTCCTGCGACTTGCCGACACGCACGATATCCGGGTGACCGCTGGTCATTTTCAGCGCCATCAATGCCTTGACGTCGCCGATGGTGTCGTAACCGTTGTTCAGCATGGTGTTGTTGAGAATTTTCACCCGGTCCGGGTTCGGCTCCGATTCCGGGTCGATAGTGACGTTGGCGGCGTTGCCGTGATCGGTGATCAGGATGCCGGTGGTCTTGTTGTCGCGAATGATGTTGCCCTCGATGACCACGTCGTCGGCGGCCATCACCAGGATGCCGGTACCCGCCGGAATACCCGACACCGTGGACCCGGGAGCGCCGAAATTCGGGTGATTGTTGGCGACCACGAAGTTGTTGCGAATGATGACATCGTAGGTCGTCTTTATCGGCAGCCCCGGCGTGATGAACGCGAGGATGCCGCCGGTGTTGTTGTACACCCGGTTGGCCTCGACGATGGCGTGGCGGCTGTTCTCGATCTCGATACCGGCGACGCTGTCGAACACGTCGTTGTAGGCCACGTGTACGTTGTCGCTCATGCCGACATAGATGGCCGCATCCTCGATACCCGAGATGATGTTGTGTTCCACCACGCCGTTCTGGCCCAGTTGCGGGAAGATGCCGTACACGCCGGTATCGACGATCAGGTTGTTGCGAATCTCCCAGTTGTTGCCCGCCTGGCTCATGATGCCGTTGCCCTTGTAGGCGGTAATCTTGAAGTTCTCCACCACGATGTTGTTGCCGGAGTAGAGAATCGCGTCGTTGAGTTTGCCCTGGCCGTCCAGTGTGGCGCGGCGGCCCTTGTCGATGACCCCGACCAGCCGGATCCCGTCCTTGTCGATGTAAACGGTCTCGTGGTAGGTGCCGGGCATGACCTGGATCGTGGTGCCGGGCGCCGCATTCTGCACCGCCTCCTGGATAGACTCGCCGTCCTGCACCACCACCACGATATCGGTCATGGGCGGACCGGCCACCGATTTGGTGTTGCCGTCCAGGGTCAAGGTGTTGCCCTCCGCGGAGAAGCCCCCCTCGTAGGTGGCGGCGCTGCCACTACCAGTGATGACGGGCGCGGCCTGTTCCCCGCAGCCGCCGACACTGATACCCGCGGCAAATACCGCGCAGGTAAAGGCCAGGCCAAACAGTCTTGCAGTGTTCATGAAGATTCTCCCGGTATCGATTGGGTTGTCGCGATCTGCTCGCGCGCTGGGTGATTTATCGGCGTGAGGCCCGAGGGCACACGCACGGGAACGCGGGGCTTGAGACTCTCATCGGTCAGCGTACCGAGAAAGTCGACCAGGCGGTCCAGTTCGTAATCAGTGAGGTCCGGCGAGGTGATGTGCCAGTGCAGGTGCAGGTTTTCACCCTCGGGGACGGCGTGCCCGCGGCCGCCGTTGTAGAACGCCGCCGTATCGCGCAGGTTGTCGAACAGGCCCGAATGCATGTAAGGCGCGGTCAGCGCGACATTGCGCAGGGTCGGCACCTTGAAGCCGCCGCGCAGCTTGTCCGCGCCAAACACCGCCTGGGCGCCGGGGTCGAAGGGCAGGCCCTCGGGCTCGGGTGCGCCGATGACCGCCACCTGCTGGTTGGTAAACAACGGCGGCGTATGACATTCGGCACAGCGCGCGACGAACGAGCGGAAGATGTTCAGGCCCTCGATCTCCGGCGGCGTCAGCGCCGCGTGGAAACCGTGGGCGTAGCGGTCGTAACGGCTGTTCAGCGAGATCAGCGAGGTCTGGAAAGCCGCCAGCGCCTGGTACACCTGCTCCAGCTCGATGGCCTCGCCCGCGCGCTGCGCAAAGGCCTGCCGGAACATCGCGCGATAGGCGCGGTTGCCGTTGAGGGTGGCGAGCAACTGCTGTGGCGTATTGCCCATCTCCGCCGGGGCGAACAGCGGACCGGCCGCCTGCTCCTCGAGACTGGCGGCATGGGCGTCCCAGAAGAAACTGTCGAGGAAGGCGACGTTCCACAGGGTGGGCGCCGCCCGCGCCGCCTGCCGGCCGCCGATACCCACCGAGCGCGGCAGGCCGTCGCTGAAGCCCTGGTCGGGGTGGTGGCAGCTGGCACAGGAGATAGAGCCGTCCGCTGACAGCGCCGGGTCGAAGAACAGGTAGCGGCCAAGATCTATTTGCTGCGGGCTAAAGCCGTCGCGATGGTCCGGCAGGGACGTCTGCGTGCCGCCCAGCCCCTTGTCCTGCACCGAGTCGTACATCTCGTAGAGCGTACGCAGGCTGCAGGTGCCGGCGACGGTCTGCTCGAAACTCGGTGGACAGCGCTGCGACAGGGCAAAACCGTCGGGCGCGTCGGGCGCGGAAACGCCCAGACCGGCCGCCAGGGCCAGGCCGAGCACGACGCAGACGATCACGACACCGCGCATGTGCCTAGTCCTGCTGCGCCTGCGCGTGAATAAACGCGATCACGTCATCGAGGTCCTTTTCACCCGGCAGGGTTGCGGCCATCATTTTCATCTGGCGGCCATAGGTATCGTCCGGGTGAGAACCGCGCACGCCCTGCAGGAAGTTGGCGAACTGACGTTTCAGGTAGGCCGCGTCCAGCGTGTTCAGGCGCGGGGAATTGAGGCCGGGGTTGCCCTCCCCCGCGCCGCCGTGGCAGGCGCCGCAGCGGCCATGGTAGATGCTTTCACCGTTGCGCAGGTCAGTGCCCTGCGCGGGCGCCGGCTGCGGCGCGGGCTGTGCGGCCAGCCAGGCGGCGACCTGCGGGGCCGCGGCGGGCTCCAGGGTGGCCGTCATCGCGCGCATCTGCGCACCCGCCGTGTCCGCCGGGTCGGCGCCGCGCAGCCCGGAGCGGAAGTTCGCCAGCTGACGTTCCAGGTAGGGTGCATCCTGCCCGGCCAGTGCGGGTGCATTCTGTGCGGGATCGCCCTGCCCGACCGCGCCGTGGCACGCCGCACAGGGCTGGTAGGCCGCGGGCGCCCCGGCCTGCGCCATGGCGCCCAGGGCATAGGTTGACAGGACGATGGCTGCGATCAGTGTTTTCATCCGGTGGCTCTCCTGCAGGCGGTCGACTGGCGGGCGGTATTGAGGGTGGCGGCGATTAAACCACATAAAGTTAATACTGACTACTATTTTTTCGGGCCACCATAAGTTAGTATAGGGCCCATAATCAAAGGCGGGCAAAACCGCGTCAACTGTCCGGGGCTTGAAGCTGTACCCCACAACCAACAGGAAGGTAGATACCAGATGAGACACTCGATTCTGTCAGGGGCCCGTACACAACTGTATAGCGCAGTCGCTGCGACCGTTGTTTCACTCAGTGCGCCTGCACTTGCCCAGGAGCCGGCGTCCAACAATTCCGGCGGCCGCTATCAACTGACGCTGGAGGAAGTGCTGGTCACCGCCCAGAAGCGGGAGGAGAGCAGCATGACCGTGCCCATCGCGGTGAGCACCTTCACCGCCCAGGACATGATCAACACCGGCGCCAACGACATCGCCGACATCGACGATTTCATGCCCGGCGTGAAGTTCGGCGCGGTAACGTCGAACCAGTCAACCCAACTCGGCACGGAGATCCGCGGCGTGTCCAGCCCGAACATCTCCAGCGGCCAGGACCCCTCGGTGGCGACCTTTTATGACAACGCTTACCTGCCGCGGGCGGTAACCACCATCCCCTTCCTCGATATCCAGCGCGTGGAAGTGTTGAAAGGACCGCAGGGCACGCTGTACGGCCGCAACGCCACCGCCGGCGTGGTCAACATGATCCCCAACAAGCCCGACCTCGACGAATTCGAGGGCTTCGTGCGCTCACGCATCGGCAACTACGGTTTGCTGGACCTGGAAGGCATGGTCAACGTACCGATCAACGACACGCTGGCGGTACGCGCCAATATCCTGGACCACAGCCGCGACGGCATTTTCGATAACAAGGGCATCGGCGACGACCTGCGCGAGGAAGAGTACACCTTCGGCCGGCTGGCCATCGCCTGGGAACCCACCGACGACACGCGGGTGCAACTGGCCGGCGATATCGAGGATCGCGGCGGCAATACCAGCTACTCCATCGGGGTCAGCGAGTACGCCCTGAGCAACGATCCCTTCAACGACGACGTCGAGAACGACGCGGTGCCGCGCAAGGAAGAGCGCGACATGTACGGCGTATCCCTGCAAGTAGACCACGATTTCAACGACGAACTGTCCGTGTTCGGCATCCTCAGTTACCGCGACTGGGACACCTTCAACCTGCAGGACGAGGACGGCACCGCTGCCATTCGCCGCTACCTGGACACCAACAACAAGGAAGATTCCGATATCTTCTACAGCGAGGTGCGCTTCAACTTCGTCAACGACCGCTTCGACATCATCGTCGGCGGCAACTACAGCAGCGAAGATGTCTACCAGCGCACGGACATCGGTCTGCGCGCGGATTCCTACATGCAGTTTGTCAGCAACGAGTTACTGCCTTTCGCGCAGGACCTGGGCCTGATTCCCCCCGATGTCATGCTCGACCAGAACAGCCATATCTGGGATTTCTTCGCCGACGCCGACGATGCCACCTACCTGTTCTTCTCCCAGGCGGCCGGCGAGATCACCGGCCTGCCCACGGCGGTGCTGCCGCCGCGCTACGCCGGCGAGTACTTCACCGAGACCATGGACAACACGGGCGAGTTCGTCAACTGGGGCATTTTCGGCGACCTCACCTACAACCTCACCGACACGGTGCGCCTGATCGGCGGGTTGCGCTACAGCTACGACGAGAAGGACTACTCCTGGCAGACCTTCGACAATACGCTGGCCGGCTTCCCTGTCGCACCGGCGCGAGTGGCCTTCGACCCCTCGGTGATCACTTCCGACCCGGCGGAATTTTTCGACAAGTTCGAGGACGACGAAAACTGGAGCAAGACCACCGGCCGCGCCGTAGCGGAGTGGAGTTTCATGGACAGCGCAATGACCTACGCTTCCTTCGCCACCGGCTACAAGTCCGGCGGCTTCGACGGCCAGTCCTTCGACGCGGTGCTATCCGGCCCCTTCGACCCGGAAGACATGACCAGCTACGAGGTGGGCCTCAAGGGCGATTTCTTCGACGACACCGTGCGCATCGAGTTCGCCCTGTTCTACCAGGAACTGGACGGACGCCAGGGCACCGAGTCGGTCAAGGACAGCCCCGACGACCCCACCGCGCAACCGCGGGTGGTGACATCGGACGAGGAAACCACCGGCTGGGAACTGTACACCCAGTGGCAGGCGCTGGAGACGCTGCGCTTTACCGCGTTGACCACCATGCGCGACATGGAGCGTGAGCAGGACCCGTACTTCGACGCCCGGGGAGAACCCAAGGGTGGCGAAAAGGAAAACATCGATACGCGTACGGACTACACCATCAGCATGGACTGGACACCGGACATCCCGACCGGCTACCTGCTGGTGCACGTGGACTACATCTTCGACCAGAAGGCGGACGACTCAACCGCCACCATCTTCACCACCGGCCGCTGGTACTTCCAGGACCGCAAGCTGCTGAATGCGCGACTGGCCTGGTCCAACGACGCCGACACCATCGAGGTGGCGCTGTGGGGCAAGAACCTGCTTGACGAGGAGTTCGCGGAAAACCCGGGCGGCTTCGTCGCCGATGAACTGGGGGCCTACAAGACCAACGTCCAGGACCCGCTCACCTACGGCGTGGACCTGCGCTATAACTTCTGAGACAGGCGCTGACCCCCGCGCAGGCGGGGGCCATCCGCCCCCCCGGGGCAGGCGCCACCTCTCAGGAGAGGCTGTTTTCCATGTTCGCGGCAATCGCCGCGGCCACCCGCTTGGCGCGCTCGGCGCGCTCGCCGGCAAAATGCTCGTCCACGGTGTGGGTGAAGTAAGCCAGCCAGCGCTCGAAATCACCCCTGTGCAGGGACCGCTTGCCGTGCAGTTGCCGGTGAATATTCATGGTGTGACGCTGGTAGCCCCGCTCCCCCAGCAGCAACTTGCACCAGTAGTCCTTGATATGCGGCAGGTGTACGTCGAGGTCTATCTGCGCCACATCGACGAAAATTGGCGCCAGTTGCTCGTCGGCCAGCAGTCGCTCGTAGAAGCGGTCGACGAAATACTCGATACGTTCGCGTGAATCCAGGTCCGGCCTGTGCGTCGCCGCCATGTCACTTCTTCCCGCGTTTCTTGCCCTTCTTCACGTGCGCCATCAGGCGTCGCTTGCGCTGCACCTGGCGCTGGGTCAGCTTGTTGCGCTTGTCCGCGTAGGGGTTGTCGCCGCTGCGGAACTCGATACGGACCGGCGTGCCCACCAGCTTCAGCTCGCGCCGGTAGACTTTCTCCAGGTAGCGCTGGTAACTGTTCGGCACGCTGCCGGTCTGGTTGCCGTGGATAACCACCAGCGGCGGGTTCTGGCCGCCGGCGTGGGCGTAGCGCAGCTTGATGCGGCGCCCGTTGATCATCGGCGGCGGGTGGTCGTACACCGCCCCCTCGAGAATGCGCGTCAACTCGCCGGTGACCAGTTTGCGCGTGGCGGACTCGAACCCCGCCTGTACGGATCGGTACAGGTGGCCCACGCCGGTGCCGTGCAAGGCCGAGATGAAGTGCGTATCCGCGTAGTCGGCGAAACGCAGGCGCCGGTCCAGCTCGCGGCGAATGAAATCGCGCTGGTCCGGCGCGATGCCGTCCCACTTGTTCACCGCCAGCACCAGCGCCCGGCCGGAATCGATGCAGTGCCCGAGCAGGTGCATATCCTGGTCGACAATGCCCTCCCGCGCGTCCATCACCAGGATCACCACGTGGGCGTCGTCCACCGCCTTGAGCGTCTTGACGATGGAGAACTTCTCCACCGCCAGCTTCACGTTCTTGCGCCGGCGCACACCCGCGGTATCGATCAGCGTGTAGGCGCGCCCGTCGCGCTCGAAGTCGACATAGACGCTGTCCCGGGTCGTGCCCGGCTCGTCGTAGACCACTACCCTGTCCTCACCCAGCAGGCGGTTGACGAGGGTGGACTTGCCGACATTGGGGCGGCCGATGATGGCGACGCGGATCGCCGACGGGTCGCGCTCGGCCAGGGCCGCGGGATCAGCCGGCGCAAAGGATTCCAGCACGCGCTCGATCATGGCGCGCACGCCGCGTCCGTGACTGGCGGCGATAGCGAACAGCGATTCCACGCCCAGGGCATAGAACTCCCCGCTGGCGGTATCGGCGTCCAGGCCATCGACCTTGTTCACCACCAGGTAAAAGGACTTGTTGCGCTGCCGCAGGTGGCGCGCCAGGGCCTCGTCGGTGGCATTGAGCCCCTCGCGCGCGTCCACCATGAACAGCACGGCGTCGGCCTCCTCGATAGCGGTCATCGACTGCTCCGCCATGGAGGAATCGATCCCCGCCTCGTCGCCGGTAATACCGCCGGTGTCGATAACCACGAAAGGCCGGCTGCCAATCCGCGCCTCGCCGTATTTGCGATCGCGGGTCAGCCCGGGAAAGTCCGCGACAATCGCGTCGCGGCTGCGCGTCAACTGGTTGAAGAGAGTGGACTTACCGACGTTTGGGCGCCCGACCAGGGCGATCACCGGTATCACGAATCATGTCCTGCCCGTGATCTCATAGGCCACCAGCTTGCCGCTGTTGCCAAACACGTAGAGCACGTTGCCGTCGCTGAGCATGTCGGCGCGGGCGCCATCGCCGTCGACGCGCACGCGACCGACGATCTCACCGTCCACCTGGGAGATGATGTGCAGGTAGCCCTCGAAGTCGGCGACGGCGACGTAACTGCTGACCGGCGTCGGGCGCGACAACTCGCGATATCCCAGGGCGCCCTGGGACCAGCGCAGGCCCGCGCCGGTGCGCTGGTAGGCGAATACCGTGCCGTCTTCGTCGGCGACGTAGACATTGCCAAAGCCCAGGGAGACGCCGGACACCGAGGACACGTCCTGCTGCCACAGCTTGCGCCCGCCGCGCACGTCGATGGCAACCACCCGGCCCTGGTAGCTGGCAGCGTAGAGTTCACCGGCGGACAGCGCCATGCTGCCGTCGACGTCGACGATGCGTTCAATCTCCGAGCGCCCCTGCGAGATGGCCACGCGGATTTCCCAGTTCACCGCGCCGCTGCGCGCATCCAGGGCCATCACCCGGCCGTTGGCAAAACCGGCGTAGACCACGTTGTCGAGCAGGATCGGCGTGCTGGTGCCGCGCACCGTCAGCACCGGCACATTGCTGTCATAGGTCCACAGCAACTCGCCGCTGTCGTAGTCCAGGCCTTGCAACTTGCCGTCATAGGTCTGCGCCACGACCACGCGACCGTCACCCTGTGGCGGGGCGAGCACCTCGCCGCGCAGTTGCGTGGACCACAGCAGCTCGCCGCTCTGCGCGTCCAGGCGCAGTACCGCGCCCTCACTGCTGCCCAGGAACAACGAGTCCTCGTGGAGTCCCACCCCGCCGGACAGGTCGGTATCGAGATCGGTTTTCCACAGCGTCTTGCCGCGTTCCCGCGACAGCGCCAGCACCCGCCCGTCGGAAGAGGCAGCGTACAAGCTGTCGTCCGTCATGGCCGGCGTGATGCGGTACAGCCCCTCACCCTGCCCGTCGCCCACTCCAACCGACCAGAGTTTGCGGATTGTTACCTTTTCCTCGATGTCGGTCAGTTCAACCGGCGCCGTGGGGTCGTCGTCATCATCGGCGAACCACCCGGATACGGTGCTGCAACCGGCCAGGGCTACGGCGGCCAGGAAAACGAGGGTGAAACGGTAGACAGGACTCATCGCTTACGACTCCCCGGCGTCGTTGGCGGGGGCGTCGCCCTGTTCCCCGGCGGCGGGCAGCGACGACAGGCTTTGCAGCTTGGCCTGCAGCGAGGGCAGGTTCACGCCCTGCTGGCCGCCCAGCGCCACCAGCGCCTGGGCGGTGGCGTAGGCGGCCTGCGCCTCGTCCCGCCTGCCCTGTCCCAGGTAGACATCGCCGCGGGCCAGCGCGTAGGACGCCTGGTAGGCGCCGCTGTCGCCCTCGGCGAGAATCGCCAGCGCCTGTTCCGCCTCGCCGCGTGCGGCGACTACCCGCGCCAGGCGCAGTTGCGCCACACGCGCCATGTCACTGCCGCTGGTGGCCTTGCCCAGCACCCAGCGCAACTGCGCCTCGGCGCCTGCCAGGTCGGCGTTCTCCACCGCCATGGCGGCCAGGTGCATAGCGGCGAACTGTGCGTAGGTGCTGCCGGGATAGGCGCTCTTGATCTGCTGCGCCAGTTCCGCCGGGTCGCCGGCGGCGGCTTCACCTGACAGGCTGCCGAGCATGTCCTGGTACAGGTCGGAAGCCGCCGCCGCCTGGTCCGACTGGTACTTCTGCCAGCCCTGCCAGCCGAAGCCAACGCCCAGGGCGATGACAATGGCGATGACGGTGGAGCGGCCGTTTTCGTCCCACCAGCGCCGCAGCGCTTCGACCTGCTCGTCTTCCGTGCGAAATGATTCCACGTCTTTTCTACCCTCTCTCTGGTTCGGTTACGGCAGTAGCGCCTGCAGCGCCGACGGCAGTTCCTGCAGCGCTACCGTACGTTGCCCGGCATCCTGCCCCGCGCGCAGCGGCTTGAGCGTCGCCGAGTTCGCGGCGACCTCGTCCTCGCCAAAAATAATGGCCACGCGGGCGCCGCTCTTGTCCGCCTTTTTCATCTGGCTCTTGAAACTGCCACCGCCGGCGTGCTGCGTTATCTTCAGTGCCGGCGCGGCGTCGCGCAACTGCTCGCTGGCGACCCTGGCGGCCTGCTCCGCCGCGGCTCCCAGCGCCAATACGTAGACTTCCGGCGCACTCGCCTGGGCGCAAGCGCCGGCGGCCTGCAGCAACAACACCAGCCGCTCCATGCCCATGGCGAAACCGATCGCCGGCGTGGGCTTGCCGCCCAGCTGTTGCACCAGGCCGTCGTAGCGGCCGCCGGCGCAGACCGTGCCCTGGGCGCCAAGGCTGGTGGTCACCCACTCGAACACCGTCTTGTTGTAATAGTCCAGGCCGCGCACCAGGCGGCGATTGACCGTATAGGCCACGCCCGCCGCGTCGAGCAGCCCGCACAGGCGGGCGAAATCCTCAGCGGACTCCGCGTCGAGGTAATCCTGCAGCGAGGGCGCCGCGCCCAGCAATTCCCGGGTGGCGGGATGCTTGCTGTCCAGGATACGCAGCGGATTGCTGTCGAGGCGCCGGCGGCTGTCCTCGTCCAGGGCGTCGACATGGCCAGACAGGTACTCCACCAGGGCCTGGCGATAGGCCTGGCGCGCCGCGGCGCTGCCGATGGAGTTGAGTTCCAGTTGCACGTCGCCGGCGATGCCCAGTTGCCGCCACAGCCGCGCGCAGAGCAGGATCAGTTCCGCATCGATATCCGGGGTGGCGATGCCGAAGGCCTCCACGCCCATTTGGTGGAACTGCCGCTGCCGCCCCTTCTGCGGCCGTTCGTAGCGGAACATCGGCCCGGCGTACCACAGGCGCCGGGGCACGCCCAGCAGGTTGTGCTGGATGGCCGCGCGCACGCAGCCGGCGGTGCCCTCGGGGCGCAGGGAGAGACTGTCGCCGTTGCGGTCCTCGAAGCTGTACATCTCCTTCTCGACGATGTCGGTGACCTCGCCGATGGAGCGGCTGAACAGGGCGGTTTTCTCCACCAGCGGCAGGCGGATCTCGCCGTAGCCGTAGGTATCCAGCAGTTGTGCAACCGTGCGCTCCAGCAGCTGCCAGGCCGGCGTTGCGTCGGGCAGGATGTCGTTCATCCCGCGTATGGCTCTGATCTCGCTCACGTGGTCTCCGCCGGGTTCCGTCCTGTCACGTCGAGGACCGGGTGATCAGGTCTTCTTCCGCCCGGGCGCGCGCCGCTTCCAGGCTGGCGGCGCGCTCGCGGATCACCTGTTCGAGATGATCGACGAAATCCTCGTTACTGACCTTGTGATCCGGTTCCCCGGCGATGTAAACAAGGTTGCTGGGGCTGGCGCCGGTCAGGCCGACATCCGCTTCCCGCGCTTCACCGGGGCCGTTGACGATACAGCCGATCACCGCGACGTCCATGGGGGTGCGCACGTCTTCCAGGCGCTGCTCCAGGGCGTTCATGGTGCCGATCACGTCGAAGTTCTGCCGTGAACAGCTGGGACAGGCGATGAAGTTGATGCCGTTGGTGCGCAGGTGCAGGCTCTTGAGAATATCGAAACCGACCTTGACCTCCTCCACCGGGTCCGCCGCCAGGGAAATGCGAATGGTGTCGCCGATCCCTTCCATGAGCAGCATGCCCAGTCCCACCGCGGACTTCACCGTACCGCCGCGCAGCCCACCGGCCTCGGTGATGCCAAGGTGCAGGGGTTGCTCGATCTTGCCCGCCAGCAGGCGGTACGCCTCCACCGCCATGAACACCTCGGAGGCCTTCACGCTCACCTTGAATTCCGGGTAATCGAACTTGTCCAGGATGTCGACATGGCGCATGGCCGACTCCACCAGGGCCTGGGCGTTGGGCTCGCCGTACTTGCGTTGCAGGTCCTTGCCCAGGGAACCGGCGTTGACGCCGATGCGCAGGGGAATGCCCTTGTCCCTGGCGCTGTCGATGACCGCGCGCACCTTGTCGTCGCGGCCGATATTACCCGGGTTGATGCGCAGGCAGTCCACGCCGTACTCCGCCACCTTGAGCGCGATCTTGTGGTCGAAGTGTATGTCCGCCACCAGCGGCACCTCGACCTGCTCGCGGATGCTGCGAAACGCCTCGGCGGCGTCCATGCTGGGCACCGACACGCGCACGATGTCGGCGCCGGCCTCGGCGATGGCGCGCACCTGGGCGACGGTCGCGGCGACGTCGCAGGTGTCGGTGTTGGTCATGCTCTGCACGCTGATCGGCGCGCCGCCACCCACCGGCACGTCGCCGACCATGATCTGCCGGGACTGGCGCCGCACTATCGGGGACTGCGTTTTCATAATCCACCTGTCCCGCCTGCCGACACCGCGATGCCGGCGGGCTGTATATCCACGGTCGGGTCCTGGTACCCGGCCTGTTGAGTCGACCCGCCCTGCCACCACCAGAGCAGGAACACCAACAGCAGCAGCACCACCAGCCCGGTCACCACACCCAGCCCGGTGCGCTGCAACTGCAGCGGACGCGTCTGGATACGACGCGGGGTGAGCGCGCCGTGTTCGGCCCGCATCTCGTCGAACAGGTGCAACAGCGGTTGCTCGTCCACACCCAGCAGGCGCCCATAGGAGCGCACGTAGCCCCTGGCGAAGGCGGGGCTGCGCAGCGCGTCGTACTCGTCGCGCTCGAGAAAACCGACGTACTCCGGCAGCAGGTTCAGGCGCTCCGCCACCTCGCGCTCGCTCATGCCCAGCTCCTGGCGCGCGACGCGCAGCATGGTGCCGGGCGTGCTGAACGCATCCAGTTGCCGCAGTACCTGTTCATTCACCGTCACGGGACCGCCGGTAGGCCTGGTACTCCGCCGAATCGGGGTAGAGGTTGCTCAGGGCGAGCACGTAACTGGCCTCGGCGTCGGCATCGCCGGTCGCCCGCGCCAGGCGCACGCCCAGCCACAGCCCGCGCGCCGACTGCTGCCGCGCCACGCTGCGGTAGGTCGCGTAGTACTCCTCCGCCGCCAGGTAGTCTCCCGCGTCGAAGCGGATGGTGGCGACCTCCAGCAAGGCGATGCGATTGGTGCGGTCCATGGACAGCGCGCGCACAAACGCCTCTTCCGCGCCCTGTGGATCAAACAGTTTCTGCCGGCACAGGCCAAGGTTGACGAAGGCGCGCGGGCGCGCGGAATACAGCGTGTCCTTCACCACGCGCTCGAGCTCCCGCTCCGCCTCCTCGTAGCGCTCCTGGCTGAACAGGAACGCGGCGTAGTTGTTGCGGCAGCGGGAGAAGCCACTGTCCAGGCGCAGCGCACGCTTGAAGTGCTCCTCGGCCAGTTCGTACTCGCCGGTGCTCTGGTAGACCAGGGCGAAGGCCTCGTGCACCTCGGGATTGCGCGGGTCGATTTCGGCCGCCAGTTCCAGGTTGCGCTTGGCGCTGTCCCAGTTGCCCTCGCCGATGTACTGCCTGGCCAGGCCCACGCGCCGCTCCAGCGCCTTCTGCGGGGAGGCCTCCTCGGTGAAGACGCGTTCGGTAGTGGATACACAGCCCGCCAGCAGCAGCGCCGCCACCGGGCCGAGCCAAGTCCACCTGTTGCCACTGCAATGCTTCAACACCCCTACCCCACCTTGATGACCTGAGAGTCCTGAGCCCCGCGGTAGCGTTCGCTGCGCCGGGTGCGGTCAACCACCTGCCCGACCAGCTGACCGCAGGCCGCGTCGATATCGTCGCCGCGGGTAGTCCTGACGGTGACAATATATCCCGCATCGACCAGTACTTGCCAGAACCGCGACACCGCGTTGCCGCCGGGCCGCCGGTAGTCCGACTGGTCGAAGGGGTTGAACGGTATGAGGTTGATCTTGCACGGCAGATCGCGCAGCAGTTGCGCCAGCTCCCGCGCGTGCTCCACGCGATCATTGACGCCGGCGATCAGGGTGTACTCGATGGTCACCACGCGGTTGCGGTCGCTCTGCGCCGCCATGTAGTCGCGGCAGCTGCGCAGCAGCATGGCGATAGGATACTTGCGATTGATCGGCACCAGCTGGTCGCGCAGGGCGTCGTTGGGCGCGTGCAGGGACACCGCCAGGGATACCTCGCTGACGCCCGCCAGCCTGTCCAGCGCCGGCACCACGCCCGAGGTACTGAGGGTCACGCGTCGCTTGGACAGGCCGTAGGCGAGGTCCTCGAGCATGAGGTCCATGGCGGTAACCACGTTGTCGAAGTTGAGCAGGGGTTCGCCCATGCCCATCAGCACCACGTTGGTGACGATACGGCCCTTGCCGGACTGGAAGGCGTCGTAGGACTTGATGGCCAGCCAGACCTGGCCGATGATCTCGGCACTGCTGAGGTCGCGCTGGAAGCCCTGTTTGCCGGTGGAGCAGAAGCTGCAGTCCAGGCTGCAGCCCACCTGGGAGGAGACACACAGGGTGGCGCGGCCGGCGGTGGGAATGAGCACGGTCTCCACCAGGCCGCCACCGTCCACCCGCACCGCCCACTTGCGCGTGCCGTCAGCGGAATCCTGCTGGCTGACGATTTGCGGCGGGCGCACCTCGGCCACCGCCTGCAATTTTTCGCGCAGGGCCTTGCCCAGGTTGCTCATCTGGCCGATGTCGGTGACGCCCGCGTGGTGTATCCACTTCAGCACCTGTTGCGCGCGAAACTTCTTCTCTCCCATCTCGAGGAAAAACGCCTCGAGCTGCGCCCGGTTCATGCCCAGCAGGTTGGCGCGAACGGGGGCGGCCCCAGTGCCTGTCGCTGTGCTGTCGGGCGCGTTCATCATGCTCCGGGTGGGCCGCGCTCAGCGGCCGCAGAGTTCGCTCTCGGCGAAGAAGTAGGCGATCTCGCGTGCGGCGGACTGCGCGGAGTCGGAACCGTGCACCGCGTTGGCATCGATGGAGGAGGCGAAATCCGCGCGAATGGTGCCCTCCGCGGCCTCCTGCGGATTCGTGGCGCCCATCAGTTCACGGTTTTTGGCGATGGCGTCCTCGCCCTCCAGCACCTGCACCACCACCGGCCCGGAGGTCATGAATTCGATCAATGCCGGATAGAACGGGCGCTCGGCGTGCTCGGCGTAGAAACCACCGGCCACGCTGTCGCTCAGGCGCAGCATTTTCGCCGCGACGATCTGCAGGCCGTTGCTCTCGAAACGCGAGTAGATCTTGCCGATGAGGTTCTTGGCGACGGCGTCGGGCTTGATGATGGACAGGGTGCGTTCAACTGCCATGGGGTGTCTCCACAGAGGGTCGATTTTAGAAGCGCGCAATTATACGGATTTTGCCCGCCGGTTTCACCCTAATACCGCCCCCGGCGCGTATTTCTTTTTCTTTTAAATCAGTGGGTTATTGGCCTCACCGGAAAAGCGTCTGCGGTGCCGCCCCGCCGCGCCCGCGCAGGGCGCCCGGCGCGCGCACCGCAACCCGGCCACCGCTGCCGGCAAAAGCGGCCTGCGAGCCGGCGTGGGCCGCCGGCCCGGCACGTGCGCCGGGTCAGTCCCGCTCCTCAATCCACGCGGCCTGGATCGCCTCGAGAATTTTCTCGCCGCAGTGATCCGGGTCGTCATCGAACCCCTCGAGCGCCAGCACCCACTTGCGCAGGTCGACGAAGTTCACGCTCAATGGGTCCACATCGGGGTGGTTATCGGCCAGTTCGATGGCGATGTCGTTGACGTCAGTCCAGCGCATGGGGCATGTCCTAGTGTTGTTCCGAAACCATGTTGATAGTGTAGCGCGGTATCTCGATGACCAGGTCCTCGTCGGCGACGATCGCCTGGCAACTGAGCCGTGAATCGGGCTCCAGGCCCCAGGCCTTGTCCAGGTAGTCGTCCTCCAGTTCGTCCGGCTCGCCCAGGGAGTCATAGCCCTCGCGCACGATGACGTGACAGGTGGTGCAGGCGCAGGACATCTCGCAGGCGTGCTCGATCTCGATGTCGTTGTCCAGCAGGGCGCGGCAGATGCTCTGCCCCGGCTGCGCCTCGACGACCGCGCCGTCCGGGCAGAGATTTTCGTTGGGCAGTACCACTATGCGGGTCACGGGGTCACCTCGTCATCCAGTTCGTCCAGGGACACGCCCGACAGCGCGTCGCGGATGCTACGGTCCATGCGTCGCGCGGCGAAGGCCTCGCTCAGCCGTCCGAGCCGCTCGGTTTGCGACTTGATCGCCGCGGCGTCATCGCTGTCGAGCAGGTCGCGCAGGTCTGACATGGCCGCATCCAGGGCCGCGCGCTCGTCGCTATCGAGCAGCGCCTCGCCATCCGCCCCCAACGCCGCCTGCAGGCTGTCCAGCAGTTGCCAGCCCGCCACGCGCTGCTCGGCGAGGTGGCGCGCCTCCTTGTCGTCGCCAGCGTGCTCGAAGGAGGCCTGCAGCATGCCGGCGATTTCCTCGTCACTGAGACCGAAGGAGGGCTTGACCGTCACGCTGGCTTCGGCGCCGGTGGACTCCTCCAGCGCCGACACGTTGAGCAGGCCGTCCGCGTCGACCTGGAAGGTCACGCGGATACGGGCCGCGCCGGCCACCATCGGCGGGATGCCGCGCAGTTCGAAACGCGCCAGGGAACGGCAGTCGTCCACCAGTTCGCGCTCGCCCTGCAGGATGTGCACGGCCAGCGCGGTCTGGCCGTCCTTGTAGGTGGTGAAATCCTGGGCCCGGCTCACCGGGATGGTGGTATTGCGCGGCACGATCTTTTCCACCAGCCCACCCATGGTCTCTATGCCCAGGGACAGCGGGATGACGTCCAGCAGCAACAGGTCGCCCTCGGGGCGGTTGCCCACCAGGATATCGGCCTGGATCGCGGCGCCCACGGCGACCACCTGGTCGGGGTCGATATCGATCAGCGGTTCGCGCGCGAAAAACTCGCCCACCGCCTCGCGCACCAGCGGCACCCGCGTCGAGCCGCCCACCATGACCACGTTGTCCACCGCCGCGTCCAGCCCGGCGTCGCGCAGGCAACGGCGGCAGGCGCGCAGCGTGCGCTTGACCAGGGGCCTGGCCAGTTCCTCGAAGGCCTCGCGCGCGAGCGTCAGCGGCGCCTGCCCGGGCAACACATCGTCCAGCTCGATGCTGACACTGGCCTGTTGCGACAGGCGCTCCTTGGCGTCCCGCGCCCGCGCCTGTACCTGCCGGTACTGGCCCGGCGACAGCTCCGCGGCGCCGCACTGCGCGGTGATCCAGTTGGCGACGGCGGCGTCGAGATCGTCGCCGCCCAGGGCGGTGTCGCCGCCGGTGGCCAGCACCTCGAACACACCCCGGCGCAGGCGCAGGATGGAGATGTCGAACGTGCCCCCGCCCAGGTCGTAGACGGCGATCACACCCTCCTGCGCCGAATCCAGGCCGTAGGCCACCGCCGCCGCGGTGGGTTCGTTGAGCAGGCGCAGTACCGGCAGGCCCGCCAGCGTCGCCGCGTCCTTCGTCGCCTGGCGCTGCGCGTCGTCAAAATAGGCAGGCACGGTGATGACCGCGCCGTCGATGGCGCCGCCCAGGGTGGACTCGGCGCGCGCGCGCAGGCTGCGCAGGATCTCCGCGGAGGCCTCCACCGGGGACACCTCGCCGCTGCCGGTGACGAAGCGCACCATGCCCTCCTCGCCCTCGACCAGGCGGTAGTGGGCACGCGCGGCGTCCTCGCGCGCATCTTCCCGGCCGCGCCCCATGAAACGCTTGACCGAGACCAGCGTGTCCGCCGGGTGCTGCCCCGCCAGGGCCAGTGCCTGCGCGCCGACCAGTGGCGCGCCCGGCTCGCTGTAATTGACCACCGAGGGCAGGATCAGCGCCCCGTGTTCGTCGGGCAGTACCGCGGCGCGGCCGCCGCGCATGCTGGCGACCAGCGAATTGGTGGTTCCCAGGTCGATTCCCACGGCGCGCTTGACCTGGTGCGGCAGCGGCGATTGTCCGGGTTCGGCGATTTGCAGCAGGGCCATGATTGTTCCGTCAGTCCATCAGGTCAGATTCGAGCTGCTCGGTTTCCTGCAGCAGCTTGTCCAGGTATTGCATCCTGACACAGGCGCTAGCGGCCGCGCCGATGTCACCGGCGGCGTGAGCCCTGGCGAACTGCTCCTGTTCGCCTTCGAGATCGGCGCTGATCTCGGCCACCAGGTGCTCGAGCACCTCGTCCGGGTCCACCAGCGTCGGCACGGTCTCCAGTTTCTCGCGCAGTTCCATCTGCGTGATCAGGAAACTCCCGTCGACCTGCTGCGCCGCCACTTCCTCGGCGCTCATGCCCGCCAGTTGCAGCAGGTACAGTGCGCGGCTCAAGGGGCGTCGCAGCGTCGCGTAGGCCTCGTTGACCAGGGCCGAGTACTGCACCGCCATCCGCTGCTCCAGGTCCGAACCGTGGGCGTGCCGGTCCGGGTGCAGTTCGCCCTGCAGCTGCCGGTAGCGCTCGCCCAGACGCGCCGGGTCGACTGCGAACTGCTGCGGCAGGTCGAACAAACGGAAGTAGTTGTCCGCGAAACTGGATGAGAGCGTCATGTCGAAGACAGGGGCCTGCGGGTTACCTGTTGCGATAAGGTTTGTGGACGCGACCCCGACACGAAGAAAGCCGGGTGAGAAGCGTGGCGCAAACAGTGTAACGCACACATTTTCAACCGGCTTTCGACGCGGCATGAGCCCGCCCGGGGGCTTGCTGCCATATTAAACGGTAAAACTCTCTCCGCAGCCGCATTCGGCGGACACGTTCGGATTGCGAAACTGCAGGCCCTCATTGAGGCCCTCGCGCACGAAGTCCAGCTCCGTGCCATCGAGGTAGACCATGCTCTTTGGATCGACGAATACCCGCACGCCGTGCTCTTCGAACACCTCGTCATTCGCCTGCTCCTCGTCGACAAACTCCAGCACGTAGGCCATGCCGGAGCAACCGGAGGTCGTTACCCCCAGGCGAATACCCAGGCCCCGTCCGCGCGCCTGCAACTGGCCGGCAACATGCCGGGCAGCGGATTCGGTCAGACTGATGCTCATTCAGCCTTGCCCCGTTTCTCGCGCAGGTCGCGCACCGCAGCCTTGATGGCGTCTTCGGCCAGTACCGAGCAGTGGATCTTCACCGGCGGCAAGGCCAGTTCCTCGGCGATCTCGGTGTTGCGAATCTGCTCCGCCTCGTCAAGGTTCTTGCCCTTGACCCACTCGGTGAGCAGCGAACTCGACGCGATGGCCGAGCCGCAGCCGTAGGTCTTGAACTTGGCGTCCTCGATGACGCCGTCGTCATTCACCTTGATTTGCAGGCGCATGACGTCGCCGCAGGCAGGCGCACCGACCATGCCGGTGCCCACACTGTCGTCAGCGGCGTCGAGCTTGCCGACGTTGCGCGGATTCTCGTAGTGATCCAGTACCTTGTCGCTGTATGCCATGTTCGCGTTCCTCCGCTGTTAACTCAGTGTGCTGCCCATTCGATGCTGTCCAGGTCCACTCCGTCCTGGTACATATCCCACAGGGGGGACAGCTCGCGCAATTTCTCCACCGCGCTGCGCAGTTGCTCGATCGCCGTATCCACCTCGTCCTCGGTGGTGAAGCGGCCGAAACTGAAGCGCAGCGAGCTGTGCGCCAGTTCGTCGTTCAGGCCCAGCGCTCGCAGCACGTAGGACGGCTCCAGGCTGGCCGAGGTGCAGGCCGAGCCGCTGGAAACGGCCAGGTCCTTGAGCGACATGATCAGCGATTCGCCCTCGACGAAGGCGATACTGACATTGATCGCCCCGGGCAGGCGCTGTTCCTCGTCGCCGTTGATGTGCACTTCCTCGATATCCCTGATACCGTCCCAGAAGCGCTGGCGCAGGCCGCGCAGGCGTTGCGCCTCCTCGGCCATCTCCTCGCGCGCGATGCGCGCCGCCTCGCCGATACCGACAATCTGGTGCGTGGCCAGGGTGCCGGAACGCATGCCGCGCTCGTGACCACCGCCGTGCATCTGCGCCTCCAGGCGCACACGGGGCTTGCGCCGCACGTACAGTACGCCGATGCCCTTGGGCCCGTACATCTTGTGCCCGGACACCGACAGCAGGTCGACTTTCATGCGCTCGAGATTGATCTCGATCTTGCCCGCGCTCTGCGCCGCATCGACATGGAACAGCACGCCGGCGTTGCGCGTCACCTCGCCGATGCCCTCGATATCGTTGATGGTGCCGATCTCGTTGTTGGCGTGCATGATGCTGACCAGGATGGTGTCATCGCGCAGCGCCGCCGCCACCGCCTCGGGCGTCACCAGGCCGTTCTTGTCCGGGTCCAGGTAGGTGACCTCGAAGCCCTCGCGCTCGAGTTGCCGGCAGGTGTCCAGCACCGCCTTGTGCTCGATCTTGGAGGTGACGATGTGCTTGCCCTTCTTCTGGTAGAAGTGGGCCACGCCCTTGATGGCCAGGTTGTCGGACTCGGTCGCGCCGGAGGTCCAGACGATCTCCCGCGGATCCGCGCCGAGCAGGTCGGCGACGTTGCGGCGCGCGGTCTCCACGGCCTCCTCCGCCTTCCAGCCAAACAGGTGCGAGCGCGACGCCGGGTTGCCGAAATTGCCTTCCCGCGTCAGGCACTCGACCATCTTCTCCGCGACGCGCGGGTCGACGGGCGTGGTGGCCAGGTAGTCAAAATAGATGGGTGTCTGCATTGCCCCGTTTGCTCCGCTATCTCTACAGTTCTCTACAATTCAGCCACGGAGAGCGTCTCTCCCTGGGCCTGGGTACGCGCGTCCTGCCGCGCCGAGATGCTCTGCACCTCGCGCCGCTCCACCAGGTCGGCGAGGCTGATCTGGCTGAGGAACTGGTGAATCTGTTCGCTGAGGTCGCACCACAGGTGATGGGTCAGGCACACCTCGCCCTGCTGGCAGTCACTGGTGCCGCCGCAGCCGGTCGCGTCCACGGCTTCATTCACCGCGTCGATGATCTGCGCCACGAATATCTCACCGCCGCCGCGGCTCAGGCGATAGCCGCCGCCGGGGCCGCGCACGCTGGTCACCAGGTCGTTGCGGCGCAGCTTGGCAAACAACTGCTCCAGGTAGGACAGGGATATGTCCTGCCGCCCGGAGATGTCCGCCAGGCTCACCGGGCGCTCGGTGCCGTGCAGCGCCAGGTCGAGCATCGCGGTGACCGCGTACCTGCCTTTTGTCGTCAATCGCATCGGGGTCTCCCGTGGCAGATGAGGGGGCAAGTATGCAATAACCCAGTAATTTAGTCAATTATAAGACCGAGTAGATTTCTCGGAATTAGCAGGCGGGATAACTACAATAAAATCAGTAACTAAGCGCCCCCGCCCCGGGCCCTACCCACCCATTTACGGGTCTCGGTGAGGATCCCCCGGAGGATATTCAGCTCCATCTCGTCCAGCCGCACCCGGCTGTACAGGCGGCGCAGCCGCGCCATCAGCTGGCGCGGGGCGGCGGGATCCAGGAACTCCAGGTCCACCAGGGTTTCCTCCAGGTGCACGTAGAAGCGCTCCATGTTTTGCTGGCTGGCGAAAGGCGCGTCCCACTGGGCGTCGTCCCTGGCCGGCAGGGCCGGCGCGTCCAGCAGCATGCGCAATTCGTAACACACCACCTGCACCGCCATGGCCAGGTTCAGCGAGCTGTAGTCGGCGGATGTGGGAATATGCAGGTGCAGGTTGCAGCGTTTGAGCTCCTCGTTGGTGAGCCCGCGGTCCTCGCGCCCGAACAGCACCGCGACCTGCTCCCGCGCCGAGTGCACGGCCATGCGCGCCGCGCACTGCCGCGCGTCCAGCAGCGGCCAGGGGATGCGTCGTTCACGCGCGCTGGTGCCGACGACGAACTGGCAGTCGTCGATCGCTTCCGCCAGGGAGGCGGTCACCACCGCGCCCTCGAGGATATCCGCGGCCGAGGCCGCGCGCCACTGCGCCTGCTCGTCGGGAAACTGTCGCGGCTCGACGAGATAGAGCCTGCGCAGGCCCATGTTTTTCATGGCGCGGGCGACGCCGCCGATATTGCCGGGGTGGCTGGTGTTGACCAGCACGATGCGGATGTTGTCGAGTTGCATCCCGTGCGGCCGGCTAGGCGAGCAGGGGCCTGACCGCCTGCAGTACCGCCTTGAAGCACTTCGGATTCCCGGCGACGATGTTGCCCGACTCCAGGTAATTGTCGGAGGCGTCGATATCCGCCACCAGCCCGCCCGCCTCGCGGATGAGCAGTGCGCCGGCGGCGATGTCCCAGCGCGCCAGGCCAATTTCCCAGAACGCGTCCAGCCGCCCCGCCGCCACGTAGGCCAGGTCCAGGGAGGCCGCGCCGGCGCGGCGGATGCCCGCGCAGCGTGCGGCGAGCACCGCGATGGACTCGCTGTAGGGGCCGAGCTTGTCGTCGCAGTGATCCTTGTAGGGGATGCCGGTGCCGAGCAACGCGCCGTCCAGGCCCGGGCGTTTGCTGACGCGGATACGGCGGCCGTTGAGCTGTGCGCCGCGCCCGCGCGAGGCGATGAACTCCTCGCGGCGCACCGGGTCCACGATCACCGCGTGCTCCAGCTTGCCGCGGTGCAGGCAGGCGATGGACACCGCGTAGTGGGGAATCCCGTGAACGAAGTTGGTGGTGCCGTCCAGGGGGTCGACCACCCAGCAGTACTCCGCGTCCTCGCTGCCGGTGAGCCCGCTCTCCTCGCCGAGGATGGCGTGATCCGGGTAGGCCTTGTGCAGGTGGTAGATGACTTCCTGCTCGGCGCGGATATCCACCTCGGTGACGAAATCGTTGACGCCCTTGGCGATCACCTCGAAGCGGTCCAGGTCATCCGACGCGCGCACGATGTTCTCGCCGGCCTTGCGGGCGGCGCGCAGGGCGATATTGATCATCGGTTCCATGTGTCGAATTCCGGGGGTCGGCGTCGGGGCGCGCGATTATAGCAGGGTCTGCTCAGGGCGAAAGGTCTTCCTGCCCGGCGCCCTCTTTCACCGGGATCATCAGGTCTTCCTTGCTCACCCCCATCGCCAGCAGCGCGTTGGCGGCGACGTAGATGGACGAGTAGGTGCCCACGGCCACACCGACCATGAGCGCGACGGCGAAACCGTGGATGATCTCGCCGCCGAACACCGCCAGGGCGCCGAGCACCAGCAAGGTGGTCAACGAGGTCACCAGGGTGCGACCGAGGGTCTCGGTCAGGGAGATATTGATTACCTCCAGGGGTTCGGCGCGGCGCAGTTTGCGAAAGTTCTCGCGCACCCGGTCGGACACCACGATGGTGTCGTTGAGGGAGTAGCCGATCACCGCCAGCAGGGCGGCGAGCACTGTCAGGTCGAATTCGGCGCCGGTGATGGAGAAGAAGCCCAGGGTGATCAACACGTCGTGCACCAGCGCCACCACGGCGCCCACGGCGAACTTGAACTGGAAGCGGAAAGCGATGTAGAGCATGACCAGGCCCAGGGCCAGCAACATGGCCAGCCCGCCCTGCTCGCGCAGTTCGTCGCCCACCTGGGGGCCGACAAACTCGATGCGGCGCAGCTCCACGCCGGCGCCGTAGGACTCCTCCAGCAACTGCAGCAGCTGCGCGCCCTCCGCGTCGGAATAGCCCTGGGGCAGGCGAATGAGTACGTCGCGGTCACTGCCGAAGCTGACCACGATGGCGCCCTCGTAGCCGCCGGCGGCCAGGGTCTGGCGGATGGCGCCGAGGTCCGCGGTGTCGCTGTAATGCACCTCCACCAGCGTGCCGCCAGTGAAATCCAGGCCCCAGTTGAGCTGCTTCGTCGCCAACGAGCCGACCGACAGCACCAGCAGCGCCAGGGAAAAGAGCATGGCCAGTTTGCGCCGGCCCATGAAATTGATGGTGTTCATCGTCCCTGTGCTCCCTGTTGCCCGTTCAGGCCGCGGCGCGGCCGCCGATGGCGAGTGACTTCACACGCCGGCCGCCGTAGATGAGATTGACCAGGGCGCGCGTGCCCATGATCGCGGTGAACATCGAGGTGACGATGCCCACGGACAGCGTCACGGCGAAGCCCTTCACTGGCCCGGTGCCCACCGCGTAGAGAATGACCGCGACGATCAGTGTGGTCAGGTTGGCGTCGAAGATGGTGGCAACCGCGCGTTCGAAACCGGCGTGAATCGCCATCTGCGGCGACAACCCGTTGCCCAGTTCCTCGCGTATGCGCGAGAAAATGAGCACGTTGGCGTCCACCGCCATGCCCACGGTGAGCACGATGCCGGCGATGCCCGGCAGGGTCAGCGTGGCGCCCAGTATCGACATAACGGACACCAGCAGCACCAGGTTGCAGCTCAGGGCGATCACCGCGCAGAGGCCGAACACCCGGTAGTAGATCACCATGAACAACGCCACCAGGGACAGGCCGATCTGCACCGACTTCACGCCCAGGCGGATGTTCTCCGCCCCCAGCGACGGCCCCACGGTGCGCTCCTCGACAAAGGAGATCGGCGCGGCGAGG
This sequence comes from Halioglobus sp., assembly GCA_002699145.1. Classification (GTDB taxonomy): domain Bacteria; phylum Pseudomonadota; class Gammaproteobacteria; order Pseudomonadales; family Halieaceae; genus Marimicrobium. Next base: position 44,438 of record PABK01000021.1, read on the forward strand.
GCGCCGGCGCGCAGCATCAGCGCCAGTTCCGAGGACTCCAGCGGGCTGTCCAGCCCGGTGATCTGGAACTGCGCGCCCAGGGCCGACTGGATGACCGGCGCGGTGAGCAGTTTTTTCTCGTCGTAGGGCACCTTCACCACCACCTCGTTGCCCTGCTCGTCGGTCTCGTAGCGGGTGCGGTACTTGCGCTCGATAAACAGCACGCCCATGCGGCGCTTGATGTTGTCGCGGGTGGCGCGCGACATCAACAGCCCGCCCTCGCTGTCCAGGCTGATATTGACGTTGGGCTGGCCGTTCTGGTCGAAGCTGGCCTGCGCGGTCTGCACGCGCTCGCCGGTGATGATCACGTCGCGTTCCAGCCACTCGGTGACCCCGGCGCGGTCCGGGCTGCGGTACTCGAAACGCTGCTTTTCCGAGGCTGCGGCGTCGGCGCGGGCCACCAGGCGGAACTCCAGGTTGGCCACCTTGCCCAGGATGCGCTTGGCCTCGGCGGTATCCTGGATGCCCGGCAGTTCCACCACGATACGGTTCTGCCCCTGGCGCTGCACCAGCGGCTCGGACACGCCCAGCTCGTTCACGCGGTTGCGCAGGGTGGTGAGGTTCTGGCTCACCGCGTGCTCGGCAATTTCCCTGCGCGTCACCTCGGACATGGCGGCATAGATCAGCCACTCGCCATCGCCGTCCACCCGGTCCAGCACCAGTTCCGGGCTGCTTTCGGCGATTACCGCGCGCGCCTGCTCGCGCAGTTCCTCGGTCCGGAACCTGCCCTCGACGCGCCCGGCCTCGTCCTGGGAGACAAAGCCGCGGATGCGCGCCTCGCGCAGGGCGCGCTTGGTGATGTTGACGTAGGTTTCCATGCGCCGCTCGATGGCGGCGTCCACGTCCACTTCCAGTTTGAAGTGCACGCCGCCGGACAGGTCCAGGCCGAGCTTCATGGGCTGCGCGCCGTAGTCTCCCAGCCAGTCGGGGGTGGTCTGCGCCAGGTTGAGCGCGACGATGAAGCCGTCGCCCAGCGCGCGCGAGACGACCGCCTGCCCGGGCAGCTGCGCATCCGCCGCGCGCAGGCGCACCAGGGCGCTGCGGCCGTCATCCTGGATGGTCTCGCCGAAATACGCGATGCCCGCCTCGTCCAGGGCGTCCAGGGCCAGGTCCAGTGTGCGCTGGTCGATAACCTGGGCGCTGCTCTGGCCGGTGATCTGCAGCGCCGGGTCCGGGGCGTAGAGGTTGGGCGCGGCGTAAAAAGCGCCCAGGGCGAGGACAAACAGGACGAGCAGGTATTTCCACAGGGGGTACTTGTTCAGCATCGGGTCGCTCTGCGCACAGGGCCAGGAGCCCCGGGTGAAAAGTGCGCCATTATAAATTAAAGGTTACTGGCCACAAGCCCAGCCGCGCGCGGGGACATCGCCCCTCCGCACGACATGGAGGCGCGGCGCGCGATTTCAACCCAGCCAGGCGCGGGCGTTACGGAACAGGCGCATCCAGCCGCCGTCCTCGCCCCAGCCGGGCGGCTCCCAGGAATGCTGTACGCTGCGGTAGACCCGCTCCGGGTGGGGCATCATGATGGTGGCGCGGCCGTCCTCGCTGGTCAGGCCGGTAATCCCCGCGGGTGAGCCGTTGGGGTTGGCCGGGTAGCGCTGCGCCACCGACAGGTCGTTCTCGAGGTAGCGCAGGGCCACGACGCCGCCGGCCTCGCAGGCGGCCAGCGCCGCGTCGTCGCGGAATTCGGCGCGCCCCTCGCCGTGGGCCACGGCGATGGGCAGGTGCGAGCCCGCCATCCCGCTGAGCAGGACGGAGGGACTGTCCTCGACGCGCACCAGCGCCAGGCGCGCCTCGAACTGCTCCGAGCGATTGCGCACGAAGCGCGGCCAGTGCGCCGCGCCCGGAATCAGCTCGCGCAGCGTGGACACCATCTGGCAGCCGTTGCACACGCCCAGGGTAAAGGTGTCCTCGCGCTGGAAATAGGCGCCGAAGGCCTCGCGCAGCGCCGGGTTGAAGAGGATGCTCTTGGCCCAGCCCTCGCCCGCGCCGAGCACGTCGCCGTAAGAAAAGCCGCCGCAGGCGACCAGCCCGCGGAAGTCGGCGAGATCGACGCGCCCGGCCAGCAGGTCGGACATGTGCACGTCGCGCGCGGAAAAACCCGCCCTGTCGAACGCCGCCGCCATCTCCACCTGGCCGTTGACGCCCTGCTCGCGCAGCACCGCCAGCGCCGGCCGCGCGCCCGTGGCGATATAGGGCGCGGCGATGTCCTCGTCCGGTGCGAAGCTCAGCCGCGCCGACAGGCCCGGGTCGTCCTCGCCGCAGCGCGCGTACTCCTGCGCCGCGCAGTCGGGGTTGTCGCGCAGCGCCTGTATCTCGTAACTGGTGCGGGCCCACAGGGCCTGCAGCCGGGCGCGGCTGTCCTGCAACCGTACGCCACTCGCGCCGCGCAGCGTGAGGGCGTCGCCGCTGGTCGCCGCACCGAGCACGTGCAGGCAGTCGCCCAGGCCAAGTTCCGCGGCGCGGCGCTCGAAGTCTTCGAGGTGCGCGCGCGGCACCTGCAGCACCCCTCCCGCCTCCTCGCTGAACAGGCTGGCCAGGGTATCCACGCCCAGCGCGGCGACATCGACCTCGAAGCCGCAGCGACCGGCGAAGGCCATCTCCAGCAGGGTCACCAGCAGGCCGCCGTCGGAGCGGTCGTGGTAGGCCAGCAGGCGGCCCGCGGCGAGAAATTCCTGCACCAGGGTGAAATACGCGCGCAGGTCGGCCGCGCGTTCCAGGTCCGCGACCTCGTCGCCCAGTTGCCCGCAGGCCTGCGCCAGCGCGGAACCGCCCAGGCGGTTGGCGCCGCGGCCCAGGTCCAGCAGCACCAGGGCGGCGTCCGCCTCCGGCCGCAGCTGCGGTGTCAGCGACAGGCGCGCGTCGCTGACCGGCGCGAAGGCCGAAATAATCAGCGACATGGGTGCGGTGACCGACTTGTCCTGCTCGCCGTCGCGCCAGGTGGTGCGCATGGACATGGAGTCCTTGCCCACCGGGATGGTGATGCCCAGTTCGGGACAAAACTCCATGCCGACCGCGCGCACGGTGTCGAACAGCACGGCGTCCTCGCCGCCGTGGCCGGCGGCGCACATCCAGTTGGCGGACAGCTTGATATCGCGGATGTCCGCGATAGCCGCGGCGGCGATATTGGTGATCGCCTCGGCCACCGCCATGCGCCCGGACGCGGGGCCGTCCACCAGGGCCAGCGGCGTGCGCTCGCCCATCGCCATCGCCTCCCCGGCGAAGCTGTCGTAGGACACGGTGGTGACCGCGCAATCCGCCACCGGCACCTGCCACGGGCCAACCATCTGGTCGCGCGCCACCAGGCCGGTGACCGTGCGATCGCCAATGGTGATAAGGAAGCCCTTGCCGGCGACGGCGGGCACCTGCAGGACCCGTTCGAGGGCGTCGGTGAGCGCGATATCCAGTTGCAACGGCGGCGGCTGCACCGGCAGTCGCCGGACCTCGCGGTGCATGCGCGGCGGTTTGCCGAACAGTACCGACATCGGCAGGTCCACCGGCGCGTTGGCGAAGTGGCGATCCTCAACCCGCAGGTGCTGCTCCGCGGTGGCCTCTCCCACCACCGCGTAGGGACAGCGCTCGCGGGCACAGATCGCCTCGAATCGCGCCAGCTGCTCCGGCTCCACCGCCAGCACATAGCGCTCCTGGGATTCGTTGCACCAGATTTCCAGCGGTGACATGCCCGGCTCGTCGCTGGGCACCTCGCGCAGTTCGAAGCGCCCGCCGCGGCCGCCGTCCTTGACCAGTTCCGGCAGCGCATTGGACAGTCCCCCGGCGCCGACGTCGTGGATGAAGGCAATGGGGTTGTCCGCGCCCAGCTGCCAGCAGCGATCGATAACCTCCTGGCAGCGACGCTCGATCTCCGGGTTCTGGCGCTGCACCGAGGCAAAGTCCAGGTCCTCGGCGCTGGCCCCGCTGGCCATGGATGAGGCGGCGCCGCCGCCCAGGCCGATGAGCATGGCCGGCCCGCCCAGCACCACCAGTTTGGCGCCGGGCGCGAAATCGCCCTTGTGCACATGTTCGTCGCGAATATTGCCGTAGCCGCCGGCAATCATGATCGGCTTGTGGTAGCCCCGCACCTCCTCGCCACCGGGGCCGCTGACCGGCATCTCCAGGCTGCGGAAGTAGCCGCAGAGATTGGGCCGGCCGAATTCGTTATTGAAGGCGGCGCCGCCGATCGGCCCCTCGAGCATGATGTCCAGCGCGGAGACGATGCGCCCGGGCCTGCCGTAATCGCCCTCCCAGGGCTGGCGATAACCGGGAATCTCAAGATTGGAGACGGAGAATCCGGTGAGGCCGACCTTGGGCCTGGAGCCGCGGCCCACCGCACCCTCGTCGCGAATTTCGCCGCCGGCGCCAGTGCCCGCGCCGGGGAAAGGCGCGATGGCGGTGGGATGGTTGTGGGTTTCCACCTTCATCAACAGGTGGATGTCCTCCTCGCTGAAGCCGTACTCGCCAGTCTGCGGATCGGGGTAAAAGCGCCCGGCGCGCTGGCCGCGCACCACCGCGGCATTGTCCGAGTAGGCCGACAGCACGTCGTCGCCGCCCTGCTCGTAGGTGTTGCGGATCATACTGAACAGTGACCGCGACTGCGCCTGGCCGTCGATGGTCCAGTCGGCGTTGAAGATCTTGTGGCGGCAGTGTTCGGAGTTGGCCTGGGCGAACATCATCAGCTCGACGTCCACCGGGTTGCGGCCCAGCGCGGTGAAACTGTCAACCAGGTAATCGATCTCGTCGTCGGCCAGGGCCAGGCCCAGGTCCCGGTCCGCGCTCGCCAGCGCCGCCCTGCCGCCGCCGAGCACGTCCACCTGCCGCATGGCGCGCGGCTCGTCGTGCCGGAACAGGCACTGCGCATCCTGCGGCGTGGAGAGCACCGCCTCGGTCATACGGTCGTGCAGCAGCGCCGCCAGCGCCGCGCGCTGCTGCGCGTCGAGCTCCGCCGGCAGGCTGAAGTACCAGGCGACGCCGCGCTCCAAGCGCTCCACCTCGGCCAGGCCGCAGTTGTGCGCGATGTCCGTGGCCTTGCTCGACCAGGGGGAAATGGTGCCTGGCCGCGGCACCACCAGCAGCGTGGTCGCGCTGTCGAGCTCGCTCCTGTCGACCGCGGCGCTGCCGGGGCCGTAAGTGAGCAGGCTGGCGAGAACCTCGCGGCGCGGCTCCGACAGCGGCCGTTGCAGGCTGGCGAAATGCAGGAACTCGTGGTACAGCAGCCTGATCGCGGGGTGGATAGCGGCGATTTTTTGCGCCAGTTTGTCCAGGCGAAACGCGGACAATGCGGGGCTACCAGGCAGGATCAACATGCCGTGCACAACTCCAGGGGGAGGCATTGAGGGAGGCGCCATTGTACTGGAATTCGACCCCGCCCGTTAGCTCAAAATACAAGTCCCCGGGTACGGTAATACTGCCCCTGCCCCGGGGCGGCAGCGCGGCTAGAATACCAGTCATGTCCATGCGCCACGCACTGTGCCTCGCCGCGCTGGCCTGCCTGCTGGCCGGCTGTGCCGAGAACGATTCCCTGTCCGATATCCAGGCGCGCGGGGAGCTCGTGGTGGTCAGCCGCAACGGGCCCACCACCTATTACCTGGGCCGGAACGGACCCGCCGGGTTCGAGTACGCGCTGGCCGAACAGCTCGCCAGTGAGCTCGAGGTGAAGCTGAAAATGGAGCCGGCGTTTTCCCTGCGCGCCCTGTTCTCGCACCTGCGTCGCCGCGAGGCGGATATCGCCGCGGCCGGCCTGACCCTGACCGGCAAGCGTGCCGCCGCATTTCCGCATTCCATTCCCTACGACAAGGTCCGCACACAGGTGGTGTACCGCGCCGGCAGGTTCCGCCCGCGCTCAACCGCGGACCTGCCGGGCATGTCCATCGTCACCCTGGCCGGGTCCAGCCACGCGGATTCGCTGGCGACGCTGCGCGACAGCGCGCTGCCGCAGCTGACCTGGCGCGAGATACGCGGGGCGGACACCATGGAGTTACTGGAGCAGGTGCGCGAAGGCGACGCCCAGCTCGCCCTGATCGACTCGGGGGAGTTCGCGGTGCAGCAGAGCCTGTTTCCACGCCTGCGCGTGGCCTTCGACCTCAGTGACGAGGAGGACGTGGTCTGGTACCTGCCACCCGAGCGCGACAACACCCGGCTGCTGGTGCGCATCAACGCGATGATCGACCGGCTGCGCGCGGACGGCACCCTGGCGCGCCTGCGCGAACAGCACTTCGGCCATACCGCCGGTATTTCACGCATCGACTCGCACACCTTTACCCGCGCCATGCACCGGGCGCTGCCCCCCTGGCGGCCGCTGATCAAGCGTGTCGCCAACGAGTACCAGATGGACTGGCAATTGCTCGCCGCCATCGCTTACCAGGAGTCCCACTGGGACCCCAAAGCGGCCTCGCCCACCGGGGTGCGCGGCATGATGATGCTGACGTTGCCCACCGCCCGCGAACTGGGCGTGGTCAACCGCCTGGATGTGGCGCAGAGCCTGCGTGGCGGTGCGCGCTATTACAAGAACATGAAGCGGCGGCTCCCGGCAGACATTCACGAACCCGATCGCACCTGGATGGCGCTGGCCGCCTACAACATCGGCATGGGCCACCTGGAAGACGCGCGCGTACTCACCGAACACCAGGGCGGCGACCCGCACCTGTGGCGCGAGGTCATGGAGCGATTGCCACTGCTACAGAAAAGCGCCTACTACAAGAGCCTGCGCTACGGCTATGCGCGCGGCAGCGAGGCAGTGACCTACGTGCAGAATATCCGTCACTACTACAGCATCCTGCAGTGGCAGGAAATTCCCGGCAACAACGCGCAGCCGCCGCTGGACATCGAGCCACTGGTGCCGGAGGCGGTGCGCGAGGTCAGTTTGCTGGCGCTCTAGTCCCGCCCCTGGACGGTCGAGGGTTTGCCACGGCGCGCGCGGAAAAAATCCTGTAGCCTGGCCGCGCTCTCCGCGGCGAGAATGCCCTCCTCCCACTGCACGCGGTGATTGAAGTGCGCCTGCTCCAGCAGCGCGCCGTTGCTGCACACCACTCCCGCTTTCGGTTCGCGCGCGGCGAACACCAGGCGCGCCACCCTGGCATGGACCAGGGCGCCGGCGCACATGGTGCAGGGTTCCAGCGTGACGTACACGACCGCACCGGGCAGGCGGTAGTTGCCGGCACTGGCGGCGGCGGCGCGCAGGGCGACGATTTCCGCGTGGGCGCTGGGGTCGGCGCGGCCGATGACCTGGTTCCAGCCCTCCCCCAGCACCTGGTCGTCACGCACCACCAGCGCCCCGATCGGCACCTCGCCCTGCGCCGCTGCGCAATCGGCCAGTTCGAGGGCGCGGCGCATCCATTTCCGGTCATCTTGTGATTCCATTATATCCGCTCCCATACGCCGCCCTGGCCCGCGCGCCCGTGCCCGGGGGCGCGGCACATCATTCAGGCAACCGCCCGGGCGGCACCCGCCTTGACGCGCTCCCGCAGCCAACGGTGTGCGGGATCATCATGATCGCGCCTGTGCCAGACCATGTAGAACACCAGCGGCTCGGCGCCACAGGGTAGTTCGGCGGTATTGAACTCGCGCAGCCCCAACTTGCCCATCAGGCTTGGTTGCACCGCCACCAGTGCGGTATTGCGCAGAAACGGCGCGATAGCGGCAAAGTTTGCCACCGTTACCCTGGGATTGCGCTGCAGGACCTCATCCAGTTGCCGCCGTGAACCCGCGCGCACACGCCCCTCGTCAAAACGCACGTCGATGTGCTCCGCCTGCTGCAGCGCCTGCAGGGAGGCTGGCGCATCACGCCGTCTACCATCATAAAAACATACCAGCCTGTCCTCGAACAGGCGCGCCTGGTAGATGTCCTCACCCGCGGGGGGGAAGGGAGTGACAATCAGCTGGCATCTCGCCTCGTGCAGGAGGTTGGTCGCGGGCATCCCCGAGGCAACAAAGTGCAGATGCACATCCAGGCGCTCCTCCAGCATTCCGCGGGTCACGTGTGGAAACACCAGGTCACGCTGGAAGTCATTCGCCGCAACGGTAAATTCGAGGCGACCGATCGCGGGATCGAACACCCGTTCGTCCGTCAGGCGCTTGAGGTCATCCAGCAGCGCGCGCACCGGGTCGCGCAGTGCCTGCGCCCGTGCGGTCGGGGCGATACCCCGCCCCGAGCGCACAAAAAGCGGGTCGCCCAGTGCCAAACGGAGCTTGTCCAGTGTGTGGCTGACCGCGGACTGGCTGAGACCGAGGCGCTCGGCGGCTGCGGACACGGACGACTCCTCCAGCACCGTGACCAGGGTTCTGAGGCTGCGACCGTCCAGGCTTAAATAATCGATATTATTCATACTATATATTAATTTATCATTATTTATTTCGATTTCAAGTGGGACCATACTCGCGGCCACTACCCCATGGCTGACCTCAGAGGAGCAAGACCCATGCAAACAGAAGCCACAGTAGCGACGCAACACGGCGCGCTATACATCAAGAAACTATGCCGCCACTTCGGCCACAAGGTACCCGTCCAGCGCGCGGACAACAAAGCCCGCATCGAGTTTCCCTTCGGTGACTGCCGCATCGTGGTGGATGACAACCACGTTCATTTCACGATGACTGTCGCAGCCCCCGATGACCTCAGCCGCGCCGAGCAGGTGGTAGCGGATCACTTTGTGCGCATGGCCACTCACGACCAGCCGCAGGTGGTGTGGAATCGAAGCCGGTCATGACGCGACCGGTGCGCTCGCAGGAGTTCCCCACTGTTCAATAACCGTCGCATTGCGGCGAAGGAGACAACGATGAAAGCCAGGCTGGCAAGCTCAACTGACCCGGCGCCCCGCCTGTACACCTTGCTCTGCGCCCTGTGCCTTGCAGCCTGCGCCGGCATTCAGCCGGCATTGGGCGCCGACACTGCGGCCGAGGCGACGCTGCGACAACGGGACAGTGCATTCGACCGGGAAATCGTGCAGGTCAGTCCCGGCGTCTACACGGCGGTCGGTTTCAGCCCGGCAAATATCTCGATGATCGTGGGCAGCGATGGTGTGGTCATCGTGGATACCGGGCTGAGCGTGTCCCAGGCCACGGAAGTCGCGGCGCGCTTTCGCGCCATCACTGACAAGCCGGTCAAAGCCATCATCTACACCCACGCGCACGGCGATCACACCGGCGGCAGCGGCGCGTTCATCGGCGAAGAAAAACCGCAGATATGGGCACTGGCCAATTTTGGATCCGAGTACAGGCCACTGGCGGCGGCGGGACTGACCATCCAGCGCCAACGCGGCACGCGCCAGGCCGGTTTCGAACTGCCGGCGCGCCTGCGCATCAACAACGGGGTGGCCCCGGCGATGCAGGCGCAGCGCGAGGATGCCTTCGTGGCCGAAGACGTCGCTACGGCGCCCACTCACACATTTGTCGCCGGGCGCAAATCCATCGAGGTAGCGGGTCTGCAGCTCGACCTTGTTGCCGCGCCCGGTGAAACGGATGACCAGCTGTATGTCTGGTTTGAGCGGCAGCGCGTACTGTTTGCCGGAGACAATTACTACCGGTCGTTCCCAAACCTCTACGCCATTCGCGGCACGCCCTACCGCGATGTCCGGGCGTGGGCCGACAGTCTCACGCTGATGCTCGCCGAACAGCCTGCTGCTGTGGTGCCGGGACATACCCGCCCCGTGATCGGCGGCGAAGCTGCGCAAACGGCGCTACGCCAGCACCGCGACGCTATTCGCTATGTGCACGACAAGACCGTGGAAGGTATGAACCTGGGCCTGACACCCGACCAGTTGGTGGATTACGTGCAACTGCCCCCCGACCTGGCGGACAATGCCGACCTGGGAGAATACTACGGCAGTGTCGCATTTGCCGTACGCTCGATCTTCAACGGCTATCTCGGCTGGTACGATGGCAATCCCACCCGACTGCGTCCGCTGTCACCGGCTGGCGAGGCCCGGCGCTGGAGCCAGGCCCTGGGCGGCCAGGACAAATTGCGGCAACTGGCCACGGCGGCACTGGCCGACGGCGATGCGCAGTGGGCGGCGCAACTGGCTGACCAGCTGCTGGCCCTGGATGCCGCGGATGCCGGCGCCAGGGAACTCAAGGCCGATGCACTCACCGCACTCGCGCGGGAAAGCGTCAACGCCCCGGCGCGTAACTACTACTTGTCGGTTGCACAGGCGTTGCGCGAGCCCGGGGCCCGTGATCGCCATTCTCGATAAGGCAGCGCGGCCATTTTTCCTCTTCTCAAGGTTCCTGAAGCGCAGTACGGTCCATCCATGCGCTCCAATACTGCGAGCGGGTGCAGACCAGTGCGGGAACCTTTGCGCCACTCGCTGCATTGATGGGCTGGGCGCCACACCAGGGCGCGCACAGGCCACAGTATGCAGATAGCAATGGAGACCAGGACAATGACTGCCGAACAAACCCACCGCTACCGGAGCGACGCCAGTGCGACGTCACGGCGCCGCTTTATCTTTAACTCACTGGGCATGACGCTCTCCGCCACCGCGGTGGCGCTGCTCAGTGGCCGCACGGAGCTGGCCAGGGGGGCCGGCACGCATACGGCGCAGTCCCCCGCCGAAGATGTGCAGATTCTCAACACCGCGCTGGCAGCCGAACGCGAGGCGGTCGCCGCCTACCAACTGGGAGCGGAAAGCACTCTGCTCACGCCGCCGGTATTGAAAGTCGCGATCCAGTTCCAGGGCCATCATCGCGAGCACGCCGACGCACTCGCCGCGACCATCGCAAAACTCGGCGGCGAGGTTGCCACGCCACCGGCAAGCTACGCCTTCCCGGTGGAGACGCTGCACAACCAGGCCGATGTGCTCAATTTCGCCGCCGGCCTGGAACGCGGCGCGGTCAGCGCCTACGCCGGCGCAATTCCCCTGTTTGCTAACCGCGACCTGAGCAACGCCGCCGCCAGTATCCTGGCCGACGAGGCCATGCACTGGGCCATCCTGCGCCAGGCGCTTGGCCTGGACCCGGTACCCGGCGCATTTTTCTCATGATACGCAGGCGGCGCCCACACCTGCGCTGGCTACCGGTGCTGCTGTGCGCGGGCGTCGCCTCGGCCGCGCCCGCCGGCGACCCCATACGCGGCGCCAGTATCTACCAGCGTTGCCTGGCCTGCCACGCGCTGTCCTATCATCGGGTTGGCCCCAAGCACTGCGGCCTGCTGGGACGGCGCGCCGGGCGCGCACCCGGCTACGAGTATTCTGCGGCGATGCGCGACGCGGGCTTCACCTGGTCGCAACAGACTCTCGACGCGTTCCTGGCCGCGCCTACGCAATACCTGCCAGGCACGAGTATGGGATACGCCGGCGTCCGCGACGCACGCGATCGCCGCGACCTGATTGCCTTCATCGCCGGAGCCTCGCGCGACACCGCGCGCTGTCCACCCGCGCAGGGGAGCGAGGCACAATGAAAAGCGCGGACACGTCCGGGGCGAGCAGCGCGCCGCACGAGGCGACAGCGGACTGCGATGACCATACCCTCGTCGAGGGTATCAAGGCCGGGCAGGAACACCTGTTCGCCACGCTGATGCGCCGACACAACCAGCGCCTGTTTCGCGCCGCGCGCAGCATCCTCCCCGAGGACAGTCTGGCCGAGGACGCGGTGCAGGAAGCCTACGTCGCCGCGTACTACGCGCTGGGGAGCTACAAGCCACACGGCAGCTTCGCCGCCTGGCTCAGCCAGATCACCATCAACGAGGCCCGCATGATCAGGCGCAAACGCAAACGCGACACCGAAACCCCGCTCGAGGAAATCGAGGACAGCCCCTACGCAGCCGACCCGGATCGACAGGCCAACCCCGACCACGGTGCCGCCAACCTGGGCCTTGCCCGACTGCTGGAAAGCGAAATCGCCGGCTTGCCCGAGAACTTTCGGCTGGTCTTTGTGATGCGCGGTGTACAACAGCTCAGCGTGGAGGAGACCGCGCAGACACTGCGCTTGCCTGCTGCGACGGTAAAGACCCGATATCACCGGGCACGCAAACTGCTGCAAAAAGCACTGGCGCCCTATATTGAACAGGCCGGCCTGAACATCTACGAGTTTGCCGGCCAGCGATGCGACCACATGGTGGCGACCGTCATGCGGCGGCTGCGCATCGAGCACTGACACGTCCCCACGCCGCACCCCCGGACCTGTGCAGCGCCTGAGCCGACCCCTCGCGCCGCACTGGCAACCAGTCTACGCACACCAATACCTTCTCTTTCCTTACCTGTGCCGGGAACCTTTTCTCTGGCGGCGGCATTGAACAAACGACGCCGGGCAGCGCCCGCTTACCACGCAACAAGCCACTAACCACGGCAGCGCCAGGCTGGCGCCCAGCGCACGCAGCCAGAAGCCTGTCGGACAACTGGAGAAAGGGATGAACACGGTTTTTCAGCACAAGCTGCTCACTACACTGGCGCTGGTGATCGTCGTAACGGCCTGCAGCGACGGCAATGGCAATCGCGGTGGCGCTGTGGATGACAGCGTCATGATCGCGCAGGGCCGGGAAATCTTTCGCCACGATACATTCGGCGACGAGGCCTTCTGGAGCGACACCTTACGCATGCACGAGGTCATCGCAAACGCCGTCGACCCGGTCACCGCGCTGTCGGTTGGTCTCAAGGTCGATGTGGAAGCCTTGCCAGAGGAACTGGTGGCTGACCTGGCAGACGGCAAGGTGGAGCTGGAGAATCCGGCAACAACGATCGCCCTGCTTAAACTTGACGCCGTGGTCGGCCTAAAAGGCACGGTTGCAACCGTCGGCGGCGTCGATACGCTGACGCGGGTCGGCATAACCTGCGCTCTGTGCCATTCGACCGTCGACGACTCATTTGCGCCCGGCATCGGCAAACGCCTTGATGGCTGGGCGAACCGCGACCTCGACCCGGGCGCGATCATCGCGCTGTCACCGGCACTGCCAGCTCAGACCAGGGCGGTATACAAGTCCTGGGGGCCGGGTAAGTACGATGCCCGCTTTAACCTCGACGGCCTCAACGGGGCGCATGTCATCCCGCCTGCCTACGGCCTGCACGGCATCGACCGCATCACCTCGACCGGGGACGGCGATGACATCGCCTACTGGAACCGCTACGTGGCCGTGACGCAGATGGGCGGACAGGGATCGTTCTACGACGAGCGCACGGGGGTGAATATCACCAATGGCAGCGAAGACCTGGTGTCTTCCAAACTGCCCGCGTTGCAGGCTTACCAGCTGAGCCTGGAACCACCGACGCCGCCCCCGGGCAGTTTCGACGCGGACGCCGCAGCGCGCGGTAAAGCCGTGTTCGAAGGCGCCGGGCAATGCGCGAGCTGCCACAGCGGGGAACGCTATACCGACGCCAACCAGAGGCTGCACCAACCCGGTGAGGTTGTCAGTGAACCCGAACCGGACGGCGCGCCGAGCTGGGCTGCGCGCAGTGCGACGCAGCTGTATCGCACGGCGCCGCTTGAAGGTATCTGGCAGCATCCGCCCTACTTCCACAACGGCAGCGCGGCGACGCTGGACGCCGTGGTCGAGACCTACAACAGCAGGAAGCAGCTGGGCTTGAACGCTGCGCAAAAAGCCGATCTCGTCGAGTTCCTGAAGAGCCTTTGACCGCGAGACCACAATCTGCCCACGCCACGGGAGGCCGCGGGTCCTGTCGTGGGCCCGCGCCACGACGGCGGCGCCATAAACATGCGGCACTTACACCCAGTCCACGTCCTGACGCGCGACGCCCCGGGCGGCTTCCAGCGCGGCGCGTAATGACGCGGGCTGGTCGCCGGCCGGGTACACCGCGTACAGCGGGTAGCTGAACTCCGGCGCATCGGTCACCGGCAACAGGCGTTTCTGGTTGAGGTGGCGCTGTACCACGCGTGAGCGAAAGTAACCACTGCCGCCAACAGCGAGCAGGTACTGCAGGGCGAGCGGACCCAGGTTGAAGCTCAGCGATGCGCGCCGTCGCTGCGGCAGGGCGATGTCGTGCTGCGCCATGAATTCCTCACCCCAGTTCACGAACAGGTACGGTGTATCACTGTGCGGGGCGCGCACCATTACCAGTTTTTCTTCCAGCAATTGCTCTACCTGCAGTCCGGGAAAATAGTCCGGCCGATGCACCAGGGCGAGGTCGAGGACGCGGTTCTCCAGCCGCGAGAAAAGCGCCTGTGCATTGTCTACCTCGGCGTGCAGGGCGATATCTGCATGGTGCTCGCGCATCCAGCAGACCCAGTTGAACAATAGCGGATTCCACAAGCTGGCCTCGGCGCCCACCGCGAAGCGCGCGCGATGTCCCTGTGGCAGCGCCATGTCCGCCCGCGCCTTGTCCCAGGTCTGCAGCAATTGCAGCGCATGGGGTGTAAACCGCTCGCCGTCCGGCGTGAGCCGCGCGCCGGCGCGGTTGCGCACGAACAGGCGACTGCCCAGCAAGCTCTCCAGTTTCTGGATCCGCGCCGTCACCGCGGTCTGGGTAAGGTGCAGGTTTTCAGCGGCACCGACAAAACTGCCGGTGCGCGTGATCTCGAAGAAGGTGCGGGCGAGGTCGACGTCCATTTAAATACATTATATTTGATTTAAAAGTCCATTATATTTCATTATTAATAATTGTAATAGTTCGCCATACTGCCCCACTTTCAGTCCCCGATCCTCCAGGAGTGCCCGTGACCGCCCGGCCACCACCGGCCTCGCCGACCGAACTGTTTGCGCCTGAGCAGTGGCAGCGAATCGACAGCCTGCTGCGCCAGTTCGACAGCGCACAGTCGCTGTGGCTGAGCGGCTACCTGGCCGCCAGCGCCAGTGGCAAGCAAGGCGAGGTGGCACTGCCGGCCTCCGGCGCCCCCGCGTTGACCATCGCCTACGGCAGTGAAACCGGCAACTGTGAACAACTGGCGCGCAACCTGCACCAGCAGGTGCTGGAACTCGGGCACAGCGTGCAACTGACGGACCTGGCCACGCTGAAGGTGCGGCAATTGCGCAAGCTCGATACCCTGTGGCTGATCGTCAGCACACACGGGGACGGGGACCCGCCAATCACCGCGGCGGACTTCCACCGCGACCTGTTCGCCGCGGACCACCTGAAACTCGGCAGCCTGCACTATGCCGTGCTGGCATTGGGCGACAGTACCTACGAGCACTTCTGCCAGACCGGCATCGATTTCGACGCACGCCTCGCCGCGCTGGGTGCGCGGCGCCTGGCGGAGCGCGTCGACTGCGACGTCGATTTCGAGACGCCGGCGCGACAGTGGTGCGAGCAGCGACTGGCCGCGCTGCCAACTGCCGACAGGGCGACAGCGCCTGCCGCGGTCGCACAGGACCCGCGTGCCGACTCGTCCTCCCTGTACAGCAAACAACGACCGCTGCGCTCGGAAGTGCTCGAACAGTTGGCGCTGTCCGCCGCGGACCGCCCGCTGGGCAACTATCACCTGAGCCTGGCCATCGAGGAAGGCAGCCTGCCGCTGCAACCCGGCGACGCGGTCGGCGTATTCGCGCACAATCCCCACACACTGGTGGCGGCCGTACTGGACCTGGCCAGGCTGCAAGGCGAGGCGGGGGTAAGCATCGACGGCCGCGCAATGTCGCTCGCCACTGCATTGGGCTCGGCGCGCGACCTCGCGATTCCGACAAGAAAGCTGCTACAGAGCTGGGCTGCCTGGAGCGGCGATACGGACCTGGTCACACTGGGCGAAGACAGCAAGCAGGCACGCAGCTGGCTGAAACAGAGACACCTGCTCGACGTACTGCGCACTGCCCCGGCCAGGGTGCCGTCGGCCCAGGCGTTGGTCGACGTACTGCGGCCGCTGCAACCGCGCCTGTACGATGTCGCCAACCATGTCAGCGCCGACAGCGATGAACTGGAATTGCTGGTCAAGCGCTTCAATTACCCGCTGGGCGACCGGGAGTACGCGGGAATCGCCTCGCACTACCTGTGCGATCTCGCGGTGGGCGATTCGGTACGCATCTATCCGCACCGCAATGCGCGCTTCGCCCTGCCGCAAGTCGAAAACCCTGTGATCCTGGTCGGCTACGGTACCGGGGTCGCCCCGTACCGCGCCTACCTGCAGGCCCGGGCAGCGCGAGGAGACAGGAACCCCTGCTGGCTGGTCCTGGGCGAAAAAAGCTACGAAGAGGATTTTCTCTACCAGCTGGAATGGCAGGGATGGCTTGCCAGCGGCCTGCTGTCCCACCTCGACCCGGTTTTCGCCGACGACGAGCCGCGGCGTTCACTGGTCAGTGCGTTCCTCGACAAGGCCGACCGGCTACAGCGCTGGATCGATGACGGCGCGCTTGTCTACCTGTGTGGCGACAAGGCCGTGCTGGAGCGGTGTGAAGAGCAGATGCAGGAAGCACTGCGCATCGCCAGCGGCTGCTCGCGCGATGAGTGCGCGACACTCTGGCAGTCCCTCGTCGACGAGCAACGCGTCAGGCGCAATCTCTATTGAGGCAATCGCTATGGCTGGAGACACACTGGATCGAAGTCGAGACCGCTCACAACCGGTGGCGAAGTTGTGCAGCAACGAGCAGCTCAAGGCGCGCAGCCGCTTTCTGCGCGGCGATATCGCGCAGGGGCTGATCGACAGCAGCACCAGGGCGGTACCCGGCGACGACACCCTGCTGATGAAGTTCCATGGCATCTACATGCAGGATGACCGCGACCAGCGGTCAGACAGGCAGCGGCGCAAGCTCGAACCCAACTACCAGTTCATGGTACGCCTGCGCATTCCCGGCGGCGTCCTCAGCACCAGTCAGTGGCTGGGCCTGGACAAGCTGGCGCGACACTTTGCGGAACGCGGCCTGCGTATCACTACACGCCAGACGATACAGTTGCACGGCGTGCGCAAGCCGCGCCTGCGCGCCTGTATGCAGGCAATTCGCGATATCGGCCTGGATACCATCGCCGCCTGTGGCGACGATTCACGCGGGGTCATCTGCGGGTTCAATGTACAAAGTGCGCCAGTGCAGCGCCAGGTGGCCAGTCTCGCGCGGCAAACCAGCCAGCTGCTCATCCCCAGGACGGGCGCGTACCGCGAAATCTGGTACGGCGAGGATGTGGTGTACAAGAACCAGCTCGAGGATCCCGACTACGGGGAGACCTACCTGCCGCGCAAATTCAAGGTGGGATTCGCCCTGCCGCCCGTCAATGACATCGATGTCTATGGCCAGGATGTCGGCTTCATCGCGATTACCGAGGGCGACAGCCTTGCGGGATTCAACGTGGTCGTCGGTGGCGGCATGGGTCAGCTCGATACCCGCGATGACAGCTACCCGCGCCTCGCCGAACCCGCCGGCTTTGTCGCCGCCGAACGCGCTCCGGCGCTGGCGCTGGCGATCATGACCATTCAGCGCGACTACGGCGACCGCGTCGACCGACACCGTGCGCGTTTCAAGTACACACTGGACCGCCTGGGTATGGACAGTTTCCTCGAACTGCTCACGCAACGCTGGGGCGAGCCACTACAGCCGCCACGGGCATTTACCTTCACGCACAACGGTGATCCACAGGGGCTGCAACAGGATTCAGAGGGCCTGTGGCACGCGACACTGGAAATCGCCAACGGCAGGATCCAGGGCGCGCTACAAGACCAGCTACAGGGCTTCGTGCAATCCTTTGCCGGCTACCTGCGACTTACCACCAACCAGAACCTGATACTGGGCGGCATAGAACCGGATTTGCTGGAGACCTCGCAATGGCGTCTTGACGATCTTGGACTCGCCGCGAGGCTGTCACCCTCGTTGCAGTCGACCTACAGCCTGTCCTGTGTCGCCCTGCCCACCTGCGGCCTCGCCATGGCGGAAGCGGAACGCATCATGCCGCAGCTGTTGCAACGCTTCGAGGACAGCAAGGCCAGCTTCGGACTGCAAGACATACCCATCACCCTGCGTGTTACCGGCTGCCCCAACGGCTGCGCCCGGCCGTACATTGCCGAGATCGGCCTGACGGGGCGAGCGCCGAACCTGTACAACCTGTACCTCGGAGGCGGCTTTCACGGCGAGCGCCTGAACCAGTTGTACGCCAGCAACGTCAGTATCGACCGGGCATTCGAATTGCTCGACCCGCTGCTCGCGCGCTTCGCCGCCGGGCGGCAGGCAGGCGAGCATTTTGGCGACTACCTGATCCGCTGCCGCATCGTCCAGGCGATTGCCCACGGCAGTGATCCGCAGCGCATGATTCCAGTACTGGAGGAACATTCATGAACCACTACCTGATCATCCAATCGCAGGACCCGTTTACCCAGGCGCGCGCACCGCACCACTACGCCCTGGCCCAGTCCCTGGACAGGGCCGGCAATTCGGTACGCCTGCTGCTGGTGCAGCACGGTGTCAGCGTCGCCCACCGCGCCGCCAGCAGTCCTGCCTTCGACGAGTTGCTCAACTCCGGCGTACACGTATTCGCCGACGAGCACGCCCTGGCGGAGCGCAATCTGCGCGCGCAGGAACTGCACGCAAACGTGAACATCGCGGGCATCGAAATGGTGATCCAGGCGCTGCTATCCGGCGACAGGGTGATCTGGCACTAATCACAAGGAGATCGACGATGAAAGAGGGACAGACCCTGACGTTTGCTTTCATGGACCCGCCATTTGAAAGCGCGCGCACAAGCACATTCTTCCGCCTGCTCGACGCGGCGCTGGACGCGGGCGCAAACGTCAACGTCTTCGCCTACGAGGGAGCGGTTGCCCTGTCGTTTGCGCATCAGAGTGCGCACGGCAACAGCATACACGGCCGCGACGCCGGGGAGGAGGCGCACCCACTGAGCCGCGAGTGGATCGCCGCCCTGCAGCGCAAGGCCGCGCATTGCGGCGTGCAGTTCCAGTGGATCAATTGCGGCCTGTGCGTGGACGAGCGCGGCGTCAACGAGGTCATTGACGGCTGTGGTCGCGGCTCACCGGCGGATCTGTGGAAATTCGCCAGCGCCGCAGACAATACCCTGGTTATCGGTACGAGGGACTAGCCATGAAAGTACTACAGGTGATCGAACAGGCCTTTCGCGCCACCGGTGAAGAGCAGGATGACACCATAGTCTGGCTCAGCCGCTCCATGCGCGGCGCCGGGGCCGACCTGCATATACTGCTCACCTCCCACGCGGTGTCCTACGCGCTGGCGAAGGCCGGGTCGCCCGCACTGTCTTTCGGCGACTGGCGACAGGCCCATCCCGCCGACATCAGGAACGACATACGCGAGCTGCTGGCCAGTGGTGTGGAGATTACCGTGGTCCAGGACGACCTGGAGGAACGCGGGCTCGGGGCGAAACAATGCCTGCAGGGCATACGGCAGATTTGCCGCGATGAGATCGCCACCCTGTACGACAGTGTCGACCAGGTGTGGCAGTGGTAGATTCCGCCGGGCGCCAGGCGCTGCCACTGGCCCTGCATACTCCCCTGCTGGACCTGCTCGGCTGCGAGGTGCCGGTGATGAACGCCGGCATGGGCGGCGTTGCGCGCCACGAGCTCGCCGCTGCCGTGGGCAACGCCGGGGGTTTTGCTTGCCTGGGCATGGTGCGTGAACCGGTTGAGCGGATTGTCGACGAGGTGACGGCCATGCGTGCACTCTGCGATCGCCCCTTCGCGGTCAACCTGATCCCCTCGGCAACCCGGGCGGACCTGCTGCAGCGGCAGGTGGATACCTGCCTGCAACTGGACGTGCCGGCGATCACGCTGTTCTGGGAGGTGGACCAGGACCTCGTGCGGGAACTGAAACGACACTCGCTGCTGGTGCTGCACCAGGTGGGCTCGCGCCTCGATGCACAGCAAGCGCTGCGCGCCGGCGTCGATGTCCTGATCGCCCAGGGCGTCGAGGCCGGTGGCCACGTCAGGGGCAGTGTCGGCACCATGGCGCTGGTACCGGAACTGGCGGCGATGTCCCCGGTTCCGGTGGTGGCAAGCGGCGGCATCGCCAGCGGGGCCGGGCTGGTGGCGGCGCTCGCACTGGGCGCACAGGGCGTCAGCTGCGGCTCACTGTTCCTGGCAACCCACGAGGCCAATGCCCACCCCCTGCACCAGCGCAGGCTGTGCGAGGCGCGCGCCGACGATACGCTGCATACCTACCGGTTCTATCGCAACTGGCCGGTAGCGGCGGCGACGCGAGTCCTCCCCAACAGCGTAACGCGCGGCGACCACGATCATCTGCGCAGCCTGCGCGAGCCCACGGTCATCGGCACACAGGACGACCTGCCGGTGCACCTTTTTTCCACAGACTCGCCCTTGCGCGACGCCAGCGGCAGCGTCACCTCGATGGCACTGTACGCGGGCCAGTCCTGTGGCCAGATCGACACCGTGCTCGACGTCGAGGCGCGCATGCGGACTTTGCTGTCCGAGGCGGCCAGCGTGCTGGCGGCACTGCGCCGGGACGACAGCGGGCAGCACCTGCAGGACGGGGCCGAACCGCCCGCATCAACCCGTGAGCGGCCCATGCCGCGGGAGACACTGGTGGCCGCCCTGCGTGAACTTCTCGCGGCCGAGCGCGCCGGGGCGCGGACGGCTGCCGCCTGCCACAAGGATGCCTACGGTCACGCCCAGCGCGAACAGTTGCGCCAACTGCACGAACAGGAGGTCAGAAGCTGCAGGGCGCTGTTGCGCTGCCTTGCCAGCCTGGACGCGGAACCCGGACAGGCAGTGGGCGACTTCTATCAAAAGGTAATGGCCCTGAATACCTTGCAGGAACGCATGCAGCTGATTGACAAGGGCCAGCAGTGGGTGCGCCGGCGTGTGGAAAAGCTGCTCGCGCAGGCGCTGGACGATGTGCTCCGCCAGGAGCTGGAACTGGTCCTGCGCTACCACGGCGGTGCGCAGGGCACATCGGGCTGACGAGCTGCAGGTGCGCCGCAGCACGCTGGCCGGCGCGTTACGGCCTGTTGGCAGGGCACGGCGCCCGCAGTATGTCGTGGCAGCGGCAGGATCGCCAGGCTAGACGTTTTTCAACTGCTGTATGTTATGGGAGAAGGCGCCGAGCAGCATTTCCTTCTCGCCGCTGCGCAGGCGCTGGTAGCAGCGACGCATGTAGGGTTCGGTGTAGGGGTAGGCCAGCTCGTCCCAGGGCGCCTCTGCTTCCGCCAAAAATCGCACTTCCAGCGTTTCCGGCACCACCGGCTGCAGTTCGACCGCCTCGTGGCGCGCCTCGAATACCACGTAGACCTCGTTGATAAAGGCCAGGGAGCTGAGCACCACGAGGTCGAGATCGGTGGCGGGAATGCGCAGGCCGGTCTCCTCCTCCAACTCGCGTACCGCGGCCTGTTGCAGGGTCTCGTCGTTCTCCATGAAGCCCGCGGGCATGGCCCACAGGTTTTTTTGCGGGTCCTGCCCGCGCCGGACCCACAGTACGCGCTCGCCGTCGTGCACGATGCAGGACACCAGGATACGCGGGTTGAGGTAGTGCACGTAGCCGCAGGCGGGGCAATACTGCCGCTTGCGGTCCTCGCCGGGAGGCACCCCGGTGACCAGGGGCTCGCCGCATTCGAAACAGTAGGCCACGGCGAGCGCGCGCTCAGTCGGCCGCCAGTGGGTGGAAGCCGCCGCCAAAGTAGACCAGCGTGCTCGCCTGCGCGGCCAGTTCCACGCTCTGGATCTCGGCTATATAGATGAAGTGCGTGGCCCAGGGCAGGCGCTGCGCCGCGCGACACGCCGCCACCGCCTGCGCCGAGCGCAGCGCCTTGCCGCCCCCGGCCAGGTCGTACCAGTCACCGGCGGCGAAGCGCTCCGCACCGCTGCCGCTGGCGGCGGCGTTGAGTACGGCGCCGTCATCGGCGCTGAGCAGGTTGAGCACGAAGTCGTCGCCGGGGTGCAGCACCCGCGCCAGGGAAGCGCCCTGCTCCACGCACAGTAACAGCGACGGCGGCGCATCACTGATGTTGCACACGGCGGTTGCCACGCTGGCGACATCGGTGTCACCGTCGCGGGTGGTCACCACGCTGATCGACTTGCCCAGCCGCTTGAACAGTTCACCGGCATTGTCAGCCATTGGCATCACCCTCCGCATCCAGCAGGTGTGCGTAGAGTGCGCCGATCTCGCGTCGCAGCAACTTGCCCTTGCCGCCGGAGTTGTCATTGCCGTGGGGCAGCTCGTCCGCCAACACGATGCGATCCGGCAGCGCGTCCGGCGGCAGTACGCCGGCCAGCGCCGCGCGCAGGTCGCGCTCGTTTGCTTCGCCCGCACAGCGCAGCGCCAGCAGGATGCGGTCATCACCCTGGTCGCTGGGCACCGCCACCGCACCGGCCTCCAGCACGCCGTCCAGTCCCAGGGCGGCGTCCTCGATGGTCAGCGGCTGGATGAAACGCCCGCCGCGGTGGATGGCGTCCTCGCGGCGGCCGAGCACGGTGATGCGCCCGCGCTCGTCCTGTAAGGCCAGGTCGCCGCTGAAGAACCAGCCATCGCGCAGGGATTCGGCCGTCTTCTCCGGCAGGTCGAAGTACTCGCGCATCAGGTGCGGACCGGTCACCGCCAGTTCGCCCGGTTCAGCCGTCACGCGACGGCCGTCGGGAGACAATACCTGCGCCGCGCAGGTCGGTCGCGCCAGGCCGGCCACCGCCGCTGTCTGCGAGCCGTCATCGAGGCGGCCGATGCAGGTGTAGGGCGCCTCGGTCTGGCCGTAAAAGGAGTAGACACCCGCGCCGGGGGCGCGCTCCATCATGGCGCGCAGCAGGTTGTCGCCCAGCGGCTCGCCGCCGACGATCACCGCCTCCAGGCCACCCAGGTCGAGGTCGGCCGCCTCCGGCAGGGCCAGCAGCTCCGACCAGAACGTGGGGATGACCGTCATGTGCGTGATGGCGCTGTGGCGCATGGCGCGGGTGAAGCCCGCCGGGCCGAAATCGTCTTCCAGTACTACCGGCATACCGACGAACAACGCCGCGCCGATGGTGCAGGGAAACCCGATCCCCCAGATGATCGGCCCCGTGCCCCACATGGAGGATTCGGTGCGCGGCAGCGACAGCCAGATATCCGCCATGGAACGGCAACTGGCGTGGCTGTGCACCGCCGGCTTGGGCATGCCCGTGGTGCCGGAGGTAAAGAAAAACGCCAGTGGCGCGGCGCCGCCCGCACCCAGCGGCGGCTCCACGTCGTCCGCGGCGGCCAGGGCCTCCGGCAGGCTGGCGGCGCTGCCCGCCGCCTCCGCGCCATCGACCAGGATGAGCGCGGGCGCCGGCTCGCCGGCAGCCGCCTGCAGGCGCGCGCGATCGGCGCCGGACAACAGCATATGCTGCACCCGGCAGTGCGCGAGCACCTGGGCCAGCACCTCGTCGCTCCAGTAGGGATTGAGCGCCACCAGCACCGCGCCGAGCTTTGCCAGCGCGAGGTAGGAGTCAACGATCGCCATGACATCGTCGAGTTGCACCGCGACCCGGTCGCCCGGACGGACACCCAGCGTGCACAGGGCATTGGCGGTGCGGTTGACCCGCGCGTTGACCTCGGCGAATGAATAGTCGGTGCCGCGGTAGCGGATCGCCAGCGCGTCCGGCGAGCGCTGGGCGTTGAGCGAGGTCACGGCGTAGCCGTAGTTATCGTATGGGTGAACGTGCTCGGGCATAATCAGTCCTGCCTCCTGCAGAGTCGAAACTGGGGTAGTGAAACGTCGCCGCGCGTCTCCACGCAGAACTCCACCGCGCGACCGATGGCGACCTGCGCCGGGTCGCTGTCGATGATGTTGGCCAGGGTACGCAGCCCCGGCTGCTCCGGCAGGGCGATCCAGGCCACGATATAGGGCGGCTCGAAGCCGGGTACGAAGCTGCGGTGAATCTCGGTAAAGGTCTCTATCTCACCGCGCCCGCTGACGCGCTCGAAGCCGAGGCGGTCGCTGCCACACACAGGGCAGGCCAGCTCCGGAAAGTGGATCCAGCGGCGGCAGTCACGGCAGCGTTGCAGCCGCAAGTCACCGGCGGCCACGGCATCCCAGTAGGGCTTGCAGTGGTCGCTGATGGCGGGCGCCGGCAGGCTCATCGTCAGAGCACCGCCAGCGGGTTCACCGGGCTGCCGGTGCCACCCTTGATCAGCAGCGGCGCCAGCATGAACACGAACTCCCCCGCGGCGCGTCGGGACAGCTCCTCCAGCCACAGCATTTCCAGCATATAGATGCCGTGCTGCCAGAGCAGGATCATGTGGATATCGTCGTCCAGTTCGTCGCAGGACAGCCCGGACTGGTTGAGACGGCAAATGGCAGAATTGTCACTCCCCACCAGGGCGACATCCTGCTCGGCCAGCCACTGCGCCGCCTCGGGCCCCAGTCCCGGTTCGCCGGACCAGTACAAATCGGGATCGTCGGCGTACACCGCCGACCAGCCGGTACGCACCAATACCGCGTCACCGGCGCGCAACTCGACACCGTTGGCGGCGAGCGCGTCGGCCAGCTGCGGCTGGGTGATCTCCTCACAGGCGTCCAGGTGCTGCCTGCCGCTGGCCGCCGGCAGGTCGATGAACACGCCGCGGGTCACCAGGTGACGCAATTTCTCGATACCGCAGCGCGCGGCGCCGTAGCTGCGCACACGCGCCGCGTCGTGGCCATTGTAGATGCTGTCGCCGCGCCACATGTGGCACAGCGCATCCACGTGCGTGGCGGTGCCGTGGGGCGAGATCATCAATGCGTCGTCCGCCACCGCGCGGCCGCCCGCGGGATGGGAGGCGCCGGCGGCGTAGTCCGCGCCGTCCACCGCCATGTAGTGCTGCGGCAGGGGGCGCCCCTTCATATGCGGTACGCGCAGCCCCGCCGCCGAGGAGGTCGCGCCCTGTATCGGCAGGCTGAGGCTGATCACCTCGCCGCTGCCGACCGCGGACAGCGCCGCGCGGGTCACCTCCGCGGTGACCAGGTTGGCCGCGCCGCGCTCGTCGTCCTCGCCCCAGCGACCCCAGTTGCCATTACTCATAATCCAGTCCTTGTCATCGGGTCCGTTAGTCCGTGGTCAGGATCGCGGCGGCGCCGTAGCGCCCGCCGAAGCCACTGCACAGCGCGTTGGCGGCACCTTGCACCTGCCGTTCGCCGGCCTCGCCGCGCAGTTGCAGCACCGCTTCCATGGTGTTGTTCAGCCCGTGCACGTAGCCCTCGCTCAACATGCCGCCATTGGTGTTGACCGGTAACTCGCCACCGCTGGCGGTCTTCCCGGCGGCCAGGAACGGCAGCGCCCGGCCGCGCTCACAGAAACCGAAATCCTCGAGCTGCGCAGGCACCAGGAACGAGTAGGCATCGTAGAGCATGGCCAGGTCGATGTCCGCCGGCGTCAGCCCCGCCTGCCGGTACAGTTCCCCGGCAATGTAATGTGAATAGATACGATCCAGGCTGTCGGCCTTGTCCCAGTAAACGCCCCCGGGGCCGCCGCCACGCACCGCGGCGCGCAGGAAGACCGGGCTGTGCGCGTCGCCCGCCAGCTCCTCGCGACACAGCAACAGCGCGATGGCGCCATCGCTTTCGCGACAGCAATCCAGGCGGCGCAGGGGACTGGCCACCAGCGGCGCCTCGTCGTACTGCGCGCGCGTCAGCGGCTGGCGAAACATCGCGCGGGGGTTGTGCGCGGCGTACTCGCGCTGTCGCGCCACCACGTGGTACAGCTCGTTGGCGGCGTGACCGCGCTGCTGCAGCCAGCGCTGGGCGGTCAGCGCGAACAGGTTGACCGGGCCGCGCAGGCCGTAGGGCGTAACGAACTGCGATTCGATGTCATCGCCGGCGCCCAGGCGAATCTGGCCCATGCGTGCGCCGCTGGCGCTGCGCACGGCGCGGAACACGACGATGTAATCCGCCAGGCCTTCCTGCAATGCGCGCGAGGCCTCCCACAGGATGGACACCGACTGGCTGCCGCCGCCGTGGATATCGTTGTGCCAGCGCAGGCGCGGCAGGCCCAGTGCCCGCGCCACGGTGGTCACCGGCACCGAGTCACCGAGACTGTAGGCGAGCAGGCCGTCGAGCTGTTCGCGGGTCACACCGGCGTCCTGCAGGGCGGCGTTGATGGCGGCGCAGGCCAGTTCCTGGCAACTCACGCCGGCGTCGCGCGACAATGGTGTCGCGCCCACCCCGACTATGGCCGCCCGCTGCTTCACCCTCTCTCCCGACTGGCCTGCCCTCAGGCGAAGGCCGGCATGACCTCGTCGGCGAAGAACTTGATGATACGCTTCATCTCACCCACCTCCATGGGCCGGGTGCTGCCGAAATCACACATCAGGTTGCCGATGCCGAAATCGCGCAGCGCGCTGATCTGCGAGATCACGCGCTCCGGGTCTCCGGCCACCTCGAGCTGGTCCCAGCGGAAATCCGTGCTCACCTCGCCGCCTTTCTGGTAGCGACTTTGCCAGTATTCATAGCCCTCGGCCACCTCCCCGGTTTTCGGGTCCACCGGCGCGCTCTGCTGGTTGACAATCTTGCTGCGATCGAAGCCCGCCTCGTACTTCTCCAGGTCGGCCCTGGCTTTCTCGGTGGTTTCCGCCGCGTACACCGAGCGCATCACGCACAGCTCGTGCTGCTGCGGATCGTGCCCCTTGGCGAGCATGGACTCGTGCCAGGTATTGGCGGCGCGTCCCACGCTCTTGAAAGTGGCGACCGGGTCGATAAGGATCGGCAGCGCACGGTCCGTGCACAGGTCGATGGTCTCCGGGCTGATGGAGGCGACATAGATCGGCGGGGTCGGCCGCTGCAGTGGCCGCGGCAGCAGGTTCAGCTCGCTGCAGCGGTAAAACTGGCCGTCGTAGCTGAAATCGTCCTGCGTCCACAGGCCGAGGATCATGTCCAGCGCCTCGTTGTAGCGCGCCCGCGCTTCCTTGATATCGATACCGAAGCGCTCGAATTCGGAACCCTGGTAACCGCGGCCGACACCGAAATCCAGCCTGCCGTCGCTGAGCAGGTCCAGCTGTGCGGCCTGCTCGGCCACCGTGATCGGGTTGTGCAGGGGCAGCACCGCGACACCGGTACCCAGGCGGATGTTGCGGGTCCTCGCGGCCAGGTGCATCAACATTCCCAGGGTATCCGGGCAGACGCCGTAATCGCGGAAATGGTGTTCCGCCAACCACACGCCGTCGAACCCGAGTTCCTCCAGGTACTCGACGATCTCGATGGTTTCGTCGTACACCTGCTTGCAGCTGCGCTGCTCGGGCCGGTTAAACAGGTGAAAGGTGGAGAACTTCATGTTCTTCTCCGCCCCGCCACTTTCCACGGCCGCCTGTGCATTCGCATCACTCACACTTCACTCCCCATTCGCTTGCTATCTTGCTGACTCGCCCACTGTGCAAGGACATCCTTGCGTACCTTGCCGTTGTCATTGAGCGGCAGCGCCTCCACCCACTCCAGGCGGGCGGGTACCTTGTAACTGGCTATTTTTTCCCGCAGCCATGCCAGCGGGTCGCTGCTCTCGCAGCGCGTTTCGCCCACGGCGAAGGCCACACCGGCCTCACCGCGAGCACTGTCCGCGACACCCACTACCGCCACCGCGTGCACCGCCGGGTGCTGCAGCAGGTAGTCCTCGATCTCCGCGGGATAGACGTTGAAACCGTTGGTGATATACATCTCCTTCAGGCGGCCGACGATGGACAGGTAAGCGTCGCTGTCCAGCACACCCGCATCCCCGGTGCGCAACCAGCCGTCCTCCGTCAGCGCCTCCCGGGTCAGGTGCGGCGCCTCCAGGTAGCCCTGCATCACGCCGTAGCCGCGCACGCGAATCTCGCCCTGCCGCCCTGGCGGCAACGCCGTACCCTGCTCGTCGCAGATGGCGACCTCTACCCCGGGCAGGGCGCGGCCGACACTGCTGGCGATACGCACCACCGGGTCGTCGGCGCGGGTCATACTGACCACGCAGCCCTCGATGAGGCCGTAAGCATTGATGACGCGGTCGATACCGTGCACATCGCGCAGCGCCTCGATCAATGCCGGGGCGACGTGGGCGGCGCCGACGTACACCACGCGTACGCTGGCCAGGGGCGACGATGCGCCGGCGCCAGCGGATTCGCACAGGCGCGAGAACAGCGCCGGGGCGCCGCTCATCACCGTGATGCCGTGCGCGGCCACCAGCTCCAGCGTGCGCCCCGGGTCGAAGAAGCCCACCACCACGTGGGTCATGCCGCGCATCAGGCAGGCGAGGATCCCGGCGTTGATACCGAAGCCGTGGGAAAACGGCGGCACCACGAGGAAGCGGTCACCGGCGCGCAGGCCGCCCTGGTCACTCCAGTCCCAGTAGGCCTGCAGCACCTGGCGGTGGTTGAGCATCACGCCCTTGGGTTCGCCGGTGGTGCCCGAGGTGAACAGTATCTCGGCGATCTCCTCGCCGCTGAACGCAGCTTCCTGTCCGCCCGCGGCTCCCGCCGTGGAGGACATTGGCGCCGGCTGTTCGTCCAGGCTCACAATGCTCGCCAGCGTCGGCAGGCCGGCCACCGGATGATCTTCGCCGGCGCCGAATTCCGCCAACAGCAGCCCCGGCAGGTCCGTGCCGCCACAGTCTGCCGTGGCCAGCAACACCCTTGCCCGGGACTTGTCGATAATGGCGCGCGCGTCCAGCGCCTTGAGCCGCGAGGATATCGGCACCAGGGTCGCGCCCAGGCGCCACACCGCGGTCGCCGCGACGATCCACTGCCAGCTGTTGTGGCTCCAGATGCAGACCCGCACGCCGGGACCCACGTCCCTGGCCGCCAGCAGCGCCAGCCAGTCATCGCTGTACTGCCACAATTCGCCGTAGGTCAGCGCGGTTGCGCCATCGACCACGGCGAGCGCGTCGGCGTGACGCGCGCAGTTGTCGCGCAGCATGTCGGGAATGCTGCGCCAGGGCGCCGTATGTCGGAGCGCCGATCCCATTCAGCCCACCATGGTGACACCGCCACCGACGCTCACTACCTGTCCGGTAATGTACGAGGCGCTGTCGCTACACAGGAAAGTGACGATGCCGGCGACGTCCTCCGGCACTCCAAGGCGCTTCAGTGGCACGCGCCGTGCGAACTTTTCCAGCAGTTCCTGGTTGGGTGCGGACATCGGCGTCTGGATGGCGCCGGGAGAGACGCAGTTGACGGTCACGCCGTGGCGCCCCACCTCCTGGGCCACGCTCTTGCTGAACGCGACCACCGCGGACTTGGAGCCGGCGTACACCGCCTCGCCGGCGGCGCCGGTGCGGGCGGAGTCCGAAGTAATCTGTACGATGCGGCCATGGCCGCGCGCGATCATCGCCGGCAACAAGGCCTGGCAGGTGGCATAGACCGCCATGCAGTTCACCTGCATCAACTGCTGCCACACCGCGCTGTCCTGTTCGACGAACGGCTCCACGCGCGAGACGCCCGCACAGTTGACCAGTGCGGCGATCTCGTCGCGCCCGGAATACGCCTGCAGGGTGGCGGCAAGGCCCGCGCTGTCGGCCAGGTCCGCCTGCAGGAAATCCACCAGCGCCGCGTCTTTCTCCGGCACCTGCCGGTCCAGCCCCACCACGCGCCAGCCGGCGGCGGCGAGGTCGGCGCAGATCGCGCCGCCGATGGCGCCGGCCGCGCCTGTCACCAGCGCGAGTCGGCTGCCTGTCACGGCGCTTCCCCCGCAGCCACCTCGTCCCGCGAGCGGTGATGCCCACGCAGGTCTTCCACGCGGGCCGGGGGCAACTCGTCATCCTCGGTGAGCAGGTAGCACTCGACCTCGACGCGCACCGGGGTCACCGACGCCACCGCCTCGCGGATGCGCGCCTTCCACATCGGGTTTTCCACCAGGCTGTCGCGGTTCAGGCCGACCTTCAGGGTGACCCGGTCCAGCGTGCCCTCGCCCCGCTCCACCTGCAGGTGCCAGTAACTGATGCCGTCGATCAGTTTCAGCGACTGCTCGAACAGCGGCAGGGACAACCAGCGCCCGCGCACCAGCACGTGATCGCCGGTGGTGCCACTGAAAATGCCCTCGTCTTCCTGCGCCGCGCACAGCTGGCCGCTGCGGATCACCAGCCCGGCCAGTTCCTCCACCTCGTCGAAGTGCAACGCGATCTCGCCGCCGTCGGCGAGCAACTCGTCCCGCTGCGGGTGCGCCCGGCGCAACGCACCGGATATCACCTCCAGGTCACCGCCGTACTTGCGCACCGCCAGTGCGGCGCCAAATACAGGATCACAGTAGACGTCCACCACCTCGGACTCGAACTCGTCCGCCAGCCGCTTGCGCGCCCCCGGCGAGGCGACCTCGCCCACCAGCAGGATACGCGACAGGCCCAGTTCAAACGGATCGACATTGAACTCCATGTACAGGCGCGCGAGAAAATCCAGCGCCGCGCAGGGCGTTGTCACCCAGACATCCGGGCGGAAGGCCTTGATGGTCTTCAGCAGGCGCAGGCGGCCGCGCGGCGAGGCAGCCCCCAGCGCGGCGCACAGCGGCGCCAGCACGTCGGCGCCCACCGCCAGCGGAAATTCTCCCTGCCTGGTCAGCGACACCAGTACGCGCTGGCCCGGCGCAATACCTGCCGCCTGCCAGGCGCGCGCGGACTCCGCGCGCAGCGCGGCCAGGGCCTGCTGCGATATCGCCAGCGGCGCCTCCGCGGGGTCATCGAACGCCACCACCGCGTGCTCCGGCTGCAGCGCCGGCAGGCGGTCGCGCGTCACCCACTGTGGCTGCGCGCTCATATCTGCGCCACCTCGGTGGCGAACAACTCCATGCTGCGCGACACCAGTTCGTTGGACAGGCCGCCGACCCGGAACTGACCCAGCAGGTCGGTCACGCCGGCGTCAAAGAATTCCTCCATGGCGCGCCGCGACTCCTGCACATCCCCCATGACAATCATGCGGTGCTCGTTGAGGGTGGCAATGGCTTTCTCCTCCGACATGCCGGCGGCCAACTGGCCGAACACCTTGTAGGTGGCGTGCTGCGCATCGGTGTAATCGGGCGGCGTCACCAGGTTGACCTGGCGGCGGATGTACCACATGAAGGCGCTCACCGCCTCGTCCAGGCCGGAGTTTTCGGCGTCGACATACCAGGGCACCAGGCAGCCGATACGGGCCTTGTCGGGATCGTGGCCGTGTTCCGCCAGGGCCTGCTTGTATTGCGCGATGTCCTCGGCCAGCGCTGGCAGCCCCTTGAGAATCGGGATGCACAGCAGGTTGTATCCCCCCTTCGCGGCGGCTAAAAAGCCGGCGAGGCTGGTGGACGCGACCCAGATCGGCGGCCCTGGCTGCTGCACCGGGCGCGGCAGTACCGACACGCCGGGAATCTCGTAGTAGCGGCCCTCGCGGGTGACCTCACCGCCGTTGGCGGCAAAGATTTCTTTCACCGCGTCCAGGTGGTCTTCCCAGATTTCGCGACTCTGCTCGAAGGGCCGCTGGAACGCCTGGTATTCCAGGGGCGAGGCGCCGCGGCCGGTGCCGAATTCCACGCGGCCACCACTGACGACATCGAGTGTCCCCACCCGCTCGGCGACGCGAATCGGGCTGAGGAACGGCAGCAGCGAAACCCCCAGTCCGAGGCGGATACGCTCAGTGCTGCGGGCCACCGCGGCCAGCACCAGGTCCGGCGCCGACGAGTGGGAAAAGCCGCGCGTAAAATGGTGCTCCACGAACCATGCGCTGTCGTAGCCGAGGCGGTCGGCCAGCTCAATCTGGCTCATGGTTTCAGCAAAGGACTGCTGCTCGATCTCCGCCGAACGCCCCCTGACTTCCAGTTCGTGATAAATCCCGTAACGCCGTTTTGTCATCAAGTCTCACTCCACTCCAAATCGTTCGCCGAAGCAAAACCAATCTATCGCTTGGTTTTTGCCTTGTCAACACGCTGGGCGCAATCTGTCCAAGTTTCTTCGCCCGGCTGGCGCGGCATGCGCCAGTAACGCGATGATCCGGCCAATAATACAGGAATGACGCGAATCGACAGCCCACATCTGGCGCCGCGCCGGGCATTGACACCGCTCGCCAGATGAGTAGAGTCTGCTAACCAAGCGATGTGTAGTTTTTATTCCAATCACAGGGAGAGCCAGTCGATGTCGCGGATACTGTTCACCAATGCCAACCTGCTCGACGGCGACCGTCCGGCGCAGGCCAACACCAGCGTGCTGGTGCAAGACGATCGCATCGCGCGCATCGCACCCGACACCGCGGCGAGCGAGACCGCGGACTGCGACCAGGTGTACGACCTCGGCGGCGCCACCCTGATGCCGGGCATGACCCAGGGACACTGGCACGGCTCCTACCGCGGCATCGACTTCACCCCGCCACCGGTGGGACTCGAACAGCCGCCCGGCTATCTCATGCTGCTGTCGCTCAAGCACGCCCAGCTGGCTCTCAGTTACGGCTACACCAACCTCATCGGCGCCGCCGTCGGCGACGCCCTCGACGCACAGCTCAAGGCGGGATTCGAGGACGGCCTGTTCCAGGGGCCGCGCATCATGGCCTGCGGCCGCTGGCTGATCACCACCGGCGACTGCAACGACGACCCGCACTTCTGGTGGTGGGGCATAGAGAGTATGGGCGCGCAGCGCATCTGCGACGGCGCGGTGGAGTTCCGCAAGGGCGCCCGGGAAGAGATGAAACAGGGCGCGGAAGTCGTGAAGATCTTCGCCGACGGGGGGCACGCACTGCTCTACGGCAAGGGCCACAACTCGATGACGCGGGACGAGCTGGACGCGGTGGTCGAAGCCGTACACGACCGCGGGCGCAAGGTACGCTCCCATGTCGACACCAAGGCCGGCGTGCTCACCTCTATCGAGGCCGGCGTCGACCTGCTGGATCACGCCGACGAAATGGATGAAGAGTGTATCGATGCCATCATCGAAAGCGGCACCTATGTATGCCCGTCCATGTATTTCCCCAAGGCGCTGCTCGAACGCCTCAAGGCCGACGGCGAGGGACTGGAAAACTCGCCCATGGGCCTGGCGATGCAGGAAGACCTGGAGAGCATGGCAAAAGTCCTCCCCTATGCCGCCAGCAAGGGCGCCAAGTTCATCGTCGGCGATGACTGGGGCACGGCGATGACTCCCCACGGCGACTACAACCGCGAGCTGGAACTGTATGTCGAGGCAGGCGTGCCGGCCCTGGACGTCATCCGCTGGGCCACCAAGCACGGGCCGGAATTCATGGGCCTGGGCGACGAGACCGGCACCATCGAAGAGGGCAAGCTGGCCGACCTGCTGGTCGTAGACGGCGACCCCAGCAAGGACATCAAGCTGCTCGGCGACCGCGACAAACTGCTGGCGATCATGCAGGCCGGCCAGTTCACCAGCAGCTCATTGCAAGGGGCGAAGTGATGCCGGTAAACACGCTGCACCAACTGAGCGGGCAGCACGCCGCCGAGCGCGGGGACAGCCCCGCCCTGGCCGACCTGGACTTCCCCGCCCGTCACACCTACGCGCAACTGCACGAGCGCGCCGGACGCCTGGCCGCGGGCTTCGCCGCGCGCGGGGTCGGCGCGGGCGACCGGGTGCTGTGGCTGGGCCAGAACAGCGGCAAGGTACTGGAGGGCATCCTCGCCTGCGCCGTCCTCGGCGCCATCTTCTGCCCGGTCAACTGGCGCCAGTCCAACCGCGAACTGGAGTTCGTCATCGACGACCTGCAACCCTCGCTGACGCTGTGGCAGGAAGAGGAAATCGGCGACACCCTGCGCCAGTTGCGCCAGTTCGATGCGCAGGCTGACAACTGGGTGCTCTGCGACGGCCCCGACAGCGGCTACGAAGCACTGCTGGCGGACACGGCGCCGCCTGCGCCCTCCCCCACGGCCCCCGACACACCGGTACTGCTGCTGTACACAGCGGCCTTCGACGGCCGCCCCAACGGTGCGCTGCTCAGCCACCGCGCGGTGCTGGCGCAAAGCCGCAACTACAGCGCGGTGCGCAAACTCGACGCCGGCGCGCGCTATCTCAATGTCGGCCCGCTGTTCCACGTCGCCACGCTGCTGGAGACCATGGCGACGTTCTACTGCGGCGGTCTCAACGTGTTTATCCGCCGCGCCGCGCCCGAGGCCATCTGCAACGCCATCGAGCAGGAACGCTGCAACGGCGCCTTCCTGGTTCCCGCCACTATCGACGAGGTGGTGGCGTACGCCGCGCAACACGACGTGGACCTGCACAGTCTGGTCGCCCTGCCCGGGCGCGAGGAGTGGAACACCCTGGTCACCGTGGACGATTCGGACTGGGGACGCACACCCTACGGCTACGGGCAGACCGAAACCTTCGGCTACGCCAGCTACAGCGCCCTTGCCGCGAACGCGACCGGGCGCATGGGTCGGGCCGCGCCCGGCGTGGAGATTTGCATGCTGGATCACAGCGGCGCGCCACTGGCACCGGGAGAGACCGGCGAGATCGCGGTGCGCGGTGAGACCGTGATGAATGGCTACTGGCGGCGCGATGAACTGAACCGCGCGCGCCGCGCGGGCGACTGGCACCGCTGCAACGATATCGGACGCATTGAAACGGACGGCAGCCTCAGCTTCATCGGCCCCAAGGCGCAGATGATCCGCTCAGGCCAGGAAAACATCTACCCCGCGGAGGTCGAGGCCTGCCTGCGCGAACACGAGGCCGTGGCCGAGGCCGCTGTCATCGGCATACCGGATGAGCGCTGGGACCAGTCGGTCAAGGCACTGGTGGTGCTGGCCGAGGGCGCGGACTGCGAGGCGCAGGCGCTGATCGACCACTGCCGCCAGCGCATTGCCTCCTACAAGAAGCCCAAGCAGGTCGAGTTCGTGGCGTCACTGCCGCGCCTGGGTGCGGGTTTCGACTACGCCGCGCTGAACCGTGAGTACGGCGGCGGCGGCTACCCGGGCGCAGGCAACGACGCGGACTGAGTCGCGCAGCCGCGTCAGGCGGACTGCGCGCGCAGCAGCTGCAGCCGGGCGACCTTGCCCTGGTCGCCCTGGGCCAGCATGGCGTCGTCCAGCAACAACTCCTGGCGCCGCGCGTAGCGGTAAAAATAGCGAATCAGCGGCTCGTCAAACTCCGCCAATCCCTCCTTTACCCGCGCTTCCAGGCGGTAGCGCGCCTCGGCCGCGCCCTGCGGGCGGTACCCGAGAATAGGCGCCACCTCGTCCAGTTCCTGTTGTTCGAACAACGGCCCCAGGCGCTGCAACTGCCGCAGGTGCTTGGCCAGGAAGGTGGTGGAGCGCAGGCGGTGCGCCAGGTACTCGTCCGGCTGGTGCGGCTGCTGCTCCAGCTCCAGGTCATCGACCAGCGCGTCGTAGAGCCGGTCGACCATGGTCTGCGGCGGCAGGGTGGGCACCTCCACCACCTCGTCGCGCAGGTCGATATTCATCGCCTCCGCCAGCGCCTCGGCGGTCACGCGCATGAACAGCGCGTTCCACGCCAGGCGCTCGGCGATATCGGCATGGGGATTCGGGTACAACAGTTCCGGGCCGATCAGCGCCAGCGGCGTGTTCACCAGGCTGCGCACGGTGTAGTAGTAGATCAGCTCCATATCCAGCGGTGTACCGGAGGCCTCCTCGTACACCTGGAACCGGCGCTGCATATCGCCGAAGGGATAGAGCAGATCGCGCTGGCGAATCTCCGCCAGGTCCTCCATCGGGCAGCCCCAGTGCGCGTACTCCCAGTCGACAATCGCCGCCACCTTGCCGTCGCGAAAGATAAACTGCCCGGGGCCGGTGTCCCCCTGCACGATGACGGTACCGGCCACGCGATCCGGCACGAAGCGCTGCAGCCACTGCAGGGTATAGGTCATGAACGGCTCGGGCTCCTCGATGCTGTCGTAGTGCACCCGCGCCCACAGTTCGAGATCATGCCAGGCGTGATCCCGCGGGGAATCCGGCACGTGGTAGGACTGCGGGTCGAGGTCCAGGTCCTGCGGCGACAGGCTGTGCAGGCGCGCCAGCGCGCGCATGAAGTCATCACCCACCCGCTCGCGCTCATCGGCGTCGGCGATATGGTGGAAAAACACCTCGCCCTCGACGTGCTCCTGCAGAATCGCCTGGTACTCGTCGTTATAGGCCAGGGTATGCGGCACCGGCACGTCGGTATCGTTGAGGCGCCGCAGCAGCTCGTACTCCCGGCTCAGCGGGTAGAACTGGTTGATCCCGCGGGACACGCCGCGGTCACAGCGCAGGTAGTAGCGCCGCGTGTCCCCCTGTGCGCCCACCGTGATAAACCACGCGGGGCGCCCGCGCCCCTGCCGCTGCAACCCGCTGATCTCGCCGGGCAACTGCTGCCGCAACCACCCCAGCAAACCCCTGTCCAGGCCGGCATCGGCCTCCGCCTGATCACTCATGCGCCACTCCAGTCAATCGCTACATCGCGTATGCGGCGAAATATACCAAGCGACCGCTTGTTACTCAATGCGGCTAGCCAAAGTAATGGATATTCCAACATACATGCGCATTAAATCAGCTATAAATCGGACCAAACCAATGAGGCGTCACCGTTGACAGGGGATAAACCAAGCATTAGATTGGTTTTGTGTCGCAAGCACCATCACAGGGCAAAACGCCCTCATAACGTTAACCAAGACACTGGAGTTCGGTGATGATAAAGACCCGCAATACCTCGCTTTTTCTCTCCTCCCTCGTGGCCTGCGCCGGCGCCCCGGCCGCGCTCGTGCACAGTCCGCTGACGCAGGCCGCCAACGTTCTCGAAGAGGTGATCGTCACCTCGCGCAAACGGGCGGAATCGCTGCAGGACGTGCCCATCGCGGTGACCGCTATCACCGAGGACACCATCGCCGAGTTGCGTATCGACAATATCGAGGATGTCGCCGCTCTCGCCCCCAACCTCGTGGTCAACACCAGTGCGGGCGGCTCGCCATCGGCGGTGGCCTGCATGCGCGGCATGTGCCGCACCAATACGATCATCACCGAGGACCCGATGGTCGGCACCTATGTCAATGGCGTCTACCTCGGCAAGGCGGTCGGCTCGCTGGTCGACATCCTCGACCTGGAGCGCATCGAAATCCTGCGCGGCCCCCAGGGCACACTGTTTGGCAAGAACACCCTGGGCGGCGCCATCAACATGGTCACGGTCAAGCCGGGCCCGGAGTTCGAGGGCAGCGTCAACGCCACCTACGGCAACGAGGGCATCGAGCAGTACCGCGCCATGCTCAACGTGCCCCTCACCGATACCCTGGCCGGCAAGGTCAGCTACCTGAACAAACAGATGGACGCGGTCGTGGACAACCCCATCGGGCCGGACTACGGCAGCACCGACGTACAGGCCGTGGTGGCGGCGCTGCGCTGGCAGCCCAGCGACAGCGTGACCGTCGACTACAGCTACGACTACAGCGATACCGGCCAGCTCTCCGGCGCCACCACGCTGAGCTTCGCCAATACACCGGTGTACACGGACCCCAGTAACCCCGAAACCTGCATCTCCGGCTGCACCCTGATCGGCTGGGACATCATCGGCGTGGACATCAGCCAGAACGTGACGCCGGAGTTCTCCGACCACTATGTCAGCGACGGCACCAACCACGACCAGGACATGGACATCCACGGCCACTCGCTGGTCGCCGCCTGGGATATCTCAGACAACCTGACGCTGAAGTCGATCAGCTCCTTCCGCGACATCAACGTGGACTACTGGCTGAGCTACGGCATCCAGATTTTCTACGCCAACCGCACCGTGGACACCCAGAGCTACAGCCAGGAATTCCACCTGCAGGGCCTGGCCATGGACAGCAAACTCAACTACACCGTCGGCGTGTTCTACTACAGTGAGGAAGGCGAGGAGTACAACTCGCAGGTCATTCCCGGCTTTTTCGCCGACGCCGGCTACGACACCGAGGTGGATTCCGACAGCTACGCGGTGTTCGGCGAGGCCACCTATGATATCAACGAGTCCTGGGACGTCACCGTCGGCGCGCGCTACACCTACGAGGAGCGCTCGGCCGACAAGACGGCGTTTACGCAGCCCGACGACTTCATCTTCGTGGACACGTACAACCAGACCTATCTCGGCTCTACCATGCTGCCGGACGGCAGCCCGGTCTACTACGAGACCGATATCGACAACGACAGCATTTCGCCGCGCGTGAGCGTCTCCTGGACACCCCGGGATGACACCATGGTCTACGCGACCTACTCACGCGGCTACAAGTCCGGCGGTTTCAACGCCGCTGCGCAGTCGCCGGTCTCCTGGGAACCGTTCGACGACGTCACCCTGGACAGCTACGAGATCGGCGTGAAAGCCACCCTGTGGGGAGGTCGCGCCCAGCTCAACGCCAGCGCCTTCTACTCGAGCGCCGACGACATGCAGGTGCAGGTCAACCGCATCAGCCCCGCCGGCACCTTCGAGGCGGTGATCACCAACGCCGGCGAGGCCGAGGTGTCGGGCCTGGAACTCGAGGCGTCCGTACTGGTCACCGACAAGTTCGACATCCAGGCGTCCGTGGGACTGCAGGATGCCGACTTCAGCGAGTACCTGGAAAGTGACGAGGCCGGCAACGAGATCGATGTGTCCGACGACCGCGTGCTGGAGTTCACCCCGGACTATACCTACCACGTCGGCCTGCGCTACCAGATCGCCGAAACCAGCTACGGCCAGTGGTCCGCGCGCGCGGATTTCCACGGCGCGGACAACCACGACTTCCAGCCGGTGCCCTTCGATGAAGTGGCGGAGAGTGGTTACGACCTGGTCGATGCGCGCCTGGCCCTGGACAACATCCCGGTCGGCTCCGGTTTCGTCTCCGCATCACTGTGGGGCAAGAACCTGAGCGACGAGTCCTACCGCGTGGGCGGGTTCACCTTCACCGAGGATTTTGGCTTCAACAGCTACGGCCTGCCGCGCACCTACGGCGTCACCCTCAACTACGACTTCTGATCGCCCCCGCCGTCACCGGCACAGCCGGTGGCGGCGCCCTTCCCGACCGGGTCTGCCTGACCGGGTCTGCCCGACCGGGTCTGCCTGACAGGACCTTCCCGACCAGTTCGTCAGCGTGATTACGCCTGCAGAAACAACTACGGCGTGATGCCGTTGAACAGCACCTCCAGCTGGCTCGCCGCCACCTGCTCCGGCGCATAGCGCCTGCCAGGGCGGTACCAGGAGATGGTGGACGAGATCACGTCCATGATGATGCGCAGGACCAGGTTGAGGTCCAGGTCCTGGCGGAACTCGCCGCTGCGCACGCCTTCCTGCAGCACGCCAAACCAGATGCGTTCCACTTCCAGCATCACCTCGTTGACGTAGGCGAACTCCGGATTGCGGTTGAGGAACTTGCGCTCGTGCATGATGACGGTCAGTTCCCTGGTGTTTTCCATCGACGCCAGCGATCCCGCGGTCACCAGTTGCTTCAGGGTCTCGGTGGCGCCACCGCCCCCGGACACCACCTCTTCGTACAGCGGCACCAGTTTGTCGACGAAGCGGTGCAGGAGCACGTCGAGCATCTCCTCCTTGGACTTGAAGTGGTGGTAGAGACTTCCGGAGAGGATACCGGCGGCTTCGCCGATTTCGCGGATGGAGGTCGCCTCGAAACCCTTGCGTGCGAACAGGTCCGCTGCCACGGCGAGGATCTCCTCGCGGCGGTTGCTGGGGCCGCGCCCCTTGCGCTTTGCCGGATTAGCCAATGCCCTGTTCTCCCTTCGACATACTCCGCCTATGCTATCCAATCGCCCGCTTGGCTTCAAACCGCGAACACGCCACCACCTCATGCGGCAACGGCGCGCAAAACCGCGCCATTGCGAGACAGTGCGATCAATGACGAAGCTCGCCACCGGTAAAAATTAAACCAAGCGATTGCTTGATTTTGAGACAGGCTCTAGTATGTCTGCCGTGAACAATACACCCGACAGGCACAACACGCTGATCAGCGGCCACTGCGACGCACGCTTTGACGCCGTGCGCGAATGCTTCCAGGCCAGCTTCGAGCAGGACTCGCCGCGTGAAACCGGCGCCGCGGTGGCGGCCTGTGTCGATGGCCACTGGGTCCTCGACCTGTGGGGCGGCTGTGCGGACAGCGCGAGCGGCCGGCCCTGGCAGCGCGACACCGTGAACTGCGTGTTCTCCTGCACCAAGGGCGTACTCGCGCTGCTGGCGGCCAGGCTGGTGGACCAGGGCCGCCTCGACTATGAACAGCCGGTGGCCGCGTACTGGCCGGCATTCGCCGCCCACGGCAAGGGAGAGCTGAGCGTGGCGCAGTTGCTCAGCCACCAGGCCGGCCTGCCCCTGTACCCCGACACCTTGTCGGCCGCCGAGTTGTGCGACTGGCGCGGCAGCGCGCAGGCGCTGGCCGCGGCAGCGCCGGCCTGGACGCCCGGCAGCCGACACGGCTACCACGCCCTGAGCTGGGGCAACCTGGTCGGCACGCTGCTGGAGCGCGCCGGTGAGCGGCCGCTGCCGGAACTCCTGCAGGCGCAGCTGTGCGCACCACTGGGCGTGAACTTCCAGCTCGGCACCGGGGGTATCGCCGCGTCATCGGTCGCCAGGCTGGATGCGCCGGGTATTGCCGGCCAGCCGCGGACGATGCCCGACGCAGACAGGCAGGCATTGTTGCTGACGCCCGCAGTGGCCGATAGCGACGCCTGGCGCCGGGCGACCTGGCCGGGCGCAGGCGGTTTCT
Source organism: Halioglobus sp. (assembly GCA_002699145.1). Taxonomy (GTDB): domain Bacteria; phylum Pseudomonadota; class Gammaproteobacteria; order Pseudomonadales; family Halieaceae; genus Marimicrobium. The sequence continues at coordinate 84,777 of PABK01000021.1, forward strand.
GCACCGCGCGCGACCTGGCTGCACTGTACCAGGCCGCCCTGGATCGACGCGACCCGCTGCTGCAAACCGACACCCTGCACGAGGCCACGCGCACACGCTGCAGCGGCCGCGACGCGGTGCTCGGCCAGCACACCGCCTTCGCCGCCGGCTTCCAGCGCCCCACCGACGAGGTAACGCCCGGCCACCCTGGCTGCGACGAGACCTGGGGTCACCGCGGCATCTTCGGCTCCACTGCCTTTGCCGACCCGCGCAACGGGGTGGCTTTCGCCTACACGATGAACCGCTGCGCCGACCCGCTGGGTGACGAACGCACACTGCGCCTGACCGGGGAGCTGTACGACTGCCTGCGCTGAGCGCCGACGGCAGGTCCGACCAGCACAGCGGCCACTGCCAGACCCGCTCCCGGCAGGCGCAGGTGCAGCTTGCCGGCAACGCTTTCTCTTCCCCCGAATTCGATGGTATACAGGGTGCCTGAGCGGCAGGCGCGCCGCGCGCGATGCGCCGCCGAGGAATACCGACAGGGGAACCCCGATGCACCAGGCGCACACACGCCGCCTCCTGGTCCTGCTGCTGGCGTTGTGCCTGTGGCCCGGGACGGCCAGCGCGGCGCAGGCCGCACGCTTCGGCGTCCTGTACAGCGTGCAGCTGGATCCCCAGCGGCAGGCGGCGAACGTGGAGATGCGCCTGACCCACAACGCCGGGCTGGTCAGCGAACTGGACCTGGCGATCGACCCGTTGCGCCACAGCGAGTTCAGCGCTTCGGGCATCCTGGTGCGACAGGGCGACCGCCTGCTGTGGACGCCGCCCGCGACAGACGCCTGGCTGCGCCTGCGCGTCGCACTGACCAGCAGCCGCGACAACGGCCGCCACGACGGCCTGGTGACGCCCGACTGGGCCCTGTTCCGCGCCGACGACCTGGTGCCCCCGTTCCGTTCCCGCTTTGCCCGCCACAGCGCCGCGGCGGCGCAGTTGCAGTTCGACCTGCCCGAGGGCTGGTCCGTGGTGACCCGCTACCCGCGTGACGACAGCGGCCGCTTCCAGGTGGACGACCCGCAACGACGCTTCGACCGCCCCACCGGCTGGCTGGTCATGGGCAAGCTCGGTGTTCGCCGCGACACCATCGGCGAGACGCAGGTGGCCGTCGCCGCACCCCGGGGACAGGGTGTGCGCTACCTCGATATCCTGGCCTTCCTGCGCGTCACACTGCCGCACCTGCAGGCGATTTTTCCGCACTTCCCCGCGCGCCTGCTGCTGGTCAGCGCCGGGGACCCGATGTGGCGCGGCGCCCTGTCCGCGCCGGATTCACTCTACGTGCACAGCGACAGGCCCATGATCAGCGGCAATGGCACCAGCACCTACCTGCATGAGTTAGTCCATGTGGCCATGAGCGCCCGCGCCGGCCCCGGGGCCGACGGCATCGTGGAAGGCCTGGCGGAATACTACTCGCTGGAAATTCTGCGTCGCGCGGACGCCATCAGCCCGCAGCGGTACGACAAGGCCCTGCGCGAACTGGCGCGCTGGGGTGAGGAGGCGGGCAGTATCGAGGTGGACCGCGCCAGCGGCGCGGTCACCGCGAAAGCGGTGGGGCTGCTGCGGCAGATCGATGGCGCGATTCGCGCCGGTAGTGGCGGCCAGCGCAGCCTCGACGACGTGGCCAGGGCCCTGGCCGCCGGGGAGGGCCCAATTACGCTGGAGCGTTTCCACGCACTGGTAGAGCAGTTCGGCGCGACGCCGCCCGCGGGCGAGTAACCCGCCGCCGGCCGCCGCAAACAGCGTCGCAACGCGCGGGGCGCCGCAATTCTATAAAAACTCGCCTTATCGCCAATTAAGAATACTAGTAGCCGCAAACATCTGGCACTATTACCACCTGAGCGGCCGGCCGGTTTGCCGGCGTCGCTATCAGCTTGAATACGCAAATAATAAGACGATAACGCTTTATCTCAGGAGTTAGTTTTGGTCGATGTCCTCCTGGTCACGATTTCCCTGCTGCTTGTCGGAGGCGCCACGCTTGCCGCGTTGAGCGTGTTCACCTGGCGGCATTCCGAATTGCCGATCAACCCGCTGTCGGTCCTGCTGGCCGCGGCGGCGCTGTGGGTACTGTCGGCTGCCGCGGAACACCTCTCGCCCACCATCGAGGGAAAGATGCTCGCCACCAGCGTGCAGTTTCTGGGCATCCTGGCGCTGCCCAGCGCCTCCGTCGTCACCGTGTTGACCTACATCGGCTGGCGGCACTGGATACAGCCGTTCCTGCGTTTCGCCATTCCCTGCGCTATCACGTGTTGGGCGCTGGTCATCACCAACGACCTGCACCACGTCATCTGGTCCAGTATCGAGCTGCAATCCACAGGCGAGATCGCGCTGCTCGACCTGGTCTACGGCCCGGGCTTCTGGCTGATCGGCCTGCTCAGCCACGGCCAGCTGGTGCTGGCGGCCCTGCTGTACTTCACGCAAAGCTGGAAACACGACTGGCTGGAGCGCCTGCTGGTGCTGCTGGGATTCTCCGCGCCCTGGCTGGCGAACCTGGTCTACCTGACCGGCCACAGCCCGGTGCAGAACTTCGATATCACGCCGTTCGGCCTGATCGTCACCGGGATCTGCTTCACCCTGTCTTTCCGCACCGTCGGCAACATTTTCTTCACGGTGAAGGTGGCGAACCGCGAGATCGTGGAATCCATCCGGGATCCGATCCTCGCGGTCAGCGACGGCCAGCGACTCGTCTCCGCGAACGAGAGCGCGCGCGCCATACTGGCGCCCTACCCGCTGCCCGCGCCGGTGGAACTCGTACTGGCCGGCCAGCCCGAACTGTTGCGCCACGTGCAATACGCCACGCTGCGCGAGAATACCGATATCGCGTTGGTGGTGGACGGCGGCACGCGTATCTTCGACATCCGCTCCATGCAATGTTCCACCGAACAGGGCAACCAGGACGTCACCGTTTTCATCCTGCGCGATGTCACCAGCGAACGCGCGTTCGAAAACGAACTGAACCGCAAACGGCACCAACTGCGCCAGATTATCGACCTCATCCCCTACCCGATCTACGCGCGCGACAACCTCGGTCGCTATCTCTTCGTCAACGAGGCCTGCGCCACCGCCTACGACCTAGGCGCGGACGAAATCGTCGGCTGCAAGCTTGAACAGCTGCACACCTCAAAGGGCGAGGTCGAAGTTATCAACCGCAGCGACCAGGCGGTGATCGACACAGGTGCTCCCTGCACCACGGAAGACGAGTTCACCACCGAAGACGGCGAAGTGTTGCGTTTCAAGACGACCAAGCTGCCCTTCCAGTACGACGAGAGTTCACAACTGGGCGTGGTCGCCGTGTCAGTTGACGTCACGCGGGAACGCGAGCGAGAAAAGATGCTGCAGCACATGGCGTCAACGGACCCGCTCACCGACCTGCCCAACCGCCGCTTCTTCCACGAGTTGCTGAGCAAGGCCCTGGCCCGGGCGACACGCGGCGGCTACACGGCGGCGCTGCTGTCCCTGGACCTCGATCGGTTCAAGATGGTCAATGACAGCTACGGCCACCCCACCGGAGACGAGTTACTGCGCCAGGTCGCGCAGCGGCTGCTGAAGAACGTGCGTTTCAGCGACAGCCTGGCCAGCGGCCGCGCCGAACGCGACCTGGTCGCGGTCTCCCGGCTCGGCGGCGACGAGTTCATGGTGTTGCTGCCGGAGATTTCCGCGCCGCGCGATGCGGCACTGGTGGCCAGGCGAATCATCGATGCGCTGATGGAGCCGTTTTTCGTCGGCTCCAACAGGTTGCAACTGGGTACGAGTATCGGCATCGCGACCTGTCCCGAGGACGGCGTTACCGCCGATGCCCTGATTCGCCGCAGCGACCAGGCGCTGTCCAATGCGAAGAGCAACCGGCGCGGCAGTTTCGAATTCTTCAACGCCGAACTGAGCGCCACCGAGGAGCGGCAGCACGCGCTGGAGCAGGCTCTGCGACGGGCGCTGGACAGGCGGGAGTTCGTCGTTCACTACCAGCCAATTTTCGAAACCGGCAGCCGCAAGTTGAGCGGTGCGGAGGCCCTGCTGCGCTGGCACAGCGCCGAGCTGGGCGAGGTGTCGCCGGAAGAGTTCATACCCGTGGCCGAGGAGTCGGGACTGATCGTGAAGATCGGCGGCATCGTGTTCCGTATGGTCTGCCAGCAGATCGCCCAGTGGCGCGAGCGCGGGCTGGACGTCCCGAGGATTTCGGTCAACCTGTCGGCCCGGCAACTGGTGGATCTGGAATTCCAGAACCAGATCACCAGTATCATGGCGGCCACCGGCGTGACCGGGGCGGATTTCGATTTCGAGCTCACGGAGGGCAGCATGCTCGCCGACAACCCGCGCGCGGAGGACACGCTGGCCTGGCTGAAGCACCAGGGCATGACACTCTCCCTCGATGATTTCGGCACCGGGTACTCGTCGTTGAGTCTGTTGCGGCGCCTGAGCTTCCAGCGGCTGAAGATTGATCGCAGCTTCGTCGCCGGCCTGGGCGAAAATTCCGATGACGACCGGCTCGTGCGCGGCGTCATCGCCCTGGCGCATCGCCTCAATGTCGAGACGATCGCGGAGGGCGTCGAGTCCGAGGGACAGCTGGCGATTCTGCGCAGCGAGAACTGCCATTACGTACAGGGTTTTCTGCTGGCGCGCCCCCAGACCGCCCAAATGTTCAGCGGGCTACTGCAAGCCGCACCGGTGCTCGCCCTGCACAGGGGGGCGAAAGCGCTCGCGCTGCGCGACTGAAGCTGTCGGGCGCGAGCTGCTCTTCAGTCGATGAGCGCCTTTGCCTCCGCGGCGATCATGCGCAGGGTCTCTTCGCTGTGGGGACCACGGCCCAGCACCCGGATCGCCAGCGACAGCGCGAGCAGGGCGGCCGCTTTCGCCGCGGCGTCGATATCGTCGCGAATCAGGCCACGCGCCTGCCCCACCTCGATACTGCGGCGGAAAAAACCTTCCATCTCTCGCAGGCCATTCGCGACGATCTCATTGACCTGCTCGTTCTGCGTGGCGCATTCCGACACCGTGTTGAAGAGGAAGCATCCTTTCCTGTCCGTGTCATCCAGCGTCTTGGCGACGACACGATCGAAAAACTCACAGATTGCGCGGCGGGGATCGTCCAGCGCCTCCAAATCCGCCAGCAACGCCTTGCGCCGGTCGCGGTCGTACTTGGCCAGGGCCTGAACGAACAGCGACTGTTTGCCGCCAAAGGCGTTGTACAGGCTGCCGCGGTTGACCCCGGTCTGCTCGATCAGTTCGGCCATCGAGGCCGAGTCGAAGCCCCGGCTCCAGAACACCTGCACCGCCTTTTCCAGGGCGGCCTCCTCGTCGAAGGATTTTCCCCAGGGCATACGTGTCGCTCCTCAGGATTGCCTGCGGCCACCCTAACATGTTTAGACCAATTGTCACAAATAGTTCAAACAAGTCAGGGAACACAGGTCGCCTCCCTGTAGTCTACTCATGTACCAGCATACAAAAGCGCCCCCTGTATATTCTCTTATAGGCATATAGCCAAATGTTATCAATAGTCGCTTGCCCCTTTCGTGGCACCCGCGCTAGTATATACCAATTGGTACAAACCGGCCGGCGCCACCCATGCCTCTGCTGACCTGCCTGGCTTTGCTCGGGCTCTTCGCGCGCCACACTCGACCGGGACCACCTGGGCACCATCCGCCAGACCGCAAGTATCGCCCCGCACACGGGCGAGGCAGCGACGACAGCCGAAAACCATCAACCCGGGAGCAGTGACCGTGAAGATCCGCCATTCCACCCACGCAGCCACCCTGACCGCAGCCGTGCTCATGCTCGGACTGGGCTTCATGCTCGCCGCACAGTTCAAGGCGACCACAGCCGTGGCGGCTGGCGAGGCCGCCCCCGGCGGCCAAATGGTGATGGTGGCCAACCCCACGGTGAAGCGTCTCGTCGACTGGGACGAGTACAGCGGTCGTTTCGCCGCCGTCGAGGACGTGGAGATCCGCGCCCGCGTCTCTGGCTATCTCACCGAGGTCGGCTTCACCGATGGCCAGATCGTCGAGGCCGGCACCGTATTGTTCCGTATCGACCCGCGCCCGTTCGCGGCCGAGCTGGCCGCGGCCAGGGCCACCCTGGCGGCGGCGGACGCCGCGTACCGCTACGCCAGTGCGGAAGCGCAGCGTGGCAAACAGCTGGTGGCCCAGCGCGCCCTGAGCAGTGAAGAGGGAGAACGGCGCCTGCGCGAAATGGAGCAGGCCGAGGCCAACCGGACGGCGGCGAAAGCGCGCGTGGAACAGGCGGAACTGAATCTCGAGTTCACCGAGATACGCGCACCCATCACCGGCCGTGTGTCGGACAATTTCGTCAGTGTCGGCAACCTCATCGTCGGCGGCGCCACCGGCGGCACCCTGCTGACCACGCTGGTTTCCCAGGACCCGATCTACTTCGAGTTCACCGCGAGCGAAGCGGACTACCTGAAGTATCGCCGCCTGGAACAGCTGGGCAAGCGCGAGAGCGGACGCGATACGCACCACCCTGTGCGCGTGAAGCTCATGGACGAGGATACCTTCGGGCACAACGGCTACTTGTCGTTCGTCGACAACCGCCTGGACCACGCCACCGGCACCATGCGCGGGCGCGCCACGCTGGCCAACCCCAACGGTATTTTCGCCCCCGGCATGTTCGGCCGCCTGCAACTGCTTGGCTCCGGCGAGTACGACGCCGTGCTGATACCCGACAGCGCCGTGCAGACCGACCAGGCGCAGAAGTTCGTCTGGGTGGCCACGGCCGGGGATACCGCCGAGCGCCGCGCGGTGACACTCGGCCCGCTGGTGGACGGCGCACGTATCGTGCGCGAGGGCCTGGACAGGCTGGACCGGGTCATCGTCAGCGGCACACAGTTCGTGCGTGAGGGCACACCCATCGTTGCGCTGCCCGCTGAAGCCCGCGACCAGCTCACACTTCGCTGAAGCAGGCGACCACCGGGAGACACACAATGCGTTTCGCCCATTTTTTTATCAGCAGGCCGATATTTGCCAGCGTGATCTGGGTGCTGGTCATGCTGGTGGGCGCCATCGCCTACCAGTCCCTGCCGGTCAGCCAGTTCCCGGAAATCGCACCGCCGACCATTCAGGTCAGCGCCACCTACCCCGGCGCCTCCGCCGAGACCATCAGCGACACCGTGGCCGCCACCATCGAGGAGGAGATCAATGGTGTCGAAGGCATGCTCTACATCAGCTCGCAATCGACCTCCGCGGGCACCATGCAGACGACCGTGACCTTCGAACCGGGCACGGACCTCGACATCGCGCAGGTGCTGGTGCAAAACCGCGTGGCGCTGGCCGAGCCGCGCCTGCCCGAACCCGTGCGGCGCCTGGGCATCTCGACGATCAAATCCAACCCCGACGCCTTGATGGTGGTGCACCTGTACTCGCCCGACGCGAGCCGGGACCAGCTCTACATCTCCAACCATGTCCGCCTGCAAATGCGCGACCAGCTACAGCGCCTGCGCGGTGTCGGCCAGATCCAGGCCTTCGGCTTCCGTGAGTACTCCATGCGCATCTGGATAGATCCCGAGCGCGCGGCGTTCCTGGGGCTCACCGGCCCGGATATCGTCAATGCCCTGCGCAGCAACAACGTGGAGGTCACCAGCGGCGTACTGGATGCGCCACCTGCCCGGCAACAGGGCGCTTTCCAGGTGAGCGTGCAGACCGACGGCCGCTTTACCAGCCCGGGAGAATTCGAGGACATCGTCGTCAAGACAGGTACGGAGGGGCGCCAGGTCCGGCTGCGCGACGTGGCCCGGGTGGAACTGGGCTCGCGCGACTACAACACCAACGCCAGGCTCAACCAGTTTCCCGCGGTGGCCCTGCTGATCAATCAACAGCCGGGATCCAATGCACTGGAAACCGCCGAGCGTGTGCTCTCGACCGTGGAAGCGATGGCCGAGGACTTTCCCCAGGGGCTGTCCTACCGCGTCATCTACAATCCCACGGAATTCGTCGCCGAATCCATTGCCGCCGTGGAAAACACTATCTTCGAGGCCATCCTCCTCGTCTCGCTGGTGGTCTTCGTCTTCCTGCAAAGCCTGCGCGCCTCGCTCATTCCCATACTCGCCATACCCATTTCACTGGTGGGGACCTTCGCCGTGATGCAGGTGTTCGGTTTCTCACTGAACAACCTGTCCCTGTTTGGCCTGGTGCTGGCCATTGGCATCGTCGTGGATGACGCGATCGTCGTGGTGGAAAACGTCGAGCGAAAGATACAGGACGGCCTGGCACCGGTGGCGGCCGCACACGCCACCATGGACGAGGTCGGCGGCGCGCTGGTCTCCATCGCGCTGGTACTGCTGGCGGTGTTCATACCCACTGCCTTCCTCGAGGGAATTTCCGGCGAGTTCTACCGGCAGTTCGCCATCACCATCGCCTCGGCCACGGTGATATCGGCGCTGGTGTCGCTGACGCTCTCCCCCGCCCTCGCCGCGTTGCTGCTCAGGTCCCATGACGCCGCGGCGCAGGCGGGTGTCTGGCAGCGCCTGACTGCCGCCCCGTTTCGGCGCTTCAATGCGGCATTCGACGCCACCGCTCGCGGCTACGCGGGCCTGGTGCGCAAACTCGCGCGCCTGTCCGTACTACTGCTCCTGGTCTACGCAGGCCTGCTCGCCCTCACCGGCCTCCAGGTCAGCCAGGTGGCGCGCGGATTTGTGCCCGCTGTCGACCAGAACTACCTGATCACCGTCGTGCAACTGCCGCCAGGGGCATCCCTGTCGCGCACCGAGGACGTGCTGCAGCGGGTCATCAGCGACGGCCTGGCGCACGAACATGTCGAGAACGCCGCAGCTTTCGCCGGTTTCAACGGCGCCACGCGCACCACGGCCTCGAACGCGGCCACGGTGTTTTTCACCCTGTCGGAGAACGGCCCGCGCGTAGCGCAGGGCTATGACCGGGCCCGTATTCTCTCCGACCTCAGGAAGACCTTTGGCGCCTACCTGGAGGCGAAGATCAAGGTGATTCCGCCGCCGCCCATCCGTGGTATAGGCAATGCCGGCGGCTTCAAGGGTTACGTGGAGGACCGCGCCGGCTACGGCTACGACAAACTGGCAGAACAAACAAAGCAACTGGCTGATGCCGCGGAGGGCCTGGCGCCGATCACCGAGGCCTTCACCACGTTCAACACCCGGACGCCGCAACTGTTCACGGACATCGACAGGGTCAAGGCCGAACAACTGGGCGTGGCAGTCGAGGACGTATTCTCGACGCTGGAGGTCTACCTGGGCTCGGAGTATGTCAACGACTTCAGCGCCTTCGGTCGCACTTTCCGGGTGACAGCGCAGGCCGAGGACGAATACCGGAATTCCGCTGCCGATATCGCACGCTTGCGTACGCGCAACAAGACCGGGGAGATGGTGCCCATCGGCACGGTCGCGACCTTTGCCGACACCACCGGGCCTGACCGCGTCGCCCGTTACAACCTCTATCCTGCCGCCGCCATCCAGGGAGATATCGCCCAGGGATTTTCCACCGGAGAGGCGCTGGACAGCTTCGAAGCGCTGGCCGCGAGCCAGCTGCCAGCGGGCATGAGTTTCGAGTGGACCGACCTGGCGCTGCAGGAACGCCTCGCCTCCGGTACCGCCGTGGTGGCCTTTTCGCTCGCGGTCGTGTTCGTGTTCCTGCTGCTCGCGGCCCAGTACGAGAGCCTGGCACTGCCACTGGCCGTGATACTCATCGTTCCCATGTCACTGTCGGCTTCTCTGCTGGGAGTGATGGTGCGCGGCCTGGACATGAACATACTGGTACAGATCGGCTTTGTGGTATTGATCGGCCTGGCGGCGAAGAATGCCATCCTCATCGTAGAATTCGCGCGCCAGGCGGAGGACCGCGGACTGTCGCGCATCGACGCGGCGGTCGAGGCCGCCCGCCTGCTCCTGCGCCCCATCGTGATGACCTCCATCGCCTTCATACTGGGTGTGGTGCCGCTGATGCTGGCCAGCGGCGCGGGCTACGAGATGCGGCAGTCCCTGGGCACCGCCGTTTTTTCCGGCATGCTCGGCGTGACCCTGTTCGGGCTGGTGTTCACGCCGGTGTTCTATATCGTTATCCGTGGGCTGTCACAGCGGCTGGCCGGCACCGGCCCGCTGGGGGACACCGTCGGCACCTGACCGCGGGCGCACCCGATCCGCCGCCCGTTGTTGGGATCGGCGCCGCCCTGCGCTAAGATCGGGGAAACCAACCAGCTACAAAAACTACAGCGCCCTGGCCAAGGGCCAGCAGGAACGGCTGCGTGTCCCCGACCCCTCTCGAGCAACATATCAGCGACATTTATTACCGGGAGTCGCGCCGCGTCCTGGCCACCCTTATCCGCCTGCTACAGGGTAATTTCGAACTGGCCGAGGACGCCCTGCAGGACGCCTTTACCGCGGCCCTGTCGCAATGGCAACGCGACGGCGTGCCCGACAACCCCCGCGCCTGGCTGGTGTCCACCGGTCGCTTCAAGGCCATCGATCGCCTGCGCAAGCACAGCCGCCAGGACGCTCACCTGGCCGAACTGGCCGACAGCCTGGAGTCGGCAACGCAGCCGGGGCCGGAGGAAGACGATGCCGCGATCGAAGACGATCGCCTGAGATTGATCTTCACCTGCTGTCACCCCAGCCTCGCGCAGGAAGCGCGCGTCGCGCTCACCCTGCGCGAAGTGTGCGGCCTGACCACCGAGGCCATCGCCGCGGCGTTCCTGGTACCGACGCCGACGCTCGCCCAGCGCATTGTCAGGGCGAAAAACAAGATTCGTGACGCGGGCATCCCCTATGAAGTCCCCGCACAGGAGGCGCTGCCGCAGCGGCTGGAGGCGGTACTCGCCGTGGTCTACCTGGCATTCAACGAGGGCTATTCCGCATCCAGTGGCACGCAGCTAGTCCAACAGGAGCTGACCGCCGAGGCCATTCGCCTGGGCAGGCTGCTCCTGGAGCTGTTGCCAGACAGCGAGGTATGCGGTCTGCTCGCCCTGATGCTGCTGCACGATGCCCGGCGACACGGTCGTATCGACGCCAGCGGTGACCTGGTTCCCCTGGACGAGCAGGACCGCACACGGTGGGACAGGGCACAGATTCGCGAGGGCTGCGACCTGGTCGTGCAGGCGCTGCGCGGCGGTCCACCCGGCGGGTATACGATTCAGGCGGCTATCGCCGCCGTCCACGCGGAGGCGGCAACGCCCGCCGGGACGGACTGGGCGGAAATCGTCGGCCTGTACGACCTGCTGCTGCAACTGCACCCTACCCCGGTTGTGGAGCTCAACCGCGCCGCTGCCCTGGCCATGCGCGACGGCCCGGAGGTCGGCCTGGAAGTAATGGATAAACTCATGAAAAACAAAGACCTAGTTGGCTACCACCGGCTACATGCCGCCAGGGCCGACCTGTTCCGCCGGCTCGATCAAACCCGGCAGGCCACGCATTGCTACCAGCAGGCACTGGCGCTGGTGCAACAGGAACCGGAGCGACGATTCCTGCAGCGGCGCCTCGCCGCACTGGAAAACTAAAAAAAATTTTCGCCCGGCTGTCGAATTCGCCGCCCACCCGTCGACTAAGGGGTAACGAAGGACACGAGAAAGGAAACTGACTATGAGCTATATCGACGGAATCATCCTGGCCGTACCGAAGGCCAACAAGGAACAATTCATCCAGCATGCGGGTATTGCCGACGCCGCCTTTATCGAGTGGGGGGCCACGCGGGTGCTCGAGTGCTGGGAAGACGATGTGCCGGACGGGAAGATCACGGACTTTCGCCGCGCGGTGCAGGCCACGCAGGACGAGGCGGTGGTCTTCTCCTGGGTCGAGTGGCCGGACAAGGCCACCCGCGACGCCGGCATGCAGAAGCTGATGTCAGCCGGCGAGAGCGACCCGCGCTTCAGCGCGGAAAAGAACCCCATGCCCTTCGACGGCATGCGCATGATCTTCGGCGGCTTTGTGCCGGTGTTGACACTGGAAAAATAGCTCCTCAATACCTCCCCCACCCTGCGAGGCAGAGCAGTATGTCCAACGTACATGGCGCATTTATCTGGTACGAGCTGTTGACCGATGACAGTGACGCGGCGCTGGCCTTCTACAGCGCAATTTTGGGCTGGCAGGTCGTCAGCAGTGGCCAGGCCGACAGGGACTACCGTATCCTCAGTGCCAGGGACGCGGACACCGGGGAACAGCACGACATCGGTGGCTGTTTGCAATTGACGCAAGCGATGCGCCAGGGTGGCGCCAGGCCGCTTTGGCTCGGCTATATCGCGGTCGACGATGTCGAGCGGAGCGCCGCCCGGATTGTCGCGGCCGGTGGCGGCATTCAGATGCCCGCCACGGAAATCCCGGAGGTCGGGCGCATCGCCATGGTCACGGACCCACAGGGCGCGCCTTTCTACCTGATGCGGGGCGCTGTCGACAGGACCAGCCTTGCCTTTGCCGCAGACAGGCCACGCCCGGGCCACTGTGCCTGGAACGAGTTGACCAGCCCCGACCCCGAGGCCGCCAGGCGATTCTATTGCGGCGAGTTTGGCTGGCGTAAGGACGGCGAAATGGACCTGGGCCCGATGGGCGTATACGAGTTCATCCGCCACAACAATGTCATCGGCGCCATCATGACAGCGCCGCAGGAAATGCCAATGGCAATGTGGCAGTACTATTTCCGCTGTGCGGACATCGACCGCGCCTGCCAGACCATCCGCGAGCACGGCGGACAACTCCTGCACGAACCCGACGAGATTCCGGGCGGTGACTTTACGGTAAAAGGCATTGACCCACAGGGTGCGCAGTTCGCCCTGGTCGGTCGTAGAACAGCTGGACGGGATTGAATCGAGAAGTGTTCGACCACGCTGATTAGCATTGATGTCCGCTTGTGAAATCCAGTTATCAAGCCCCCCCGGAGCGGCACCAGCGACTAAGGAGAAGCACATTGAAGTATCTATGCCTTGTGTACTACGACGAAAAGAAAATGCAGCAGCTTTCCCAGCAGGAGTGGGACAGCCTGAACCAGGAGTGTATTGCCTGCGTTGACGGCCTGACAGAGGCCGGCCATTTCCTCGATGGGGCGCCGCTGTTGTCCACGGAGACCGCCACCACGCTGCGTGTGCGCGACAACAAGCCGCTGGTAACCGACGGCCCCTTCGCCGAGACCAAGGAACAGCTCGCTGGCTTCTACATGCTGGAAGCGCGGGATATGAACGAGGCGATGCGTCTTGCCGAGAAAATTCCGCCGGCACGCTACGGCTGTGTGGAAATCCGCCCGGTACGGGAGCTGATGCCAGAGGGTAACAGTCGCTGACAAGGGATTGCCACAACGATTCTACGAGACCGAGAAAGTACAGTGAGGACCATCCCCATGCCCGAACAAACCGGCACCGTCCGTCTGCACCGCGTCATTCCGGCGCCCGTGGAACGGGTCTACAACGCGTTTATCGACAAACAGGCACTTGAGTACTGGCTGCTACCTTGGCTGGCAAGAGTCCATGGAGCAACTGGCGCGCCTGGTGGTGCCGGATATCCCCGATTAGGCACCCGCATGTCATCGGCGCCTGATGCCACCGGTCTGGACAATGCCATGCAACCAACGACCAACACGCGAGCGACACAATGAGCGAACTGGTTATCTGGACCCTGGACTGGGTGCCCGAAGGCCCACGCGGCCTGGTCAGGGGCTAACGCAGGCACCTCAGGAACGCGCCTGCGATCTGAATTTCGCAGCGTTCAGCGCCCCGGTACCGGATGCGGCTTCCAGGCCGAACTGGGCAAAAATGGCGGGTGACAGCAACCCGGCAAACTGCACCGTCTTCCGCTGGGCCGCCTGTCGTTGCTCAAAGGTCTGCATCATAGGCGCGGTCCACGCATTGCTATCGAGGTTGGCCAGCCCGCACCAAAATATATGTATAGGCAATCAAGGCCAGCAGCCAGAGCAGGATGCTGGTAAGGGACGCCGCATGCAGCCACCCCGCGACGAGGACGCAGGCGACGGAGTCGCCTGGCAGAGGTATCGCTACCGCGACAACCCGGGCGAAGACCGGGGAAGCTGCACAGATTTAAGGCACTGGCTTTCCGAATACGCCTTGAGCGGGCTGTTCAACCCGGTGAACACATAACCACGAATCGGACCAGCTTCGATGGACCTGACTGACCGGGACTACGCTGAACTGAGCGCAATCATCCCCAGCAACACACATATACTCGATTACAGAAATATCGACGATATGCGGGATATCTGGTGTGATGAGGCCGAGTTCTCCGTCAACGAACCCGCGTACCTGGCCTCCGGCCGCGACGATATCATCGCCATGCTCTCGCTGATACGCTCCTCACACCCTGAAGTCCGGCACGTTGTCACCACTTCATGGATTCGGGTGGACGATGAGGTCGTCATCGAAAGCTATCTGCAGATCTTCAATACCACTGCCATGATGGTAACCATGTTCGCGCGCTACCGCGATACCGGTGTCAGGACACCGGTGGGCTGGCGCATCGCAAAGCGGACCTGCCCCAACGGTTGATCTGGCCTCCAGTCCAGGAAGTTCCTCGCTCCGGAGGAATAAGGCATTCACTGTAACGCCTACTGCTGAAAGCATGTCCCCCGTCACCTTCCCCCTTGCGCGTGCCGGACCTATTGTCATGATCGCAGCACCGCATCGCTCACGCCATTGCGCTGCTCCACACACCCCTGCCGGCCGCTTCGGACACGTATTCACGGAAGTCTCTCGGGCCACGCCCCAGCGCGCGCTGGACGATGCGACGCCCCGTCTTTCCCGAGCCACCCAGTACCAGTGTCAGTCCGGCCGGGTTCCCACGTATGTCAGCAGGTCTATCCATGATGATCTCCAGTTGCTTTCATGTCCTGGACTGTTCGCACAGCCAGCTTGCGGCGAGCCTCGTCAGCACTGGCATGATGACGTATGTCATCAGCAGGACAAGTACCGCCACCGCCACCCCAACGGTGAGCAGCCGCGGCCCGCCAAGTACCGCCGCCAGTGCCGGTGGCACAAAATAGGCCGGGGCAAGCAGGCCGGCGAACGTCAGCAGAGCCTGCTTGTAGCGCCGTGGTCGACAGGGATACTGGGTAGCTTCCTCATTGCCAGTGCGCATTGGAGCCTCCGCCTCTCTCGAATGGGTGATACGCCCTGCCACTCGGGCATCGGGCCCAGGGACAAGTGGCGCGGCCGCAGACCCGGGGCGCGGCCCTCTCACGTGGGTCGTCCGTTGTTCAGGTCAGTGCCGGGATGCTGCCCAACCGACCGGCTGCATAGTCCGCCTTGATGGCGGCGATCTGTTCTTGTGATCCCATAACGAAAGGACCATCCTGCACGTAGGGTTCACCGACCTGTGCGCCGTCGAACAACACGAAGTGAACAGAATCCCGCGATACGTTGCTGACAGAGACCGTCGCGCTGCCATCGACTTTCATTGCGACAGCCTGGCCGCGGGTTAAACGCCGCGTCGTTTCACCAACGCAGACGTCGAGCCCCCCGCGGATCGCCTGCACCCATATGCCCCGGTTGGCGGTAGTCTCGTGGAAGACGTGGCCGCCTGGCCGGATCGTGCCGTCCAGTATGCTCATCGGGGTCGATGGCGATTCTGCACCGCGCACGCCATTGGACTCACCCAGCGCGATTTTCACTCGGGAGTCTGCACTGTCGATCACGGGCATATCCGTTGCGCGCACGAGGAGTGAATCCGGTGATGCGAATCGTCGGCTCTGCGGCACGTTCACGAATACCTGTAATCCGTGGATACGCGCATTTTCCCGGGGAGACTCATCGTGAACCGCACCACTACCGGCACTGAGCCAGTAAAGGTCCCCTGGCCGCAGGTCGAAATCGTTCCCCAGTGAATCCCGGTTGTGAAAAAGGCCTTCACTGTCTTCAAACAGCAGTGAAACGGCGGACATTCCCGCATGCGGGTGCGCGCCAAAGGTGGGCTCGGTCATTACATAGTGATCGACCATCACCAGTGGATCCATGGCCTCCCACATGGCCGCAGCACGAAAGCTCCGCGCATTGAAGCCGCTGCCAATGGTGACAGCGTCACCACCTGCAGGCGCGGACGCAGCAATGCCATCCCGGCTTGCTGCGCCCTGTGAAACATCTTTTGTGGCATTGATTGCGTTCATCTTGTGCACCTCTGGTAGTTCCGTTGAGCTTGCAGAAAGTATATATACAGGACAATTTTCGCTTGAAGAGCCAATATACGAATATATAATTCCATATTCGGAACAATTGGAGGTCAGCAACGTGCAACCGGTCGACCTGAACGACTACTTCTACTTCGTGCATGTCGTCGAAAAAGGCGGGTTTACCCGCGCCGCAGAGTCCCTCGGCATCCCGAAGTCGCGACTGAGCCGGCACATCGTGCAGCTGGAGAAGCGCCTGGACACGACCCTGATCCAGCGCACGACTCGTCAATCGAAAATCACCGAACTCGGCGAGATGTTCTACCAGCGAGCGCGCGCCATGGTCGACCAGGTAGAACTTGCCGAAGCCGAGCTGAAACGGCAGAAGAACACGCTGTCCGGACAGGTGACATTAAGCTGTTCGGTAGGCGTTGCCCAGTTCGCACTGAAAGAACTCATTGCCCGCTTCATGACTGACAACCCACAGATCATGGTGTTGCAACAGGTGACCAACCAGACGATCGACCTGGTCGCCTCGGGTGTCGACCTGTCCATTCGCGGACATCGGGACTCCCTGCCTGATTCAAGCTTGATACAGCGACTGCTGGCGGTCGTCGAGTGGAGACTGTTTGCTTCTCCAGACTACCCGGCCAATGAAATCGCCACCCCCGAAGATCTCACACACCAGCAAACCATTTCGCTCGGCTGGCAGGGGCACGGTGAGCGCTGGAGGCTGGAGCACAGAACAGGCAAGACTGTTGAGATCAGCATTACGCCCAGATTGAAGAGCGACGATATGGCCACATTAAAAGAAGCCGCCAGTCAGGGGGTGGGCATCGTCGCCATACCGGCATATACCTGCCGTGACGAACTGGCATCGGGCAAACTGGTCAACGTCTTACCGGAGTGGCATGCAGGCCAGGCAAACCTCAGCCTCATGATGCCGCGAAGAAGTGGCGTCGCGGCTCCGGTGGTCGCGTTACAGGAGTTTCTCCAGGCGGAAGTCGCGGATTTCGTCGCAATGCCTTGATGTTTCGACCCGCCCGTCACTGAGACGTTATGCGGTTGTGGGTAGCCACTCGTACACTGCTTAATTGGCGCATTACGCGGTAAGGGGCGCGGCGCGCTCAGGTGCCAGTCAGAGCCGGTTCCGGCCCACTCCCACTCGATTGCACAAAGACCTTTTTTATCTTTCATATTCAATGACTTACTTGCCTTTGATTCGGCACTACCATGAAAAATACGATGCTCTGTAAACTGCCGAGTGAATCGGCAAACTCACATGGATCAAAATCCAATTGCCTATGATCCCACCTCAATATATATTCATAATTGTTATTTATGAATAACTGGAGAAGCACATGGCAACGACAAGTCTTAGCCTGGGAGAGCACTGGGAAGCCTACATCAAGAATGAAATCGCCAGCGGGCGTTACGGTTCCGCCAGCGAAGTAGTTCGTGATGCTCTACGCGCAATGGAGGAGCGTAAAAGCAAACTTGACGCATTACGAAGTCATTTGGCCCAGGGCGCTGAACAGGCCAGAGCCAGTGAGTTCATAGATAATTTCACGATGGACACACTGATCAACGATCTGGATAGCGAAGCCTGATGCCCGGATTCAGAGTCACCCCGAGGGCTCAGGATGACCTGAAAAACATCGGCCGATATACAGAGCGGCAATGGGGTAAACGCCAACGTAATACTTACCTGAAAGCACTCGAAAAACGCTTTGGCTGGTTAGCCGAGAACCCGCAACTGGGCAAACACCGCACGGATGTGGCTGAAGGCTATTACAGCTTTCCACAGGGCGAGCATGTTGTCTTTTATCTGATAAGAGATGAAGGCATTGATATTATCGGCATCCCGCACAAGGAGATGGATATCATCACTATTTTCTACCTGGCTGAATAATCAGATATAAGGTGAAATGCCTGCTGACACTCTTTGGTGTAATCGAACTGGAACATCACGCTGTCTCAGTTGGCCATCTTCTTCGAAGGCCGGCTCGACGCAGTGCTGGATCTGTGATCAGATGACTAACGAGGAGTTACTGTGACACAGAATTCTGAACACTCCCTTTTATTTATTGATATTTCAATAGGTTAATAACTCCAGCCACTCCCACTCTATGATAAATATGCCTTTTTATCATTTATATTCAATGACTTATTTTCCTGATAGTTGGTAATACCATGCTCAAAAAATCCTGCTAATCGACACAAAAATCACTGACCCGCACGGTAACTTAATTCTTCCCCGGACCAGACCGAGCCGGTTCAACAATCGTCAATTCATATCGCGTTGTTCTACCGCCACCTGGTAACGGAATGATTATACCTTTGGCAACCAGGTCAGAAAGATCACGGCTGGCCGTTCGATTGGGACACTTGGTAATCGCTTCATATTTTCTGGTCGTTATTCCGCCTTCAAAACCTCTTCGTCCTTCAGCGAACACCCGAGATACCATCCTGGCCTGCCGTTCATTCAGCTGATCGCCATAAGCTTCGTAGAAACGTGTCTTAGCCAGTACAAAATCCACTTCTTCCCTGGCAATTTCCTGTGCCTTGATGATTGTATCAGCGAAATAATCCAGCCAAACGTTAACATCCATGCTTTCGCGGCTGGCTTTCTCCAGCTGCAGGTAATAGGATTTTTTATCCCCCTCTATTGCCGTGGCAAGACAAGCCATGGTCGGATAGCCTAGAGACTGCGAAAGTGCATGGTCAGCGATCGCCCTGCCGACTCGACCATTACCATCATCGAAGGGGTGAATCACCTCGAACCAGAGATGTGCAATACCTGCTCGGGCAATCCCGGATATTATCTTATCCCCGCTCAACGGACTGGTTTGGTTGTACCATTCGATAAGCTTCGCCATTTCATCAGGCACGCGAGCAGCTGGTGGGGCCTCATAGTGAACCTTTTCGCGTCCGTAAGGCCCGCTCACTATTTGCATTGGAGAAGGGTCGTTGCGGTATGCGCCCCGCAAAATGGGCGTGTAGCGCTGTTCCGGGATGGCCATGGACTGCCACTTACCCAGCAGGTCATGTGACAGGGATGAACGCCAGTTTTTGCGAACGTCCACCAGCAGCATCGCGGCCCCCGCTGCTTTCTGGTCAGAGTTGTCCGGTAATGTATCCGATGTAATTAATGAGAGCAGCGACGACCTGACCGACTCTCTGTCCAATTCCTCGCCCTCAATGGCGCTTGTTTTGATAGCCTCGGAAAGCATCAAGTCGATCGTCGCGTCTTCTTGAGACGCCCTGGGAAGTGCATCGACGCTGCCCGCCAAGCGCTCCGAATTTATGCGAAATGCAAGCTCCCGATCTTCGAGTGCGCTCTTGTCAAAGCGAAAATCTGCCCAGCCAGGTTGTTGCCATACCCATCTCATGGCGTGATTCCAGCACCTATTCACGCCATATTATATGAATATATGGCGCGATTATAGCCCGCAATAACGCCATCCTAGATTAAGGACTGGCATCTGAACGGCGCTTGGAAAATACCATGACTGCATCAGTTCGTATCTCATGGTATCGCTGATTTTAGCCCTGCCAGCCGCAGACAATACCATGAATAAGACCATTGATGATGCAGATTATATTATCAACTGGATTGATTTAATCGTTATAAATCAATGCGTTGAAATTAAAGGTCACTCCCACTCAATCGTCGCCGGCGGCTTGCTGCTCACATCGTAGGTCACCCGCGACACCCCGGATATCTCGTTGATGATGCGGTTGGAGACTTTCTCCAGCAGGTCGTAGGGCAGGTGCGCCCAGCGCGCGGTCATGAAATCCACGGTCTCCACCGCGCGCAGGGCGATGACGTACTCGTAGCGGCGCCCGTCCCCCACCACGCCCACCGACTTCACCGGCAGGAACACGGCGAAGGCCTGGCTGGTCTTGTGGTACCAGTCCGCGGCGTGCAGTTCCTCGATGAAAATGGCGTCGGCGCGGCGCAACAGGTCCGCGTATTCCTTTTTCACCTCACCGAGGATGCGCACGCCCAGGCCAGGGCCGGGGAAGGGATGGCGGTAGACCATGTCGTAGGGCAGGCCGAGTTCCAGGCCGATCTTGCGCACCTCGTCCTTGAACAGCTCGCGCAGGGGCTCCACCAGTTCGAAGCTCATGTCCTCGGGCAGGCCGCCCACGTTGTGGTGCGACTTGATGGTATGGGCCTTGCCGGTGTCGGCGCCGGCGGACTCGATGACATCGGGGTAGATGGTACCCTGGGCCAGCCATTTCACGTCCTGCAGGCGCGCCGCCTCGGCGTCGAACACGTCGATGAAGGTGTTGCCGATAATCTTGCGCTTGTCCTCCGGGTCGGCCACGCCCTGCAGGCGCTCGAGGAACAGCGCCTCGCTGTCGCTGCGGATGACCTTGACGCCCATGTTGCGCGCGAACATGTCCATGACCGCGTCGCCCTCGTGCAGGCGCAGCAGGCCGTTGTCCACGAACACGCAGGTGAGCTGCTCGCCGATGGCGCGGTGCAGCAGGGCGGCGACCACGGAGGAATCGACGCCGCCGGACAGGCCCAGCAGCACCTTGTCGCCGCCGACCTTGCGCCGCACACGCTCGATGGCGTCCTCGACGATATTCGCGGCGGTCCACAGAGCCTCGCAGCCGCACTGCTCCAGCACGAAGTGCTCGAAGATGCGCACGCCCTGCAGGGTGTGGGTGACTTCTGGGTGAAACTGGATGCCGTAGAACGGCTTTTCCCGGTGCGCCATGCCGGCGATGGGGCAGCTTTCGGTCTCGGCGATCAGCTCGAATTCCGGCGGCAGTTGCACCACCTTGTCGCCGTGGCTCATCCACACGTCCAGCAGACCGTTGCCCTGCTCGTCGAGGTGGTCGCGGATATCGTGCAGCAGCCCGCCGTTGCCCACCTGGCGGATCTGGGCGTAGCCGAACTCGCTGATGTCGGACCCTGCCACGCGGCCGCCGAACTGCTCGGCCATGGTCTGCATGCCGTAGCAGATGCCCAGCACGGGCACGCCCAGTTCGAACACGCAGGCGGGGGCCCGCGGCGAGTCCGCGGCCGCCACGGACTCGGGGCCGCCGGAGAGGATCACGCCCGCGGGGGCGAACTCGCGAATCGCTTCCTCCGCCAGGTCCCAGGGGCGAATCTCGCTGTATACGCCGACCTCGCGCACGCGGCGGGCGATCAGTTGGGTGTACTGGGAGCCGAAATCCAGGATGAGGATCTTGCTGGCGTGGATGTCTGTGGTCATTGGTTATTCCTGGATTCCCGCGTTCGCGGGAATGACGGGGTGCTGGATTCCCGCGTTCGCGGGAATGACGTGGGGCTGGATTCCCGCGTTCGCGGGAATGACGGGGTGCCTCGCGGGAAGGACGGGGTGCCTCGCGGGAAGGACGGGGTGCCTCGCGGGAATGAGGGGGTGGCGGCTCCTGGGGGTGACATGGTTTTGCTACCGCACCGGGTAGTTGGGCGCTTCCTTGGTGATGGAGACGTCGTGTACGTGGCTCTCGGACATGCCGGCGGCGGTGACGCGCACGAACTCCGGCTGGGTGCGCATGGTCTCCAGGTCCGGGCTGCCGGTATAGCCCATGGCCGAGCGCACGCCGCCCATGAGCTGGTGCACGATGGCGGACGCCGGGCCCTTGTAGGGCACGCGGCCCTCGATGCCCTCGGGCACGAGTTTCTCCACGCCCTGGCTGGAGTCCTGGAAGTAGCGGTCCGAGGAACCCTGGGTCTGGGCCATGGCGCCGATGGAGCCCATGCCGCGGTAGGACTTGTAGGTGCGCCCCTGGTACAGCTCCACCTCGCCGGGCGCCTCCTCCGTGCCGGCGAACATGCTGCCCATCATCACCGAGTAGGCGCCGGCCGCCAGGGCCTTGGCGATGTCGCCGGAAAAGCGGATGCCGCCGTCGGCGATGACCGGGATACCGGTGCCGCGCAGCGCCTCGCTGACGTTGGCGATGGCGGTGATCTGCGGCACGCCGATACCGGTGACGATGCGCGTGGTGCAGATGGAGCCGGGGCCGATGCCCACCTTGACGCCGTCCACGCCGGCCTCGGCCAGGGCCACCGCCGCCGCGGCGGTGGCGATATTGCCGCCCACAACCTGCACCGAGGGGTAGCTGGCCTTGATGCTCTTGACGCGCTCGATGACGTTGCGCGAGTGGCCGTGGGCGGTATCGACAACCAGTACGTCCACACCGGCCGCGACCAGGGCGTCCACGCGGTCGTCGGTGTCGGGACTGGTGCCCACCGACGCGCCCACGCGCAGGGCGCCGTAGGAGTCCTTGCAGGCGTCGGGGAAACTCTCCGCCTTGTCAAAATCCTTCACCGTGATCATGCCGCGCAGGTCGAAGTTGTCGTTGACCACGAGCAGCTTCTCGATGCGGTGCTGGTGCAGTTTCTGCTGCACTTCGGCCAGTTCCGCGCCCTCTTTCACCGTGACCAGCTTGTCCCGCGGCGTCATGATTTCCGACACCAGTTTTTGCGGGTTGGATTCGAAGCGCAGGTCGCGCCGGGTGACGATGCCCACCAGGTCACTGCCGTTGAGCACCGGCACGCCGGAGATCCCGTTGGCGGAAGTAAGCTCGATCAGTTCGGCGATGGTGGCGCTCTGCTGGATGGTGATGGGGTCCTTCACCATGCCGCTTTCGAACTTCTTGACCTTGCGCACCTGCTCCGCCTGCTCGGCGACGGTCATGCTCTTGTGAATGATGCCGATACCGCCCTCCTGGGCCATGGCGATGGCCAGGCGAAACTCGGTCACGGTGTCCATGGCTGCGGAGACCAGGGGGATGTTCAGCTCGATGTCGCGGGTCAGCCGGGTGCGCAGGGAAACGTCCGTGGCGACCACCGTGGAGTACCCGGGAGTCAGCAGGACGTCGTCAAAGGTGAGGGCTTCCTGGGCTATTCGCAGCATAGGGGCGGGTCTCCGACTGGGCCGACTTGGGTTAAACCCGCCATTATAAATTACATGCCTTGGGCAGCACAATGAAATCGCACGTTTGCCGACAGGTGGGCGGCTGTTTTTCGGTGGGGGACGCGGCGGCGGGCGCAGCGCCAGGCCATGCCCGCGTCACCGGCATGCAGTACACTGGCGCCCTGTACACAGGCCGCAATGCGGAGGAAGGCGAAGTTTTGAGCAACGTTGCAGCGGGCGAACCACCCCGGGTACTGACCGTCAGCCAGCTCAACCGGCAGGTGAAATCGCTGCTGGAGAGCCACTTCGACTTCCTCTGGGTCGGCGGCGAGATCAGCAACCTGGCGCGCCCCTCCTCCGGGCACTGGTACTTCACCCTGAAGGACGGCGGCGCCCAGGTGCGCTGCGCCATGTTCCGCAACCGCAACCAGCGCCTGCGCTTCACCCCGGACCAGGGCGACGAGGTGCGGCTGCGCTGCCGGGTGTCGCTGTACGAGGGCCGCGGCGAGTTCCAGCTCATCGTCGAGCACCTGGAACTGGCCGGGGCCGGCGCGCTGCAGGCCGCCTTCGACAAGCTCAAGGCGAAGCTGCAGGCCGAGGGCCTGTTCGACCCGGCGCACAAGCGCGCCCTGCCCGCCGACATCAGGCGCCTGGGGGTGGTGACCTCCCCCAGCGGCGCGGCCATCCACGACATCCTCACGGTGTTGCGCCGGCGCTGCCCCGCTATCGCGGTGAGCATTCTGCCAGTGGCGGTGCAGGGCGAGGGTGCGGCACAGCAGATCGCCGCCGCCATCGACTGCGCCAACCGCTGGCAGCGCGAGGGCAAGGTGCAGCTGGACGCCCTCATCGTCGGCCGCGGCGGCGGCTCCCTGGAGGACCTGTGGGCCTTCAACGAGGAGGTGGTTGCCCGGGCCATTTACGCCAGCGAACTGCCGGTGGTCAGCGCGGTCGGTCACGAGATCGATTTCAGCATCGCCGACCTGGTCGCCGACCAGCGCGCCCCCACGCCCTCGGCCGCCGCGGAGCTGCTCAGCCCGGACCAGGCCGCCTGGGCCGCGCGCCTGCAGGACCTGCAGCGCGACCTGGCCGGCCTGACCCTGGGACACCTGGCGCGCGCCGCCACCGAGCTGCGCCACCTGCGCCAGCGCCTGCGCCACCCCGGTTCGCGCCTGCGCGAGCAGGCGCAGCGCGTGGACGAACTGGAACAGCGCCTGCTGCGCGCCCAGCGCCACCAGCTGGAACGTCGGGCCGCCGGACTGCGCCTGTTGCAAAGCCGCCTGGCGGCGGGTTCTCCCCTGCCCCGGGTGCGGCGCCTGCAGGAGACGCTGGGGCGGCAGGACAAAGCCCTGCGCGAGAGCATGCAGCGCCGCCTGGACGCCGCCGGCGACCGCCTCGGCCTGCTCGCCCAGCTACTGGATTCGCTCAGTCCGCTGGGTGCGTTGCAACGCGGTTACGCCATTGTCACCGACAGCCGGGGCGCCGTGCTGACGGACCCGGCGGCGGTGGCGGTGGGCGACGAGGTGGAGGCCAGGCTCGCCGGGGGACGGCTGGGCCTGCAGGTGCAGCGGGTGGAGCCGGAGGCCGACTAGTACTTGGCCGGCAGCCGGGTATTGATGATGATGTGCCGGCCCTCGAAGCGGATGTACTCGCCGATGGTGAGGTCCTTGAGAATGCGCGCCACCATTTCGCGCGAGGCGCCGACCCGGTCGGCGATGTCCTGCTGGGTGAGCTTCTCGGGGATGTACAGCGTGCCGTCGCCGCGCTCCTCGGACAGGTCCATCAGCACGTTGGCCACGCGGCCGTAGACGTCCTGCAGCGCCAGGCTCTTCACGTCCGCGGTCAGCTTGCGCACCCGGGCGGCGAGGTTGCGCACCAGCTGGCGGCCGATATTCGGGTGCTCGTCCAGCACCCGGTTGAAATCTTCCTTGTAGATGATGCAGAAACTGGATTTCTCCACGGTGCGCACGGAGGCGGAGCGGGTGGAGTCGTCGAGCAGGGCCAGCTCGCCGAAATAGTCCCCGGCGCCCTGGGTGTTCATGATGAATTCCTTGCCGTTCTTGTCGCTGCAGTACACCTTGACCTTGCCGCTCTCGATCACGAACAGCGAGTCCGCGGGGTCGTTCTCGTGAATCACCACGGTGTTCTTGGGGAAAGAGCGGCTGGTGCTGCTTGCCGCCAGTGCATCCAACTCTTCCTGGGACAAACCCTGAAAAATCTCGACTTGCTGCAACATCAGAACCCTCTACCCCCTGCCCGGCTGGAAAGAACCGTTACGCCGCTAATATAACCCAAAGTTTCGGGAAAACGCACCTTTGGGCGCAAATTCGCCCCTGTTCGCGTCGCGGCGGCGCGTTTCGCCACGGGGCCGGTGTCGTTATACTCGCGCAGAGAAACTGCGGCGCCGCACGCCCGGCCGTGCCGGCCGCCGCGCAACCGTCCAGCGGGGAAGCGAATGACGAGCAGTCCGAGCCCAGGCAACCCACAGTGGAGCGAGCAATTGCTGCGCGAGGTGAGCGCGTTGCGCCAGGCGCTGTCGGCGCTGCCCGAGGCACTGGGCCAGCCCAGCCGGGATGACTTCGACCACCTGTTCGACGCCGCCGGCCGCCTCGAGGACATGCTCGACAGCGCCGGGCGGGCCGCCGACACCCACGACCTGATGAACGTGCTGGCCGCGGTGCGCGGCTACGCCGAGATGCTGCGCGAGGACATCGGCGCGCACCACCCGGACCTCGACAGCAGCCTGGCCTCGTTGCTGCAGGCTGTGGCCGCGGCCCAGGGCGGCGGCGCGTCCGCGCGCGAGAGCCGGGTGATCGACTCCGAGCCCGGCTTCATCCTCGCCGTCGACGACCTGCAGGAAAACCGCGAGCTGGTGACGCGCAACCTGTCGCGCCTGGGGCATTTCGTCATCACCGCCGCCAGCGGCGAGGAGGCCCTGCGCGCCCTGGAGCAGAGCGATGTCGATGTCGTGCTGCTGGATTTGCTCATGCCCGGCATGGACGGCCGCGAGGTGCTGCACCGCATCAAGGAACGGCCCGAGTGGCGCGCCACCCCGGTGATCGTGATCAGCGGCAGCCAGGACATGGACGGCATCATCGAGTGCATCGAGGCAGGCGCCGACGACTACCTGTTCAAGCCCTTCAACCCGGTGTTGCTGCAGGCGCGCATCAAGGCGGGCATCGAGCGCAAGCGCTGGCACGACCGCGAGGAGGAGTACCGGCGGCAGCTGGAGCGCAACGAGAAATTCATCCGCGCGACCTTCGGCCGCTATCTCTCGGACGAGATCGTCACCGACATCCTGGAGCGACCCGAGGGGCTGCAGCTGGGCGGCGACCTGCGCCGCGTCAGCATCATGATGTCGGACATCCGCGGCTTCACGACGCTCAGCGAACGCCTGGCCCCGGACCAGGTGGTCACCCTGCTGAATCGCTACCTGGGCGCGATGACCGACATCATCATGGCGCACCGCGGCACCATCGACGAGTTCCTGGGCGACGCCATACTCGCCGTGTTCGGCGCGCCGCTGGAAGGCGAGGACGACGCCGACCGCGCGGTGCGCTGCGCCCTGGCCATGCAGGAAGCCATGCAGGAGATCAACCGGCAGAACCAGGCCGAGGGACTGCCCGCGATCAACGCCGGCATCGCCATCAACACCGGCGACGTCATCGCCGGCAATATCGGCTCGGAGCGGCGCAGCAAGTACGGCTTCGTCGGCCACCCCATGAACGTCACCTCGCGCATCGAGGACCGCACCGCCGGCGGCGAGATCCTCGTCTCCGACAGCACCCTGCAGAGCCTTAGCGGCGACTACAGCATGGGCGACAGCCGCGAGATCAACGTCAAGGGCATCGACGAGACCATCCTGGTGCACAGCGTTACCGGGAGTAGCACATGAGCCGCGACGGACCCGTGCTGCTGGTGGAGGACAACGAACTCAACCGCGACATGCTGGTGCGCCGCCTGGAGCGCGCCGGCCTGCAGGTGATTACCGCCGGCGACGGCCAGCAGGCGCTGGACCTGATGGCGTCGCAGCGGCCCGCCGTGGTGCTCATGGACATGAACCTGCCGGTGCTGGACGGCTGGAGCGCGAGCCGCCGCGCGCGCGAGGACGAACGCACCCGGGACATCCCCATTATCGCGCTGACCGCCCACGCCATGGAGGCGGACCGCCTCAGCGCGCTGGAAGCCGGTTGCGACGACTACGCGACCAAGCCTGTGGATTTCCCCGGCCTGCTGATCAAGATCGAGAAGCTGACCCGCGCATGAGCCTTCGCCGCCGACTCACTCTCTCACTGATTACCATCCTGATCCTGTTCGCGGTCAACGTCGGCACGCATTTCTGGGGCAGCTACGCGCGGAACCAGAGCATGGAGGCCTACCGCGACTCGGTCTCCGCGGCGCAGTTGTCGACCGAGGTGGAACAGCTGCTGGAGGACCAGCGCCAGCAAATCCTGGTGCTGGCCACCCTGCGCGAGACCACCGAGGACCAGCTCGACCAGAGCGAACTGGACCAGGCCGAGGAAGCCATCGCCAATATCACGCGCAAGATCGGCAAGCTCGGGCGCCTCAGCCACAGCATCATGGAACTGCATTTCGAGCAGCTGTGGCAGAGCGCCAGCCTGCTGCTGGACACCTGGCTGGCCTTCTACCGCGGCTACAACGACCCCGACGTGCAGATGGACATGGACGACCCGCTGCAATACCTGGAGACCAGCGCGCGCCTGCAGGAGCTGGAGGCGCTCCAGGCGTTTATCGCGCAGCAGCGCGCCACCATCATCGACCGTACGATCTCCCTGACCGACCGCATCACGGTGATCGCCTTCTTCGCCTCCATCTTCCTCACCGCGACCCTGGGCTTTTTCCTGGTGCGCTACACCAACACCTCGCTGAAACGCCTGAAGACCGGCACCGAGCGCTTCGGCAGCGGCGACCTGAACTACCGCATCGACAATATCGACGACTCCGGCGAGCTGGGCGACCTGGCGGCGGCGTTCAACACCATGTCGGACAAGCTGCGCAACGCCATCTACGACGTGCGCAAGGCGCGCGACGACGCCGACGAGGCGAACGCGGCGAAGAGCATCTTCCTGGCCAACGTCAGCCACGAGCTGCGCACGCCGCTGAACGCCATCATCGGCTACAGCGAGATGCTGCAGGACGAACTCGGCGACGCCGGCGAGATCAACCGCGCGCAGTTTCGCCAGGACCTGGAGCGCATCGTGCGCTCCGGCAGGCAGTTGCTCACCCTGATCAACGACATCCTCGACCTGTCGAAAATCGAGACCGGCAAGATGTCGCTGCACTGCGAGACCTTCCAGCCCAAGGAGTTGCTGAAGCAGGTGTGCGAATCGCTCGCGCCGCTGTTGCGGGACAACTTCAACGAGCTGAAGATCGGCGATTTCGAGCAGTTGCCGGTGCTGTACAACGATGCGGCCAAGTTCCGGCAGATATTCACCAACCTGTTGAGCAACGCCAACAAGTTCACCGAGCAGGGTTACATCAGTCTGCGCGGACGCAATGTCCCCGGACGCGAGGGCTGGGTGGAAATTTCCGTGCACGACACCGGCATCGGCATGAGCGAGGAACAGCAGGCGCGGGTTTTCGACGCCTTCGTGCAGGCCGACTCGTCCACCAGCGCGAACTACGGCGGCACCGGCCTGGGACTGGCCATCTGTCGCCAGTTCTGTACGTTGATGGGTGGCAGTATCTCGGTGCAGAGCGAGGTCGGGGTCGGCTCGACCTTTACGGTGCTCCTGCCTTCTGACCCAGAGTTAGCTCACGCAGGCGCTTGAGCGCCTCCTCGCGTTTCGCCAGGTCCTCGCTGAGTTCCGATTTGTCCAGCTGCAACTGGGCGACCTCCGCCTGCAGTTCTCCCAGGGCCACCAGCGCGTCGCGCATGAGCAGGATTTCCCGGTGCGCCCGGGTCTCGTCCACCTCGTCCGAGCGCAGGCGCCGGTAGGAATCCAGCGCCGCCCCGCGGTCGTAGAAAGGACTCTGGGACAACATGCTGTCGTAGGCGATGGCGATTCCCGCCTCCCAGTTGGCCAGCGGCGAGGTCTCCATGCGCTGGTAGCGCTGGAAATAGGTAACCGCCTCGATATGGTCGCCGCCGGCCAGCGCGCTGAGGCCCTTCTCCAGGAAGGTCATGTCGCGGGCGGTCACCGGGTCACAGGCGCAGTCGTCCGCCGCGGGCAGGTTCAGGGTCAGCTCGGGCTCGGGCTGACCGGTCGCGGGGCTACCGGCCGCGGGGCTGCCGGCCGCCGGCGCGTCGCCGGGGACGGTTGCGCAGGCCTGCAACAACACAACCAGGCAGGCGACAACCGGGGCGCGCATGCAGTACAACGACAATGGCGTGTCCTCATCCGTGACGGTGTTAGCGCCGCAGTGTAGCGTATTCACCGCCCCCGGGGCACCCCGGCGAGGGCTACTCCGGGCGCATGTGCGGGAACAGCAGGACGTCGCGTATCGAGGTGGCGTCGGTGAACAGCATGACCAGGCGGTCGATGCCGATACCCTCGCCGGCGGTGGGCGGAAGGCCGTACTCCAGTGCGCGGATATAGTCGTGGTCGTAGTGCATCGCCTCGTCGTCACCCGCTTCCTTCTCCGCCACCTGGGCGAGAAAACGCTGCGCCTGGTCCTCCGGGTCGTTGAGTTCGGAAAAGCCGTTGGCCAGCTCGCGGCCGGCGACGAAAAACTCGAAACGGTCGGTGACGAAGGAATCGTCGTCGTTGCGCCGCGCCAGGGGCGACACCTCCGTGGGATAGGCGGTGATGAAGGTGGGCTGGTCCAGGCGGTGCTCCACGGTCTTCTCGAAGATCTCGATCTGCACCTTGCCCAGGCCCCAGTTGTCCTTCAGCTCGATGCCCAGGCCCGCGGCCAGCGCCCGCGCCTGCTGCTCGTCGGCGAGCTGCGCCGCGTCGATATCCGGGTTGTAGTGCAGGATGGAGTCGAACACGGTCATGCGCGCGAAGGGCCGCGAAAAATCGTAATTGCTGCCCTGGTACTGCACCGTGGTGTCGCCGAGGACCGCCTGGGTCAGTTCGCGCAGCATGTCCTCGGTGAGGTTCATCGCATCCTCGAAGTCGGCGTAGGCCCAGTAGTATTCGAGCATGGTGAATTCCGGGTTGTGGCGCGTGGACAACCCCTCGTTGCGGAAGCTGCGGTTGATCTCGAACACGCGCTCGAAACCGCCCACGACCAGGCGCTTGAGATACAGCTCCGGCGCGATGCGCAGGTACATGTCCAGGTCCAGGGCGTTGTGGTGGGTGACGAAGGGCCTTGCCGTGGCGCCGCCGGGCACCGGCTGCATCATCGGCGTCTCCACCTCCATGAAGTCGCGCGCACCCAGGTACTGGCGGATGAAATCGACGATGCGCGAGCGCGTGCGGAACACCTGGCGCGACTCCGGGTTGACGATCAGGTCCACGTAGCGCTGGCGGTAGCGCAGCTCCTGGTCCGCCAGGCCGTGGTACTTGTCGGGCAGGGGGCGCAGCGCCTTGGTCAGCAAACGCGCCTCGGCCATGTTGATGTACAAATCGCCCTTGCCGGACTTGTGCAGCGGCCCGCGCGCGCCGACGATGTCGCCAAGGTCCCACTGCTTGATCGCCGCCAGGGTCTGCTCGTCCAGTCCCTTGCGGTTGACGTAGAGCTGTATCTGATCGGAGCCGTCCTGGATGAGCAGGAAGGCGCCGCGATTGCGCACCAGGCGGCCGGCCACGGCGAACTCGCGGTTCGCCGCCTCCAGTTCCTCCTTGCCGCAATCGCCGTACTCCCCCTGCAGCTCCGCGGCGCTGGCGCTGCGGCGGAAGTCGTTGGGAAAGGCCACGCCCTGCTCACGCAGGTCATCCAGCTTGCCGCGGCGCTCCGCGATCAGCTTGTTTTCGTCCTGCGCTTCTGGCTGCTGTTGCTCGTCGGTCATGACCTTGCGTACCCTGTCAGTTGCTTCGCCCGGCCAGTGCCGTGGCTGCCGTGTGCGACGTTGCCGCCGCGTCCTACAACCCGCTTTTCAGCGAGGCCTCGATAAACAGGTCGATGCCGCCGTCCAGCACCGCCTGCGTATTGCTGGTTTCCACGCTGGTGCGCAGGTCCTTGACGCGGGAGTCGTCCAGTACGTAGGAACGAATCTGGCTGCCCCAGCCGATATCGGCCTTGCTGTCCTCGGTGGCCTGGGCGGCCTCCTGCCGCTTCAGCACCTCCTGCTCGTAGAGTCTCGCGCGCAGCATTTTCCAGGCCTTGTCGCGGTTCTGGTGCTGCGAGCGCTCGCTCTGGCACTGGACCACGATGCCGCTGGGCTCGTGGGTCAGGCGCACGGCGGAGTCGGTCTTGTTGACATGCTGGCCGCCGGCGCCGGAGGCGCGATAGGTGTCGGTGCGCACATCGGAGGGGTCGACCTCGATGTCGATGTTGTCATCGATCTCCGGCGACACGAACACCGCGGTGAACGAGGTGTGCCGGCGGTTACCGGAATCGAAGGGCGACTTGCGCACCAGGCGGTGCACGCCGGTCTCGGTGCGCAGCCAGCCGAAGGCGTACTCGCCCTCCACGGAGATCGTGGCGCTCTTGATACCGGCCACGTCGCCGGCGCTGCACTCCACCAGTTCCGCCTTGAAGCCCCTGGCCTCGGCCCAGCGCAGGTACATGCGCAGCAGCATC
Organism: Halioglobus sp.; assembly: GCA_002699145.1. Taxonomy (GTDB): domain Bacteria; phylum Pseudomonadota; class Gammaproteobacteria; order Pseudomonadales; family Halieaceae; genus Marimicrobium. The sequence continues at coordinate 116,419 of PABK01000021.1, forward strand.
TCCGCCCAGTCCTGGGCCTCGGTGCCGCCGGAGCCGGCCTGGATATCGAGGAAGGCGTTGTTCTGGTCCGTCTCGCCGCTGAACATGCGGCGGAACTCCAGTTGTTCCAGGCTTTTCAGCAGCCCCTGGATCTCCCCCTCGATCTCGGCGACGGTCTCCTCGTCGTCCTCGGCGGCGGCCATTTCCAGCAGGTCGCGCGCGTCGCCGGTGGCGCCGTCCAGTTTCTCGATGGTCTGTACAATACCCTCCAGGGAGGCGCGCTCGCGGCCCAGTTCCTGGGCCCGCTCCGGTTTCTCCCAGACGGCCGGGTCGGCGAGCTCCGCTTCTACTTCCGCCAGCCGTTCCTTGCGCTGATCGAAGTCAAAGATACCCCCTCAGCACGTCGGTGCGCGCCTCGATGTCCTTGAGTTGTGTCAGCAGCGGGTTTATCTCGAGCATGTTCCTTGACCGGTCCGGTGAAAAGCCGGGCATTTTACCGTAAAAGCGAAGCGGGTCGGAGGCCTTTTTCGGTGAATTAGAAGCGAAGAGGCTCGGAGGCCTTTTTCGGTGAACTGGCGCTCTGGCCCCCTCCACACACACGTCATTCCCGCGCAAGCGGGAATCCAGGCCTCCCAAACGCGTTCAGGATCCCCTCCACACACGTCATTCCCGCGCAAGCGGGAATCCAGCTCTCCCGGACGCGTTCTGGATCCCCGCTTTCGCGGGGATGACTCCGCACAGTCCACTTGCAGTCTCCATCGAGCGTCTGGATCCCCTCCACGCACACGTCATTCCCGCGCAAGCGGGAATCCAGCTCTCCCGAACGCGTTCTGGATCCCCGCTTTCGCGGGGATGACTCTTCACAGTTCACTTGCAGCCTCCATCGCGCGTTCTGGATCCCCTCCACACACACGTCATTCCCGCGCAAGCGGGAATCCAGCTCTCCCGAACGCGTTCTGGATCCCCGCTTACGCGGGGATGACTTCGCACTGTTCACTTGCAGTC
>PABK01000022.1 GCA_002699145.1 Halioglobus sp.
TCGAGTCGACCAGGAAAGAGAACCTCCCGCGGGGGAAGTGTCCCGGGGAGGGAGTCTGCTTTTCGACCGACCGGGACACTTCCCCCGCGGGAGGTTCGGCTAGGCCCAAAAACTACCCCGCGGAAGGTTCGGCCAGGCCCAAAAACTACCCCGCGGAAGGTTCGGCCAGGCCCAAGAACTACCCCGCGGCAGGTTCGGCCAGGCCCAAGAACGACCCCGCCGGAGGTTCGGTTGGGCCCAAGAACGACCCCGCGGTAGGCTCGCCCAGGCCGGCCGTCGCGCCCGTTCAGAAGAAGCGGTCCAGTTGCAACTCGATGTAGTCGTCGTCGCGGAAGTCGTGCAGCGGGTCGTCTTCGTCGGTGTTGAAGAAGGTGCGCGCCTCCACCGTGATGGTCCAGGACTCGCCCAGGCGGCGCGCCGCCTCGACGTTGCCGAAGGTCGAGCCGTTGTCCAGGTCGACGGTGAAGCCCGCCAGCAGGCGCGACCCGGCGATGTCGTTGCCGCTCAGGCGCAGGCCGGTGTACAGGTCGTTCTGCAACGCTTCCTGCGGGTTCTCGCCGCGCTCGTCGTAGTGGTATTCCAGCAGCCAGCCCAGGTCCGCCGCCGAGTCGGCGATGCCGAAGCGGGTGTACTCGAAGCCGCCCACCGCGGCGAAATAGTCCTCCACCTTGTTGTCGTTGTAGATGGCTTCCAGTTTCCACAGCCAGGCGCCCCGGGTGGCCTGCAGGTCCAAACTCGTCTGGTCGATCTGCAGGTACAGCGGGCGCAGGGTGGGGCGCTGCGGCGTGCCGCCGGGGATTAGCAAAGGCTCCCGCGCGGTGCCGGAAAAATGCGCCAGGCCGATGTCCCAGTCGCCGATGTAGTGGCTCCAGCGCAGGGCCAGGTCGACATGTTCCTCCTCGTCGCCGGAATCCCACAGCGGGTCGTCCGTATCCACCGCTGGATTCACGCGCAGGCGTCCGTCCTCGCCGGGAAAGGTGCGCTCGCGAAACCACGGCAACACCCAGGCCTGCCAGGTCCCGGCGCTGTCGCTGAGGTAGTCCACGTTGAGCATGAGCTGGCCCAGCTTGTCCTCGCGGTCGATGTTTTCCACCCGGTCGGTCTGGTTGATGATATCCACCAGGTGGCGCGACTCGGCCACGCCCCAGAACACCACGTCCACGCCGGCCTTGAACACCCAGCGGTCCTGTTCCAGCCGCCAGTAGAATTCGCGCAGGTCCGCGTGGCTGCGCTCGTCGTCGTTGGCGTCGACGCGGCCGAAGGCGCGCATGGCGAAGCGCTGGCGGCCGCCGTCCCAGTCCAGGTAGTACTCCGGTTCGATGGCCAGGGACAGGTTCTGCTCGTCCTGGCCGTCGAAGGCCGGTCCCTGCGGGAACAGGCGGGTCTGCAGGCTGATGGAGCCGGACCACTCGCCGGCGGCATCGCCCATGGGGTTGGGCAGGCGCGTGGCGTCCTCCGGCGTAATGGTCGGCGGTGTGCGCAGCGGCCGCACCTGTTCGGTCTGGGGCGCGGGAGCCGCTGCCGGCGCCTGCGCGGTGACGGCCTGCGCCGGGTAGAGGTCCAGTACCACCCGGTGGCCGCGATCCTGGTTGGGTGGCAGGTCGAAGACCCGCGGTTGCACCGGCTGGCGCAGGTCGAACACGTAGCGCAGGGTGCCGTCCGGTTGCAGGGCGGAGCGCACCCGCGCCACCGGCGTGCCGCGCAGGGGGATTTGCCGGTAGTTGAAGCGGCTGATGGCAGCGGGGAAATCCAGCACCACCCGCGGCGGGTTGTCCAGGGTCAGCAGGCGGTAAGCGCCGGCGGCGTCGAGGTCGAACACCAGGCGTGTCCGCTGTGGGTCCAGGCCCACGCGAATGCCGCGCACCTCACCCACCGTGGCCGCCGCGCCGGGCTCGCCCAGTGCCGGCAATCCCTGCAGCGTCAACAGCAGGCCCAGTGCTAACAGCTTGCGCTTCACGCGTTCTCCCCCGGCACCGGCGCCGTCAGCGCCTCAGCGGATGCGCGCCAGCGCCGCGCGGCTGAAGTCCCTGTCCTGCAGTCCGCTGCGGAAGCGGTAATTGGCGAACAGTAACAGGGTGCTCCTGCCGCTCTGGTGATTGACCATATGCATTTCATCCGCGCGCCAGTATTTCTGCAAGTACTGACGGTAACCGCCCAGGGTCATGGTCTTTAGCAGGTCGCCCTTGCGGTCGTAGTAGTCGACACGCCGCAGTCGGTATTCCTGCTGGTCGATCCAGGTGACCTGGCGCGAGTAGCCGGATTTTTCGTCGACCGGGATGCGCTCGACGACGAAGCACGGCTCGCCATCCACTGCCTCGTCGCGCAGGTAGCGGTAGCGGTATTTTTCGACCTCCTGGGAGGCGAGATCCTCGTAGGCGAACTCGCTGCCCATGAACGGCCCCGACTTGTCCGCCGAGGAGATGCGCTTGACGCGCTTCAGGGCGGGCAGGTACAGCCACTGGTCGTCGTGACCGACCTTGTGGGTGAAGGTCAGGATCGCGGTGCCGGCGAGATCTCGCGGGCGGTCGAACACCATGATGCTCTTGTCGCCGTCGTCCTCCACCTCGAGGATCATCTGGCGCATGCTGCGCTCGATGCGATCATCGGCAGACAGCTGCAATACCATCGTGAGATCGGCGCTGGAGTCGACGAAACCACTGTCGCGGCGATCGGCTTCCTCGGCAATGGCCAGGCCGCGGGCCGCGGCGTCCGCAGCGTCCGCCTGTTGTGCCAGTCCCGGCGTGGCGGCGAGCAGCAGGCTCGCCAACAGCGCCCGCGCCCATTGCGCAGCGATAGTCATGCTCGACAAGGTTCGCCTCTCCCGTGCCATCGCTCGCGGTCCCTGATTCCCTGTCACCCGCGCGCCGCGGGCGCGCCGCCGGGCAGCAGGCGCTCGACCCGCATGAGCAGGGTCGGCAGGAACAGCAGGTCCAGCACGATGGCGATGCTGATGGTCATCGCCACCAGCAGCCCGGAGGTGGAGTTGACCGAAAAGTCTGATTGTACAAGGGCGAGAAAGCCAATGGCCAGCACAATGGTGGTGCTGACCAGCGCGCCGCCCACCGCGTCGAAGGTGTAGCGGATGGCGTCGGCGGCGCACAGGCCGCGCTCGCGCCTGGCCTCGATGAACTTGACCAGGAAATGGGTGGTGTCGTCGACAATGATGCCCAGGGTGAGGCTGAACACAACCGATGCGGCGATATTGACCTCGCCCACCAGCCAGCCCCACAGGCCCAGCGCGACGCAGGCGGGGAACAGGTTGGGCACCAGGCTGACCAGGCCGAAGCGCGCCGAGCGGAAGGCCAGCACCAGGCAGGCGGAAATGAACAGCACGGCGAACAGCGAGCCGCCCAGCATGCTGCGGATATTGCGCAGGCCGACGTTGGCGAAGCTGATCGACTGTCCCGCGCCCGGCGTGGCCAGTTGCGGCGCGTGGGCCGCCAGCCACTCCCGGCAGCGTTGCTCGAAGCCCAGGATGCCGCGCGACTTCAGGTTGCGCAGGGTGGCGCTGACCTTCAGCGCGGACTTGTCGGCGCTGACCAGGTGGGTCACGTCCTGTCCGTAGGGCACCGATATCTCGTACAGCAGGGTGTACTGGGCCGCCATCGCGCGTGATTCGGGCAGGCGGTGCCAGGCGGGGTCATCCTCGTGCAGCACCTCGTTCAGGCGCTTGAGTACGTCGGTGAACACCTCGACATTGACCACCTCCGGTTGCTGGCGCAGCCAGCCGGCGAAGGCGTCGACGTCGGCCAGGTAGGCGGGGTCGGTGACGCCGTCGCGTTCGCCCGAGTCCAGGGAAAAATGCAGGCTCTGTACGCCGGACAGGCGCTCCTCGACAACGTCCAGGGCGCGCTTGAGGGGCACCTCGCGGGAGAAGTAACCGCTGGGGTCGTCGTTCAGCTCGATGCGTGACAACCCGCCCAGCGCCAGCGCGATGCAACCCAGGGACAGCCAGAACAGCACGCGGTGGCGCCGCACGACGAATTCCGCCAGTGCCGCCATGGGCAGGCCGGGGGCGCGGCGCTGGTCGGCGCGGAACGGCAGCAGCAGGGCCAGTCCCGGCAGCACAGTGACCGAGACCCACAGCGCGCCGATGACGCCGACCGCGGCGATGTTGCCCAGCTCGCGGAACGGCGGCGACTCGCTGAAGTTCATGCTGAGAAAGCCCAGCGCGGTGGTCACGCTGGTGAGGAACACCGGGTAGAGGGTCTGGTCCAGGGCGCGCGTCATCGCCGCGCGTTTGTCCGGCCTGGCGCGCAGTTCGCGCAGGAATGCGCTGAGGATGTGGATGCAGTCGGCGACGGCCAGGGTGAGGATGATGGTCGGCGCCGAGATGTTGACGCTGTTCAGCCCGGTTCCCGTCCATCCCGCGTACCCCATGCCGGTGGCGATGCTCAGTGCGATGACGATGACGGTGCACAGGGCGGCCAGGGCGGAGCGCAGCAGCAGCGCCAGCAGCAGCAACACCAGCAGGAACAGCGCCGGCATCAACGTGGCCGAGTCCTGCGCGGTCACTTCCGCCAGGGTCTGCTCGGTGATCGCCCAGCCGGCCAGGTGGATGCGCAGCCCGGTATGCTCGGCGCTGACACGCGCGCTCAGTTCGCGGGCGTAGCTTACGGCGGCGGCGATGGCCTGGGGTGTGTCGTCGTCGGGCAGCAGCAGGTTGACGTTCACGCCGGCGACGTCCAGTTCGCGGCCCAGCAGGCGTCCCAGCAGGGCCTGCTCGGCCGCGGCGATGTCGCGCACGCGTGCGCGCCCGGGCGCGTTCAGGGCGGCGGCGTCCTCCACCAGCGGGGCAATGCGGATGTCGTCCCCGGCCACCGTGGGGTACAGGTAATTGGTGAGGGAGTCGACGCGTCGCGCCGAGGGCATGCGCCAGGATTCCTCGGTCAGGGTTTCGATGGCGGCCAGGGTGGACGGGTGAAAAACGCCCAGCTCGCCGCTGTCGACCACGAACAGGATGTTGTCCTCGCGGCCATAGGTGGCCTTCAGGCGCTGCTCGGCGAGCAGGTGTGGGTCGTCCGCGGCGAAAAAGATATCGATGCCGGAGTCCACGTACAGGCGGGTAACGCCCGCACCCAGGGCCAGCACCAGCAGCAGGCTGGCCAGCAGCAGCGCGTGGGGGTGGCGGAGGATCAGTCCTGTCAGGTCGTTGCGCGCAGCCATCCGGGGAGACGTCGCCGGTCCGGGAGGAGTGTTCGCCTAATGTCGGGAAATCGTCGGGCCTTGTCAATCCGGCCTGTCCGGCGGGTCGCCGCTGGAGGGGGCGGTGCGCGCGGCGCATCCCCTCCCAGGGTGTTTGTCGCAAATTGGCGACAAGCTATCTCGTTGATTTATAACCAAAATGGGTCAAGGCGGTGTGAGGGCGTCGCAAATTGCCCACAAAATGACGAAATAATAGCGGTATTTTCTCGCTTTTTTTCAGGCCTGTGTCATCTTGTGTTTGTAACGTATTGAATTTAAGAGATTTGATTCAGGCTGGACTACTTCTTGCTAACATATTCCTGGGGCGCCTGAACACGGTGCGATTTAATAGCAAAAAGGGGTATCCACCGTTGTCGATCCAGTTTGAAGTGAGCCAAGATCCCGAGCACCTGGAACAATACTACTCACTGCGGCAACGCTGCTTCCGACGCGAACTGGACCTGCCGGACTTCGACGGGACCGAGGAGGAGCAGGACCGTCACGGACACATCCTGCTGGCGCTGTACGACGGCCAGTGCATCGGCGGGGCGCGCATCTCCCGCCACGTGACCTGGACCAGCCAGATGGGCACGCTGGGGCTGGAAGCCGAGAGTTGCTGCATGTGGGAGCGCTTCGCCATCGATCCGCGTGTGCGCACCCTGCAAATGTTCCAGGAGTTCTGCGCCAATCTCATCACCGCCTCGCTGCAGGCGGGCTACCGGCACGCAATGGTGCTCAGCTCGATGCGCAACGCGCGTTTCTACCGTCGCTGCCACTCGGCCCTGGGGGTCGATTTCAGGATTCACCGCCAGGTTCCCCACCTCGCCCAGGGCATTTTTGCCGGCCTTGAGCACTACCTCTCAGTCTCCTACCTGGAAGACGCGGCGCCGCTGCAAATCGCCATCTGACACCCCCGCGCGCGATATAATGTGTGCGCGGCGATTGCCGCGGTCCGGTTTTCGGGCATAATATAGTCATTAGTATAATTCTAAACGTGGCTCCTCCATGCCGTTCAACATCCAGTTTGAATGGTAGCGGAGGTGGAGTGTCAGACCCGGTATGATAGGTATAACCCGAACCGTCCTGGTGTTGCTGCTGGGTGTCCTGCTGGTCGCCTGTGGCGAGGATATGAGCAGCGAACAGCACCTGGCGAATGCGCGTCAGCTGCTCGCCCAGGACAACTACCCGCCGGCGATCGTCGAACTCAAGGCGGCGCTGAACAAGGACGCGCGGCTCGGCGAGGCCCGCGCGCTGCTCGGTCGCGCTTACTACGAGATCGGCGACGTTAACGGCGCGGAAAAGGAGTTGTCCCGCGCGCTGGAAGCCGGCAGCGAGGTGGACCGCAATCTCGTGGTACCCATCCTGGCGCAAACGCTGTTGCACATCGGTGATTACGACCGCCTGGAAGACCTCGAACTGGAGGGCCTCAGCGGGGAGAGCCGCTCCACCACGCTGGCCGCCAAGGGGCTGGCGGTACTGTTTCGCGGTGATGTGGTGGTGGCGGAGGACATATTGCGCACCGCCACCAGCATCGAGCCGCCGTCGGCCTACGCCCGCGTGGCCGTGGCGCGACTTTCCATGGCGCGCGAGGAGTACGATCTCGCGCGCGAACAGCTGGACGCGCTGCTGGAGGAAGCGCCGGGGTACGCGCCGGCCTGGAATCTCGTCGGCGATATCGAAGCGGCCCGCCGTCGGCCAAAAAAGGCGGAAGTCGCCTATTCGCGTATCCTGAAAATAAAGCCCAATGCCTTCGATGCGCGGCTCAACCGCGCGATGATGCGCATCTACCAGAAGAACTTCAAGGGCGCGCGCAGCGATCTCAAGGCGTTGCGGGCGCGCCAGGGCGCCGCGGCGCGCAATCATCCGGGAGTCACCTTCGCCGAGGGTATCGTGCAGATGCAGGCGGGCCTGCTGCAACAGGCGCGCAAGTCGTTCGAGAAAACCGCGGATTTCTCCTATGTCTACCCCCTGGCCTACTACTACATGGCGGTGATAGACCTGCGCCAGGGGCAGCACCAGCGCGCACTGACCGAGGTCTACCGTTTTCTTGCGCTGGCCCCGGAGAGTATCGCCGGACCGAAACTGGCAGCGCGGCTGGAGCTGGAACAGGAGGGTTACGTCGCGGCCGAGACGCTGTTATTGCCCATCGTCGAGGCCTATCCCAACGATGTCGATTCGCTGAACCTGCTGGCCAGCGCACTGCTGGGCCAGGGACGGGGGGGAGAGGGCGTCGAACTGCTCGCCAGGATCGTGGAGCTGGAGCCGGACTCGGTACGCGCCAAGGCGCGGTTGGGAGCGGGTTACTTCGCCGCCGGCGAGTGGGACTCCGGTATCGCCGTGTTGCAGGACACCGTGCGTGCCAACCCCAGGTTTGAGACGGCCGACATTCTCATCGTGCTCAACCACCTGCGGCGCAATGAAATCTACGCGGCGGTGCAGGCGGCGGAGGAATACCGCAAGCGCAAACCGGGCAGCGTCACCTCCTACAACCTGCTGGGCCGCGCCTATGTTGCCGCGGGAAAGCTGCAGCAGGCCGGCGAGGCGTTTCGCAAGGCGCTGGAGATCAGCCCGGTAGACCCCGCGGCGCGCCACGGCCTGGCCGAGATCGCCCTGCAGAAGAAACGCTTCGAGCAGGCGCGGCAGTATTACCGGCAGGTGCTCAGGTACCGCGAAAACCGCCTGGAGACCCAGCTCAAGATCGCCGCCTCCTACGCCCTGGAGGGACGCGAGCAGGAAATGATCAACTACCTGCAGCTGGCCATCGACCTGCACCCGGAGGCGACGGAGCCCGTGCTGATGCTGGCGCGCTACTACATCGGTACGGGCCAGTTGCAGGCGGCGGAACCCCTGTTCGCCGGCTTCTCGGATACGCAACGGGAACAGCCGGATGTGCTGGCGACCCTGGCCAGCTTCCAGCTCGCCAGCAACCGCTACAACCAGGCCTTGCTGACCCTGGAGACCCTGATCGAAATCCGGCCGGGCGTTGCCCAGTACCACTACATGCGCTCCAAGGCCTACGCCGGGCTGGGTGACAACGAGCAGATTTTCCGGGAACTGCAGCAGGCGGTGAAACTGGACCCCGACCATTTCTACGCGAAAATCGCCCTGGCCCGGCTCGCCCTGGTGTCGGGTCGCAAGGAGTTGTTCGCCGAGCGCCTGGCGGAACTGAAGGAGATGGCGCCCGAGAATCACGACGTGTTGCAGCTCGAGGTCGCCCAGGCGCAGTCCAACGGCGACCACAAGTACGCGGCCTTCCTGCTCGGCGTGATGTACCAGCAGGCGCCGACCACCAGCAACGCCATCGCCCTGGCGGAGCACCGGCGCAAAACCGGCGAGTATCGCCTGGCGTTGAAACTCATGGAAGAGTGGGTAAAGGATCACCCGGCGGATGTGAGGGCGCGGGAAAAACTCGCCGAGCTGTACGCGCAAAAGGGCCACATGCAGTGGGTGATCGACCAGTACAGGGCGGTCGTGGAACTGGAGTCGGACAACGTGGTAGCGCTGAACAATCTCGCCTGGTACCTGCTACAGAAGGAGCCGGCGGAGGCCCTGAAGTACGCCGAGCGCGCCTACGTGCTGTCACCGCAGTCGGCATCGGTGCTGGATACGCTGGCCATGGCCGAGTTGCACAATGGGCGGACGGTCGAGGCCCGGCGCTACCTGGAGCGCGCACTGGAACTGCTGCCGGACAATCCCGGCATCCGCTTTCACGAGGCGCAGTTGATGCTCGCCGAAGGGCGCAGCGAGGGCGCGCGGCGCACACTGTCCGAGGTGCTGCGACAGCACGGGGAATTCACCGAGCGCGACGAGGCCGAGGCCCTGCTGGAGAGCCTGCGCTAGCGCCCTGCCGCGAGTCGGGCCCGGATCAGGATTTCAGCCCCAGCCGCTCCAGCAGGTTGTACAGGGTGGGGCGGGTGATGCCCAGGACGTTGGCCGCGTCGGTAATATTCTGGTTGCAGTGATTCATGGCGCGCAGCACGGCGCGGCGCTCCGCTTCCTCGCGCACTTCCTTGAGGTTCAGCGGCATGGGTTCGGCCTCGCTCGGCGCCAGTTCCATATCCTGCGCGCCGACCTGGCTGCCATCGGCCATGATCACGCCGCGCTTGACCTTGCTTTCCAGTTCGCGCACGTTGCCGGGCCACTCGTAGGCTTCCATCGCGGCGATGGCGTCCGGCGCGAAATCCTTGACCGAGCTGTTGTACTCCTTGGCCAGCGTGTTGAGGAAGGACTTGGCCAGTACCACCACGTCGCCGTCGCGATCCTTCAACGGCGGAATCTCGATGACGATCTCGCTGATGCGGTAGTACAGGTCCTCGCGGAACTGCCCCTGTTCGATCAGCCGCTGCAGGTCCTGGTGGGTGGCGCACAGTATGCGTACGTCCACCGGTATCTCCTTGCGCCCGCCGATTCGCTCCACCACGCGCTCCTGCAGGAAGCGCAACAGCTTCGCCTGCAGTTCCATGGGCAGGTCGCCGATCTCGTCCAGGAACAGCGTGCCGCCGTCGGCGTACTCGATCTTCCCGGGCGTTTGCTTGGCGGCCCCGGTGAACGCGCCTTTCTCGTAGCCGAACAGTTCGGACTCGAGCAGGTTTTCCGGTATCGCCGCGCAGTTGATGGCGATCAGGGGGCCGTCGGCGCGCGGGCTCAGCTCGTGCAGTGCCTGTGCGCAGCGTTCCTTGCCGGTGCCGCTGGCGCCCAGCAACAGGGTGGTGATATTGGAAGGGGCGATCTTCTCGATGGTCGAGCAGACCTTGAGCATTTGCGGGCTGGCGGTGATGATGCCGCGCAGCGGCATGTGCTGGTCGGTCTGCTGCAGCCGGCGATTGTCGCGTTCCAGTTCGTAGACGTGTTGCGCCCGGTCGACCAGCAGCGCCAGCAGTTCCGCGTCCGCCGGTTTCTGGTGGAAATCGTAGGCGCCCATGGCGATGGCCCTGACCGCGTTGGCGCGGTCGTCGTCGCCGGTAACGATGATGACCTTGGTTTCCGGGGCAAGGGCGAGGATTTCCGACAGCGTGGCCAGGCCCTCGCTGACGCCCCCCGGGTCCGGGGGCAGGCCCAGGTCCAGCAGCACAACGCCGGGTTGCACGCGGCGGAACTGGTTGATGGCCTCCGCCCGGTCGCCGGCGATCTCCACCTCGAAGTCCTCGAAGGCCCAGCGTAGCTGGCTCTGCAGACCCTTGTCGTCCTCGACGACCAGCAGGTACCTTTTGTCGTTTTTCACGCTATTCCCACCCTGGATATCCCTTCTGTCATGTGTCAGACCGCCCCGTTCATGTCCGGTATGCGTACGCTGAACAGCGACCCCTGTCCCGGGGCGCTGCGCACGCTGATGTCCCCCCCCAGGCTGCGAATGAAGTCGCGGCTCTCGAAGGCCCCTATACCCATGCCGGTCAGGCCCTTGGTGGAGTCAAAGGGCTTGAACAGGCGGTTCTGTATGAACTGCTCGTCCATACCTTCGCCATCGTCCTCGATGTCCACCACCGCACAGCCGTTGTGCCTGCGCAGGCTCACGGAGACCTTGCCCTCCTTGCCGGTAGCGTCCTGGGCGTTGTGAATCAGGTGTCCGAAGACCGCATGCAGGCGCTCGCGGTTGCACAGCAGTCGATACCCGTCATGCTGCGGCGTGTAGCTCGGCGCGGGATCGCGCACCTTGCACTCCGCCACGACCTCGCCCAGCAGCTCGGACAGGTCGAACTCCTGCTGCTCGGCCTGGCCTGCGCCACTGCGCAGTTGCGCCATCAGTTTGGTCATGCGGGTGACGGAATTGCTCACCGTGCCGACCATGTCCTCGATGAACTCCGGATTGTGCTTGTGTTTTTCCGCGTTGGCGACCATTAGTGACAGTTGTGCAAGGATATTTTTCAGGTCGTGGATCACGTAGGCGGAAAGGCGGTTGAAGGCCTCGAACTGCCGCGACTCCACCAGGGCCTGGTCTGACTGGTACTGCGCCAGGTGGGTCGCGGCCTGGCGACCCGCCACCTTGAGCAGGTCGCGGTCCTCCCAGTTGAGCTCACGCAACAGTTCGGATTCGCGCAGCAGCACGATGCCTTCCAGGCGTTCGCCGAACAGCAGGGGAATGATCAGCCAGCTGCGGGGAACCCGCGTTATCAGCTTTGGCAATTCGAGGTTGCGATAGAGGTCCGGTGACTGTCGCCATTCGCGCAGGTCGATGATCCACTGGTGTTGCGCCAGCCACTGGGGCAGCGTGCCCAGGCCGGCGTTCTCGCCCGGGTCCGGCATTTCCCAGCGCGCCGCCAGCGAGTAATGATTGCCCTCGCTCCTGGCCCACAACAGCCCCGCGGGGCTCTTCGCCAGGTCGGCAATCGCGCAGGTGATGTTCAGCGGCACGTCGGCGTCGCCGCTGGCCAGCGTCTGGGTGAACTGCAACCACTCCATGCGGTAGTCGTACTTGTAACTGAAAAAGTTCTTGCTCAGCCAGACACGCGTGCGCGCGCGAATCTGGCCGGAAAACAGCAGCACAGCGAGCACCAGTCCGGCGGCGCAGAGGAACGCGATTTGCAGTACGCCGCCCCAACTGCCGCCCAGGTAGCGTATGAAGTAGGCGGCGAGCGCCATGCAGATGAGGTAGATCCCGGAGGCCATCAGCGTCAGTGAATGGAAGGCGACGTGGCGCGACAGGTAGAGGCTGCGTGTCGCCGGCTGGGGCTCCTCGCGCTCCGTGCGGCTCAGGCTTACCGCCATGAGGATCGCGCCCATGGTGATCACCACGCCGCGCGCCTGCCAGAGGTTGGCGTCCAGTTGTCGAAACAGCAGCGCCTCGGCATACATAAAGAAGTCGTAAGCGAACAGGATGCCCAGGCCGACGCACAGGTGTTTGCTGGACCACAGTTCGTTTTCGTTGCTGTTGCGGAAAAATTGTTCCAGCAACAGCAGGCCCAGTACGCTCATCGCCAGCCAGGCGCTGAAGGTGAGGTTCAGCGAGGTGCCCAGCGACAGCCCCAGGGCATAGGCGAAGGGGCCCGCCGCCAGCAGCAGGGCGGTCAGCAGGGCGAAACCGACCAGGAACAGCGGCACCCAGCGCGACCCCGCCAGGATGTGGCGGGTGCCCTGCAGGCGCAGGCCAACCAGTCGCAACAGCGCGTAGGTCCAGCCGGCGTTGCGCCCGAGTTCGGTCAGCTGCATGAGTGCTACCAGTGGCTCGGCGAGCAGTGTGGATGCGGTGACCGCACCGGCCCACAGCGCGGTCAGGGCGGCCGCGCAGAGCAGGGCGTTGCCGGCCGGGTGGTAGCGCCTGTTGAACAGGGCGATGCCGGTGAGCGCGATGTAGGCGAGCAGGGCTGCACCGTAGCTGTACAAGCCGATATTGGTGAGAATGCTGGTGTCTGCCCCTGGTGCCAAAGTATCCAAAGCGTGTACCAAGTCACGTTCCGCGATGGCGGTGTTAATGGATAAACACTATACTTTGGCCACTTTAGAGTAAATGCCGGCCGGCGATAAGTGGGATGCGCTGCACAAAATAACTGGCGCACCCGGAAGGGGCACCGTTCAAGGAATCACACACCTGTATGTCCGCCTACAAGGCTCTCGAAACCCGACTTGAGAAAAGTCCAAAGTGCTGGGTCGTCACCGGTGCGGCCGGCTTTATCGGCTCACACCTGGTGGAGAAACTCCTGCGCCTGGGGCAGCAGGTTGTCGGCCTCGACAGTTTCGCCACCGGCTATCGCGCCAACCTCGACGCCGTGCGCGCCAGCGTCGGCGAACAGTGTTGGGCGGACTTCCGTTTCGTCGAGGCAGATATCACCGATCCCCAGGCCTGCGCCAGTGTCGCGCAGGGCGCGGATTTCATCCTCCACCAGGCGGCCCTGGGTAGCGTGCCGCGCTCCCTGGAAGACCCCGTTACCACCAATCGCGCCAATGTCGACGGTTTCCTGAACATGCTGGTCGCCGCGCGTGACGCGGGGGTGTCGCGCTTCGTCTACGCGGCCTCGTCCTCCACCTACGGCGACCATCCGGGCCTGCCCAAGGTCGAGGACAGGATCGGCAGGCCCAGGTCACCCTACGCGGTAACCAAGTACGTCAACGAACTCTATGCCCAGGTGTTTGCCAGCAGCTATGGTATGGACTGCATCGGCCTGCGTTACTTCAACGTGTTCGGGCCGCGGCAGGATCCCAATGGCGCCTATGCGGCAGTTATCCCGCGCTGGTTCGGCGAGCTGTGTCGCGGCGATGTGCCGCGCATCAATGGCGATGGCGAGACCTCGCGGGATTTCTGTTACGTCGACAACGCGGTGCAGGCGAACCTGCTGGCCGCCACCGTGGACGACGCACAGGCCTGCAACAAGGTGTACAACGTCGCGGTGGGGGATCGCACCACGCTGAACGAATTGTTCGCCGCCATCCGCACCCTGCTCGCCGGGTCCAATCCCGAGCTGGCCTCCGTGGAGGCGGTGCACGGTGAAACGCGCGCCGGCGACGTGCGTCACTCCCAGGCGGATATCTCGCGCGCGCGCGAACTGCTGGGCTACGCGCCCAGCCACACGGTCCACCAGGGGCTGGCGGAGACCTGCCGCTGGTTCCTGCAGGAACGCCAGGAATAGCTTACGGGTGCAATCAGGGGGCAGAGCTGAATCACCATGAATAATGACAAGACAGTGGCGATCGTCGGGTTGGGTTATGTCGGCCTGCCGCTGGCGGTGGCCTTCGGGCGGCAGCGCCCGACCATCGGCCTGGACCTGAACGAGGAAAAACTGGCGCATTACCGCGCCGGTCGCGACCCCAGCGGGGAAGTCGACGGGCAGCAACTCGCCGCCGCCACACAACTGGAGTTCACCAGCGACGCCGCGCGCCTGGCCGAGGCCGCGGTGATCATCGTGGTCGTGCCCACGCCGATCGACGCCGCACGCCGTCCGGACCTGCGTCCCCTGGAGGGCGCCTGTCGCGCGGTCGGCGCCAATATGAGCGCGGGCGCCACGGTGGTCTTCGAGTCCACCGTGTATCCGGGTTGCACCGAGGAGATCTGCGTGCCGTTGCTGGAGGAACACTCCGGTATGACCTGGGCGGCGCGTGAGGGCGCATCGGGCGCGGGCTTCAACGTCGGCTATTCGCCGGAGCGCATCAATCCCGGCGACAAGGAACATCGCCTGGAGACCATCATCAAGGTGGTATCCGGGGACACGCCGCAAACCCTGGAGCGGCTCGCCGGACTCTACGGCGAGGTCGTCCGGGCGGGCACCCACCGGGCGGCCAGTATCAAGGTCGCCGAGGCGGCGAAGGTGATCGAGAACACCCAGCGCGACCTGAACATCGCGTTGATGAACGAACTGGCGCTGATCTTCGACCGGCTGGATATCGATACCCTGGACGTGCTGGAGGCGGCGGGCACCAAGTGGAACTTCCTGCCCTTCCGGCCGGGGCTGGTCGGCGGGCATTGTATTGGCGTCGACCCTTACTACCTCACCTTCAAGGCGGAGGCGGTGGGTCACCACCCGCAGGTGATCCTGGCCGGGCGCAAGACCAACGATAACATGGGCAAGTTTGTCGCCGAGCAGACGGTCAAGCACCTGGTGCGCCAGGGGCACCGCGTCAGCGGCGCCCGGGTCGCCATCCTCGGCCTGACCTTCAAGGAGAATTGCCCGGACCTGCGCAACTCCCGTGTCGTGGACATCATCGCGGAGCTGCGCGAGTACTGCTGTGACGTGCTCGTGCACGACCCCCTGGCCGATGCAGCGGAGGCGCGGCACGAATACGCTATCGACCTGTGCGAGCGCGGCGACCTGAGCGATTGCCAGGCGGTGATCCTGGCCGTGCCGCACGCCGAGTACCTGGCCTGGGGTGTCGAGGAATTCGCCGCCATGATGGATACCGGCGCCACACTGGTCGATATCAAGTCGGTGCTCGATCGCGCGGCCCTGGACGCCGCCGGCCTGGGTTACTGGCGCGTCTGAACCCCGCCGCGGCTACGCCTGGGTTTCTTCCGGGTCGCCGTCGCCGCGGCGCATCCACGCCTTGCGCAGCAGGTGCGGCAGCAGCAGGTACAGCGGCATGCGCAGGTAGTGGGAACGGATGTAGAGCATGTTCAGCGCGGCCGCGGTCAGCGGCAGCCGGCAGTCCGGGTGATCGGGGCGGAAGGCGCGCAGGAACAGGAAGTCCATCAGCGGGCGCCGCAGCCGCTGCGCCAGCGTGGTGGCGCGCTCCATGACCCGCCCCGGTACCGGTGTGCCGAACACCAGCTGCGCGTACACCAGCCCGTGAAACAGCGATTCCTGTAGTTCCAGTTGCCTGGCGCGCTCCACCAGGCCGTCCCAGAAATCCGCCTGCTCGGCGGGGAACTGGCGCAGCATCCGGTCCAGGTCCCACAGGTCGCGCAGGCCGTGGTAAAACTCCCCCTCGTGAAACAGGTGGGTCGCGCTGTGGATCACCATGTCCTGCAGGGACAGTGTGAACACGCCGGGCCGCGCCGTGCGCAGCCGCTCGAACAGCAGGCTGGCGTCGACGTTCGGGCCGGCGGTTGGCGGCAGTATATTGTGGTGCAGGTCCAGGGTGGTGCCGCGTTTGCAATGTACGAGCGCGGGTGTCTCGTGACTCCAGCGCCGGTAGTAGCTCTCGTTGTAAGGGTCCAGCTTGCTGCTTTCCCAGCCGTGGGCATTCAGCGCCTGCTCCGCCGCCTCGATGCGCTCGCGCGGCACGATGATATCGATATCGGTGATGAGTCGACCGCGCGCTACCGGCAGCTCCGCCTGCAGGTAGGCGCCGCCCTTGAGCAACACCAGCTTTTCGCCCACCGACTCCAGCGCCGCGCGGATCGATTCGCAGTCATAGGCCAGGTCCTGCTTTTGCTTTTCGTACACCAGCACCGCGGAGTCCAGGTGACGTCGCACCGCCGGGTCCACGCGCTCGAGGTCGCCGCTGTCCTGCATTGCCATGGCGAGGGAGGCGAGCAGGCGGCTGACGCGCGCCTGGCTGACCACGCGCGCCGCGCCGGCCATGTCCATGCCGGGCAGCGCGCCGGGGTCGAGCAGCGCGGTGAGCAGTTCGAAGTCCGGCGCCCGTCTCATGCCAGCACCTTCTCCATGGCCTGCACCGCCCAGTCGAGGTCGCGGTAGACCAGGTCGTAGCAGGGTACGGAGGACACCAGGTGGCGCATGGCGTGGAAACCGGCCTCGCCCATGAGACTGTAATTGAACGAGTGGTAGGCGGCGATGATGAAGCTTTCGCTGCGCGGGCGCGGGCGCAGGTACTGGCCGTCCCCGGCGCTGTAGCGCGGAAAGACCAGCGCGCGGGCGGGCAGGGGGGCCGGGTCGTGGCTGTCCGTTGTCAGGTCGGCCTTCATATGGCAGACCACGCCCTTGTGCGTTTCCAGGCTGACCGGCCCGAACACCGCGTCCCGGGAAAAGGCGCGCACGACATCGATACTCGCGTTTTTCAGGCTGACCGGCCGGCACAGTGGCACCAGGTCGGTGGTGTGCGGCACCACCAGGGCGTGTTCATCCGAGAGAATGCGCCAGCCCTGCAGTCCGAGGGCGGCGCACAGGGTGCTTTTCCCCGCGCCGGGGGTGCCGGGAAGAATGACGCCGGCGCCTTCCCTGGCCACGACCGCGGCGTGCAGCTTCAGGTACTCGTTGGCGTGGAGCGAGACGCACCAGTTCATGCCCCACTCCAGGAACGCGTAGGCCTGGCCAGCGGGAATGGTTTCGAAAGGACTGGCCCTGTCGAAGAGGAATTCGGCCCGGCCGCGCAGGCGTTGCAGGGGCGAGCCGCGCACCAGGGCGACGTCGTAGTCGACGAACTGCTGCGGTGTGGCCAGGAGAAAATCGCCGTACAACGCGCGCAGGCCCTGCGCCACCGCCGGCAGGTCGCTGTGGATGTTGTAGACATAGGGGCCGACGCGTACCGGCAGGTCGCCGGCGGCCAGCCGCCGGTGGAAGTCGCTTGTGGACAGCTCCCCCAGGCGTTGCATCAGGCCTGTTGCACCACATCCAGGGCGACCAGTTCCGCCATCACCTCGTTCACCCATTCCTCCAGCCCTGTCGATTCGGCCGGGTCGATGACGTCGGCGGCGCGCGCGACCAGCGCGCCGGTGTCCAGCGGCCCCTCGGCCAGCTGCTCTATCAAATAGGCGGCAAAGCTGCTGATCAGGTGGGTATCCCCGCTGCGCCGGTCGAAGTAAATCACGGAGCTCTCACCGGCATCGTATATGTGCCCCGCGGCCTGCACCCGCCATTTCATAGCACTGGAGCTTGTTCCGGAGTGGGAAGGTATTATTTCAGAAGGCGCCGGGCGTCGCTACCGCCGGGCGTCCCGGGCGGCAGGTCAGTCGGGACAACGACCCTTGACCAGGCAGACGCCGTCGAACGAATCCGGATCCTCGCAGACCCGCCACCTGCCGTCGCGGCCGATATAGTCCGGCGGGTCGCCGATGCGGTGGATGGCCGCGGCGAGTTCCTCGTTGTGATCCGGGCGACCGGCGGGGGCCGAGATGAACATGCCCGTCTCGGGGTTGAAGGAATTTACCGTCATCACCGACATACAGCCCGCGATCTGGGTGCCTCCGCCCCAGGCGGCGCGGTTGCCAAGCGAGAAGATGACGGCGCCACCAGCGACCGCGGCGCGTGAAAAGCGGCGACGGGAGAGATTGGCCGGAGGCGTGTGAACAGGTTCACCTGGGCTGCCAGCGGCTCCTTCGCGGCGATGTTCGTCTGATCTGTCCAAGTCAACCCCCAATAAAACTGTCCACCGCAACACGGGTTTGCGCCCGGCTGCTCACTACCCGGTGGAGAGACATTGCCTCCCTGTCATGGTAGCCGATACCGATGACTTTACCACCGTCACCGCACCACTGACACCTGCTTGTCCGGTGTCTGTGACCCGAATCACAGTTGCGTGGAGGGCGGTGCTGCGTATGGAGATGCAAGTTGCATACCCAAATTGGAAATAAGTCTTTATAGACAAGGGGTTACGAAATTCCGTCATGTCAGCCGATATGCCCTGCAGGCATAACTGTGCCGGGTTTGTAAAGAAACCTGACGAGGCCTGGCGGGGCGGGGCGCCCCGGCCGTGTGTGAAAGTGTGGATTATTCCCGGTGGCGGGCGGCCATTTCCTCCAGTTTCAGCAGGCACGCGAACACCATGACCCCCACGCCCACGTTGAACAGGGTGGTGGACTGGTACCCGAGCACGTAGTAATACCCGGCGATGCGCGCCAGGCCGGCCAGGAAGCACAGGACGGCTCCCATAATCCCGACAATCGAGCCAAGAAAGACCAGGTTCTTATTCATTAACTTTTCTCCCCGGTAACCGAACGCAGCCGGGACGGCCCCGGCCCCGCGATTCGGTGCATGGTTCCCAGTTTAGACAAAATTCACCCCCAGGGTAACTCCAATGTCACTTGCAAAGGGTATTGAACTCTGTAAAGCTCTGATTTGCCTCTAATTTAGCCGAGGGCGCGGGTCCGGATGTACGAGGTGTTCTACAATCTAAAGGCTGAACCGTTCCGGTTGAGTCCCGATCACCGCTTCTGTTACGAACACAAGGGTTATGCCCGGGCGCGTGCCTATATGGCCTACGCCTTCATGCGCGCCGAGGGGTTCGTCATGATCACCGGGCGTCCCGGCACCGGCAAGACCACGCTGATCGGCGAACTGGTGGAGAGCCTGGCGCGGGACAACGTGCATACCGCCAACCTCGTGTGTACCCAACTGCAGGCGGACGACCTGTTGCGCACGGTGGCCTACAGCTTCGGTGTCGGCGCCGACGGCGTCGACAAGGCGGAACTGCTACAGCGCCTCAATGTGCAGTTTCACCGCTGGCACCGCGACGGGCGCCGCGCCCTGCTCATCGTCGACGAGGCCCAGGACCTGTCGCCCTCGGCGATGGAGGAACTGCGCCTGCTGACCAATATCCAGCAGAACGGGCAGCCGTTGTTGCAGATCTTCCTGCTCGGGCAGCCGGAGCTGCGCGACCTGGTGCTGTCGCCGGAAATGGAACAGGTCCACCAGCGCATCGTCGCCGCCAGCCACCTGGACGGGCTGGAGGAGGACGAGGTCGAGACCTATGTGCTGCACCGCCTGAGAAAGGTCGGCTGGCGCGGTGACCCGGCGATCAGTCGCGGCGTGTTTCCCCTGCTGCACAAGTTCAGCGAGGGCGTGCCGCGACGCATCAACCTGATCTGCAGTCGTCTCTTCCTGCACGGCGGGGTGGAGCAGCGCCATGCCATCGAGATCGACGATGTGCGGGTGGTCATCAGCGAGCTGCAGGCGGAGAACCTGGCGGCGGGTACGCGCATCACCGAGGATGACTTCGCCAGTGCCAGGCATACCGGTTGGGCCGAAGTGCCGCGCGACCCGGCCGAGGCAACGGTCGCGCCTGCCGAACCGCCGCCGCAACCGCAACCACCGCCGGCGGAGGACAAACCGCGTGCCGGCGTACGGCTGCGCGCGGTGGGTGGTGAAACTGCCGGCCATGGCGATGCTCCCCGGCCCCCTTCCAGCGAGGGGCCGGCAAAAAAAAAAGAAGTAAGCCCCGCGCGCCCACAGACGCGCCCGACCGGGACGGCAGCTGAGGCCCGCGCGGTTCCGCTGCGCGAAGCGGATACCGACACCACGCCCGACCCCCGCCTGGCGGCTGAGCCGCGGGACGATGTGGCGCCGGTGGATTTTCCGCCGGCAGATCCCGCACCGGCCAACGATCCTGTGCAGGCGGCCTCCGCCGGACGCGCGACGGATGGCACGGCCCGGCCCGCTGCGGCCGCGGCGCGGGCCGGGGGGCCGCGGTCGGCGCATCGCGCCGCGAGTTCGCGGCGCACCGCCACCCTGATCGCCTTCGCGCTGATACTGCTATTGGGCCTGGCCGGCGTTTTCCTGCCGCCGTTGCTGCTCGACAACAGCGATCCCTGGAGTGACCCGGACAACCTGCTGCCGCCGCGCGAGGAATTCGAGCCCTTGGGCGAGACCACCCCGGAAGCGACCCCGCCCGCGCAGGAAAGCGGCGACCCGGCATCGCCGGCAAACGCCGCGGCCGAGGCGCCTGCAGCGCCTGCCACTGTCGGTGAGTCCGCGGCCGCGATCGCCGGCGCCGGCGCGCTGGATGAGCAGGCGGACGCCGTGGAGCCGGGCGCCGCGCGGTATGACGGCGGCGTGTCGTCCACTCCCGCTGCCGGGCAGGGGGTTCCGCCGCTGGCCGGAGAAACCCCACCGCGGGCGAGCACGGCCGACGCGGATGGCGACGTGGCGCCGCTCGATGTCCCGGCGTCCCCGGCGCCCGCTGCCGCGGAGCCAGCGGCCGGTGACCTGACCTTGCTGGTGCGCTTTTCCTTTGACAGCGCCGAGCTCGATGAACGCGCCATGGCCGTGCTGGACGAGGCCGGCCGTATCATGGCGCGCGAAACGGGCAGCCGGGCGACGATTACCGGCTACTCGGATAGCGTGGGAGAAGATACGTACAACGTCGACCTGTCCCTGCAGCGGGCGCGCGCGGTGGAGCGGTACCTGGCCGCCGCGGGGCTGGCCGCCGGACGACTCGAGGTGGCGCAGGGCGGGTTCCCGTCCAGCGCAGACTACCCGGCCGCGGACGGCCGCGGCACAGACATGGCGCCGCAGCGTATCGTGCGGATCACGATAGATCGAGGCGGGGAGCGGGAGTAATGCGGGCGCCTTGCAGGCCGCGCCAGTGCTCGCTTTGACCGCCTCCGGGTATCTCTGTGACGTTGTTCACAATGTTCACCGGTGGCGCAATAGTGGCCACCGGCAGCGTGTTAGACTTTTGAAATAACAGGGCGCCTACCTGCCCCATAGGAGAGTAAAAGATGACAGTTCATTCTGCGCAAATCGGTATCGGCATCCGGGTGAGGGGCGTCCTGTTCGCGGCGTTGGCCCTGTTGCTCAGCCTTGCGGTTGGGTGTGGTTCCACTCCCTACCCGCACGTGCCCGAGTCGCAGCGCAATGTCGACGTGGATTACGACTATGTCCTGGGTCCCGGTGATACGGTGAGCATCTTCGTCTGGGGTAACGAAGAACTCAGCTCCAGTGGCACGGTACGACCGGACGGCAAGCTCACCACGCGCCTGGTGGAAGACCTGCAGGCGAGCGGCAAGACGTCGACGCAACTGGCGCGTGATATCGAGAGCGCGTATTCGGAGTATGTGCGCCAGCCCGTGGTCAGCGTCATCGTCAGCGGCTTTTCCGGTGTTCCGGACCAGACCGTGCGCGTGCTGGGCGAGGCGACCAACCCGAAACGCGTGCCGTACAAAAAGCACATGACGCTGCTGGACCTGATGATCGCGGTCGGTGGCCTCACGCCCTACGCGGACGGCAACGGGTCGGTGTTGGTGCGCATGGTCGAGGGCAAGCAGATGACCTACGCGCTGCGCCTGGACGACCTGGTTCGTGACGGCGACATCACCGCCGACCTGGCGCTGATGCCGGGCGACATTCTCATCATTGCCGAATCCTGGTTCTAGACCAGGCCTGCGGGGGCAATCGGGGGTAAAGGGGTAAATGCAGGAAGTTCTTGCTCAACTGTTTTCCTACGCCTGGGGCGTCTGGAAGCACCGCTGGCTGGCGCTCGCCGTGGCCTGGGTGGTCGCCATTGGTGGCTGGATCTGGGTATGGCAGCTTCCGGAGGCCTATGTCGCCAGCGCACGCGTCTACGTCGACACCAACAGTGTGCTGCGCCCACTGCTGCAGGGCCTCGCCGTGCAGCCGAACGTGGAAAGTCGCATCGGGCTGCTCAGCCGTACCCTGCTGTCGCGGCCCAACCTGGAGAAGCTGATGCGCATGACCGACCTGGACCTGCAGGTGGTCACCGCAAAGGAAAAGGACCAGCTGCTCAACGACCTGCAGAAATCCATCCGGCTCTGGGCGAACCAGAAGGACAGGTCCCTGTATTCGATTTCCGTGCAGGACCCGGACCGCGACACGGCCAAGCGCATCGCCCAGGCGTTGATTACGGTGTTTATCGAGAGCTCCCTCAGCGGCAAGCGCGAGGACAGTTCCGGCGCACAGGACTTCCTCGACGAGCAGATCAAGGAGTACGAGGCTCGCCTGATTGCCGCGGAAACCCGTTCGGCCAACTTTCGCCAGAAACACATGAAAATTCTCGGCGGCAAGGGCGGTTACTACCGCAACCTGAACAGCGCCAGGACGCGCCTGCGCCAGGCGCAGCTCATGCTCAAGGAAGAGGAAAACCGGGTGGTGGACCTGCAGCGGCAGATCGACGGCGAGGATCCGCTGTACGTGCCGCCGCCGACGCCGCAGGTAGCCAGCCAGGCGCCGCGCACTATCAGCCGCGCGCCGACCGCTGTCGACCAGCAGATCATGTCGATCCAGGCGAACCTGGCGGACCTGCAGGTCAGGTACACCAACCGCCATCCCGAGGTGCGACAGTTGCAATCGCTGCTGGCGGACCTGCAGGCAGAGAAAGCGGCGGAGGAGCGCGCCGCGATGGAGCGCCTGCGGCAGATTAACGAAAAACGCCGGAAGGGCGAGCCCGTCGACCAGTTCGGGGACCTGTCGGGCATGGCCAACAGCCCGGTGTATCTCAACCTGAAAAAAATGCTGGCCGAGACCAAGTCGAAGGTCGCTGCGCTGAAAGTACGGGTGAAGGAATACCGCGAGCAGGTTGCGGAACTGGAAGAGAAGGTCAACACCATCCCCGAGGTGGAGGGCCAGTTGAAGCAGCTGGACCGCGATTACGGGGTTATCCGCAGCCAGCACGCGGCACTGCTGAAGCGGCGTGAAACGGCGCGCATGGGGCAGGATATGGAGCAGAAGGCCACGGACGTCACCTTCCGTGTCATCGACCCGCCCTATGTGCCGCTCAAGCCCTCGGAGCCGAACAAGATCATGCTGAACGCGATCGTGCTTGCCGGCGCCCTGGTGGCGGGTATTGGCGTCTCGTTCCTGGTCTCACTGGTGTACCCGGTGTTCTTCGATTCCCGCACGCTGGCGGCGGTTACCGGCCTGCCGGTACTGGGATCGGTCACCATCAATTTGCAGAACGAACAGCGCAGGCGAGAGCGCTACGGGCTGGTTGCCTTTGCGTCATTGGCCGTGTGCTTGCTGTTCGCGTATGCGGGAATGACTCTTGGCGCCGGTGGTTTGCCGTGGAGCTGAAGGCGCAGGCAGCCGCGCCCATAATGATAAGCAGGGACGAATTGAACGTCGGGACTGGACATGAGCATCATTGAGAAAGCGGTCAGCGCGCTGGGCAAGGGCGGTGACGCGGAAAACAGCGCAAAGGACAGCACCGTTCCCGCGGCGCCATCGGCGGACGAGGCGAGTACCGTGGAGCGCGCCGCCGGTGATGCTGCCGAACCTGGCGTGGAGCCGGGTGCAGGCGCGAACGAGGCGGCGGAACAGGGGGCAGCAAGTGCGGTAGAGCGCGCGCCGGCGCCGGCAGCGCCTGTCATGCAGCCGCGCAGGCGCAGTGAAGCGGTGGAGGCCAACGCGCCCTACGGTGACGGCAATCGTCGCCAGGATGTCGCCACCATTACGCGCGACAAGTACATCAAGCTGCATTTCGAGGACTTGCGCCAGATGGGCATCCTCACCCCGTCGGTACCGCGTAGCGCTATCGCCGAGGAGTTTCGCACCATCAAGCGCCCGCTGCTGACCAATATCGCCGGCGACGACCTGACTCCCCCGATCAAGCAGGGTAACCTGATCATGGTCACCAGCGCGCTGGAGGGCGACGGCAAGACCTTCACCTCCATCAGCCTGGCCATCAGTATCGCCATGGAGCAGGACAAGACCGTACTTTTCGTGGACGCGGACACGGCCAAGGCCGAGGCAGGTCGCGTACTGGGCATTCCTTCCGACTGTCCGGGCCTGATCGATGTGCTGGAAGGCCGCGATACCCAGTTGTCGGATGTCATACTCCATACCAATATCGACAAGCTGCGCATACTGCCCGCGGGCGACCTGCACACGCATGCCAATGAATTGCTGGCCAGCGAGCGCATGCGCCAGCTGATGATGGAGATGTCCGAGCACTACTCGGACCGCGTACTGGTGTTTGATTCGCCGCCCCTGCTGCTTACCACTGAAGCGTCCGTGCTGGCCAGTTTCATGGGCCAGATCGTGTTCGTGGTCAGCGCAGACATGACGCCGCAACACGCCGTCACCCAGGCCATCGAGCACATCGGCGAGGACAAGATGGTCGGCATGGTGTTGAACCGCGCGCGCCGTCGCACCAACCCATACTACTATACTTACGGCGAGGTCTATGGTTACGGTCGCGACCGGGATTCGGGAGGAGAGATTGTATGATGTGCCCAGGCGGGCGGCAATCACGGCAGCTGAACGCGGCCCTCGCTGCGGTCATCGCCTCGTGCATGACGTCTGCTGCGAGCGCGGCGGAGTGGAGCACCCGCGCCAACGTGGCTCCCAGCGTGACCTACACGGATAATGTCTGCCTCACCAGCAGTAACAAGAAAAGCGACTGGGTGGGGACGCTGACGCCCTCCGGCGCGGTCAGCGCCAAGGGTCGCAAGGCCAGTCTTAATGTCAGCGGCTCGGTGCAGCTCAACTCGTTGACCAATTCCGCTCTGAAGAGCAAGGGTTGCAACGGTCTCTACGACGACCGCGAACAGTACAGCCCGGAAATCCGGGCGGCCCTGAACACCGTGCTGATTGATAACTGGATGAATCTGGAAGTGCTGGGCAAAGCCGACCAGAACGAGGTCACATCGCGGGTGTCCGGCGGTGGTGACGACCTCAACCGCACGGGCAACACCAACACCTATTACCGCTATTCGATCACGCCGAAAATCAATCGCCGCTTCAAGGACTGGGTCAATCTGAGCGCCAGTTATACCTGGGACGAGCAGTTCAATTCCAATAGCGCCGTGCGCGACAGCAACCGCCACAAGGTCAACATGAAGCTGAGTAACGCGACGCCGTCGAAGTGGACGCGCAGCATCCAGGGCCGTTACACGCGTGTGCAGTACGGTGAAAACTTCAATGGTCTGTCGCGCAAGGACACGGAGCTGGCCAATGCGCGTCTCAATCTCGCTTACCGTTTCAGTCGCCGCTGGGCTGTCAACGGCTATATCGGCGAGGAGTGGAACGAGTACCAGACCACGCTTAACGGCGACAAGGACGGCAGCGCCTGGGATCTGGGCGTGCAGTGGACGCCGACGCAGCGAACCTCGATAAGCGTCGGCAGCGGCGACCGTTTCTTCGGCAGCACCCCGCGGGTCAACATCCAGCACACGCACAGGCGGCACCGTTTCAGTGCGAACTACCGCAAGGAGGTCACCTTCGAGCGCGACCTGCGTACGGACGACCTGGGCGGCTTCGAGGACAACATCGACAATCCCAGTGTGCTCAGTAACGGGCCGATCCTGGATGAACGTCTTGCCATGGGGTGGGTCTATACCGGCCGGCGCTCGACGTTGAGCGTCAACGGCAACTACTCCGAGCAAACGCGTTCCGAGGACGGCGAGCAATCGGTGTTCAAGAACATCAATGTCAATTTCAGCCCGCAGATACCGTCTGCGTTTTCCCTGTCATTCCTGGCGGGGTGGAACGAGGACGAACCGCGCGGGCGCATCGATGAGCTGCCGCAGTTCGATGACTCGTCCAAGTCAGAGTCCTGGAATTTCGGTATTTCGCTGGCGCGGCAGTTCAACAATCGCATCGGCCTGAGCCTGAACTGGATGCACACGCTGCGTGATGGGAACAACGAATTCAACGATTATTCGGAAAACCGGGTAACCGCCACTCTCGGCATCGCCCTGTAAGGACTGTCTCACATGGGGGCGAAATCAGGGTCCGGCCATATTCTCTGCGTCGTCGGCGCGCGTCCAAACTTCATGAAAATTGCGCCTATCATGCGCGCCTTTGCGGCACCTGAGTCGGCGCTTGAGGCGCGCCTGGTACACACCGGGCAGCACTATGACGAGGCCATGAAGCAGGCCTTTTTCGAGCAGCTGAACATTCCCGAGCCGGACATCGACCTGGAAGTGGGGTCCGGCAGTCACGCCCAGCAGACGGCTGAAATCATGAAGCGCTTCGAGCCCGTGCTGGACGAGGCGCCGCCCGCGGCGGTGCTGGTGGTGGGCGACGTCAATTCGACCATTGCCTGCGCACTGGTCGCGGTGAAGAAGGGCATACCGGTCATTCACGTCGAGGCCGGGCTGCGCAGCGGTGACCGCAGCATGCCCGAGGAGATCAACCGTATTCTCACCGACCAGCTGTCCGACCTGCTGTTCCTGACCGAGGATGGGGCCCGCGAGAACCTGCGCCGGGAGGGCATCGCCGACGACAAGGCGCACTTCGTCGGCAATGTCATGATCGACACCCTGCTGTACAACCTGCGCGATGCCGTACCCGCGGTGCAAACCCTGGCCGCCGCCGGCGTCGAGGGGCCCTTCGGGCTGGTAACGCTGCACCGGCCGTCCAATGTGGATGAGCCCGCGGTGCTGCGCCGCCTGCTGGAGGTGCTGTCCGAGGCCAGTCACAGTACGCCCCTGCTGTTCCCGATTCACCCGCGCACCGCAGCGCGGATCGAACAGGCCGGGCTGGGCTCCCTGCTGGAGAACGCCGCGATCACCACGCTGCCGCCGCTGGGCTACCTGGAGATGCTCGGCCTGATGAAAGAGGCGCGGGTGGTATTTACCGATTCCGGCGGCATCCAGGAAGAGACCACCGCGCTGGGCGTGCCGTGCATCACGCTACGCGAAAACACCGAGCGACCGATCACCGTGGAGGAGGGCACCAACTCGGTGGTCGGCACCGATCCCGCGGCTATCCTCGCCGCCTACCGCCAGGTGCTGGCGGACGGCGGCAAGCGTGGGCGCTCTCCCGAGTTGTGGGACGGCGCCGCGGCGCGGCGCATCGTCGGGGAAATCAACCGCTGGGTCGAGGCGCGCTCATGAACGCCGCGAACAGCGCCGCGATTTCGCCGCTCAATGCGATGACAGTGGATGTCGAGGACTACTTCCAGGTGTCGGCGTTCGAAGGGCATGTGACACGGCAACAGTGGCAGACCCTGCCGCACCGCGTGGACGACAATACCCGGCGCATTCTCGACCTGTTTGCCGAGCACGATCTGCGCGCGACGTTTTTCACCCTGGGCTGGGTGGCGGAGCAGTTTCCGGACCTGGTGCGCCAGGTGGCCGCGGCCGGGCACGAGGTGGCCAGTCACGGCTGGCAGCACACCCGGGTCAACACCCAGACGCCGGCGCAGTTCCGTGAGGATATAGAGCGCACCCGCGCCCTGCTGCAGGACCTCAGCGGCCAGCCGGTTTTCGGCTACCGCGCGGCCAGCTATTCCATCGGCCGCGAGCAGGCCTGGGCCTGGGACGAACTGGCCGCGGCGGGGTATCGCTACAGTTCCAGCATCGTGCCCATTCGGCACGACCTGTACGGTATTCCCGATGCGCCGCGCTTCGCCTTCGATACCGCCGGTGGCCGCCTGCTGGAAATCCCGGTCACCACGGTGCCGCTCGCCGGCCGCAATATCAACTGTGGTGGTGGCGGCTGGTTCCGCCTGTTTCCCTACGCCTTCTCCCGCTGGGCGTTGCGCCGGGTGAACCACGGGGATGGCCAGTCCGGTATTTTCTACTTTCACCCATGGGAGATCGACCCCGCACAGCCGCGGCCCGAGGGTCTGGGGGTGAAAACGCGTTTCCGCCATTACCTCAACCTGTCGCGGACCTACGGGCGTCTGCAGAAGCTGTTGCGCGATTTCCGCTGGGGACGCATGGACGAGGTCTTCCTGGACAAGGACCTGTCGCAATGAGTATTGCCGTGCGCCTGCTCGACGACGCTGCGGCGCGGGACTGGGACCGCTATGTGGAGTCCGCTCCCACGGCGACGTTCTTTCACCGCGCTGGCTGGCGCCCGGTGTTGCGGCGCGCCTTCGGTCATCGCTGTCATTTCCTGTACGCCGTGGAAGAGGGCCGCATCGTCGGTGTGCTGCCCCTGGCGCAGGTGAAAAGCCTGTTGTTCGGCCACTCCCTGTCCTCCACGCCGTTCTGCGTGTACGGGGGCATCGTCGCGGACAGTCCCGCGGCGGAGGAAGCCCTGCGCGAGGCGGCATGCGAGTTGGCGGAGGAACTGGGTGTGGGCGCACTGGAGTTACGCAACCGCAGCGCCAGCGGTGCCGGCTGGCCGGTCAAGGAGCTCTACTACACTTTCCGCAAGGAGATCGATCCCGACGACGAGGTCAATCTCAAGGCCATACCGAACCGGCAGCGGGCAATGGTGCGCAAGGGTATCAAGGAGGGGCTGCTCAGCGAGTGGGACGACGGCACCGAGCGCCTCTACCGGGTCTACGCCGAGAGCGTGCGCAATCTCGGCACGCCGGTTTTTTCGCGCGGCTACCTGGACATACTGCGCGAGGAATTCGGCGACGATTGCAGCGTGCTGCTCATCACCCACAATGGCGAGGACATCGCCGCGGTGATGAACTTCTACTTCCGCGGCGAGGTAATCCCCTATTACGGCGGCAGTACGGCGCTGGCGCGCACGGTAAAAGGCGTCAACCATTTCATGTACTGGGAGCTGATGCGCCGCTCGCGGGAGCGCGGCTGCACGCTGTTCGACTTCGGGCGCAGCAAGGCCGGCACCGGTCCGTACAGTTTCAAGAAAAACTTCGGTTTCACCCCCGAGCCCCTGCCCTACGAGTATTACCTGGTGAATGCCGACGCGGTACCCGACGTCAACCCGTTGAACCCGAAGTACCGCCTGATGATCGCCACCTGGACACGCCTGCCCTTGCCGCTGGCCAACTTCCTGGGGCCCTTCCTGGCCCGGTCCCTGGGTTAGGCCGGTGAGCGGCGCAGCGGGCACCGGCGTCACCGTGCGCAGCAGCCTGTGGGCGACCGCGCTGTTTGCGCTGTGCCTGCTGTTCCTCTACGGGCAGACGACCCTGTCCATGATCGCCATCTGGTCGCGCTCCGACACCTTCGCTCACGGCTTCCTCATCCTGCCCATCTCGCTGTGGTTGATATGGGAGCGCCGCGACTACCTGGCGCCGCTACGGCCCGCGCCGGCACCCTGGGTCGCCCTGTTGCTGGCGCCGGGGGCGCTGGGCTGGCTGCTGGCCTGGCTGGGTGATGTGCTGGTAGTGCAGCAGTTCGCCCTGGTCGGCATGCTGGTGGTCGGCGCCTGGGCCGTCCTCGGGCACCGCCTGGCCGCGGCCCTTGCGTTTCCCCTGTTGTTCCTGTTTTTCGCCGTACCCGTCGGCGAGGGGCTGATCGACCCGATGATGGAGTTCACCGCCACCAGTACGGTCTGGCTGATCCGGGCGACGGGCATCCCGGTATACCGCGAGGGCCTGTTCTTTACCCTGCCCACCGGCCAGTGGTCCGTGGTGGAGGCCTGCAGCGGGGTGCGCTACATCATCGCCTCGGTCACCGTGGGCACGCTATTCGCTTTCCAGACCTATGTGACCTGGTGGCGGCGCCTGTTGTTTATCATCGTGTCCGCCATTGTGCCGGTGTTCGCCAACACCCTGCGCGCCTACATCATCGTCATGCTCGGTCACCACAGCGACATGACCATCGCCACCGGCGCCGACCACCTGGTCTACGGCTGGGTATTTTTCGGCCTGGTGGTGTTCATCCTGTTCTGGATCGGGTCGTTTTTCCGCGAGGACCTGCAACCGCCGCCGCCCCCCGGGGCCGCCGGCGCTGCCGTGGCGGGCTCGCGTGCCGCCCTGGGCTTAACCCTGGCGCTGGCCCTGGCGATAGCGGCGAGCGGCCCGCTGCTGGCCGAGCGGGTGCAACCTGGCGGCGGGCTGGCGCAGGCACCGGTACTGCCCGCGCCCACCGGGAACTGGCGCGCCCACGCCGGCCCGCTGCTGCCGTGGCAGCCGCCGGCCATGGTCGGCGGGCTGGCGCAGGCGATGTACACGCGTGGCAGTGAACCGCTGGCGCTGCAGGTGCAATTCGCCGACGGCCGTTTCGACTACGCCGAGGTGATCGGCAGCAACCGCCTGTTCGCCTGGCAGGACGGTCCCTGGAAGGTGGTGGACAGCGACCACCCGCGGGTGCGTGTGGGCGGGCGCGAGATCGCCGTGCAGGAGGCCACCGTGCGCGGCCCGGCGGGCCAGTTCATCGCCTGGTCCTGGTACCAGGTCGGCCACGAAGCCACCGCCAACGACTACCTGGCCAAACTGCGCGAGGTCGCCGCTACCCTCGGCATGGCCCCCGCGGGGACCTGGCGCGTGCTGCTTGTCACGCCCTACGAACGCGCGGGCGAAACGGCGCGGCAGCGCTTGCAGGAATACCTGGAGGCGCACGGCGACGCGCTGGTCGAGTCACTGGCCAGCGCGGCGGAGACGCCGTGAAACCGCCGCTCGTCGCGCACCTCATCTACTCCCTGTCCACCGGCGGGCTGGAAAACGGCCTGGTGAATATCATCAACCGGCTGCCCCGGGGCGCCTACCGGCACGTGATTATCTGCATAACGAGCGCGGACGAGTTCGCCGCGAGGATAACCGCGCAGGATGTGCAGGTGATCCAGATGCACAAGCGCGAGGGGCATGACTGGCGCTTTTACCTGCGCCTGCGACGCCTGTTGCGCGAGCTGCGCCCGGACATCGTACACAGCCGTAACCTGGCGGCGCTGGAGGCGCAGCTCTGCGGCCTGGGCCTGGGCGCCCGCCGCCTGCACGGTGAACACGGTCGCGAGGTGGGCGACCTCGATGGCAGCAATCGCAAGTACCTGCTGCTGCGCCGCTGCATGCGATTTTTCATGCACCACTATATCGCGGTCAGCCGCGACCTGGAGCGCTGGCTGGTCGAGCGTGTCGGCGTGCGCGCCGCCCGTGTGACGCAGATCTACAATGGCGTCGATCACCGGCGTTTCAGTCCGGGAAGTGTGAAACCCTTGGCATTATTGCCGCAGCAGTGGCGCGAGGCAGGTGATATCTTGGTGGTCGGGACAGTGGGGCGCCTGACACCGGTGAAGGACCAGCAACTGCTGCTGCGCGCAGCCGCGCTGCTGCGCGCAGCGCAGCCGGCGCTGGCTCGGCGCCTGCGCGTACTGTTGGTCGGCGACGGGCCGCTGCGGGATTCGCTGCAGGCGCTCGCCGGCGAACTGGGTCTGCGCGATGTCCTGTGGATGGCGGGCGACCGCGATGACGTGCCCGAGCTGCTGCAACTCATGGACGTATTCGCGTTGCCGTCGTTGGGAGAGGGCATTTCCAACACCGTGCTGGAGGCCATGGCCAGCGGATTGCCGGTGGTGGCTACCGCGGTGGGCGGCAACCTGGAACTGGTGGAGGAGGGCGTCAGCGGCTTGCTGGTGCCGTCCGGGGACGCGACGGCGCTGTGCGACGCGCTGGCGGCGCTGCTGGCCGACGACGGGTTGCGCGCGCGTTGCGGCGAGCGCGCACGGGAATCGGTCAGCGCCCGGTTCGACTGGGAGCGCACGGTGCGTGAATACAAGGGGGTTTACGACGGCCTGCTGGCGGCGGGCGTATCGGATTGAAGTATGTGTGGAATAGCGGGGTTATTCGATTTGTCCGGCCAGGCGCAGTTCTCTCGCGACCTGTTGCACACCATGAACCAGACCCAGTTCCACCGCGGGCCGGACGAGGACGGCCTGTTCCTCGAGCCTGGCGTCGCGCTGGCCCACCGGCGGCTGTCCATTATCGACCTGTCCTCGGGTCAGCAGCCCATGCACAGCGCCGACGGCGAAATCACCGTCGTTTACAACGGCGAGATCTACAACTTCGGTGAGCTGGCGCGCGAACTGAAGGCGCTCGGCTACACCTTCCGCACGCGCTGTGACACCGAGGTTATTCTCTACGCCTGGCGCGAGTGGGGCGAGGCCTGCGTCGAGCGCTTTCGCGGCATGTTCGCCTTTGCCCTCTACGACAGGCAGCGCCAGAGCCTGTTCCTGGCCCGCGACCGGCTGGGGATCAAGCCCCTGTTCTACGCGGTACTGGCTGACGGCAGCCTGGCGTTCGGCTCGGAGTTGAAAGTCCTCAAGGCGCATCCGGGCCTGCCGCGGCAACTGGAGCCGCGCGCGGTCGAGGATTACTTCGCGCTCGGCTACATTCCCGAGCCGCGCACGATCTACCGCGGCGTCTACAAGCTGCGCCCCGGGCATACCCTGCTGGCGCAGCGCGGCAAGCCCCTGTCCGAACAGCATGAATACTGGGATATTCCCTTCCGGCCTGTCGCCACGGGCTCGGAGGCCGACACCTGCGAGGAACTGTTCGCGCGCATGCGCGAGGCGGTGGACATCCGCCTGGTCTCCGAGGTGCCGCTGGGGGCGTTCCTCTCCGGCGGCGTGGATTCCAGCGCCGTGGTGGCGGCCATGGCGCAGTTGCAGGATGACCCGGTCAACACCTGCGCCATCGGTTTTGACGTGCCGCAGTTCAACGAGACCGATTTCGCGCGCCAGGTCGCCCAGCGCTACGCCACCAACCACCTGGAACGCGTCGTCGCCAGCGACGACTTCGACCTGCTCGACACCCTGGCCGGCTTCTACGACGAGCCCTACGCGGACAGTTCCGCCATACCCACCTACCGCGTCTGCCAGCTGGCGCGCGAGCGCGTGACCGTGGCGCTGTCCGGTGACGGCGGCGACGAGAACTTCGCCGGCTACCGCCGTTACCGCTGGCACATGAACGAGGAGCGCCTGCGCGGCGCGCTGCCGCTGGGCATACGGCGCCCGGTGTTCGGCGCGCTGGGGCGCCTGTACCCCAAGCTCGACTGGGCGCCGCGCGTGTTTCGCGCCAAGACCACCTTCGAGTCGCTGGCGCGCAACTCCGTGGAGGCCTACCTGCACTCGGTGTCCCTGTCATCCGACGCCCAGCGCAAGGCGCTGTTCAGTCCTGCGCTGCAGCGCGAGCTACAGGGTTACCGCGCGCTGGAAACCTTCGAGCATCACGCCCGTCGCAGCCCCACCGACGACCCCCTGTCCCTGATCCAGTACCTGGACATGAAGACCTACCTGGTGGGCGATATCCTGACCAAGGTGGACCGCGCCAGCATGGCGCATTCCCTGGAGGTCCGCGTGCCGCTGCTGGATCACCCCTTCGTCGAGTGGGTCTCGGGCCTGCCGGTGAGTGACAAGCTGCGCGGGCAGGAGGGCAAGTACATCCTGAAGAAGGCACTGGAACCGCACCTGCCCCGCGACGTGCTGTACCGACCGAAAATGGGCTTTGGCGTGCCCCTGGGCAAGTGGTTCCGCGGCCCGCTGCGGCAGCGCCTGCGCGCGTCCCTGCTCGAGGGCGGCCTGGCGCAGACCGGTCTGTTCAACCGCGACTGCCTGGAACAGCTGGTCAACGACCACCAGTCCGGGCGGCGCGAGTACAGCGCGCCGCTGTGGTCGCTGATGATGTTCCAGGCGGCGATTGCCGGCGATGATTTCGCGCTGGGGTGAATCGCATGCGTACTGACGTCCTGCGCCTGGGCCTGGTCGGGCCGTTACCGCCGCCCAACGGCGGTATGGCCATGCAGACCTTGCAACTGTCGCGCCTGTTGCGCGAACAGGGCCTGAGTGTCGAGCTGGTGCAGACCAACGCGCCGTACCGGCCGCGCTGCGTCGCCGGCTGGCGCGGGCTGCGTGCGCTGTTCCGCCTGTTGCCCTACCTGTTGCGGGTCTGGCGCCTGGCCGGCCGCAGCGATGTCATACACCTGATGGCGAACTCCGGCTGGTCCTGGCAGTTGTTCGCCGCCCCGGTGCTGTGGCTGGCGCCGCTGCGCGGCACGCCGGTCATCGTCAACTACCGCGGCGGCGAGGCCCGCGACTACCTCGCGGCCTCGGCGCGCTGGGTCAAGCCCTCGCTGGCCAGGGCCGCCAGCCTGGTCGTGCCCAGCGGCTTCCTGCAGCAGGTGTTCGGCGAGCACGGCGTGTCCAGCCGGGTCATCCCCAATATCATCGACCTGCAGACGTTTTCACCCGCACAGGGCGGCGCCCCGGATGGTGCGTTCCGCCTGGTGATCACCCGCAACCTGGAACAGATCTACGGCCTGGACACGGCGCTTCGCGCCCTGGCGATCGCCAGCGAAGAGTTGCCTGGCCTGCAGTTGCACATCGCCGGCAGCGGCCCGCTGCTGGAGCCGCTGCAGTCCCTGGCGCGGGAGTTGGGTGTGGCGCAGCAGGTGCATTTCGTCGGTCGCCTGGAGCGCGACGAGGTGGTGGCGCTGTACCGCGACGCCGGCGCCATGCTCAATCCGGCGCGGGTCGACAACATGCCCAATTCCGTACTGGAAGCCCTGGCCTGCGGCCTGCCGGTCATTTCCACGGACGTCGGCGGTGTGCCCTTCATTGTCGAGGACGGCCGCACCGCGTTGCTGGTGCCGGTGGACGACCCGCAGGCGATGGCGCGCGCCATCCTGCGCCTGTGCGCCGATGCGCCGCTGCGCGAGTCGCTGCGCAGCAACGGTCGCGAGGAGGTGCGGCAGTACGCCTGGGAGCGGGTCGGCGCCCAGTGGCTTGAGTTGTACCGCCAGTGCGGGGAGGCGGCATGAGCCTGTACACGAAATTCGTCGCCTCGGCGCTGTTTCCCCTGCACGAACGACTCAAGGGGCACAGCAGCGCGGCGGCCCTGCGCGCCATGGAGCGCTCCCAGTGGCTGCCGCCGCAGGAACTGGAACAGCTGCAACTGCGCAACCTGCGCGCGTTTCTCCAGCGTATCGGCCGCGACGTTCCCTACTACCGGGAGTTGTTCGCGCGTCTGGATTTCGACCCGGCATCGCTGTCGACCCTGGCGGACCTGCAGGCCCTGCCGCTCACTGGCAAGGCGGATATCCGCGCCAACATGGACAGCCTGCGCGCGGACAATGCCGGCAGCCTGGAGCGCTTCAGCACCGGGGGGTCCAGTGGCGAGCCGCTGGTGTTCTACCGCGGCAAGGAGCGCGTCAGCCACGATGTTGCCGCCAAGTGGCGCGCCACGCGCTGGTGGGATGTCGATATCGGCGACCCGGAAATCGTCGTTTGGGGTTCGCCGATCGAGCTGGGCTCGCAGGACCGTATCCGCCTGTTGCGCGACCGCCTGTTGCGCACGGAGCTGCTGTCGGCTTTCGAAATGTCCAACGCCAACATGCTGCAGTTCACCCAGCGCCTGCGCGCGTTCCGGCCGCGTATGCTGTTCGGGTACCCCTCGTCCCTGGCGCTGTTGGCGGACTATGTCAGCGCCAATGGTTACAAGGTCGACGACCTGGGTATCCGCGTCGTGTTCGTTACCTCCGAGCGGCTCTACGACCACCAGCGCGAGTCCATCGAGCGCGCCTTTGGCTGCCCGGTCGCCAACGGTTACGGTGGCCGCGATGCCGGCTTCATCGCCCACCAGT
The DNA here is from genome assembly GCA_002699145.1 of Halioglobus sp. Lineage (GTDB taxonomy): Bacteria > Pseudomonadota > Gammaproteobacteria > Pseudomonadales > Halieaceae > Marimicrobium. Next base: position 35,402 of record PABK01000022.1, read on the forward strand.
GCCCCAGCGGCGGCATGCATATCACCGCCGAGGATATCGTGGTTGAAATCGTCGGCGAGGATGGCCGGGTGTTACCAGCGGGCGAGCGTGGCGAGATCGTGGTGACGCACATGCGCACGGCGGATTTTCCCTTCCTGCGCTACCGCACCGGTGATATCGGCACCCTGACCCGGGAGAGCTGCCCCTGTGGCCGTGGACTGCCGCTGCTGGCGGAGATCGACGGCCGCACCACGGACTTCGTGCGCGCCGCCGACGGCACGGTGCTGCACGGCCTGGCGCTGATCTACGTGCTGCGCGAACTGCCCCAGGTGGAGGAATTCAAGATCATCCAGGATTCCCTGACCCAGGTGACCGTACAGCTGGTGGCGGCGCCGGAGGAGCGGGCGTTGATCGAGTCGACGGTCACGGAGCAGTTCCGCCGCCGCCTGGGCGACGCCCTGGTGGTACAATTCGACTATGTCGGCAGTATCCCGCGGGAAACGTCCGGCAAGTTTCGCTACGTGGTATCCCGCCTGGAAGTCGGACAGGCGGCGGGGCAGGCAGCCGATGCGTGACATAATTATTACCGTTGTGGTGCTGAGCACGTTGCCGTTCATCCTGCGCAATGCCTGGCTGGGTGTGCTTACCTGGTCCTGGCTCAGCTACATGAATCCGCACCGCCTCGCCTGGGGCTTTGCCTACACCATGCCGTTTGCGCAGATTGTCGCCATTACCCTGCTGATCGCCATCGTCATCAGCCCGGAAAAAAAGCGCCTGCCCGGCAATAGCCTCGTCTGGGTATGGGGTCTGTTCCTGTTGTGGAACGTGGTATGCACGGTGCTGGCGATCTACCCGGAAAACGCCATGGAGCAGCTGGAAACGGTGCTCAAGATACAGCTGATCACGCTGGTGACACTGCTGTTGATGAACAATTTCGAGCGCATCAACCAGCTTGTCTGGGTTATCTGCTTCTCCATCGGCTTCTATAGCGTGAAAGGCGGTGCGTTTACCCTGCTCACCGGTGGCGCATTCCACGTGTACGGCCCGGACGGCACCTATATCCGCGAGAACAATACGCTGGCGGTTGCCGTGCTCATGATCATCCCGATGATGATCTATATCTACCGCTTCCCGCCGCATGAACTGGTCAGGAAGGCCATGCCGGTGTGCATTTTTCTCAGCCTGATCTCGGTGGTGGGTTCGCAATCGCGCGGCGCACTGGTGGCGATTTTCGCCGTCGGCGCGTTTTTCTGGTGGCAGTCGAAAGCCAAGGCGGTTACCGCGATCGCCTTCATCGTCCTGGGTTTCTTCGGCTACATGTTCATGCCGCAAAGCTGGCATGACCGTATGGCGTCGATCAGCGATTACGAGGAGGACTCCTCGGCCATGGAACGGCTGTACGCCTGGGAGTACAGTTTCCACATGGCCAACGACCGCCTGACCGGTGGCGGCTTCAACAACTGGTCGCGCGAAAACTACGCCAAGTACATGCCGATTGCCAAGCAGCCGTTCGTCGCACACAGTATCTATTTCGGTGTGCTCGGCGAGTCAGGCTGGCCAGGGTTGGTGCTATTCCTGCTCGTACTGTTCCTGGTGTGGCGGCAGCTCAACCAGGTGATTGCCCTGACCCGCGATGATCCAGAGCGGGCGAACTTCACCTTCCTGGCGCGCATGCTGAAAATCAGCATCATCGCCTTCATGGCCGGCGGGGCGTTCCTCAGCCTGGCTTACTTCGACCTCGCCTGGCACATCATGGCCATTGCGGTGGCGATGACCCAGTTGACGCGCTCCGGGCAGGCGGCGGGCGAGGGTGCGCCCGCGCCCGCGCGCCGACCGCGGCGCCGGCCGCAATACGCGCGCGGTCGCAGGGCGCCGGGGAGAAGCTGATGTCGTTCGTGCTGGACGCCCTGTCGCGTATCGTGCCGCTGGCGCTGAACACCGCCGGCCGGCAGCGCCTGGCCATTCTGATCTACCACCGCGTGGTGCCCGCGCCGGATGAGCTGCGCCCTGGAGAGCCGACGGTCGACGAATTCGACTGGCAGATGCGGCTGTTACGCGATCACTTCAACCCGCTGTCACTGGCGGAGGGTGTGCAGCGCCTGCGCGAGGGGTCGCTGCCGCCGCGGGCGGTATGCGTCACCTTCGACGACGGCTACGCGGACAACGAGCGCTACGCCATGACGGTGTTGCGCCGCTACGGCGTCCCGGCCACGGTGTTCGTCAGCACGGGCTTCCTCAATGGCGGGCGCATGTTCAATGACACGGTCATAGAGACGGTGCGCACGCTGGATGAACCGACCCTGGACCTGCGCGACCTCGAACTGGGCGTGCACAGCCTGGCGACGACCCAGCAGCGCCTCGCGGCGATCGCCGAGGTGCTGACGGCAGTGCGCTACATGGAACCCCAGGAGCGCGATGCCCGCGTCGCCGCCATCGCCGCGCTGTCCAGGGTGCCTCACGAACACCTGATGATGACGGACGAGCAGGTGCGCAACCTGGCGCGCAACCAGGTGACCGTGGGCGCCCACACGGTAAACCATCCGATGCTGGCGAGTGTCGCGGGGGAGGACGCGCGCAGGGAAATCAGCGACGGCAAGCGTTACCTGGAAAACCTGTTACAGCAGGACGTTGATTACTTTGCCTACCCCAACGGCAAGCCGTCTACGGACTACCGGCTCGAGCATCGCGACATGGTGCAGGCGCTGGGATTCCGCGCCGCCGTTTCCACCCACTGGGGAGTCGGCTGTGGCGACAGCGATCCCTACCAGTTGCCGCGTTTCACGCCCTGGGACCGGCGCCCGATGCGTTTTGCGTTGCGCCTACTGCTCAGTTACCGCCGCGTCGATCCCCTGGTCAGTGGTGGCCTGTGAGAGTGGGCCGGCCGTGGGGTCGTTGGGGTCTGCGGCCGCGGCCTGTTGCGCGGCGCCGGGGTCGTTGGGGTCCGCCAGCCCGCGCTGTTTGGCCGCCTGGCGTTCACGCAGGTAGGCGCGGTACTTTTCCTTGTCTTCCTCCGAGACCTCGGATTGCGACTGCCTGGCCTCCAGGTATTTGCGGTACTGCGCTTTCTCTTCCTCGGTAAATTCCCAGGCCCCGGCGCGGATCAGCTTGTTCTTCAGGCCCGGCAGGTCCAGGCCCGCATCGTAAAGCGGGCGCGCCATCTCCATCGCCTTCTTGTACTGTTTCACCTCGACCAGTAGCAGGCCCGTGTTGTAGCGCAGCATGGCGTCATTGGGCAGCAGTTTCATCGCCTCGAGATTGGCCTGCAGGGCCAGTTTGTAGCGCTTTTTCTCGTGCAGGTAGTAGCCGTAGAGCTTGGCCGGGAAGGGATCGCGCGGGGCGAAATTGATCGCGCGCTGCAGGTAGCACTCCGCGGGCAGGCCCTTCTCGCCGGGTGGATAGCGCTTGTGGCGCAAACTGAACGTGGTGGCGCTGTTCAGCGCGGGGTGGTGATTGGGAATGGCGCGCAGTACGAAATCGATATCCCCCATCGGTGTGCTCGAGCTGCCACGGATCAGCTTTGCCACCGACTCGGTGAAGTGGAACTCCTCGATCATGTTGTACAGCGTCTGGTGGCTTTTATTCAGGTAGTCATACGGCCCGTCGGTGGGGAAGCCGCCCTTGCAGGGGCCGCCATCGAGGCGCTTGCCCACCCACGGGGCGGGGCGGTCCTGCCGTGCCTGCGCCGAGGACAGGGTGAGCAGGCCGACCAGCACGGCAATGAAGATGCGTCTGACTGAAAGTCCTGGTCTGGCTGTCATTGTCTACCTTCGCAAAGCGGTTGATTCGAGTATCGCATGCCGGGGGGGAGTAAAAAAGTGTCCCCGTCAGGCGCCTGCCGCCAGGCAGCGGGCGGCGCTGCGGGTCACGAGTGTTTCGCGCACGCGTTCCCAGGTCCGGGCGGCCCTGTCCACGAGTTCCTGCGGTACCGCCGCGCCGCCGTCCGCGCCGGTCTCGTGCGCGCGCTCGATACGGCCGCTGCGCAGCTCCCGGGAATTGTCGCCGTAACGGTCTGCGGCGGTCTTTTTCTGCACCTGGTAGTGGCTCGACAGGGGCGCTTCCAGTTGCAGCCAGTTGCCCAGCGCATCCAGGCATTGCGCGGTATCCTGCACCAGCGCGGGCGCGTCGAAGTAGAAGAATTCACGTTGCATGCCCAGCGCCAGGCGTTCCAGTTCCTCCAGGCGGGCGATGTAGTAGTCGGTGGCGAAGCCGGGCGTGGTGAACGGGTGTTGCGGATCGACTTTAGCGTACAGCCGCAGGATGCTGGGCAGGGTGTGACGCGGGTGGCGCAGGCTGTACAGCGCCTGTACGCGCGGCATCTCCAGCAGCTGCGGCGCCATGTCGTGGTCGTTGTGCAGTATCTTGTCGAACATGCGGAACGGGCCCGCCTTGGGCGCCTCGTCGCGGAAATAGAGCAGCTTTTGCCGCACCAGGCTGCGCCAGCTATGGTAGCCGATGTGCATCTCGTAGTAGCCGCAGATGCCCGGGCTGGAACCCATGATATGGCCGCACAGGCTGGTGTAGGCGCGCATGTGGCTGAGCAGGAAGATGTGACGCCGCGGTCGCAGGGCGCGCGGATAGGCGAGAAGATTCTGGATAAGGCCCGGCACGACGGCGCTGTCCGCTACGACGCGGATGAACCCGGAGCGTGGCGCTGCATCAGGCTTTTCATGCCCAGAAACAGCGTGTATCCCAGCCAGCGCAGGTTGAAGTTCACCAGCAGTGCCTCGCGGGCGTAGTAAGTGGCGGCCGCGTAATGCCCCCGCCCGGCGAGAATGGTAGCCATGTGCTTGAGCTCGTAGGTCTTGCCGCGGCGGCAGTAGTCCAGCACACAGCGCTGCCGGCAATGGCTGATGCCCTTGTCGTAAACGCGCATCTGGTAGAGCTTCTTGTCCAGGTCCGAGCCCACCGTGGACATGTTGTCCTTCTTGTTCACATCGGGGATGTTGTGCCGCGAGACGACACGGCGGTTGTACAGGATGTTGTCGGCCGCGTCGATGGCGCGGATGTAGACATCGCGGTCGTTCTCGTAGCGTATGCTCTCATCCATGCCATTGATGGCAGCGTAAAACTCGCGCCTGAAGATACTGCAGTTGAGGTGCGCGAAGCCGCCGCTGCGCAACAGCAGGGCGGCGTCGACGCGGTAGCAGTCCGTCGCGACCGCCTGCTCCGGTGTCACCAGCTCGACCAGGTCTTCCAGCCATACCGGCTGGGTCTGTGGCTCGTCATCGGCGTAGTACGCTTTCTGGTTGCTGAAATGCATCTGCGCGCCCCCGCCGCCGGCCTCGATATTGGTGCGCGCGGCGCTGAGATAGGTCGCGTCTGTCCACTCGTCGTCGTCGTCGAGAAAACACAGGTACTGCCCGCGCGCCAGCGCCGCACCGACATTCATCGAGTAGCTCTGGCCGTGCCCGGCGGGTCGGTGGGGAAGGTACTGGAACTGGACCGCGGGTAACGAGGCCTCCAGTTCACGGTAGCGTTGCAGGTATTCCTCGTCGGAGCCGTCGACCACCGCGATCACTTCCTTTGCCGCACAGTCCTGCGCCAGCACCGAGTCCAGCGCGCGGCGAAACCAGACGGGCCGGTTGCGGGTCGGGATGATGATGGAAAAAAAAGGGTCGGTACCGTTTTCAGACATCGTTGTTTTCACTGTAGGCCCGGACGTGGCACCGCGACGTCGGCGTGGCGCGCAGCCGGCGCTGGCCGGGCGGCCGCATGCCGACTGGATTTCTATCATAGGAACCGCCCCAGCCCCGGTCAACAAGCGCGGCCGGCGCAGGGGCCAATTGTTTTGAAGGCGCTCACAAATTCGAGAGAATTCAGTGGATTGCTGGTACACTTGCTGGGATAAAAGCAAGAAATTGGGTGCGTACCGGCTGCTGGTCAGTTGCCCGGAAACCGCCGCCTGCGGCTCGCCCGTTTTTGGTGTCAAGGCCTACAGATGTCTCCACAACAGATTGATCAGTCGAACCTGGTGGACCGGGCGATGTCAGCATTCCGCTGGGTGGCGGCGCTGCGTTTCTTCGGCCAGCTGATCAGCTGGCTGTCCACGATTTTCGTCATCCGCTTCCTCGCCCCCGAGGATTACGGCGTGATCGCCCTGGCGGAAGTTTTTCGCACCTTCCTGGTACTGTTCTCCAACGTCGGTTTCAGCCAGGGCCTGATGAAGGTCGAGAACCTGACCAATCCGATCATCCGCAAGACCGTTGGCCTGCTGTTGTCGATCAACGTGCTGTTGTTTCTCATCCAGTTTACCCTCGCGCCCTACGCCGCCGAGTTCTACGACAACAAGGACCTGGAGTACGTGCTGCGGGTGCTCTCTTTCACCTACCTGCTGATACCCTGGTCAGCCGTGCCCTCGTCGCTGGTGGCGCGCAACCTGGAACACAAGAAGACGTCCAAGATCACCTTCTTCACCGACGTGCTGGCCTCCTGCCTGAGCCTGCTGCTGGCGTACCTGGGCTATGGCTACTGGGCGCTGGTGTCGGCGATCGTCTTCACCGCGGTGTTCAACTGTTTCTGGTTCAATCGCCTGATCGACTATCCGCGCCTGCCCCTGTTCAACTTCCGCAGCATGGACGGCCTGTTCAAGTTCGGCGCGTTCGTGGCCCTGTCCGAGGTCCTGTTCGTCGCCTATAACCGGGTGGACGTCGTGGTGGCGGGCAAGTTTTTCGATATCGCCCAGATCGGCCTGTACGGCGTGGCCATACAGCTTGCCACCATGCTCATGGCCAAGAGTGTGCCGCTGTTCAATGTCGTCGCGTTTCCCGCGTTCGCGCGCATGAACGCGCTCTCGGGCAGCAGTAACGACTACCTGGTGACGACTCTGCGTTTCGCCAGTACGTTTATCTTCCCGGTGTTCTTTGGCGTCGCCATGGTCGGGCATGAACTGATCGTGCTGGTGCTCGGCGAAAAGTGGTCCGAGATCTACGTGCTGTTCGCGATTCTCGTGATCAGCGTGCCGCTGCGGATCATCGCCTACATCATCTCCCCGGCAATGCTCGCCGCGGGAGGTGCCCGGGTGAACATGGTCAACGCCTTCCTCACCCTGCTGTTTCTCACCGCGGCCCTGTTCGCCCTGATGCCGTTGGGTCTCAACGGCGTGGCCCTGGCCTGGAGCCTGGCCTCCGTCTGTATCTTCGCACTCACCCTGGTCCGCGGTGGGCGCCTGCTGGCAGTGCCGATGCGCGATTTTCTCGCGGCGTTCCTGCCCGGCCTGTGCGTTTCTGCGCTGATGTGCGCGGCGTTGCACGCGGCGGACCTGGCCATGCCGTGGATCGAGGGCGCCTGGGGGCTGTACAAGATCCCCCTGGGGATGCTGCTCTACGCCGCGCTGTTCTGGTGCCTGTTCCGCGCGCGCAGCAGGGAGGTGATCCACGTGTTGAAGCGGCTGACCGGCCGCGGCGCGGACAGTGAGGGAATGGCGTCGACGTGAGAGAGCCGAAGACATGAACAGCAGCGGGCAATTGCGTGTGCTGGTGCTGGACGCGGACCTGGTGCCGGCGCTGACCATCAGCCGCTCACTGGCGCGGCGCGGCTGCCGCGTCGATGTCGCCGCCCATACCGCGGACCCGCTGGCGGCCACCTCGCGCGTGATCAGCGCGCGGTACCGTTATCCCGACCCGCTGGCACCGGGGCCGGAGTTCGTCGACTGGCTGGTGGCGCACTGCCGGGAGACGGCCTACGACCTGGTGGTGCCGGTGACCGAGCGCACCCTGGTGCCCCTGTCGCGGCGGCGTGAGGACTGCGCGGATATCCGCCTGGCCATGCCCGCGGCCGCCAGCCTGGAGCCGGTGCTGGACAAGTCACGCACGCTGGCGCTGGCGCAGGAACTGGACGTGCCCATCCCGCGCAGCATAACCGTCACCACGCTGGAGGAACTGGCGGAACATACCGGGTCGCTGCGCTACCCGGTGGTGATGAAGCCGGCGCGCTCCATCGGTTCACGCGACGGCGGCTCCAGTCACCTGCAGGTCAGCTACGCCTTCGACCCGATCGGCCTGGTGACCGGCTGCGGGCACGCGCTGCGGTTCGGCGCCGTGGTATTGCAGGAATTTTTCCGTGGCGACGGCGTGGGGGTGGAACTGATCGCCACGCAGGGCGAGATTCTCTACGCCTTCCAGCACCGGCGGCTGCACGAGGTGCCGCTGACCGGCGGCGGCAGCAGCCTGCGCGTGAGCGAACCGGTCAATGCGCAGTTGCTGGAGGCCTCGCGGCGCCTGGTGCGGGCCCTGGACTGGCACGGGGTGGCCATGGTCGAGTTCAAACTGGACCGGGCCAGCGGCGAGTTCTGCCTGATGGAGATCAATGGCCGCTTCTGGGGTTCCCTGCCGCTGGCCGACGCGGCGGGGGCGGATTTTCCCGGCATGCTGCTGGAGCTGGAAACCCGCGGCGAACTGGGTCCCACGCGTCCCTATCGCAACGGCATCTACTGCCGCCTGCTGTCGCGGGACCTGATGTGGTACGAGTCCCTGCTGCGCGGCGCCGGCGACGATCGCCTCAACCGCGTGCCGGGCCGCGGCGAGGCGCTGCGCCACCTGGCGCTGTTCCTGCACCCGCGTCACCGACTGGATGTGCAGTCCCTGCGCGACCCGCGGCCGGGGCTGGTGGATATACGCAGGATTCTCGGTGTCTACCGCCGGCGGCTGGGCTCCTTGCTGCAGCACAAGCGCTTCCTGCGCCGCCAGCTGCGCGCCTGGCGCAAGGGCCGGGTGGCGGCCGCCATGGCCGAGGCGCAGAGCGTGTTGTTCCTGTGCTACGGCAATATCAATCGCAGCGCGCTCGCCGACGCCATGGTGCGCGGCTACGCGGAGGATGCGGGCATGACGGTCTACTCGGCGGGCTTTCATCCCGAGGGCGGCCGGCCGGCCGACCCGGTGATGGTCGAGATTGCCGCGGACCAGGGCCTGGACATGTCCGGCAATCGCTCCAGTGTGCTCGACGAGGATCTGCTGCAGCGCAGTGATATCATTTTCCTCATGGAAAAAAGCCACCACGACCGCCTGTTGTTCCGCTTCCCGGACGTCGCCGATCGCGTCTTCCTGCTCGGCGCCCACCCGGCGGACAGCGTCCAGTCGCCGGAGATCGATGATCCCTTCGGCCTGCCCCGCGGGGCCTACCTGGCCTGTTACGGGCGTATTGCGCAGGCGATGGACCACATCAAGGGCATGATCGCCCTGCGCAACAATTTCTAGGCGGGACAGCTGATGCAGCGCGCGATACAGTTCAAGCGGCGCCCGCGCCGTGCAGGGTGGCGCTGATGGCGCGCGGGCGGCTCGTGATCGGCCTGGGCTCGGGACGCTCGGGTACGGCCTCGTTGACGGCGCTGCTGGACCGCCAGCACGGCGGTATCTGCTTCCACGAGATGAACCCCGCCGGGGCCGTGTTCGAGGGCAACCCGCAGCCGCACCTCAATGCCGTGCGCGAGTTCCAGGCCATCCTCGACGGCGGCGCGCGCAACCGGCTGGCCATCGATTACTCCCGGCCCAGTTCGGTGGCCACGTACAAGCGCCTGCAGTCGATGCCCCAGGTGAACCTGATCGGCGACATCGCCTACTACTACCTGAACTACGTGGATGAGCTGGTGGCGGCGGCGCCGCAGTGCACGTTCGTGTGCCTGCGCCGTGACCGGGCGCAGACCGTGGCCAGCTGGATGAAGAAGTCGGCGATCAATCGCTGGCCGTCCCTGTGGTGGGGCGACCGTATCAAGTCATTGCTCACGCGCACGCCATTCCATACCCAGTACAACTACTGGCAGGAGCACGACGGCAGCGTCTACCGCAAGGACCCGGTCTGGGACAGCTGCTTTCCCAAGTTCGAGGCCGTCAGCAAGGAGGAGGCGGTGGGCATGTACTGGGACTACTACTACCTGGAGGCGGATCGTCTGCAGCGCAAGTACCCGCACTGCTTCCGCGTATTCGACGTGGCGCAGCTGAGTAGCGCGCAGGGCCAGGACGGCATCCTCGATTTCATCGGCGTTGCCCCCGGCGAGCGCGTCAGCGGCGGCGAGGTGCACCTGCACCGGTCCGGCTAGCGCGCCGCTCGCTACGGCGCCGCGCCGCTGTCGGCCTGGTCCGCGCCGCGTCGCAGCAGCGCGTTGCGCAGCGAGCGCGCCAGCCACTGTGCCGCGCCGCTTGCCGTGCGTGGGTTGTAGGCCGCGATGCCGCGGCGCTCGCGGCGGCGGCTCATCCAGTCTTTCTTGTAGGCATCGTCACCCGAGCCGTAGTCGATAGCCTCGACGCCGTCGCGGCTGATGACGTACTCCATCAGGTGCGCACTCAACACCGTTCCCGGCGACAGCTCGGCGAAATCGCCGTGATAGGCGAGCTTGAAGATGTGCGCCACGCCGCCGCTGACCAGCCAGGCCTGGGCGGCCACGGGCCTGCCGTCGTAGCGGGCGATGCCCAGGCGCAGCCAGCCGCGCCGCGCCGCCAGGCGCAGCAGTTCGGGCATGAAACGCGGGTAGGGCTCCGGGCGTTTCCAGCTGTTGTTGTAGATGGCGGTGAAGGCGCTGATGGCGTCTTCCAGTTCGTCGCCCGCGCACAGCACCGCCAGTTCGCCCCGTCCATCGCGCAGGAAGCGCCGTGTGCGGCGGGTCACGGTGTTCCTCACGCGCGAGGACAGCGAGGCGAGATAGGTCTCCCAGTCCGCGCCGTCCAGCGGGTGGTACCAGTTGCCGAAACAGCTGTAGCCGTGCAGGCCGCGCCACCCGGCCGCGTAGAGGGCGCGCGTGAGCGTCTGGAAGTGCGGGGTGTCGGCCGCCAGCGGCGACAGCGTCAGCGCCACCCGGCGGCGCTGGCTGGCCAGATGGCGAAACAGCGCGGTGTACAGCGCCGCGGTGTTTGTCGTTGTTTCCAGCGGCGCGTACAGGGATGTGTAGAAGTTGGCCAGCGCATGGGCGCTGCGGTCGCGTCCCTCGCGCATGGGCAGGCAGACGCGTTCGCCGGTGGGTGCGGTTGCGGTGTACAGCACCGCCTCGTCCCCGGGATCCAGGGCGTGCTGCGCCAGGTTGCGCAGCCAGTCCAGGCCGAGCTGCGGGTTGTGCGTCTCCTGGCGCGCGAAGGCGTCGAGCAGGTCCGCCGGCAGTTGCGCCCCCGCCAGCGGCAGCCTGTCGATGCGGATAGTGTGGGGTGGCTCGGCCACGGCAACCCTGCCGAATGTGAAATGCGTCCCACTATCGGGGAATTGCCCCGCCAAGGCAATAGTTCCGCTGCCGCGTAGCGGCAGTTTCGCCTTGAGCGCGCCAGCGTGCAGGGTTAGCATTGAAGGCATGCGCCATCGCGGTTTGGCCCGGTGTTTTACCGTGTGGCGCCGCACCATCCACTCCTGCCAAGGCCTCTACCGACATGCAGCGGCAACCAGATGAAATTATCAGCGCGCAAGGTGTGCGCCGCGACCTGTCGCGGGCGCCCGGGCTGCCCGCTGCATGACTTCCCACCGCTATACCATGCAGCCGGACTTTCTCGAACACGCCGGGCGGCGCCTGTTCCACCTGCTGTTGCGTCCGGTCGGCGAGGCGCGGGGCAGTGTGCTGTTCCTGCACGCGTTCGCCGAAGAGATGCACATGAGCCGGCGCAACGTCGCCGCCACGGCGCGGGCGCTGGCGACCGCCGGCTGCAATGTCATGCTGCTGGATCTGAGCGGCTGTGGCGACGGGGCGGGTGACTTTGTCGACGCCGACTGGAACACCTGGCGCGAGGACGCGCGCGGCGCCCTCGCCGCTCTGCGCGCACTGGACGCTGTCCCCGTCGCGCTGTGGGGCATGCGGCTGGGCGCGCTGCTGGCCACCGACACGGCGGTGAACGAGGCGGACATTGCGCGCCTGCTGCTGTGGCAGCCGGTGCTGAACGGCGAGCAGCAGATCGACCAGTTCCTGCGCCTGAAGTCCGTCGCCGGCGCCATGGGGCCCGGCGCGGGGTTTGATCGCAAGCACCTGTGGGGCCAGTTGCGCGACGGTCACGCGCTGGAGGTCGCCGGCTACGAATTGTCCGCGCGCATGGCGCAGGAGATCGCACGTGTGCGACTGGCGGACCTGCTGCCCCCCTGTCCGGTGCACTGGCTCGAGGTCAGCGCCGGCGGCGAGCTGGCGCGCCCCGGCGGCAATGTGCGCGGCCGCTGGAGTGAGCAGGGCGTGCGCGTGAGCACCGGGGTGGTCCCGGGTCCGGCGTTCTGGCGCAACCACGACGCCCCGCTCAACGACGCCTTGTGCGCCGCCACCCTGGAAGCGCTGCTGTGAGTGCGGCGGGCTGGCGCGAGCAGGGTGTGGTCTTCGACAGCGCGGGCCAGCGCCTGGTCGGGATACTCGCGCTGCCGGATGCGCCCGCGGACAGCGCCGTACTGATCACGGTGGGCGGCCCCCAGTACCGTGTCGGCAGCCACCGCCAGTTCACCCTGCTGGCGCGCGAGCTGGCGGCGCAGGGGATAGCCTCGCTGCGCTTCGATTACACGGGCATGGGCGACAGCGAGGGCGAAGCCGGGGGCTTCAGCGCTACGGACACGGACCTCGGCGCCGCCCTGGACACGCTCGCCGCGGCGCTGCCGGGACTGCGCGAGGTGGTGCTCTGGGGGCTGTGCGACGCGGCCTCGTCGGCCATGATGTTCGCCCACCGGCATCCGCGTATCGGCGGCCTGGTGCTGCTCAACCCCTGGGTCCACGGCGACGAGTACTCGTCGCGGGTGAAGGTGTCGCAGTACTACGGGCCGCTGCTGGCCGGGCGCGAGAACTGGCGCCGGCTGTTTTCCGGCGGCGTCCGGCTGCTGCCGGCCCTGCGCGATTTCGCGCTCAGCGCGGCGCGCGTCGTCGGCGGCTGGTTCGGCCTGTCCGGCGGCGCCTCGCGACACTCCTTCGTGCGCCAGATGCTGGAGGGCTTCGAGCGTTTCGGCGGCGACACGCTGGTCATCCTCAGTGAAGACGACCTTACCGCCAGTGAGTACCGCGACCTGCTCGAGAGCGACCGGCGCTGGCGTCGCGCATTGCAGGGCGAGCGCGTGACCACCTGCGAGGTGGCCGGCGCGGATCACACGTTTTCCAGCAAGGCGTGGAAAGCCGAGGTGGTGGCACTGACGGCGGACTGGGTCAGGCGTCGCCAGGCGCCTTCTCGTAGACCCCCACCAGGCAGTACTCCGGGTAGCGCCGACCCCAGCGATTGAGCAGGCGGCGCAGCGCCAGCTCGGCCCAGGCCAGGGGGCGAAAGCCGCTGAAGGTGCGGCAGTCGTCCAGGCGCAGGAACAGGCGCTCCCTGAAACCGTGGCGCGCGAACAGGTCCAGCAGGGTCTGCTGGGTGTTCATGCGGAAGCAGGTGGGGAAGGTGTCCTCCGGCTCGGTGCCCCAGAGAATGCGTTTGACGGGGTTGTGCAGGCTGAAGGGCACCAGGTTGGTGATCAGCGGCACCGGCGAGTACCTGTACACCGTATAGACCACCACGCGGCCGCCGTCCGCGGTCACCCGGGTCAGCGACTGCATCAGTTCCTCCGGCCTGGCCACGTGTTCGGCCACCATGCGCATGGTGACGAGATCGAACTGCCGGTCGTCGGCGAAGTCCTCCATCGTGCCCAGCACCTTTTCGTGCACGTAGGGGTTGTCGTTCAGCGTCTCGTCCGGGTCCACGCCCACCAGCAGCCGCGCGCGATCGGCCAGGGTCTGCGACAATCCCTGGTTGGAGGGGAAGATATTGCGCCCGCAGCCCACGTCCAGCCAGCGCGTGTCGGCGCCGACCAGTTTCTCCAGCAGCGCCTCGTAGACGTCGTCCGGGTTGAAATAGCCGAATTTCCAGCGCAGCGCCGGCGACCAGTTGAGCTGGTCCACGGGGCCGTACTTGCCGGTAAATACCGTCACCAGTTCCTCGTGGCTGGGGGGGCTCAGGCTGTCCATGTGGCGTCCTTGTCCTCGTTCGCGGACATCCACAGCTCGAACACGGTGAAAATCCACACCAGTTCCCCGTAGTACGCCGCGTGCTCGCTCTGGTGCATCTGGATCGCCTGGTCGATGAACTCAGGCCGGATAAAGCCCCGCGCCTTGAGTTTCAGCAGGTTGTCGTAGGCCAGTTCCTGCAGTGGGCGGTAGGTGCGCATCCATACGCCGAAGGGCAGGCCGAAGCCCTGCTTGGTCTTGCTGATCGTCGCGTCCGGCAGCCAGCCGCGCAGGGACTGTTTGTAAAAATGCCGCAGGTCGGAGTCCCTGATTTTCCACCGCGGCGGTACCCGCGTGGAAAACTCGATCAGCCCGTCGTCGAGCATGGGGTAGGTAACGTCGACGCCGGCCACCGCACACATGTGGCTGACCTTGCGCAGGTCGTTGTCCGCCAGCGTGATCTGCCAGTCGAGGTAGAGCATGCGGTCGAGGTCGTCCGCGCCGGCGGGGCGGTTGTAGATGTCCCGCAACAGGGCCAGTGGCTCGCCGCGATCGACCTGCGCCAGCAGGTCCGCGCTGAACATTTCTTCCGCGGCGTGGCGGTGCAGGAAATTGTAGCTCTGCAGACGGTCGGGCAGAGGCGTGTTGGCCTGGTCGATGTAGCTGTTGGCCTTGGCGACCAGGGGCAGGGAGCGCGGCAGGTGGCGCAGCAACGCTTCGAGCATGCCGCGGCGCAGGAAACCGGGCAGCCGCTGGTAGTGCTCGAATACCTCCTGCCGCAGGTAGCGCTCATTGCCGGCGAACAGTTCGTCGCCGCCGTCACCGGCGAGCAGTGTGGTGACGCCGTTGTCCGCGGCCATGCGCGCGCAGAAGTAGGCGGGCAGGGCGGAGGAGTTGCCGAAGGGTTCGTCGTAGCTGGTGGCGATCAGCGGCAGTGCGTCGACCACGTCCTCCGGTGTCACGTAGTACTCGTTCAGGTGCACGCCGAAGTGTTTCGCCGTGGTCCGCGCGTAGGCCATCTCGTCGTAGCCCTCGGCGGAAAAACCGATGGCATAGGCCTGCGCGCCGGCGTCGGCGACCTCGGACATGACGCCGACCACCGTGGAACTGTCCAGTCCGCCGCTGAGAAACGCGCCGTAGGCGCCCTCGCGCGGCAGGCTGTTGCGCACGGCGCATCGCAGCAGTTCGCGCAGTTCCTCGCCCAGTGAGTCGAAGCTCTTCTCGCCCGCCTGGAAGCGTGGGCACCAGTAATTGACCACGCGACAGCTGCCGCCGCTGAATTCCAGGTAGTGGGCGGCGGGCAGTTTACGCAGCTTGTCGAACACCGTGCCGGGAGCGGGCACCATGTGGAAGTAGACGTAGTTGTAAACGCCCTGGGCCTGCAGCGCGGGCGCGCCCTCGGCGCAGCGCATCGCCGCGCCCGCCTCGGGGCCAAAGGCGATGCCCCGGTCGTCGACGCGGTAGTGCAGGGCATGTTGCCCGCTGCGGTCGATGGCGGCCAGCAGGCGTTGCTGCGCGGTGTCCACGATGCAGCAGGCGAAGGCGCCGGCCAGGCGCGCGAAAATGCCGCTGTCCTGCTCGGCGTAGCCGCGCGCCAGCGCCTGCGCGCAGCCTTCCGCTGCGGCCAGTTGCGCCAGTTCCGCGTCGAGGAAGCGCGGGCTGCCGGCCACGGCGACGGCGCCGCCGCCGGGCAGGTCGCAGGTCGACCCGGTGCCGGCGATCGCGAAGCCGGGGCCTTGCCGGCTCGCGCACGGCAGGCCGGTGCGCAGCGCCGACGCCGTGTCGTCCGGCCCGGACTGTGCGCCATACCAGCCGATGACGCCGTGCCGCCGCAACCCCTGGTGAGCGTTGTTGTCCCTGTCCCCGCCCTGGGCCATTCCTCAGGTCCATCAGTTGTTATTCAACCTGGCATGCTATCACCACGACCCTGCAGGCGTAAGTTACCCGGCGCGGAATCTGGCCTTAATCCTGCCCGAGATGTGAAGTGGTTCTACTCCAGGGGTGCCCTTGCTATGCTGTCCGCGCTTATTCGCAGCGCACCGGGAACACATGACTGTTGCACACAGACACCTCTTGCTTGCCCTGACGTGGCTGGTGGCGGGTGCGGCCCCGGGCCTTGTCATGGCGGCTGCGCCGTCGGTCGCGCCCACTGCGCCACAGGTGGCCAGCGTGTGGGACAAGTACAAGCGCATCCGCCAGGGCGAAAGCAGTGTGGATGCGCAGGAAGAGGAGGAGCCGCCGGCGCCCGCGGCCACTCCCGCGCCCCCGCCTGCGCCCCCGCCTGCGCCCGCGGCGCCAGCGCCGCGCCCGGCGCCGGCCACTCCCGCGGCCGGGCAGCCGCCGGTAGCGGCGGCGCGGGAGCCCGCTACCAAACGCCAGGGACGCGTCAGCGCCAGGCCGGTCAGCGCGCCCGCGCAGCCGGTGGCGGCGGGTAGCTGGTGGGCGTTTTACGCCGGCACCCTCGACATCGACGCCAGACCGTTCTACGGACCCTACGGGGTGGACTTCCAGTGGGCCTACGCGCGCAGCGAGCCGCTGCCGCCGGACCCGCGCATCGTCGTGTCCCTGCACGACGCGGGCGACGGGGAGATGGGGGTGTTCGCGCCGGACGCGGCGGGCGATATCGAACTGCGCACCCAGGATGCCGGCGTCTACCGCCAGGACTGGCGCGAAGGGTGGAGCCTGGGCGCCGACGGCCAGCCCTATCCCGGTCGGCGTATCGCCGCCACGCTACAGTTTCTTGCGCAGCGCTACGCGCTTGAGCCGGGCGGGCGGGGCATTGTTGTGCAGGGCGCGGGCATGGGCGGCAGCGGCGCGCTGTTGCAAACCCTGCTGCTGCCGCAACCCTGGCGTGCGCGCATTGCCTACGTGTCGGCGCAGGCGGGCGGCGCGCTGCCGCGACAGGTCGCGCGCAAGCAGCCGCAGCAGTTTGCCAACCTGCCGCCGGACAGCGGCGCCGGCCGCCAGGTCTGGGACAGGCTGGATTTCCAGCAGCAGGCGCCGGTGGACCCGGTGCTGCGCGGTATGCATTACCGGCAGGTCTTCAGCAGCGACGACCCGTCCGCGGAAGGACCGCGCGGCAATACCCAGCTCGCGTTCGTCAACCTGCTGGAGACGCAGCGTATCGGCGCGGCGTTCGCCTGGGTCAAGGCGGGCCGCGGCACTTACGAACGCGGCGTGCGCATGCCCGACCTGTCGCGCTTCGAGGTGCCCGAGCAGGATGTCACCCTCGATCGCGCCCACCCGGCCATTACCCGCTCGACGGGCAACTACCCGCCGAGCGCGCGCCAGCGCGTGGACGGGCGCGCGTTTCCACGCGGGCATTACAACCTCGGCATCACCTGGGACCACGCCGGCATCGTCGACCGCCCCGGGGAGATCGTCTTCCCGCTGCGCTATACCGCGCGCCGTAACCTGGGCCAGGGCCTGCCCGACCAGCCGCGCCACATCACGGTCAGCGTCACACCGCGGCGCCCGCGCCACTTCGAATTGCGCGACGGCGAGACCCTGAACTGGAGCTGGGACGGTGGCGCCCTGACTGGCAGCGCCACGGTGCGCGGCGATAGCGTGACCATCGACGGTATCCCGCTGGAGTCGGGACAGCCCTATCGCAGGCTGAGAATCTACCGCTGACGCTGCGTCGCCGCGCGCCGCGGCCTCGGTGTGCCGCGCCTGCCCCCGGCGCGCGGCGTGGCGAGGGCGCGGCGGGCCCCTAGGGCCGCTTCTCCTTGAAACGCTCCGGGTTGATGTTCTGCCGCTTGAGCAGTTTGTAGAAGTCGGTGCGATTGCGCTGCGCGAGCATGGCCGCCTCGGCGACGGAGCCGTTGGTGAGCCGCAGTACCTTGACCAGGTAGTCGTGTTCGAACTGCTCCCGCGCCTGGCTGAGCGAGGGCAGGAACTGGTCCTGCACCGTCAGTGCCTCGCGCACCAGCGCCTCGGGAATCACCGGCGTGGTCGACAGGGCGGCGGTGCGCTGCACGACGTTCTCCAGTTGCCGCACGTTGCCCGGCCACGGGGCGCTGATCATGACCTCCATCGCCGCGGGGGCGAAACTGGTGACCTGGCCCATCTGGTGGGCGCCGGTGGCGCGCAGGAAATAGTTCGCCAGCAGCGGAATGTCCTCCACCCGCTCCGCCAGGGAGGGCAGGTGGAAGTTCACCACGTTCAGGCGGTAGAACAGGTCGTCGCGGAACAGCCCCTCGCGCATGTCGTGTTCCAGGTCGCGGTTGGTCGCGGAGATAATGCGCACGTCGACGGGTATGCTTTCGGTGCTGCCGATGGGGCGTATGCGCCGCTCCTGCAGGGCGCGCAGCAGCTTGACCTGTAGCGGCGGCGGGATATCGCCGATCTCGTCCAGGAACAGGGTGCCGCCGCTGGCGGCGCGGAACAGGCCGGTGTGTTCGCTGATCGCCCCGGTGAACGCGCCCTTGACGTGGCCGAACAGTTCGGACTCCAGCAACTGCTCCGGCAGGGCGCCGCAGTTGACCGCGACCATGGGGCCCTGGCGCTTGTCGTCCGCCTCGTGCAGGGCGCGGGCGAGCATCTCCTTGCCGCTGCCGCTGTCGCCGGTGATAAGCACGCTGACGTCGGACCCGGCGATTTGTTTCACCTGGTTGAGAATGCGCTCCATCATCGGGCTGCGCGTGACGAAATGCTCGCGCCAGCTGTCGAAGATCTCGTTCTGGCTGCCGCCGGACTGTTGCAGGGCGGAGCGTATCGTCGACAGCAGCTGGTTCTTCTCCACCGGCTTGGTGAGAAACTCGAAGACACCTTTCTGCGTCGCGGACACCGCCTCCGGAATGGTGCCCTGGGCCGACATGATGATCACCGGCAGGCCCGGGTAGAAGTGGCGCACCTGCTCGAACAGGTCCATGCCGCTGGCGCCCTCCATGCGCAGGTCGGTGATGACCAGGTCGGCGGGGTTGTTGCGCAGGCAGACCAGCGCCTCCTCGGCCGAGGGCGCGGTCTCCACCGCGTAGCCCTCCGCCTCCAGGCGGATGGCCAGGAGTTTCAGCAAACTGGTGTCGTCATCGACCAGTAGTATTCGATCCTGCAAGGGGTTATTCCTCTTTGCGCGTGCTGATGACCGCCTCGAGGTCGGTCAGTGCCTGGATTTTCTCCTCGAGTAGCTGTCGCTCGGCTTCGGTCTCTTCCAGCCTGCCCTGCAGCGCGTCGTGCTCGCCCGCCAGCTCCTGGTTGCGCATATACCAGTTGATACGCGCCTGGTTGAACTCGAGTTGCATCTGCAGCAGTTGCTGTTGTTGCCGCGACAGCACGGCAGTGTCCGCCAGTGTCTTGAAACTGTCTCGCGCCTGTACCCAGGCGCCCAGTGAGCGCAACTGCTGGTTGAGCAGGCCGTAGTAGTAGAGCTGGTCGGAGTCCTGCGGGCGGTCGATGTCCACCAGCGCCGCCACCAGCTGTTCCTCGTCCAGTTCCCGCACCTGTGCCTGCAACTGCAACCACTGTTCCACCGGGTCCGAGCGCGGCGCCGGCGGCGGCTGCGGCGCCCGGCTCGGGGCGATCTGGCAGGCCGCGAGCAGCGCCGCCAGTATCAGTGTGCCGAGTGCGCGGGACATGTCAGGCGAAAGCAGATCGGCAGGGTGGGGTGGTCGACCAGGGACAGCGTGCCGCCCTGGGCCTCGATGCACTCGCGGGCGACACTCAGGCCGATGCCGGAGCCCTTGATGGGCCCGGTGCGTTTGGCCGCGCTCTGGAAAAACGGTTCGAACACGCGCTGCGCATCCTCGCTCGGTATCGGTTCGCCCGAGTTGGCGACATCGATCACCAGATTACCACCCTGCTGGCGGCATACAACCACGATGCGGCCCCCCTCGGGCGTATAGTTGACGGCGTTGGACAGCAGATTGTCCAGCGACGTGCGCAGGCGATCGCGGTCGGCGACCCAGTGCTCGACAGCGCATTCCCGGGACAGGCGCAGGGCCTTCTTGTCCAGGCTCAACTGGTAGTTGTTCAGCAGCTCGTCCCATAACGCGTCCAGGGCGAAGCGCTCGCAGTTCAGTTCCTGCGCCGGCAAGCGGTTGTAGTCGATCAGGTTTTCGATCAGGCGCTGCAGTTCTATCCCGTTCTGGCGCACGATCTGCACGATCTCCAGTTGCGTCTGCGACAGGTGGCCCGGGACCTGGTCGGCGAGCAGGTCCGCTCCCTCGCGCAGGCTGGCCAGGGGCGTCTTCAGCTCGTGGGAGATGTGGCGCAGGAACTGTTCCTTCTGCTGCTCGGACTCGTGCAGGCTCTGGCGCAGCCACTCCAGCTCCGAGCCCAGGGCCTGCAGCTCCAGCGGCCCGGAGATCTCGATGGAGTGGCTCAGGCCGGCGGTGCCCAGCTGGTGAATCTCCTTGGTCAGGTCGCGCACGGGCTTGTTGATCCACCAGGCCAGCAACAGGAGCAGCGCCAGGGTCGCCGCCGCCAGCAGCGACAGCTGCAGGCTCAGGTTGTCGATCAGCGACTGCGCCTCGCGCGAGCTGCCGCGCAGCAACTGGTCCACCGACGACTGCAGCCAGGTGCGCACGGCGCGGCTCTGCTCGTTGATGACCGCGAACTCGTGATCCAGGCGTTCGCGCCCGGAGCGCAGGGCCGCGGCGGGGTCCTCGCCGTCCCCGGCCGCCGCGGGCAGCTGCAGTTGCCCCAGGGAGCCGCGCAGGCCGACGATATCCGGGCTGTTCGAGGGCAGCGCCGCCTGCAGCGCATCGAGCTTGTCCTGCAGCCTGTCGCGCTCGCGGTCGAACAGCTGCGCCAGCTCGATATCGGCCAGGGCCAGGTACTGCCGCGCGCGGCGCTCCAGGTCCAGCACGTCGCGCTGGATCTCCTGCCCCAGGCGCGTCGCATCCACCACCGCCTGTCCCACGGCGCGGTTCTTGTCCGACAGCTCGCCCAGGGTCTGCACGGTAAACAGAATCGCCAGGCACAGCGGCGCCAGGGCCGCGAAAAAACTGACCAGGACGAGTTGCTGCAGCGACCGGGGCTGCCAGAATGACATGTTCAGGGTGCGGTCCGCGCTGGAATGTGCGCCGATTGTAGCGTGCGCCCGGCACGCGGCAAACAGCGGTAGACCGGGGCGGGGCAGGTCGCAGCACCGGCGGGTAAACTGTGACCCGCATCACAGCTTTGCCACGTACGCGGTCAGCATTTTTTACAGCGCGGGCATCTGCGTGTGGAGTGTGGCAATGTAACCAGCTGAAAAGACAGGGTTAACGGTTTTTTGGCCTGAAACTTGCGCGTATATGGGCAGGTGTGCGTCCGCGGCAGGGCCCGCCACGCAGCGGCGATAGCCGGGCGAGGGCCCCGCGACGAGACGCCAAACAACCAGTGGCATAGCCAGTGGTACAGATAGATAGGAAATGACGGTATGTGGTACAGCACTAGAAAGCTCTTGAAAACAATGGCGGCAACGGCACTGCTGGCGGCTGCGCCGGCCACGAGCTGGGCCATCGCCATTACCGACGTCAGCTTCGCCATTCCGCCGGCGGCAGCGGTCAACGCCGATGCGGCCATTTTGCAGCCCGGCAACCACAACGAGGCCGATATCAACGCGCTGGCCGGACTGTTCGCCGGCGACCCCTGGTCCCTGCTGGACAAGACCGACGAGGGTTCCTCGGTATTCAATGGGGTGACCTTCGAGCTGACGGCGGATGTGGATGCCCAGGGTGGTGACTGGGAGTTGAGCTGGAGCGGCCCGGGCCTGCCGCTGACCATGGACTTTATCTTCGTCACCAAGGCCGCCAACGACTGGGCCGCCTACCTGTTCCAGGACATTGAGTTCCTGTCTTCACCCAATGTGGGTGAGGGGACTTTCACAATCACCTGGCTCAACAACGGCGGCAAGGTGCCGGGGCTGAGCCATGCCGGTATTTACGGTCGCATCGCCGGCGACCCGCCGCGGGACGATCCGCCCCAGGACGATCCGCCGGAAGTGCCGGTACCCGGCACACTGATGCTGCTCGGGCTC
Source organism: Halioglobus sp. (assembly GCA_002699145.1). Classification (GTDB taxonomy): domain Bacteria; phylum Pseudomonadota; class Gammaproteobacteria; order Pseudomonadales; family Halieaceae; genus Marimicrobium. Next base: position 57,190 of record PABK01000022.1, read on the forward strand.
GGCCTGCTGGGCCTGGCCCGGCGTCGCCGCACGTCCTGAGCCGCTTTTTATGCGACGGCGGCCCGCTGCGGCGGGCCGTCAGTCGCGCGTCGCCGCCAGGTGTCGCCTGACCGTCTCCAGTAGTTCGCCGGGCGCGACCCGGTAGGCCGCCAGCCCCGCCGCCTTGCCCGCTTCCACATCTTTTTCCGCGTCGCCGAACATGGCGCTGCGCGCCGTATCGGGTTGCCACTGCGCCAGCAGGCTGTCGAGCATGCCGGTGGCGGGCTTGCGGCAGCCGCAGCGCACCGCCAGCGCCGGCACGCTGCCCTCGGGGTGGTGCGGGCAGTAGCGGATATCGTCCACGTGCGCGCCGTCCGCCGCGAGATCGGCGCGCAGCCAGCGGTGCAGCGTCTCGACCTCCCCGGGGCCGTAGTAGCCGCGCGCAATGCCGGCCTGGTTGGTGACGATGAACACCAGGTAGCCGGCGTCATTGAGCAGCCGGATGGCGGCCTTCGCGCCGTCGATCCAGCGGAAGTCCTGCACACGATGCGTGTAGCCCGCATCGTGGTTCAGCGTGCCGTCGCGGTCGAGGAAGGCGGCGGGGCGGCGCAGGTGTCGGGCGAGGGTGTCGCGCGCCCGCTGCAGGTCGCCGGGAATGCCGATATCGATGAAGAAACCTTCGTAGCTGCGCCCGACCAGGCGGCGCGCGGCGGCGAGTTGTGGAAAGACATCCTGCTCCAGTGAGCAGGGGCCTGGCCCGATGAAGTCCAGCACCTCGCGGCGCAGCCAGTACACGCCGCTGTTGATCAGGCCCGATTCGGGCCGCCGCGGTTTTTCGCGGAACGCGCTGACGACAGAACCGTCCAGCTCGACGAAACCGTAGCGTGTGGCGTTCTCCACCGGCAGCAGGGCCACCCGGCCGAGCCAGTCCGCCGGTTCCTGCGCGTGTTCGCAGTTGCACAGCTCCAGGTAGTTGAAGTCGAAGATGGAGTCGCCGTTGAGCAGCAGGAAACGCTCCTGCAGCTGATCCGCGGCGAAGGCCAGGGCGCCGGCGGTGCCCAGTGGCTGCGGTTCCACCATCACGGTGACGCGGGCGTCGAGCTCACCGGGGAAGGGCGCGCCGGGTCCGTAGCGTTCGCGCACCACCTCGGCGCGGTAGCCCGCCAGCAGCAGGAAGTCGGTGAAACCGAAGCGGCGCAGGTTGAGCATCAGGTGTTCGACGAAGGGCCGTCCGGCGACCTCCAGCAGTGGTTTGGGCGTGTCGCTGACGGCGGCGCCGAGGCGGGTGCCCCGGCCCCCGATCAAAATGGCGGCTTGCATCACAGATTTCACGGAAATTGGGTTCGTGCCGCCCCGAAGCGCTTTATCTGGCCCGGTTTGACCTTTAGTATCAGGGCTCAATATAACTGCGCCCCCGGGGACCGGCAAGTGACTTTGCACGCAGCAGGTGCGCGCAAACTGCAGCTCCTGGCACAAGGCAAAATGAAAAAACTGCTGTACCTCGTCCATCGCCTGCCCTATCCCCCGAACAAGGGCGACAAGATTTCCTCGAACAACATGCTCAACTATTTTTCCGCCCGTTGGCGGGTGCACCTGGGCACGTTTGTCGACGACCCCGAGGACTGGCAGTACGTGGAGCGGGTGCGCGAGCGCTGCGAGGACAGCTGCATCGTCGGCCTGCCGCGTGCGCGCAAGATCACCGGCAGCATCGCCGGTCTGCTTGGCGGCGAGGCGCTCAGCCTGAGCTACTACGGCAACGACGAGTTGCAGGCCTGGGTGCGCGACACGATTGCACGCGAGATGCCCGACGCGGTGCTGGTGTTCAGTGGCGTCATGGGGCGTTTCGTGCGCGACCTGCTGCCGCCGGAAGTGCCGGTGGTGTTCGACGCCGAGGATGTGGACAGCGAGAAGTGGCGCAGTTACGCCCGGGCCAGGCGCTGGCCGCTGTCCTGGTTGTACCGGCGCGAGGCGGACAAGCTGCTGGCCTACGAACGCGCCATGGCCGCCGCCACCGACGTGAGTATTTTCGTCTCCGCCGAGGAGGCCGAACTGTTCAGGCAGCTCGCGCCGGAGAGCGCCGACAAGGTACATTTTCGCACCCAGGGCGTGGACAGCGCGCTGTTCGACCCGGACCTGGACTACGACAACCCCTACGAGCCCGGGCAAAAGGTGCTGGTGTTCACCGGCGCCATGGATTACTGGCCGAACATCGAGGCGGTGAAATGGTTTTGCGACCACGTGCTGGAGGCGCTGCGCGCGCAGGTGCCGGAGCTGCTGTTCTGCATCGTCGGCATGAAACCGGCGGACGAGGTGCGGCAACTGGAGAAGCTGCCCGGCGTGCGCGTGACCGGCGCGGTGCCGGACGTGCGCCCCTACCTGGCGCACGCGCTGGCCGCCTGCCTGCCGCTGCAACTGGCGCGCGGCATCCAGAACAAGGCGCTGGAGGCCATGGCCATGGGCCTGCCGGTGCTGGCCACGCCCGACGCGCTGCTCGGCATCATCCGCTATCCCGGCGCGCTGTGTCACGAGGCGGCCGATGCACAGTCGATGGTCGCCGCCGCAGTGGATATACTGTCGCGCCCGCGCCAGTATAACGGCGCCGGCCGCGACTGCGTCCTCGAACACTATAACTGGGATACCAACCTCAGGCGTATGGAAGCTTTTCTACTGCAGGAAGAAGGGGGACAGGACTAGTGCGTGTCCTGCATGTACTCGATCATTCCATTCCCCTGCAGAGTGGCTACACCTTCAGGAGTCGCGCCATCATCCGCGAGCAGCACGCGCTGGGCTGGGAGACCTGCCAGGTCACCGGGCCCAAGCACAACCCCGACGCCGCGGCGCCGGCGCAGGAGGAGGTCGACGGCATCACCTTCTACCGCTGCCCGCCGGTGGGCGGCCTGCTGGCGAAGCTGCCGCTGCTGGGACAGCTGGCGGTGATCCGCGCGCTCACCCGGCGCGTGCTCGAGGTGGCGCGGCGCGAGCGCCCGGATGTCATCCACGCGCACTCCCCGGCGCTCAACGGCGTCGCCGCGATTCGCGCCGGGCGCCGGCTGGGCATCCCCGTGGTGTACGAGGTGCGCGGCTTCTGGGAGGACGCCGCGGTCAGTCACGGCACCAGCAGCGAGGGCGGCCTGCGCTACCGCCTGACCCGCGCGCTGGAGACCTGGGTGCTGCGGCGCGCGGACGCGGTGACCTGCATCTGCGAGGGTATCCGCGGCGACCTCGTGGCGCGCGGGGTGCCGGCGCAGAAAATCACCATCGTCGCCAACGCGGTGGACGCCGCGCGCTTCCAGCCGGTGGGCGCGCGCGACGCCGACATCGAGGCGCGCTACGACCTGGCCGGCAAGAAGGTGATCGCCTTTATCGGCTCGTTCTACGCCTACGAGGGACTGGACCTGCTGGTCGCGGCGATGCCGCGCCTGTTGCAGGCCCGGGACGACGTGCGCCTGCTGCTGGTCGGCGGCGGCCAGGTGGCGCAGGAGCTGGCGCAGCAGGTGCGCGAACTGGGCATCGCCGACAAGGTGGTGATGACCGGGCGTGTGCCCCACGAGGAGGTGGAGGCCTACTACTCGGTGACCGATATACTCGTCTACCCGCGCAAGGCCATGCGCCTCACCGACCTGGTGACGCCGTTGAAACCACTGGAGGCGATGGCACAGAAGAGCATGTTTGTCGCCTCGGATGTCGGCGGGCACCGGGAACTGGTGCGCGATGGCATTACCGGGACACTGTTCCGCGCCGACGACCTCGACGACCTGGTGCGTTGCCTGCTGGAGTTGCTCGCGGCGGAGGAACGCTGGCCCGCGATCCGCGCGGCCGGGCGCGCCTTCGTCGAGGACGAGCGCAACTGGCGCAACAGCGTCGCCAACCTCAAACCCGTCTACCAGCGTCTCGCCCCGGGGGGATAATCGTTATGCTCATCAGGTCCAAGGCGCCCCTGCGGCTGGGACTGGCAGGGGGTGGCTCCGACGTCGCTCCCTACTGCGACCTCTACGGTGGCGCCGTACTCAACGCCACCATCAACCTCAGTTCCTACTGCACCATCGAACCCCTGGACGACGGCAAGGTGCACTTCCAGGCACAGGACCGCCAGGAGACCTTCAGTGCCGACTGCGCGCAGAGTTACGCGTACGACGGCCTGCTGGACCTGCACAAGGGCGTGTACAACCGCGTGGTGCGCGATTTCAACGACGGCCAGCCGCTGTCGCTGCGCATCAGCACCTGGTCGGACGCCCCGGCGGGTTCCGGGCTGGGTTCCTCGTCGACCATGGTGGTGGCCATTCTCACCGCCTTCGCCGAAATGCTGCGCCTGCCCCTGGGGGAGTATGACGTCGCCCACCTGGCCTTCGAAATCGAACGCCAGGACATCGGCCTGCGCGGCGGTGCGCAGGACCAGTACGCCGCGACCTTCGGCGGCGTCAATTTCATGGAGTTCCACGAGCAGACGCGGGTCACGGTCAACCCCCTGCGCGTGAAGCAGTGGATCCTCAGCGAGCTGGAGGCCTCCACCGTCCTGTATTACACCGGCGTGTCGCGGTCCTCCGATCGCATCATCGCGCAGCAGATCGAGAGTTACCGCAGCGGGCAGGGCAAGTCCGTGGAGGCGGTGCACCAGCTCAAGGCCGACGCCAGCGCCATGAAGGAGGCGCTGCTGCGCGGCAACATCCGCCGCTTCGGGGAAATTCTCGGGCGCAGCTGGGAGGCCAAGCGCAACCTGGCGGACCAGATCAGCAATGCGCAGATCGACCAGGTCATGGAGGCCGCCCGCGGCGCCGGCGCCTGGGCGGGCAAGGTGTCGGGTGCGGGCGGTGGCGGTTTCATCGTGTTCATCGTCGACCCGGTGGACCGGGTGCAACTGGTGCGGGCATTGAATAAGCTGGACGGGGATGTGGTACCGTTCCAGTTCGAACCACACGGAGCATCGGCATGGATCGTCCCGAACTGACACGCGGCGCACAGCAGCGTCCCGGCCTCGACTACGTGATCAGCGAGTTCCAGGCCTCGGTCGCGGTCAAGCAGCGCCTGCTGGACGATGCGTCGCTGCTGCGCCAGGTGGACGCCATGGGCCAGTTGCTGATCGACCGTTACCTGGCGGGGAACAAGCTGCTGGTGGCGGGCAACGGCGGCAGCGCCGCGGACGCCCAGCACATCGCGGCGGAGTTCGTCAGCCGTTTCAACTACGACCGCCCCGGCCTGCCGGCGCTGGCGCTGACCACGGATACCTCGATCCTCACCGCCGTGGGCAACGACTACGGCTACCAGGAGTTGTTCGCGCGCCAGGTGCAGGCCAACGCGGTGGCCGGCGACGTGTTCCTGGGGATATCCACCTCGGGCAACAGCGAGAACGTGCTGCGCGCCCTGCACGCCTGTCGCGACAAGGGCGTGACCAGCTTCGGTCTCACCGGCCGCAGCGGCGGCGCCATGCGCGAGTTGTGCGATTACTGCCTGTGCGTGCCCAGCGACGAGACGCCGCGCATCCAGGAAGCGCATATCCTGGTCGGGCATACCCTGTGTGCGATGGTGGAGCTGGCCCTGTTCGAGGATCCGCGCTAGCGGCCAGTGACTAGCTGCGCGCGTCCTCGGCGACCTTGCCGCCGGGATTGCCGCGCAGCGCCGCCAGGGCGCTGTCCTGGCGCTGTTTGAGGACCTGTTCCAGCGTTTTCAGTTGCGCCAGTGATTCCTCGGTGCGCCGGCGCAGTTCCGCGCAGGCGTTTTCCATACTGGTTTCGTTGCGCTCGCAACGTTCGTTGATCTCGCGCTCGCGCGCTTCCAGCGCCTCCAGCTCTTCCTGGTGAGCCTGGCGCAGTGCCTGTTCCTGTTGCTGCAGTGCGTCCGCCGCCTCCTCGGCGCTGTGCCGCGCCGCCTGCAGTTGCGCCGCCAGTTCCCGCTGCCGCTCTTCGCCGGCGGCGCGCGCCTGCGCCTGCTGTTCATCGAGCTCGGCGATCTCGTGCTCGCAGCGGTTTTTCTGCGCGGTCAGCGCCAGTTCCAGTTCGTTGATGTCGATTTCCGCCTGGTGACGCGCCGCGGCGAGCTGTTGCTCCAGTTGCTCGATCTCTTCCTGCGACTTGCGCGTCACCTCGGCCAGCCTGTCCTCGATGTCGCGCACCGCGTCCTGTTCCGCCGCAAGCCGTTCTTCCTGCGCCGCGTGCAGGCGCTGCAGCTCTTCCTCCGCCTCGGCCTCGCAGGCCTGCGCCAGTTCTTCCAGGCGCTTCACTTCCGCATCCGCGGTGCTGCGTGTTTCCTCGACCTGCGCCTGCAGCTCGAGAATCTCTGTCTCGGTCTGTTGCGTGGATGCCTGGCGGCTCTGCTGTACCTCGGCGATGTCGTCCGCCGCCTGTTCCTCCAGCCGCGCCTGGCAGCGGCGCAGCTTGGAGATCTCGCGCACGGCTTCCTCGCGCACCTGGGTCGCCTGGGCTTCCAGTCGCGCCAGTTCCTTGCCGGTGCTGGTGAGGATGAGATTGGCGCGCGTGGCGGTGAAGCCGCCGTTGGCGGCGCCCTGGGTCGCGCCGGTGGCGCTGCCGTTGGGTTTGCCGCCGGCGCTGCCCTTGGCCGCGTCCTGCGCCTCGTCATTGGCGGCGGCCGGCTCGGCGCGCATTTGTGCCGCGGCCAGGTCGACCACGGGGGCCTCCTTGATGCGCTGGCGCCGCGCGCTGCTGACCGGCCACAACTGGTCGGTGCCCCCCAGGCTATGACGCACCGCTTCCTCATCCGCCGCGTCCGCGTCCCCCTCGCGGATGATGCGCGCCGGCGAACCGTTGGCCGTGCTCAGCACCGCCACGGCGCCCGACACCGTACTGTGTCGCTTGTCGGAGGGCACCAGCGAGGCCTCGCCGCCCATCTCGGTGATTTCCCGGTAGTAGCCCGCCGCGGTCTTGCGGTCCAGGTCGCAGCGCAGGTAGATGGTCTCGCCGGAGAACAGTTCATCGACAACCGCCTCGTCCTCGATGCAAAAGAGGCGCGCCAGGTTGTTTTTCACCTGGCCGGGGGTGTGGTCCGGCAGTACCGAACCGTTGAAGGTCAGATCGAACGTGCTCATTCGCCCCTTGCCCCGCTGTCATTGTTGTTGTGCGCGGTTCGCGATCCGGAGGGTGTCTGCTGCGCCACACGCCTGCCCGAATAGCCCCGCCTTGAAGCCAATCTAGCAAACAGCGCAGAGATATATCAATTTGAAATTGATAGAAAAATAAGAAATATCTATTAGTTATATCACGCTATAACCGGGCCGCACGCGGGGCGGTCGCCGGCGTCAGTACGCCCAGAGGGTATCGTTGAGCTTGTTGTGCAGCTTGCGCACCACGGCGTGGGCGGAGGGCACGGCGACAAAGGGCTGCTGCAGTTCGCTGGCGGTCCACGGCCCGGCGTTGGCGCCGAAGGAGGCGGACTCGAACTCCCCCGGGTTGTCGTGGATAAACGCGCACAGCTTCTCCAGGCGGCGCTGGTTGACGCGGTTGCGCGTGATGCGGGTGTAGCGGTAGTCGCTCTTCTTGATGAACTCGGAAGGGTGGGTGAGGATGACGATGTTTTCCACCCCCGCGCGGCGCGCCCTGCGCAGCAGGGATTTCATTTCCGGCCAGGAACAACTGGTGATCTGCAGCGACTTGCGGTGCGCGCGGCCGGGCAGGCGCATGTCGCGGTAGGTGAAGACCGGTACCTCCATGACGCCGTGGATGAGGTGGCGCCCGGAGTCGTGGAACAGCGCCGGCTCCGGCGCGAACACGCCGGTGGCGACGTTCGAGCTCAGCGGTATGCCCAGTGCGCCCATCACCCGGAAGACGTTGTCGTCGGCGACCAGCGAACCGGTGCGGATGGCCAGGGGCGGCCGCCCCACCCAGCGCCTGAACACCTCGATGCACAGTTCGAACACGCGCTTGAGATCGTCGAAGCTGCGCCCGGAGCAGTAGTCGTTGCGCGGAAAATTGCCCGGCACCTGGCCGTCGACGAAGTTCAGCCACACCGGGTGCACGTGCAACTGGATATCCTGGCCCGCGGCGTTGATGCGCTCGGCCACGCGCTGCATGGGGTCGTCGCCGAAGTAGAAGTAGTTGGCGCACTCGAGGAAAAAGGTGGCGTCGATGCCGTAGCGCTCGAACGTCTCCAGCAGGAAACCCAGCGCCTGTTCGCGGCCGTCGACCTCGCCGTAGACCATGACGTCGGACACGGGCAGGTGCTCGGCGCATTCGAAATGCCCGGCGATGCTGAATTCCGTGTCGATCGAGATGCAGACCTGGGTGGGTTTATCCGGCGTCACTGGCGACTCCGTGCCGTGCATGCGTAAGCCTGAGTATACGCCGCTTCATGGGTCAGGAATCGTAGAGCACGAAACCGCGGCGTGCGGCGGCGACCAGGGCGTCGGTGACGGTGCCGGCGCGGGCGGCGAACATGGGACAGTTGTGGAACGTCCATTCGCGCAACTCCTGCCCGCTCAACAGCTCGCGCAGTTTCCAGATGTTGAAGTCCCACTGCTGCTGCAGCCCGCCGAGCACCATGGGCACGTCGGCGTCGCGGTCCACCACGGTGACCGGCACCTCGGCCAGTTGCCGCGTCGGCGCCGGCCAGTCCTCGCCCAGCAGGCCCTCGACCTGGTGGACCTGGGTCATCACCTGGAAGGTCTTGCCGAGGCCGACGATCTGCGCATTGCAGCGCGCCATGTAGTCGAAGGGGGTGTCCGGGCCCAGGCCGCTGGGCGCGCGCTCGTGGCCGGCCACCAGTTCCTGCGCCAGCGGTCCCAGCGCCGCGACGCGGTACAGTGGGTGGCGGCTCTGCACGACGCCGCGCGAGCGGCGGAACAGCTCGGTCAGCAGGCCCATGGTGGAGGGCGTGCGGCGCAGGTCGAAGCGCGGCTCCTTTTTCAGCCGGGCGCGCGCCCCGTCGCCGCCGTACTCGCCGAAGTTGAAGGCGGGCATGACCAGGGTGCGCTGCGGCCCGACGTACTCGATGAGCGCCTTGAGCAGCTCCATCGCGTTGCCGGTGTAGGTGGGCGCCAGGCCGTTGAGCGAACTGTGCACCATCAGCACCTGCCAGTCATCGTCGATGCGCGCGTCGATCTCGGCGATCAGCTGCGCCGTGTCGTAGGTGCCGTACAGCCGGCGTATCAGCGGCGCCGCTTTCGTGCGCGCGCTCAGGTAGGCGTTGCGGACCCTGAGGAAGGCGCCGCTGGGAAGGACTTTCAGCAGGAACGCCGAAGCGCTCTCGACGAGGCTCACTAACTGACGTTCTCCGCTTCGAGGTAGCCCAGGATGGCCGGCACACTGTCCAGCTCCGCGAAATCCTCCACGTCCATGTACAGGTCAAAGGCCTGCTCCAGGGCGACCATGATGTTCACATGGCCGAGGGAGTCCCACTCCTCGATGTCGTCCATGGTCGAGGTTTCCTGGATCGCGCTCGCGGGCAGCGACAGCGTGGTGGACATGATGTCGCGCAGTTTGTCGAACAGGCTCATGGTCAGGTCGGTCCTTCGATAGTGATGGGAAAGTCGTCGTCCAGGTCGAAGCCACCGTCATCCAGGCGGGCCAGCCAGCCGTCGTCCTGCGCGGCGAACGCGTTGTCCGCCAGGAAGTTCTCGACCAGGACGTTCTTGCGTGTGGGGATGTACTGTGCCGACAGCGTGGCGACGCCGCCGGCGCGCAGGTCCGCCGCGATGCGCCGCAGGAAGGCCTGCTCCGCGCGGCGGCCGATGACACGGCAGGACATGAGGAAGGTGTCCAGGTGCGCGCTGGCGCCGTCGCGCAACTCGACGATGGCCAGCCCGACCACGCCGCTGTCGCCGAAGCTGTCGGCGAGCGAGAAGTGGTACACGCGGCAATCCTCGCCGTCGATCTTCGCCTGCATCTCCTGTTCCGAGTAGCGCCGCGTGGTCAGGTTGAACTGGTTGGTCTTCTGCGTCAGCTGCGCCAGGCGCGGCAGGTGTGTGCGATCGTCCCGGCCCACGGTCATGGTCATGGCCAGTGAGCGCAGGTAGTCGTCCACGCTGCCGCCGCCGGCGGCGACCTGCTCCTGCTGCGAGCGGCGCTGGCGCTCCTGGGCATACATGGCGGTCTTGGCCAGGTCCTCGGCGGTCAGCGCGGTGACCTGCAGGCGCGCCACGTGGTCCAGGCAGCCCGGGATATCCACCGCCCTGGCGGGCACCTGGATGACCTCGACCTCGGGCAGCGCGTGGCGCACCGCGGCGCACTCGTGGTCGCTGTCGTCGACGAAGATGAACGCATCCAGGCCGAGATTCAGTTCCTGCGCCAGCGCTTTCAGGTTGTCCGGCTTGGGCACCCAGTTGACCCGCGCGGCGGCGAAGTGTTCGTGCTTGAGCAACTGGTGCGGGTGTTCGCGCAGCACCTCGTCGAGGTCGTCGGGGTTGTTCTTGCTGCACAGCGCGAGGATGAAACCGCGCTGCTGCAGGGCCAGGATGCGCTTCTGGAAATCGACGTAGGCGCGCCCGGGGTAGTCCGGGCCCAGGGCGATGCCCGCCATGCCGTCCTCGCCGATGACGCCGCCCCACAGGGTGTTGTCCGCGTCCAGGGCGATGACCTTCGCCCGCGTCAGGTGCAGGCTCGCCGCCAGGTCGGCGACCGCCACGGCGACGGCGTGGCTGCCCTCGGGGGTGAACGGGTACATCGACGAGTACCACAGGCGCGCGTCGATGAACTGCTCGCGGCCCACCGCGAGCATGAGCTGGTCCAGGTCGAGCAGGCCGACACCGCGCAGTTCCTCGCGCAAGGCGTCCGCCAGCCGGCCCTTGATGTCGCTCCACCAGCGCGCCTCCGACTGCGCCGCCATGGCGTCGTACAGTCCCAGGCCGGGGGAGGCGATGTCCGGCAGCAGGGTGACCAGGATGTGGCCGCCCACAGATGCGCGAAAGCGTTGCAGCAGGCCCAGCAGCCCCGTGACGAATTCTTCGGCGATCGTCGCGCGCTGATCGGCGCCGATGCAGGCCGCCGGGGACTGCAGCGCCGGGTGCAGGTCCTCGCAGCGCAGCAGCAGCAGGGTGAGGTCCGGCTCGTGGCGCGCCAGCGCGGAGTCCGCGGCCGCTTCCTGCACCGTGACGCCGTAGGGCGCGTGGTAGGTGTCGAAGGCCAGCCCGTTCAGCGCCGCGGCGTACTGCAGCCAGGGGTCGAGCAACTCGGAAGTGTAGGTGTGCACCACGCCCAGGCGCAGGGGCTTTCCCGCGTCGCGCCCCTGCAGGTGTTGCTGCAGCTTGCTCGCCTGCGGCAGGGAGGGAACCAGGCGGCGCGCGGCCAGCGCGGCGCGCAGCTCGCCGGCAGAGGGCGCCTGCAGCAGCTTGTCGAATTGGGCGTCGCTAATCTTCATGCTGGTTCAGCCGGCCATTGTGAGTGGCCTGCACCTGGCCGGCCTGTGCCTGACGCACGCTTATCTGTACGGGTTGAATGGGAAAGTGTACAACTGCCGTGTCGCGCCCCGGTAGTGATCTCGCGGTGGACTGTGACCAGGCTCGCAAAACAGTCCCGCAGCGTGTGTCATTGGCCGGGATTCTAGCATAGAATCCGGGGCTACACGGGTGCAGGCACGACAGATGTCCAGAGCTTTTTCCCTCTATCTCGATGTGCTCAGGCTGTTCGCCGCACTGCTGGTGCTGGTGTATCACGCCAACTGGATCTACCACCCGGGATGGATACTCACCAGCCTCGGGCACGAGGGCGTGGTGGTGTTCTTCGTGCTCTCCGGCTACGTCATCGCCTACGTGGCCGCCACCCGCGAGCAGGATTTCCGCCAGTTCATGATCGCGCGCGGCGCGCGCATTTTCTCTGTGGCGATTCCCGCGATCCTGCTTACCGCCGCGCTCGACGCCAGCGGCTTCTGGCTGCAGCCCGAGGTGTATCCCGAGGAGTACCGGGCCTGGGGTTATCCGCTGGTGCGCATGGCCACCAGCGCGCTGTTTATGAATGAAATCTGGACGCTGGGTATCCAGCTGTTCACCAACGTGCCCTACTGGTCGCTGAACTACGAGGTCTGGTACTACGTGCTGTTCGGCGTGCTGTTCTTTGTGCAGGGGCGGCGGCGCATCGTGTTGTTTGTCCTGCTGTGCCTGTTCCTGGGGCCGAAGATCCTGTTGTTGCTGCCGGTGTGGTGGCTGGGGGTGTGGGTGTACCGCTCCGAGCGGCTGCAGGCCATCTCGCGTCCCGCCGCCTGGCTGTGCCTGCTCGCCTCTGTCCTGGGCATGTACGCCTACATCGCGCTGGAGCTGGGGCAGTTCGGCTGGGAGTGGGTGCAACTGCTGGTCGGCTCCGAGTGGCACCGGCAGTTGTCCTTCAGCCGCCAGTTCCCCACCGACTACTACCTGGGCCTGGTGCTGGCGCTGCACTTCGTCGGCCTGCGCGTGCTGTTGCGCGATGTCGAGGCTATTCCCGGCTGGTTCGACCGGGGCGTGCGCTATTTCGCCGGCGCGACGTTTTCCATCTACCTGTTCCACCAGCCGCTGCTGTGGTTCTACAGCGCGGTGTTCTCCTTCGTCGACGAGGGCCTGTCGCGCTACCTGCTGGTGGTGCCCATGACGCTGCTGACCGCGCTGGCCCTGGCCACGGTCACCGAGCATCGCAAGCAGGGCTGGAAGCGCGGGCTGGAACGCCTGTGGCCCGCCGGCGGCCTGCGCCTGGGCCAGTCACCCGCCACCTGAACGGCGCGCGCCGGTGTCGCCGGCGCTCAGGGGTGCAGCAGGTACGCCGGGTCGTGCGCGTCCATGATCGCCTGGCCGATCAGACGCAGGTCGGTCGAGTACGCCGGGTTATGCGGCAGGGATGTCAGGTACACGCCGTAGATCGCCCCCATCCAGATCAGTGAACCCAGGTCGCGCAGTATGCCGTCGGCATGCCCGAGATTGTCCCGGAATATGGCCGGCTGGCTGCTGCTGATCAGCGCCTGCACCTCGGGCAGGTTGCCGTCGGCGTACAGCTCGCGCAGGGCGCCGGCGGCCAGGCTGTAGGGGTTGCAGACGATATCGACGCCGTGATACTCGGCGCGCAACTGGTCGATGAGCGTGTGCGAGTGGTCGTGCAGGCCGGCGTTGGAGGCGGCGTAGGTGGCGGCGTCGAGGTTGCCCGGGTAGGGCAGCCAGGGGAAGGCGAGCATGATGCGCGTATCCGGGTTCTGCGCCAGGGCGTAGTCGATCCAGTTGCGGTAGCCGGTGAGGCTGGGGTAGTCGTAGTGGAAGGTCATCGCCAGCAGGTCGATGTCGCCCGCGTCCAGGTCCGCCTGTATCTGCGGCCGGGTCACCGGGTTCAGCCAGAAGGCCTCCGGCGCCCCCTGGCCGTTGCCGGCGAAGTAATTGTGCTGCGTGTGGTCGCTGAAACCGGCGGCCTGGGCGTCGGCGGGCAGCGCGTTGGCGAAGGGGTTGAAGAAACTGTGGCCCATGAGCAACGCGTCGTAGCCGGTGATGACATCCGGCCTGAAAATGGCGACCAGCGGGTCCGCACTCTGCCCCCAGAAATGCTGCACCGCGCTGGCCGGCACGTCGAAGGAACACGCGCTGCCGTCGGCGTTGTAGCAGTTCACCCAGCGGTGAAAATGCCAGCCCGCGTGGGGCAGGGCCTGGTAGGTTTCCTGGTAGTCCCCGGTGACCAGGTTGTCCTGGCAGTTGGGCAGGCCCGCGAGGTAATCCGCGTGCGTGCAGTGCCGGTCGCCGGAGGCAGTGGTGATATCACCCTCGCCGACGATCTCCAGCGGGTGGCTGCAGCCGTAGACGAGCAGGGTGAGGAGGGTGCAGCCAACTGCGGCGAGTCGCTTGTTCATGGGCTTCTCCGGGATTTTATTGTCGTTTTGCGATGCGCTCTGTCCCGATTCTAGCGCATTTTGGCGCCGGCTCGCGCCGGCAGGCGAGCCCAGGTCTGCGACCCGAGCCCTGTCGCCGCCTCAGCCATGCACACCCGCACACCCGCGAGCGCCCGGCCCTAGTCGACGATTGAAACCAGCTCCAGTTCGTAGATCAGCGTTGAGCCTGGCTTGACCATCCCCGCTTTGCGGTCGCCGAAGCCAAGCTCGGGCGGCAGGGTCAGGTGAATTTTTCCACCCGGCTTGATCAGTTGCAGTCCTTCCGCCACGCCGGGCAGCAGGCTGGACATGGACACCTCGGTCGGCCCGGCCGCGTAGGAGTCATCCATGTGCCGGCCATCGACGAGCTTGCCAACCCCCACGATGGTGACGCGGTCTGTCGGCAGCGGATGCCGGCCTCCACCCATGGCCAGTATGGTGTACTGCAAACCACTGGCGGTTTGCGACACATTGCCCTGCGCGCTGATGGCCTGCCGGTAGCGCGCGCCTGCCTCGCGATTCGCCGCCGCCACGCCGGCCTGCTCTTCAGCGCTGTCCTGCCGCGCGTCCCGGCTGGCGGGTGCGGGCGCCGCGGGGCGCGGCAGCCACTGGTATTTTTGCTCCAGGTAGAGCGCTGTCATCGACGCGAGGTTTCGCTCAAACTGCGTACTTTCACTGGACAAGCAGGCGTGCGCGTCAACCAGCTCCTGGACACCGCTGAGCGTCAAGTTCGCGCCGCCATGCCCCAGCGAGGCGAGGGCGGAGCGCTCGCTGCGGCCACCGAGATGGTCACAGACGCTGTCACACAGCGGGACCAGCGCCGGCTTGAGCACATAGGTGAATCGATATACCTCACCGCCACCCTGGCCCTCATAGAGTCCGTCAGCATCGAACATGTCGTAGGTTGGCGTCTTGCGTATGACCGTTTTCCTGACCAGGTCATCGGCACAGGAGCCGGAAACCTCGCTGGTGCGCGCGGCGAGGTAGGCGTTCGCCAGCGCCGGGAGCAGGGAGAAATCCTGTGGCTCCCTCCCCATGTCCCGGGACAGCGAGAGGATTGCCCCGAGCTTCTTTCTCACCGTGTTGTCGATGGAGCTGTCAAAGCGCTTTACCAGCTCGATATCATTCTGGTAAACCGCGTGCAGATAGGCGCCGCCGGGCAATTTACAAAATGCGCCGCTGCAGCTTGCCTCGCCGTTCTTCCAGCTTATGACTGGATTGGCGCTTGCCTCCCGAATCTTGCCCTGGGCGGTCCTCACTCCACAAAGTACCGGCAGGTGATCCCAGCCGCCGCTGTGGGACGAGCCGTACACCGCGAAGAGTTCGTCCCAGCTCACGAGCTTGCGCCTGGCCTTGCTGTACCAGAAGTCAGCACTGCGCAGGCCGAGGTAGGGCGCGTCGCCCGCGAGCGCCTGATACTCGGCCTCGGTGAAGTTTTCGTTGTCCTGTGACTGGAAACCCTTGTAGGCAATGACCCTCGGCAGCTTGCCGCAGTCGATGCCATTCTTATTTCTGTTTACGTATTCCTTGTAGGTGATGACGAAGACATCGCCGTGTGCGGTGTTGATAATCTCATGTGCGTGGGTGGTTGGGGCGACGCACAGGTAAGCGATGCAGGTGGAGATCAGGAGGGTTTGAACTAGTTTCATTGGCTTTGTCGATGGGTGCGGTATTGTTCGGTCGGTTTCCTGAGGTTGAACTGTACTTGGTGTTCGGGTTGCGGCCAAGGCCTCTCGGCGCGAAGCGCCCTTACATCCTTGACAGGTCAGTGCTGTTTAGCGCCGAAGACCTCATCCAGATACTTGCTAACGCTGCTGGTACCAGCTTTCGTCGAACTTGGCGGCCTGTGATACCACAATTCTGGACAAAAGCGCTCGATCCACCCAAATTCGATATGGCTGATAATCGCTGTTCTTTCTGACTCTTCTTCGTGGCCATAATCCAACTCGGCAACCAGGTAGTCTTTAGCTCGTTTCAGAATTCGCAGGTCCAGACTGAAATCTTGTACTCCCTCAGCATAGAAGACGTTTATGAAACTTATGCGCAGTAGACCCTTGCCGGTTTTCAATGGTTTGAGGTTCGTTACGAATATGGGTGAGCAATAGGATACGCAGCGCTCACCCATATATCCCGGGATCATTTGCCAGGCAAACCATCCGTTACTATGAATCTTGAACTGTTCCATACCCTAAGGCGTGCTAATGTCTACGGCTGGGGTACGGTAACCGCATAGCGGTTTTGGCGTCCGGCACCGTAGGGGCGAACTGCCGGTTGTTGGGTGCACCGTTCTACGCATAATAAACACCTAAGTTGCCAGAAAGTACACGCAGAAAACTAACGACACCCATGCACATACCTTGATGTAGACGGCATTCTCTCCTGCAACACCATATTCGAAATACCCGAGGAACGTATTCTCTAGCCGTTCAGCACCCCCCATAAAGATAATCCATATGTTAAATGCAATGCCTGCCAACCAGAACATAGGCCACTGATCCTACCCACCAAAAGTAGACAGTTTTCTACGCACACCGCGCATAGTAATCCTGCTCGTACTGTTTGGGACTACGGTAGCCATTCGCCGAGTGGCGACGGATGTTGTTGTAGAACAGCTCAATGTATTCGAAGACTTCGGCATAGGCCTCTTCCTTGTTCGCTGGTTGTACTGCGTAGATGGATTCTACCTTCAGTCGAGCAAAGAACGATTCCATCGCCGCATTGTCCCAGCAGTTGCCTTTACGGCTCATACTAGGCCTGATGCCCGTTTCCAGCAACATGCCCTGGTACTCACTGGAGCGGTACTGGACGCCCCGGTCTGAGTGCAGGATCAGGCCCGGCCTGACCTCGCGGCGCGCCACGGCCATGTCGAATGCCTCGACGATCAGGTCCGTCGTCATCTGCGTATCCAGCGCCCAGCCAATGACCTGGCGCGAGAACAGGTCCATGATCACCGCCAGGTATACAAAACCCCGATCGATCTTGATGTAGGTAATGTCCGATACCCACTTCTCGTCGGGCCGGCTGGCCTCGAAGTCGCGGCCCAGCAGGTTATCGCTGACGTGGGTCAGGGCGTTGGCGCTGGGAAAGTACTTGTACTGCTTGCCGTTGCGGGCCTTCAGGCCGTTTTCCGCCATCAACCTGGCAATATGGTTCACGCTGCAGGGAATGCCGGCCTCATTCAGTTCGACAACCAGCCGCGGGGCACCATAGCGCTGCTTGAACTGTTCGAAGGTCACGATGAGGGCCTGCTCGACCAACGTCCGCTGACGAGCTCGCGAGCTTGGGGTGCGGTTGCGCCATTTGTAGTAGCCGGACCGGCTGACCTGGAGCCACTCGCACATCCTGTGGATGGCATGCGCCCCGCGCAGGGATTCGATGTAGGCGTACTTCACCGATTTTGATTGGAAAAGTACGCCGCCGCCTTTTTTAGGAAGTCACGCTCTTCCTTGAGGTCCGCGATCTCGCGTTTGAGCTTGCGGATTTCTTCACTCTCTTCCATGGAGTAGTCCAACCCGTTCAATGAATTGAACTGCTTTTCCGACAGGCGCTTGTACTGTCGACGCCAATTGTAGATCTGGCCGGGGTGGATGCCGAGCTCCCTGGCCACCTCGGTAGCAGACGTGTTGGGGTCATCGGCGCGGCGGACGGCCTCGCGTCGGAAATCTTCCGTGTAGTGTTTGTACTTGTTCTTGTGCTTCTTGTTCTTGGTCATCGTTAAACACCTCGTTAGTGGCTAATGAGATGTCTACTTTTCATGGGTAGCTTGGCCACCTAACGCCGCCGGCACGGGCGAGCGGAGCGCAGTGTAGCGAATCCAGCACTGCTTGCTGCGCGATTGTGCCCGGCCTTGTTATGTGCCGCACCAGGGGCCGGTTGAATTCGCTCTAACCCCAAGCTCCATGTAGAAGGTGTAGAGGAGCCAATTGCTTAAAGCCTGCTTCGGGCCCAGGCTAAACTGGCCAGGGCCAAAACAAACAAAGCTAATATGGGTGGTGCAGGAACAGGCTCCAAAGGTGTCGCGCTGCCTAGGGTTACGTTGTCAAAACCCAGCGTGCCCGATTCTCCGCTAAACACCACTGATCGCGCGACGCCTGGAAAACTGGCTCCACGCAAAGTCCAGTTACAATAGGCGCCATCAGGATCACCTACGCAGCCGTCAAAGGCCTGTGCCGTTAAAGCCACAGCAGTAAGCAGGTCTCCCGAGCCATCTAGTCCGTCATAGACAGTAACCAGGCCGTCACGAAATGCAGTGAAATAGAATGCAATTCCTGTATCAAATCCGCCAGCGACGTTCATCACTGCCAATCCTGAATCGAACGTCATAGTCGTATCAGGGCTAGGTTCATTGGCAAAATTGCCAGTTCCGCCCGCGTCGGCATCGACCGAGGCAATCGTATCGCCGTTAAAAATTACGCCGTAGTTAACTCCCGAGTTACCTTGAGAGTCCGTCCCGCCTCCATAGAACCTATCGATCGTGGCAGTATTACCAACGCCCTCGAAGTCCAATAGAATTGGAAGTGCCTGAACGCTCATTGCCGAGGACATCAAGCCTACAACTACGGCGAGAAACAACAAATTCTTATTCACACTTTAACCCCTGCAATTCGAACTCTATCGAATAGGCGCTTGAAAAATTATCAAAGCAATATTCGCACCAACCCAGTGTATGCAAGACTATCGCAAAGATACTGCAGAAGACTGTAAAATTTCCTGACGCCAAAAATTAAATCGATCCAATGCATTATGCAGCCAGAGGCACATAACGCCGCCAGCTCCGGCGAGCAAGCCGCGTAGCGGTTTGCGATTCCAGCGCCCGAAGGGCGCAGTGGTGACTGGCCTTGATATGTGGCCTACTCATTTTTGTACGGAACCTCAATGACGGAGGCGTGAGCCAGATACCTGAACACCTTCGGGGATGTGAAATTACCGAATACGTAAGCTTCCAGTACCATCCGCAATCGTTGTTGTGTTCGTTCGTTTGTGCCCCCTACCTGGAAGTTGCCAGTGTGCTCCAGACAGTACTTTCGGTGTCTCTCGATAGGTTCTCCGTCGAAGTGATGAACAATATCGAAGAACTCGTCAGTGAAACCTAGTTTGACCAGACGGTCTAGAATCTCAACTGTGACTATCGGCTGGGACATCGAACCTCCGGGGCCACATGACGCCTACGGCTGGGGCGGCTGTCACGCCTTCCCAGCCAGCCCGTAATTGTTAAGTGTTCAATCAATGGACCGTCCCAACAGCTTTGACAAGAAGGTAACCCATTTGATTTCGGTACCCCGAGCCTGCTTAGCAAGAAAATAGTTTCTAACTGAAAAATAGATGCCAAGCAGCAAGGAAGCTAGAGCTACCCACTTGAATAGATAGGACCTGCGGCCGGCAATGACCTCCAGCCCAGCGTGGACGGGGCGTCCCTCCGTGCCAGACACAATACCTTCCAGGTATCCGGGTACTAGAAAATAGAACAACACAAATGTAGTCGCTCCAAAGAGTAATGCACCCCACCAAGGTAGCCTAGCCCCAATATAGGCCGCATCTCCTATTGTGGAGGATGCTTTCGACTTCCTGCTTCTTCGTTTTCTTGCCATACGAGATTATGCTGAGAACTTAACGCCTGAGCTTAGCGGCATTTGAGGTGACGCCCGATTTTGCGGTAGAAAAAACGGGTGGCGGGGCAAATGTCCGCTGCAACGATTTGTTATGCGGATTTGTATGCAGCAACTGGGGAAACGACCAAATCGTTCAGTAATGGCTCTCCCTCTTTGGCCACATCGCTACCGACAACTTTCTCCTCCGCCGCTAAAAGATCGGTTTGGGCCTGGGCCTCCAGTGCTGCGATGACATCCACAATGGGAAAGTCCCTGCGCATCTCGAGTTCTCGAGCAACCTGCCTATCAGCAGGCGATGGCAATGAAACAGGTTTTGGAACTTTTGCGTCTGCGGCAATAAACTGCTGGACGATTCGCCAACCTGTATAAAAGAGCTCCATGAATGAGCCGTCATATGGCACCGGGCAAACGATCAAATTTTTTGCCTGATCTTTGAAAATTCTGTCGGAGGCCCCTTGTGTTGATGGAACGATGCCGACGCGTAGCCCTCTCGCACCCTCTAGATGCTTGGCGTTAATTTTTAAGGTTGTCCCCAGCCAGCGATCTGCATCAGTAGAACCGAAGAAGAGATCAGCCTTCCAAAGTCCATTAATTGATGACGGCAATGCGGATCTGGTTTCAGGTCGATGAAATGCTGCTGCCAGCTGATTCATATATCCCTTTAACTTGGGGGGTTGGGCTTGTGCGCCAGTAAGGATCCTAGAGTCGTCCGTCAATACGTCATTGGCCGTATCAATAATTCGAGTTTTGCCAGATTTTTCCACCCCAAAGAGAATCGAATCAAAATCCGCACCCGGAAGCTTGCATAACTTCGCGGCGTCCGTAAGCCGCTCCATGACCATAGGATCATTTCGACGAATAGCGTCGTGGACCGCCCACTCGAAACAAAAACCAACGTCCCCGCATCCGTCACGGTATGCGCGAGGCAACATGAACAGCTTCATTGCGTCCAGGCCGCCTAGTTCACCTAAAACCTCTTGTTTGATGCCTGTAAGGAGCGCGATGAGTATTGGTCGAACAATCGCGATCCGCGCGAGCACCTCGCTGCCTACAGGGTTCTGCTGGGTTTGAATGAGTAGTTTCATCGTCTCACTTTATTGTAAACTCTGAGATCAGCCTAGCGTCCCACGCGGCGGCGAGAAGCGTCCGACAGCCTTGGCTTGTTATGCATTTCGAATGACTTTACCTTATTTTTCCGCAGCTAATTTCTTTAATACGTCTATCAGGCCAGACTTACTTGCTTCAGAAGTTACTAGTTCTGAGACTGAAATAAGAATACTTATTGCGCCGAGCATACTATAAATTTGGTCCCACACTTTCTGTGCTTGGGTCGTATGGCCGTCAATGTGAACCCCTACGTAGTCAATAAACTCATCAATCATTGTATCTGTCTTCTCATTCGGCAGGTTGTGAGCAAGATGATTCCTTAAACTGTTCAGTTTCTTAATACCGCCAAACGTGCTTTCGTGAGGCGGTATTTTTGATATGGCTTTTACCATGTTTAAGAGCTGGGCAAATGATAGCTTCGCATCTTCAAGGTATTTATGGTTGTGCATATTTATTTGCAATATTTCAAACAGACACCTTTCAACAACTAGGTGTCCCTTTATAACAACTAGGGTTACGTCATCAATTCTTGGTATCTGCTTCGATAGTTCGTGAACTTTAATATCGTTATTGTTAAAGAATTGTTTAATATCAATAGCTTTAGACATAAAACGTCCTTGTGAGGATTGCTGCTGTCAGTGCATAACGTCTGCAACAGGGGCGGGACGCGAAGCGGCCCGCCCAGCCATCAAAGGGAGCGACTTGATTGCACTGCTTATGTGTCATCCCTACTTCAACACCTTAATAAGAGGCATAAACTCTGCTTCAGGAATTCTAGACAAACCCATTTCATTGTATAGATCGGCACCTATTCCTTGAACTTCCATTGAACCCGGGATGACGTCCGTTGGCCCGAAAGCCACACTTCCCCCAAAGTTCAAGTAACCTTTCTGATAAAGATGAAATAATTCGTACAAAACTTGATAAAGCTCCATATCAAAATGGCTTTGCCCTCGATAGTTGCTCGACCTTAGGCTGGCCCTCTTGCGAGCGGCTAAGCTAAGAAGGCAAAGTTGCCTGTAGGTGAGTTCTTCGCCAGCTTTTATCAAGTGGTGAGCAAGAGCGGCGCTGATCTCAGCATTAAAGGATGCGTTCGAAAGTAGCTTACCCATATATATGAGCTTATGTTCTTCCGGCTCCCGCTGACTTTTCAGCAGTACACTTTCCGCCACTTCCTCGGCGTTGGATCGCTGACCCACTACTGCATCGAAAAAACCGTCACTACGGAGAGTTTCCCCTTGTTCGATTCGTCTTGCTATCTCATCGGAAGCGAGAGCGAGAACGCCGCCAACGCGGACAGCTTCACGTGGCCCAAGCAGCCGGTCAGATACTTCTTTGCCTACCGCCGTAAGTGCCTTGGCGGCGGCAACGGAAGCAGCACCAGCCACTGTGGCACCGACTGGCCCGCCCGCTAGAAAACCGATCGCACCCCCAACGGCTCCTCCTGCTATTTCAGCCCCGCCAGAAAGGAATTTTCTTAGAGATTCATCTTCCTCGGGATTGTCCTTGTGTTCAGTTATTGGCACAAAATATCCCCGACACATAACGCCTCAATAACCGACGCAGCTCTGCTGCGTCCGGCGTCAAAGGCGCGAAATTGATTGATTTGTTATGTGTTTACAATGCATTAGGATTTGGAAATCACTGTAGCCCGCATACATGGCGTAACCAGCATAGTTTGCATAGCGAGCGTATCCTGCGCGATTATCATACGGGGTGAACGAATAGCCTCGGTATGAAATTTTGGCATTGTTAGTGATTAGGTGATTCTCGTTCATCACCTCACCTAGGTATTGCCCGGTGCTACCGTGAATTTCATCGCCATCCCGTATACGTACATTCCAAAGTTTGGAAACCCGCACGCAGATCAACCTCCTGTCGAAAACAATGGAGCACACAAGTGCACACATGAGGAAAGATGCCTTCCTCGGCAGCGGCCTCTCTGGTTCGAAAGCGCGCGCTTCCAAATCTCGAGCCTAAAAACAAAGGGCGGGGAAACATGATGCGCCATCCTTGGTCCGCATAGGTGGGTGGTACGATGCCTATCTACCGTCTACATAATGACGAACATAGCCTAAGCCGCTGCCAAATTCCAGATTCGCTTGTTTCTTGATTTTAATATGGTACCGGAGGCCGGACTTGAACCGGCACGCCATCGCTGGCATCGGATTTTGAATTCACTCTTTATACTCATTTCTCGACGTTGAATAACGTTCCGCGAAGTAGATTAAAGCTCTCTATGTTGTTGATATAAAAGGCTTTGTATCTATATTCTGTCTGCGGTAGGCAATTCTGGTGTTACTCAAGATTTCTCTTGGGATGCAAAAATTACTTTCATTTGCATCCCATTTGCATCCCAGATTTTGCCGGTGAGGATGAACAAAAGGAGATCTTATGGGAGCTATATCTGACAACCGAATCAAGTTCAATAAACCGAATCTGAAAGCCATTGAGAATCGTATTAATCGAGGAGAGTTTACCAAAGAAACCTATATTTATGATGCTGATAGTCACCTGGCTGTTCGAGTTAGGCCTGGACGTTCCTATATTGATAGTGTTTTTTGTATGTATGCTCGTATTCGAGTTCGTGGTGAATATAAGAGTCGTATGTATAAGCGCCAGATAATGAAGGTTGGCGAAGCTCGTAATGCTGAGATCACCATTTCAGAACTACGGCAGAAGGTTGATAGCTTATTTTTGGAAATTCAGGAGGGCCGGGACCCTCAAGTAATAGCTCAAAAAGAAGCTGCAAAACAGGCTGATAATCAAGTCCTGATAGAGGCAAGGCGCTCATTTAAAGATATGATCTACGGAACACCGGTTGATGAAAGTGATGAATGCCTGCCAGATGGGTTTATTGCCGAGAGGCGATCAGGTCAGCGTTATTTAGTGGATATCAGAAATAAATGCGAGGTTCTCTTAGTTGACCTGTTAGACCTGCCATTACACAGTATTTCGCCAGAGCAGGTAAAAACTGTTTATCTCCAGAAAGTAGGTCGTGGTAAAACCCAGCTCGATTGCGCTATGCGTATTCTTAGGTCGATCTGGAATTGGGCGCAGACCAAATACGATGATTCGGATCTCTTTATCCGAAACCCGGTTAGCCGTGCAATGAAGCAACTGGGTGTAAATATTAATCGTACCAATCGCTGTACTGGTCGGTTAGATGATGCTGATTTTAAGCCATATCTGAAGTCTGTCTTAGCACTTCGAGAGCATGATCATACATCCGCTTATCGTAATGGCCGTGATGCATTGTTATTCATGTTATTTTCCGGTGTAAGACGAACTGGGACGATGACTGTCCGAATGGAGGGAATTGATCTCAATAGATTAGTGTTCAACATTATTAAAAAAGGGGGCGACCAAGTAGAGCTACCCCTAAATACAGTGACCGCGGCAATCGTTCGTAACCGTCAAGATTATTTGCCTGAAGACACTGAGTACTTGTTCCCTGGCATGGGAGGGCGAGGATATTACAGAGATACCAAGGCAGTCCGTGATATCGTTAAAAACCAAACGGGTATATCTGTTACCAATCATGACCTCCGACGAACGTATAAATCTATTGGGACGGAACTAGACATTAATTCCGTACTTGTAGATGAGTTACTGAGTCACGCAAGGGAGGGTGTTGATGCTCACTATATTCACCCGTCTATGACAAGGCTTCGAGATGCTAGTCAGAAAATTGCTGACTACATGGTTAAACAAGCAGGGTTTGATTTGATCGACGAACTCACGAGCCGCTGGTAGCAACGTAAGGTTATAAAGTTCTAAATGTAAATTTCGTTAGATGAGATTTTGGTGCTCAATTCTTTGAATTCAAGAACGTCTGATTCGAGATAGAATACATGGCGAAATCGCTTTCTCCAGGTTAATTCGGGGTGTTCATGAGTGCAGCGCCATTTTCTCAGTGTGCTGGGTGATAAGCCAAGTAGCGAAGCCGCTTCTTTGGTTGTGAGTTCACGATCATTATTAGCTGCTGCGATGTCATCCATGTTTTGATGTCCGATAGAGTCAAAAGCTCATATAAGCCAGGAAAAACATTAGCATTGAGCTAATTGTTCTTACAAGTCAGAATCGAATCTATCTTTTTATCAGCAAGCTAAACAAGCCTTTGTGGAGGCGGTCACTTTGTTCCGGATGGAGTCCCTGGCGTGGCAGCAGAGCCAGGTCTGATGGCTTTATCTCTGGACTGCTTTCGTTCCTCTATCCAATGCTCTATTTCAGCTAAATCCCAGGCCACCTTACGGCTCGTCAAAACGATGCGGCATGGAAATTCTCCGCGCTTTTCCATGTCGTAAATGGCGCGGTCCGAAAGTGGAATCATTGCCAACAATGTTTTTCGGTTGATCAAGGTAGTTATTTTTTTACTGTTGTTTGTGCTGATCACTGGTTAGTCCTTATGTGGGTAGGAGTCTTATTCTACGATCAGCGTTTAGACAACTTCTCCCTTGAAGACAATGACTCCACAGATTGTCGCTTCTTCATCCACTTCGATAATGCGATTCGGCCAATCAGGGTTGAGCGCCTTCAGGTACTGCTTGCCCTCTTCAATAATTAACTGCTTGAACGTGGCTTCATTGGATTCATCGAGTCGAACAACCA
>PABK01000023.1 GCA_002699145.1 Halioglobus sp.
AGAGTCGAACAGAAAGAAGAACCTCCCGGGCGGGTGGTGTCCCGAGAGGGAGTGAGCTTTTCGACCGAACGGGACACCACCCGCCCGGGAGGTTCGCTTGGAACGAAACACACCCCACAAGGGAGCGAGCTTTTCGACCGACCGGGACACCGCCCGAGGGATCAGGGCCGCAGGGCGATGAGCGTGGCCATACGGCCTGTCCGGCCGTCGCGGCGGTAGGAGAAGAAGCGCTGCGCATCCGTGTAGGTGCACAGCCCGCCGCCATAGACCGCGCTCACGCCGGCCGCGGCCAGGCGCAGGCGGGCCAGGGCGTAGAGGTCCGCCAGGTAGTGGCCGGCGCGCGCTCCCGGGGCGAAACAGGCTGCGACGCTGCTCGCCGTCGGCCCCGCCGCGTCGACAAAAGCCTGGCGCACCTCCGCGCCGACCTCGAATGCCCCCGGGCCTATCGCCGGGCCCAGCCAGGCCAGCAGGTCTGCGGGGGCCGTGTCCAGGGTGGCCACGGTGGCTTCCAGCACACCCGCGGCCAGGCCACGCCAGCCCGCGTGGGCGGCCGCGACCCGGTCGCCAGCCCGGTTGCACAACAGCACCGGCAGGCAGTCGGCGGTCAGGATGGCGCAGGCCAGGCCGGGCTGTGTGCAGTACTGGGCGTCGGCTTCCCCCGCATGCCCGCTGGCCGCGGCGGGCAGGACCCGGGCGCCGTGCACCTGCTCCAGCCAGGACACGCGCAGTCCGCGCGGCAGTAGCGACACGAGGGTATCGCGGTTGGCGCGCACCGCCGCCGCGTCGTCACCGACATGGTCGCCCAGGTTGAAAGAGGCGAAAGGCTCGCCGCTGGCGCCGCCGCCACGGGTCGTGGCCAGGGCCAGCACCGACGCAGGCGCCGGCCAGTCCGGCTCAAGCAGCGGCGGGATCAATGGGCGGGTCCTCGGCCTCCAGCACCGCGAGCAGCCGCACCAGGTCCGGCGGCAAGGGGCAGTCGAACTGCAGCGGCGCGCCCGTGGCCGGGTGCTCCAGGCCCAGGGCGCGGGCGTGCAGGGCCTGCCGGGGGAAGGCGCGTAACGCGTCGATGAGCGCGGCGGAGGCGCCCGCGGGGATACGCGGCCGGCCGGCGTATACCGGGTCGCCGACCAGCGGGTGCTTGCGATGCGCCATGTGCACGCGAATCTGGTGGGTGCGGCCGGTTTCCAGGGTCACCGCGATGCGCGTGTGATGACCGAAACGCTGCTCCAGCCGGTAGTGGGTCAACGCCGGCTTGCCGCCACTGCTCACTACCGCCATTTTCTTGCGCTGCCGCGGGTGGCGGCCGATGGGGGCATCGACTGTGCCGCCCCCGGTCATGCGCCCGACGCAGACCGCGCAGTATTCGCGGTGCACGCTGCGCGCCTGCAACTGGGCCACGAGGTCGGCGTGGGCGGCCAGGCTGCGCGCCACCACCAGCAGCCCCGAGGTGTCCTTGTCCAGGCGGTGCACGATACCGGCGCGGGGCAGCTGCGCCAGCTGCGGCGCGTGCGCCAGCAGGGCGTTGACCAGGGTGCCGTCGGCGTGCCCCGCCGCCGGGTGCACCACCAGCCCGGCAGGCTTGTTCAGGACCAGAATATCCTCGTCCTCGTACACGATGTCCAGGGCGATATCCTGGGCCTGCCAGTCGACCGCCTGCTCGGGCATGGCATCCAGCTGCAGCCTTGCGCCGCTGGAGACCCGATCCCGCGGCCGCCCGGGTTTGCCGTCAACCAGCAGTTCACCGCGGCGAATCCACGCCTGCAGGCGCGAGCGCGAGTAGTCCGGGAACAACTGCGCCGCCGCCTGGTCCAGGCGGGCGCCATCCAGTTCCCCGGGTACCGGGGCATCGAGGGTCACCCTGTCCGTCATCCTGCTACCTGTTTATGCACCCGCGCGCCTGTGGTTAAATACCGCAGCGATAACCAGCCGCGCCGGGGCGATAGTAGCATGCCGGCCCGGCCCTGACCGGTGGACACTTTGAAGCACAGCCTGATTTTTATCCTTTTCCTCGCGCTGCTGGGCTGCTCGGGCAACGACGAGTTGCCGGAGATGGCGGCGGACAGCGGGGAACAGCAAATGTACGAGGAGGCCCAGCGCTACCTGCGCGGCGGCAACTTCGACCTCGCCGTGCGCAGCCTGCAGCTACTGGAATCGCGCTACCCCTTCGGCAAGTACGCCGAACAGGCCCAGCTCGAGCTGATCTACGCACACTACAACGCCTACGAGCACGAGGCGGCGGTGGAAGCGGCCGACCGCTTCATCCGCCTGCACCCGCAGCACCCGAACGTGGATTACGCCTATTACATGAAAGGCCTGTCCGCGTATACCGGCAACGAGGACGTGTTCAATCGCTTCCTGCCGCACGACCCGACCCAGCGCGACACCAGCCAGGCGAAAGAGGCTTTCGCAGAGTTTGCACAACTGGTCTCACGCTTTCCGGACAGCCCCTACGCGGCGGACGCCCGGGCGCGCATGATATCCCTGCGCAACCTGCTGGCGCGCCACGAGATCAACGTGGCCAATTACTACCTGCGCCGAGGCGCCTACCTGGCGGCGACCAACCGCGGGCGCTACGTGGTGGAGAACTTCCAGCGCACCCCCGCCGTCGCTGACGGCCTGGCGATCATGGCGCAGGGCTATATCCTGCTCGGCCTGGACGAGCTGGCCAGCGATTCCATCGAGGTGCTGGCGCTGAACTACCCGGACTACCCGGCCATCGATGAGAACGGGGAGTTCGACAGCGTCTACACGCTGGACGGCCTGCAGCGCTCGTGGATCAACAAGGTGTCCTTCGGTCTGTTCGACCCGCCGCAGCCGCCGCAATTCGACAACCGTCCCTCCGTCGAGTAACCACCCCCGGCTGGCTGCCCGCGGCTAGCTGCCCGCGGCTGGCCGCCCGCGGCTATTCGCCGATTTTCCAGCCTGAGGTAATAGGATAGCGGCGGTCGCGGCCGAAACCGCGGCGTGTGATGCGCACGCCGATGGGCGCCTGGCGGCGCTTGTACTCATTCAGGTCGACCAGGCGCACCACGCGGTGCACGTGGTCGCGGTCCATGCCGGTGGCAATAATCGCCTGCGCGCTGTAATCCTCCTCCACATACAGTTCGAGAATGCGGTCCAGGATGTCGTAGGGCGGCAGGCTGTCCTCGTCTTTCTGGTCGGGACGCAGCTCCGCCGAGGGCGGCCGGTCGATGACACGCTGGGGAATGCACGGCCCCAGCGTGTTGCGGTAACGGCACAGCTGGAAAACCAGCGTCTTGGGTACGTCCTTGAGCACGTCGAAGCCGCCGGCCATATCGCCGTACAGGGTGGAGTAGCCCACCGCCATCTCGCTCTTGTTGCCGGTAGTCAGCACCAGGTAACCCTTCTTGTTGGAGATCGACATCAACAACACGCCGCGGCAGCGCGCCTGGAGATTCTCCTCGGTGGTATCCACTTCCGTCCCGGCGAACTCCTCCGCCAGGCTGTGCATGAACGCCTCGTAGATAGGCTCGATGGAGATGACCTTGTGCGTGACGCCGAGCAGGGCCGACTGCTCGGCGGCGTCCTCCACGCTCATCTGCGCGGTGTAGCGAAACGGCATCATCACCGCCTCCACCCGGTCGGGACCCAGCGCCGCCACCGCCACCGCCAGGGTGAGCGCGGAATCGACCCCGCCGGACAGGCCCAGCACCACGCCGCGAAAACCGTTCTTGTCCACGTAGTCGCGCACGCCCAGCACCAGCGCGCGCCAGGTCGCCTCCAGCTCGTCCATCGGCGGTGACACGGCCAGCCCCTCCAGGCGGCGCCCGGCCGCCGCGTAGCGCAGCCAGTACAGGCCCTCCTCGAAATTGGGCACCGCGGCGCTCACGGCACCGTCGGGGTTGACCGCGAAGGAGCCGCCATCGAACACCAGCTCGTCCTGCCCTCCCACCTGGTTGACGTACACAATGGCCATGCCGGTCTGCCGCGCGCGTCCACTGACCAGATCCCAGCGCTCCTGGCGCTTGCCGCGGTGGTAGGGCGAGGAATTGATGTTGATCAACAGCTCGGCGCCGGCGGCGGCCGCCGACGCGGCGGGGCCCTCCTCCCAGATGTCCTCGCAGATACTCAGGCCCACCGGCACGCCCTGGATTTGCACCACGCAGGGCGCACCCCCGGGGACGAAGTAGCGTTTCTCGTCGAACACCTGGTAGTTGGGCAGGCACTGCTTGCTGTACTCGGCGACGATTTCGCCGCGGTGCAACACGGCCGCGACATTGTGCAGGCCGTCGTCGCGCATGCGCGGGTAACCCAGGACCACCCAGGCGTCTCCCACCGCGGCGAGAATGCGATCCAGTGACTGCTGCACGCGCAGCGCGATACTCGGCCGCAACAACAGGTCCTCGGGCGGGTAGCCGCTGAGCGTGAGTTCGGGGAATACCACCACCGGTGCGGCATGTCGCGCCTCGGCCTGGACAATCGTATCGATGACTTTGGCAGTATTCCCCTCGAAATCTCCGACCAGGGTATTGAGCTGGGCCATCAGGATATTCAGGGTGGTCATGCGTGCGTTCCGCGAGCGTGGTGAGGGCGCTATTGTCCGGAAAAGCGGCCTGCATAGCCAGCCCCGGCGCTGCGCGCAGCCCCCGGCCCACCACCATTCCACGGCAATGCCTGTTACACTAGGTGGCCAAAGACGACTCTCAGGCAGCTACAGGCGAAGCCCACGTTGAACCGCCCCGCGATCCTGACACAGCCAGCGGCACAGGCGCCCAGCCAGCAAAATCTCGCCCTGTTCAGGGTCTACGTCGGCTATCGCTCCCTGCTGTCCATCGTGCTGCTCATCATGCTGGTCAGCCCCAATACCCGCCAGCTGGTCGGCGCCTATAACCCGACCCTGTACACCACCGTCGCCCTGGCCTACCTGGCGACGAGCATCCCCCTGGTCGGGTCGCTGTCGTCACGGCTGAACGAGAGCCAGCGCCTGATGCTGCTGGTGTTCCTCGTCGACATCGTCGCCATCACCCTGCTCGCCGACTCCAGCGGCGGCATGGTCAGCGGTCTGCCCGTGTTGCTGGTCATTACCGTGGCGGCCAGTGCGGTGCTCATCGCGAACCGCACCCTGGCCACGCTGATCGCCGCCCTCAGCGTCCTGGCCATACTCATGGATACGGTGTGGCTGATCCTGCAGAGCAGGCTGGACAGTGGCTCGCTGTTCCCCGCCGGCATTCTCGGACTGCTGATTTTCAGCGTGTCGCTGATGGTACAACCCATCGCGCACCGCCTGGGCCGCGCCGAGGAACTGGCGCGCAACCGCGCCAGCGACCTGTACTCCCTGCAGCGCCTCAACGAACAGATCGTGCAGCACATGGACACCGGTATCCTGCTGGTGGACAGCGAGGGCACCGTACGCATCATGAACAAGGCGGCCAGCGGCCTGCTGGCGCCGGAGCGCCCGCTGGCGGTGGAACAGGGCCGCCAGCTCGCGGAGTACTCCCCGGAGCTGGCCTACCAGTTCGAGCACTGGCGCAACACCGGGGCGCACCGCGCCCGGCCCTTCTCCGTGCAGGAGGGTTCGCCCCCGGTGATCGCCCATTTCCGCGAACTGCAGCCCAACGCCAACCGCGAGGCGCTGGTGTTTGTCGAGGACTACACGCCGGTGACGCAGTACGCGCAATCGCTGAAGCTCAGTTCCCTGGGACGATTGACCGCGAGTATCGCACACGAAATCCGCAACCCCCTGGGCGCCATCAGTCACGCGGCGCAACTGCTGCAGGAATCAGCGGAGCTGTGCGCCGCCGACCAGCGCATGGCCGACATCATTCTCAGCCACTGCGAGCGCGTCAACCAGATCGTCGAAAGCGTCATGCAAATCTCCCGCCGCGAACCGCCAAAACCCGAGTACCTGCTGCTGTCGGAATGGCTCACCGACTTCGTGCGCGACTACCTCAACGGCCGCAACCGACCGGCGGAAATCACCATCGAGTGCGATTACAAGGAACTGCTCATAGAGTTCGACCCGGAGAACCTGCAGCGCGTATTCGCCAACCTGCTGGACAACGCCCTGCGTCACAGCAACATGGCCTGCGGCGAGGAGACAGCGCGGGTGGAGGTCGCCCTGGATTTCGCCACTCACCAGTGCCACATCGACGTGATAGACGCGGGCAGCGGTGTACCGGCCACGGATGTACCAAAACTGTTCGAGCCGTTCTACACGACTGCCGAGGAGGGCAGCGGCATGGGACTGTACCTGTGCAAGGAGTTGTGCCAGATCAACAACGCCGACATCGCATACCGCACTACCGCGCGCGGCGAAAGCTGCTTCCGCGTATCCATCAACCAGCGAGCGCTATAAATGAGCCAGAGTGTCCTGATAGTCGACGACGAACCGGATATCCGGGAACTACTGGATATCACCCTCAGCCGCATGGGTCTCGACACCCACAGCGCGGCGACCCTGGACGAGGCGATAGCGGCGGTCGCCGCGGTAAAACCCGACCTGTGCCTCACCGATATGCGCCTGCCCGACGGCAATGGCATCAGCCTGGTGGAGTTCATCCAGGAGCGCTACTCGCATATCCCGGTGGCCATGATCACCGCGCACGGCAGTGTGGAAACCGCCATTTCCGCGCTCAAGGCCGGCGCCTTCGACTTCATCAGCAAGCCCATCGAGCTGGACAGCCTGCGCAAGCTGGTCAGCTCGGCGCTGCAACTGGATATCGATACCTCGCGCGCCGAGAGCGCCGTGGACCAGGAGCTGATTGGCACGGCGCCGGCAATCCAGACCTTGCGCCAGCAGATTTCCAAACTCGCGCGCAGCCAGGCGCCGGTGCACATACACGGCGAGTCGGGCAGCGGCAAGGAAGTGGTGGCCAGACTCATCCACAACAACGGGCCACGCAGCTCGGGCGCATTTATCGCCGTCAACTGCGGCGCCATCCCGCCGGACCTGATGGAAAGCGAACTGTTCGGGCATATCAAGGGCAGCTTCACCGGCGCCAGCCAGGATAAACGCGGCCTGTTCCAGGCTGCCAGCGGCGGCACGCTGTTCCTCGACGAGGTGGCGGACCTGCCTCTGGCCATGCAGGTCAAGCTGCTGCGCGCCATCCAGGAAAAATCCGTGCGCCCGGTGGGCGCCGCCGCGGAGGAGTCGACCGACATCCGCCTGCTCAGCGCGACCCACAAGGATCTGGCGGCAGAAGTGGAGGCGGGGCGATTCCGCAAGGACCTGTACTACCGGATCAATGTCATCGACGTGCACGTGCCCAGCCTGCGCGAACGCTTGCAGGACCTGCCGGCACTGACCGACAGCATCCTGGAGGGGATCGCCGCGAGCGAGGGCCGGGAACGGGTGCAACTGGATGACTCGGCCCTGGCGGCGCTGCACGCTTACGACTTCCCGGGTAACGTGCGCGAGCTGGAGAACATGCTGGAGCGCGCGCTGGCCCTGTCGGATGGTGAACGCATCACCGCCGACGACCTGCAGATCGGCACGGCCAGGCGCGACGGCAGCCACAGGCCAGCCGCGGCGCCCGACAGCGACGGCGCGGCACCGGCCGCACCACGCGGCGGGTCGCGGGACGTGCGCGAGGCCTTCGGCGACATGGAGGCCTATCTCGAGGACATGGAGCGGGACATCATCAGCGCCGCGCTCGAGGAGTGTCGCTGGAACAAGACCGCCACGGCCAAACTGCTGGGTATCAGTTTTCGCAGCCTGCGCTACCGCTTGAAAAAGCTGGGCCTGGACGAGTGAGTGTCACCAGCAGTCCAGCGCCGCGGCCTCCGCGGCGGTAGCACCGGTCCAGCTCAGGCGCAGCTCTCCACAGGGGTCATCGCGCTGCCGCCCCTGGGGTCGGGCGTGAAGCAGGAAGCCGCCTTCCCCGGTGCTCAGCTCCACCCGGTAGACACGCCGGCTATCCTGCGCATCCGTGCGTGCGCCCTGCGTGTCCAGCGCGTAGGGATCGCCCGGCAGCCCCAGGTCCGCCAGGGTATCGGCGTAACGGCCACGCTCCATGTAGTAGCGTTCCTGGCGAGCCAGTACCTCGCGCAGTTCCAGGTGCGCCAGGGCGCGCCGCGTCTGCCATACCCTGCCCTCGTAGGCAGGCAGGATGAGCAGCGCCAGCAGCGCCGTGATGAGCACCACCACAAGCACTTCCGTCAGCGTGAACCCGCCGCCCGCTGTCGACGGCATTGCCCGAGTGCCCGCTTCCACACCCATCTACAGCGGATCGATGCCGGGCTCGCGCCAGTACAACGGCACGGGAGCGCCAGCCCCGACCGGTACCGCCACCCCCAGCACCACGCGCGCGCTGCCGGCACCGGCCGCGTCGCCCTGCATCGTCGCCTCCACCTCGAACAGCGCGTGGGCCGTGCCGGACTGGGCCCCCGGGGGCAGCGTCAGTGTCTGTGGATACTCGCGGCTCACGCGCGCGCGCAACTCCACCCCGGGCCCCGCCCCGGTATGCAGCGGCGGCGCCAGGCCGTGACCGTCACAGTCCGCCGCGGCATCCCCGGGCAGGCACTCGCGGTGACCTACCGGCGCCTCGAGCGGGAAATTGTCGCGCCGCAGCGCCATTTCACGCACCACGGCCCCTGCCTGCCGCAGCGCGACAAGCTGGGACTGGGCGTTGCGCGCCATACGCAACTGCAGCGCCGCGCCCTGCAGGGCCGTGGCCGCCAGCGCCGACAGCAGCAGCGTGTACACCAGGGTCAGGGGCAACACCGCACCGGCCCGGCGTCTGCCGCGCACGCTCAGGGCTCTCCCGCCAGGTTGTGCAGGCGCACACTGGCGGCGTACACGCGCCGCGGATAGGCGTCCCGCGCGGGCTGGCGCACACGTCCGCCCAGCCGGTAAGCGCCCGTGTCGACGTGGCCCGGGACCGGCTCGAGGGCGCGCAGCAGTACTTCCACGCGCGCGCTGACCGCCCGGGCCAGGTCCTGTCCCGCCGGGGCCGCAAGGTAGCGATCAGTGCGCCCGTCGCCGTTCGTATCCACGCCCAGGGTGACCTGCAGGTCCTCGACGCCCTCCACCAGGCACTGTGTGCGCATGCCCTGCCCCGC
Source organism: Halioglobus sp. (assembly GCA_002699145.1). Classification (GTDB taxonomy): domain Bacteria; phylum Pseudomonadota; class Gammaproteobacteria; order Pseudomonadales; family Halieaceae; genus Marimicrobium. The sequence goes on from PABK01000023.1 coordinate 9,022, forward strand.
CAGCGCCTCCATGCACAGGGTCGGGAGCGCGGCGCCCGGGTCGTTGGAGTGGTCGCGGACGAAGAACACCCGGGCGCTGGCCTGCCAGTAGCTGTCCTGTGGCTGCGCGACCCCGGCCAGCTGTGACGCACTGTGCTGCCGCCAGTCCGCCGCGGCGCCGGCGTGCAGGCGCAGGTACCAGGTGGGCGTATCCCCGGCCGTCAGCGCCGGATCGACGACACCGCGCAACACACTGGGGGCTGCAAAGCTGCGCTTGATCGCCAGCAGGTCGGTGCCGGCAACCACGTCAGTGCCGTCCACGCAGTCGTATGCCGTGCCGTCGACGCCCAGGGGGGCGGCGCCGCCCGCATGGTCGTTTACCAGCCCCAGCGGCGCGGCGGCATCCAGCGCCCAGGGCCCGCCGTCGCAGTCGCCGGTCACGCTGCGTGGCGCCAGCGCCGCGGTGTCGACCAAGCCGCCGTAGAACCCCGCCATGCTGAGCTCGCGCGTGAGCAGGCGCAGGGCGTGGCGACCGTTTTCCTGCAGGCGCTCCAACTGCTGTGTGTGCAGGTAGTGCCGCTTGAAAGCGAGATAGCTGCTCACCAGCGCCACGCTCAGCAGCACCCCCAGAAACAGCGATACCAGCAGGTCCACCAGGAGAAAACCCCGGCGTCCGCGCTGCAGCCCGGCGCACGCCATCACGCGCCACCGCCGGTAAACACCGACAACACCAGTTGCCGGCGCAGGCGATCGTTGCCCGCGCCCGCGTCCCGGGCATCGTAGAGACCGGCGGGGGTCAACGCGCACAGGGCGGTGCCGGGGCCGGGACCCGGACTGAGCGCACGCCAGTTGAGCACCACCCGCAGCGCCGCGCCGTGCACGTCGATACACGCCCGCCCGGCGGGCAGGGCGCGCAGGGCGTCTTCGAACTGCCACAGGTCGAAGGCCGCCAGTTCGGAACCGCTGCAACTGTGTTGCAGACAGTCCACCGGCGGCGCGCTCATCGCAACGGCGCCCAGGTCAGTGGCCGTATAGGCCTGCGCCGCGTCGGCATTGACGCCTATGCGCCCCGACAGGTCGCGCGCCAGCGCGATGGCCTGGGTGCGTTGCTGCGCCTCGAACACCAGCCGTCGCGCCTCCAGCTGCGCCGCCAGCAGGCCGCTGACGCCGAGGGTGAAGACCAGCAGGGCGACGAGAAACTCGAGCATACCCAGCCCGCGCCAGCGCCGCACCGCCCTCACATGCCGGGCGTACATGTGCCCCAGTCGCGTTGCAGGCGCGCCCGGCCGACACTGTTGAGCACGATGCTCAGCGGCGCGACGTCTGCCCGGGGCGGGCAGATTTGCAGGGTGAGATTACGGTGGGTGGTGCCGTCGGGCAGATAGTTGATCTGGCTGCTCGCCGCGCGCGTGTCGCGACGGTTGGTCACCCGGTAGCCCGGCGGCAGGCCGGCGAAGACGCCCAGCAGCCGGTCCGTCGCGGGTTGTCGCTGCGCGCCCCGGTCGCGGTTGGCATAGACGATCCAGCCATCGCGGTAACTGCCGGCGCAGCGCGGTTCACTCCCCGCGAGCACCCGCGCGGGACACACGCTGACCACGCCGTTGCCCTGTACCGCCTCGGAGCGCGCCAGGCGCAGTGCGCCCAGCAGGCGTTTCGCGTCAGCCTCCAGGCGATTGTGCGCCAGCAGTGAGCCGAGCAGCGGCGAGGCGAGCGTCACCGCCACGCACAGCACGACCAGTGCCAGCAGCAGTTCGATGAGTGTCAGGCCGTTGCCGGGCCCGCGAGTCGACATCCTGTCCACGGCGCACCTCCCACGACCAAGGATACGCGCGGCGCGAATACAGGCCAGCGAATGAACGAATTTGCCGGAATCGGGCTCGCTACAGATTGACCGCGTCGATGCGCAGTTCCCGCGGCAGGGAAAAGGTGACGTTTTCGGGCCGCCCCTCCACCTCCACCGCGCCGCTGGCGCCCAGCGCACAGAGGCCGTCCAGCACTTCCTGCACCAGGACCTCGGGGGCCGAGGCGCCGGCCGTGACACCGATGCGTGTCTTGCCCTGTAGCCAGGCCGGGTCAATGTCCTCCGCGGCGTCCAGCAGGTAGGCCTCCGCCCCCATGCGTTCGGCGAGTTCGCGCAGGCGGTTGGAGTTGGAACTGTTGGGCGAACCCACCACGAGCATGAGGTCGCAGTGCGCCGCCAGCTGCTTCACCGCGTCCTGGCGGTTCTGCGTGGCGTAACAGATATCGTCCTTGCGCGGCCCCTGGATGTTGGGAAAGCGCTGGCGCAGGCAGTCGATGACGCGCGCGGTATCGTCCATGGAAAGCGTTGTCTGGGTCACGTAAGACAGGTTGTCCGGGTCGCGCACCACCAGCGCCTGCGCCTGGTGTTCGTCCTCCACCAGGTAGATAGCGCCGCCGGCGCTGTCGTCATACTGCCCCATGGTGCCCTCCACCTCGGGGTGGCCGCGGTGTCCGATGAGCACGCACTCGCGCCCCTGCAAACTGTAGCTGGCCACTTCCACGTGGACCTTGGTGACCAGCGGACAGGTCGCGTCGAACACCTTCAGGGAGCGCTGGCTGGCCTCCCGCCGCACCGCCTGGGAGACGCCGTGGGCGCTGAAAATGACGATGCAGTCGTCGGGCACCTCGTGCAGCTCGTCGACGAAGATGGCCCCGCGCGCACGCAGGTCCTCCACCACGAACTTGTTGTGCACGACCTCATGGCGCACGTAGATGGGCGCACCGAAAACCTCCAGGGCACGGTTGACGATGTCGATGGCGCGGTCCACGCCGGCGCAGAATCCGCGCGGGTTGGCCAGCTTCACTTCCACGGTCATTGCCTCGTTGCGCTCAGTGCAGTTCCACCGGTTCGACCCGGTGTACCAGCACGTCAAACAGTATTGTACGGCCGGCGAGGGGGTGATTGAAATCCACCGTCACCTCCTCGTCGTCGAAGGACAGCACCATGCCCGGCACCTCGCCCCCGGCGGCGTCGGCGAAGGACAGCAGCAGGCCCACCGCCAGCTCCAGCTCGTCGTCGAACTGCGACCGCGGCATCACCTGCACGTTGTCGTCCTGGTGGGCGCCAAAGGCCTCATCCGGGCCGAGCGTGAACAACTGCCGGTCACCCGCGGTCATGCCGAACAGCAGGCGCTCGAAACCGGGCAGCAGGCTGCCGTCACCGACCTCGAAATCCACCGGCTCACCGCCGAAATTGGTGTCGACTTCAGAGCCGTCTTCCAGGCTCAGGGAAAAGTTGAGGAACACGCGCGTGCCCTCACTTACGGTGACCTCGTTCACGCTGAGCCCTCGCCCGCGGCTGACTGCTGCCGGTGCTGGAGGTAACTGTCCAGCAGCATGCAGCCCGCGCCCACGGTAATCGCCGAATCCGCCAGGTTGAAGGCGGGAAAATAGTACTGTCGGTAGTGCACGGATATAAAATCCACCACGTAGCCCAGGGCCACCCGGTCCCACAGATTGCCGAGCGCGCCGCCGAGGATGAGCGCCAGGCTCAGGCCCAGCAGCCACTGCCCGCGCGGCAGCAGGTACAGCCAGATGACCAGCCCGATGCTGATCACCGCGGCGACCGCGGTAAAGAAGTAGCGCTGCCAGCCGCCGGCGTCGCTGAGGAAACTGAAGGCGGCCCCGGTGTTGTGCTGCAGGGTCAGGTTGAACCAGGAAAAGACCTGTAGCGGGCGGCCGTAATCCAGCGCAGCGCTGGCCAGGTTCTTGCTGTACTGATCCAGCAGCACCAGCAGCAGGGCCACGGAGTACCAGCGCAGCGCGCCGTAAAACCTAGGCATAGCGCCGCAGTTCCCCGTCGCCGTCGACGTTCTCCACACAGCGTCCGCACAGGGTCGGGTGCGCCGGCAGCGAACCCACATCCTCGCGGCGATGCCAGCAGCGCTCACACTTGTCCTGCTGCAGCGCCGTCACGCGCAGCCGCAGGCCGTCCATGCCGGTGGCCACCGCATCCTCATCCGCCGCGTCCAGTGGCAGCAGCTGCGCCGCCGAGGTAATCAGCGGAAAGCGCAGCTCATCCCCCAGGGCGGCCAGCGTGGCGTGCAGATCGCCGTCGCAGTACAGGGTCACGCCGGCGTCCAGGGAGCCGCGCAGCTGGCCCGCGGCGCGCCGCGACTCCATCTCGCGGTTCACCTCGGCGCGCACGTCCATGACCGTCTGCCAGAAGTCCGCCCCCATGTCGGCGTCGGCGGGCAGCGGCTCCAGCCCCTCGTACCACTGTGCCAGGAATACCGACGGCGCGCGCTCCCCGGGCAGGTTCTCCCAGATCTCCTCGGCGGTGTAACTGAGGATGGGGGCGATCCAGCGCACCAGCGCCTCGGCGCAGTGGTACATGGCGGTCTGCGCGGAGCGCCGCGCCACGCTGTCCGCGCGCGTGGTGTAGAGGCGGTCCTTGATGATATCGAGGTAGAACCCGCCTAGATCCCCGGCGCAGAAGTTGTGCAGTTTCTGGTAGATCAGGTGGAAATGGTAGGTGTCGTAGTCGGCGATGATGTCGCGCTGCAGGCGGGCGGCGCGGTCCACCGCCCAGCGGTCCAGCGGCAACAGCTCGTCGCCGGGCAGCGCGTGCGCCGCCGGGTCGAAGCCGTTGAGGTTGCCCAGCAGGAAGCGCGCGGTATTGCGGATACGGCGGTAGGAGTCTTCCGTGCGCTTGAAGATCTCCTCGCCCACCGTCACCTCGCCGCGGTAGTCGGTCGCCCCCACCCACAGGCGCAGGATATCGGCGCCGCGCTCGTTCATGACCTTCTTCGCCGGGATGATATTGCCCAGCGACTTGGACATCTTGTGGCCGTTCTCGTCCACGGTGAAACCGTGGGTCAGCACCGTGCGGTAGGGCGCGCTGCCGCGGATGGCGACGCTGGTGAGCAGCGAAGACTGGAACCAGCCGCGGTGCTGGTCCGACCCCTCCAGGTAGAGCTCGGCCGGGACGCGCAACTCCTCGCGCGGCTCCAGCACACAGGCGTGGGTCACGCCCGAGTCAAACCACACGTCCAGGGTGTCGGTGACCTTTTCATAGTCCGCGGCCGCATCGCCCAGCAGTTCCGCCGCATCGAGTTCGTACCACGCGTCGATACCGCCCTCCTCCATGCGCTGCGCGACCTGCTCCATGAGTTTGACCGAGTCGGGGTGCAGCTCGCCGCTGACCCGGTGCACGAACAGCGCGATGGGTACGCCCCAGGTGCGCTGGCGCGAAATGCACCAGTCCGGGCGGTTGCCGAGCATGCTGTCGATGCGCGCCCGCCCCCACTCGGGCAGCCACTGCACCTGCTCCACCTGCTGTTGCGCCTGGTGCAACAGGTTGTTCTGGCTCATGCTGACAAACCACTGCGGCGTCGCGCGGAAGATGATCGGGCTCTTGTGCCGCCAGCAGTGGGGATAGGAATGCTGGTAGTCGGCGCAATGCAGCAACAGGCCGCGCTCGCGCAGCAGTTCAATGACGGCGTCGTTGGCCTTGAACACGTGCTGCCCGGCGAAATATTCCGTATCCGGCAGGAACACGCCGTTGCCGCCCACCGGGTTTTCCACCTCCAGGCCGTAGCGCTGGCCGACCACGAAATCGTCCTGGCCGTGGCCGGGGGCGGTGTGCACGGCGCCGGTACCGGTCTCGGTGGTGACATGCTCACCCAGAATCACCGGCACCTGCCGGTCGAGGAAGCAGTGCTGCAGTAGCTTGTGCTCCAGCGCCGCGCCGCGACAGCGGCCCAGCTCCCGGGTCTCGCCCAGGCCGTAGCGCGCCGCGCAGTCCGCGGCCAGGTCCGCCGCCAGCAGCAGGGCGCGCCCACCGTCGGCGCCCTGCAGCAGCACGTACTCGAGGTCCGGGTGCAGACTCACCGCGCGGTTCGCCGGCAGGGTCCAGGGCGTCGTGGTCCAGATGGGGATGGCGATCTCGCCGCTGTAATCGCTGCCGCAGGCGGCGCTGATCGCCGCCGGGTCCACGGCGACGAAGGCCACGTCGATCGCCGGTGACAGCTTGTCCTGGTACTCCACCTCCGCCTCGGCCAGCGCCGAACCGCAGTCCACACACCAGTGCACCGGCTTGAAGCCCTGCAACAGGTGGCCGTTGGCGACGATGCGCGCCAGGGCGCGGACGATATTCGCCTCGAAGCGGTAGTCCATGGTCAGGTAGGGATCGGACCAGTCGCCTATCACACCCATGCGCACGAAATCCTCGCGCTGGCCGTCGATCTGGCGGCGCGCGTAGTCGCGGCACTTCTGGCGGAACCCGGCGGCGCTGATTTTCACGCCCGGCTTGCCCACCTTCTTCTCGACATTGAGTTCGATGGGCAGGCCGTGGCAGTCCCAGCCCGGCACGTAGGGCGCGTCGTAGCCGTCCAGGCTTCTCGCCTTGACGATGATGTCCTTGAGGATCTTGTTCACCGCGTGGCCGACGTGCAGGTCGCCGTTGGCGTAGGGAGGACCGTCGTGCAGGATGAACTTGTCCCGGCCGGCGCGCTCGCGCCGGATCATGCCGTACAGGTCCATGTCCTGCCAGCGCTTGAGCCGCGCCGGTTCCCGCTGGGCCAGGCTGGCCTTCATCGGAAAATCCGTGGCGGGCAGGTTCAGGGTGTCCTTGTAATCACTCATAAATGCCGCTTAGTACTGCTGTTCGCCCGCCTGCGCCGCAAACCAGCGCCGGGCATTGTCCTTGTCACACGCAATCTGCTTGCGCAATTCATCGATCGAGTCGAACTTCTGTTCGTCGCGCAACTTGTGCCGAAAGGTCACCTCGATACGTGCGCCGTACAGGTCCAGTTCACGGTCCAGCAGATGCACCTCCAGGTTTGCCTTGATACTGTCGTCGACCGTGGGCCGCACACCGACATTGGCCACCCCGTGCGCCGCCCGCAGGCCCGCGCCGTTCACTTCCACCGCAAACACCCCGGATACCGGGGCGCGCAGGCGGCGCAGGTCCAGGTTCGCCGTCGGCGTGCCCATTTCACGCCCCAACTGGCGGCCGACGACGACCCGCCCGCCAATGCTGTAGGGCCGCCCCAGCAGGCACTCGGCGGTGGCAAAATCCGCCCGCTCCAGGGCCTGGCGAATGCGCGTACTGCTGACCCGCTCGCCGTCCGCGGTCACCGTGGCGGTGGGCCGGGCCTCGTAACCGTAGCGCCGGCCCTGCTCGCGAATGAACTCGATATCGCCCTGGCGGTCCGCGCCGAAGCGGAAATCATCCCCCAGCACCACGTAGCGCACGCCCAGCGCCGCGACGAAAATCTCGTCGACGAAGCGCTGCGCCGTCATCGCGCGCAACTGGTCATTGAAACGGATGCGCAGCAGGCGGTCCACGCCCAGCGCCTCCAGCGCGCGATATTTCTCGGCGAAACTCATGATCCGCGCCGGCGCCTCCACCGGCGCAAAAAACTCCCGCGGCAACGGCTCGAAGACGATCACCAGCGCGGGCAGTTGCAACTCGGCGGCCTTGTCCAGCAAGTGCCCGATGACCGCCTGGTGGCCGCGGTGCACGCCGTCGAAGGCCCCGATAGTCGCGACGCAACCGTGGTGCCTGGGCCGCAGGTTGTGCAGCCCACGAATCAGTTCCATGCAGTGAGGTAGCCCGGCCAACCAAACGTCGAAGTATAGCGAAAACAGGGCCCGTAGCCTATCGCCCCGGGGCCGCCGCCTGCGGCCGCGCGGACGCCTTTCACCCCGCCGACGGGGAGCGCAGGTGCCGTGGCCGGCTGCCCAGGGCGAGGTGAACCAGCAGGTAGACGGACAGCCCGGCGAGACTGAGCAGCAGCATGCTCAGGGCGCGCTGGCGCCAGGACCAGGCCACCCAGTCCGCCACCGGGGGCACCAGCAGCCACACCGCCAGGCACATGGCCACGGTCGCCAGCAGCAGGCGCGAGCCGTGCACGGCCCAGCCGGGCTGGACGCGGTAGACACGCTCGCGCTGCAGGCCGCGCAGCAGCAGGCCGGCATTGATCCAGGCCGCCAGGCTGGTGGCCAGGGCCAGGCCCAGGTGGCCGATATTCCACAGGTACATCAGCGGCAGCACGAAGACGAGGTTCATCACCATGTTCGCCACCATCGCGATGATGCCGATCTTGACCGGGGTGGCCGTGTCCTGGCGCGCGTAGTAGCCCGGCGCCAGCACCTTGACCAGCATGAAGGCCACCAGGCCCAGGCTGTAGGCGCGCAGGCTCAGGGCCGCCATCTCCACGTCGGCCGGGGTCATGGCGCCGTTCTGGAACAGGGTGATGAGGATGGGCTCGGCGAGCAGCACCAGGGCCGCCGCGGCGGGCACGCCGATCAACAGGACCATGCGCAGCGCCCAGTCCAGGGTCAGGCTGAAACGCTCCTCCCTGGCCGCCGCCCGGTGGGCGGACAGGTTGGGCAGGATCACGGTGGCGATGGCGATGCCGAACACCCCCAGCGGCAGCTCGGCCAGCCGGTCGGACATATAAAGCCAGGACACGCTGCCGGTGGGCAGGAAGGACGCCAGCACGGTGTCCAGCAGCAGGTTGATCTGGCTGACCGAGACGCCGAACAGCGCCGGCACCATGAGCTTGAGGATGCGCCGCACGCCCTCGTCGCGGCTGTCCCACACGGGCCGCGGCACCAGGTCCAGGCGGTACAGCGAGGGCAGCTGGAACAGCAGCTGCACCACCCCGGCGAGAAAAACGCCCCAGGCCAGTGCGAACACCGGCTCCTCGAACCAGGGGGCGGCGACCAGCGCGGCGCCGATCAGCGACAGGTTGAGCAGTATCGGGGTGAACGCGGGCACGGCGAAGCGGCCATAACTGTTGAGGATAGCGCCGCAGAAGCCGGTCATGGAAATCAGCATCAGGTAGGGAAAGGTGATGCGTATCATCTCGCTGGTCATGCGGAACTTGTCCGGCTGGCCGACGAACCCCGGTGCAAAGACGGCGGCGACCAGCGGCGCCGCGAGCACGGTCACCACGGTGAGCAGGGCCAGCGTGCCGCCGAGCATGCCCGCGACCCGGTTGATAAAGCCCTGGATGGCGACCAGGCTGCCCTCCTCCTTGTAGTCCGCCAGCACCGGCACGAAGGCCTGGGAAAAGGCCCCCTCGGCGAACAGCCGGCGCAGGAAGTTGGGAATCTTGAAGGCGACGATGAAGGCGTCGGTCTGCGGCCCGCCGCTGGCGCCGAACACCGCGAGAATGACCATGTCGCGCACCAGGCCCATGATGCGCGACAACATCGTCACCGCGCCGACCACCGCGCTGGAACGCAACAACCCGGGTCCGGACTGGACGGAAACCGCTGCTTCGCTGTCTGCCATGGGCGCCGGTCGGTCCCTCAGGTCCAGCGTCGCAGTAACGCGTCGCCGTGCAGCTGCAGCCACTGCAGGGCGATCAGGGTATGCCCGTTGGGCACCTCGTCGCGAGCCAGCAGCTCCAGGGCCTCGCGCCGGGGCACCGCGTGCACGAGAATATCCTCCCCCTCCTCGGCCACGCCGTGCACGCCGCCCGGCGGCAAGTCGGCGACGCGCGCACAGTACAGGCGCACCTGCTCGCTGCAGGCGCCGGCGCTGGGGAAAACCGTGGCGATGGGCACCAGTTCGGCCAGTTCGCAGGCGGCCTCCTCCATGGCCTCGCGCCCGGCCACCTGGGCGTCGCTCTCCCCCGCCTCGACCACACCGGCCACCAGTTCCAGCATCCAGGGGCTGGCGTCGCCGCGCAGGGCGCCGGCGCGAAACTGCTCCACCATCACCAGGGTGTCAGAGGCCGGGTGCCAGGGCAGCACGCCCACGGCGTCGCCGCGCTCGAAGACCTCGCGCGTGACCGGGTCGTTCCAGCCGCCGCTGAAGCTGCGGTACTGCAGGCGCAGGCGGCGCATGGCGTAGTGGCCGGACCAGACCTCGCGGTCTTCCAGCACGCGCACATCGCCGGCGCCAAAGCGCAATTGCCGTGCCATCAGAAGCGCCCGCCCGTGTACCAGCTGACGGCGCGCGCGTGCCGATCGACCTGGTCCACCACGTCGAGGATCAGGGCGAACAGGGCCATGCGCACCAGCATGCCGTTATCGGTCTGGCGGAAGATGGCCAGGTTGGGATTGTCGTTGAGATCGTCGTCCAGTTCACGGGCGTTTTCCCGCGAATCCCGCGGCAGCGGGTGCATGATGACGGTGTTCGGTTCGCAGTGGTGGGTGTAGATGTTCTGGTTCAGGCGGAAGCGGCCGCGGTACAGGTCCGCCTCTTCCTGGCTGCTGAAGCGCTCCTCCTGGATACGTGTCGAGTAGACGATATCGACGTGCGCGATACTGGCCTCTAGCTGGTCCGACTCGAGCACCTCGTGGCCCGTCGCGCGCAGGTCCTCGACGATCTCTCCCGGCATACGCAGGGCCTCGGGCGACACCAGCACCACCTGCACGCCCTGGAACAGGCGCAGCAGCTTGCACAGTGAGTGCACGGTGCGGCCGTAGCGCAGGTCGCCCACCATGGCGATGCGCAACTGTTCCAGGCCGCGGCCGCGCGTGGCGATCTCGCTGCGGATGGTGTACAGGTCCAGCAGCGCCTGGCTGGGGTGCTCGTTGCTGCCGTCGCCGCCGTTGATGACCGGCACCCGGCTGGCCGCGGCGAACTCCGCCACCGAGCCCTCCGCCGGGTGGCGCATGGCGATGACATCCGAGTAGCCGCTGAGCACCCGCGCGGTATCGTACAGCGACTCGCCCTTGGCGATGGCGGAGTTCTCGAAACCGGTCGTCTCGCGCACCTCCCCGCCAAGCAGGTTGAAGGCGCTGCCGAAACTGACCCGGGTACGCGTGCTGGGCTCGAAAAACATGGACCCGAGGATCGCGCCGTCCAGCACACGCGTGACCTTTTCGCGCTGCGCGTAGGGCGCCATGGCGTCGGCGACCGCAAAGATACGCTCCACGTCCGCACGCTCGAACTGCTGGATAGAGAGGATGTGACTGCCTGGAAACTGCACGAATACCTGACTCCTGGGGTTGCCGCCGGGCCACGGGCACCGGCGCCGTTCATTATAAGGGCGCCGACCAGGGGTGCCCATGGGCGAATTACCGTGAAAAAACCCGGCTGCGCCTCAGGCCAGCAGCAGGTCCGCGTAGGCCAGCAGATCCTCGAGGATGCGCCGCTGCGCGGCGGCCAGGTCCGGCGCGGCCAGCAGCGATTCCACCTCGGCCTGGAATGCCTCCATGCACAGGCTGGCGCCGGCGTCCGGCTCGGTCAGGCGGGCAAAGCGGTACTCCTCCCACTGGGCGCGCTCGCCCGGCGACAGGCTGTCGGGGAAATTGCGCGCGCGGTAGCGAAACAGCATCTCGGGCAGGCGCGGGTCCTCGAACACGAAACTGCCGCCGGCCAGCTCCTCTGCGCTGCTGGCGCGCACCACGTCCATCAGGCGGCGGTCGGCGTCGGGAAAAAAGCCGTCGTAGAGCATTGTGTCCGGGTCGCCAGAGGGCGCGAACTCGCGCTGCGTGACGGCCTGCATCTTGCCCTCGAAGGCCGCGGCGTCGCGGCCGCGGTAGTCGCGCAAGGCCGCCAGGTGCGCGCGGCAGCGCGCGCCGTCCAGCCCCAGCCGCTCGGCGGTTTCGCCCTGGGCCATTTTCGGCGTCAGCAGCACCGGGCACTTGTTCAGGTGCACCGATTTCAGGCCGGGCCGGCGCGCGCCCTCGGGCAGTTCGTCGCCGCGCGTATACAGCAGCGCGCGCAACTGCTCCGCGTCCAGGTCGAACAGCGGCTGCGGGTCCTCCGACAGGTCGTAGCAGATGATTTCGTTCTTGTTCACCGGGTGCCTGGCCAGCGGCACGATCAGGGCGATATTGTGACGGCTGGCGCCGAACATCCCCGAGACGTGCAGCACCGGCTGCATGCCCTGGATGTCCAGCATGGCGGCGACGGAACGCTTGTCGCGGTGTGTGCTCAGATGTTCGTAGAGCCGCGGCTGGCGCTCGCGCACCAGGCGCGCCACGGCGATGGTCGCCTCGACGTCGGCGAGGGCGTCGTGGGCCTGCTGGTGGCCGATGCCGTTGGCGGCGGTCAGGTCCTCCAGGCGGAAACTGGGCTGGCCGTCCGCACGCCGGGGCCACTCAATCCCCTGCGGGCGCAGGGCGTAGGCGGTGCGCAGCATGTCGATGATGTCCCAGCGCGAATTGCCGTCGCGGTACTCGCGGGCGTAGGGATCGAAGAAATTGCGGTACAGGGTGTAGCGCGTCACCTCGTCGTCAAAGCGGATGGAGTTGTAACCCACCCCACAGGTGCCGGGGGCGGCCAGCTCGGCATGGATGCGGGCGATGAACTCGCATTCGGGCACGCCCTTGGCCAGCGCCTGCTGTGGGGTGATGCCGGTGACCAGGCAGGCCCGCGGATGCGGCAGGAAGTCGTTGGCGGGGCGGCAGTAGACGACCAGCGGCTCGCCGATGACGTTCAGCTGCGCATCGGTGCGCAGGCCGGCGAACTGCACCGGCCGGTCGCGGGCCGGGTCGGTGCCGAAGGTTTCGTAGTCTTGCCAGTAAAAGGTCCCGGCGCTAGACAACGTCCAGCGCCTGCTCTTCGATTTTCGCCTGCCAGGTTTTCGGGCCGGTTTCGTGCACCGAGGTGCCGCGGGTATCCACCGCGACGCTGACCGGCATGTCCTTCACCTCGAACTCGTAAATAGCCTCCATGCCCAGTTCCTCGAAGGCCACCACGCGCGCAGCGGTGATTGCCTTGGACACCAGGTAGGCGGCGCCGCCCACCGCCATCAGGTACACCGCCTGGTGTTTCCTGATGGCCTCGATACCCACCGGCCCGCGCTCGGCCTTGCCGATCATGCCCAGCAGGCCGGTGTGCTCGAGGATGAAGTCGGTGAACTTGTCCATGCGCGTGGCAGTGGTCGGGCCGGCCGGCCCCATGACCTCGTCGCCCACCGGGTCCACCGGGCCGACGTAGTAGATGAAGCGGCCCTTGAGATCCACCCCGTCGGGCAGTCCCTCGCCGCTCTCGATCAGCTCTTTCATCTTCTTGTGTGCGGCGTCGCGGCCCGTGAGCATCTTGCCCGACAGCAGCAGGGTGTCGCCCGGCTGCCAGCTGGCGGCCTCCTGCGGCGTGACCGTATTGAGGTTGACACGGCGCACGTCCGCGCCGACCTCCCAGGTGATGTCCGGCCAGTCGTCGATATCCGGCGGAGTCTGCAGCGCTGGCCCGGAGCCGTCGAGGACGAAATGCGCGTGACGCGTAGCGGCGCAGTTGGGGATCATGGCCACTGGCAGGGAGGCCGCGTGGGTCGGGTAATCCCGGATCTTCACGTCCAGCACGGTGGTCAACCCGCCCAGGCCCTGGGCGCCGATACCCAGGCGATTCACCGCCTCCATGATCTCCAGGCGCAATTCCTCGACGCGAGTGGCGGGCCCGCGCTTGCGCAGCTCGTGGATATCGATGGGGTCCATCAGGGATTCCTTGGCCAGCACCGCCGCCTTCTCGGCGGTGCCACCGATGCCGATACCGAGCATACCCGGCGGGCACCAGCCGGCGCCCATGGTGGGGACGGTCTTGACCACCCAGTCGACGATACTGTCCGAGGGGTTGAGCATGGCCAGCTTGGACTTGTTCTCGGAACCGCCACCCTTGGCCGCGACCTGCACGTCCACGGTATCGCCCGCCACCACCTCCATGTGGATCACCGCCGGGGTGTTGTCGCGGGTGTTCCTGCGCGCGCCGGCGGGGTCGTCGAGGATCGAGGCGCGCAGCACGTTGTCCGGGTGCAGGTAGGCCCTGCGCACGCCCTCGTTGACCATGTCCGCCACGGACATGTCGGCGTCCCAGGTGACCTGCATACCGATCTTCAAAAATACCGTGACGATGCCGGTATCCTGGCAGATGGGCCGGTGTCCCTGGGCGCACATGCGGGAATTGATGAGAATCTGGGCCATGGCGTCGCGGGCGGCGGGATTCTGCTCGCGCTCGTAGGCCTCGTTCACCGCGCGCACGAAGTCCAGCGGGTGGTAGTAGGAGATGAACTGCAGGGCGTCGGCGACGCTGGCGATAAAGTCGTCCTGGCGAATGACAGTCATGGTGGGGTCCTTCTGGGGGGCGCCGGAAAAAAACGGAGCGCTATTATACACCCCCGCAGCGGGGGGTCTAAGCCGGGCTGGAGGCGCGCCGCTAGGGCGCCGCCTGCAAGGCGCGCACGCTGGCCTGCAGGTCGGTCAGGCTGGCGTTGATCTGCCGGCGGAATGCGTTGATGGAACCGACCCACTCCTCGTTGCCCTGTACACGCTTTGCCAGCTTGGCCAGTTCCAGGTCGACGCGGTTGAGCGCATCGGCGACACGTTCGACCTCCGCCTGGTTGGCCCTGGCGCTGGCCATCAGGCGCGACAGGTCACCGGCGACGCTCTTCAGTTTGGCGATATCCGCCGCGGCACTCTCGAATCCGCTCTCGACATCCGACAGGCTGGCCTGCATGGACTGGATACTCTTGCCGTGGCTGGCGCTGCTGGCTTCGAGTTTTTCCAGCCTGGCCTTGGACTTCTTCCACACGTTGTCCCAGAGCTTGCGCACCTCCGAATCCAGTTCCCTGAGTTTCACCGCCTGGGCGGCGGCATTCTGGGTCATGCCCTCGTCGGTATCCGACAGGCGCGCCTCGAGGTCGCCGATGCGCCCGGCGTAGTCCGCCATGCGCGTGTCCGCCTGCTGCAGTTCCATTTGCAACTGCCAGGCCCAGGCACAGGCCACCGCGGCGACCACCAGCGACACGGTGATGAACAGGCGCGCGAGAATGCCCGACCCGCCGGAGGGCGGCTTGCCGCCGCCACGGCGATCCGCCGGCCCGCGCCGCTTGCCAGCGCCGGGCGCCCCGTCGCGGGTGGGGACAATGGAGGGGATGTGTTCGAGATCGTCCTGTGCCATGTGCGGACCTGTCTTGGAGCGCTTCGCGCATTATACATAGCGCTGCGCCACCCTGAACGAAAAAAGCCGGGGAAACCCCGGCTTTGATCTGGCAATTTTCCCTGTTACAGGAACGCGAGCAGCGCCCAGATGACGGCGGTCAGGGCAATACTGCAGTGGATGACGCCCTTGACCGAGGTCATCGGCCCGGTCTTGCCGAACAGCGCGTTCGCTTCCAGCGCGAGGATGAGCACGACACTGGCCCAGAAACCCACACCACCCGGGTCCTGGATATACAGGTGCTTGGAACCCAGCATGCCGAACAGCATGGGGCCGGAGAACAGCGTGTTGGTACGCGAGGCCAGGCCCGCCTTGGCCGCCGCCGCGGGGCCGTCGCCGGTCTTGCCGTTCAGCCCGAGCACGATCTGCTGGTTCGGCCAGATGATCAGCCACACGTTGAGGAACATGAAGATGCCGGCCAGGGCGCCCATCCAGATCACCGGATAGTTGCCTGCCAGGCTGTTGTGCGCGCCGATGCTGTAGATCAGGTACAGGCCGGTGAGGAACGTAAACATCGCGCCCCAGCGGAACCACCACAGCGCGCGCGGCGCCAGCTTGGCCTTGGCGTCTGGCAGCGCGGCTTCCTTCTCGGCTTCCTTGAAGTATTCGGTCTGCACGAAGTTGAAGTAGTAGAGCATCCCTATCCAGGTGATACCGAACAGGACGTGCGCCCAGCGGAAAATGAACTCGATTGCGGCTTCCATTGAACTCTCCGTTTGTTGTTGTAAAAACCTGTCCCGATTGTACACCCTTGCACGGAACGGAGCCATGTCCGCAGGCCCCTGCCGCGCGGTATTTTCGAGCCGGGACTGCATACGCCCGGGTGCACTGCCGCCCCCGCGTGGGCTGATCTCCCGGCGACCGGAAAGCACACTCCCTTTGGGGTATTGTTCGATCTAATCGAACCTCCCGGGCGGGCAGTATCCCGGTCGGTCATAGAGCCGGCTTGGCTCGGCTTGGCTCGGCTTGGCTCGGCTTGGCTCGCAGGATTTTGGTCGTTTTTGTTCGCGCTAACCGAACCTCCCGGGCGGGCAGTGTCCCGGTCGGTCGAAAAGCTCACTCCCTCTCGGGACACTGCCCACCCGGGAGGTTCTTCTTTCTGTTCGACTCTACTATCCAACATCTGGGGGGCCTCCCCGCTACTCGCCGGCGGGAGAGCGGCGGCCGCGCCGGGCCTCTTACCAGACGCGCCCCTCCGGGGTGCCCTCGGTCGGTCGCGAGCCCTGCGGTCTCGCTCCACTCCCTCGGCGGCTGGTTTGCGAGGCCCGCCGCGACCACCCTCCCGCC
>PABK01000024.1 GCA_002699145.1 Halioglobus sp.
GGCGCGGTGGACCTGGGCGCCACCGCCGAGGACACGGCGATTACTTTCAGCGCCGAGGAGCTGCTGGCCCAGGCCAGCGATATCGACGGCGACGCCCTGTCGATCGTGGGTGTCTCGGTCGATTCCACGCACGGGGAGATCACGGACAACGGTAACGGTACGTATACCTTCAATCCGGCCGACAATGTCAGCGGTGCGGATATCCCGCTGCAATTCACCGTGTCCGACGGCACCGATACCGCCATAGGCAGCGCGACCCTGGATGTCGTCGCCAAACCCGAAGGAATCGATGTCACGGGAACCAGCGGCAACGATACCCTCGTAGGGAGTGAAGGTGACGACATCCTGCACGGTGGCCGCGGCAATGACACCCTGTCCGGTCTGGGTGGCGATGATACCTTTACCATCCGGGGCAATGAGGGCCTGGACCAGGTGGACGGCGGCGAGGGTCACGACACGATCAAGGGGTCGCGCTACGGCGATACCATCCAGGTCAGTGACGGCATGGCCAATATCCAGAGCGTCGAGACCATCGACGGCGGTGACGGTTACGACGTGCTGCAGGCCGGCAGCGGCGACGACACCCTGGACCTGTCGAACGGACCGGAGCTGGTCAATATCGAGGAGATCGACGGCGGCCGCGGTGACGACACCATCATCGGCACCGCCGGCAACGACAACATCGAGGGCAACGCCGGCAACGACACCCTGGCCGGCGGCGCCGGGGACGACGCGCTCGACGGCGGTAGCGGCAGCGACACCCTGGTCCTGCAGGGAACCTGGGACGAGTACACGATCACCCGTAACGATGACGCCAGCTACACCATCGAGGACAGCGTGCAGGGACGCGATGGCACGGATACGGCCATCGATTTTGAGCACGTCGCCTTCGCCGACGGCACGGTCGCGGTCGAGGACCTGATGCAGGCGCCGGTGGCCGAGGCCCGCACGGCGCAGAGCCTGTCCGGTGAGGACCTGATGTTCTTCATGGGCGAATCGGGCGGCGCGGGCGTGTCCGGCGGCTGGAGCGAACAGGTGGAGTCAGGGATACTGGAGACCGGCCCGGATGTCGGCGCCGAATGGGGCGCAGATGCCGCCGGGGCGCCCGCGGAATCGGACGTGGCCGCCGGCGCCCTGGACCTGGCCCCGGATACCGGCGGCGTCATCAGCATGACCGAGGGCACGGACACCGACGGCCTTGCGGGGCTGCAGGAAACCAGCCAGCTCTGAGCGCGGCCCGCGGCCGGGAGACCGTGCGCGCGTAGCACAGTCGTGCGGCTGCGCTGGCTTCGAGGTTGCGTCGATAAAATTTACACAGGTGGTCGGTGGAGGTGCTCCCCGTCCTGCTCCGGCATAAAATAACTAATAAAATCAAAAGATTATGTGATTTGGTGTGGTTTTTGCTGAGCGCTTATCACCAAAACGATGCCAGCAAGCGTGGCCGATTAGCACCACGCGCTCGCGCAGGGCGTCCACGTGCACCACAACCACCCGGGGTCTCCGTAATGAAAGTCAAACAACTGCTCGCAGCCGCATTCATGACATTGCTGGCGATGTCCGCGCAGGCGATGATATTACCCACGCAATTGAACATCACGTTTGATGAATTCCCCAGTGAAACCGCCTTCGGCATGTGGGAGGCGGACATGGCGCCGCCTGCAGCGCTTTACCAGGTCGCTCCCCTGCTGGCGCTGGGCGGTATTGGCTATGACGTCGACGCGTCCAGCCCCATCGGCTTCGGCGACGGCTTCGTCCTGCCCGGTGATTTCTGCAGCTTTCCCGGCGACCTGCTTTGCTTCCCGTCCGGCGGCGAGGACACCAGTAACGGCATCTACCAGTTCGTCTGGGACCTGGCAGAGGGGGACTACACGTTTATCATCCTCGATACCTTCCTCGACGGTCTCTGCTGCGGCTGGGGCGACGGCGGGTTCTCCCTCGTGGCCAACGGCGAGGAGGTGGGCTCCGGCGGAGAGTTCCAGGGTTACCAGGTGGTGAACTTCACGGTGCGGCAGGTGGCCCAGGTCGCGGCTCCCGCGGCGTTGCCACTCACGCTGTTCGGCCTGGTGTTGCTCGGTGTTTCCGGGCGCCGCCGCACACGGCGCCCGGGCGCCCGATAGCGCCGAACTGTTCCACGCCGCAGCCCTCACCGGGGCGCGGTATCAACCGAGCCCCAGCGCTTTCGCCTCTTTATCCAGCACGGCCTTCACCTGGGCCTGCTCCTTCACGCGCGCGATCAGGCTGGCCATGCCGGGCCAGCGCGAGCTGTCGACGTCGTAGCCGGCGTAGCCTGCATTGATGAACGGGCTGACAAGGCACAGGTCAGCCAGCGTGAAATCACCGAAGATGAAGCCGTCCGCGGGCACCTGGCTCTCCAGGTAATCCAGCATGGGGGGTAATTTCTTGTCGGTGATCCTGGCGACCAGTTCCTCGTCCGGCTCCTGCTTGAAGGCGAAGGGCCGCATGAAGCGCTGGAAGAAGATCCCGGCACCCAGCTCCGACAGGTAGCCGCCACCGAGGTCCTCGTACCAGTCCGCCATGGCCCGGTCCGCCAGTCCCGTCGGGTACAGGGCCGGCTCCGGGTAGGCGTTTTCGAGGTAGCGGCAGATTACCTTGGAGTCACCCAGCGTCAGGTCGCCGTCCACCAGCGTGGGCACCTTGCCCAGGGGGTTGATTTTCAGGTACTCGCTGTCGCCGGAGAAGGGCATCTGCCGCACGATGTCATAGGGAATGCCCTTGTAGTCCAGTGCGACGAATACCTTGCGCACGAAGGGTGAGCCGTGCACGCCATAAACCTTGATCATCGATTGCTCCTGCTTGTTGCGACACCCCGGCCAGGGCGCCCTGCCTGCAGCGTAGCAGATGTGGCCCGAAGCACCAGTGGCTAGTAGTGCGCCCCGATTACCGCCAGGAAGGCCTCGGCGTACTTGTCGCGCTTGCGCTCGCCGACCCCGCTGAGCTGGCCGAACTGGCCGATGTCCGCCGGTTTCATCGCGCACATCTCGCGCAGCGTGCTGTCGTGGAAGATCACGTAGGGCGGCACGCCCTGGTCCTCGGCGAGCCGCCGCCGGCAGTCGCGCAGCGCCTCCCACAAGCCCACGTCGATGTCCTCGGGTAGCGGTGTTTTTGTCTGCTTCCTGGCACTGGTCTGCCTGGATTCCCGGCGCAGGTCGATGCGCTCCTCGCCCTTCAGCAGGGGCCGGCACTTCTCCTCCAGCCGCAGTGCGCCGAAGCTCTCGATATCGACACTGAAGTAGCCGCGGGCGACCAGTTGGCGAAATACCGAACGCCACTGGTTGGCGTCCAGTTCCGCACCCACCCCGTGGGTGGGCAGCAGGTGGTGATCCCACTGCAGGATGCGCTCGTTCTGCGCGCCGCGCAGCACGTCGATCAGGTGATTCACACCGAACCGCTGGCCGGTGCGATAGGCCACGCTCAGCGCCATTTGCGCTGCCTCCGTACCGTCCCAGGTGTCCACCGGGTTGAGGCAGCTATCGCAGTTGCCGCAGGGGCGGTCCAGGTCCTGGCCGAAGTAGCCCAACAGCGCCTGGCGGCGGCAGCTGGTGATCTCGCACAGGCCGAGCATGGCGTTGAGCCGGTGCTGCTCCGCGCGCTTGTGTTCCTCGCTGCCGTCCGAGGAGGCCATCATCTGGCGCAGCTTGATCACGTCCTGCAGGCCGTAGACCATCCAGGCGTCGGCGGGCTGGCCGTCGCGGCCGGCGCGGCCGGTCTCCTGGTAGTAGCTCTCCACGGTTTTCGGCAGGTCCAGGTGCGCCACGAAGCGCACGTCGGGCTTGTCGATGCCCATGCCGAAGGCGATGGTGGCCACCACGATAACGCCGTCCTCCTTGAGAAAGCGCGCCTGGTGATCCGCCCGGGTGCCGGCGTCCAGCCCGGCGTGGTAGGGCAGGGCATTGAAACCCTCCTGCCCCAGCCACTGCGCGGTCTGTTCGGTCTTTTTCCGCGACAGGCAGTAGACGATGCCGGCGTCGGCGGGATGCTCCGAGCGCAGGAAGCCGAGTAACTGGCTCTTCGGGTTGTGCCGCGGCGCGATGCGGTAACAAATGTTGGGGCGGTCGAAGCCGGCGATGAAGTGTCGCGCGTCCTGCAGCGCCAGGCGGCGGGCGATCTCGGTGCGGGTGCGGGCGTCGGCGGTAGCGGTCAGGGCAATGCGCGGTACGGCGGGAAAGCGTTCCTGCAACAGCGACAGGCGCAGGTAGTCCTCGCGAAAATCGTGGCCCCACTGGGACACGCAGTGCGCCTCGTCGATGGCGAACAGGGCCAGCGTGCTGCCGTGCAGCAAGTCCAGCATGCGTGGTTGACTGAGCCGCTCCGGGGCGATGTAGAGCAGGTCCAGGTCGCCGTCCAGCAGGCGCTGCTCGACCTCCCACTGGTGCTCCTGGGAGAGCGTTGAATTGAGAAAGTCGGCGCGTACGCCCAGTTGGCGCAGGGCGTCAACCTGGTCCTGCATCAGGGCGATCAACGGCGAAATGACGATGCCGCAGCCGTCACGCGCCAGGGCCGGTATCTGGTAGCACAGGGACTTGCCACCGCCTGTGGGCATGAGCACGAGGGCGTTGTCGCCGCTGCTGACAGCACGAATGATCTCGTCCTGTGGCGGACGAAAGGTGCTGTAGCCGAAGGTGTCCTGGAGTATCTGCTGTGGGTCGCGCATAACAATATCGGTTGGTCGGCGGAGGATTATCTCCGCTGGCGTCGCGCCCGTCACCTGTAAATCACTCTGCAATCCGGCCGCAGCGCGGTTCTGTGTCTTTACGGTCTGTCGCCACCGCAATGCACACCAGGGGAATGTCGCCCCTGCATGTTGTAGATATAAATGATAATCTATATCATTCGCGATTGCATGCTCCGCAGTCTCTCACAGGATAACCCCGCAAGCTGTACCCCATGGAAAGCAAATTCTGCCAAAAAGCTTCGCTCTCCTCGCTGTCGGCGATACCGGTGTATGCCGCCCTGGCCACTGCCGGGTACCGTCCGTTCGCCGTGGCTGACACGTTTTTCACCGCAATGGGCGGTGAACGAAAGATCGCGGTTGCGCCGTGCCCGCTGGCTGCCGCTTTGCGCTGGAACCCGTGCCCGGTTTTACCTGGCATATGAGGTCACCTCGTGCCAGTCGCGCCTGGTTCGGGTCGGTTCGCCAGTGGCACTGGGTAAGCTCAGCGCTCAGTCTTGTCGGCATGACCCTGTTCGCCGTGACCGGCATTACGTTGAATCACGCCGGACAGATCGAGGCGCACCCGGTCACCACCAGCATTGAGGAGCCTGTGCCGGACGAGGTTCTCGCCGCGGTCCGGGCCAGTGTCGCGGAAGCGGGCGTAGAGCCCGGCCCGCTGCCGGCTGCGCTTGGCCGCTGGCTGGAGGACAGGTCAATCCGCATCCGTGGCCGCGAGGTCGAATGGAGCCCCGACGAAATCTATATTTCCATGCCCCGTCCGGGCGGTGACGCCTGGCTGTCCATCGACCTGGCCGCGGGCGAATTCATTTACGAAAGCACCGACAGGGGGCTGGTGTCCTGGCTCAATGACCTGCACAAGGGGAGGAACACCGGCAAGGCCTGGCAGTGGTTTATCGATGTCTTCTCTGTTGCCTGCCTGGTGTTTTGCGCAACCGGCCTGTGGCTGCTGGCGCGACACAGCGGCGCGCGCGCCGCGACCTGGCCCGTTGTCGGGCTGGGTGTGGTCGCTCCCCTGCTGCTCATTCTCCTGTTCATGCATCGTTAACCGGCCCGACCGGACTGTTAATTTCGAGGAATCCATGTCACGTATATCGTCCATCACCGTCCTGCTGGCCATGACTATCGCCAGCGTCCCGGCCGGCGCCCGGGAACTGTCCCTGGAAATAGAGGTGCCGCGCCTGCAGGTTGCCGAATACCACCGCCCCTACCTCGCTATCTGGGTTGCACGGACGGACAATTCCGTCGCGCAACATCTCTCCGTCCTGTACGACCTCGACATGGAAAACCAGGAGGGGGAAAAGTGGCTCAAGGATATGCGCCAGTGGTGGCGACGCGGCGGCCGCAAGCTGGACATGCCGGTCGACGGCGTCAGTGGAGCGACCATTGGCCCGGGGGTCCACAGGCTGGATTTCTCGACGCAGGTTGCCGACCTGGCGCCGGGGGAATATCGCCTGATGGTGGAGGCCTCGCGCGAAGTCGGCGGGCGGGAAGTGCTGGCCATTCCCTTCCAGTGGCCGCCGCGGAAAGCGGCAATGCCGCGTGCCGCTGGCGGAGCCGAGCTGGGCACGCTGGTTCTGCACCTGGGACCCTGATCCCAGCATTTTCATCTATTTGTGACTACCAACCGGAGACCCGACCATGAAGAAACTCACTACGTTCCTGGCCACTGCACTTGTCGCGGGTGGCCTGAGCGCCGGCGCCCAGGCACACCGGGCGTGGGTTCTGCCTATGTCAACGGTATTGTCCAGCGAGGACCCCTGGGTCACCTTCGACGCCGCCATCTCGAACGATATTTTCTACGCCGACTATCACCCGCTGCGCACGCGGGACCTGCAGGCAACGGGTCCGGATGGAGAGTCGGTCGAACTGCACAACGCGAGCACGGGCAAGTACCGCAGCACATTCGATCTCAACCTGAAAACCCCCGGCACCTACAAGGTGTTTCTGGCGCAGGCTGGCCTCACCGCCAGGTGGGAAGATGAAAATGGTGAGCGCAGGTTCTGGCCCGGTCGCGGCGAGGCGCCGGACCCCGCGCGATTTGCCAGTGAGGTGCCCATGGACGCGACGAATTTGCTGATAACCCGTAGTTCGCGTCGAATTGAGACCTTTGTTACCGCGGGAGAGCCGGATAGCGCTGCGCTTGCGCCCACCAATGTGGGGTTCGAACTGGTGCCGGTGACGCACCCCAACGACCTGTATGCCGGGGAGTCGGCCAGTTTCCGTTTCCTTATGGACGGGGAGCCGGCGGTGGGGGCCGAAGTGTCCATCCTGCCAGCGGGGATGCGCTACCGCAATGCGCAGGAAGAGATCACACTCACCACCGACGCAGACGGTCTTGTCGCCGTGGGGTGGCCGGGTGCGGGGCGCTATTTCCTCGAGGCCAGCTATGCCGATGACCGCGCGCAACCCCCCGCCAGCGGCCGCCGTGGCTCCTACGCCGCGACGTTCGAGGTATTGCCGCTGTAGTTGGGGGCTGTAGTTGATGTCTGTAGTTGATGTTTGTAGTTGATGTCTGTAGCTGATGGCCCCCGTTGTTGACCCGCGTTGACCACCCGGTGTGACGGCCATGGAAGCACAATGGTGGCAAGCCGGCGCCGTGGTATTGGCCTATGCAGCGCTGTGCTGGGCGTGCCTGGCGCGCCGCACCGTTCCCCCTGAACAACCTGCCGGCGCGACACTGCTCGTGGCCTTCGCCAGCCAGGGAGGGGAGGCGGAAGCCATGGCGCGGCGGCATGCCGACTTGCTGGGGCGGCGGCAGCCGGTCGCCTTGCTGGCGCTGAACCAGGTCAGCGCGGAGGCACTCGCCGCGGCCCATACCGCCCTGTTTATCGCCAGTACCTACGGTGAAGGCGAGCCCCCGGACAATGCCCTGCGCTTCTCGCGCCGATGGCTGGAGAGTCGTGGACGAGGCGAACTGGGCGCACTGCGCTACGCGGTGCTCGCCCTGGGGGACAGCAACTACCGCAGGTTTTGTGCCTTTGGTGAAAGACTGGACGCCGCACTGGCGGCGCGTGGGGCGCGGCGTCTGTTCGACCTGGTCCGGGTGGACCGGATGGACGACGCGGCACTGGCACAATGGCAGCGGGGTCTGGCGCGCAGCGGGCTGCTGGAGGACAAACAGCAGTTACCGCTGAGCCAGGCGCCGCTTCGCGAGCACCCGGTGCTGCGTTGCAGGCTGCTGGAGCGCAAGCTGCTCAATGCGGGTTCTCCCGGCGGCCCCGTTTACCACCTGCGCCTGTCACCGCCGCAAAACGCGGCCTGGCAGGCCGGCGACATCGCCTTGATCGATATTCCATCCGCCGGTGCGGCGCGCCCTGCAGTGCGCGAGTATTCCATCGCTTCCATTCCGTCACAGGGAGGGCTCGACCTGCTGGTGCGCCAGGTGAGGAAACCCGATGGCAGTTTGGGTCTGGGCTCGGGTTGGCTGACCGCACAGTTGCAGCTGGGCGCCGACATTGTGCTGCGCGTGCGCGACAACCCGGCCTTTCACGCGCCGCGGACCGATGCACCGATGATCCTGGTGGGCAATGGCACCGGCATGGCCGGATTGCGCGCGCACCTGCAGGCGCGGGCACAGGCAGGGCATGTCGGGAACTGGCTGGTGTTTGGCGAGCGCTCCCGGTCACACGATCGCCTGTTCGACACGGAACTCATGGCATGGCAGCGCAGCGGTCAACTGCAGCGGCTCGACCGGGTGTTTTCCCGTGAGGGAGAGAAGCTGTGCTACGTGCAGGATTTTCTTACAGCGCATACCGCAGATCTCGAACGCTGGCTGCAGCAGGGTGCGAGCATCTACGTCTGCGGCAGCCAGCAGGGCATGGCGCCGGCGGTGCACCGGGTGTTGCTGGACCTGTTGGGCGAGCGGGGGCTTGAGGACCTCACTCTTGACGGGCGCTACCGGCGCGACGTTTACTGAGCGTTCTCGTGGAGCCGGCGCCCGCGGAACCGCCGCAGGCACTCATGGTCAAAAAAGTGTGCGCCGTCTGTGCGCCTGCGCCAATCCTATCCGGGCACTGTGGAGAGAGACCTGATGCAACCGAATCCAGAAGATCGACTCGATGTACCGCAGCGCGGGCGCCGACTGCCCCTGGCGCCCATCGTCATCGCGATTGCTCTGCTGGGCGCGGGCGCCTGGTATTTCCTCGTCGACGATGCGCCGGCGCCGGCGCCGCAGCCGCCCGTGGCCGCGATGCCCGAACCGCCCGCGCCCGCCAGACCCGCGCAGCCTCCGGCGCCGGATATCCCGCCGCCGCCGGCACCGGCCCCCGCGCCTGAGGCGGCCGCCGTTGTCGAACCGGAGGAGCCGCCGCTGACGCTGCAACAGAGCGACCCGGTGCTGCGTGAGCAACTGGAGGCGGCCGGTGAGTCGGCCCTGCTGGCCGACGCGCTGGAGGAGGACAACCTGGTCGAGCGCGGCGCCACCCTGGTGGATGTGTTCAGCCGGGGCATGCTGTTACACCGGGTCCTGCCGGTGCCTGCGCCGCGGGAGAAGTTCACGGTGGCGCAAGAGGGCGACAAACTGGTGATCGCCCGGGCCAGCTACGCGCGTTACGACGCCTACGCGCAGGCCGCTGGTGAACTGGACGTGGCGACGCTGGTTGCGACGTTCGATATGGCGCGGCCGTTACTGGAGGAGGCCTACGCCCGCCTGGGCTATGCCCACGAGGAATTCGACAACGCGCTCATCCGCGCGCTGGATCGCGTCCTGGCGACACCCGTGGTGGACGACTCCGCGGTGGTCGAAGCAGTAGAGGGTGTCTACCGCTTCACTGACCCGGCCCTGGAACAACTGGCGCCGCTGCAGAAGTTGCTGCTGCGCATGGGGCCGGACAATGCCGCGGTCATACGTGAGAAGGTCGCGGCGCTGCGCGCGGCGCTGTTGCGCCAGTAGGGCGGGATACGACTTTTTTCGCGCGCCACCGGCTACCTTGCGGTGTGCAAGCATGCCCGCCGGTCAGTGGCTGGACTGCGGCGAAACGTAGGTTTGCAGGGTGTTTTCTATCTGCGCGCGAGCGCCCGCCGCGTCGAAGCCGTCTGCGGTGGTCGCTTCGGCCAGTGCGAACATGGCCATGAACATCTGCACCCCGTCTGCGTTTTTGCTCACCTCCAGGCGGGGGTGCCGGGCGAACAGGTCGTACCAGGCCGCGCGCACCTCGGCCCAGAAAGGGCTGGTGCGTTGCCAGTAGGCGTCGCCGGGTGACCAGTCGAAACCCTCGATGCGCTCGTAGCGCGCCACGCCGTTCTCCCGCGCCAGTACACGCACAACCTCACCGTTCTCGTCCAGCACACTCTTCAGGTTGAACTCTTCCTGGACCCAGCCAGTGGGTGTGATGGTGTGGCGGTTGCTGCCCACGAGCACGTGGTAGTCGTCGCGCACACTGAACTCGCGCCGCGGTAGTGGCCGCCAGGTTTCCTCGCTGGTCCAGCTGGAAAAGTTTGCCCTGTGCTGCCAGCGGCCGGCAGCCGCGTAGCGCGGCGAATCGTCCACCTGGTACACCGTCTGCACCCACTTGCCCCTGGCCTGGCCCGCGTCCAGTGTGACGCGGCGCCATTGCCGGTGGCCATCGAATACGTGCATGTCGCGACCCTGGTACTGCCAGTCCTGGCGCCAGTGCTTGACTACCATGGGCTCGGCCGACGAGCCGGCCTGCGCGGCGAAGCGAATGACCATGATGTGCTGCAGGCTGATGAAGTCAGGCTCGTCCGCGACGATATAGACATACTCGGTGCCCCAGCTCTGGTAGGGCGGGTCGGGCTCGTAGCCCGGTGTGAAGCCGACCGTCTCGATAAAGTCGAAACTCGCGCGGTAGGCGCCGGCCATGGCCAGGATGGCGCGGCGGTCGCGCTCCTTCGCATCCAGCCCGTCCTCCTGCAGCGCCAGCCAGGCCGTGCCCGGGGCGCTGGCCAGCTCGATGGACTCTCCTGTGGTGGTGCCCCCGCGCGGCGCCATGCGTTCGCCGGGCAGGTAGGGCCAGGCAAAGGTGAACTGGCGCGTGGCGACCGCCTCGGGCGGGGCGTCTGCAACCGGGCCGTAGGCGAGTACCGGGCCGTGCTGTCCAGGCAGCAGCGCGGCGAACAGCGCCGCGCCGGCCAGCCGCCCTAGTTGACGATGTAGCTGTCGAACCACTGGCCGGATGCGCCGATCCACTCGTCGAGCAGCGGCTGCACGTTTTTCATCTCCACGGGCTCACCGTGGGCCACGGTGCTGGAACCCAGGCGCGCGGTCGCCGCCAGGCGCTTGCTGGAGAGGGAGTCCAGCAACTCCACCTCGACGATTAGTTGCACCGCATCGCTGCGCAGCCCGGTGGCCTCACCGACGCCGACTGCCACGGCACTGACCGGGATGTAGTTGTACCACTGCAGGGGCTTGAAGCCGACCGACGCGGTGGTCAGCGCCGCGCGCAGCCGCAGCACGCCGGGTCCGGGCTCGTTCACCAGTGGCATGCGTTGCCCCAAAGTGGTGCGGATGCCCTTGTTCAGGTAGGCCAGGGCCTGGGCCACGTCCTTCTCGTCGAAGTCCTTGAAGGTGTGACGTGGCGGGTAGACGATCACCGGGTCGATCATCAGGGAGTGGTAGGTATCGCCCATGTCCGGGCTGATCCAGCCGACCACGGTTACCCCGTCGGGTGATTGCAGTTGCTGGAAATCGGAGTAGTCGCCGAGAAAGCCGGAGAATTCTTCCTTTTTCACTTCTTTCTGCGCGCAAGCCGCGACCACGAGCAGCGCCAGACACGCTGTGGCCAGTTGCAGGCACATGCCGGCCCAGCGGGAATGCGCCTCTCGCCGTGTAGTATTCATCATTGCATCAGTCCTTCAATGGTTGGCCGCCCTGACGGAGGCGTGGAGGGAACAGCGGAATTTTCAGTATAGCATGGCGTTGACGGCAGCACTTCACTACCTCGTGTTCGCGCGCGCCTGCTAGGGGAAGATGCCCCGCACCAGCTTGGCCTCGGCCACCCGCGCGATGCCCTCCATCAGCGCGGCGGTGCGCATATCGATGCCGTCGCGCTGGCTGCGTTGCAGGGTGCGCTGGAAGGCGCCGGTCAACATGCGGTGCAATCGTTCGTTGGTTTCCTCCAGCGACCAGGCGAACTCCTGGGTGTTCTGCACCCACTCGAAATAGGACACGGTCACGCCGCCGGCGTTGCCCAAAATGTCCGGCAGCACGAAGATGCCGCGCTCGGCGAGAATGGCGTCGGCCTCCATCGAGGTCGGCCCGTTCGCGCCTTCGGCGAGGATACGGCACTTGATGCGCGCCGCGTTGTCCTCGGTGATCTGGTTCTGCAGCGCTGCCGGGATGAGGATGTCGCAGTCCAGTTCCAGCAACTCGGCGTTGCTGATTTCCTCGCCGTCGCTGTAGCCCTTGAGTACGCCTTCACGCTCGACGTGCTCCACCAGGGACACCATGTTGAGTCCCCTGGGATTGTAGATGCCGGTCGACACGTCGCTCACTGCGACGATCCGTGTGCCGTGCTCGGCCAGGTAGATCGCCGCGTTGCGTCCGACATTGCCGAAACCCTGCACTACCGCAGTGGCGCCTTTCAGGTCCAGTTGCAGGTGGTCGGCGGCCTCCTTGACCAGGTAGATCAGGCCCCGGCCGGTAGCCTCCTCGCGGCCCTGCGCACCGCCGAGCACCACCGGTTTGCCGGTGACCACCTCGTTGACGGCGTGGCCCACCTGCAGGCTGTAGGTGTCCATTATCCAGGCCATGACCTGGGCGTTGGTGCCCATGTCGGGGGCGGGTATGTCGCGATCCGGCCCGATCATGTCGAAGATTTCCAGGGTGTAGCGGCGTGTCAGGCGCTGCAGTTCGGGCCGGGACAGTTTGCTTGGATCGATGCGCACACCGCCCTTGGCGCCGCCGAAGGGCAGGTGCATCAGTGCGCACTTCCAGGTCATCCACATCGCCAGCGCCGACACCTCGCCGAGATTGACGTCCTCGTGGTAGCGGATGCCGCCCTTGGTTGGCCCCATGGTGAGAATATGCTGGACGCGGTAACCGAAGACGGTCTCCACTTCCGAGTACTGGTCGCGCCGGCAGGGAAAGCTCACCAGCATGGTGCGCTGCGGAAACAGCAGACGATCGCGCAGGTTTTCATCCAGGCCCATCAGTTCCGCAGCGTGCAGGAACTGGTTCTGCGCCAGGTTGAACATGGGTGTGTCCCACTCGGCACGTGGCTCCAGGGGTTGGTCGAAAGGGCGGATGGATGTCTTCATGGTTTGTCCTGCTATGGTTGTTATGTATCAGGTGGCTCCTGGCGATGCATCGCCGGCGCGCTCAGTCGCGCAAAGTTGAGCAATTTGTCGCTCAGCCTGCGGGAATAGGTGACGAAGTTGGTCAGGGCGCCGGCGTCGCGCCGTACCGTATCCGCCAGCAGTGGCAGCAGGTCGCGGTTGGCCTCGTCCAGTGCCGCCATCAGGGCGTGCGGTTTGCTTTCCGGCAGTGGGCCGCTGCCCTGGATTAGCGCGTCGTGAATATCGTCGAACAGGGCCAGGGTCGCGCTGGATAGTTCGCGCACCACCAGCAGCACATCGCTTTCCAGCTCGATGTATTGCCGGTTCATCACGCGCTTGGTGTTGAAGATGTCCTCGATAGAGTCGTGTATCTGGAACAGGTAGTCGTAGCGTGTGAACAGCGCGAGCAACAGGCGCGACTCGCGCTCGTCTGTTACCGAGCCAACTGCGCGGGAAAAGTAGGCAAGGTATTCCTTTTCGATAAAATTGATGTAGTCGATCCGCTTCGCCGACGAGTCCAGGACATTGCGGTAGTTGGATTCGATGCTCAGCGTGACCTGGTTGTAGTTCTCCTGCAGGAACGCCAACAGGTCCCTGAGGTTTTGCTCCAGGCGTGCGTGAACCTCGTCGAAGGCCTCCTCGGGCTGGTAGACCGGGATGTCCAGTCGCTGGAAGTCCATTTTTCCCTCCCCGATCAGCGCCTCCACCAGGCGGGTGAACGGGGTGATCAGCAGCAGGAAAAGGGCGCTGGCGGCAAGATTGAATATCAGGTGAAAATTCGCCAGTGCGACGGCGGGCGAATCGCCGAGCCTGTGCAGCTGGTCGCTCCAGGAGAGTACCGCGGGCAGGAAAATGAGCACGCCGCCGACATTGAACAGGAAATGGCTGAGCGCTGTTTTTTTCGCGGCCGCGTCCATATTGAGCATGGCGATCAGGGCCGTGGCGGTGGTGCCGATGTTCGCGCCCATGATGATGGGCACGGCGTTTTCCAGGCCCATCAGGCCCTGCTGGGTAAAGATAATCGCCAGCCCGGTGGTCACCGAACTGGACTGCACCAGCGCCGTAAAGGCGCAGCCCACCAGCAGGGCCAGCAGCGGATGTTGCGGCTGCACCAGGTACTGCATCAGGCCAGGCTCGTTCTGTAACGGCTGCAGGGAAGATGAAATCAGGTTCAGGCTGAAAAACACGAAACCGAAGTAAAAAATCGACTTGCCGAAAATCGAGGCGCGACTGCGCAACAGGCTGAGTGCGAAACCGGCGATGATGAATACCGGTGCAAAGGCTGTGAGTTTGAATGCGACCAGTTGCGCCGTCACGGTGGTGCCGACATTCGCGCCGAAGACGATACCCACACTGTTCTTGAAAGACAGTACGCCAGCGTTTACCAGGCCTATGGCAATGACCGAGGTGGCCGAACTGGACTGTATGACCGCGGTGACCAGGGCGCCGATGATGAAGCCGACGACGGGAAACCGTGTGGCGTGCGCCAGGGTGCGGCGAAAGCGCTCACCCGAGATTTGCTCGATTTCACGCGAGAAATTTTCCAGACCAAAGACGAACAGGATAACGGCAGTGACGCCCGCGACGAGGATTTGCACCGTTTCCATTACAGCAGGGAAGCCAGCAGCGTGGCCGTGCCGAGAAAGGCGAGGAAGCCGGAAACGTCCGTCACCGTGGTCAGTATGATGGAGGAGGCCGTTGCCGGATCCTGGCCGTAGCGCGACAGGATCATGGGCACCAGCGCGCCGGAAATGCCCGCCATGACCATCGCCGTGACCATGGCGATGGCGATGACCAAACCCAGTCCCCAGGAACTGCTCCAAACCCACACGCCAAGACCGCAGGTGACGGCCAGTGCGCAGCCGTTGATCAGGCCGATCTGCAATTCCTTCCACAACACCACGCGCCATTGCAGGGTGCTGACCTCGCGCAGCGCCAGCCCGCGCATGGTCACCGCCAGGGCCTGTGAGCCTGCGTTGCCCGACTGGCCGGCGACCACCGGTAGCAGGATGGCCAGGGCAGTGAACTGGGCGATGGTCGACTCGAACAGTCCCACCACCGCGGCGGCGAGGAAAGCGGTGAGCAGGTTGATATGTAGCCAGGTCAGCCGGCGCCTGACCGCGAACAGCGGCGTGGACAGCGCGCGCTCGTCCGCACTGGCGCCGACCATGCGCTGTATGTCCGCCGTGGCCGCGCCCTCGGCGGCCTGGAACAGGTTGGTATAGCGGACGATGCCCAGAAGCCTGAAGTCCTGGTCCACTACCGGGATAGAGTCAACCCGCGAGCGCTCGAACAGCTCCACCAGGTCGTCCTCGGTGGAGGTCAGGTAGGCCACCTCGCTGACCTCGTTGACCAGGCTCTGCATGCGCGCGTCGGGCGACGCCAGCGCCATATCCTGCAGGTCGACCCGCCCGCTGAGGACGCCGTCGTCCGTCACCAGGTACAGCGAGCGGGTGCGCTGCGCGCCGGAATTGCGCAGGGCCTCAAGGGCCTCGCTGACCGTCTGCTCGCCGAGATACTGAGTGCCGAGCCGGTCCATGAAGCGGCCGGCGCTGCGCTCCGGGAATTCCAGCAGCTCGCGATACTCGGTGCGCACCCGCACCGGCAGGCCGTGCAGCACGCGCTCTTGCTCCTCGTCCGACAGGCTGCGCAGGATGAGCATGGCGGTGCGCACCGTGGCGGCCTGCAGCACCGTGGCCTGGCGCTCTTCGTCCAGTTGCAGAAACAGCGGCGCGAGATTCGCCGGGTCCACGTGTTCCAGCACGCTGTTGACGGCGGCGGGTGACAGCGTCTCCAGCGCCTCGAGCGCGCTGTCATCACGCTGCACCGCCCTGGCCGCCTCGGCGGGGTGCTGAAGTACATAGTGCTCGCGCACCCGCTGCGCCAGGTTCATCGCACCCTCCCGAGCAGGGTCTCGAGCAAGCGCCCACAGGTGGTGAGATAGCCCGTGGCCAGTTCGGAAAACAGCCGTTCGGGGGTGAACTCCGCGGCGGAGGCGTCCACCGCCACGCGCAGTAGCGCCGCGCGGTTGACCACGCCGAGCAGGCGATGCCTGGCATCCACCACCGGCAGGTAGTTGTAGCGCGTCCACAGGCGTGAGCCCAGTGCGGTGTCCGCGCTGGTCAGGCCACTCAGCGGCGCCACGGGGGTGAGTGCCTCCGCGACGGACCTGTCGTGGTTTTTCAGTGCGAACGCCGCTTCCAGGGCGAGCATGCCCAGGTAGCGGTTCTGTTCGTCCACCACGAGGACCGGGCGCGGCCGGGTATCGCCGCTGGCGGACATCTGCCTGGCGAACTCGCCGCAGCTCATCGTCGACGCCACGCGCACGAATCGCGTGGCCGCCAGCGACGCCAGGCTGTGTGAGGGAAAGTCGAACAGCTCGCGCAGTGCATCGCGCCTGTCCCCGGGGCACGCCTCCAGCACGGCGGGGTAGCGCGCCGCGGACAGGTGCGACACCAGTGCCACGGCGTCGTCCTGCGAGGCCGCGGTGAGCAGTGCGCAGGTCGGTTCGCTGTCCAGTTCGCCCAGCAGGTTGGTCAGTTGCCAGCTGGGCAGGCGGGTAGCGACCGGCGCCGCCAGCTCCGGCGGCAGGGAGACGATCAGCTGCGCCAGCGCCGCCAGGTCGGCGCCGGCCAGCAACCCCGCCAGTTCGTCCGGATAGGAGCGGGCGAACTGCGCGACCAGCGGATCACTCGTCTGCGCCATGATCCTCACCGGGGACAGGTTCGGGCAGCAGGGTCACCTCCGTATCGACGAAACGCGAGGCCGGCACCGTGGTGGTGCCCGCCCGGGTCTCGAGCACCACCGCCGTGCTGAGAATCTCCACGATTCTCCCCTCCACGTCGTTGAGGCGCACCCGGTCACCGATGCGGTAACGGTCCACGGCGCGGCGGGCGAGGAGGTTTTCCACGAGCTGGCGGCTGCCCAGGGCGAAGGCCAGGGACAGGCCGCCGAAGAAAAACGCCACGAGGATGACCAGCACGTTGGAGATGAAGGAGATGTCGATCGCGGTCTGCGCCAGGCCGGTCAGCACCGCCGCGGTGACGACCAGCACCTGGACCAGTCGCGGCGCGATGTGCTCGGCGCTGACCCCGATCAATCCGGCCAGCACGCTGCGCAATACCACCCCGATGAAGTAGCCCGCCAGGATGATCAAGCCGCCGAGGATCAGCTGGGGTACCTGCTGCAGCAGCAGGTCCAGCCACTGTTGCACCACGGTGACACTGAGGGTGCGCATGGCCAGCAGCAGGAAGAATACCAGCACACCGTAGTAGACCAGGCCGCGCAGGGCCTGGCGCAGGCCGCGCAGGT
Organism: Halioglobus sp.; assembly: GCA_002699145.1. GTDB lineage: Bacteria > Pseudomonadota > Gammaproteobacteria > Pseudomonadales > Halieaceae > Marimicrobium. The sequence goes on from PABK01000024.1 coordinate 17,240, forward strand.
CGACCTGGTCCAGGCGCGCGGAGGCGCGGCGACGCAGGTAGCCGTCCAGGCGCATCAGCAGTCGCTCGGTAATCCTGGCGAGGAAATTGGCGGCGAAGAAGCCCGCCACCGCGATGAGTACCGCGAGTAGTTCGGGATTACTGGTCAGTACCTTCGGCATCGGGCTGCTGCCTCGCTGGACTGCCTGGAAGTCCAGTGTAGACCCGGTGGCGCGCCGATACCAGAGGCCGCCGCGCTGTTCAGTTCCGGTCCCTGCCGCGCAGGCGGTTGCGCCACTCGGGGCGCGACGGCGTGGCGCTGGAGGGCGGCACTTTCTGCGGGAACACGGTGTTGCCCCGGTCCAGCTTGATCACCGGCTTTTGCAGGATCAGGTTGTTGGGGTAGGTAATGATATTGCCCGCGTCGGTGCGGATGAGGACGTGAAACAGGCTGATCTCCTCGACCTTGCCGGAGATATCAAAATCTGCGTCGGTGACCTTGATGCGGTCGCCCACGCGGTAGGGGAAGCCGAAGAAAATGATCATGCTGGCGGTGATATTGCTCAGGATGGACCACTGGGCGAACAGCGCGACGCCGATCACGGCGAAGACGGAGGACAGGAACAGCGATATCTCGCCGTAGCCCACACCCATGATCAGGCAGACCAGGATTACAAAGAGGAAGAACAGCGAAATATTTGCCGTCCTCACCAGGTACTGGACCCGGCTGGCGACCACCTGCTTGCGCTCCCCCAGCCTGCGGATGGTGGAGTCCAGCGCGCGAGTCGCCAGTATGTAGGCAACCAGGCAGACGAAAACCGATGCGAGTTTCATGAGCTCCCCTGAGATCCTCGGGGTCCTCGCCGCAGGCGCGGGGGCGCGCTGCAACGCGGACGTGCGGCTAAGTATACTGGTACTTGCCGATGCCGGTCAGCAACCTGTCCAGTATGTCGCTGCCGGTGATGATCCTGGGCTGCCCTGTCCATATCAGTACGACATCATGACGCAGGGAGTCGTCGGTACTGGCGGCCGCGGTTTTCAGGCGACGGATGACATCGCCCAGCGTCGTATGCTGGCTCCTGACTATCACGGGACGATGACAGAATGTGTAGGGTTGCAGTGGCTCGTCGCCATACAGGGCGGCGCGGGTAAACTCGTCGACCTGCAGCGCCACCAGGGGCTCCCCCTCCGGATCGACCAGGATTGCCCAGCGCTTGCCCGCCGCGTTGATGCGGCGCAGGAAGGCGTCGTCGGCACTGCGACTGAGTTCGGGAAACCGCGGCAGGTCCAGGTCCACCGGCATCTCGATGATGCTCTGCTCGCTGAGAGGCTCTCCCTCGTCCATTGTCGACAGATCATCGATGTCGAGAAAGTTCAGCGCGCCGATACCCTCGACGTCGCTGACTTCGGTGTGGGGCGATCGCACGTGCGCTTTCAGAATATCCCTGAGCAGCGGTTCGTGCATGTACTCGATCGCTTCCTTGCCCAGCCACCAGTCGAGAAACCATGCTGTGGGCCGGGCGAAGGGGAACAGCACAAACTGGTAGATGCGAATGACAGGGGCGAGCAAAGCCGCCGTGCGCAGGGGGTGCCGCGAGAAATAGGCCTGGGGCATGATCTCGCCGAACCAGGTGATAACGAAAGTAGAGAACATGAACGCGATCACGCCAGCCATGACCGAGTTGGCGAGCAGGGCCAGCAGTACATTGATCGATACATTGCCCCACAGGATGGTCGCCAGCAGGAAATTCGAGTCCTCGCGCAGTTGCAGCACGCGCCACGCTCGTCGGTCCCTTTTTGCCTCGACCTCCAGGCGCAGGCGCGAAAGCCGGTAGAAGGCGAGATTGCCGCCGGAAAACATGGCGCTCTGGCTGACGCAGAGTGCTATTCCGAGCCATATCATGGTGTCTTGCATGCGCTGTCACCTGCAAATATATGACCAGCCGCGAACCTCCGGGACTGCCGGTGTGCCGGGCTGATGGTCGCGTCCAGACGATCTGTGTAGCACTGCTCGAGTGCTTGCGCTACTCTAGCAGGCGCATCCAGGCCGTCGACGGATCGCTCTGTTACGGCACAAGTATGATGTTACACCCTGTATTCACAAGGAGTAGAACGTGCGAATTGCAAAATCCGTAGCGGGCGGCAAGATTCGTCGCGCAGTACTGTTGATGGCGCTGCTGGCCGTGGTGCCGGGCCTGGCGGGCTGCGGCAGCACCAAGGTCTACACTGCCGAGAAGACACTGGTCTACCGCGACAACCTCTACAACCTCGGCCAGGTGCAGCAAGTAGGCTCGAGGATTGACCTGGCGCCCGCGGGCGGCCAGCCGCTGACCCCGGCGCCGAACGGCAAGAGCGCCATCAAGGAGGCGCTGGATCAGTACGAGACGCTGTTGTTCACGTCGTATTTTGAGCTGGATGGCAAGGATGTCATCTTCGAGCAGGTGAACATCGATAGCTACTCGGACTATAACAAGCACTTCAAGCGCTTCGACAAGGCCAGGGACGAACTCACCGACTTCATGTCTGACGCTAAGGAAACACAGCTCAAACTCGACTGAGTGCCGCGTGTACTGTCGCCCTGGCGCGACGCGTCAACCTGGCGTCATCACGGCGCGTCTGCGCGGTGCTATTGATTGCTTTCCGGCTGAGTTGGCCTAAGCTTAGGCGGAAAGCGCGCTTGTACGCGTGTTGACGCAAGCAGTAGACCTTGATGGTCTGGTGCACTTGCCATTGTGGTCGTCAGTTCCGACCAAACCATTCTGACCGGGAGAGAAACCTAATGCTCAAACAAATTGTCGGTGTTTCCGTTGTCTTGTTGCTGCTCGGGGCGTGTTCATCGCCGAACGTGAAGAAAGGCGACGCGGATATGGCCAAGGCCATCGACTGCAAGACCGCCGAGGGCGACATTCGCGCGCTGAACGCCGAGAAGGCGCACACCTCGCAGGAAATCGCCGCCGGCGTGACCTCCATCGTGCCGATCGGCGCGGTAGCGCACCTGGTCCAGGGCAAGGAAGGGGATAGCCTGAAGGTCGGCACCGGGGAGTACAACGAGGCCCTCGACAAGAAGATCGCGCAGATCAAGTCCACCTGCGGGATCAAGTAGGGCGCCGGCGGCGCGCCCGTCAGCGGCGCGCCACCTCCTGCAATCTCGCCCTCACCAGGGTGCGCAGTTCCATCTCGAAGCACTCGCGGGTTTCGTGCAGCCAGTCCTGCCCGAACATCTCCTGCAGGGTCGGTTGCGACACGGCGAAGTAATGCGCCGCGCCCAGTAGCTGGTAGACCAGCGCGAGGGCCTCGCCGCGTTGCGGCGCGTGCCCGGGGGCCAGCGCTCGCACCGTGTCCACCAGGCGCTCCAGGTAGGGGCGCAGGTACCAGCTGCCGGCCTTTGCCGCGCGCTGTTCGTTATCCAGCAGTTCGCGCATGATCAGGCGCGCGCGGTCCTGGTCCGCTATCTGTGCGCGGTACTGCGCCACGACCATCTCCTCCAGTTGTTGCGCCGGGTCTGTCCCGGCGTCGGCAATCCTGCGTATCTGCGCATTCAATTCGTCGGAGATACGTCGTAGCACCTCGCCGTAGAGCTTCTCCTTGCTGCCGAAGTGGTGCAACAACGCCTGCTTGGTCAGGCCCAGTTCCGTGGCGATGGCGGCGATGCTGGCGCCGTAGAAGCCGCGTTCGGCGAAGCGCCGTTCGGCGACGGCGATGAACTGGTCACGTGTCGATGCAGTCATGTTTGCGGGGACCTCTGGGGCAGGGTGCAGCCGGGAGTTGACACCTTACCATTCGGTAAGTAGAGTGGCCAGTACTTACCGTATGGTAAGGCAGCCTGGAGGAGGCCGAGCAATGGATCACGCGACCGAAGTGGACATCCTGCGCGAACTGCTGGATCTGCAGGCGCGCGGGACCCCCTTCCTGGACGACAGCTGGGTGACGACGGATGTGCAGCGCTACCGGTGCGCGGAGGTCTTCGCCCGCGAGCGCGCGGGTATCGCCTGCGCCCTGCCGCAGATCGCCGCGCACAGTTCGCAGCTACCCGGCAGCGGCGCCTTCCTGACGCTGGAGCTGGCGGGCAAACCCCTGTTGCTGGTGCGCGATGAGGCGGGCGCGGTGCGCGCGTTCTTGAATGTGTGCCGCCACCGCGGCGCGCAGCTGGTGGGTGAGCGCAGCGGCTGCCGCCGGCGCTTCAGTTGCCCCTACCACGCCTGGACCTGGGACAGCGGTGGCAGCCTGGTCGCTGTGCCGCATGAAAAAAGCGGTTTTCCCGGCCTGCAGAGGGAGGCGTTCGGGCTGCACCGGGTACCCTGCCAGGAATACGGCGGCTGGATCTGGGTGGTGCCGGGCGGCGGCGCTATCGACGTCGACTTCCACCTGGGCGACATGGCCGCGGATATCCTCGGCATGGGCGCGCAGGAGTACGAGGTGTTCGCGTGCACCGAGCGCGATACCGCTGCGAACTGGAAGATCCTTGTGGAAGGCGGCATCGAGTCCTATCACTTCCGTGTCGCGCACAGGCAGACCATCGCCGGCCTGTTCCTGGACAATCTCTCCTCCTACCGCTGTTTCGGCCCGCATATCCGCTCGGTATTACCGCGCAGTTCTCTGCCTGAGCTACGCGACCGGCCGGAGGCCGAGTGGCGGCTGGGCCGGCATGCCAACGTCCTGTACACGCTGTTCCCGGGTTCGCAGTTCCTGTTGCAGGAGGACCATTTCGTGTGGATACAGGGCATGCCGCTGGCGCCTGATCGCACCTTGCTGCGCATCGCCACCATGGTGCCCAAGCTCGCGAACACGCCGGCGAACGCGGACTACTGGCGGCGGCATCATCACCTGACCAGCGTTACCCTGGAGGAGGATTTCGTCCTCGCCGAGGGTATCCAGCGCGGCCTTGCCAGCGGCGCCAACGCACAGTTGAATTTCGGGCGTTTCGAAGGCGCCCTGGCCAGGTTCAAAAACAGCGTCGAAGAAGCGCTGGCCCGGGGCGCGTAGAGCGCCCCGTCGCGGCCGTTAGTTGCGGTATTTCACGCTGACGAAGTAGCGCCGGGGTTCGGTGAAGCTGACCGTGGTGTTGCCGAAGGCATCCACCCCGAAGCCGCCGCGAATCTCGCGCGTGTCGCCCAGGTTGCGCCCGAACACGCCGAACTCCCAGTGATCGTCCGCCGTGATGTAGGTGATGCCGGCGTTGTACAGCGTGTAGCCGTCGGCGTGCAGCCGGTCGAAGCTGACACTCTCCTCGTCATCGCTGTAATAGATATCGCTTTTGTAGGCCATGTCGCCGCGCAGGCGCAGGCTGCCGCCGCGTTCGAGTTCATAGTCGTACTGCGCCAGCAGGTTGGCGGTCCAGTCCGGCACGTTGCTGTAGGGACGGTCACTGAGGTCTTCCAGTTCACCCGTATCCGGGTTCACCGACTCGAAGTTCTCGAACTCCGGGTCGATGTAGGACAGGCCGCCGCTGATCGTCAGGCCCTCGGCGGGCAGCACGGTGAACTCCAGCTCGCCGCCCCACAGCGTGGAGTCGGCGGCGTTGTCCACCACCAGGGCGAGGGCGCTGGCGGCGGATGCGGAAGGCCTGTTGACCAGGAACTGGCGATCCTCGTAGTCGTTGTAGAACAGTGCGCCGTTGATCTGCAGGCGGTTGCTCCACAACTGCGATTTGAAGCCCACCTCGTAGCTGAGCAGGGTTTCCGGGTCGGCGACCGAGACCTGTGCGGTGGAGGTGGGGCGGCCGTTGTAGACGCCGCTACGGAAGCCCGTGGAGACGCTGGCGTAGCCCATCATGCTGTCGCTGAAGTCGTAGTCGATGCCTACCCGGGGCGAAAACTCGTCCCAGTCGTCGTTGCAGGACAGGCGCGAACCGGGCCCGTCGGCGACCACCGCGGAGCAGGAATCGGGGTCCGTGGGGCCCGGGATCAGCACCGGGGTCTGCGAGGCGCGCTTGACCGTGTACATGTCGAGGTCTTTCTCGTCATAGGTGTAGCGCGCCGCGAGGTTGAGCCGCGCGCGCTCGCTCATATGCCAGGTAGTATTGAAGAAGGCCGCGTAACTGGTCGCTTCCTGTGTGCGGTCGTAGCTCAGGGTCAGGTCCAGCGGCACCACACCGGTGGCCTCGAACAGTCCCTCGCCGACGGTCACGTCACTGGCGTGGTCGCCGTCCTCGTAGAGATAGTACAGGCCAGCCAGCCACTCGAAGCTCTCGCCCGAGGCATTGCTGAGCAGGAACTCCTGGCTGAACTGCTGCACGTCGAATTCCGAGCCGACGGAGAAATAGTTGTGCACGTCGTTGTCCGCGTCACGGTAGGATTCGCTGTCCATGTCGCGGTAGCCGGTGATCGATTTCAGCGACAGCTCGCCCAGTTCCAGGGTATTGGTCCAGCTCAGGCCCCAGGTGTCGTTCTGGTCCTTGTCCAGCCGGTTCAGCGCCTGGCTCTTGTCGATGTCATCGATATTCGGTTCGCAGCAGGACTCGCCGATGGGCGCCAGCACTGCCCCGTTGTAGGGCCCGGCGACCGCCGCGCCGGGGTCGAAATCCGCCAGCACCTGCGGGTAGACGTTCTGGTCGATATGGGTGTAGTCCATGACCAGGTGGGAGTTCCACTCGGGGGTGAAATCGGCGTCGAGGTGACCGCGCGTGGCCCACATGTCGTCGTTGCCGGCGTCGTCGCCGCGGTCGCGTTCCTGCCAGCCGTCGGAGTGCGTGGTCAGCACCGCCACGCTGGCGGCGAGGTCGTCGCTGAGCGGGAACTCGGCGTAACCGTCGAAGGAGAGGTAATTGTCCTCGCCCCCGGTCAGCTCGGCACTGTAGTTGGTCTCGCCCGAGGGGCGCCGCGTGACCACGTTGATGGCCCCACCGATGGTGTTCTTGCCGAACAGCGTGCCCTGTGGCCCGCGCAGCACCTGCACCTGCTCGATATCCGCGAGCTGGAAGTTGGCGCCGACGGTGCGCGCCAGGTAGATGCCGTCGACGTACATGCCGACGCCGGGGTCTACCGTCAGCGCGAAGTCGAACTGGCCCACGCCGCGCAGGTAGGCCTGCAATGCGCTGCTCACGCCGTTGTCCGAGGCGCGCACGGTCAGGTTCGGCGTGCGTTGCTCGATGTCTGCGACGTTGAACAGTTTCAGCTGCTCGATCTGCGTGCCGGACAGGGCGGTGATGGAAACGGGCGTCTCCTGCAGGTTTTCCTCGCGTTTGCGCGCGGTGACGATCACCTCCTCCAGCGTGGGCGCCTCTTTGGCGGTCACGGCGGGGGCGCTGCACAGGACCGGTGCGGCAAGCAGCAGGGTGACGGCGACGGTGGTGTGTTTGCTCATGGGACGACCTCGTTATATTTCTAGTGTGAGGAGCGCAAGTACTTGGCCGGGTGGCGATGATTGCCCGCCCACTGTACTGCCGACAGCGACCGCGGAAAAACCCGTCTGCGCGAATATACTGTCCTCCGGTGGGGGGCAATATGTGATCGCCGGCGCGCCCGCGGATGACGCTTGCCCATATTAGCTCGCCAGCGAGGACAATTTTATTCCCTGGCGCGGTTTATCGGCGCGTGCCCGCGGCGCTACAGTGGCCACCCGGACAACCAGGTTATTTGAGGAGCAGGCAAGGTATGGACGAGTTTGCAGGCAAGGTCGCCGTGATCACCGGCGCGGGCAGTGGTATTGGCCGTGGCCTGGCCACGCGCTGTGCGCAGGAAGGGATGCGCGTGGCGCTGGCGGATATCCAGGAGTCGCGCCTTGCAGCGTTGTGTGAGAGTTTGCAGGAGCAGGGCGCCAGTGTGATGACCCAGGCGCTGGATGTGGCGGATGCCGCGGCGGTCGACGCCTTCGCGCGGCGTTGCAGGGATGAACTGGGCGTCCCCGACCTGCTGTTCAACAACGCCGGCATACTGCGCCTGGGAGAGACCTGGTCGCACCCGGCGCAGGACTGGCAGGCGATCATGTCCGTCAACCTGATGGGTGTTGTCAACGGCGTCAACGCTTTCCTGCCGGCCATGCTGGAGGCGCAAAAGCCGGCGCATATCGTCAACACGGGGTCGGTGGGTTCGCTGGTCGCCGCGCCGGGCATGGCCCAGTACACGGCGGCCAAGATGGCGGTGCGCGGCGTCACCGAGTGCCTGGCCTATGACCTTGCCGCGCGCGAGGCGGCCATCGACGTTTCGCTGCTGTGCCCGGGGCCCGTGCTGACCGCAATCAGCAACGACCTGCTGGGTATCGACCCGGAGGAAGCCGAGCCGGACCCGGGCGAGCACCTGATGGCGGGGCAACCGGACTTCATCACGCCTGAAGAGTGCGCCGAGCGGGTGTTCCAGGCTGTTCGCGAACGCAGGTTCTGGATCTTCACGCACCCCTTCAACGACTACCTGGAGCGCAAGATGCGCGCCATCGTGCAGGGTGAGTACCCGCAGTACAGCGAGGTGGTCTTCGACGCCAATCTCGACGCCGGCTGAGCGCTATGCTCAGCCCGGCTGCGTACGCCGCTCGAGGAACGCCAGACACTCGCGGTTGAACAGTTCCTCGTGCTCCACCATGGCCCAGTGGCCGCACTCGGACAGGACGATCATCTTCATACGCGGGCAGTTCTGGGCCAGGGCGAGCATGCCGTTTTCGGGCATCATGCGGTCGTTCGCCCCCCAGAACACGAGCACCGGGCACTGCAGTTCCGCCAGGCGTTCCGCCAGATGGGGGATGTCCATGCTGAGCATGACCTGTGTGTTCATCAATTCCATGACATGCAGGCGCTCGGCCAGCAGCTCGTCCGTGACGTGCGCGGCATCGTATACCAGGCCGAACTCGAACAGTTCGCGCATGCTGTCGGCGTTCACGCCGCCTTCGGACAGGTAGATTTCGAACATTTTCTGCATGGCGGGCATCTGCAGGTAGTCCTCACGCGGACTCATGCCGCCCGGCGCCATGAGGATCAGCCCGTCGACCAGGTCGGGGTAGTCCAGAGCCAGGCCGATAGCCACCGCGCCGCCGAGGGAGTTGCCTACCACGGTGCAGCGACTGACCCCCGCCGCCTGCAGCGTCTGCTGCAGGCACTCGACGAAAAAGCCCAGCGGGTACTGTACGTCCTCGGGTTTATCGGAGTAGCCGAAGCCGACGAGGTCCGGCACGATGCAGCGGTAGCCCTGCTGCGCGAGCCACGGATAGTTGCCCTTGAAATTGCTGTGCCCGCTGGCGCCGGGCCCGGAGCCATGCAGGAAGACCACCACCGGCCCCTCACCCTGGTCGAGGTAGTGTATGCGCTGCCCGTTGGGGCAATCGGCGTGGTGTCCCCGGGGCAGTGGGCTGTCCTGGCTCATTGGCGCTTCTCCGTCTGTTTACAGTGGTCGTGGTTCACCCGGCGCGCTCACAGGCTCAAGTCGGTGGACGCCTCGCCCAACAACATGCCGCCGAGGTTGACCGCGAAGGGCTCGGACACGTTGGCGATGTGTGCCTGGCTGGCGAGGATGTCGCGGTGCTGGCCGAGCAGGGCGCCGTTGTTGCGTATGCCCGTGGAACCGGCGGCCTTGAGCATGCGTGAGGAAAGGTCGACGCAGGTATCGGCCACGATCGCGGTGTTGTAGCGGTAGCGTGCGCGATCCAGCAGGCCTGCTGCTTTCTGCGCGTGTGCCGCCCGCATCAGCTCATCGAAGTTGTGGAACAGGGTCAGCTTCATCTGCGCCAGACCTGCATCGACCTGCGCCGCCAGGCGCCTGGCGTTGGGGTCGTCCTTCATGGGGACGGGCCCGGCCAGCCGCGTCTTGGCGATGTCGATGTATTTTTCCAGTGCCCCTTCCAGCGCGCCCAGCGACGGGGTGGAGACGGCGCGCGAGAAGACCTGCATGAAAGGCAGGCGGTAGGGCGGTGGCTTGTGCATGAACTTGCGGCCGCCGTCGTCCTCGAGCATGTTGTGCGTGCGGTGCTCCGGCACGAATACATCCTTGACCACGATGTCGTGGCTGCCGGTGCCGCGCAGGCCGATAACGTCCCAGTTGTCGACGATCTGGTAGTCCCCGCGTGGCAGCAGGAAGGTGCGGTAGTTGCGCATATCCCAGGGCGCGTCCTCGGTGGGAACCACGGCGCCGAGAAACACCCAGTCGCAGTGCTCGCAGCCACTGGAAAAACTCCAGCGCCCGCTGAGCCGGAAGCCGCCGTCGACCGGCACCACCTGGCCCACCGGCGCATAGGACGAAGAGACCAGCACCGTGTCGTCCTCGCCCCAGACTTCCTGTGCCGCGGCGTCGTCAAACAGGTTCATCTGCCAGTTGTGCACGCCGATGACGCTCAGCACCCAGGCCGAGGACATGCAGGTGCGGGCAATCTCCAGTACCACGGCGTAGAAGACCTGCGGTTCCATCTCGTAGCCGCCGTATTCGCCGGACTGCAGGATGCGGAAGAAGCCAGCCTGGTGAAAGTCGGCGATGGTTTCATCCGGGATGCGGCGATCGTTGTTGCAGGTCTCGATGCGCGACTCCAGTACCGGAGCGAGTTTGCGCGCTGTCTCCAGCAGTGCAGCGGCGCGCGGCGAGTCCAGACCGTGCGCCCCGCCGGCGTTGTCGTGCAGTGACTTCAAGTCGTTGGCTGTGGCTGTCATGCATGTCTCTCCTGGCGAGTCCGTTACACAAATACCGCGGGCGCGGCACGGCCAATCCCGAGGTCGACCACTCTAGAGGCCGCCACCCGGCGGGAGAAGACGCTGGAGATAATTTCAGTGTTCTCGGTGACCGCGTAATGTCCGCGGCTATTCGATAAAGGATTCGGAACCGGGATCCAGGTCGAGCTGGTGCAGGTACTCGACGAGAAAGTTGATGAAGTACCTGACCTTGGCGGACAGGTGGCGGGAGTTGGGGTAGACCGCCCAGGCAACGCGGTAGTAGCGGTTCCAGTCGGCCGCGGGGATTTTCACCAGTTCGCCACGAGCCAGCGCGTCGCTGATAAAAAATTCCGGCAATTGCGCAATGCCGATGCCCGCCCTCGCCGCGGCCAGCAGGTTGGCGCCGTCTTCACTGATCCAGTTGCCCGAGACCCGGGTTCTGATGATGTCGCGGCGGTCCGGCGCATCGAACAGCCAGACCCGCTCCGGCGTCACCAGGCAGTTGTGCCTGGACAGGTCCTCGGCGCATTGTGGCTGGGGATGCTCGTACCAGTAGGAGGGCGCCGCGCACAGGCACAGTGAGTACCCGCCGAGGCGACGCGCCACCATGCTCGAATCCTCGAGCTTGTTGTAGCGCAGTGTGAGGTCGTAGTTTTCCGCTAGCAGGTCCACGTCCTGGAAGCTCGAGCTGACCTCGACGGAGACTTCCGGGTAGCGGCGCGCGAACTCGGCAACGGCGCCGGCCATGTATTGCGTGCCGTAGCGGCTGTTTAGCGCCAGCCGCAGCGTGCCGCGTGGGCTCTGTTGCATCTCCGCGAGCATGGACTCGGCGCGGTCGAGCTGCTCGGCCATGTCCTTGCAGTGGCCGAAGAACGTGTTGCCGATCTCGGTCAGGGTCAGGCGACGGGTGGTGCGTTGCAGCAGGCGTACGCCGAGGCGATCTTCCAACAGGCTGACCTGTTTACTCACGTAGGACTTCGATACGCCCAGCCGTTCGGCCGCCGCGGTGAAGCTGCCTGCCTCGACCACGCAAATATACTCTTCGATGCCCTCCCAGCGGGCCAGTTTGGCGCCGTTGCTCATTGCTGACCGGCGGCGCGACGATGGCGCGACGCTATTCGCGCCGCCACCGGATGCAGGACTGGTATCATTATATTCCGCTCGCTTGCGTTCGAGGCGTCGCGCAAATATACGCGTTATCCGTGTGCTCGTACAGGATTCTACCGTGGTGGCGCACTAGCGTGTCGACGGAAACACTCTGGTCGCACAGGCGGGTTTTTTCACCGCGCGCGGCGCGGTAACCTGCGCGGTCAGGCAAGTGGCTGGCAATAATAACCGGGGGGGCGTTGTCGCACCGTGCTGAGAATACCACTGCAATCACTGCTTCTTGTCACGCTGTCGATGTGGGCGATCCTGGCGTCGGCGCAGGAGCGGCCCAATATCGTGCTGGTGGTGGTGGACGACATGGGGTTCTCCGATTTCGGCGCATTCGGCGGCGAGATTGCGACGCCAAATATCGATGCCCTGGCGCGCGCCGGTGCGCGCTTTTCCAACTTTCACGCCGCGTCCAGTTGCGCTCCCACCCGCGCGATGCTGATGACCGGCGTCGACAGCCACCGTGCCGGCGTCGGTAGCATGCGCGAGCTGATGCCGTTGTCGCACCGCGGCGAACCGGGATACGCCGGCGTGTTGAACGAACGTGTGCAGACCGTAGCCAGCCTGCTGCGCGACGCCGGCTACCGCACCTCGGTCGCCGGCAAGTGGCACCTGGGGCACGAGCCGCAAAACCTGCCGCCGGCGCGCGGTTTCGATTATTCGCTGATCCAGGCCGACAGCGGCGCGGACAACTTCGAGATGCGCCCCTACCTGCCGATGCAACTGGAAGTGTACTGGTACGAGAACGGCGAGCGCCTGGACAGGCTGCCGGCTGACTTTTACTCGTCGACCGGTTTTGTCGACAGAACCATCACATTTCTGCAGGACACCGCCGACTCAAACAGCCCGTTCTTCGCCTACGTCGCGTTCCAGGCCAACCACACGCCGATCCAGGCGCCCGCGCGCTTCATCGACGCCTATCGCGGTCGCTACACCGAGGGCTGGCACGCGGTGCGCCAGGCGCGTGTGCGCAGAATCCGCGAACTCGGCCTGCTGGCGGATGACGTCGCCCTGGCGCCCGGGCCGACCCAGGCGCAGTGGGACGCGCTGCAGCCGCAGCAGCAGTATTTCGAGGCGCGGCGCATGCAGGCCTATGCGGGCATGGCCACGGCCATGGACCACGAACTCGGGCGGCTGCTCGACTACCTGCGCGCCAGTGGCCAGTATCAGAACACGGTGTTCGTGCTGCTCTCGGACAATGGCGCGGTGGCCAACGAGCCCTACAGCAACGCGTTCGCGCGCCGCTGGCTGGAGAGCAACTTTCACCGCGAGGTGGAATCCCTGGGCGAGAAAGGCAGTTGGGTGGGTGCGGGCAGCCGCTGGGGTATCGTTTCCAACACGCCTCTTGCAGGCAACAAGTTTTTCGCGGGGGAGGGCGGCGTGCGTGTGCCGCTCATCGTCAGCGGGTTGCGCGGCATGCGGGCGGGGTCGATCCACCGTGACTTCACCTATGTCACCGACATTACACCGACACTGCTGGAGATTGCCGGCGTGGCCAGCGCTGGGAGCTCTGCGGGCGAAACGATCAGCGGCAGGAGCCTGTTGCCCCTGCTCCTGCACGCAGGCCCGCCGCCGCGCAGCGCGCAGGAATCGACAGGCTACGAGTTTTCCGGCAACGCGGCATTGTACCGCGGCAACTACAAGCTGGTGCGCAACCTGCCGCCGGTGGGCGACGGGGCGTGGCGCCTGTATGACATCGAGCGCGACCCCGGCGAGACCGCGGACCTCGCTGTCAGCCAGCCCGCGCTGTTCCGCGATATGCAGTCGGCCTATGCCGATTACGCAGACGCGGCCGGCGTGTTGCCCATGCCGGCTGACTACAACCTCGCACGGCAGGTGGGGATCAACTCCATGCTGTTCGTGTACGCGCCGCACTACCTGCCCCGCATCCTGGCCGGGGTAGCACTGTTTGCGCTGGCGCTGCTGCTGTGGCGGCGCGCGCGTCGCCGGGGCCTGTCGCGCGCATGATTTTTCCCGGGACGGATGGCTTTCCTATGTGCAACTACCTGAAATACCCTCCCGCTCCCGTGGCGCTGGCACTGGCCGCGCTGGCGGCCTGCAGCCCGGTGGACGACCCGAGCCTGTACCCGGCCTACGATGCGGCCAGCGCCGCGCCGCCGCCGGCCAAGCCCGCTGTCGCCTACCAGGAGACGCGGCACCTGCTGTGGGGCGACCTGCACATCCATACAAGCTACTCCACCGATGCCTACGTCCTGGGCGTGCGCACGACGCCGGAGGATGCCTATGTCTTCGCCCGTGGCGGCACCATTGAGCACGGCGCCGGCTATGCCATTCGCATCGACCGGCCACTGGACTTCGCTGCGGTCACCGAACACGCGGAATACATGGGCGCGGCGCGCGTGGATGAGGAACTCGACATGCCGCTGCAGCGGCGCAGCCTGCGCCAGCGGTTGCTGGAGGACAGCCCGTTGTCGCTGACCTACGCCTTCGGCAGGACGGTGGGCAGCGTCAAGGGCCTGGAGCGCTATGCCCACGCCGCCGGCGTGCGCGAGATCGGCCTCAACGCCTGGCAGCTCATGGTCGACACCGCCGAGGCGCACTATCAGCCGGGTGTGTTCACCACCTTCGTCGGCTATGAGTGGACCTCGATGCCGGACGGGCAGAACCTGCACCGCAACGTGATCTATCGCGATACGCACGTGCCCGAGTACCCCTTTACCTCGCTGGATTCGGAAAATCCCGAGGACCTGTGGGACGCCCTGGACGAACAGCGCGGGCGCGGCATGACCATGCTGGCCATTCCACACAACGGCAACGTGTCCAACGGGTTGATGTACGACCGCGTGATGACCGATGGCAGTCCCTTCACCGCGGCCTACGCGCGCCAGCGCATGCGCAACGAACCGCTCAGCGAGATCATGCAGATCAAGGGGACCTCCGAGACGCACCCGCTGCTGTCGCCGCGCGACGAGTTCGCCGATTTCGAGATCATGTCCTCGCAGCTCAGCGCCAGCGGCGCCTTCAGCGAGCCGCGTGGCAGCTACGCCCGTGACGCCCTGCGCGCCGGTATCGAGTACGCACACGCCGAGGGCTTCAATCCCTACCGCTTCGGCGTCATCGGCAGCAGCGACAGCCACAACGCCAGCAGTTCCGTGCAGGAGAGCAACCACCACGGCAAGCTGCCGCTGATGGACGGCAGCGCCGGCCTGCGACTGGGAGAATCCATCTTCCTGCCCGGCTCCATGCGGCGCTCCGCCCGCTGGGGTTCCGCCGGGCTGGCCGCGGTCTGGGCGCAGGAGAATACGCGCGAGTCCATCTACGACGCCCTGGCGCGCAAGGAGACATTCGCCACCTCCGGGCCGCGCATCAGCCTGCGTTTTTTCGGCGGTTTCGATTACCAGCCGCAGATGTTGCAACGCACCGACCTGTTGCAGGTCGCCTACGACCTGGGCGTGCCCATGGGGGGCGAACTTGCGCCGGCGGCGCCGGGCGAGGGGGAATCCGGCGATGCGCCGACCTTCCTGCTGTGGAGCGCCAAGGACCCGGAGGGCGCCAACCTGGATCGCCTGCAGGTGATCAAGGGCTGGGTCGACGCCCGCGGGCAAAGCCATGAACAGGTGTACGACGTGGCCTGGTCCGACGGTCGCAGCCTGTCCGCGGACGGCCGCCTGGGCCCGGTGGGCAATACGGTGAACGTGGCCGCAGCGAGTTACGACAACAGTATCGGCGCCGGCCAGTTGTCGGCCTACTGGCAGGACCCGGACTTCGACCCGGGGCAGGAGGCGTTCTACTACGCGCGCGCCATCGAGATTCCCACGCCGCGCTGGTCCACCTACGACGCCGCGCGGCTGGGCGTGGAAGCGCCCCAGCCTGCGAGTATCCAGGAGCGTGCCATCAGTTCGGCGATCTGGTATCCCGCGCCCTGAGGGCGGTTAGGGAATACGCCACTAGTGGAAACACTCTAACCACGCTGACACGGTTTTTCGCGCCCCCTGCGCCGTGTACCTTGGACGTCCAACTGGATAAGGAGCGCGCAATGTCCGACCCCACCCTGGAACCGCAAACCAGCCCCGGCGAGATCAGCCAGTGGCCGATGCTGAAAATTGTTTACCGCACCGACCCCGACAATATCGCCCGCCTGTTACCGCCGGGTCTGGAGAACAGCGATACGGCGCACGTCAATCTCACCATCTACAACCTGCCGGTGAACGAGGAGCCCGAGTACGGCATCCTCATGACGGTCGATGCCACCTACGACGGCACTCCCGGAGAGTGGGCGCTGGGCTACGGCATCGACCAGGAGGCGCCGATCTTCCTCTGCCAGTCCGCCAACGGGCAGCCCAAGTTTCCCTGCGCCACCGACTACTATCGCCTGGGAGACAGGGTGAGCGCGCGCTGCACGCACCAGGGTTACACCTTCGTCGAATTCAGCGGCACCCTGGCCGGGGAGGACCCGCTGCCGGAGCAGGGCATCGAGCGCCACGAGTGGTGGGTGAAGGTGTCGCGGCAGGTGGGTTTTGGCAAGGGTTACGACTTCCCGCCCCACGTGGTGCACGTTTATGGCAAGTACGGCCCCGGCCACCGCGTCGCCCTGGACGGAGCACTCACCCTGCGCGAGAGCCCCTGGGATCCGATCGCCTCGTTGCTGCCCATGCGCGAGCAGGTGTCCGCCCACCTGTGGTGGCCGCAGTACCTCAGCCGCGACATCAGCCTGGCCGGCCCGTTGGACCCCGAGGGCTTCTGGCCGCACATCGACACTATTTCCGGCAGCCGCTGGCCGGGCCACCTGGGTGGCCCGATCCGCGACTAGCGCGGGCGCACAACCCACAGGAGTACTGGTCATGGACCGTTACCTGATCGTATCCACCGACGGCCACGCCGGCCTGCCCATGGAGGGCTACCGGGATTACGTGGAGAGCAAGTACCACGCCGCCTTCGACGAGGCCCTGCCCATCCAGCGCGAACTCACGCGCAAGGCGGAGGAGCGGCTGCTTATCGCCGAGTTCAATGACAAGTGGCGCCAGGGCATCGAGGACGACCTCAAGGGCGCCTGGGACGGGGCGGTGCGCAATCGCGTGCTGGACGGCGACGGGGTCGCCGCCGAGGTATTGTTTCCCGACGGCATCACCGAGCAGAACGCACCGCCCTTTGGCGCCGGGCTGGGCCTGCGGCCCTGGGGTATCGACCCGGAACTGCAGTGGGCCGGCGCCCGCGCGCACAATCGCTGGATGGCGGAGTTCTGCAGCGAGGACCCGCTGCGGCGCATCGGCCTGGCCATCGTGCTGTTGTTGTACGACGTGGACGAGGCGCTGCGCGAGGTCAAGTGGGCCTACGACAACGGCCTGCGGGGAATTCTCATCCCGGCGCTGATGGGCGAGCGGGAGCCCTACAACCACCCGCGCTACTACCCGGTATGGGAGTTCTGCCAGGAACACAACATGGTGGTGCACACACACTCGGGACCGTCACCGGACTACGACTACGACCTGCCCGGGGCCATCGGCGTCTTTCTCACCGAGTTTGCCTGGTGGGCCAGCCGGCCCCTGTGGCACATGATCTTCGGCGGTGTGTTCGAGAAGTTCCCGCGCCTGCACTTCGCGCTCACCGAGGTCAGCGAGTTCTGGGTGCCGGACCTGCTCGAACTGATGGACGTGCGCGCCTCGGTCAAGCACACCTCGGGCAAGCTGGGCGACTTCCGCAGCAACCTCACCCTGCGTCCCAGCGAGTACTTCCGGCGCAACTGCTGGATCGGCGCCTCGGCCCTGTTCGACGAGGGCTCCACCGCGGTGCGCCATGAAATCGGCATCGACCGTGTCATGTGGGGTACGGATTATCCGCACCCCGAGGGTTCCTGGCCGAACACGCGCGAGAAGCTGATGACCTACATGAAAGGCCTGCCGGAAACGGATCTCGAGGCCATGCTCGGCGGCAACGCCCTGGACTGCTACCAGCTCGACGCCACCGGGTTGAACGCGATCGCCGCACGTATCGGCCCGCGACGCGATGATTTCGTCGGCGAGGCCGCCTGAGGCGGCCCTGGAGAGGAGTATGTCTGAGCGATTTCCCATGCCCATGCCCTATGGCTGGTTCTGCATCGGCTACAGCGATGAACTGGCGGTGGGGCAGGTGCGCAACGTGCGCTATTTCGACCGTGACATGGTGTTGTTTCGCACCGCGTCGGGGCGCGTGGGCCTGTCCCATCCCGCCTGCCCGCACCTGGGCGCGCACCTGGGCCACGGCGGTACGGTGCAGGGCGAATCTATCCGTTGCCCGTTCCATCACTGGCAGTACGGCACTGACGGCGTCATCACCGATATTCCCTACGCCAGTCGCATACCGCCCAGGTGGGAGGGCAAGCCCTGCCTGAAGACCTACCCGGTGTGCGAAAAGAACGAGGTCATCTGGGCCTGGTACCACCCCCAGGGCGCCGCGCCGGATCACGAAGTCATCGCACTGGATGAACTCGACGACGCGGCCTGGACCGAGCGCCAGCGCTTTTCCTGGTCCTTTGCCTCCTGTCCGCAGGAAATCGCCGAGAACGGCGTGGACGTGGCCCACTTCAAGTACGTCCACGGCATGGAGGCGGTACCCGAGGGCGAGACCAGCTACGACCGGCATATCCGGCGCAGCCGGGTGAGCGGCTCCCGCACGGTGACCGACGAAGGGGGTGGCGAGGTGGAGATCGAGTCGACGGTGGAAGTGGTGCAGAACGGCGCGGGGCAGAAATGGGTGCGTTTCTCCGGCTTCATGGAATACCTGCTGCAGGTGCTGGTCACGCCCCTGGACGCCGACAACGTGGAAGTGCGCTTCATGTACATCCACCGTCCCTACCCGCAGGATTCATTCGAGCACATGGGGATGCAGGCGGCCATCGAGAGCACCAACGGCCAGCGCGGCGTGGAGGGCGATATCCCGATCTGGAGCAACAAGTTCCACCTGCGTGAACCCGTGCTGTGCGATGGCGACGGCCCGATCATGCGTTTTCGCAAGTATTTCGCGCAGTTCTACGTCGGCGGTCCCTACCCGGACGGGGGCGCACCCGGCGCACAGGCGGGCGCCGCCTCCTGAGTCGTCAGGCGGGCATTGCCTGCCGCTAACCCGGTCGCCGTCCGGCGGCCGCAACACAAGGTAAGGAGCAAGCGACCATGGCAGCTGAATTCCAGGGCAGGACCGCGGTGATCACCGGCGGCGCCTCCGGCGTGGGGCGTTGCCTGTGCGAACTGTTCGCACGGCAGGGTATGAACGTGGTCATGGCCGACGTGGAGGCGACCGCGCTGGACCAATCCGCCGCGGCGCTGCGCGAGCAGGGACTGGAGGTGACGCCGGTGCAGGCCGACGTCACCAGCCCCGAATCGATGGCCGCGTTGGAGCAGGCCAGTCGCGACGCTTACGGCAACGTGCATATCCTGTGCAACAACGCCGGCGTGGGCATCAAGGAGGCGCAGCGGCGGATGTGGACGCTGACGCCTAACGACTGGGACTGGGGCTTCGGCGTCAACGTGATGGGCGTGGCCAACGGTATCCGCGCCTTCGTGCCCAACATGCTGGCCCACGGCGAGGCGGGGCACGTGGTCAATACCTCTTCCGGTAACGGCGGTCTGGTGTCCCTGCCCAGCACGCCGATCTACGCCGCGACCAAGGCGGCGGTCACCAGCATCAGCGAGGTGCTGCACTACCAGTTGCAGATGGAGGGGGCGGCCTTGCAGGCCCACGTGTTGTTCCCGGGGCCGCACGTGGTCAATACCAATATCCTGAGTTCCATGCGCAACCGCCCCGAGCACTTGCGCGACGACGATGAACCGGTGGCCTATACCAGTATGGCGGACCTGGTAAAGGCTTCGGGGCTGGGCAACATGCCGCTCACGGAACCGGAGGAGGTCGCGCAGACCTGCCTGGACGGCATTGCCGCGGGGCAGTTCTGGATACTGCCGCCGAGCGAGGCCAACGACGCCCAGCTCCGCGCGCGTAGTGAGGGCATCCTGGCGCGCAGGAACCCGCCGTTGCCCGGCTAGGACCCGCGTGCGGGCGCACCGCGGGAGGGAGTGTGCGGTGGGCGCGGCGCGGATCGAGACCCGCGCGGCTACCCGGTCTTGTGCGGCGTTTGCCGCGCAAGCCTATTTGGTCATATCGTCCATGGCCTTGGAGGCGCTGTCCATGGCGTCGCTGGCCGCATCGCTGGCCTCGTCCGCCTTGTCGCTCATGGCGTCGCCGGCCTTGTCAGCTGCGTCACTGGCGGCATCCATGGCGTCGTCGGCCGCCTGTTTGGTCGCATCGGCCGCGTCGCTGGCGGCGTCCGCGGTGGCGTCCCAGGCGTCGCTGGCGGCCTCGGAGGTGGCGTCCGCCGCGTCACTGGCGGCTTGCTTCGTGCTATCCCAGGCATCGCTGCCGGTTGCCGCCGCCGCGTCGGCGACGTCACTCATGGTATCGCCGGCGTTTTGCGCCGCCTCCGTGGCCGCATCCGTGGCGTCGGCCGCGGCCTGCTTGGCGCTTTCCAGGGTCTGATTGGCCTCTTCCTTGCTACAGCCGGCTGCCATGCCGAGGGCCAGTACAGGAATAAACAGGTAGGTCAGCTTCTTCGAGGTCATCGGGTTGTCCCTTTATCAATTGTCAGAAGTGTCGCGGCGGTAGAACCGCTTCCCCTGCAGTCTAGTGCATAACCGCACAGTTTGCGCTGCGGATTGTTCATGCGCTCGCCGCGGCCAGCGATACCGGTACGGCGCTCATGCGCGGGATGTGGGTGTAGCGGTCGGTGGATTCATTGCTGCTGAGCAGGGCGTTGACCGGGGTTCCACCGGATTTGCCGCCGAAGCCGTGGCTGATGGCGACCACGCCGGGGCGCAGCGTGGCGTCTTGCTGCAGCGTCGCGTCGATTTCGCCGTGGGCCGAGCACACGCGCACGCGCTGGCCGCTTGCCAGGCCCGCCGCGGCCATGTCATCGGGGTGGGCGAACAGCGCGTTGTCGTCCGGCGCCTGGGGAAACTCGTGGCACATGGAGTTGTAGACGTGGGGATTGCGCCGGCAGATCAGCAGGTAGTCGCCCTCGTCGTCGGCGCTGTCCAGTGACGCGCGCAGTTGCGCGAACTCTTCGGCCACGCCCTCGGGCATGAAGCGCAGGCGCTCGTGCATGCCCTCCAGCGCGGGGATGACCTCCAGTTCGGCGAACGACTCGAACACCTGGCCGCGCGGGTGCGCGGCGATGTCCCGCGGCGACACGCGCGTGCTGCCGGCGGGAAAGACCAGGTCGAGCAGGTCCATGGGGGAGGGCGGGTCGGCCGTGTCGATGGCGCCACCGGGGTAGCTCATCGTCACGCCCAGGCGCTGTGCGAGGGCGGCCAGGTAGAGGTACTCATCGGTCGCCTCGCCCGGGGGCGGCACCACCGGTTGCGAGACCTGGTGGTAGGGCGCGCCCCAAAAGATGTCGTTGAACACGGTCATGTCGGTTTTTTCCAGGCCGTAGCTGGCGGGCAGGAAATAGTCCGCCATGTCCGCTGTTTCGGTCAGCCGGCCATCGATGCACACGCACAGCTCCAGCTCCTGCAGCGCCGCGTGTATCTGCGCGCGGTCGGGCACCGACAGCGCCGGGTTGCCGCCGATCACCAGCAGCGCCTTTATCTGCCCCTGGCCTGGGGTGAGAATTTCCTCGGCCAGGGTCGCCGTGGGCATCTCGCGGAACAGCTGGTGCGCGCCGCGTACGCGGGAGCGCCGTGTATTCGCCGCGGGGTTGAGCGTCTCGGGCATCAGCTCGCGCGGCACCACCGCGGCGATGGGCGGGAAATCGGGTGTCAGCAGGCTGCCGGCGACACGCTCGCCGGCGCGATTGTGGCGCCCGCACAGGGAGTTCAGGCTGCTGATCAGGTGCTCGGTGAGATTGCCGTGTGGCGCCATGTCCGGCCCGGTGGCGGAGCTGACGCTGCCGCGACCCTGGCGCGCGAACATCTCGGCGGCCTCGCGGATAAGTTCCGGCTGCAGGCCGGTGATGGTGGCGGTGGTGGCCAGGTCGAAGGCCGCGACCTCCTGCTCGAGCGCTTCCAGTCCCTCGGTGAAATCGGCGCAGAACGCCGCATCGTGCAGGTCCTGGTCGAGGATATGGCGGATCATGCCGCTGAGCAGCGCCGCGTCGGTGCCGGGCTTCACCGGCAGGTGCAGGTCCGCCTGCTGCGCGGTTTCGGTCAGCCGCGGGTCGACCACGATCAGCTTCAGGCCGCGTTTGCGCGCCTGCTTGAGCGCGCCCGGTTGCCAGCCGGGGATGCTCCCGGGGCCGTGCAGCCCCGATACCAGTACGTTGTTGCCGATCAACATCAGCACCCGGGCGCTCTCGAAACTGTGCCCGCCGGCGGCCCACACGCCGTGCCGCCCGACGCTGACGATTTTCGCCGGTTGGTCTATGGTCAGCGAGGTGTAAATCTGGTGCGAGCCCAGGCCCTGCATGAAGGCGTGCACCGAGGGCATGGTCAGCGCCTTGAACGTAACGCCGTTGCCGCAGAACACCGCGACCGACTCGGGCCCGTGGGCGTCGATGAGCTTGCGCAGGCGCGCCGCGATCTCATCCAGCGCCTGCCCCTTGTCCTGTGCGTGCCAGTCCCCGTCAACGCGCTTGCGGCACCTGGTTACCCGGTTCGGCGAGTTGAGCATGTGGTGGTAGTGCCGCCCCTTGCTGCAGCTGAAGCCGCGGCTCATGGGGTGGTCCTTGTCCGGGACCATGGCGATGACGCGGTCGTTCTCGACTTCCGCCTCGAAGCCGCAGAACGCCGAACAGATGGAGCAGAACGTTGAGACCCTGGTCATAAGCGCTCTCCTGTAGCTGCCGCGAGCCCCGGCGCGCGACGGTTCACTTGCCCTGCACGCGCGCCAGTTGCTGCTCCACGAAAGGGTCGACAAAATTGCCGATGCGCTCGACGCCGGCGCGTCGCATGGCCATGAACTTGCGCTCCAGGATGATGGCGTAGCGCACCACCGCGAACAGGTCGAAATAGGCGGCGTGGTCCGTGGGCAGCCCGGTCAGCGCCTGCCACTGGTCGTAGATGTCCTGCAATTGCGGCAGCCCGCCCGGCCTTTCGGCGCCCAGGCCGACACAGTTGATGTAGTCGATCCAGTACCACCAGGCCACTTCCTGCAGCGGGTCCGCAATGCTGGCCATTTCCCAGTCGATCACCGCGTTGGGGCGCAGGTCCTTCCAGATGATGTTGCCGGGGCGGGCGTCGCCCCAGCACAGCCGGCGCGGGCCCTCGGCCGGCAGGTTGGCGTTGAGGTAGTCCAGGGCCTGCAGCACGGGCTCGGCCAGGCAGGCGCGCTCCTCCTCGGTGACCATCGCGTTGAACTTGTCCAGTTCCTGCTGCGACGGCGCCTGGTCCGGCGCCGAGCGTGGCAGCCGCGCCAGGTCGTACCGCTCCGGGTCGATGGAGTGAATCTTCGCCAGCGTCTCCAGGCCGTTGCGCCACTGGGTGGCGCGCTGCTCGTCGCTCAGCTCCGTGACCCAGCCGCCGAAGGCCCAGGGCGGGTTGTCCGTGGGTATCTGCCCGTCGACGAAGCCCATCAGGTAGAAGTCGCTGCCCAGCAGGCTCTCGTCAGCCTCGTAGCCGAGCAGGGGCGGGACGGGGATGTCGTTGTCGTGCATGACTTCCATCATCTGGTACTGCATCAGCAGGTCGTGCACGTCGAACACCTCGCTGGCGCGCGGTTTCATCCGGCAGATATAGCGTTCTTTGGCGCCGCCGTTGTCAGCGTCGAGGATCAGGGTGACGCTGCTCTCGCCGCTCTCCTCGGGAAACTTCAGTTCGCCCAGTGTCAGCGTCCGGGCGTCCGCAAGGTGCTCGCGCATCCATCCCTGGAGGTTCACCCTGATCGCTTCGATATCGCCGAGGTCGTGTTTTGCCATGGTCTTGTCCTGTGAGTCTAGGCCTTGTCGATAGGTGTGAAAATCAGTACGGGAATATGCCGGATGCCCTCGGTGCGCGCACGGTACTCCCTGTATGAGGGGTACATGTCCTCGAGCTTCGGCCACAGATCCGCCTCTTCCTCCGGGCTCGCCTCGCGCATGGAGTATTCCCTTTTCCGCTTGCCGACCTGGATGTGTACGCTGGGGGCGGCGCAGACGTTGTGGTACCAGATCGGCAGTTTCGACATGCCGCCCTTGGAAGCGGTCATGATGATGTTCTCGCCCTGCTCGAGAAACAGCAGCGGAATCTTGCGCACTTTCCCGCTCTTGCGGCCGACGACGGTGAGGATTGCCACGGGCGAGCCGAGGAACTTGTTCCACAGGCGGCCGCCGGTGAGTTCGTAGACCGTGGTCTGCATGCGTCCCACGCGGTTGATGAACCAGGAGCCGAATTTTTCCTGGCCCTCGGTGTAGGGGGTGAATTCCGGGTCGGACATATCTCTTCTCCAGGCCGGCCTGGTACACGTGACAGGACCGGTGATCTTTTTGTTCCCGCCCGACGCGGCAGCGGGTTTCCCGGCTGTGCGCGCCTGACCTATAGTCAACGGGCATCGCACTATCACACGATAGCGCATCGGTAATCAATTACGCTGGTTTATTGGAGGCGACCGATATGACATTCCGCGTTGTGCAGTGGACCAGCGGCGGGGTCGCCAGGCAGGCGGTCGGCGCGATCCTCGCCGATCCCCGGCTGGAGCTCGTCGGCATGTACGCGTTCAGCGAGGTCAAGGAGGGACGTGACGCGGGCGAACTGGTCGGACTGGCCCCCCTGGGCGTCACGGCGACGCACAGCGTGGACGAGATCATTGCACTGGCGCCGGACTGTGTCAGCTACAGCCCCCTGTATCCCGACGTGGACCACCTCGAGGCGCTGCTCGCGGCGGGCATCAATGTCGTTACGACCTGCAATTTCATCACCGGCTGGGGGCTGGACTACAAGGCGCGCGGTGCGGACGGACCGTCGCCGCGGCAGCGGCTGGCGCGGGCTGGCAAACTGGGCAATGCGACGATCTTTGGTACCGGCATCAATCCCGGGCACATCAATTACCTGGCCTGCGTGGTGTCCGCGCATTGCCAGCAGGTACGTAAGCTCACTGTCACCGAGTCGGTCGACGTGTTCCACTTTGTCGGCGACCCCAATATGGACCGTATCGGTTATGGCCTGGCTATCGACACGCCCGGCCTTGCCGCCCAGGTCAAGGAGGAGACCTCGGTATTTGGCGATGCGCTGGAGCTGATGGCCTCACTGCTGGACATGCGTTTGGACGGGATCGAGTGCCACGTGGAATACGCGGCCGCGACGCGGGATATCGATGCGCCAGGCCGCTATATCAGTCAGGGCAGTATTGCTGCGGCGCGCCTGCGCTGGGTCGGCAGTGTCGGCGGGCAGGAATTGCTGGAGAACGAACAGGTGTGGGTGGCAGGCGAGCACACGGCGGCACCCTGGGACGTTCGCCACGGTTACTCCGTATTCGTGCAGGGCGAGCCCGACATGTACAACACCCTGCTGCCCATCCCCGCGGGCGATGTGTCGGCGCTGAGCCCCGCCGACATGAACGCCCTGGGCATGCGCATCACGGCCCTGCCGTCGATAAATGCCATCCCCGCCGTGTGCGCTGCGGCGCCCGGAATTCGCACCTACCGCGACCTGCCTCCGGTCGCGGCGGCGGGCATGGCGGGTGTAACGGCTTAGTCGAGCGCCGCGCACGGGGCCGGGCTAGCGGTCCGGCGCCCCGCGCGCGGATGCTGCGGGCGAGGCGCGCGTGTGCAGTGACAGCACGGCCACGGTCAGCGCCGGCAGCAGGGTCAGCGTGACCAGTGCCGCGCCGATGATCCCGAACATCACGATGACCCCCACGCCGCGGTACAGTTCGGTGCCGGCGCCGGGCAGGAACACCAGCGGCGCGAGGCCGAACAGGGTGGTGATGGTGGACATGGCGATGGGCCGCAGGCGCACCTCCACCGCCTCGCGCACCGCCGCCAGCGGCGGCATGCCGTCCTGCCGGCAGTTCTGCACCGCGCGGTGCACCACCAGGATCGGGTTGTTGACGACCGTTCCCATGAGAATGAGGAAGCCCAGCATGGAGATCATGTCGAAGGGCTGCACAACCTGGGCAAGGCCCAGCGCCGGCAGCCATGCGCCCACCTGGTTGAGCAGCCACAGGCCGACGATGCCGCCGGCGATGCCCACCGGGATGGAGGTGATGATCAGCAGCGGGTGGCCCCAGTGGTTGAAGATCGCCACCATGAGCAGGTAGATCACCAGCAGGGCGACCAGGTAATTGCTGAACAGGGCCTCGCGGGTGGCGTCGAGCTGGTCCGCGGCGCCGGAGATGACCACGTCCACGCGCGCCGGTATGTCGCCGCGCTCACGCAGGTATTCCACCAGTTCCTCGCGCACGATCTGTACGCCGCTTTCCAGCGCGACGCTGCGCGGGGGAATCACGTTGAGGGTGACGGTGCGGCGGCCATTGACCCGGCGCACGGAACTGGTGTCCACGGTCTCGACGATCTCCACCAGCGCGCCCAGCGGCAGCACCTCGCCGTTGGGTGTGTACACCGGCAGTTGCGGCAGCGTCTCCAGCTCGATGTCGCGGCCGGCGGCGCTGTACAGGTAGATATCGATCTTGTCGTCGTCGAGGAAGAATTCGTCGACGTAGCTGCCGTCGGTGAGCGCGGCGACGACGAAGCCGACCTCGTCCGCGGACAGGCCCAGCTCCGCGGCGCGCTCCCAGTGCGGGCGCACCTCCACCAGCGGCTGCGCCAGCGCCAGCGAAGTGGGCTGGCTCTGGATGCGCGGATTGTCGAAAATTTCCTTCGCGCGCAGGTAGGCCGCCTGGGCCACCGCGTAAATCTCGCCCAGGTCCGGGCCGGAAATATCCAGGTTGATGCTGCGCGTGCCGCCCTGGTTGCTGGTGATAATCGAGCCGCGCGCGGCGAAGGCGCGCATGCCGGGGTACTCGCGGAACTTCGCCGACAGCGCGTCCATCAGCGCCTCGACGTCGCCCGGGTGCACGGGCTCGGAGATGATGCGCAGCGAACTGGCGCGCACGCGCATGTTGTAGTATTGCACCGGGGGCATCCCGGTACGGCCCCGGGCAAAGTCCGTGCGTTCGGCGCGCACGTGCGGCTGCAGGTACTGTTCGATCTCCGCGGCGATCGCCCGCATCGCGGCCAGGTTGTAGCCCGGCGGCGCGTTCATGCTGACGAAGACCTTGGGCTCCTCACCCTCGGGCAGGTATTCCGCCGGGGGTGTCAGCAGCCAGATGATCGCGATGCTCAACGCGCTGCCGCCGACAATGCACAGCGCGCGTTTGCGCGGCGTGGCCAGGATACGACCCACGGCGCCCAGGGTGGCGTCGCGCACCGCACTGCCGGGGCGGGCGCGGCCGGCGTTGTCGTCGGCGGCGAAATCCAGTCGCGCCGCGGCGGTGGGCAGCAGGGTGACCGCCACCACCATGGAGGCGAGGATGGCGGCGGAAATGGCGATGGCGACATCCGAGTAGAGTTGCCCGGCTTCCTGCTCGACGAAGGCCACCGGCACGAAGACCAGCACGGTGGTCATGGTCGAGGCGAACACGGCGGGCCACACCTGGCGCACACCCTCGGCAGCCGCGCGCAGGCGGTCGGCGCCGCGGCGTCGCTCCAGCTCGATGCTCTCCAGCACGACGATACTGTTGTCCAGGGTCATGCCGATGGCGAAGGCAATGCCCGCCAGGGAGATCACATTGATGGTGCGGCCAGCAACCAGCAGGCCGAGGAAGGCAATGATGATACAGACCGGGATGCCCATCACCCCGACCAGGGTCGCGCGCGAGGAGCGCAGGAATCCGAACATCACCGCCGAGGCCAGCAGCGCGCCCAGGGCCAGGTTCTGCCAGACGTTGCGCAGGGACTCCTCCACGTAGACCACGTCGTCGGCGATGCGGGTCAGTTGCATGCCGGCCGGCGCCAGCGTGTCGCGGTTGATCGCCGCGATTTCCTGCATCACCGCGCGCTTGATATCGATGACGTTGGAGCCCGCCTCCTTGCGCAGCATCATGAAGATGTTCTGCTGCCCGTCCAGCGAGGTGATGTTGCTTTCCTCGAAGTGGTCCAGGCGCACGCTGGCGACATCCGACAGGCGGATAATCGAGTCGCCGCGCCGCGCCAGCACCAGCGCAGACAACTCCTCCATGCTCTCGAAACGGCCCAGTGTGCGCAGCAGGTACTGGCGCTTGCCCGCGTCCACGGTGCCGGCTGAGCGGTCGCGATTGCGGCTGCGCAGGGCCTCGCGCACGTCGAGCAGGGTCAGGCCGCGGTGCGCCAGGCGCGCCGGGTCTACCAGGATCTGCACCTGCCGCTCCACGCCGCCGTACACGCCGACCTCGGAAATGCCCGGCACGCTGGCCAGGCGGGTTTTAACCGTGTCCTCGACGAAATCCTGCACCAGGTCCATGTCCAGCTGCCGCGGGTTGCCCGGCAGCGGCGTGACGCTGAGGAACATGAAGGCGTTGCTGGAGAAGGAGTTGGCGTAAATGCGCGGTTCGTCCACCGCCTCCGGGTAGGCGGGCACCTGGCTCAGGGCGTTGTTGACGCGGATCAGCATCTGCGTGATATCGGTGCCCAGCGGAAACTCGAGTTCGATCTCGGCGCTGCCACCCGAGGCGGTTGCCTCGATACGTGACAGGTTGGGCAGGTTGCGCAGGTACTCCTCCTGTTCGACGAGGATCTCCTTCTCCACGTCCTGGGGCGTCGCCCCCGGCCAGTTGGTGCGCACGCTGATCACGCGCACATCGAGGTCGGGGATCATCTGTACCGGGATGCGCAGGGCCGCGGCAATGCCCAGCACACAGAGAATGAGGGTAATGACGGTGACCAGGGTGGGCCGGGCGATGAGTTTCTCGAACACGACGTCAGTCCGCCCGCGCCTCTGTGACGCTCACCGGCTGGCCCACCTGCAGGGCCTCGTTGCCCTGTACCACGACCCGCGCGCCGGGCGCCAGGCCGGCGCGGATCTCCACCAGCCCGTCAAACACCAGTCCGGTGCGGACCAGGCGTTCCGCCACGACCGTGGCGTCGCCGTCGCGCTCTACTGTCCACACGATCACGCGGCCGTCGGGATAGCGGATGATCGCATCGCGCGGCACTACCGGCGCGCTGCGTCCGGCGTCCAGGTGCACCTGTCCATGCACGGACATGCCGGGCGCGAGGTCGGCTGTTGCGCTGTCGGGCTCCACGCGCAGCAGGAAGGTGCGTGCGCCGGGGTCACTGACCGGCACCACCGTGGCGATGCTGCCGCTGCGCGCCTCGCTGCCCGCGCCCCCGGCGTTGTAGGTGACGCGTGCGCCGGCTTGCATGCGCGCCAGGTAGTCCTCGGCCACGGTGAAGTCGATGCGCAGGTCGCCGGTGGCGACCAGTTCCAGCACTGCGTCGCCGGGAACCACCCACTCGCCCACCTCCGACAGCTTGGCCGAGATCACCCCGGCGTAGGGCGCTTGCAGTTGGTGGCGCGCCAGGATGGCGCTGCGGTAACCTGCTTCCGCGCTGGCCTGCTGCAGGGCGGCGTCATCCCCGGCGACCTCCGCGGCGAGATCGTGCACCAGTGTCTCGGCAATGCTCTGTTGCGGCGCCAGTGCGCGCGCCTCGCGCAGGCGGCGCCGCGCGTCCTCCAGCGCCACCTGCGCGGCCTGCACCCCCGCCTGCGCGCTCTGTGCCTGCCAACTCGCCAGCTCACTGTCCAGTTCCAGCAGCAACTGGCCGGCCTGCACACGGCTGCCGGCGTCGACATGCAGGGCGGTGACCAGTCCGCTGGTCGCCGGCGAGAGCCGGGCGGCGCGGGCGGAGGTCACGGTGCCTGTCAGGCGCACGACTTCCTTCACCACGGCATTGCGCACGTCCGTCACCGCAACCGGCACCGCCGCCTCATTCGCGCTGGCAATTGTCGGCAGGGACAACAGCAGGGCTGTCGCCAGTGAGGTGATGCTGTGAACAAGAGTCATGAACTGCTTTTCCGCTGGTCGGTGATGCCGGATTAACTGACTGCCGCGTCGGCTGCGCGGACCTCGGCGATGATTCCATTCATGTGACACATCCCCGACACGGGTTCGAGTGTAGCAGGACCATGGGGCATGATGATATTGATGTTCGCGCCTTGCGTGTGCCGGGCGACGCTGAGGCCGCGCGCGTCCTGGTGGCCCCAGCCGTGGGGCACCGCGATGGTGCCCGGTTGCAGCGAGTCGTCCAGTTGCACCGGCACCTCCACGTACTCGCCGTTGGCGCTGACCCGCGCCAGTTGTCCCTGGCCCAGGCCCTGCGCCTGCGCGTCCAGCGGGTGGATGTACAGGTAGTTGCTGTGGCGCTTGCCGTCGATGAAGGCCTCGACGTTGTGCGCCCAGGTGTTGTGGGTGAAGCGTTCGCGTTTCTGGATCAGCTTCAGCGCGCCCTGCGCGGCCAGTTCCTGCCCGAATTCGGCGTCCAGGGTCGCCGCCCTGGCGACCAGGTCCGGCGGCGCCAGTTCGACCTTGCCGCTGGCGGTTTGCACACGCTTGCCCAGGTAGTCCCCGGGTTGGTTCGGCTGCAGCATCACGCCGTCCGGTTGCCGGCGCAGGCGCCGCAAACCGCCCAGCCGCGCGACGCGCGTCACCGCGCCAAAGAACAGCCTGTCCAGGCTGGTGCGCCGGCCCACGCGTGGCAGGCGCGCCAGGCTCTCGGCGAGGTTGCTCAGCCATTGCAGCGGTCGCGACCCGCCCAGCGGCCGGCCCGCGGCGCGGCATAACTGGCGCAGGATCAGCCCCTCGTCGCGGGCCTCGCCCGCCGCCGGCAGCACCGCATCGGTGTAGCTGAAACTGCGCTCGGGCATCAGTCCCATCACGGTAAAAAAGAAGAAGGGAATGTCAGCCCGTTCCAGCCCGTGCAGGCCGGGCAGGATGTAGTGCGCGTGTTCGGCTGTCTCGTTGCGCACGATGTCCGTGCACACGAACAGTTCCAGGTCGTCGAAGGCCTCGGCCAGGCGGCCGCTGCCCGGACAGGTCAGCAGCGGGTTGCCGGACATGTTGAGCATGGCGCGTACGCGGCCGGGCCCGGGAGTGAGAATTTCGTCCGCCATGATGCCCGCGGGAATGATGCTGTTGACGTAGGGTATCCCGGCGATGCGCGAGCGCCGCTGCTCACCCACCGGGGGGCTGGGCATCACGCCCTTGCCGGCCAGCACGCCGCCGCGGCGGTCGAGGTTACCGCTAACGGCGTTGATCGCCTCCTGCAGCCAGTACACGAGCAACCCGCGGCTGCCCTGGTTGACGCCGGTGGAGGAATAGATCGCGGCGCCGTCCGCCGCCAGGTAGTCGCGCACCATTGCGCGCAGGGTGTCGGCGGGTACGCGGGTGGCCTGCGCGACCCGTTCCGGGGTCCACGGCCGCGCCAGTTCGGCCAGGGTGGCGTAGCCGTTCATGTAGCGCTGCACGCGTGCGTGATCCACGCCGTCGCGGGCGATGACCTCGTGCAGGAAACCGAGCATGAAGAACACGTCGGTGTCCGGACGAATCGCCACGTGCTCGCCGCAGCGGCGCGCGGATTCGGTATAGCGCGGATTCACCCAGTACACCTTGCCGCCGCGCTCCTCGATGGCGCCGATGCGCTCCATGGGGTGTGGCAGGTTGATGAAGCTCATTTTCGAGATCACCGGGTTGGTGCCCACGGCGATCAGCAGCCGCGTGTGATCGATGTCGGGGAACACCTGCGCGTGAGGGTTGCCGAACAGGCGCTCGCCGCCGGCGAATTTGTTGGCGCAATCCTGTGTGCCCGGGGTGAACAGCTTGTCTGCGTCGAACGCTTTCAGCAGCATGGTCATCATCAGGGTGGGCCACATACTGAAGGCGATGGGGTTGCCCATGTACGCGGCGATGGCGCCGCCGCCGTCGCGCGCGTGAATGGCGCGCAGTTTTGCGCCGATCTCGGCCAGAGCCTGGTTCCAGGATACCGGTACGAACTCGCCATCGACTTTTTTCAGCGGCGTCAGCAGGCGGTCGGGATTGTGCACGAAATCGCCCATTTTCAGGCCCTTGATGCAGGCGTAGCCACGGCTGGAGACGTGCTCGGGGTTGGGTTCGATCTTGCTCACCCGGCCATTTTGCGTGGTGACGACGAGCCCGCATTGCGCTTCGCAAATGCGGCAGAAGGTTTTTTGCCGGTGTGAATCACTCATGGGATAGTCCTTGCAAGCTGTTGCTGGCGCCTGCCCGCTCAGCGGTCTTGCCAGCGCGGCTCGCGCTTTTCCAGGAAGGCCATGACGCCCTCGAGGCAGTCCTCGCTGCCCGACACGCTGTCCACGATGTCGCTCTCGCGGGCCAGGGCCTCGCGCAGGGGCAGTTCCGCGCCCTCGCGCACGATGCGCCGAATCGCCTGCTGCGGCACCCTGCTGTGGCGGGTGAAGCGCTGCAGGAGTTCGCGGCTGTGCGCGACGACCTCGGCGGGGGAGTCGCAGACCGCGTCCACCAGCCCCATGGCCAGGGCCTCGTCGGCGCTGACCGGTTCGCCGCCGAGCATCATGACCAGGGCGCGTTGTTGCCCCACCAGTCGCGGCAACAACACCGAGCCGCCGTAGGCCGGCAGCAACCCGATCTTGACTTCCGGCAGGCCCAGCAGTGCCTCGCGCGCCGCGATACGAAACGTGCAGCCCAGCGCCAGTTCCAGGCCGCCGCCCAGTGCCAGCCCGTTGATGGCCGCGGCGCTGGGCTTGGGAAATTCGAGCAGCCGCAGGATCAGCGCGTGCGCGTGCTCGATACGCGCCCGCGGGTCCTCCGGGGGCTGCTTCAGGTCTGTGCCCGGGCAGAAACCACGGCCGGTCCCGGTGAGGATCAGGGCGCGCGAGTCGTCGCCCTCGATATCGTCCAGGTGCGCGTGGAACAGGTCCAGCATGGCGCTGGTAATCGCGTTCAGGGACGCGGGGCGATTCATTGTCAGCACGGCGCATTCGCCGAGGGCAGTGCGTTCCAGTTCTGCCATGGTCGCTTCTCCTCGCAGCCGGTCTTCGCGGCTGCCTGCGCGTTGTCTAGCCGGTTGTCTCCCCGGGCAGCACCGGCGCGGTGGGCCAGGGTGCGGCGGTTTCAAGCTCGGCGGCGACATTGAGCAGCACGTCCTCGCGCCAGGGCGCCGCTACCAGTTGCACGCCGATGGGCAGGCCGGCGTCGCTGCGGTGCAGGGGCAGGGACATGGCCGGCTGGCCGCTGATGTTGAATGGCGCCATGAACGGCACCACCTGCGACGAGCGCAGCAGGCCCGCCAGTGGGTTGTCCGGATCGTGGAACTGCCCCAGTGGCGGTGGCGGTTCCGGCATCACTGGGGTGAGCAGCAGGTCGTAGCCCCGCTCGCTCCAGAAGCCGGCCAGGTCGCGCGAGGCGCGGTGGAAATACTCGATTGCGGCGAGATAATCCAGCGCATTGGCGCTGCGGCCCGGCTCGGCGATCAACCAGGTGCCGGGTTCCACGTCCTGCTCCGTCACCGGCCTGCCCAGCATCGCCGCCAGGCGGTCCAGTTCGGCGGCGGTCCACACGCCGTAGGCCGTCATGAAGTGGGCCATGGTGGCCTGGAAGTCGTCCGCCGACGACCACGACGCGGGCGCGGCTTCCTCCACCTGGTGTCCCAGTTCCCGCAACAGGCTCGCGCTGCGTTCCACCGCCGTCACACAGTCCGCCTGTGTGCTGATGTTTGGATCCGGGGAGCGCGTGGTGTAACCGACGCGCAGGCGCGGGCCGGGTGCGGCGAGTTCCGCGGTGTAGGGGCGCGCCGGGGGCTGTGCGGTATAGGGATCGCCGGGCAGGGGGCCCTGCACCGCCTGCAGGATGGCGGCGCAGTCGCGGACCGTGCGCGTCAGCGCCAGGCGCGCCACCAGGCCGCCCCAGGCCTCGCCGGCCTCGGGTCCCAGGGTGATGCGCCCGCGCGCGGGTTTCAGGCCGACCAGTCCGCAGGATGCGGCGGGAATACGGATCGATCCGCCGCCGTCGCCGGCGTGCGCCATGGGCACGAAGCCCGCTGCCACCGCGGCCGCGGAGCCGCCGCTGGAACCGCCGGGGGTATGCGCCGGATTCCAGGGGTTGCGCGTGGGGCCTTGCGCCAGGGGTTCGGTGCTCGGCATCAGGCCGAGTTCAGGCGTGTTGGTGCGCCCGAGGATGACCAGCCCCGCCGCGCGGAAGCGTTGCGTCAGGCAACTGTCGGCGGGTGCCCGGTAGCTGGCGGCGGCCAGCGCCCGGTTGCCGGCGTGGTAGGGGTCGCCGGCGGAGAAACCGTCCAGGTCCTTGAGCAGGAAGGGGACGCCGCGAAACGGCCCGTCCGGCAGCGCGCCCTGTGCCTCCTGGCGCGCGCGCTCGAAGCGCTCGTGGATGACCGCGTTGAGCGCGCCGTTGTGGCGTTCGATACGGGCGATTGCGGCATCCACCAGTTCCAGTGGCGAGGCCTGGCCGCTGCGCACCAGTTCGGCCTGGGCGGTGGCGTCGAGGCCGGCGAGGTCATCGGTCGGGTCTGGCGTCACGGCGGGTTTCCTGCAGGTCACTGACGGCAGGCCTTATCGTGCCTGAACACATCGCGTTTGCCCAGTGCACCCGCGCGCGAACCAGGCGGCGCCCGCCTAGGGGGCGGCCAGCAGGCGCTTCTGGTGGCTCACGGTCTTGTGCTCGCCGCTATGCGACCAGCCCGGCGGCATGAACAGGTAGCCCAGTTTGTTGCGCAGGCCGGGCGCGGCGCTCAGGTCCGCCCACAGTGCGCGCATCTCGCTGAACTGCACGTCCAGCCAACTGCGCGGATTGACCTCGCGGGTGATACCGTAAACGACCGGTTCGTCCTCACGCAGCGGCTCGAGCGTGCCGAACAGCCAGTCCCAGAACAGGGTGAGCGACGTGTAGTTGCTGTCCATGTAGCGCACATTTTTCGCATGGTGCACACGGTGCCAGGTGGGTGTCTGCAATACGTACTCGAGCGGGCCGTATTTGCCGGGCACCAGCCGGGGACTGATGTGCAGGAATTTGCCCCAGACCCCGTCTGCCAGGCTGACGAAGAACACCACCTCAACCGGCACACCGCAGAGTGCGGTCATGAAGCCGAGGAAGAAACCGAGGTAGGGCAGTTCCAGGACGCTGCGGCCCAGGCCGATCAGCGAGGTCAGCGTGTCGGGAGCGTGGTGTGGTGCGTGGATGCACCACAGCAGGCGCACCTTGTGGCCCAGCCAGTGCTGCACCCAGTACCAGAATTCGAATACCAGCAGCCCGATGAGCCAGGTATGCCAGCCTTCGCCCAGGGTGAAAGGTGCGAGCCCGGCGCCGAGCAGCGCGAACCCCAACGTGCCCAGTGTGGGCAGCACGAGGCTGGATAACTCGATGAACACCGCGTTCTTCAATGGCTGGCCATAGGCGTGCAGGAAGGATTCGCGCTTGCTGACCACGGTCAGCCAGAGCATTTCCAGCAGTGACACCGCCATGGAAAGCGCAAACACAATGCCGCCAATGCGGGCGTAGTCCTCTGCGGTCACCGGGGTCGGCCTGTGTGGCTGCTCGTCATGACGGCATTATACATGCGTGTACCGCGGCGCGCCGCTGCAGCCGGGACGCTGTCGTGCCCCCGGGTTCATCAAAGCGTCATACAGCCCCCGTAGTCTCCCGCTACCTTGCCACCACCACGGGACCAGCCTGTTGATCACCACAGCCCATGCGCGCACGGCGCTAGTCGCGCTCTCCCTCATCCTGGCCGCAATCGCCTTTGCCGTCTCTGCGCAGGACACGGCGGACGCCACCGCGCGCGGCGACAGCACGCAGTCCCTGGAGCTGCTCTACCAGGAACAGCTCGCTGCGCTGCGCACACACGACGGCGTGCGCAGCGACCTGGTCCAGGGGCAGCACCCGGGCTGGGCGGTGTTCAATCGCGAGGCGCCCATTCCGCCGCAGTGCTATACGCGTATCGAGGGCAGGTTCAATCCCTGTTACGTGTGCCACCAGAATGCCGTGGCCGGGCGTGAGAACAGCATGAACGACGGCGGCCAGCAGCTCGCCTACAACTTTTCCGACGTCGGCCTGACCAATCACTGGAAGAACCTGTTCGAGGACCGCAGCGAGGCGGTGGCGGCGATTTCCGATGCCGAAATTCTCGACTGGATCGACGACGACAACTACTCGGCGCTGGCCGGCCGGCTGCGCGCGGTGGATTTCCAGGGCTGGATTCCCGACCTCGCCAACCTGCAACTGGGCGCGGCCGCCTTTGACGAGTACGGCTTCGCCCGCGACGGCAGCCACTGGGTGGCCTTCAACTACAAGCCGCTGCCCAGCACCTTCTGGCCGACCAACGGCTCCACCGACGACGTCATGATCCGCCTGGCCGAGCCCTTTCGCAGCGACGCCGACGGCAACTACTCGCGCGACGTGTACCGGGCCAACCTGGCGATCGTCGAAGCGCAGGTCAAGGACCTGCCGCGCATCACTTCCCTGCCGGTGGACGAGCGTAAGCTGGGAATCGATCTGGATGGCGACGGCGAGCTGTCGGTGGTGCAGGAGATCAGCGCCGTGGACGGCTATGTCGGCGCGGCCGCGGGCTCCCAGTCCGATACTTTCCTTTACCCCAAGGGCACGGAGTTCCTGCACACGGTGCGCTACGTCGGCGTGGACGGGCAGGGGCAGGTCGGCGTCTCCACGCGCATGAAGGAAGTGCGCTATATGAAGAAGTGGCGCTGGTACCCGAAGATGAGCTACGGCCGCGAGTACGATAACGAAAACATGAACAAGGAGCGCGGCCACCTGCCGGGTTATCACTACGTGCAGGACTACGGCCTGGACAACGGCTTCGGCTGGTCCATCCAGGGATTCATCGAGGGCTTTGACGGCCAGTTGCGGGTTGCCAGCTTCGAGGAGAACCTGTTCTGCATGGGCTGCCACACCTCCATCGGCGCCACCATCGACAAGACCTTCAGCTTTCCGCGCAAGGTGGACGGCGCCGCCGGCTGGGGCTATATCGATCTGCGCGGCATGCCCGATGCGCCCAACAGGGGCGAGCGCCGCGGCGAAATCGCCACCTACCTCGAGCGCGTCGGCGGCGGTGGCGAATTCCGCAGCAACCAGGAGATGTTCGCACGCTGGTACCGGGAGGACGGGTCGGTGAATCACGACAAGGTTGCCGCGGCCGCGGATGTTTACGAACTGATTACGCCCTCCCGTGAGCGCGCTCTGCAACTGAACAAGGCCTACCGCGTGATCGTCGCCGAGCAGGACTACGCCTATGGGCGCGACGCCACCGTCACGCCGCCGGTGAACGTTTACGACAAGGTTGACGTGGAGAGTGCACCGACCCTGCCGCCGGAGAAGTTCTTCCCCTGGGACATCCGCCTGGACTGGTCCGCCGCCGGGGCGGGCAGCGTAGTGGCTACAAATTGACCAACTCGTGACACTTCCTCGGGCGCGGCAACAGGATTGCTAGCGATCCGCGCCCGTTTCAATGTTTCTGCAATACAACTATCACCGCGGGGAAACATTGGCATCACACAGGTGACACAGGGGCATGTGAGACTTTCGGCTCGTCCGCGTGCAGTGGGTCCGCCACTGCACATCCACGAGAAGAAGCCCCTGGAGATGTAGTACATGAAAAAACCCGCACTTGCTGTCAGCGCACTCGCCCTGGCCGTATCCCAAGCCTATGCCGGCACCGACACCTGGTTCACACCCCTGACCCAGTCCTCTGTGGTGAAGGCGCCCAACGACGTTCACGAACTGACCAGCCCCTGGATCGCGCCGCCGGAACTGAAGTTCACCAACCTGACCAGCCTGCGTGAAGTGGAAAGCAACATCGGCGAGTCCATCGTCCGTGTCAATGCCGAAGCGGCCGGCCGTGACCCCAACGTCGCCTCCATGATCGACATGATGTGGTTCTCACCGGATGGCAAGCACCTGTTCCTGCCGCACGAGACCCCGATCGGCGCCGGCCTGTCCCGCTACAACATGAAGCAGGACATCACCGAAATTCTCTTCATGGGTGACGAGGGCGGCGCGCACGGCGACTGGAGCAACGACTTCGGCGCATTCGACCCCTCCCACGTGACTCCCAACGGCACCGTCTGGCTCGGCGAGGAGTGGGCCGGCACCGGGCGCATGGTCGAGTTCCTGGACCCCTACGGCAAGGCCCCGAACAACCCGGTGATGGGTGAGGGTGAGGTGGATGACCAGGTCCGCGTCCTCGATGCGTTCCCGCTGGTGAGCCAGGAAGGCATTGGTTTCTCGCAGAAATGGCCGAACCAGGTGGTCTACTTCGTCGATGAGAACCGTTCCGGCTCCATCTACAAGATGCGCTTCAAAAAGCCGGGCGACTACAGCACGGGCCAGGTCTATGTGCTGAAGATCGACAACTTCAACGAGGACCCGTCACTGGAGTACTACGACACGGTAACGCCGCGTATCGGCAAAGCCACCTGGGTGCCGATGACCGACCGCAACGGCAACCTGGTTGACGCGGTGAGCAACGACCCGTTCAACGAGCCCTTCGGTGGCCGCCAGGCGGCGGACGATGTGGGCGGCACCCCCTACGGCCGTCCTGAGGACGTGGAAGTGGGCACCCTGGCCAACAACCGCGAGGTGCTGTACTTCGCCGCAACCTCCGAGAACACGATCTACTCGGTGGAAATGCGCGGACAGAAAAAGGCCACCGTGCGCATTTTCGCATCGGACGCGAACACGCCGAAGAACGACGGCTTCGATCCCACCACGGCCTCGCTGGACGCCCCGGACAACCTGGCGCAGGACGCCCTGGGCAACATCTACATCATCGAAGACAACCCCAATACCACGCAGATCGGCGCCAACGGCGGCGACGTGTGGTTCGCGCGTGACACGAACAACGACGGCGTCGCCGAGTCCGTGGATCACATGCTCAGCCTGGGCGTGAACCAGTCCGAGGCCACCGGCATGATCTTCAACCCGGTCAAGCCCACCGAGTTCGCGATTGCAGTACAGCACCCGGCATCCACCGACCTGTTCAACGTCCCCGATGGCCTGGGCGACGCGGTCTGGAACGTGGAAATCAAGCAGACGCCTGAAAACAAGCAGTTTCTCAAGGCGCTGAAAGCCGTGACCAAGAACCCCAACCTGTAAGCATCACGCAGGATGGGATAACCGCGTCGCCTGTTGCCGTCCCCACGGCTCGGCGACGCGGCACTTGATACTCCTGGACTTGAACCCGCACCTCGGTGCGGGTTTTTTCGCTTGTAGGGAAGGACGATCGATGACAACACAAGACGTACTGGTGCTCGGCGGCGGCACCGCCGGTTTTCTCGCGGCATTGGCGCTGAAGAAAGAACTGCCGCCGCATATCGGCGTGCGCGTGCTGCACTCGAGTAAGATCGGCACCATCGGGGTCGGAGAGGGCAGCCTGCGGCAACTGCCGGAATTTCTGCACAGCTACCTGGGCATCGACGCGCGGCGCTTTTTCGCCGAGGTGCAGCCGACCTGGAAGTTGGGCATTCGTTTTCGCTGGGGCGCCGGCGCGGACTTCGACTACAGTTTCACTCCCCAGGTCTGCGTCACTCACCCGCACCCGGACCTGTCCCGTCCGTTGGGCTTCTACTGCTTCGACAACCTGCGTGAGCATTCCGTCACGTCCGTCCTGATGGACAATGAGCACGCCTTCCTGCGCGCTCCCGACGGCTCGCCGCTAATGGAGGGCAACTACGGCTACCACATGGACAATCGCAAGCTGGCGGCGTTCCTGGAACGTTACGCGCTGGAGCAGGGCATTGAACTGCTCGACGACGAGGTGCGCGAGGTGAGCGCCGATGCAGACGGGGTGCGTACCCTGGCACTGGCATCCGGCCAGAGCGTGCGCGCGGACCTGTTCGTCGACTGCTCCGGCTTTCGCTCGCTGTTGCTCGGCGATACCCTGGG
The DNA here is from genome assembly GCA_002699145.1 of Halioglobus sp. Lineage (GTDB taxonomy): Bacteria > Pseudomonadota > Gammaproteobacteria > Pseudomonadales > Halieaceae > Marimicrobium. Next base: position 56,711 of record PABK01000024.1, read on the forward strand.
CGAACCCTTCGTCAGCTACCGCTCGTCGCTGTTTTGCGACCGCGCGGTGATCGGCGGCTGGCAGCGCACGCAGGAGCCGGTACGTCCCTACACTGTTTCCGAGACTATGGACTGTGGCTGGTGCTGGCAGATCGAACACGAGGACAGGATCAACCGCGGCTACGTCTACGCCTCCGATTTCATCTCTGACGAGGATGCGGAGGCCGAGTTTCGCGCGAAAAACCCGCACATCACCGATACCGCCATGGTGCGTTTTCGCAGCGGTCGTTACCGGCGTGCCTGGGTGAAGAACGTGGTGGCCATCGGCAACTCCGCGGGCTTCGTCGAACCATTGGAGGCCACCGCCATCGCCGCGATCTGTTCGGCGGCGAAGATGCTCGCGCAGACCCTGGCCCAGGCCGGTGATTGTGCGGTGCGTGACAGCAACCGCGACATCTTCAACCGCTACAACGAGCGCAGCTGGGACACCATCGCGGATTTTCTCGCGGTGCATTACCGCTTCAACACCCGCATGGACAACGCCTTCTGGCGCAGCTGTGTCAACGAGGTGGACCTGCGCGGCGCACAGCCCATCGTCGACTACTACCGCGACAACGGTCCCTGCAATCACTGGCAGTTGATTCTGGAGGACCCGCTGTGCCGTTTTCGTCTAGACGGCTACTACACCCTGCTGCTGGGCCAGGGCGTAGCCCATGCGCAGCTGGACACGCCGTCGGCGCGCGAGCGCGACGCGTTTGCGCAACTGCAGAAGGCCACGGTGCAGTATGCCGCGCGTGGCGTGGGCGTGACGGAAGCGCTGGGCGCCGTACGCGGGGAGCACTGGCAGTGGCGTCCGCAACACTTCGGTGTCAATCCCGGAATCTAGCGCTTACATCACCGCGTTGAATGACAGGGTGATGCGCTCGCCCTCGAATTCGCCCGGCAGCACGCTGTGCCGGGTGGAACTGCGGAAGATCATCATGCGCCCCTCCACCGGCGGGTAGCCGGTGACCGTCGCGTTGATGTTGTTGCCCTCGGTGGGGCGCGGTTCGAGCATGACATCGCAGGCCGGCGAATAGAACACGGTGGCACCGCTGCCCGGCGGCGCCTGCAGGTAGTAGATACCGCTGAACAAACAGTTCTTGTGCAGGTGCGCCTCCTGGGACTGGCCAGGGCCGTACACGTTGGCCCAGCACTCGGTGATCTGCGGCGCCATGTCCTCGAGGGGGTACCGGTAGGTTTGCGCATAGCGACGGATTTTCTCCTGCGCGATGCGCAGCAGGCGCTGCACCGCGGGCAGGCGCAGCAGCGCCTCGGGATCGCCTATGGTGGTGTACAGGTCGCAGGCCCAGGACCGGGGCTTCGAGTTCGGCAGGCGCCGGCGCAGTTCGCCAATCTCCTGCAGCAGTGCCCGGTTCAGTTCCTGCGCGTCGTCCAGCTGGCTGAGCTGTACCACGGTGGGGAACAGCATGTGTAGCTGGTCTTCCTGTTGCGCCTGCATCCGGTTCTCCTGGTCGCGGGTGGCCGGGCAGGGTACTTGAAGTAAATGGCAGATTTATGAAATGGTAGGCACCCGACCGTACAGGGCCACACGCCATGACTGATTTTTCGACGCCAAACTTCTCCATCGACCTGGGCGGGCAGGTAGCGCTGGTCACCGGGGCCACCGCGGGCCTGGGCGAGCGCTTCGCGCGTGTGCTCTCAGCCTGCGGCGCGAAAGTGGCGATCACCGGCCGCCGCGCGCAGCGGCTGGAGCAACTGGCCGGCGAGCTGCGCGCGGCGGGCGGCGAGTGCGAGACCGTGGTCATGGACATGACTGACCGCGAGCAGGTGCGCGCCGGGCTGGCCCAGGTCGAGACAGCGCTGGGTACGGTGGATATCCTGGTCAACAACGCGGGGGTTCCCGATGCCCAGTACGCGACGAAGATCGGCGACGAACTGTTTGACCAGGTGGTGAACACCAACCTGGAGGGACCCTGGTTCCTGAGTTGCGCCGTGGCGCAGCGCCTGATCGATGAAAAGCGCCCCGGCCGCATCGTCAATGTCGCTTCGATGGCGGCCTTTGTCACCCAGGCCGGTGCGCCGCAGGCGCTTTATTCCACCACCAAGGCGGCGCTGGTGCGTATGACCGAGGCCATGGCGGTGGAGTGGGCGGGTTTCAATATCAACGTCAATGCCATCGCCCCGGGGACCTTCGCCTCGGAAATGGTCGACGGCATGATGCAGCGCATGGGCGATTTCAGCGGCTACTTTCCGCGCAAGCGCGTGTGCGACCCGGCGCAGATGGACAGCACCCTGCTGTTCCTGGTCTCGCCGTCGTCGGAGTGCGTCACCGGCACCTGCATCCGCATCGACGACGGCCAGCTCGGGCGCTAGGGGGCGACAGCCCGTCAGCCCTCCGCCATGGCGCGCAGACGCTGCAGGTCGTCGCGTGCGGTTTGCGTCAGGCGCCCGTTGACCATGCCCACCGGCGCGTTGCCGCCCAGTTCCGTGTGCATGATGTAGGTAAACTCGGTGGCGTGTTCGTCCAGCTTGCGAATCACGAAACGGCCGCGGGTCTCGGCGCGCACGTAATCCTGCTGCGGGTAGCGGGAGGAGGCGGAGTTGAGGTGTATCGTGGCGCTGTCGCTGGCCGGGTCATGTTCGGTGCGCGAGTGAATCACCAGGTCGCGGTCCGCCAGCGGCCAGGGCAGGTCCAGCACCATGTACACGTAGCGCTCGTCCGCGGACACCGCGTCCAGCACCCGTGTCGACCGGCACATGTCGCGCCAGGCCATGCATTCGCTGCCGTCGCCCATCAGGGCGGCGACCTGCAGTGCCGGGGCGTCGATGCGCACGGTGGCCTTTACCGCGAGGTACTCCGAGTCCGCCACCGCTCGCGTATACACGGCGACGCGCTCCTGCTCACTGGCCAGCTGCCAGCCCTGCGCGTCGCCGGCGATAGCGCCGGCACCGTGCGCGGCGGCGAGCAGGGCGGCGGCGAGGAGCGCCAGGCGGCGCATCCGTGGGCGTTCTATCGGCATGTCACAGCCTCCTCGTGGGCGCCGCCGGTGCGCGCCGCGCGTGGCGCTGCGCTGCATTGCCGGTAGCCTGCCTGCGGTACTGCGGTTATAGTCATAACCGCTGTCAAAATACTCACCCGCAGCATAGACAAGCCCCGCGCCCGGGGCAAGGCGGGTGGCCGCCTGCCGCCCCGGGCCGGACGAGGAGACCCCTATGTCGAGCAAGCTACACTACCGCGCCTGCCACCTGTGCGAGGCTATCTGCGGCCTGGTCATCGAGACGCAAGGGACGCGCATCCTGTCCATCAAGGGCGACCGGGACGACCCGCTCAGCCGCGGCCACCTCTGCCCCAAGGCGGTGGCCCTGCGCGACATCCACGAGGACCCGGACCGCCTGCGCGCGCCGGTGAAACGCGTGCAGGACGGCGCGGGCGGCGTCAGCTGGCAGCCGATCGGCTGGGACGAGGCGCTGGATACGACGGCCCGGGCGCTGGCCGCAACCATCCAGGCGCACGGCGTGGACGCGGTGGGCGTGTACATGGGCAATCCGAGCGTGCACAACTACGGCATGCTCACGCACCAGCGCGAGCTGTTCCAGTACATCCGCACGAAAAACCGCTTCTCCGCCACCAGCGTGGACCAGTTGCCGCACCACCTGGTGTCGCTGTGGCTGTACGGCCACAAGCTGCTGATCCCGGTGCCGGACATCGACCGCAGCGATTACCTGCTCATGCTCGGCGCCAACCCGCTGGCCTCCAATGGCAGTATCTGGACCGTTCCCGACGTGAAGAAGCGTATCCGCGCCCTGCGCGAGCGCGGCGGCCGCCTGGTGGTGGTCGACCCGCGGCGTACCGAGACCGCGCTGGAGGCCAGTGAGCACCTGTTCGTGCGCCCCGGCAGCGACGCGTTCTTTCTCGCGGCCGTGCTCAATACGCTGTTCAGCGAGGGCCTGGCCGACCCCGGCGCCCTGGGCGAGGTGGCGCAGGGGCTGGATAGCGTGGCCGCGGCGGTCGCGCCCTTCACACCGGAGCTGGCCGCGCGCCACAGCGGCATCGACAGCGCGGCCATCGTGCGCATCGCGCGCGAATTCGCCGCGGCCGACAGCGCCGTGTGCTACGGCCGCATGGGTGTGTCCACACAGGCTTTTGGCACCCTGTGCCAGTGGCTGATCCAGATGATCAATATCGCCAGTGGCAACCTCGACCGCCCCGGCGGCAGCCTGTTTCCGCAGCCGGCGGTAGACACCGTGCAGACCGCCACGCCCGGTGGCTACGCGCGCCAGCACAGCCGGGTGCGCGGCCTGCCCGAGTTCGATCGCGAGCTGCCCGCCGCCTGCCTGGCCGAGGAGATCGCCACGCCCGGCGAGGGGCAGATCCGCGCCCTGTTTACCGGCGCGGGCAACCCGGTGCTGTCCACGCCCAACGGCCGGCAACTGGACGCCGCGCTGGGGCAACTGGACTTCATGGTGTCGCTGGACCCGTACATCAACGAGACCACGCGCCACGCCGATATCATCCTGCCGCCCACCTCGCCGCTGGAGCACGACCACTACGACCTGAGCTTTCACCTGCTGGCGGTGCGCAACACCGCGCGCTTCAACGAGGCGGTGTTCGAGCCGCCGCCGGACAGCTTGCACGACTGGGAAATCTTTGCCGCACTGGGCCAGCGCCTCGCCACGCTGCTGGGCCTGGAGCCGCAGCAGCCGACGCCACCGCAGGCGATCATCGACTTCGGTCTGCAGGCGGGTCACTACGGCGACCAGGGGCTGTCGCTGGCGAAGCTGCGTGAGCAGCCCTCGGGTGTCGACCTCGGTCCGCTGCAGCCCTGCCTGCCGCAACGGCTGCACACGCCGGACAAGACCATAGCCTGCGCCGTACCCGAGGCGCTGGCCGATCTGCAGCGCCTGCGCGATGCCTTCAATGGCGATGGCGACAGCAGCCTGCGCCTGATCGGCCGCCGCCACGTGCGCTCCAACAATTCCTGGATGCATAACTACCACCGCCTGGTGAAGGGGCGTGACCGCTGCACCTTGCTGATGCACCCGCAGGACGTGGCGCGTCACGGCCTGGAGAACGGCGCGCGTGCGCGCCTGGCCTCCCGGGTCGGCGCCGTGGACGTGACGGTGGAGGCCTCGCCGGAGATGATGCCGGGTGTGGTCAGCCTGCCCCATGGTTTCGGTCACGCGCGCGATGGCGTGCGCCTGCGCACCGCGGTGCGCCATGCCGGGGTGAGCTGCAACGACGTCACCGATGAGCACTACCTGGACGCCCTGTCCGGCAACGCCGCGGTCAACGGCGTACCGGTCACGGTGAGCGCTGTGTGAACCCGTAAACCCCTGCCAAAGGAACCGATCTATGCACTATGACAATGCGCTTGAGCCCAGCAAGGAACAACTCGATGCCACCCTGGGCGGCGCCGACGACGGGCCGATCTACATGCTCAACCTGCTCAAATTCCGTGACCGGGCGCAGTACGCCGACGGCCGCGACAGCGAGCTCAGCGGCCGCGATGCCTACGCGCTGTACGGCGCCGGCGTGGTGGAGACGCTGGCCGAGGTTGGCGGCAGCATCGTTTTCGCCGGCCATGTGACCGGCTTGCTCCTGGGTGAGGTGGAGGACCTGTGGGACGACGTGGCGATCGCCATGTACCCCAGCCGTGCGGCGATGTTACAGATGATGGCCAGCGAGAAATACCAGGCCATCCACGTGCACCGCGAGGCCGGTCTCGCCGGGCAGCTGAATATCCAGACCCAGGCGGCGGGCGCGTTCGCCTGATTCAGCGGCGCGCCGCGCGGCCGCGGCCGGCGAGCAGGCCCAGGCCGAGCAACAACAGCAGCGGGGTCGCCGGTACGGGCACTTCCGGCGGCTGGTCGCGCGGTACGATGTAGTCGATGTTGTCGATGGCGCCGGAACCGCCCAGGCGGATGCGCATGGATTTCACGCCGGCGACGCCGAGCTGCAGGCGGTCCCAGGTGTTGTCGCCCCCGGTGTGGGGTGTGTAGAAGGTGCCCGCGGATATCTCCACGTCGAAGGCGTCGAACAGGCTGATCGCGTTGTTCGGTGTGGCGCCGTTCTCCGCGCCCTCGATGTCGAAGAAATCGATGCTGTTGAGAGTGACGGCGGTGCCGAAATCGATATCGAAGTAGCCCGCGGGACGCCGACCCTCGTCGTCCGGGTCGCTACAGGTAGTGCCGTCGCACTCGTGCGGGTGTTCGTGCAGGATCAGCACATTGCCCGGGTTCAGCGCGCCGAGGTTGGCGTTGGCGAAGGGGCCGGCGAGGTCGGTGTCGCCGCCGGTGGGGGAGGTGGTGTCGAAGATGGTGGCCAGGTTGGAGGCGTTGCCACGGGCGACGTTGACGCCGTTGAAGGACAGCCCCGTGTACTCGTCGTCGATAATCGTACCGGCGCTGTGCCCCTCGAAATCGATGACCAGGGCCTGTGCGGACGTCGCCAGGGCGAACAGGGCGGCGGCGAGCAGTGGCGGGGGGGTGCGGTGCTGTCGTTTCATCTTGCGTTGTATCCTGTGGGTGTCGCGTGTATTGATGGATTGCAGACCGGGGTGCAATATACGCGCCACGGCTGGCGCATACGAGCGTGAGGGCGGTGCAGAGGGTCACCGGTTGACGCCTTTGTGCGCGGCCTCACATATTTGCGCCGCCGTCGGCAGCGGCGCGCGCGTATCCCGGCTGGGCCTAGCGGCTTTGTGTAAAAAATATTGACGCCGCATGGCGGCTGTAAGCAGGCGCCGGCGGTAGTGTTATGCTTGCGCTCACATCACAACTATAAACAGGAGAGACAGTATGCGAATGATTCGCGCCCTGGCAGTTTCCCTCGTATTCCTGCTCATGCTACAGGCCTGCAGCGATGGCTCGGACAACGCCGGCACTGCGGCGCCGCAGTTGCTCGCCGGCGCCGCCAGCCGCAGCGTCCTGCCGACGGTCGCCGGCGGGCGCGCCTACCTGGCCGACGCCCCGGGCTGGCCGTCGCGGGACGAACTGGACCCGCACAACCCCGGCGTGTTCATCGCCGCCTGGGACCAGGGGCGGGTCGATGTCGGCAACGGCCGTTCCGATTCCGCCTGGGTGCACGACGACCTGCGGGTGACGGCTACCGCGCTGCAGTTCGGTGAGCAGCGCGCAATCCTGGTGATGGCCGATACCTACTCCTATTTTTCCCCCGACATCGCGGTGATGGTCGAGCGCGCACGGGCGCGCCTGCCCGCCGACTGGCAGGATGCGCCGATCCTGGTCTCGGCCACGCACAACCACCACGGCCCGGACACCGCCTTCAGCATTAACGATGACTGGTTTTCGCTGATGCTGGACCAGGCGGCGTTCGCGGTGGAGGACGCGGTGGCGGCGCTGCAACCTGCGCGTTTGCGCGCCGGCGCGGGTGAGCACGGCTACGGTGTCGACGACCAGCGCGACCCGATCATCCGCAATACGCAGCTCAACGTGTTGTCCCTGGAGGCGGCCGACAGCGGTGCAACCATCGCCACCCTGGTGCAGTGGACCAGCCACCCCGAGTCGACCCTGGGCTGGTCGCCCCCCGCCGACGCCGCGGGCCTGGCCCAGGCCTGTGCGGAGAAGGGCTGGGAGGGTGGCGACTGCACCGCCGAGGGTCGCTACCTGACCGCCGACTATCCCGGCGTATTGCGCGACCGGCTGCAGGCGCGCCGCGGCGGCGAGGTGCTGTATTTCAACGGGCCGCTGGGCAACCAGGTGGGTCCCGGCCGTTCGCCGGTGTGGCGCGTCGACGCGGCGCACCCCGTGGGTGACGGGCTGAGCGTGCCCGAGGGCGCGCTGCCGCTGAGCGAGTGTGATGACCGGCCGATGTACTACTGCCGCGATTTCGCCAAGACCGAGTCCATCGGCACGGAGCTGGCCAACGCGGTCACCGCTGTGCTGGACAGCGCTGCCGCGGTGGCCGTCAGTGAACTGAGCGTGCACACCGAGCGCTTTTACACCCGCCTGACCAACATCGGCTTCCGCCTGCTCATTGCCGACGGTGACATCGGCTGGACCATGCCGACCCTGTACAATTGCACGGGCAAACCCTTCAGCGATGACAACTGCGTCGACGACGGCGGGGCGTTTGTCGACGACCCGCTGCTCACCGCGGTGTTCGGCAGCCAGATCACCGCCGGTGACGTGCTGCCCAGCCAGGTGTCCCACGTGGATTTCGGCGACGTCGGCATGCTGTTCATGCCCGGTGAACTGCCGCCGGAACTGGTGGTCGGCCTGCCCGCGGATTTCACCACCGCGCCGCCGGAAAAATACTACCGCGAACCGCACCTGCACGCGGTGGGCGCCGATTACACCATCCCCGGCCACCTGCTGGCGCTGGTGGACGAGGAACTCACCCTCACGGTCGGCCTCGGCGGCGACCAGATCGGCTACTTCGTGCCGCTGGCGGACTACCGCCTGCGCTGCCTGGACCTGGTGCTGCCGGGCGGGAATACCTGCGCTGACCTGGCGCAGCGCCAGGTGATCGACGATCCCGAGTGGATCAGCGGTGTCGCCTGCCAGCGTATCACCGACGACCCGGCCGCGCTGACGGACTACGGCGACGACGCGGACTCCGTGGCGGCGATCTGCCGCTACGGCCAGGCCCTGGGCAGGGAACTGGGCGAGCCCGAGGGGCATTACGAGGAGACCAACGCGGCCGGCTGGGACGTGGTGCAGGACCTGTGGAGTGCAGCGCAACGACTGTTGCAGGAGCGTTAGTCAGCGCGGTGACGGCGAGGGAGGAAGTGACGCGTGTTGAGACAATACCTGGCTGGCCTGGCGGCCGTTATCCTGCTGCAGGCCTGCTCCGTGTCGGGGCCGGCGAACACGGACGCTGAACCGGTGTCGCGGGAGGGCGCCGGACTGGCCGGCAGTCGCTGGCAGCTGGTGGCCATCCAGTTCATGAACGACACCGCGCTGGCGCCGGACGACGCGGCAAAGTACACCCTGGATTTCGGTGCCGACGGCCGCGCGGCCATGCGCGCCGACTGCAACCGCGGCAGCGGTAGCTGGCAGTCGGCGGCGCCGGGACAGCTCGGCTTCGGCCCGATCGCGGCGACCCGCGCCATGTGCCCGCCGGCGTCGATCAGCGACCGCTACCTGGCCCAGTTCGAGTGGGTGCGCAGCTACGTGTTGCGCGACGGCCGCCTGTACCTGGCCACCGAGGCGGACGGCGCCATTCTCGAGTTCGCGCCCGCGCCCTAGCGGTTGCGGCCGAGCTTTTCGTGGGCGTCCACCCACTCGTTGGTGCCGCTGTCGCGGTCGGTGCGCGCCGCCGAGACCAGTGACAATTCGCCCGCCACCACGACCCCCGCGGCGATCTCCAGCAACTTGTAGGCCCTGTCCTTGCCGTAGCAGCCCATGATTTCCAGGCACTCGCGCTGTGTGGCCAGCCCCGTGCCGCCGCCGTAGCTGGCCATGATCAGCGCGGGCAGGGTCACCGAGAAATAGAAGTCACCGGTCTTGGTGACGTAGCTGTACACGCTGCACTGGTTGGCCTCGCCGATGTTGGCCATGTCCTGGCCGGTGGCCATGAACATGGCGGCCAGGCCGTTGGCCGGGTGCGCGGCGTTGTTCGAGGCGCCGGTCAGGTAGGCGGCCAGCGTGTTGATGCCATTGGAATTACGCAGTTGTTCGGGCGTGGTGCGCAGCACATTCTGCAGCACGTCGCGCGGGATGGTCAGCTCGGCGGTCACCTTGCGGCCGCGTCCCTTGAGCGAGTTGACGAAGGAGGTCTTCTTTTCCGAGTCCATACCGCCCGATAGCCCGTAGGTGCGCAGTTTCGGGTAGTTGGCGCGAATCCACTCGCAGGCGACGAAGGTGGCGCGACCGGTCATGTTCTGCCCGGCGGCGTCGCCGGTGCTGTAGTCGAAGCGCGTGAACACCATGTTGTGGCTGGGGTACTGCTCGATCTCCAGCAGCTTGCCCACGGAGGTGGTGGATTCGGCCTGCGCCTTGATCTTGTCGAAGTTGTCCTGCAGCCAATGGCAGAAGTCGCGGCCGTCGCGCGCGTTCCTGAACATGAACACCGGCGCGCGCTGCATGGCCTCGCTGACCACGGTGGTGGTGACCCCGCCGCTTTCGCGGATCACGCGCATGCCGCGGTTGTAGCTGGCCACCAGGGTGCCCTCGATGGTCGCCATGGGCACGTAGAACTCGCCCTGGGCGTGCTCGCCGTTGACCAGCAGCGGGCCGGCCAGGCCGATCGGCAGTTGCGCCACGCCAAACAGGTGTTCGCAGTTGCCCTCCATGCTGTCCGGGTCGAAGCTGAAGTGTTTTGTGTGCTGCAACTGCGCGCCGGTCTGCGCCTCGATGAACTGCTGGCGTTCGGCGATGATGTCGTCGCTGTAGTCGTTGTCATTGCTGCGCGGGATACGGGCGCTCATGGCGTGTGCCTCCAGGGGCGATTGGAATTACAGGGAGGGCCAGCCTAGCGGCCAATATTGACGCTGTCAATATGTGGTGGTAGCGTGTCCACAACCGGCCTTCGGTGGTCGCCACTTCACGGGCAGGACAGTGGGCAATTCAGCACAGGCGCGGCAGGCGAAAAAACAGGGCTACCACCACGGCGACCTGAAGCGCGCCCTGCTCGACGAAACCGCGCGCCTGCTGCGCGAGGAGGGTGAGGAGGCGCTGTCCCTGCGCCGCCTGGCCGCCAATATCGGCGTGTCGCGCACAGCGCCCTACAACCACTTCGCCAACAAGGAAAGCCTGCTGTGCGCGGTGGCGGAGGAGGGCTTCGAGCGTTTCAACGCCGCGATGAAGCAGGCGCGCCATCAGGCGCGGGATTTACCGGGACGCGCCGCCATGCTCGCCGACGTGCGCGCCTACGTGGCTTTCGCCACACAGCACCGCGAGTACTACGACCTGATGTACGGCAGCAAGCCCTGGGGCACGGGCAATCCCACCGCGTCCCTGTCGGCCTCCGCCCGCGGCACCCTGCGCCGCGACGTGGAGCGCCTGCGGCGCGGGCAGGACGCCGGGGTGTTCGCCGCCGGGGTCGACATGCTGCGTTTCGCCCACGTCTACTGGGGCACCCTGCACGGCATCAGCCGCCTGCTGCTGGACGGGGTGTTCACCGACGCCAGTTCCCTGGACCGGGTGTGTGAGGAGGCGGCGGACATGTTGTGGGCGCGGCTGGACCCGGCCCGCAACTGAGCAGGGCCTAGGCCAGGGAGAAGAGCATCTCCTTGGCGAAGGGCTTGAGCGCCTCGTTCTGGTTCTGCCGTACCCTGTTCGCCCAATCCGGATTGGCGAGCATGGCGCGGCCCACCGCCACCAGGTCGAACTCGTCGGCTTCCAGGCGCCGCACCAGTTCCTCGAGGCTGGCGGGCGCCGCCTCGCGGAAGGTGGTCTGTCCGGCCTCGGGAATGAAGTCCGCATCCAGGCCGACGCTGCCCACGGTGACCGTCGGCTTGCCGGTCAGCTTGCGCGTCCAGCCCGCCAGGTTGAGATCGGAACCCTCGAACTCGGCCTCCCAGAAGCGCCGCTGTGAACAGTGGAAGACATCCACCCCGGCCTCGCTCAGCGGCGCCAGGAAGCGTTCCAGGTCGTCCGGGTTGTCCACCAGGCGCGCCGTGTAGTCCTGCTGCTTCCACTGCGAGTAGCGCAGCAACACCGTGAAATCCTCGCCGACGGCGGCGCGCACCGCCTTGACGATCTCCACGCCGAAACGCAGGCGGTTTTCCAGGCTACCGCCCCAGGCGTCCTCGCGCACATTGGTGCCCGCCCAGAAAAACTGGTCTATCAGGTAGCCGTGGGCGCCGTGGATTTCCACCGCGTCGAAGCCAAGCGCTTTCGCGTTCGCGGCGCCCCGGGCAAAGGCGTCGATGACGTCCTGGATATCTTCCTCGGTCATGATGTGGCGCGTCACCTTGCCCGGCACGTTCATGCCGGAAGGCGTGTAGCCGTTGACCTCGCCCTCGGGTGGGGTGCCGGCCTTGCGCATGCCGCCGCAGTGCCACAGTTGCGGCGCGATCTTGCCGCCCTCGGCGTGCACCGCCGCGGCGACCTTCTTCCACGCAGCCAGGCGCTCCTCGCCGTGGAAGTAGGGCACGTCCGGGTAGCCATTGGCGGCGATGTGGTCCACGCAGGTGCCCTCGGTGATGATCAGCCCGGTGCCGCCGGCGGCGCGGCGGCGGTAGTACTCGGCCACGTCCTCGCCGGGAATGTTGTTCGGCGACAGGTTGCGTGTCATCGGCGCCATGACGATGCGGTTGGCCAGTTCCAGCTTGCCCAGGGTGATGGGGCGAAACAGTGCGTCGTTGTTGCTCATTGGATGGTCCTGTACACGGAGCCGTGTGGCTCGATCACTTGATGTCGCTGGCGTCGTGACGCTCGGCAACCTGCTTGTCTTCCTCGCCCCATACGCGATTGACGCGGCGGCCGCGCTCCACCGCCGGGCGCGCCATGATCTCGTCGTTCCAGCGGTTGACGTGCGCATAGCTGCCGACGTCGAGGAACTCGGCGGCGTCGTACAGCTTGCCGGCCACGAGGGCGCCGTACCAGGCGACCGTGGCGATATCGGCGATGGTGTAGTCCTCGCCGCAGAGGTAGCGCCGTGCGGACAGGTTGCGGTCGAGCACATCCAGTTGCCGCTTCACTTCCATGGCGTAGCGGTTGATCGGGTACTCGAGTTTTTCCGGCGCGTAGGCGTAGAAATGGCCGAAGCCACCGCCGAGGTAGGCGGCGCTGCTCATCTGCCAGAACAGCCAGGACATGCACTCGGCGCGCGCGGAGGCCTCCGTGGGCAGGAACTCGCCGAACTTCTCCGCCAGGTAAAAGAGAATGGCGCCGGACTCGAACACGCGCGTGGGCGGCTCGGTGCTGTGGTCGCACAGTGCGGGGATCTTGGAGTTCGGGTTGATCGCCACGAAGCCGGAGCTGAACTGCTCCCCCTCGCCGATATTGATCAGCCAGGCGTCGTATTCCGCGCCCTCGTGACCCAGGGCCAGCAGTTCCTCCAGCATGACCGTGGCCTTGACGCCATTGGGCGTGGCCAGCGAGTAAAGCTGCATGGGGTGCTTGCCGACAGGCAGGTCCTTGTCGTGGGTGGGCCCGGCGATGGGGCGGTTGATATTGGCGAATTTGTGTTCGGCGCTTTGGTCCCAGGTCCAGACCCGGGGCGGCTCGTAGGGGGTTTGCTCAGACATCGGTGACTCCTGGAGAAACAGCGGCCTGTTATGACAGGGTCGCGTCGCGAAATCAACCACCGGGAATTGGGCAGACAGGTTGCCTAAATGCGCGTTGACCGGGCGTCCCGGCCTGGCGCCGGTTTGGCTCGCAGGGCCTTGGTTGATTTTGTCGGAGCCAAGCGAACCTCCCGGGCGGGCAGTGTCCCGGTCGGTCGAAGAGCAGGCTCGGCTCGCAGGACTTTGGTCGTTTTCGTCAGAGCTAAGCGAACCTCCCGGGCGGGCAGTGTCCCGGTCGGTCGAAAAGCTCACTCCCTCTCGGGACACTGCCCGCCCGGGAGGTTCTCTTTTCTGTTCGACTCGGCTATCCAACATCTGCAGGGCCTCTGCGCTACTCGCCGGCGGGAGAGCGGCGGCCGCGACGGGCCTCTTACCAGACACGCCCCTCCGGGGTGCCCTCGGTCGGTCGCGAGCCCTGCGGTCTCGCTCCACTCCCTCGGCGGCTGGTTTGCGAGGCCCGCCGCGACCACCCTCCCGCC
>PABK01000025.1 GCA_002699145.1 Halioglobus sp.
GTCGCGAGCCCGAAAAAGCCCGGTCTCGCTCCACTCCCTCGGCGGCTGGTTTGCGAGGCCCGCCGCGACCACCCTCCCGCCTGACAACGAGAGTGAGAGGAAGGAAGAGAACGCGAGAAGCAGGAGTGGAAAGCGAGAGGGAGTCAGGCAAACGCGTCGGAACTCAACAACGGTCGAGAAGCCAGGCAAATGCAACAGAACCCAACAGCGGCCGAGAAGCCAGGGTAAGCGAGAAGTCAGAAAGAAGTAAAACCCACCCGCAGCCCCCCACAGACTCCCCGTTCACGGCCGGGCGGTGGGAAAAAGCGGCGCGGAACACTCTTGCTGGCGCCGAGGGAGTGGAGCGAGACGCATCTCCACGCGGCTCGCGACCGACCGAGGGCAGCCCGGAGGGTCGCCAGTAGTGTGCAGCGCCGCTTTTTCCCGGCGCGCGGCCGTTTCCTCGCGAAAACCCTCTGCAGACAAATGCGGGATTAAGCCAGTGCTTCCAGGCCCGGGGCGGAAACGCTTTCAGGCCGAGTATCTCGGCCTTCCGAGGCCAGAAAGCGTTTCCGCCCCGGGCCAGAGCACCAGGCCTGTCAGGGCCAGAGAACCGCCCCTGAAACGGCCAGAAAGCGTTTCCGCCCCGGGCCAGAGAACTGCCCCAGGCAAGCGTGAGCGCCCCAGGACCGTCACCCGGCCCCATGCGCGGCCCCATGCACGTGCTGCAGGCCGTGACCGGAATGATCGTGTCCCCGGTGCTGCGTCGCGATGTAGACGGTCCATACGCCGGAGAGAATCAACAGGACGCCGATTGCCACGACCAGCCTCCGCCGCCGCAGCAGTTGCTGTACCCGCTGCGCGCCGAAGCTGACCGAGAGCATCGCCGGCAGGGTGCCAAGGCCGAAAAACAGCATCAGCGTGGCCGCGCTGGCGGCGTCGCCGCTGCTGCCGGCCCAGGCCAGGCTGCTGTAGATCAGGCCGCAGGGCATCAGGCCCCAGCACAGTCCGAGGGCCAGGGACTGGTACCAGTGGCGCGGCGGCAGCAAGGGCGCAGCGAGGCGCTGCACCGGCCGCCACAGCGCGGCGCCGGCGCGCTCCAGGGCCATCATGCCGCGCCACCAGCCGGCGACGTACAGGCCCATACCGACCAGCAGGAACCCCGCCAGGTAGCGCAGGCCGAGGGTCCAGGAGGTGAGATCGATACTGCCGGCGGCCAGGCCCAACAGTGCGCCGAGCAGGACGTAACTGGCGATGCGCCCGCCGTGGTAGCACAGGGTCAGCGTACTGCCGGCGCCGCCCAGGTTTAGCGCGGCTGCCATGCCGCCGCACATCCCCAGGCAGTGGCCGGCGCCGGCCAGCCCCAGCAACAGTGCGCTGCCTGCCTGGGCGGGCTCGATCACCGCGACTCCTGTCCGTCGGTTTTGTCGGCGGGGGGGGAAGGCTCCTCATCGGCGAGAATACGCCAGGCCTCCTTGTCGAGGTCGTCGTACTGCCCACTGCCAATGGCCCACAACAGCAGGCGTATGCCGATCGCGCAGAACAACAGGGCAATGGGTATCAACAGGTAGAGACTTTCCACGGCCTAGCTCCCTCCGGGTTTGCCCGTGTTCAGGCGCAGCGAATTGGCCACGACCAGCAGGGAGCTCAGGGACATGCCCAGCGCGGCCGCCCAGGGGGGCACCAGGCCCATTGCCGCCAGGGGGATGGCGCAGGCGTTGTAGGTGAGCGCCCAGGCGATATTTTGCCACACGACACGACGACAGCGGCGCGTCAGTTGCAGCGCTTCCAGCACCTTGTCCAGGCCGCCGCGCAGTATGACGAAATCGGCCTGGGTCCGGGCCAGGTCCGTGGCGCCGGCCACCGCCATCGAGGTGTCGGCCCTGGCCAGCACCGGCGCGTCGTTGAGCCCGTCGCCGATCATACACACCTGCGCGCCCCCGGCCTGCAGCTGCGCCACGCGTTGCTCTTTCTGTTGCGGACTCTGGCCCACGCGCACGCTGTCAAAACCCAGTTGCGCGGCGAGTCGGGAAGCGCGGGCAGAGCTGTCCCCGGTGAGCAGTTCCAGCGCCAATCCCCATTGCCGGGCACGGCCAGTGACCGCGGCGCACTCGGGGCGCAGCGGATCGGACAGGCCGATCCAGGCCAGCGGAACGCCAGCGCGAACCAGCGCTACCCACAGCAGCTCATCCTGTGGCGGCGGGGGCAGGGTGGGCGCGATCTCACGGCAGAAGGCCGCGCTGCCCATACGCCACTCCTCGCCCTCCAGCTGCGCCTGCAGGCCGGCGCCGGGTACCTGCCGCACGGCGGTAACATTGCGCGCGGGCCGCCACTGGAGAAACGCCGCGGCCAGGGGGTGGGTGGAGTGTTGTTGCAGTGCGGCGGCCAGCGCCAGTATCCGCGACTCGTCCAGTGCATCCAGCGGCAGGCAGCGCGCCACCGCCAGTTCGCCGCGGGTCAACGTGCCGGTCTTGTCGAACAACAGGTGGGTGCAGCGTGGCAGCGTTTCCAGTGCGTCCTCGCCGCGCACCAGGATGCCGCGCCTGCGCAGCGCCGCAGCGGCGCTGGCCAGTGCGGCGGGCATGGCCAGCGCCAGCGCGCAGGGGCAACTGATGACCAACACCGAGAGGGTGACCCACAGCGCCCGCTGCGGGTCGATCTGCCACCAGGCCAGGGCAGTGGCGGTCGCCAGCAGCAGGATGCCCGCGGTAAAGCCTGCGGCGACGCGGTCAGCCAGGCGCACCAGCGCGGGCTTGTGCCCGCCCGCCTGCTCCACGCAAGCTTGCAGTGCGGCCAGGCGGCTGTCGGCGTAGCCTCCCAGGGCGCGCGCCTGCAGGTTGGCCTGCAGGTTCACTGTACCCGCAAAAACCGTGTCTCCGGGGGCCACGTCGCGCGGCCTGTGTTCGCCACTGAAGGCGTCCTCGCGCACCGCACTGTCTCCGTCCAGCACGCAGGCATCCACCGGCACCGCGGTGCCGGCGCGCAACAGGATCGTGTCGCCTGCACACAGGTGCACCCGGGGTGTTGACTGCCACTGACCGTCGCGCAGAACGGGCACCGCGGCGGGGAGAGTGTCTTCGGCCTCCTGCCAGGGCAGGTCGTTGCGCATGCGTGCGCGCTTCTCCAGGTAGCGGCCGAGTAGCAGGAAAAAGGTGAACATCACCACCGAATCGAAATACACCTGACCGCTGCCACTCAACGTCGCCCAGGTGCTGGCCGCGAACGCCAGGCCGATCGCCAGCGCCACGGGCAGGTCCATCACCAGCGCGCCGCGGCGCAGATGGCGCCATGCGGTGCTGAAAAACGGGCGCGCGGAATACAGCACCACGAATGTGGCCAGCGGCAGGCTGCCCCAGCGCAGCAGGTCGGTGTAGTGTGCCTGCATGCCCTGGATGTCGCCGGCGTGGAGCGCAATGGCGAACATGCCCACCTGCATCATGCCCAGCGCCGCCACACCCAGGCGACGCAGGTCGTCGCGCATTTCCTCTGTTTGCAACTCGCGCCGCGCCGCCTGGTGGAAGGGCCTGGCGCTGTAACCGAGCGCATCGAGGTGCGCGAAGATGTCGCTGGCGCGCAGTTGCGCGGGGTCGTAGCGCAGCTCCAGGCGACCCTGCTGCAGGTTGACCCGCGCCTGCTCAACACCCGGCAGCGCGGACAGTGAACGCTCGATCAGCCAGGTGCAGGCCGCGCAATTCATGCCGCCGACCAACAGTTCGGCCTCTACCCGGTCGCCGCTGTCGCGACAGAAGCGGGCGGCGACCTGTGGATCGTCGTAGACCGCGAATTCCTGCCTGCGCAGCTTGTCGCCGGGTTCGTAGCGTTCGTTGAAGGCAGTGCGTTGCCGGTAAAAGCTGTCCAGTCCGCTGGCGCAGATCAGTCCCGCCACCGCCTGGCAGCCAGGGCAGCACATGGCCTGATCCACTCCGTCGATAGTGACATGGATGTCGATGCCCGGCGGCACCGGCTCGCCGCAGTGGTAGCAGGTGCACTCGGCGGCCTGTGCAGCGGGTTCAGGGGGTGCGTTCATGGTCCAGGTCGGTGGCGCTGACGACGCCGTCGAGGCGCCACTGGCCATCGGCGGGCTGCAGCGCCCAGTGCCAGCGCGGGCCTGCCTCGCGCGGCAGGTGCGCCGCGTATTCTCCCGGCGCGATCGGCGACAATTCGACGCTGAAGTCGCTTTTCGCCTGCAGCGGATGGGACAGGTCCAGCCGCAGCGTGCCGTAGTCTCCCGGCGGCTGCAGCCGCAGGTGGGCGCTGTCCCGACCCAGTCGCAGTATCGCCTGCAGGCCCAATTGCTGCGCTCGCTGTTGTTTCTCCAGCCGACGGTTGATGGCCAGGCCATCCCTGTAGTACTCGTCGACGACGAGGTCGTCGGCGCCGCGCTGGGCGATCACCAGCGTGCCGATGGCTGCGACCACCACGGTGCCCGGCAGGGCGATGAGGAACCAGGGCCAGAACTGCCGGTACCAGGGCAGCAGGTCAGTGCCGGGGAGTGCGGGTTTCATTACAGCGGCCGCATGAAGCGCGATTCGGTGCTGGTCTGCAGGTCAGGCTCATCCGTCGCGCGCGCTCGAAAGTCTATCTTGTTGCTGGGACTCGTCAGTACCTCCGGCTGTGCGCGAACCCGTACGGTAATGCTGCGCAATTCCCCGGCATCCAGCGTGTACAGCGTGTCACCGACGATGCTGGCGCCCTCGACTCCGGACACGCTGATCTCGTACTCGTGCATCGCCTCGTCCATATTCGCCAGTTGCAGGGTGTAGATATTCTCCAGCGCTCCACTATCGGTCGTGATGTACAGCTGATTGCGATCGCGAATAGCGCTCAGCTCCAGCGGCACGCGACTCAACATATGGTACCAGAACAGGCCGATCATCACCGTTAGCACCAGGCCGTAGCCGAGGATCCGCGGCCGCAGCCAATGTGTTTTCTCCCCGGCCAGTTCCCGTTCACTGGTGTAGCGGATCAGGCCCCTGGGATAGTTCATTTTGTCCATTACGGAGTTGCAGGCGTCGATACACAGGGCGCAGCCGATGCACTCGTACTGCAGGCCGTCGCGGATGTCGATACCAGTGGGGCAGACCTGTACGCAAAGCTCGCAGTTCACGCAGTCCCCCAGGTTGAGTTCGCGAGGATCAGCGTCGCGTTTGCGCGAGCCGCGTGGCTCACCACGCCCGGCATCGTAGGAGACGATCAGCGTATCGTGGTCGAACATTACCGACTGGAACCGCGCGTAGGGGCACATGTACATGCACACCTGCTCACGCATCCAGCCCGCGTTGATGTAGGTGGCCAGGGTAAAAAACACCACCCATGACAGCGCCATCAGCGGCAGGTTGAAAGTCCACAGGTCTACCAGCAATTCGCGCGCGCCGTAGAAGTAGGCGACGAAAGTAAAGCCGGTGCAGTAGGCCACGAACAGCCAGGAGCCGTGTTTTAGTACCTTGCGTACTGCCTTGTGCGCGCTCCACGGCGCGGTGTCCAGGCGCATGCGTTGGTTGCGGTTGCCCTCGGTTTTTTGCTCCAGCCACATGAAAATACTGGTCCAGACGGTTTGCGGGCAGGTGTAGCCGCACCAGATCCTCCCGGCGAAGGTGGTCACGGCGAAGAGTGCAAAGGCCGCGATGATCAGCAGGAAAGCCAACATGGGAAAATCCTGTGGCCAGAACGTCAGCCCCAGTATGTGGAACTTGCGTTGCGGCAGGTCGAACAGCACCAGTTGGCGGCCGTCCCAGTACAGCCAGGGCACGATGAAGTAGCCGACCAGCAGTGGCCAGCCGGTGAACAGGCGCACGCGCTGGAAGAATCCCTCGATCTTGCGTGTGTAGATCTTCTCCCGGCGCTGGTAGAGGTCGATTTCGGCGACCTCCGCAGGGGCCACCTCCTTGAGGTCAATGTGTTCGGGGTCGGACATTGGTTTGCATCGCCATGCCGGGAGCACCGCTGTCGCGGCGCCCGGCGTAAGTTGCTGCGCTAGCGGCCCAGGCCGTAAACGTAGGCAGTGAGTATGTGTATCTTGTCCTCGGTGAGGGTGTCGGCGAAAGCCGGCATCTTGCCGTGGCGTCCGGCGCGCAGCGTGTGAGCGATCTGCTCCCGCGTGCCGCCGTACAGCCAGATTCCATTGGTGAGGTTGGGTGCGCCCAGGGCCTGGTTTCCGCTGGCGTCGGCGTTGTGGCAGGCGACGCAGTAAGTGGCGAAGTGCGCCGCGCCGGCCTCGGCCTGTTGCGCATCATAGTCCCTGCCGTTGAGTTGCATCAGGTACTCGGTGGTCGCACTGATGCCGTCCTCGCCGAGGATGCTGCCCCAGGCGGGCATTGCCGCCTGGCGGCCATTGACTAGGGTAGCCTTGATGGAAGCCGGGTCGCCGCCGTACAGCCAGTCATCGTCGGTCAGGTTGGGGAAGCCGTAGCTGCCCATCGCGTCGGCGCCGTGGCACTGTGCGCATTCGTTACCGAACATGCGCATGCCCATCTTGCGCACTGCCGTGTCATCGGCAATTTCCTCGACCGGCATTGCCAGGTAGCGGTCGCGCTCGGCGCGAAAACGCTCCTCGGCCTTGTCCACTCGCTGCTGGTACTGTTCGATCTGCGTCCAGCCCAGCAGTCCGGGGAGATTGCCCAGGCCGGGATACGCCAGCAGGTAAACCACGCCGAACACGATGGTGATGACGAACATGTAGAACCACCAGGCGGGCAGGGGATTGTCATACTCCTCGATACCGTCGTAGCTGTGCCCCGTGGTTTTCTCCGTGCTGTCCGGTTCGCGTTCACGTTTGCGGTTGGCAAAGAGAATCCAGGTGATCAGGATCAAGCTGACCGCGGTAAGGAGTATGATCCAGCCACTCCAGAAACTACTCATCTCGCGATTCCTCCCGCATGGTCCGCTCGTTTATGTCTTCGTCCGCGAAAGGCAGGTTGGCTGCCTCGTCGAACTTTTTCTTGCGCTTGCTGCTCCAGGCCCAGATGCACAGGCCGATAAATGCCGCCATGAGAAACGCGGTACTGATGCCGCGAAGGTCGTTGATATCCATCAGCGTCGCGCCTTCAGCAGGGTGCCCAATTGTTGCAGGTAGGCGACCACCGCGTCGATTTCCTTGCGTCCGGCCACGGCCTCCGCCGCGGCGGCGATGTCTTCATCGGAGTAGGGCACCCCGACAGCGCGCAGCGCGGCCATCTTGGCCCCTGTCGACTTGCCATCCAGCTCGTTCTCGAACAGCCAGGGGAACGCGGGCATATTGGATTCAGGCACCACATCCCGCGGGTTGTAGAGGTGCGCGCGATGCCAGGCGTCGCTGTAGCGCCCACCCACACGGGCGAGGTCCGGGCCGGTGCGTTTGGAGCCCCACAGGAACGGGTGGTCGTAGACGAACTCGCCGGCGACAGAATAGTGGCCGTAGCGCTCTGTCTCGGCGCGCAGCGGGCGGATCATCTGCGAATGGCAGGTGTTGCAGCCCTCGCGGATATAAATGTCGCGCCCCTCCAGCTCCAGTGCGGGCAACGGTTCAAGCCCACTGATCGGCTCATTGACCTGGCTGGAGAAAAGCAGTGGGACCAGTTCCACCAGTGTGCCGAAGCTGATGGCGACGATGATGAGAACGATCATCACGCCGATATTCTTTTCAACCTTGTCGTGATTCATGGTCGGCTCCCCTATGCCGGGCTTGGGTCGGCCACTGACGGCTGTGCCGCCACATCGCGACGTGTCGTCATGTAAACGTTGTAGGCCATAACCAGCATGCCAGCGAAGAAGATCGTGCCGCCGATCATGCGCACCACGTAGCCGGGGTGGCTGGCGGCCACTGATTCAGCAAAGGTGTAGGTCAGTGTGCCGTCCTGGTTGTAAGCGCGCCACATCAGGCCCTGCATGATGCCGTTGACCCACATGGAGGCAACGTATAACACCGTGCCAATGGTGGACATCCAGAAGTGCACATTGATGAGGTCGATACTGTACATACGCTCCTTGCCGAAAAGGATGGGGATGAGGTGGTAAAGGGACCCGATCGAGATCATCGCTACCCAGCCCAGTGCGCCGGAGTGTACGTGACCTATCGTCCAGTCAGTGTAATGGGACAGCGCGTTGACCGTCTTGATCGACATCATCGGACCTTCGAAAGTCGACATGCCGTAAAAAGACAGGCTGACCACGAGAAAGCGCAGAATCGGGTCCGTGCGCAGTTTGTCCCAGGCGCCGGAGAGGGTCATCATGCCGTTGATCATGCCGCCCCAGGAGGGCGCCAGCAGGATCAGGGACATCACCATGCCCAGGCTCTGCGCCCAGTCGGGCAGCGCCGTGTAGTGCAGGTGATGTGGTCCGGCCCAGATATAGACCGCGACCAGGGCCCAGAAATGCACGATGCTCAGGCGGTAGGAGTACACCGGGCGTTCGGCCTGCTTGGGCACGAAGTAGTACATCATGCCCAGGAAGCCCGCGGTCAGGAAGAAACCCACCGCGTTGTGGCCGTACCACCACTGCACCATGGCGTCGACGGTGCCGGAGTAGATGGAATAGGACTTGGTGAGGGTAACCGGTATCGCCATGCTGTTGATGATATGCAGCACGGCCACGGTGATAATGAAGCCACCGAGAAACCAGTTGGCGACGTAGATATGCTCGGTTCTGCGTTTCATGATGGTGCCGAAGAACACCACGGCGTACGCCACCCACACCACGGCGATCAATATGTCGATGGGCCATTCCAGTTCCGCGTATTCCTTGGACGAGGTCAGGCCCATGGGCAGGGTGATCGCGGCGGCGACGATAACCAGTTGCCAGCCCCAGAAGGTGAACGCAGCCAGCCCGTCCGAGACCAGGCGCGCCTGGCAGGTGCGCTGCACGATATAGTAGGAGGTGGCGAACAGCGCACTGCCGCCAAAAGCGAAAATGACCGCGTTGGTGTGCAGCGGCCGCAGGCGGCCGAAGTGAAACCAGGGCAGGTCGAAATTCAGGATTGGCCACGCCAGCTGCGCCGCGATGATCACGCCCACCAGCATGCCAACGATGCCCCAGACGACGGTCATGATGGCGAACTGGCGCACCACCTTGTAGTTGTAGGTTGGGTGTTCCAGTGCGGTGTTCAACTCGCTCATTGCTCTCTATCCATCGGGTGTTGTTGGCGGCGTCAGTCGGTAAAGGCGGGGGCGGCGCCCATCTCCCAGAGGATCACCGAGCCCACCATCAGGCAGATCAGGATCACCAGGGCGATGGCCAGGACCGCGCTGGAAAACAGGAAGCCGCGTTCTTCCGGAATGTCCATAACGATCGGGATTCCCAGGTACATCAGGTACACGGCCCAGCTGACCGCGGCCACCCCCACCAGCATGTCCAGCCAGAGTATGGGGTAAAAACCGACCAGCCCGGCCAGGAACATCGGTGTGACCATCAGGCCGGCGATGACGATGCCCTTGGTGGTGCTGGAATTGGCGCCGTAGGTCGCCGCCATCCAGTGAATGAAGTAGCCGATAACGCCGACGCAGGCGATCATGGTCAGGTAAAACAGGATGCAAATCTGCCGGGCGCTCTGGGTGGTCAGCTTGATCGCGTCGCCCTGCTCGCCGACTGTCCAGCCGACCTGGGTAGTGCCGTAATACCAGGCCACCGCGGGCAGGATTGCCATGATCGCAGGGTAGAGCAGCAACGTGCGCATCGTGCGCTCGGGAAGTTCGGCGATTGTTTTCCACTGTACGCTTGGCCTGACCATGAGGCCGAAGGTGTGCTGTATCATCCGGGCATATCCCTCTGTAATGATCCCTGGTGTCGCCTGGGCTGTGCGCGATATCCGCGCTGGATCCAGCTCAGGAACTGACGTTGGCCAGCGCCCGAACGTTGTCCAGGTCCAGAATTTCGATTTCCTTGTTGTCCACACGCAGAATGTCCATTTTCTGCATGCGGCTGAATACCCGGCTGACGGTTTCCACGGTCAGCCCCAGGTAGTTGCCGATGTCGACGCGGGACATGGGCAGGCGAAACTTGGTGGCACTCAGTTTGCGCCGCGCGTTGCGCGTGGAAATGCTGAGCATCAGCGCCGCAATTCGCTCGTCGGCGGAATTCTTGCTGAGCAGGGTAATCAGTAGCTGGTCCTCGGTGATCTCGCGGCTCATCAGCGCGAAAAAGTGTCGCTGCAGGCTGGGCATGCTCGCGCTCAGTTTTTCCAGCGAGGTGAAGGGTATTTCACAGATTGCCGCGGTCTCCAGGGCGCGCGCGGAGGAGGCGTGCATGTTATTGCTGATGCCGTCCATACCGAGAATCTCGCCGGGGAAGTAGAACCCGGTGACCTGTTCGCGGCCGTCATCCGTGGTCTTGTAGGCCTTGAGCGTCCCGGAGCGAACCGCGTAGACGGAACGGAATTCATCGCCCTCGCGGTACAGGTATTCGCCTTTTTGCAGGGGCTTGCCGCGCTGGATGATTTCGTCCAGTTGCCGCACGTCGTCGCTCTCCAGGGCCAGGGGCAGGCACAGGCTGTTAAGCCTGCAGCTGCTGCAGTTGATCTGGTAGTCGTGGGCGCAGGGCTTGAACTCCCCGTCCACTTGCGGTTGCGTGACCTGGCTGGCCATACTGGTTCCTCTGGTGTCCCGGGGTTCACCTATAAAGTATAGTGGATTATGCAATCGGACATAATGCTTGCGGCTCAGACCGTCGCGGAGTAATACTGCGCGTTTGGCTCCCCCCCGGCCTGTGGCAGGTAGGCGTCAAATAGCATACAGATGTTACGCAGGAACGCGCGGCCGCTCCCGGTGACGCGGATGTAGTCGGCTGTGAACGTCACCAGGCCGTCCTCCGCCAGCGATTGCAGCCGTGGCAGTTCCGCTGCGAAGTGCCGTGCGAAATCGATCTCGAACCTGCGTTCGCATTCCTCGATATCCAGCCGCAGGTCGCAGGCCAGCGACATGATGACAAAGCGTCGCAGCCTGTCTTCCGCGCTGAGCTGGCAACCCCGCGACAGGGCTGTCTCGCCGGCATCGATGCGGCGGTAGTACTGCTCCAGTTCGCGTTCGTTCTGCAGGTAGAAATCGCCTACCTGGCTGATCGCCGATACCCCGAGGCCGACGAGGTCGTCCGCCAGGTGCACGGCGTAGCCCTGGAAGTTGCGCTGCAAGCGGCCCCTGGCCTGGGCGACAGCCAGTTCGTCGCCGGGCAGGACGAAGTGGTCCATGCCGATATGCACGTAGCCCGCCTCGCACAGGCCGCGGCTGACCTGTTGCTGCAACTGGAGTTTTTCAGCCGGGGAGGGCAACTGCAGGCGGTCGATCGCACGCTGGCTGGCGAAGCGCCCGGGCAAATGCGCATAGTTGAAGCAGGCGATGCGGTCCGGCCGCAACGCGATGACCCGCGCCAGCGTCTCCGTCATGGATTGCCGGTCCTGGTGGGGCAAGCCGTAGATCAGGTCGAAGCCCAGCGAGGTAAATCCCAGGCGCCGCACGCTGTCGACGATCTGCGCCACCTGGCCGAAGGGCTGTAAGCGGTTGATGGCTTTTTGTACCAGCGGGTCGAAGTCCTGGATGCCGAGGCTGATGCGATTGAAGCCCAGTCCCTTGAGTAGCGCCAGCTTGTCCGTGTCCACCGTGCGCGGGTCGATCTCGATACTGTATTCGCGCTCGGGCCGGTCCAGCAGGTGAAAGTGGCTGGCCAGTTGATGCATCAGTCGCGTCAGGTCGGCCGCCTCGAGAAACGTCGGTGTGCCGCCCCCCCAGTGCAGTTGTGTCACCGGGCGGCGCGCGCCGTGCAGGCTCGCCCGCTGCTCGATTTCGCGTTCCAGGCGCTGTAAATACGCGTCAGCCGCGCTGTCGTCACGAGTGACGACCTTGTTGCACGCGCAGTAGTAGCATATGTCCCTGCAGAACGGCAGGTGCACGTAGAGCGACAGCGGGGTGATGGGTGCGCCGGACTGTGACTGCAGCCAGTCCTGGCAACGCGCCACCGCACCGGCGTCGTCAAACTGCGGAGCGGTGGGGTAGGAGGTGTAGCGCGGCCCCGGGCGGGCGTATTTCGCCGCCAGTGCGCTGTCCCCGGCAAAGGTCTTGTGTACAGGCGCCGGTGGCTGGCTGCCTTGGGGTACGAGGTGCATCTGTGCGGCTCACTGCGGTGTCGGCAAACGATGCTACCAGTGGCTTCACTGCACCACGTTGATCCAGATCAAGCGCCCTCAAGCGAGGGTGGCCGCGCTCTTCAGCACCAGGCGCACGAGTTCGGCCTGCCGCGACACCCCGGTCTTGGCGAATACCGATTTCAGCTGTGCCCGGGCCGTGTGTTGCGAGATGCCCTGGGCGCTGGAGACCTCCGCGAGGCTCATGCCTTGGGCCAGCAGGGTTGCCAGCCGGGCCTCCGCGGGAGTCAGGCTGAACAGGTCGGCGAGCACCTGCTGCGAAGTCGACTCCTCGCGCTCGGGATCGGAGATGAACACCGCCGCGGCGGGAATTCCCTCGCCCTCGCTGCCCAACGCACCGGGCGCAGGGCGGATGATCAGTCCCAGGTCCGGCCTGGCGTCCTGGCGCGGAACGCGCAGTGCGCGCACCAGAGAGGTTTCGCCCTGCTGCTGGGCGCGGATGATGGTGGTCAGCGCCTCCTGCAATTCGCGGTTGATATCGCGCCCCTCGCTGTGCAGGCGCCCGTCGCGCAACGCGATGCCGTTGCCCGCCTGCAGCAGGGCGTCGGCGATATGGTTGCAACTCAGTAGGCGCCCCTGTTCGTCGAGGATGATCGTGCCCACGGCGAGCTGGTTGACCGCACCGGCGTAGACATCGCGCTCGCTGGTCGTGCGGTTGAGCCGCGCATAGATTTCCAGCGCGCGGCGCAGGTGGGGCGCCAGTCGCTGCAACAATTCCCGCTCGCGCACGCGAAAACGCGGTTCCTTGCGCCGGCGCGCAAAGCGCAGGCGGGCGAGCATGCCGCCGGGCTCCGCGGTGTCCACGCCGAGAATGCGAAACAGCCCTATGGGCTCGAGGTAGTGCCTGTAGTAGTCGTTTTCCACCAGATCCCGGTCGGGCAGCAGGTCTTCCAGCGCGATGACCCTGTCCTGTGGCAGGTTGATGAACGGGTCCAGGGTGAAAAACTCCTCGCGGTAGGCGCTGGCCTGCCAGTCGTTGGGGTCGGCCAGCGTGGCGCTGCTGTCGCTGTCCGGTCGCACGCAGTTGAGGATGACACCCTGATCGTCCTTCGATGGGGGCCTGAGGATCAGCGAGGCGACCTGGGCGTCCAGGGCTTCGCGCAGGGCGGGCAGGGTGCTCTGCCAGGGACGCGACTCCACCGCGCCTTCATAGACCAGTCCGACCAGTCTGTCGTAGTCGTGGTCCACCCTGGCGGAGGACATGGGCCGTTTACTTTTCGATGCTGGAGAGGTCGTCAGTGACCTCTGTGAGCAGTTTCGGTCGTCCGACCCCCCAGCCCTGCAGGTAGTCGACGCCTATTTCCTGCAGCTTGGCTACAATTTCATCGTTTTCCACTGATTCGGCGATGGTTTCCTGGCCGAGGAAGTGGGCCAAGTCGTTGATCGAGCGCGCCATGGCGTAATCGTTGCGGTTTTTGTGAATGCCGGTGACGAAACTGCCGTCGATCTTGACATAGTCGACTGGTAGTTCGCGCAGGTAGTTGTGGCTCGCCAAACCGGTGCCGAAATCATCGATGGAGAACTTGCAGCCGATATTGCGGAAAGCGCGTACGAAGTCCGCCGCCTTGACCAGGTTTGAGATGGTCCCTGTCTCTGTAATCTCGAAGCACAGGCGGCTGGTGCCGACACCGAACTCGGATATCTGTTCCAGCAGGTAGTCGAGGAAGCCGTCATCGGTCACGCTGGCGCCGGACAGGTTGATGGCCAGGTTGGGTACGACTTTCTGCGCGTCCATCAGCTGGCTGATCCAGGTGAACGCCTCGCGCACTACCCAGCGGTCGACCAGGATCATAAAACCGTAACGCTCGGCGGACTGGATGAATTCCTCCGGGGAGGACAGTGAGCCATCCTTGTTTTTCAGGCCGAGCAACAGTTCGTAGTGCAGGCTGGTGGATTCGCCGCTGACCGCGCTCTGCACGATCGGCTGCGCGCGCAGCACGAAGCGGTCGGTAGCCAGGGCCTCCTCCAGGTTCTGGCGCGTGCGCGTTTTCTCCGAGCGGTACTGGCTGACGTCGTTGTGGTCTTCCTCGAAGCGCGCAACCCGGTTGCGCCCGGCCTGTTTCGCCATTTGCATGGCGTCGCGCGCCGCTTCCAGCCGTTGCTCTACTCCCGGGCTGTGCTCGACGATGGCGGCAACGCCGATCGATACGGTGAAAGTGACATTTTCGCCGTCGATGTCCATGCTGCTGGCTTCGATATCGCCGCGAACTTTCTCCGCGAATTCCTCGGCCGACTCTATGGACCGGTCGATCAGCAAGATAGCGAACTCGTCGCCCTTGATGCGCGCTGAGGAGATCTTCTTGCCGTGCAGTTGCGCCAGCAGCCTGGCGAATTCCAGCAGCACCTGGTCGCCGCTGATGCGATCGTAGACCTCGTTGACCAGGTTGAACTGGTCGATATTCAGGTACAACACCGCGTGTTGCGAGCGCTTGTGCCGGGCGTGGCGCAGTGCGCGCTGCATCTGGTCGAGGAAGGTCTCGCGGTTGATCAGCCGGGTGAGGGAGTCGTGATTGCGTGCGAAGCTCAGCGTTTTCTGTACGTGTTCGAGTGTCTGGTACATGCTCTGGTCGACCACTGACAGCTTGTCGGCGGGCGCCGGCGGCTGTACGCCGCGACTGAGCTGTCGGGCCAGGCGAATGGCGCTGAGGTCGGCGATCTTCTGGCCGCGCTCGTTGACGAAAATATAGCGGTCGCGGTTCGGGCTGATCCAGGCCAGTTGCATGCGTTTTTTCTTGCCGGAACTGTCGCGGTAGGTCAACCAGTCGTCTTTTTCCAGCTGCTCCACGCGCTTGACCCAGCGGCGCAGTCGCGGCAGGTCCTCGATGCGCGCGCGTACCTGATCCGGGTCTGGCTCGCCGTCGGACAGGGAGTCCCCGACCTCGATGGTTTCCACGTCCATTGTGCCGGCCATGATGTCGCGCAACTTGTCCAGCACCGCCTCGTGGGCCATGTTGGTGGGCAGCGCCGTGGCGATCTGTGTGCCGATAAGGTCCAGCAGGGGCTCGGCCTCGAGCCCGCTCTGCACGGAATCGTCGTCGTCCGCGCCGGACTGGCGTTCCTTCAGCCACGCGTTCAGCACTTCCAGGTTGTTCAGTTGCTCCAGCCAGGTGGCGCTGTTGGCGCCCTCCTTGACGTGTGTCAGCACCAGGGCATCGCGCCAGCCGCTCTCGATCAGCTCCACCAGGACCTTCGGCGCGGTTTGCTCCGGTAGCTTCTCGCGGATGAGCCTGCCCACCTCGCGCCGCGCCTGGGCCAGTTTTTCCTGGCCTTCCTGTGTGCGCACCACGCGCTCGATATTGCGCGACAGGGCCCGTTCCTGTTGCGCCACCAGGCGGTCGATTTTCTCCAGCGCCGTGTCGAAGACCGTCGCGTCGGTCTCGTAGTCGTCGATAATCTCGTCGACGATCGCATTGATGCGCCCTTCCAGCGCCTTGTTGGGGAAGTTCGCGGAGGTCGCCAGTTGCGACAGTTTGTCGACGACCGCGCGCGCGGCGTGGCTGTGGTCCACAAAGAAGCGCGGGTCCATCAGGGCCAGTTTCGCCAGCGGAATCTGCAGGCTGCTCAGCGCCGGTTTCAGCTCCCGGGTGACATCCAGTTGCGACTTGATGGTGCCGAACAGGTTGTCGACCATATCGAGCTGGTTCAGGCTCTCCGCGGTCAGGCCGCTGGAATCCTTCAGGTCGCCGATGTTGTCGCGGTTGCTCGCCAGGTAGGCGCGCAGGGAGTCGCTGGCCTGTACCTCCTCGCGGGCGCGTTGGTCGCGTTGCAGTGCGCCCAGTGCGCGCGCGATGGCCTGGGCGTCGGCGAGTCGGCTCTGGTCGACCTCCGAGCTGGCGACGGTGGCCCCCTCCCAGGTGCTGCTCAGGGCGGCGCCGCTGTCCAGCGTGCCCTCCTCGAGCAGCCCCTCCGCCTCGCGCTTGAAGTTGAGCGCGTCGACCACGGACTTGTACAGGCTGGCGGGGGTAAAGCGGCCCATCGCGCCGGTGAGCTGTTCGCCCAGGTGCTGGTGGAGCTGGTCCAGCTCACTGGCCGCCCGGTGCGTCGCTGGCGAGGCGCCGCCCGCCCCGGTCGAGCCCGCGCCGCCTGGCGGCGCGGCCGGCTGCGGCGCGGCCGGCGGCGGCTCGCGCCGCGGCCTGGGCGCGGGACGATCCACCTCGCCGCGGCGCTTGAGCAGTGAACCTTTGGTGCGAATTTCTTCTTCCACCTGCGGCAGTACATCGTGCCGTGCGAGCAGGGCGTTGAGCTCGCCGTAGTAGCCGTCCAGTTGCGCAATAAATTGCCCGGAGAAAAACTCGAAGATATGCGACAGGACCTCCGCGGGAACCTCCGCGCCGAGCAGGGCGCCCTGGAACGCGCGGCAGAGCTGGCGCACGTGCAGGGGGTTGCGCAGGGTGTTCGGGTCCACGCCGACCAGTTGCGCCATCCGTACGGTCAGCGCTTCCAGGGTGATCCGGTGCTGGTCCTCGCCGGCGTTGACCATGCGGTCGATGAGCAGGAAGTCCTCGAATTCCTGCAGGTCCACCAGGTCCAGTTCGTCGGGGCTGCCGATGTTGTATTGCCACAGCTGGTCATCCGCCCGCTCCGGGGTGAGGTCGCCGAAGTACCCGTTCACCTGGTCGAGAAACTGTTGGGCGATGCCGCCGGCGGCGTGGCGAATGATGATCGCCGAGTCGTAGTGCAGGTTCTCGCCGTCTTTCTTCTGCCGCATGCGCGGCGACAGCTCCAGCAGGTGGTCTGTCAGGTGCAGCAGGAACGGTTTCAGCGTGGTCGCCAGGTGTTCGACGCCGCGCGCCTGCAGTTCCTCCAGCAGCTTTGCGTACTCTGCGCTGACCGGCGCGGCCGGGCTGTGCGTGTCGCTGCGGGGCTTGTCTGTGCCTGTGGCCGGCTTTTCCCCGGCGTTGGCCGGCTGCGGGGCGGGCGCCTGCCCGGCGGAGGGGGAGGCGGGCGCCTGGGGTGCAGCGGCTGGCGCGGCACTACCGCTCGCGTGCGTACCCATCAACTCGCGCAGGCGGCGGGCGTTATCCGCGTCCGCGTCGGCGAATTTCAGCGTGATACATTCACGGTAGACATGGGCGATATACACGCGCACGCCGTCCGGATCGCTGTCGGCGGCGACCTCCGGGGGGAGGCTCAGGCTGGCATAGGCGCCGACGTCGACCGCGATTTCCGCATCACCGTCGTGCGGGTCCTCCAGGGACAGGTTATCGAGTTCAAGGCTGCCGTCCAGCATGGGGGAGAGCTGCCCGCGGAGCCGGAGGGCATTGTCCAGTACCAGAATGGCCGGGAGTTGCCCCGGCTGTGTTTGCGAGTTGGACATCTGACCTCTGTATGGCGCGCCCTCAGGCGCGCGTTCCGGGTTGGAACTCCCGGATTATTGTTCTGGCGTGTGTGGACAAATTATACCTCTCTCGGCGTAGCCGACAAGCGGCGCGTGCGCGCGCGGCCGATCAAGCGGCTTGTTACTCCCCGGCGTTCGCTGCGGACAGGAAGGCGGGTTTTTCACCGCCGCCGTGCACGGCGAAGTTCGTGCCGCTGACGTAGGAGGCCAGATCGGAGCCCAGGAACAGGCAGGCGTTGCCGACATCCTCGGGGACGGCCATGCGTCCCAGGGGGATGGTGGCGCCGACAGCGGCTATACCCTCGTCGTCGCCGTAATGCAGGTGCGCCTGTTCGGTGACGGTAAGTCCCACTACCAGCGCATTGACCCGCACCTTCGGCCCCCATTCGACCGCCAGCGAGGTGCCGAGATTGACCAGGCCGGCCTTGGCCGCGCCGTAGGCCGCGGTGCCCGGGGAGGGCCGGATGGTGCTGACACTGGCGATATTGATGATGCTGCCGCCGTCCTCCTGTTCCTGCATGACGCGATTCGCTACCTGGCTGAAATTCAGCGGGGCAATGAGATTGAGCCGGATGATGGCTTCCGAGAAGCGCGGCGAGGCTGTGGCCGCGTCGGCGTGGGGCGCGCCGCCGGCATTGTTGACCAGTACGTCCAGGCGTCCGTGGCGGGACACGGTCTCTTCCACACAGGCCTCGATCTGCGCGTAGTCACGCACGTCGCAGGCGATGAAATGCGCCTCGCGGTCGTCGACCCGCGGCAGTTCCTCCGGCGCGCTGCGCCCGCAGATGACGACCTGGGCCCCGGCCTCCAGGAATCGCAGGGTAATGCCGCGGCCGACACCTTTGCCGCCCCCGGTGACGATGACGACCTTGCCGCTATAATCCAGCGGGTTGTTCATGTTCTGTGACTCCTCGAGACAGTGCGCCGCGCTTGTTATCGGCGAGTGATTTACATAAGATGCTCGGCCGCGGCTATCCTAACCGAAATATCCCCGCCGGGACATTTTCGCCCGCTTCGCGGCGCCAGGACCATGAGACTTGCGCAGCCGGTTGCGCACTCAGGCTAGCACCGCGTGACACTTCCTCAACTCGGGAAACAAGATTATGTCGACAACGGAATTGCCCGTGCTCGCCATTCTGGGCGGCACCGGGGACCTCGGAACGGGCCTGGCCCGGCGCTGGGCACAGGCGGGGTACGAGGTGATCATCGGATCCCGTACGCTGGAAAAGGCCCAGGCCGCCGTGGCCGACCTGCGCGAGGTGATGTCCGAGCGTGGTCTGGCGGAAATCTCGGTGCAGGCGCAGGAGAATCTCGCCGCCGCCGAAGCCGCCGACATCGTGGCGCTGACGGTGCCATTCAGTCACCAGGCCAGCACGCTGGAACTGGTCAAGCCAGCCCTGCAGGGCAAGATCCTCATCGATGTCACCGTGCCCCTGGTGCCGCCCAAGGTGGCGCGGGTGCAGTTGCCGCAGCAGGGCAGCGCCGGCCAGATCGCGCAGGAACTGCTCGGTGACGATGTGGCCGTGGTCTCCGCGTTTCAGAACGTGGCGGCGGCGCACCTGCAGGAAGGCCACGGCATCGAGTGCGACGTGCTGGTCTGCGGCAACAAGCGCGAGGCGCGCGAGGCCGTGATCACGCTGGTGGAAGCCGCCGGCATGCGCGGCTTTCACGCCGGCATGATCGACAACGCGGCCGCTGCAGAGGCGCTCACCTCGGTGCTCATCGTTATCAACAAGCAGTACAAGTGTCACGCGGGCATCAAGATCTCCGGCCTCGGCGAGGACTGACCGGCCCGCGGCCATGACGGCGCAACTGCAGTTGATTCCCCTGGACGGGTTGCCCCGGGTCGAGCCCGGCGACGACCTGGCGCGGCTCGTTGCCGCCGCGCTGGGGGAGGGCGCCCTGGCCCTGGAAGAGGGCGACGTGCTGGTGGTGGCGCAGAAAGTGGTGTCCAAGGCCGAGGGGCGCTACGCGCGCCTGGCCGAGGTGCGGGTCGGCGACGAGGCGACGGCGCTGGCCGCGCGGGCCGAGAAGGATCCGCGCCTGGTGCAACTGATCCTGGATGAGAGCCGCGAGGTGCTGCGCGTGCGCCCCGGCGTCATCATCGTCGAGCATCGCAACGGCTACGTGCACGCCAATGCCGGTATCGACCGTTCCAATATTGACAGCGACCCGGAAGACCCGCGAGTGCTGCTGCTGCCCGTCGACCCGGACGCGTCCGCCCGGCGACTGCGCGCGTCGCTGGCCGCGCTGACCGGCGTCAGCGTGCAGGTCATCATCAACGACAGCTTCGGGCGCGCCTGGCGCAATGGCACCGTCGGCGTGGCCATCGGCTGCGCGGGCCTCGAACCGTTGCGCAACCAGGTCGGCGAACAGGACCTGTTCGGCAACGTGCTGGAGGTCACCGAGCCGGCCGTGGCCGATGAACTGGCCGCGGCGGCGTCCCTGGTGATGGGACAGGCGGCCGAGGGCTGTCCGGTGGTGCTGGTGCGCGGCGCGCAACTGGCCGGCGGTGCGGGCGGCTCCGCCGCGCTGCTGCGCGAGCGCGGCCAGGACCTGTTCCGCTGATGCCCGCGGAAGCGCGCAACGTACTGGCCCTGACCGGGGGCGTCGGCGGAGCGAAGCTGGCCCTGGGCCTGGCCGATTGCCTGGCGCCCGAGGCGCTGCACCTGGTGGCCAACACCGGCGACGACTTCGAGCACCTGGGCCTGCACATCAGTCCCGACATCGACACCCTCATTTATACCCTGGCCGGGTTGTCCAACCCGCAGCAGGGCTGGGGCCTGGATGGCGAGACCTTCCACGCGCTGGAGGCCCTGGGCAGGCTGGGCGGCGAGACCTGGTTCCGCCTGGGCGACCGCGACCTGGCCACACACCTGTGGCGCAGTTGCCAACTGGCCGCCGGCCAGACCCTGCAGGAGGTCACCGCCGCGCTGGCGCGGTCGCTGGGTGTGGCGCAGCAGGTGTATCCCATGTGTAACGAGGCGGTGCGCACCAACGTGCACTGCGAGGGGCGCGTGCTGCCTTTCCAGCGCTACTTCGTCGGCGAGCGCTGCGCACCGCCGGTGAGCGGTTTCGCCTTCGACGGTATCGAGCGCGCCGCGCCGGTCCCGGCGTTGCGGCAACTGCTCGACAGGGGGGCGTTCGCCCAGGTGGTGATCTGCCCCTCCAACCCGTTCGTCAGTATCGACCCGATCCTGCAGGTCCCGGGCCTGTGGCAGGCGCTGCGCGAGCAGCCAGCCCCGGTGACCCTGGTGTCGCCGATCGTCGCCGGTGCGGCGCTGAAGGGCCCGGCGGCCAAGATGATGGCGGAACTGGGGGTGCCGGCATCCGCGACCGGGGTGGCGCAGCACTACGCGCGGCGCTATCCCGGCCTGCTGGACCACTTCGTAATTGACCACAGTGACGGTACACTGGCCGCCGACATCGCCGCACTGGGTATGCAGGCGGCGGTGACATCGACGGTTATGACGACGCGCGAGCACAAGCGCGCGCTGGCGCAGTTCGTGCTGCGCCTGGTTGAAAGTGAGAGATAGGACCATGGCCACAGCCCTGTTGCCACTGAAGGACCTGGTCGAGGCGAAATCGCGCCTGGCCGGGCTGTTGCGACCCTCCGAGCGGCGCGCCCTGGCCCAGGCCATGGCCGAGGATGTGCTGGCGGTGCTGCGCGCCCACCCGCGGCTGCAGCGGGTGGTGCTGGTGTCCGATGACCCGGGCGCACGCCTGCTGGCGCATGAATACGATGCGCAGTGCTGGTCGGAGCGGGGGCTGGGCTGTCGCGGGCTCAACCCGGTGCTGCAGGCGGCGGCGGGGCGGCTGGCGCAGGCCGCGGGCGATGACGTGATGCTGGTGTTGCACGCAGACCTGCCGCTGCTCGGCGGCGCGGACATCGACGCCGCCCTGGACGCCTGCACAGGGCGCCAGGTCCTGGTCGTGGCGCCGGACCGCCACGGTCGCGGCACCAACCTGCTCGCCTTCCACAACAGCGTCGTCCCGGCGTTCTGCTTTGGCGCGGACAGCTGCGCCGCGCACCAGCGCCGGGCCCGGGAACAGGGCCTGGCGGCACAACTCCTGCACCGCCCCGGCCTCGCCCTGGACCTGGATGAACCCGCGGACCTGGCGGCCCTGCTGGCGCAGGCGCCGGACCGTCACGGCGGCCGCAGCCGCGCCCTGTTGCAGGGTGCGGAACTGGGCGCACGCTTGCGCGCCGCGCTCGCGTCACTGCCCCTGGAGGCGGTCGCGCCCGCCACCGGCGCGGAGCAGGGCTCGTGAACGACCTGGCGCCACTGGCGCGGAAACTGCACGCCGGCGACCTCCCCACGCCGGGTGAGGCCCTGGCCCTGGCCGACTGTGAGGATACCGCCGCGCTGGCCGCGCTGGCCGGTTCACTGCGCGATGCCGGACATGGCAATGTGGTGACCTATTCGCGCAAGGTGTTCATCCCGCTGACCCACCTGTGCCGGGATGTCTGTCACTACTGCACGTTCGCGCGCACGCCGAAACGCATAGAGCAAGCCTACCTGCCTGTCGAGGACGTGCTGGCGCTGTGTCGCGACGGCGCGGCGATGGGCTGCCAGGAAGCGCTGTTTACCCTGGGCGAACGGCCGGAGCTGCGCTATAGCGCGGCGCGCGACGCGCTGCGGGAGCTGGGGTTTGCCAGCACGCTGCACTACGTGGCCGAGGTCGCCGCGCGCGTGCTGGACGAAACCGGCCTGCTGCCGCACATCAACGCCGGTTGCATGAGCGACGAGGAAGTGGCGCTGCTGCGCCCGGTGAGCGCCTCCATGGGCATCATGCTGGAATCCGCCTCCGCGCGCCTGTGTGAGAAGGGCATGCCGCACTACGGCTCGCCCGACAAGGACCCGCAGCGGCGCCTGGCGACCCTGGAAA
Organism: Halioglobus sp.; assembly: GCA_002699145.1. Lineage (GTDB taxonomy): Bacteria > Pseudomonadota > Gammaproteobacteria > Pseudomonadales > Halieaceae > Marimicrobium. The sequence continues at coordinate 22,311 of PABK01000025.1, forward strand.
GCGCCGGCGCCGCGCGCGTGCCCTTTACCTCCGGCATCCTCATCGGCATTGGCGAGACGCGGCGCGAGCGCATCGAATCGCTGCTGGCGCTGCGCGCCTCGCACCAGCGGCACGGCCACCTGCAGGAAGTCATCGTACAGAATTTTCGCGCCAAGCCGGGCACCCTGATGGCCGCGGCCCCCGAGCCGGACCTGGAGGAGCTGCTGTGGACCATCGCCGTGACCCGTCTGGTATTCGGCGCGCAGATGAATATCCAGGCGCCGCCTAACCTCAGTCCCGGTGTGCTCGGACAGCTGGTGGCGGCGGGGATCAACGACTGGGGCGGGGTGTCGCCCCTGACGCCGGACCACGTCAACCCCGAGGCGCCCTGGCCACACCTGGACCGGCTCGCGGCGGAAACAGCCGCCGCCGGTAAATGGCTGGAGCAACGGCTGACGCTGTACCCGGCCTATGTGCGCGCCGGGGAGCGGTGGCTGGACGACGCGGTATTGCCGGCGGTGCTGCGGCAGGCCGACGCGGCCGGCCTGGCTCGCCGCGACGACTGGACCCCGGGGACCGGGGCAGATATTCCCTCAATCGAAGCGGGCCTGCTCGCCGGCGGCGCCCCGACGCAGCCGGTGGACCCGCAACTCGCCGAGATCGTCGCGCGCTGCGAAGCCGGGGCGTCATTACACGAACGGGACATTACGCGGCTATTCGCCAGTCGCGGGCCAGAGTTCACCTACGTCGCCGCGGCGGCTGACCGGCTGCGCCGCCAGGTGAATGGCGACCAGGTCAGTTACGTGATCAACCGCAACATCAACTACACCAACGTGTGCTACTTCAAGTGCCAGTTCTGCGCTTTCTCCAAGGGCAAGGCGAGCGAGAACCTGCGCGGTCGTCCCTACGATATCAGCGGCGAGGAGATCGCCCGGCGCTGCGTCGAGGCCTGGCAGCGCGGCGCCACCGAGGTCTGCATGCAGGGCGGCATTCACCCCGACTATACCGGCCAGACCTACCTCGATATCCTCGAGACGGTGCGCGCGGCGACGCCGGATATGCATATCCACGCCTTCTCGCCGCTGGAAGTGTGGCAGGGCGCGGCGACCCTGGGTATCGACATCGAGACCTTCCTGCTGCGCCTGCGCGCGGCCGGGCTGAACACCTTGCCGGGCACCGCCGCCGAGGTGCTGCACGACGAGGTGCGCGCGCGGCTGTGCCCGGACAAGCTCAACAGCGAGCAGTGGCTGCAGGTGATGGAGGCGGCGCACCGCGTCGGCCTGCGCACCACCGCCACGGTGATGTACGGGCATATCGAGCAGCCGCGCCACTGGGCGGCGCACCTGCTGCGCATCCGCGAACTGCAGCAGCGCAGCGGCGGCTTTACCGAGTTCGTGCCATTGCCTTTCGTGCACATGGAGGCGCCCATGTACCTCAAGGGGCGCTCCCGCCGCGGCCCGACCTTTCGCGAGGCGGTGCTGATGCACGCGGTGGCGCGGCTGGCGCTGCACGGCCTGATCGACAACATCCAGGCCTCCTGGGTGAAAATGGGGCCGGAGGGCATTGCGCTGTGCCTGAACGCCGGCGCCAACGACCTCGGCGGTACGTTGATGAACGAGAGCATCACCCGCGCCGCTGGTTCCGGTCACGGCCAGGAATGGGCGCCGGCGCGCATGGAGACGTTCATCGCCGGCCTGGGTCGGCAGCCGCGGCTGCGCACCACGCTCTACGCCGATGCGCCCGAGGAACGCCGCCGCGCGGCGCGGCGGGAGATTCCCCTGGCGCAGGTCCACAACGGCCCCGCGGCCCGGCGGCAGGTGGACAAACGCGCGGCGCCGGCCGACCTGTATGAACAGGTGGTCCTGCAGGCCGCCTGCAACTGAGGCGGCGCCCGTGGCCCTCGCGCGCTCCGTGCAACTCGAGCCGGGCTGGCTGCAGGCCCTGGGCGACCAGTTCGAGCAACCCTACATGCAGGAACTGCGCGCCTTCCTGCTCGCGCAAAAGCGCGCAGGCAAGCGCATCTTCCCGCCCGGGGAGGAGTTCTTCAACGCCTTCAATCACACCCCGCTGGAACGGGTCAAGGTGGTTATCCTCGGCCAGGATCCCTACCACGGCGAGGGCCAGGCACACGGCCTGTGCTTCTCGGTCAGGCCGGGGGTCGCCGTGCCGCCCTCGCTGCAGAACATCTACCGCGAAATCCACGACGAACTGGGTCTGCCGGTGCCGCGCCACGGCCACCTGACCGCCTGGGCCGACCAGGGCGTGTTGCTGCTCAACAGCGTGTTGTCGGTGGAGTGCGCGCAGGCGGCCTCGCACCGGGGCAAGGGCTGGGAGCGCTTTACCGACCAGGTCATACAGGTGATCAACGAGCGGCGCGAGGGCGTGGTGTTCATGCTCTGGGGCAGCTACGCCCAGCGCAAGGGCGCGATAATCGACGCGCGCCGCCACTGCGTGCTGAAAGCGCCCCACCCGTCGCCGCTCAGCGCGCATCGCGGCTTCTTCGGCTGCGGCCACTTCAAGGCGGCGAATGACTACCTGCGCTCGCGCGGCGAGGAGGGCATTGATTGGCGGTTGCCCGACACCCCCTGAGGGCGCTCAGTCCGCGGCGATCGCGTAGGGCAGTTCGCCCAGCGTCAGGGCGGGCCCTGCGGGACCCTCGAGATGCAGGCCCGTGGCGACGGCCTCGTGGGTGGCGCTGACCAGGGCGAGGGCGCCGGCGCTGTTGACGACGTCGCCCACCGCCTGCTCACCGCCGGCACTGTACAGTGGCGCCCCGGCCGCGGCGGCGTGTCCCGCCGGAAGCTGTGCCAGGTGTGTGCGGCGCTTCGACTTGCCGCGGTAGTGCAGGCGCGCGACCACTTCCTGGCCGGTATAACAGCCCTTGGAAAAACTGATGTGCCCGGTGAGGTCGTAGTTCAGTACCTGGGGCACGAATTGCTCCACGGTGGCCGCCTCGATGCGCGCCACCCCGGCCGCGATCTGTCGTTCCCGCCACGCGCTCTCCGGCGCTTGCTGCATGACCTCGTCAAGTGCCGCGCGCCGCGGGCTGTCCGTGGCCAGCAACAGCTCGAACTGCGCGCCCCGGTCATCGCTGCACAGCAGCACGTGGTCTTCACCGGCGCTGCGCTCCCAGGCGGCGCCGGGCGCGGCGCCGAAAATGTCGGCCAGTGCCGCGGCGGCGTCCGCGCCCCAGATGCCCAGTACCAGCCAGTCGTCGCGCGTCGCGTCCAGCTCCGCCTTTGAAAAGACGATGTACTTGCCAAATACCTGTGCCGCGTGATCGCGAATGTCGCGGCGCATGCGCAGGGCGAAGTGCTCCGGCGCCAGTTGCGCCAGCAGGAAGTCGCAGACCACGCGCCCCTGGGGCGTGCAGTAGGCGCCCAGGACGCCGCGCTGTTCCCCGACCTGGGCGGTATCGCAGGTGGTCTGGCCCTGCAGGAAGGTCAGCGTGTCGGGTCCGGCGATATGCAGCAGGGCTTCCTGCTCCAGCAGGCTGTAGTGGCTGTCCAAGCGATGTCCCTCAGTTATCCGGCGCCTATCATAGGGCAGGGCCGTGCCGGTGTCAGCCGTCGGCGGGCCCGGGACGCAGGCAAATGACGGTATAATGGGCTGCTTTGACGTCGCCGCCGGGTGAAGGGCTCCCTATGGTATCCAACGAGGAATTGAATCGCATGCGCTGGGCGGCACGCCGCGGCATGCTGGAACTGGACCTGGTGCTGGAGCCCTTCGTGGCGCGGTGTTACGCGCAGCTCGACGCGGACAGCAGGCGCGCCTTCCAGGCGCTGATGTCCTGTGAGGACCAGGAGCTTTACGCCTGGCTGCTGGGGCGTGAACAACCGTCCGAGCCGGAGTTGCGCGACCTTGTCGAGCGGATACTCGCATTCACCCGCACTGCACCTGCCGCTCACTGAGCCGGGCTTCCCCCCCGGGTTGTCGTACCTGCTGGGTGCCGCCATCGGCCTGGCGCTGCTGGCGCTGCTGCAGCGCGGACAGTTCGCCGCCGCCCTGGCGGCCGCGGCCGTGGCCCCGCCGGCCTGGCGCGCCCTGCGCGGGGCCGGGCGGGACGTCGCCGGACAGCTGTGCTGGCGCGCCGGGCGCTGGCGCCTGCGTCAGGCGGGAGGTGAGTGCGAGCTGCAGCCACAGGCCGGGCTGGTCGCCTGTGGGCGGTGGGTCTGGCTGTGCTTCCGCCGCGAGCGCGACGGCGACCGCGTCACCCTGTGGCTGTACCGCCGCGGCATGGACGCGCAACAGTGGCGACGGCTGCGTGTGCGCCTGCGGCTGGATCTAGCGCGGTGAGTTGTCCGGCGTCAGCACCGTGTCGCTGGCCTGGTCCAGTGTGTCGGGATAGTCCAGCGTGTAGTGCAGGCCGCGACTTTCGCGGCGTGAAATCGCGCAGCGAATCATCAGCTCGGCCACCATGGCGAGGTTGCGCAGCTCCAGCAGGTCGTTGGAAACCTTGTAGTTGCCGTAGTACTCGGCGATCTCCGCCTGCAGCAGTTGCACGCGGTGTTGCGCCCGCTGCAGCCGCTTGTTGGTGCGCACGATGCCGACGTAGTCCCACATGAAGCGGCGCAGTTCGTCCCAGTTGTGGGAGATCACCACATCCTCGTCGGAATCGGTGACCTGGCTTTCATCCCATGCGGGCGCCGTGGCCGGGGTCACGCCACCCGCATGGTGTGCGGCGATGTGCGCGGCGGCCGACTCTGCGTAGACCAGGCATTCCAGCAGCGAGTTGCTGGCCATGCGATTGGCGCCGTGCAGTCCGGTGCAGGAGGCCTCGCCCACGGCGTACAAGCCCTCGACATCCGTGCGGCTGTGCCGGTCGACGACGATGCCGCCGCAGGTATAGTGCGCCGCGGGGACGACGGGAATGGGCTCGGCGGCGATGTCGATGCCGAAATCCGCGCAGCGCGACATGATGGTGGGGAAGTGCGCGGTGAGAAACTCGCGCGGCTGGTGACTGATGTCGAGAAATACGCAGTCCAGTCCCAGGCGTTTCATCTCGTGGTCAATGGCCCGGGCCACCACGTCGCGCGGCGCCAGTTCACCGCGCTCGTCGAAGGCGTCCATGAAACGGCTGCCGTCGGGCAGCAGCAGGCGACCTCCCTCGCCGCGAATGGCCTCGGTGATGAGGAAGGACTTCGCCCGCGGGTGGTAAAGACAGGTGGGGTGAAACTGGTTGAACTCCAGGTTGGACACACGGCAACCGGCGCGCCAGGCCATGGCGATGCCATCGCCGCTGGCGCCGTCGGGGTTGCTGGTGTACAGGTAGGCCTTGCTCGCGCCGCCGGTGGCCAGCACCACGGCGCCGGCCGAGAACAGTTCCACGTGGCCGCTTTGCTGGTCGAGGATGTAGGCGCCGCGACAGACCCCGTCGCGCACTACCAGATCGACGGCGGTGCGCCGGGTGAAAATATCGACATTGCCGCGCGCCAGGGCGCGTTCGGACAGCACCTCGGAGATGGCCCGCCCGGTGCGGTCGGCGGCGTGGATGATGCGCCGGTGGCTGTGGCCACCCTCCATGGTGAGGTGAAATTCCTGGTCGGGGATGTCCTCGCGCAGGTCGAAGTCCACGCCCTGGTCCACCAGCCATTCCACGCAGCGCCGGCTGTTGCTGACGGTGAATTCCACCGCGTCCCGGTGGCACAGGCCGGCGCCCGCGGCGAGGGTGTCCTGGACGTGTGAGTCGACGGTGTCGCGGTTGTGCAGGACCGCCGCCATGCCGCCCTGGGCCCAGTAGGTGGAGCCCTCGTTGAGCTCCCCCTTGGTCAGCAGGGCGACGCGGTAGTGGTCCGGCAGGTGCAGGGCCAGGCTGAGGCCCGCGGCACCGCTGCCGATGACCAGGACGTCGTGTTCGTATCGGTTTGTCATCGGTTCAGTGCTTGCCGCCGGGAGGTGTGAAATATATTATGCGTCTCAACAACTTAGCTTCGATATGCCGGGTCAGCGACGAGTATATACGAGGTGTCGAAAAATACGAAAACTGTCACCAGAGGAACTTTTTTTGCGACCAGCGTCTCATAAATGCCGCCACACGAATTCGCATGCGAACTAAGTTCAGCCCGGGTGGTCTATTGGACCTGTCGGGCATATTGGCGTCGGCGGCCGCCACGGGCAACCAGAAAGGGAGTTGCGCGTGAGCGCCGCAGAGACGGACCAACAACTGGTAGCGAGGGTGCAGCGCGGCGATGCGCGGGCCTTCGATATGCTGGTACTGAAGTACCAGCACAAGATTTTCGGGTTGATCAGCCGCTATGTGCGCGATGCGGATGAAGTACAGGACGTCGCCCAGGAGGCATTTATCAAGGCCTACCGGGCGCTGCCAAAATTTCGCGGAGACAGCGCGTTCTACACCTGGCTTTACCGCATTGCCATCAATACGGCGAAGAACCACCTGGTCTCGCGGTCGCGGCGGCCACCGGGTTCTGACGTGGAGATCGAGGACGCCGAATACTATGAAGGGGGAGGCGCCCTGCGGGACATCGAAAACCCCGAAAACGCCCTGTTCGGCAATGAACTCAAGGCCGTGGTGGAGCGAGCGATTGCCGATTTGCCGGACGACCTGCGAACTGCGGTAACTTTGCGTGAATTCGATGGTCTGAGTTATGAGGACATCGCGGAAATCATGGACTGTCCCGTGGGTACGGTGAGATCGAGAATCTTTCGCGCGCGCGAAGCCATCGACCAGCAGGTGCGGCGGCAACTGGAAGGGGAGCCCGGATGAGGCATTCCCTGACGGCGCGGCGGAGTTACCCGCGAACGGCAATTTCCCCGAGGGCGTCCGCGAGGACGATCGCGAGCGAGCAACACGAGGAAGGACCAGACCAATGACTGAAAGAATGCGCGAATCGCTGTCCGCGCTGCTGGACGACGAGGCGAACGAACTCGAGATCCAGCGCGTGCTCGCCGCCGTCGACGGCGACACGGAACTGCGCTCTGCCTGGACCCGCTACAGCCTCGCCAGGGACGCCCTGGACAGCCAGCCGCTGGCCCTGGCTCAGGTCGACATCTCCGCGCGTGTGCGAGCGGCGCTGGCGGCGGAAACCCCGGAGCCGGCGCGCGCATCCGGTAGCGGCTTGCGTCAGCGCCTGTTGCGGCCACTGGCGAGCTTCGCCGTGGCCGCCTCGGTCGCGGCGACCGTCGTCATCGGGGGGCAGCAACTCGCCCCGGCGGGGGGCGATGCCGGCACTGACGCGGTGGCGCGCCTGCCGGCCGGCCCCTCGGCGGTGAGCATTCTCAATGTCGCCGGCGCGACCGCAGTCCCGGCCAGCTACGGCACCCAGCCACTGCCGGTGCTGGCTCCCGCCGATCGCACGGCGTACCGGGAACTGGCCAGGTCGCGCATGAATCGCTACATGCAACTGCACGCCGAACACGCCGCCCTGAACACGCCCCAGGGCCTGATCCCCTTTGCGCGGGTACCGCAGATACATGAGTAGAGCGACCCTGCGCAGGACACTGGCGTCGCTGGCGCTGTTGCTGTGCGGCGGCGCGTTCGCCGGTCCCTGTCCCGAAGTGGACAGTGCCGCGGTCCTGTGGCTGGACAAGATGGCGCGCAGTATGCGCGAGATCAGTTACCACGGCGTGGTCACCCTGCAGCGCGAGGACGAGATGCAGGTGATGCAGGTATCGCACCTGACCGATGGTGACGCCAGTATCGAGCGCCTCACGCAGTTGACCGGGCAGGGCGCCGAGGTCGATCGCCAGGCTCACTCCCGCGCCTGCGTTCACCCCGGCCACCAGTTGCTGCGCATGAGCGAGGAATTGCGCGCCGGGCGCTGCGGCATCACCGAGCGCTACCGGCTCAGCATGGGGGGCAGGGAGCGGGTCGCCGGCCGCAGCGCGGTGCAGATACTGGTCAAACCGCTGGATATGTACCGCTTCGGTTACGTCATGTCGCTGGATCACGAGACCGGCCTGCTGTTGAAGTCGGCCACCGTGGGGCATGGCAATAGCGTACTCGAGAAGTACCAGTTCGCGAGCCTGAGTTACGACCCGCGCTTGCCGGAAACCATGGAGTCGGCCACCGTGCACCACGCCATGCATCCCCACCCCGCCCTGGTGCACACCGGGCCGACGGTGAAACGGCCCTGGCAGGTGCAGTGGCTGCCCGGTGGCTTTGCCGCCACCGACGCGCCACCGGCCAACGGCGCGCGCCGCACCTACACGGACGGCCTGGCGGTGTTCTCCGTCTTTCTGGAAACCCTGGAGCGCGGCATCCAGCCCGGCGAGGGCTATGTCAGCGAGGGCGGCACACTGTCCTACACCCGCGGCATGTCCGTGGGCGGACAGTCCGTGCTGGTGACGGTGATCGGCGAGGTGCCGGTGAACACCGCGCGCATGGTGGCCGATTCGATCGCGTGGATGCACTGACATGCTGACCGAAACCGGGCGAGTAGTGGCGGTGGAGAGCGACAGCCTCTGGGTGGAGACGATCCGCAAGAGCACCTGTGGCACCTGCGCCGCGCGCAAGGGCTGCGGGCACGGCCTGCTCAACAGCATGTCCGACGGCAGCCGCGGCTACGTCCGTGTGTTGCCCGGCGACCAGTCCCTGTCCGCCTGTGCGGTCGACGACGAGGTATTGATCAGCATTCCCGAGGAAGTCCTGTTGCGCGGCTCGATGATCGCCTACGTCCTGCCGCTGCTGTGCATGCTCGGCGGCGCCGTCGCGGCGGGGGAGTGGCTGCCCGGGGGGCAGGACGCACTGGCGGCGGGCGGCGCTATCGCCGGGCTCGCCCTGGGCTTCGGCCTGGTGCGCTGGCACGCCCTGCGCCACCGCGGCGATACGCGCTACCAGCCCGTGCTGTTGCGCGTTGTCGAGCGTCACGCCCGGCCCGAACCGGCCTGAAACACCCGCATGAACACTAACCCGTGATATTCATGGATTGCCTGTAATGACCTACACGCCACGACTTGTCCGCACTACCTTCGTCTTGCTGACCCTGTGCCTGTGCCAGGCGGCCTACGCAGCCGACCTGCCGGATTTCAAACACATCGTGAAGAAAAACTCGCCGGCGGTGGTGAAAATCATCGTCGAACACACGGTGGGGAGTAACGGCCACGACGAGAACATGCCGCAGGAGATACCCGAATACCTGCGCCGCTTTTTCGAGTATCGCGGCGCGCCGCCCACCCCGCACCAGCGCATGGGCAGCGGGTCGGGCTTTATCATTTCCCGCGACGGCTATATCGTCACCAATGACCACGTGGTAGCCGGCGCCGACAGCGTGGTGGTGCGCATGAGCGATCGCCGCGAGTTCGACGCCGAGGTGGTCGGCACCGATCCGCGCTCCGATCTCGCGTTGTTGCGCATCGAGGCCAGCGGCCTTCCGGTACTGGCCCTGGCGGCGACGGACAAGCTCGAAGTGGGCGAGTGGGTGCTGGCCATCGGCTCGCCCTTCGGGCTGGATTACTCGGTCACTGCGGGTATCGTCAGCGCCAAGGGGCGCAGCCTGCCGACCCAGCGCGGGGAAAACTACGTACCGTTTATCCAGACCGATGTCGCCATCAACCCCGGCAATTCCGGCGGCCCCCTGTTCAACCTCGATGGTGAGGTGGTCGGCGTCAACTCGCAGATATTCACCCGCAGCGGGGGCTCCATCGGGCTGTCCTTCGCCATCCCGGTCAGCGTCGTGCGCAACGTGGTGACACAACTGCGCGAGGACGGCCGGGTCACCCGCGGCTGGCTGGGCGTGACCATCCAGGACGTGGACAAGAATCTCGCCGAATCCTTCGGCCTGGACCGCCCCCGCGGCGCGCTGGTCACCCAGTTGGCCGATGATGGCCCCGCGGCGCGCGCCGGGCTCAAGTCCGGCGATATCATCGTCACTTTTGACGGCAAGGACATCCCGACCTCTTCCCACCTGCCCCACGTGGTGGGCCTGATAGCCCCGGATACCGAGGTCGAGGTGGAGATCGTGCGCGAACGCAAGCGGCGCACGCTCGAGGTCAGGGTCGGTGGGCTAGACGCCGACGACAGCTACTCCCTGAGCGCCCATGATGCGGACGGGGATCGTGGCGGGCGCCTGGGGCTGGTTGTCGAGGAGGTCCCGGCGGAGAGCCTGGAGCGTTACGGCATCAGCGGCGGGGTGGTGGTGCGCGAGGTGGTGCCCGGCTCTCCCGCGGGGGAGGCCGGTATCGCCAGCGGCGACATCATCACACTGGTCGGCTCCACCCCGGTCAACTCCCTGCAGGCCTACCAGCGCGCCGTCGAGGGCTTGCGCAGCGGCAGTTCGGTGCCCCTGCGGCTGATTCGACGCGGCTCACCCCTGTTCATCGGGCTGAAATTGCCACAATAGCGCCCGGCGGGGCCGTTGTTCGTGGCGGCGGGGCGGGTGATTGGGGTACAATCGCGCGTTTTTTCACCGGGGGCGCGACGCGTCCCCTGCCAACGCTGCTGAACCGGGCCCCGTCGAGTGAGCAATCTCCGTCATATCCGCAATTTTTCCATTATTGCCCATATCGACCACGGCAAATCGACCCTCGCGGACCGTTTCATCCAGCACTGCGGCGGGCTCAGCGACCGGGAGATGGATGAACAGGTGCTCGACTCGATGGATATCGAGCGTGAACGCGGCATCACCATCAAGGCGCAGAGCGTGACCCTGGACTATCCCGCCCGGGATGGCCAGACCTACCAGCTCAACTTCATCGACACGCCCGGCCACGTGGATTTTTCCTACGAGGTGTCGCGCTCGCTGGCCGCCTGCGAGGGCGCCCTGCTGGTGGTCGACGCCGGGCAGGGGGTGGAAGCCCAGTCCGTGGCCAATTGCTACACCGCGATCGAGCAGGGGCTGGAGGTGTTGCCCATCCTCAACAAGATGGACCTGCCCCAGGCCGACCCCGACCGGGTGCGCCGGGAAATCGAGGAGATCATCGGCATCGACGCGACCGATGCCTGCCTGGTCAGCGCCAAGTCCGGCATGGGTATCGAGGACGCCCTGGAGTACCTGGTGGAGCAGATCCCGCCACCGGAAGGCGATCCGGAGGCGCCGCTGCAGGCGCTGATCATCGACTCCTGGTTCGACAATTACCTTGGCGTGGTCTCCCTGGTGCGGGTCAAGCAGGGCACCCTGAACAGGCGCGACAAGATTGTCGCCAGGTCCATCGGCCGCCCCCAGCAGGTGGACAGCGTGGGCATATTCACCCCCAAGCGGGTTGAGACCGGCGTGTTGCGCGCCGGTGAGGTGGGCTTCGTCGTCGCCGGTATCAAGGACATCCACGGGGCGCCGGTGGGCGACACGCTGGTCCACGCCGGGGCTGCGGAGGTGCCGGCCCTGCCCGGTTTCCAGCGCGTCAAGCCACAGGTCTACGCGGGGATTTTCACCATATCCTCGGACGACTACGAGGACTTCCGCGAGGCACTGGCCAAGCTGACCCTGAACGACGCGTCGCTGTTCTACGAGCCCGAGACCTCCGATGCGCTGGGCTTCGGCTTTCGCTGTGGCTTCCTGGGCATGTTGCACATGGAGATCATCCAGGAGCGCCTGGAGCGCGAGTACAACCTCGACCTGATCACCACGGCGCCGACAGTGATCTACGAGGTGGCCAGGAGCAACGGCGAGACCATCCAGGTGGACAACCCCTCGGCGCTGCCCGATCCGGGGGATATCGAGGAGATGCGCGAGCCGATCGCGCGCTGTAATATCCTGGTACCGCAGGATTACCTCGGCAACGTGATCACACTGTGCGTGGAAAAGCGCGGGGTGCAAAAGGACATGCAGTTTCTCGGCGCGCAGGTTTCCGTGGTGTACGATATCCCCATGGCCGAGGTGGTACTGGACTTTTTCGACCGTCTGAAATCGGTCAGCCGCGGCTACGCGTCGCTGGATTACGCGTTCGAGCGTTTCGAGGCGGCGCAGTTGTCCAGGCTCGACGTGCTGATCAACGGCGACCGCGTCGACGCCCTGGCGACTATCGTGCACCGCGATCACGTGCAGCACAGGGGCCGGCAATTGACGGAAAAAATGAAAGAGCTGATTCCCCGGCAGATGTTCGACGTCGCCATCCAGGCCGCGGTAGGTGGTAAGATCGTCTCGCGCCAGACGGTCAAGGCGCTGCGCAAGAACGTGACCGCCAAGTGTTATGGCGGCGATGTCACGCGCAAGAAGAAATTGCTGGAAAAACAGAAAGCCGGCAAGAAGCGCATGAAGCAGGTGGGCCGGGTGGAAATTCCCCAGTCCGCCTTCCTGGCGGTACTCAAGGTGGACGGCTGAGCAGTGAGTGACTTAACCATTGATTTCCCCCTGATCCTGGCCGCGCTGGTGTTCGGCAGCGGCCTTCTGTGGCTGGTGGACTCGCTGCTGTTCGCCCCCGGCCGCCGCCGCGAGCTGGCCGACCTGCAGGGGCAGTTTCCCCGCTGGGAGCAGGAGGGCAGCCCCGACGCGGCGCGCTACCAGGCGCTGGCGGCGGAGCGCGCGCGGGAGCCGCTGGTGGTGGAGTACGCACGCTCCTTCTTCCCGGTATTGCTGGTGGTATTCGTGTTGCGCTCCTTCCTGGTGGAGCCGTTCCAGATTCCCTCTTCGTCGATGGTGCCGACCCTGCAGGTGGGCGATTACATCCTGGTGAACAAGTACACCTACGGCATTCGCCTGCCGGTGTTGCGCACCAAGGTCATGGACTTCAACGAGCCGCAGCGCGGCGACGTCATGGTGTTTTTCCCGCCGCACATGAACGATACCTATTTCATCAAGCGCGTGGTGGGCCTGCCCGGCGACAAGGTCAGTTACCGTGGCAAGCGCCTCTACGTCAACGGCGAGCCGGTCGCCCTGCGCCCGGCGGGGCAGTCCGCGGCCGGGAGGCGCTACCAGCTGGCGCTGGAAACCCTGGGCGCTGCCGAGCACCAGGTACAGATCGACGGCGCGCGGCCGGCGCAGGACTTCTCCATCGAGGTCAAGCCGGGCCATTACTTCATGATGGGCGACAACCGGGACAACTCCAGCGATAGCCGGATTTGGGGTCAGGTGCCGGAAAAGGATATAGTAGGCAAGGCCTTCGCCGTGTGGATGCACTGGGAATCCCTGCTCAGCATCCCCAGCTTCAGTCGCGTCGGCCTGATCGAATAAGCACAACAGGGCAGAGGAGGAGGCGTGATGCAAACGCGCGGGCAACAACAGGGCATGTCGATTCTCGGCATTCTGTGTATCCTGATCATGTTGGGCTTTTTCGCCATGTGCGCGATCCGCCTGGGACCACCTTACTTCGAGTCGCTCAGTGTCCGCGATATCGTCGAGCGTATGGTGATGGACCCGGAAACCGCTGACGAAAGCACCAGCAGTATCCGCCGTCGCCTGGCCACCGTGTTCAATACCAACCAGATCTACGGGCTGGATCCCAAGGACGTCGAGGTCTATCGCAAGAAAGGCAAGACGTACATCGATGCGAGTTACGAGGTGCGGGTGCCGATCATGTGGCGCATCGACGCGGTCCTCAATTTCAACGACCTGCATTACGCGGTGGGCGAGCCCGACCCCGTCGCCATGGAACCGCCCGAAAATCCCTAGATGGTCGATCCGGCGCGCCTGGAAAAGGCGCTGAACTACAGCTTCAGTGACCGGCAGTTGCTGGATCTGGCCCTGACCCACCGCAGCTGCGGTGGCAAGAACAACGAGCGCCTGGAGTTTCTCGGCGACTCTATCCTCAATCACCTCATTGCCGAGGCGCTGTACCGGCGTTTTCCCCGGGCGCGCGAAGGCGAACTCAGCCGCATGCGCGCCGCGCTGGTGCGCGGCGCCACCCTGGCGCAGGTCGCGCGGGAGCTGGAACTCGGGCAGTACCTGCGCCTGGGCGCGGGCGAGCGCAAGAGCGGCGGTTTCCGTCGCGCGTCTATCCTCGCCGATGCGCTGGAGGCGGTGCTCGGCGCGATCCTGCTGGACAGTGGAGTCGAGGCCTGTCGCCGGTGTGTTGAGCAGTGGTTCGCCGGGCGCCTGGCCGAGGTCGAGGCCGCGGGCAGCGCGGGCAAGGACAGCAAGACGCGCCTGCAGGAGTTGTTGCAGGGTCGCAGCTCGCCGCTGCCCGAATACGAGTTGGTCGCCGTGGAGGGTGAGGACCACGACCAGCGTTTTCGCGTGGCCTGCCGTGTGCGCGAGCCGCAACTGGTGGCCGAGGGCTCGGGCAGCAGTCGGCGTCGCGCCGAGCAGGCCGCCGCGGGCCAGGCCCTGGAGATGCTCGCTGACCATGGCCGCTGAACAGGCCGAGCGCTGCGGCTACGTGGCGATTGTCGGTCGCCCCAACGTCGGCAAGTCCACCCTGCTGAACCATCTGCTGGGGCAGAAGATCAGTATCACCTCGCGCAAACCCCAGACCACCCGTCACCAGGTGTTGGGCATTGTCACCGAAGACAGCTGCCAGATCGTGTTCGTCGATACCCCGGGACTGCACCGCGATGCCGGCAAGGCCATCAACCGTTACATGAACCGGGCGGCGAGCGCCGCCATCCGCGATGTCGACCTGGTGCTGTTCGTGGTCGACCGCACTGCCTGGACCGAGGAGGACGAGTTGGTGCTGCAGCAGGTGCAGCGCTCCGGCCTGCCCTGTGTGCTGGTGGTCAACAAGGTCGACCTGCTCGCCGACAAGTCCGTGCTGCTGCCGCACCTGGAAAGCCTGGCGGGGAAGGGTGAATTCGCCGACATCGTGCCCCTGTCCGCGCTGCGTCGGCACAACCTCGAGGCGCTGCAGACCCTGATCCGCTCCTTCCTGCCAGAGTCAGCGCACTTTTTCCCGGAGGACCAGGTCACCGATCGCAGCCAGCGTTTTCTCGCTGCGGAGATCGTCCGCGAGAAGATAATGCGCCAGCTCGGGGACGAACTGCCCTACGCGGCGGCGGTGGAGATCGAGGAGTTTGCCGGGGACGATGGCATCCTGCACATTTCCGCGCTCATCCTGGTGGAACGCAAGGGGCAGAAAAAGATACTCATCGGGGAGAAGGGCGCGCGCCTGCGCAGTATCGGCAGTGAGGCGCGGCGCGACATGGAGACCCTGTTCGATACGCAGGTCATGCTGCGCCTGTGGGTCAAGGTGCGTTCGGGCTGGTCGGACGACCAGCGCGCGCTGCGCAGCCTCGGCTACGACGACCGCCAGGTCTGAGGCGGCGGCCGTGCGCGTGACCCTGCAACCGGCCTACATTCTGCATCGGCGACCCTACCGCGACACCAGCCTGCTGCTGGAGGTCTTTACCGCCGAGCACGGTCGCCTCAGCCTGGTCGCCCGCGGTGCGCGGCGGCGCGGCCGCGGCGGCAGCAACGCGGCGCTGTTGCAGCCATTTGCGCCGCTGCTGTTGTCCTTTTCCGGGCGCGCCGAGATGAAGACGCTGACCGCTGTGGAGCGGGCGGGCGGCCCCTGGGAGCTGCCCGGTGAACGGCTCTACAGCGGGCTCTACCTGAACGAACTGCTGGTGCGCCTGCTGCACCGGCACGACCCCCATGCGCGGCTGTTCGCGGCGTACGGCGAGGCCCTGCAGGGCCTGCACGCACCGGGCCCGGCCGAGGACAGCCTGCGCCGCTTCGAATACATCCTGCTGGACGAGCTGGGTTACAGTTTCGCGCCCGGGATGGACGCCGCCAGCGGCACGCCGGTACGCGCCGACCGTCGCTACCGCTACGAGGCGGGCAGGGGCCTGGTGGAGCTGACCGTGGCCGAGCATGGCCCGGCGGTGGCCTACGCCGGCGAGGACCTCCTGCGCATTGCCGCGGGCGAATTCAGTGGTCCGGCCCGCGCCGCCTGCAAGTCGCTGTTCCGCGAGGCGCTGGCCGAGCAACTAGGCGGGCAACCGCTGCGCAGCCGCGAGTTCTTTGCCGTGCGACCGCGGCGCCCGGCAGAGCCGACCGGCGGCGGTTGAAATCGCCCGAATTGGCGCGATACCTTGGGCGGACTCCGCCCGATCCGATATAATCTGCGCTCCCGCGGACGGTCCTGATTTTATGCCAGACTACCCAACCATCGAGGCCTGTATCGGCAACACGCCGCTGGTGCGCCTGCAGCGCTTGCCCGGCGATACCAGCAACACCCTCCTGGCCAAGCTGGAGGGCAATAATCCGGCGGGCTCGGTCAAGGATCGCCCGGCGCTGAGCATGATCGCCCAGGCCGAGGCCCGGGGAGAGATTCGCCCCGGCGACACCCTGATCGAGGCCACCAGCGGCAATACCGGCATCGCCCTGGCCATGGCGGCGGCCATCCGCGGCTACCGGCTGGTGCTGATCATGCCGGCGCATATGAGCCAGGAGCGCAAGCTGGCGATGAGCGCGTACGGGGCGGAACTGGTGGAGGTGTCCCAGGAGGCCGGCATGGAGGGCGCGCGCGATCTCGCCATGCAAATGCAGGCGCGGGGCGAAGGGCGTGTGCTGGACCAGTTCGCCAATCCCGACAACCCGCGCGCGCACCTGACCGGCACCGGTCCGGAACTGTGGCAGCAGACCGGCGGCACACTGACCCACCTGGTTAGTTCGATGGGCACCACGGGGACCATCATGGGCTGTTCCGCCTTTCTCAAGTCGCGCAACCCGCAGGTGCAGATCATCGGCCTGCAGCCGCTGGAAGGCTCCAGCATCCCCGGCATTCGCCGCTGGCCCGAAGCCTACCTGCCGAAAATCTACGAGGCGCCCAGGGTGGATCGGGTGATGGACATTTCGCAGCGGGAGTCGGAGGAAACGATGCGCCGGCTGGCGGCCGAGGAGGGTATCTTCTGCGGCGTCTCCTCCGGCGGCGCCGTGGCCGGCGCCCTGCGCCTGTCGGCGGAGGTCGAAAATGCGGTCATCGTCGCGATCATCTGCGACCGCGGGGACCGCTACCTGTCCACCGGCGTCTTCGCCGCCGACTGAGGGACGCTCTGCTAATGGTACAGGTACGCCGGCAAGCCCATATCGACGCGCGTGGCGATGTCGACCTGCAGCGCTGGCTGCAGGAGTTGCCGGTGACGCTGGAGGAGGCGGACCGCCAGCGCCTGCTTTCCGTGTGCGAGCTGACGCGGGAGCTGAGCCTGTACCCCGGCGGCGACAGCGGCGACTGGGCGCGGGACGGCAACTGCTTCGTCGCCGGCCTGGAAATCACCCAGATTCTCGCTGAACTGCACGTGGACTTCGATTGCCTGGTGGCCGGCCTGTTGTACCGCGCGGTGCGCGAGCAGCGGCTGCCCCTGGACGAGGTCCGGCAGCGCTACGGCATGGCCGTGGCGCAATTGCTGGAGGGCGTGCTGCGCATGGCGGCCATCGGCGAACTGCCCCTGCAGACCGATTCGCCGGTGCTCGGCCAGGCGCACGGGCAAAAAGACAACATCCGCAAAATGCTCGTGGCCTTGGTGGATGACGTGCGCGTCGCCCTGATCAAGCTGGCGGAGCGCACCTGCGCGATTCGCGCGGTCAAGGATGACGAGGAGCGTCGTCGCCAGGTGGGGCAGGAAGTGTTCGACGTGTACGCGCCGCTGGCCCACCGCCTGGGTATCGGTCACCTGAAGTGGGAGCTGGAGGATATCTCCTTTCGCTACATCTACAACGATGCCTATCGCAAGATCGCCGGCCTGCTGGACGGCAAGCGCCTGGAACGCGACCAGTTCATCCTGCGCGTGAAGGAGGAGTTGAGCCAGGTGCTGCGCGACGCAGGCCTGCAGTTCGAAATCGCCGGCCGTGCCAAGCATATCTACAGCATCTGGCGAAAGATGCAGCGCAAGGGCATCGGTTTCTCCCAGGTCTACGATATTCGCGCCGTGCGCATCCTGGTCCCGGAGATCAGGGATTGTTACGCCACCCTGGGCCTGGTGCACGGGCTGTGGCGCAATATCCCCAACGAGTTCGATGACTACATCGCCAATCCCAAGGAAAACGGCTATCGCTCCCTGCATACCGCGGTCATCGGCCCGGAGGGCAAAGTCCTGGAGGTGCAGATACGTACCGAACAGATGCACCAGGAGGCGGAGCTGGGCGTGTGCGCCCACTGGCGCTACAAGGGCTCCGAGAGCGGCGACAGCATGGCCAGCACCTACGAGGAAAAGATCGCGTGGTTGCGCCAGGTGCTGGACTGGCACGAGGAGACAGGTGACGCCAGGGGCGTGGCCGAGCAGTTCAGTTTTGATGTCGCACAGGATCGCGTCTACGCCTTTACCCCGCACGGCGACGTGGTCAATCTCGCCCAGGGCGCCACACCGCTGGATTTCGCCTACCACGTGCACACCGAGATCGGCCACCGCTGCCGCGGCGCCAAGGTGAACGGGGTGATCGTGCCGCTGACCTACCAGTTGAAAACCGGGGAGCGCGTGGAGGTGCTCACCAGCCAGGATGTGCGCCCGCGGCGCGACTGGCTGCAGGCGGACCTTGGCTACCTGAAGACGTCGCGCGCGCGCGCCAAGGTGCAGCACTGGTTTCGCAGCCAGACCCGGGAGGAAAATATCGATGCCGGCCGGCACCTGCTCGACAAGCACTTCCGGCGCCTGGCCCTGACCAGTGTCGACTACCGGCGAATTGCGCGCAAGGTGCAGTGCAATACTGTCGAGGATATGTACGCGGCGGTAGGGTCGGGGGACCTGTCGTCCAGCCAGGTCCTGGGCGCCGTACAGGACCTGCTGCAGTCCAGCTCGCCGGAACCGGGCCTGCGCCTGGCCAGCCCGGCCCGGGCTCAGCAGGACCAGCAGGTCAGGGTGCGCGGTGTCGGCAGCCTGCAGACACACGTTGCAGGTTGTTGCAAACCCGTGCCCGGCGACGCGGTTTGCGGTTACCTGACACGCAATCGCGGGGTCAGCGTGCACCGCGAGGACTGCGTGCGCCTGCAGCGCCTGCGCCGGGACTCCGCCGAACGTATCGTTGACGCCAGCTGGGGTGGCGCTGTCAGCGCGCAGGACCACTACGAGGTGGAGGTCGCTATCGAGGCCTACGATCGCCAGGGCCTGCTGCGCGATATCACCGGCCTGTTCGCCAATGCGCGCCTGAACGTGTTGTCTATCAACACCCGCTCCCACAAGCAGAACAACACGGCGACCATGCGCCTGCTGGTGGAGGTCCCGGACCTGGGTTCGCTGTCCAAGCTGCTGGAGCGCATCGCTCGCCTGAACACCGTGATCAGCGTCGGCCGGGTTTCGGACTGAGATGGGCACACAGCGCTACAACCTGCAGGACCTGTTGCGCGTAATGCAACGTCTGCGGGATCCCGAACACGGCTGTCCCTGGGACCTGCGCCAGGATTTCCGCAGCATCGTCCCCTCCACCCTGGAGGAGTGTTACGAACTGGCGGAAGCCATCGAGCAGGGTGATTTCGAGCATGTCGCCGAGGAACTGGGAGACGTACTTTTCCAGGTCGTTTTTTACGCGCAGCTCGGTAGTGAAGCGGACCTGTTCGACTTTGCCCAGGTCGTCAACACGCTGGTCGAAAAACTGCTGCGGCGCCATCCCCACGTGTTCGCCGACGGGCTGATCGAAGGTGTGGTGCGCGAAGAGGCAAGTATCGACCAGGTCAGCCATACCTGGGAGGCGATCAAGCAGGCCGAACGTGAGGGCAAGTCGCGCGGTGGGGTGCTGGACGATGTGCCCACGGCGCTACCGGCCCTGCCGCGCGCACAGAAACTGCAAAAGCGGGCGGCCAGGGTCAACTTCGACTGGCCCGGGGTCGAGGGCGCCGTGCGCAAACTCGAAGAGGAACTGGTGGAGTTGCAGCAGGCGATGGATGGCGGTGAGCGCGAGCAGGTGGAGGACGAGATGGGAGATGTCCTGTTTACCTGCGCCAATATCTCGCGCCACCTGGGAATCGACGCGGAGTCTAGCCTGCGCATGGCCTGCGCCAAGTTCGAAGCGCGTTTCCGGGAAATGGAACGCCTCGCGGCGCAGGGCGGGCAGACGCTGGACGGGCTGTCCCCGGAGCGGCGCGAAGCACTGTGGCAGCGGGCCAAGGCCGCCTGCTAGCGGGGGTTGTAAGCCGCCCGGTCGCTGTGTATGGTGGCGGCCTTCTCCGCAAACCTGAACTGCATGCAGGCCCGAGCACGGGCCTGTCCGAGGAAGTTTATCGATGCGACTGATCTTGTTGGGCGCCCCTGGCGCCGGAAAAGGAACACAGGCCCAATTCATTTGCGAACGCTACGGCATTCCGCAGATATCCACCGGCGATATGTTGCGCGCGGCGGTCAAGGCCGAAACGGAACTGGGCCTGGCGGCGAAAGAGGTGATGGATAGCGGCGGGCTGGTTTCCGACGAAATCATCATCGGTCTGGTGCGGGAGAGAATCGCCGAGCCCGACTGCACAGCCGGGTTTCTCTTCGACGGATTCCCGCGCACCATACCCCAGGCCCAGGCCATGGTCGATGCGGGAGTCAGCCTGGATCATGTGGTGGAGATCGCCGTGGATGACGAGGAGATCGTGTCACGCCTCAGCGGGCGACGGGTGCATCCGGGTTCCGGGCGTGTCTATCACGTGGAGTACAACCCGCCGCGCAGCGAGGGTGTAGACGACGAGACCGGCGAAGCCTTGGTGCAACGTGACGACGACACCGAGGAGACCGTGCGCAAACGCCTGCGCGTGTATCATGATCAGACCGCGCCGCTCATCGACTTTTACAGCGCAATGCAAGGCGACGATGCGCCGAACTATCACCGCATCGAAGGTGTCGGCTCGGTCGAGGAAATTCGCGACAGGGTATTTGCTTCGCTGGAAGGGTAGCGCTGACCGCGGAGAGAAAAATCGGCCGGGACGGCCGATTTTTTTTGCCTTCGAATTGCCATTCAGGCGGGTGAGTATGCACGGTTTTTCTGCTGCGAAGCCTATTGTATCTGCATACCTTTGTTGCTATTTTTGAAGTCGCGGTATCTTCGATGACCCTTTGGAGATTGCGAAATGGCAAACGCCAGCAACCGAGCACCCGCCAGGCGTGCCGAAACCGCTCGCAAAATCGCTGACGCAAAGTGCCAAAATACTGCCCCCGACGGTCGACGCGTGCACCCAGGCAACGATAACGATAAAGACACAAGAGATACAACAGCCTTCCATTTTTCCAGGACACCTGGCTATCCAGCCGTCGTTTGCACACGGCAATGCTCGCGGCGCCACCCACAGGTGGAGAGCGTTGTCCCGGCACGTGAAGCAGCACATACCGCTGCATTCGAGTACAACAACAAATACAAATTCGAACAGGCATTGGCTGCCCGGTTCGTTGCCGGGCTCGAGAGACGTCCTGCCCGCGCGGGCAGGCGCATCCGGTCCAGGGGACCATGGGCCCACACCGCAGCCCCGCAAACTATAAACAGGCTCGTAGCCACCGCGTCCCGAACGGCGCCGCGGCTATCGGGACCACACCAGAATCCAGGTCCCGGGCGGCTGCCCGGAAGCTGGAAGCCAGGGCCAGAAAGGCGACCGTCCAGGTCGCCAGAAAAGCCAAGTCCACGGTGAAAACGAGGGGAAGTCCAAGGTGAAAGCAAAAACCAAGAGTAAGAGTAAAGCGAAAGCCAAGCCCAAGGCGAAAAAGGCCAAGGTGAAAGCCAAAAAGGCCAAGGTGAAAGCCAAGCCCAAGGCAAAAGCCAAGCCCAAGGCAAAGGCCAAGCCCAAGGCAAAAGCCAAGCGTAAGGTGAAAGCCAAGGCCAAGCCGAAGGCGAAAGCCAAGCGTAAGGTGAAAGCCAAGGCCAAGCCGAAGGCGAAAGCCA
>PABK01000026.1 GCA_002699145.1 Halioglobus sp.
AAGGGAATCAATGGCTTCTATGCACTTATGTCAGTGTAAACACATAACAAGTACGGGTTGGTTGGGACGGCCTTACGGCCGCCCCAACCGTGAGCGTTAAGGCGCGGGGATCAATACATAGAAATAGGGTACGCTAAAGGAATGGCTAGTCACCCAAGCAGAACCAGATTCTTTTCGGCAGCACGGCAAGGCCTCTACTCCACTTGCTCGTCGCCACTTGTCGGGCTTTTGCAAACCTCGGCTCACACCCAAGGCCATTTCTGGTTCGTTGCGCCAGTTGTGGCCTCCGCATGCGCTCCGGCAACTATCATGGCGCGGCTTCCGGTTCGCCGCGCATTAACTAGTCAGGGTTGCGGACGGCCTGACGGCCGCCTCAACCTGAAGCGTTAAGGCGCGGGGATCAACCAACTAGAATGGGGTACGCTAAAGGAATGGCTAGTCACCCTGGCAGAACCAGGTTCCTTCCGACAGCAGGGCAAGGCCGCCGCTCCACTTGCTCGTCGCCACTTGTCGGGCTTTTGCAAACCTCGGCTCACACCGAAGGCCCTTTTTGGTTCGTTGCGCCAGTTGTGGCCTCCGCATGCGCTCCGGCAACTTTCGTGGCGCGGCTTCCTGTTCGCCGCGCATTAACTAGTCAGGGTTGCGGACGGCCTTTCGGCCGCCTCAACCTGAAGCGTTATGTGGCTTAGCCCATGAACCTCATACCTAGCGCTAGAATGGTCGAGATACGTATATTGAAAGTTCCTTATTCTTGGAAAGGAATAGCCCCCAAGAACGAGACCGTAGCTGAAGATAACATCGACAAAATAGTCTTAGTGCATGAGCCGAGCGGAACAGAATTTGTCGTCTCGGCGAACGCTGAGCCATTAAGCAAGTCTGAGGTTATGAAATGCCGCGCAGAGGCAAAGCTTGAATTTATACACAAGTTGCATGGAGAGCCGTAAGAACTGATGTCTATCAGAACGCCACATAACAAGTCAGGGCTACGGACGCCAAAACCGCTGCGCGGTTTCGCCGCCCGCAGCCTGAAGCGTTAGGTGGATCAATTGATAGACCACGCCGACACATTTAGTTTATTCGCTGAAGTTGCTATAGCAGTCGCTGGTTTCGCCGGTGTTGCAACTGTCTTTGGTGGACGCGAGAAGCGGTTCCGCGATGCAGAATTGCTGCGACTAAGAGGGCTTTTTCAGCTCTCGGCACTTGTACTGTCAGGATGTTTTGGCATTGCTTCATGTCAAGCCGCTGGATTGTCCAAGGAACTAACAATGAAACTCGTTTCAATGACCCTAATCGTTGCTTACGGGCTGGTTGCAATGGATGCGCCCGTAAAGGCAACACGGCTCTATCGCGAAAAAAGGGAAACGACAATCTCACTCGGCGCACTGGCCGGTGCTTGGTCTATACACGTATTCGGTTTGCCGTTACTCACAATTAATGCTTTTTTGCTTCAGCAAGAATGGCCTCTGATCTTACTGTTTTCATTATCTATACTTCAGTCAATTTGGCAGTTTTATCGGCTAGTAACAAAGGTCAACTAGTGAATACACCTAACAAATCAAGGCAGCTAGGGCACTTCGTGCCGGGACCGCTTAACAGCGGCCCCTGCTTGAAGCGTTACGCGTCCCCTCTAGGTCACGCATGAAGTTCGAGATCATTGGCAATATCGAGAATGAAGAGACCTTCGCTTCAGGTTCCGGTATTCGAGAATTGCCACGACTTCGAAAGGCCTATGGCAAGGGTCGTTGGCGCAAGAGGAAGGGCGAGGGCACGGTAAAGTTCGAGGATGGAACTACCATACTAGTGGAGTTACACTGGTATGAGGCCACCGGAATTGGCCGCAAGGAATACAAGATCAAAAGAATCTTAGAGTAAGACATGAGAAATTCTAAGTTAGTGATTTGTATAGAAAATTCGGATTATCCGGCTTCGCTGGAGAAGAGGAAAATCTATGAATTACTACCTGATCCCGTGGCAGAAAAAATTGGCCAGGTTCGGATTATCGATGAGTCCGGCGAAGACTACCTCTACCCATCCGCACTTTTCGTCGAAGCTAATCTCCCCAAGGCAATTCAAAGCGCCGTCATTGAGGCCGCGTAACAAGGCCAGTCACCACCGCGCCCTTCGGGCGCTGGACTCCCAAACCGCTGCGCGGTTCGCTCGCCGGTGCTGGCAGCGTTACGTGCCCTTCAACTGTCGTGCCACATCCATTCGCTTATGAAGTATCCGAACGATCTGGATTTCATTTTCAGAGAGTATGCGAAAGAAAATTGTGTGGCTGCCTGTCGGAAACTTTTTGTATCCCTCCTTGATATGATCGCAAGAAAGGCCTGCATCGGGATTATTCGCAAGGAGGAGGAAGGCATCATCAAATTGCTTGGAGTAAACTCTACGCTGTTCTTTGCCCCATCGCCGTTGCGTGTAGGCTGCGACAGATTTGAGGTCAGCTCTAGCCGCCTTGGTAAGGGAATATGCCCCCACTAGCCAAGCTCTTCATCGAGCTCTTGCATCAGCGCTTCGTAACTGTACTCGGCGGTACCACTCTTTTCGCCTTCTTCAAGCACTTGCCTCAGTACAGCGGTTTTCTTTTCGGTATCTTCAAAAAGCCGCAGCGCGGCTCTAACCACTTCGCTAGCCGAGGCGTATCGGCCCTCCGCAATTTGCTTTGCTATAAACCCATCAAAGTGCTCGCCCAAGGTAATGCTAGTATTTTTAGCCATGTGGCACCTCTACCAATACCAATAAATGCCCAATATTGGTGTCTGGCACGTAACAAGTCAAGGCAGCAAGGGCGCTGCGCGCCGGGACGCCGTAACCGGCGCCCCTGCTTGAAGCGTTATAGTGCGCAAGCCAATTTGTATCTTCTGAGCTAGACTCGAGACATGGGCCAGCGAAACGGATTTTCGATCATGCCAAGCTCACCAACCAGCACTTTCAATCCAAGTCCTTCTCGGGCATATAATCCATTTCAGCCACGTTTCCGCGGAAACGTTTTTCTTTCGACGGCCCGCGCCCAATAACTAGTACAGGCAGCGGACGGTTTCACCGCCGCTGCTTTCGGCGTTATGCGCCGGTGTTTGCTATGAATTTTAGGAGGAGCTAACCATGGAATGTGCTTGCAATTGTGGTGGCATGACCGCCGGGGGTAATTTTCTTCCAGGTCACGATCAGCGTCTAAGGGCTGATCTAGAGCGGCGTGTTGGCGGCCTTATTAATCTACGCATGCTAGTAGAAGCCGCAGAGAATTTCATAGAGGGCAACGTTGGTAGTTATCAATTTAACGGCATGGTCAAAGAACTACTTCAAGATCTTGCGCCAAATGAAACTGGCGCATAACAAGGGCAGGCAGTGCGCCCCTTCGGGGCCGGACGCCCAACCAGGCGCTTCGAGTCTGGCCGGTCGCCGCTGCTTCCGGCGTTACATACTCGGAGCGCATTTCTATGACTGAAGCCGAATTGCTAGCCGAATACGCCCTTAGAATTGACCGAGTATGGAGCATGGCGCAGTGGTGGGCGAGCGTAACATTCGCGGTACTACTCGCAGCGCATCTCGGAGTTAGAACGCTCAATAGGCCCATAGTTACTATCATTATTTTTCTATACACAGTATTCACAGCCTTTGTCGCGCTAACAATTTATGCCAATAGTGAGAATATACTAGCCATAAAGTCTTCTCTCCGGGTACTTGAAGATCTGACACTCTTGGGCTCTCGAATGGCCGGCGAAGGTGGTGCTGGTTATCTGAGTCTATTATGGTTTCTAATTTTATCTCTTACCTATTTGGCAACCGTCTACTACACGCTTTACTGCTATTTTTCGAGAAATAAGTTAGAAGATACTGTCCATGAATAAAGCATGTAACAAGTCAGGGCTACGGACACCAAAACCGCTACGCGGTTTCGGCGCCCGCAGCCTGAAGCGTTAGGCGTCACTAGCAAATGTTCACCACAATTCTACGGCAGCAGTTCAAGTTTCTTGTATTTCAGAAGGTAGAGATCGATCTAGATCGCCATCTTGCGAGCTATCTAACCTACATTTTTATCGTATCTTGGATAGTGGGCATGGGGCGATATTGGGATCACCCCGACGCGTACTTTTGGCAGTATGCAGGGCTAGGTTCGGTGATCTATATCGTTGTCCTTTCAGCATTTCTTTATGCCGTGGTTTTGCCGCTCAAGCCCAAAAGGTGGTCTTATTCTCTTGTTCTGATCTTTGTTGGCTTAACATCCTTGCCGGCATTGCTGTACGCGATTCCTGTAGAACGATTCATGCCTCTAGATCAGGCTCAGATTGTTAATGCCTGGTTCTTGGGAATAGTGGCGTTGTGGCGAGTCTTACTCTACGTTCAATTTTTGTTTAAAGGCGCAGGGCTGGGAAAATTCGGAACGCTTATCGCGACTCTTCTACCCTTATCAGGAATCGTAGTCGTTCTCGCCATACTTAACCTTGAGCATGTGATGTTCGACATGATGTCCGGCGTTCGACCAGGGAATGAATCTCCCAATGACATTGCCTATCAGGTGGTATTTCTATTGAGCATGTTTGCGTTTATGGCTTTCCCGATCACGCTAATCTGCTATATGGTAGAGATATCGCGTCGGAAAGGAGACATGACGTGACGCCTAACAAGTCAAGGCAGCTGGGGCGCTTCGCGCCGGGACGCCGTAACCGGCGCCCCTGCTTGAGGCGTTATGTGGCCGGGATAGTGCTATGAACTGGGATGCAATAGGCGCTGTCGGTGAGATTTTGGGAGCGATTGCAGTATTCGTATCCCTAGTCTATCTAGCCATACAGACGAAAAATAATACCAAGGCTTTGAGGTCATCCGCGTTCCATCAGGTCCGTGAATCGTTCTCCGAAGTTTCTTTGTCGATGGTCAAAGACCCCAGTTTAGCCCTACTTGTTAACCGTGCAATATTGAACGATCCGAGCCTTACCGATGAGGAAAGAGTTCGCTACAACTATTTCTTGACCACGTTTGTCCGTAGAGGTGAGAGTGCCTATTTTCAGTCCTCTGAGGGCACATTGCAGATGGAGACCTGGAAGGGCATCAAAGAGACTATAGTCATTGCACTACGAAACGATTATGGCGAGGCATGGATTGCGGATTCCTCTAGCAGGTTCACTAAGGACTATATAACTGAAATTAAAGGGGCGCTTAATGAAGCCACATAACAAGGCCGGGCACCATCGCGCACTGCGTGCGCTGGACTCCCAAACCGCTACGCGGTTTGCTCGCCGGTGCCGGCAGCGTTACATTTCCTAAAGCATCGCAGGTTATTCCATGATTTGGCTGTTCGGGATACTTAGAATCGATAGAGAGCCCACACCATATGAAAGATTCCTATTCAACTGGATCTTTGTTCCCTGGATGGTACTAGGCCTTCTAGCGTTTCTAGTTTCAAGTAGCCTGGGTCGAAACGAGTGCAAATCAGCTTGCCTTACTCAGGAGTATGCAGATTTTCTGTATTTTCCTCGAGACAAATACCGGTTACGGCCTGAGTCATGTGTATGTTTTACTGAAGAAGAAGCTAAACAACCTCATGGTATGAAAGGCGGTACTGACATATGGCAGTGATCAGAAATGTAACAAGGCAAGGCAGCAAAGGCGCTCCGCGCCGGGACGCCGTAACCGGCGCCCCTGCTTGAAGCGTTAGCAGTAAAGGAATAGAGAAAGTGGAAATACGACAATATGCAGAATCAGATTTAGAGTCTGTTCTTGCATCCTGGGAAGGGGCAACACGCTTAGCCCATGAATTTATGACTGATGATTTCATCGCACAAGAGCGTAAAAATGTTGCTGAAGTGTATCTTCCAAATACTGATACATGGGTTGCGAAAGTGGACGGCGAAGTAAAAGGCTTTATCGCACTCATGGGCAACGAAGTTGGGGCAATATTTCTTCAGCCGAATTTTCATGGCAAAGGTATCGGTAAAGCTCTAATGGATAAGGCGCAAGAGCTTCATGGAAACCTGGAGGTCGAGGTTTTCAAAGCCAATACTATTGGCCGTAACTTTTATTCAAAGTATGGCTTTAAGCCGCTAGAAGAAAAATATCATGAACCAACGGGGCAGCAAGTATTGCGCCTGAAATTTACTGCTAACAAGTAAAGGCATGGGACATCAAAACCGCCGCTTCGCTTTGGTTTTGACGCCCCTGCTTTAGGCGTTAGGCACTTAGAGCAATGGAAAGCGAAGAGAACAAACAATTTTCTCAAGCGGCTCATCCATTAAATTGGTATGAGGTCGCTAAATTAATGCATGAAAATGCTCAAGCATTGCATGGCATGCCTCAAGGTACGGTCACTTACAACGATGGCGTCAAATCTATCACCAGACCAACTTCAAATCGGTCTGTTTTTTTACTAGCTGCGTTTGCTCTTGAAAACCTTATCAAAGCTTACCTAATTTATGAAAACCCAAATTACATCGAAGGCGGTAAACTGGCTAACCAATTATTAAATGGTCACAGCTTAAGCAAGCTCCAGAAACGGTGTAAGAAAATACCTTCACCTAAACGAACGCTTCATGTTTTCGAGACATTGGAGGTTGGTGTTAATTCATGGGCAAGGTACCCTTGCGCTACTTCAATTCAGCGAGAGACTGACGAGCGTACAGTAACTCCAGAGTTTTGGAAGTGTTACAACGACGTTTTTGAGCTTTATAGTAAAAAGCTTGAACAACTGTTATCTAAAAAATGGAAAGGGCCGTACGGTGAGGTTACCTCAGTCCAGTTCAACTAAAATGCCTAACAAGGCGCGCAATGCTCGGCCAAGGGAACCTTGGCCTGGACTGTCACTGCTTCGCAGCGCCAGCCCATTCGCTTGGCGTTAAGGCGCGGGGATCAACCAACCAGAATGGGGTAAGCTAAAGGAATGGCTAGTCACCCAAGCAGAACCAGATTCTTTTCGGCAGCACGGCAAGGCCTCTACTCCGCTTGCTCGTTGCCACTTTACGGGCTTTCGCAAACCTCTGCTCACACCCAAGGCCATTTTTGTTTCGCTGCGCAGGTGGTGGCCTCCGCATGCGCTCCGGCAACTTTCGTGGCGCGACTTCCGGTTCGCCGCGCATTAACTAGTCAGGGTTGCGGACGGCCTGACGGCCGCCTCAACCAGAAGCGTTATGTATCAAAGGGGTGCCAATGACGTCCTGTAGCGTATGTAAGACCAAACTGGCGAAGCTTGGCTTTAGAAAGATTGTCGTCTGCCCAAATTGTGGAGTTGAGCATCAAGCCATCGGCCTAAAGCAAGACATAATGGTCTCCGCCTTGATTCTTATGGTATTGAGCTCTGTATTTCAAATCCTAACCGTCACTGCGACGAAAAATGAATTCATAGCGTTTGTTGCTCAGCTAGTGGCTCTATGTATAGTCGTAGTCTTCGTGCATCCGAGAATAACAAGCTATAAGGCCAGCGGTGGAAGCACATAACAAGTCAAGGCAGCAAGGGCGCTTCGCGCCGGGACGCCGTACCGGCGCCCGCAGCTTTAAGCGTTAAATGCCCGTGATCGCGAAATCGAGCGCAGCAACTATGTCATCTCTGAGATGGCTTAGAGAGCCGATGGGGTTTTTCAGCACTTTTGTGGGGATGGATGCAGCTTGGGGCACCAGGAGCAGCAGTTCTTCACCTTCATACTCAATGATTGGAGTAAGTCTCTTGAGCTGCTCCCTCTTGAAGTCAGATTTTCGTCCGAGCGGCACTACGATCCGAGTGGCTAAATCGGAGATGATATCGTTTTGAATATCCACAATGAAGGGGTAGGCCTTGCGAGTAGTCTTGCTAGGGTTCGTATACACGTCGAACTGTCGCATCAAAATTCCTGGTACTCCGTGCCAAAGCAACCGTTCTCTTCCACAAAGTCGTTATACGCTTTGATGGCCTTGCGGTTATCTTTGCGCCAATTTTCAGCGCTTGCTTGGGCAAGTTTGGCTTGTAGTGCCTGCTCCAGTGTGGCCGAGAGGTTTATGTCCAGAGCCCGTGATTTACTCAAAAGATCACTGTTTACGCTTAGGTTTGTGGGCTTTTTAGGCGCATCTGCATCAAACAAAGTGTCCATGAAAATATCCTCTGGCGGAGTCAGCTCACATTGTGCGCATGGCAATGCGCATTGTAAAGCATTTAACAAGTCAGGGCTGCGAGGCGCCTTCGGCGCAGGACGCGCTGACGCGCGCCCCAGCCTGAGGCGTTATATGGCCATAGATCCCACATGACCCTGATAACGAGCTCCACTTGCTTCATCGTTCTGGGCCTTCTTATAGGCTCCCAGTTTTTCCGGTACGTATCAGTAGAGGCAGAGGCTAAGCCAGGGATATCTAGAAGGGCGCCAGCTTCCTATTGGCTTAGCTACGTCCTTACGTTAGTAGCAATGTTCATTGTTGTTATACTTGGCTCAGAATATGGCCTATTCGAACGGTCCAGCTACGGTATAGCTGGGAATATACTTCCTATATTCGCAGCGGTGCCTTCTATGTTTTTTGGCTATCGTCTAACCAAATGGAGGTGCCGTGACAAAGCCCGAGTCGCAAAGCGACTCGGGAGTATCTCGGAGACTCAGAATGAGCAAAGCTAAATTGAACACCGAAGAGCGCGAAATTCTCAAAGACTTTGAGAAAGGTGACTTTAAATCTCGGCTGTCGCCTAAACGAATAGAGGAATTGAAGTCTGCCGCGGAAGAGACCTTCAAGAAAGATCGCAGAATCAACATCCGCATTTCAAGTAGAGATCTGGAGGGCCTTCAACGTCGCGCACTTGAGGAAGGTGTACCCTATCAGACGTTAGTTTCAAGCATACTCCATAAATATGTATCAGGAAGCTTGCAGGATATCGCAGCTAACAAGTCGAGGAAGAAGGACGCGCCAGGGCGGGCCTCTTCTTGAAGCTTTAAGGCGCGGGGATAAGACTTCAACATTGGGTTGAGCTATGGATACAGCGATCTAGCCAGGCATTATCTATATCGGTCACCGCTCGCGAAATCTGAGTTTATTGAGGTTATTGATCAATAGTATGTAACAAAGGCTGGCAGCAGGGCGCGTGCCTCGCGCGCTCTTGTTGAGTGTGGTCTATCAGGAAGGAGACAAGTAATAGAAAACCTGGCCTGGATTGTCGTAGGCGGCTTCCTCATGAGCGCCATTGCGCTGGTCGGCAGTGTCACCGTTGTGCTAAAACCGGCTACCCTGGATCGTCTGCTGCTTCCCTTTGTTTCCCTTGCAGCGGGCACCTTAATTGGCGGCGCCTTGTTTCACATGATTCCGCAGGGTTCTGTTGCCCTCGACCCGCTGGCAGCGAGCGTGTGGCTCGCCGCTGGTTTTGTTACCTTTCTGGGTTTAGAACTGTTTCTTCATTGGCACCACTCACACAATTCCAAAAATACGGGGCGCCAACCGGTCACTTATCTGATACTCGTCGGCGATGCAGTTCACAATTTTCTCGGCGGGCTGGGGATTGCCAGTACCTTCCTGATCAATCCGGCTGCTGGCATTACCGCCTGGGTGGCGGCGGCAGCACACGAGGTTCCCCAGGAGTTGGGTGACTTTGGTATCCTGGTGCGCGGTGGATTTCCTCGACGAAGTGCCCTGCTGTGGAATTTCCTCTCGGCACTGACCTTTCCTGTTGGAGCGCTCTTCGCTTATTTTGCTGCCCAACAGTTTGAAGTGTCCGGCCTGGTGCTTTTTGGCGCAGGCAACTTCATTTACATCGCCGCTTCCGATCTGGTGCCGGAGATCAAAGCGAATAAAAGCTTGCGCGCCGCAGCCACGCACTTTGGTTTCTTTTCAGTGGGAATAGCGCTGACACTACTCCTGGCAATCTGGAATACATAGACGAGAGAGCTAACACATCAAGGCACACGGACGCGGCAAAGCTGCGTTGCTATCCGATACGATATACACCGGCGAAATATCCGCCATCCGGGTTGCCAGAGAACGCAGAGCGCAACACGGCAAGCCGACCTCCCTGGCCCAGATGACCGCCAGGTCGACAACGCTCTTCGCGCACTCCAGCGGCAACCCCTCACTTGCCTGGTCACACAGGGAGAACTGCGCACTGTGGCGCTTGCGCCGGGACCGTAACACTGAGTTCTGTAGCGATACATTCGGCCCGCTCATTCGCATTGGCGACTGATAAGCGGTGCCTCTCGTCACCAAACTCCTGGTACTCAGAAGCAATCTCATACATGGTGTCCACCCCCAGGTATTTACTCAGTGTCCGCAGGTGCGGAGCCAGGTGGCCGGAATGTTCCCGTATTCCTCCTTTTTCAAAACCGAACTCTCCGCTGGAAGTGACCAGGATCAAGGTCTTGCCTGAGAGCAGGGGCTGCAACGGAAAGTCCCCTCGTGAGAGATCGAAATCGAAGGTTTTGTTTATACGAACGATCTGGTCGAACCACGCCTTGAGTTGTGCCGGCATGCCGTAGTTATACATCGGTGAGGAAATTACAATCACATCGGCTGCCGACACTTCAGCAATCAGCTCATCCGACAAGGCCAGCCTTTCTTTCTGTGCCGGGGTCCTGTTTTCCTCGGGGGTAAACACCGCGCCAATCCAGTCCTGTGTGATGAAATCAGGCGGATTCACGCCTACGTCACGGTAGATATACTCATCTTCAGGCCGCTTCTTTCTCCAGGTGTCTATAAAGCGGCGGGCGACGCGTTTCGATATGGAATCATGGTCCGGGTTCGGGTTGCTGGCCGCCCTGACACTGGAATCTACGTGTAATAATGTGCTCATTT
Source organism: Halioglobus sp. (assembly GCA_002699145.1). GTDB lineage: Bacteria > Pseudomonadota > Gammaproteobacteria > Pseudomonadales > Halieaceae > Marimicrobium. The sequence continues at coordinate 10,723 of PABK01000026.1, forward strand.
TCATTTCCCTGGTCGGTTGATAACAGGGGCTATTGTGTGAGCCTGTAGAGGCGAGAACAAACGAGAAATCGGCACTTATAGATGAGTTTGAATCATCTATACTGTCACTAGAGAGTTCCGGGTCTGGAGATTGGGAATGCAGGTATCGTTACAGGCATTGAAAGCCTTCGAGTCGGCAGCGCGTCTGGGCAGTTTCAAGCTCGCCGCGGAAGAGCTTTCGCTGACGCCAACAGCCATCTCACACCACATCAATAACCTGGAAAGTCGGTTGAATGTGAACCTGTTTCATCGACGGGGACGACGGGTATCGCTTACCGCAACAGGCACACGGCTGGCCACGGCAGCCTCGGACGGGTTTCGCAAAATTGACAGCGCGCTGGACGAGGTGGTGAAAGCTGGCAGTGCCGTCAGGGTGACGACAACATCATCACTGGCAGCGATGGTGCTGATACCTTCCCAGCATGAGTTTGAACAAGCCAACCCCGATATCTCCATTGAAATAGCGACCGGCGAGTCGGTCGATAGCCAATCCCATATTATTCCGGTTCGGTTTGGTGATGTCTCAGCCGTCGAGGCGTCGGATGTCATCCGGCGTGAGACATTCAATGTCTTTGGTGCCTATGGCATGACGCCCACTTCCTGGTCGAAAAAACCCATTACCCTGTATACAACAGAGTGGAAAAACCGCTCGTTGCCGGAGCCCCCACTGGCCGCCTGGCTGGAAACAAATAGACTGGAAGGTTCCAGCATCGAGCTGAAGAAGTATGACCAGGAGCTCTTCGGGATCCAACAGGCCATGGCGGAAAATGGGCTGGTGTTCTGTTCTACAACGCTTACGGGAAGGCTGTTAAAATCCAGGCTTCTACGGCAGTTTGAAACACGGCCGGTCGAATCAGGCCTTTGTTATTACGTTCCGAACAAGGACAGTTTCGAAACCAGGAGTGCGGCCCGGTTTCTGGACTGGATCGAGCAGATCCTGAACCGGTAGTTCGTGCAGGCACTCCCGGGCGGCCGAGCCCTCGCAAGGCAGGAATTTGTTTCAACGCTTGCTGTGCGCAGCAACATTACACGCCTCGCTCCCGGTCCCGGTGAACGAGACGAGGAGCGTCCCCATGATTCTCACAACCTCAAGGCTATTACTCCGGGATGCAGTTGAACAGGATTCTCCAATGCTGCGTGAGTATCACTCAGACCCGCGCTACCTGGAGCACTACTTTGAAGCTCCGGACACGGATTCCATCGTGAGTTGCGCTATTCACTGGGCCAGAGAGTGTCCTAGAGAGAATTACCAACTCGTTGTCGAGCTGAAGGTGTCGCGAAAAATAATCGGTTGTATCGGCCTACGACAAAAAGGTTGCGCTACCGGCGCAGCCGAAATCGGTGTAGAACTTTCCCCGGACTATTGGGGTGTGGGCTACGCGTCAGAAGCGGTTCGGGAACTCATGCATTTCGCTTCATCCTCGCTTGCAATAACTACGCTGCTAGCGGCAACGTCTCCCTCCAATACGCGTGCCGGGAACTTGCTCAAGAGCTGTGGCTTTGTACAGAAAGGCACACGTATGAACCAGTGCTTGTTCCAGGCCCGGGTAAATGCCGCCTGACGATACCGGCCGCACGCACGTTCCCCCGCAGCGTCCGCGCAGCGGCCGCCGGAGTGGCTGGTGAGCGCGCCCACGGCGCGCTACGACCGCATTGGCGGCGGATACTCCGTCGCGCGCCGCACCGATCCGCGCATAGGCCAACCTATTCACGATACGCTTGCCGGAGCAGTGTCGGTAGCCAACGTGGGCGCCGGTACAGGCTCGTATGAGCCGGACGACATACCCACCATCGCCATCGAGCCGTCTGCGCGGATGATCAGGCAGCGTCGTGATACACGCAATGCGGTACAGGCCAACGCGGAAGCGATCCCCCTGCGTGATGACGCGGTCGACTGTACAATGGCCATCCTCACGGTCCACCACTGGAGTTCCCTGGCCCAGGGGCTGGCAGAATGCGCACGCATCGCCAGGCGCAAGGTCATCATTTTTACCTGGGACCCTGAAGCACCGGGTTTCTGGCTCACGCGGGACTACTTCCCGGAAATCCTGGCGCTGGACCGCGACATCTTTCCCTCCGTGCAAGCCATTCGTCGGTGCCTGGGGCCGGTGCAGGTGCGTCCTGTGCCGATTCCGGCGGATTGTAGGGACGGGTTCCTGGGCGCCTACTGGCGCCGGCCCCGGGCCTACCTGGATCGCGAGGTCCGCGCCGGGATATCGTCGTTCTCCCTGATCGATGATTTGCCTGCTAGACTTGAGCAGCTGGAAAGTGACCTGGCGGACGGAACATGGCGTCGAGTACAGGGAGAAATGCTGCCGCGCGATAACCTCGACCTCGGCTACAGGCTGGTAACGGCGGTGGTGAACTGAGCTGTGGCCGTTGTGCGGGAGGCCGCGCGGCCGCGGAGAGCGCGGGTGCGCATACGGGATGAGTGAATGCCGATAGCGAATTGTCTTGTCGCACAGGACGTGTGGGCATCGCTGGACCAGGCCACAGACCCGGTTGCGGCTTCTTCTGGGTGGTAGATGGGCTGATCGTCTAGCAGCGGGGCTACTGGGACAAGCTGTCTTTCCTGTGTCAACATGGCTTGCCGATACCTCGCGAGTAGCCTGCAGTTCGACGGCTGCCAGGGCCGCCACGGCACGCGTGACGCTCAGGGACGCAATATGGCAAGGAGAACAACATGGACTTCCTGACAGGTTCCTGCCTGTGTGGCAGGGTCACCCTCCGGGTGCCGGATGACTTCGAGTACATGGGCAACTGCCATTGTTCCGAGTGCAGGAAGTTTTCGGGCTCGGATTACGCGGCGGTCGGTGGTATTGATAGCGCGAAGTTCGAACTCACGAATGGCGCGGACAACGTCAGCTATTACCGCAAGAGCGCGGAGACGGACGTCGCGTTCTGCTCTACTTGTGGTTCGAGCCTGTTCTCGCGCAAACGGACCGCGCGCAAACACAACATACGCCTGGGCATCCTCGATGATGCGCCCAGCGCGAGGCCGGCATTTCACATTCATACCGCATCCAGAGCCAGTTGGAGCACCATCTGCGATGACCTGCCACAATTTGAACATGCGCCGCCGCAATAAATGCCTCGCCGCGCATGCGGCCAGCGTAACCGTGGTTGCGGCGTCGGGACTGCGCGTCGGCAAAGCCACGCGCCTGCCGGTGTCGCGTTAGCACCGCGTGGGCAGCGTAACCCTCAGCGGATATATAATTGTCCCGGAGGCGGACATGGCCGCAGTCCTGGAAGCGTTGCCCGGACATATCGAAAACACCCGCCGGGAGTCGGGCTGTGTGACCTTTGCAGTAACGCGAGACGTGCGAATTCGTAACCGCTTCAATGTGCACGAGGTTTTCGCCAGTGAGCAGGCATTCCGCGACCACCAGGCCCGGGTCCGCAAGTCGCACTGGGGCAGGGTCTCGGCGAGCGCCGAGCGGCACTACCAGGTAGTGGGGGCCGATAGCCGGTGATTCCTCTATTCCATCTTGCCAGTAATAGTCATACACCGTGTGACCCGTTTGCGGCGTTCGTCCGGGCAGGAATGTTCAGGAATGCCGGGTGTATCAGAAAAGCATCCCGTAGGATCCCGGCAAACACCCATGAAGCTATCTGAACACTATCGTCCCCGGCCGGTCCGGTTTCTCGAACTCTGGCAGATTGGTAAGTGGAGATTAAAGACTTACGGGATTACCTATACGCAGAAGCCCCTGGACCAGGCACTTCTGCACGCCGCGCGGCGGGTTATAGCAGAGCGGTTGGAAGAAAGCGCGCCGAAGACAAATCATTATGACGTAGGTTTTGCGGGCGTTCACCAGGGCAAGACAGGAAATTTCGTTTTCGTCGACTGGTGGGCCGACGAAAACGAATTGCATCACCATGTCTATGTATCGCCATCAGCTACTCCCTCGGAACTCGAATACAGGACGCCATCCGGGCTGACAGCGTGTACCTGGGATCTATACCTGATAGGCCACGAGCGGGATGCCTGGGTCAAACACGTTCTTCAGCGTCACGACGACCCTGACCTGAAAAGCTATCTGAACGACAGGCTGGATGGGGAATCCGATGCCACTGGCAGAACACGAGCCGATTGTGCTGATGGATGCACCTGAGGTAAACATCGTATTGGACGCCCGGGGCACCGCAGTCACCTTGCGACCGATTAGTCCCGCCGACAGCGAGATGGAAGCGGCCTTTGTGCGCAAGCTGTCCAAAGAGTCACGCTATTTTCGCTTTCACCGTCCTCTGCGCGAACTGACGCCGAAGATGCTGGAGTATTTCACGCGGGTTGACTATCCGGGCTCGTTTGCGCTGATAGCGACGGTTTCGATCGGCGATGATGTCGAGCAGATCGCCGTCGCCAGGTACGCGAAGTACCCGGAAATGGACGCGGCCGAGGTCGCCGTCGCGGTAGCGGACGAGTGGCAGGGCTGCGGTATCGGTACCCGCTTGCTGACGGAGCTTCGACAGGTCGCCCTCGGCGCCGGTATCAGGGACCTATATATGAACGTGTTGCCGGACAACAACCGCATGCTGCGCCTGGCGAAGAAGCTGGGTTTCCACCCCGCCACCACGCCGGACAAGGGTATGATGGCTTACGGCCTGGGCAAGTCGGTTGACGATTAGTATTGCCGGGAGCAGAAAAGAGAGAGCGACACATTGGCAACCAACTACGTACTGATCGATTTTGAAAACGTTCAGCCGAAGAACGTGGAGCTTCTGAACCAACACCCGTTTCAGGTTATCGTATTTGTTGGCGCCAACCAGGCAAAGGTTCCGATAGAGCTGGCTGCGGCTATGCAGACGCTCGGTAGCGCAGCGCGGTATATCAGGATCAGCGGGAGCGGCAAAAACGCCCTCGATTTTCACATAGCCTTCTACATCGGTGAGTTGGCCGCGAGGGAACCGGACGCGTACTTCCACATCATCTCCCGGGACACAGGGTTCGATACACTGATAACCCATCTCAAGGGGCGAGGTGTTAAAATACAGCGTGAAAGGGACCTGGCGGAAATTCCCGTTATTCGCATGTCGAGTGCGACATCGCTCGAGGAAATGGTCACAGCGATTGTCAGGAACCTTGCAGGCCGTGGGCAGTCACGGCCGCGCAAGGTGAGAACGCTTGAAAACACCATCAACTCCCTGGTCACGGAAAGGCTCTCTGAAGAGCAGCTCAAAGCGATAGTCACCGAACTCGAGAAACGAAAGTACATAAAGATCAGTGACGGGCAGGTGTCCTACCAGCTACCGCGCCAGACTGAACGCAAGCGGGGCTGATCGCCGTCCATCGCCAGTGCATCCAGACAATCATTGTTCAATACAACAGGCAAGATATGAGTACACTACCCGAATGCCCCAATTGTGGTTCACAGTACACCTACCAGGACCGTGACCTGTTCATATGCCCCGAGTGCGCTCACGAGTGGAACGGACAGGCCCCGACCGAGCCGGACGCCGAGGCCACCAAAGATGCCAATGGAAACACCCTGGTGGACGGTGACACGGTAACGCTGATCAAGGACCTGAAGGTCAAGGGCACCTCGTCCTCGATCAAGGTGGGGACAAAGGTGAGGAACATTCGTATCGTTGAGGGCGATCACGATATCGATTGCAAGATAGAGGGTTTCGGCGCCATGAAGCTGAAGTCCGAGTTCGTCAAGAAGGCGTGATCTTGCTCGCCAGGACTGTTTTACAGCAGCGGTGCAAGATGTGGGTCTTGCACCTGGCAGGCACATCCGGGTCCCGGGCTTGCGCCTGCCCCGTGGTAGTGGGGTCCGGAACCTGACATGAAGTGCCGCCTGGAAACGAAGGTAGTGCCCGGGGCGTCGCGCAGCGAGATCGTCGGTTGGCTCGGGAACAGCCTGAAGATCCGGGTGGCCGCGGCGCCCGAAAAAGGCAAGGCAAACAAGGCTGTTATCAAACTGCTGTCGAATCGGCTGGGGCTGAACGAGGACCGTATCAGCATCGTCCATGGCGCCAGTTCACAACGCAAGGTGCTGGAAATCAGTGGCATTTCGGAACAGCAGCTCCTCGAGGTGTTGCCCGGCGAGCCGGGCCGCAGACGGGCATGTTGACCCAGCGCACGGTCTACTGCCCCTACTGCGGTGAACCCATCGAGGTACTGCTCGACGAGGAAGACGCTGGGCAACAGTACATCGAGGACTGCCAGGTGTGTTGCCGGCCGATCACGTTCAAACTGTCCGTCGGTATGGACGGGGAATTGACGCTCAGCGTTCACGATGAAAATGAAGCCTTCTAGCGCGAGGCCGGAACGGCGGGCGCCTGTCGCCAGCGTCGCGCGTTGCCGTGACCCCGGCCCACATCCCTCGAACCTGCCGGTGGGGTCCGCGCTGTGAGCCTGCGCGGTGCGTGTCGTTGCAACAACATCACGCTGACCTGGCGCAACATCGATTTCAGCCTGGTGCCGCGCGCCTGTGGCTGCGACTATTGCCGCGACAAGGGGGCGGCCTATGTATCCAAGTCGGGTAGCGCGGTGGAGGTGCGCGTCGTCGACAGCTCACAGTTGCGCATCAATGAACACGGTAGCCGGCAGGCGAAGTTTCACGAGTGCGGCAACTGTGGAGACGTGGTGCTTGTCGTGGCGCGCATCGACGGTGACCTGTATTGTGCGTTGAACGTCAATTGCCTGCAGCAGCGACAGCGTTTCCCGCAGGCCATCGAGGTCAACTTCTCCGACCAGTCGCCGCGGGAGAAGCTGCGGCGTTGGCAACAGAACTGGTGTCACCCGGTGCGCGTGAACGGGTGACACCAGCTCAGGCAGAAACGATACGGAGACAGTCATGAAAATTGAATGTATCGCGGGTTTCGCGGTGATCACCGATGACCCCGCCGCCAGCGCCGAGTGCTACCTCAAGCGCCTGGGCCTGCCCCTGGAAGCGCGGGGCGATTACCTCTCGGTCGACGGTTTCGCAGGCTCCAGGCACTTTGGCGTCTGGCCCCTGGCCATGGCCGCCGAGTCCTGCTTCGGCACGCAGCACTGGCCGCAGGATGTGCCGGTGCCGACCTCCACCATCGAGTTCGAACTGCAGGACGTGGCGGCGCTGCAGGCGGCGGTGGACGAGATGACGGCGGCGGGCCAGTCCTTCGTGCACGGGCCGCGCGAGGAACCCTGGGGGCAGACCCTGGCGCGCTTCCTCAGCCCGGAAAATGTGCTGGTCGGCCTGAGCTACGCGCCCTGGCTGCACGAGTAGGCGCGCTCCCCGTCTCAGCGCACGCCGGCCATGCGGTCCACCAGTTCACTGTCCTGGTTGGGTGGCCCGAGCATCACGACGTGGCCTAGCCTCGCGGGCACCGAGGCGGCGGCATACCGCCGCAGCAGGATGCCGCCCATGGAGTGGGTCACGAAGTGTACGCGCCCGCCGCCGCCAGCGCTTCGGCCATCACCGACATCGACCCGGCGCCGCGCGCCAGGCCGTGCAACAACACCACGCAGTCCTGCGCGGCGGCGGCATTGCCTACCAGCGCGGCGCAGGCGACGAGGGCGAAGCCGCGTTCGCGGTAACGTCTAGGCAGTCGCCTCACCGGTTCCCTCCTGCCGGCCGCCTAGCGTGGCCTTGAGCCGGTCCAGCACCGCGGCCACGCGCAGGCTTTGCGGATCCTTCTCCACCTGGCGCAGGCAGCGGTCCACGTCGCTGCCGTCGATACGCTCGCCGGCCTCCTCCACCGCGTCCTCAAGGTGACGCTGTCGCGCTACGCCGCCGGCGATCGCCGCGCGGGTTTCCTGCAGGGCGAGGAGTCGGCCGCTCACGGTGTCGCGCCCGGCGCCCGCCGCTGCGGGGCCGCTGCGTCCGAGCTGCGCCTCGAGGATTTTCAGGTCGCGGCGGTGCTCGCTCAATTCGGTGAGCAGGCGGCGCAGCAGCAGCTCCTCGCGCGCAATCATCTCGCAGGTCTGCGTGTGGCGCTGCCGCGTGTGTTCCTCGTGTGCCTCCAGCGCGGCGATCTCCCTGGCGCTGGACTCCAGCAACTCCACGGTCAGGGTGGATGCATCCAGCACCTCGAGTTGCGACTCGCGTTGGGCGATCTTGCGCCCTACCCGCTCCAGCTCCGACTCCAGGTCCTTGCGGCTGGCGATCATCGCGCCCAGCGCGTCGCGGCGCCGGCTGAGCAGGTCCTGGGCCTCGCGAATCTCCTGGCGGTAGATGCGCGCGCAGTTGGCGTCGGTGAGGTTCTCCAGCGAATCGTTCACGGAGCCGTGCAGCAACAGCCTGAGTTTTTCCCGCAGTCTCATGACAGGCCCTCCCCGTCGCCGTCCAGTTCGCGAATCATGCGCTTGGTGCGCGCGTCGCTGATCTGGTTGTGCAAGCGGCCGGCCTCGTGGTCGTCGCGCATGGTCTTGGACAGCGTGATCGCCGAGTAGACCAGGAACAGTGAGCTGATCATAAAGTAGCCCTTCACCATCAGCGGTCCCGGCAGGTGGTACACGCCCAGGGCGGTGGCGGCCAGCGCCACGCCGAAGGACAGCTTGACGAAAAAATTCCACTGGGCGGAGTTGCCCTCGTATGCGTTGGTGTCCATTGTCGATGCCTCCTGTCTGTGTGGTCGACGGGAGCCATGCTGTACCCGAGGTATCGTCTGGGCAATCAAAACCGGCGAAGGGGTATGTCATCGTGCCAAAAGTACTTTCCAGTGATACTTTCAGCCGGCTTCGCGCAGGTACTGCGCAAAGCCCTGGTAGCGCCAGTCGCGCACCGCCAGCACCAGCGTATTGCCGTGGCGCTCCTGCAGGGGCAGGCCGGCGTCCTCCTGGTTGAGGCTGTCGAAGTCCCGCGCCAGGCGGCGCAGCCTGCGCCGCAGTTCGGCGTTGGAGGCGTCGGAGAGCATACCGTTGAGCACAATCAGCTCGTGGTCCTCGCGGTCGAAGCGTGTGCTGAAGAAGTCCTGCTGGATCGCGCGCAGGAACATGCGTTCGATGGGGCCGTTGGGCAACCAGCCGAAGTTGGTCGCCACCAGCAGTTTGATGCGGTTGCGCGGCAGCAGCTCGATGAGCCTGAGGCGGTCCAGCCGCGCCAGCATCTGCACCAGTTCGTGTTCGTCGAAGGTATAGAAGGCGCGGATTTCCTCGAACGTCCAGTGGTTGAGCACGCACACGGTGACCACCAGCAGGGCGCTGTCGTCGGCGATCTCCTGTTCCTGCCCGGTGCTGAGACACTGCAACTGGCCCTGCTGCTGTTCCATGTGTTTCACCAGGTCGGAAATCTGCACCCCCGCCAGGGCGCAGATGGTGTCCAGTTCGGCGAGGGTGAACTCGTTGCGCGAAAAGCGCCTCTTTACCGAGGATTCGGACAGCCCCAGCGCCTCGCCCACGTCGCTGTAACGGATGCCATTGCCGCGCAGAATGCGCTTGAGTGATACGACCAGTGCGGTAACCTGTGCCATGGGACCTGCCTCGCGTGAAGTATCGCCAAACAATACCATTGGTGGCGATAATTGCTACAGCTACCGAATAAGTAGCGGCAAGAGCGACTGTCGCGCATAGTGCGGCAATTCCTCACGGACTGGAGTACCGCCATGTCACTGCTGCGTCGCATTACCGGGTTCACCCCCTACCTGCTGGTGGTGTTTCTCAACGCCTTTGTCGACCTCGGTCACAAGATCGTTATCCAGAACACCATCTTCAAGACCTACTCGGGCCAGGAGCAGGTGGTGCTCACCGCCATCATCAACGGGCTGATCCTGTTGCCCTTCATCCTGCTGTTCTCGCCCTCGGGGTTTCTCGCCGACCGCTTCGCCAAGCACCGTATCATCCGCCACGCCGCGGCGGCGGCGGTGGCGGCGACCCTGGCCATCACCTTCTGCTACTACCAGGGCTGGTTCTGGGCGGCCTTCATATTGACCCTGGCGCTGGCTATCCAGTCGGCGATCTACAGCCCGGCCAAGTACGGCTACATCAAGGAACTGGTGGGACAGAAACACCTGGCCACGGCCAACGGCACGGTGCAGGCGATCACCATCGGCGGTATCCTGCTGGGCACCTTCGTCTTCTCCATCCTGTTCGAGACGCTGCTGGCGCCCGGCGGCGCCGCCAGCCCGGGCGACGCCATGGCCATGATCGCGCCCATCGGCTGGGCGCTGGTGGTGCTGTCACTGCTGGAGTGGCTGGTGGCGCTGCGCCTGCCGGCCTGCCGCGCTGGCGACGACAGCCGCCGGTTTGTCCTTGGGCAGTACCTGAAGCTGTCCTACCTGCGCACCAACCTTGGCGTGATCAACCGCCAGCCGGCGATCAAGCTGTCCATCATCGGCCTGGCCACGTTCTGGGCGATCTCCCAGGTGCTGCTCGCGGCCTTCCCGGCCTTCGCCAAGGACACCCTGGGCGTGACCAACACGGTGGTCATCCAGGGCGTGCTGGCCTGCTCGGGTATCGGCATCGCCATCGGTTCCGTCATCGCCGGGCGCGCCTCGCGCAACTATATCGAGACCGGGCTGTTGCCCATCGCCGCGCTGGGCATCACCCTGGGCATCCTCGCCCTGCCGGGGCTGGACAGCACGTTGGCCATGGGCCTGGCTTTCCTGCTGGTGGGGGTGATGGGCGGCATGTTCATCGTGCCGCTGAATGCCATCATCCAGTTTCAGGCGGAAGCGCCGCGCCTGGGCACCATCCTGGCGGGCAACAACTGGGTACAAAACGTCGCCATGCTCGGCGCGCTGGCGCTCACCGCGACCTTCGCCCTGGCGGGCGTGGACAGCGTCGGCCTGTTCTATATTCTCACCGCCGTCGCGGTAATCGGCACCGGTTACACCGTGCGCAAGCTGCCCCACTCGCTGGCGCGCATCATTGCCACGGCGATTCTCAAGCGCCGCTACCGCGTCGAGGTCGTCGGCTTCGAGAACCTGCCGCAGTCGGGCGCCACACTGTTGCTGGGCAACCATATCTCCTGGATCGACTGGGCGCTGGTACAGATCGCCTGCCCGCGCCCGGTGCGCTTCGTCATGCTGCGCCGTATCTACGAGACCTGGTACCTGAAGCCGTTTTTCAAGGTATTCGGCGTGGTGCCGATCGCGGCGGGGCAGAGCAAGGAGAGTATCGGCGTCATCAACCAGCTGCTGCGCGACGGCGAGTGCGTGTGCCTGTTCCCCGAGGGCGCCATCAGCCGCAACGGCCACCTGGGCAAGTTCCACACCGGCTATGAACGCATGGTCGAGGGTGTGGACGAGGGTGTGATCGTGCCCTTCTACCTGCGCGGCCTCTGGGGCAGCAGTTTCTCCCGCGCCGAGGAGGGGCTGAAAGACGCGCGCGCGCCGCAGACGCGCCGCGACCTGATTGTCGCCTTCGGCAAGCCCCTGCCGCTGGATACGCGCGCGGACGCGTTGAAACAGAAAGTGTTCGAACTGTCCATCGACGCCTGGGACGCCTACAGCGACACCCTGGAGCCGATCCCGCTGGCGGTGCTGCGCAAGGCGAAACGCCAGGCGCGCGCTATCGCCACTATCAACAGCACCGGGGAAAAGCTCAGCTACCGCCAGTTCGCCGCCGCCTGCGCGTGTTTCGCCGGCGAACTTCACGGCGCCGCGCGCGGCGCCCACATCGGCATCATGCTGCCGGCCAGCCCGGCCGCCGCCATCGCCACGGTGGCGGTGAGCCTGCGCGGCGCGGTGGCGGTGCAACTCAACTACACCGCCGGCGCGGACGCGGTGCACGCCGCGGTGGACAGCGCGCGGCTGACCACGGTGCTCACCTCGCGGCAGTTTCTCGAGCGCCTGGCCGAGCGCGGCATCGACCCCGAACAGCTGCTGCCGCAGGGCCTGGAACGCGTGTACATGGAGGACATCCGCGAGGCGCTGCCGCGCTGGCGCCTGCTCGCAGCCGGGCTGCTGCACGCGCTGCTGCCGCCCAGCTGGTTCTACCGGCTCTATGGCCGCGCGGTGGATATCAACGAGCCGGCGGCCATCCTGTTCAGCAGCGGCAGTGAGAGCAAGCCCAAGGGTGTGGTGCTGTCGCACCGCAACATCATGTCCAACGCGCGGCAGATCAGCGACGTGCTGAACACGCGCGTCAACGACGTGATGATGTCCTGCCTGCCGCCCTTCCATTCCTTCGGCCTGACGGTCACCACGCTGCTGCCGCTGATCGAAGGCATACCCATGGTGTGCCATCCGGATCCCACCGACTCGCTCGGTGTGGCCAGGGCGGTCGCGCGCTACCAGGCGACGCTGCTGTTCGGCACCTCGACCTTTCTCAGTTTCTACACGCGCAACCGCAAGGTGCACCCGCTGATGCTGGAATCCCTGCGCCTGGTGGTGTCCGGCGCCGAGAAGCTGTCCGAGAGCGTGCGCGAGGACTTCGAGCGCAAGTTCCAGAAACCGATCTTCGAGGGCTACGGCGCTACCGAGACCACGCCGGTGGCCAGCGTGAACATCCCCGACGCCATCGACACCATCGACTGGAAGGTACAGGAAGGCAGCCTGCGCGGCAGCGTCGGCATGCCGCTGCCGGGCACCAGTTTCCGCATTGTCGACCCGGACACCTTCGAGGAGCTGCCGCTGGGGCAGGATGGTTTGGTGCTCATCTCCGGCAACCAGGTGATGCTAGGCTACCTGAACGACCCGCAGCGCACCGCGCGGGTGATTCGCGAGGAGGACGGTTTGCGCTGGTACAACACCGGCGACAAGGGCCACCTGAGCGAGTCCGGCTTCCTGGTGATCGTCGACCGCTACTCGCGCTTCGCCAAGGTGGCGGGGGAAATGGTCAGCCTGTCCGCCGTCGAAGCCGCGGCCGCCGATGCGCTGGATTCTCCCGCGGTGGACCTGGCCGCCGCGGCGTTGCCGGACGCGCGCCGCGGCGAGCGCATCGTGTTGCTGGTGTGTGGCGATGGAGTGAGCGTGGAGGCGGTGCGGCAGACGCTGGCGGCGGCGGACATCAACCCGCTGCTGCGCCCGGATACGGTGGCGCTGGTCGAGGGCATTCCCCGGCTGGGTTCGGGCAAGCTGGACCTGACGCGGCTGCGCGCGCTGGCGCAGCAGGCCTGCGGCGCGGCGGACCAGGTCTCGGCGTGAATGTCCTGTACGCGCTGCATGTGAGCTGTGCCGCGCTCTCCATCGGCGGCTTCGCCCTGCGCGGCTTCTGGATGCTCAGTGCGGGCTACATCGTCAGCGTGGCGCTGAGCAAAAGCCCATGGGGAATGCTCTCGCCCCTGCTGGCGTAGGAGCGCGGTGTACTGGCGGGGCCCCGGCCGCTGCCGGGCCCCGCCGCCGGATCAACCGGGGTTGGCTGCCTTGTACTCGCGGATCTCCGTGTTGAACTGGCCGGCCAGTTCCTCTTCACGCGATACCGCGGCGTTGTAGGCTTCCTCGAGGGATTTCAGGGTCGCCTTGTCCGCGTCGCTGGCGTCCTCGGCGATCGCCCTGGCCTGCGCTGCGCTGATCTGCGGGTCCAGGCAGCTCATGTACTCCAGGTTCGCGGCCTGGAACGCCTTGACGGCTTTCTGGCCCTCCAGCATTTGTTCCATGCTGGACTGCCCGCCGTCGGGCAGTTCGGGGACATCCGGTGCGGTGCAGTCCTGCGCCATGGCGCCGGCGCTGGCAAAGAGAAGGCCCGCGAGCGCGATTCTCAGTGAAGTCATTGCGTTACCCTTGCGATTTTGGGGACGAAAACAGTAACAGGCCGGCGCGCCCCTGCCAAGGGCCGCCGGCGGCGTGAATTACTGCCGGCCGACCCAGAGCTTGGGCAGGCCCCAGTCCTTCTGCAGCTGCGCCGCGACCTTGTCCGCGGCGGCGCGGTCGGCCAGGCCGATGACGCGCACGCGGTAGAACGTGCGGCCGTCCCGGGCGGCCTGGGCGACGACGGCCTCGCCGGCGGCGGGCTTGAGTTTGTTGACCCAGGCCTGGGCCGCCTCGCGCTGGCTGTAGGAGCCGAAGTTGACGAACCAGTCCCCGATGGGCGCGGCGGCGGTGGGTTTGGCGGGCGCGGGGGCGGCCACAGGCGTCGCCGGTTTGGCGACGGCAGCGGGTTTGGCTTTGGCAGGAGCCGGTTTGGGCGTGGGGGCGGCGGGGCGCGCCTGTGCCGGCGGCGGCGCGGCCTGCGCCTGCAGCGCGCCGAGTTGCGCCTCCAGCCCGGCGACGGTATCGGCCAGGCGCTGGTTTTCCGCGGCCAGGGCCTCGTTGCGCGCTGACAGCCCGGCGGTCTCCGCCCGTGCCTGTTGCAGTGCGTTGCGGCTGGCGCTGACTTCCTCGGGACTGGCGGCGGTGGCCAGGGCGGCGCGCAACTCCACCAGTTCGGCCTCGGTCTGGGCGCGCTGCTGCACCACGCCGTAGCCGCCGGCGAACACCAGTACCAGGGCCAGCGCGCCCACGGCGATCAGGCCCACCGGCCAGCGGCCGGAGCGGTCTTCTTCCGCGGTGAAGGGGTCTTCATCCAGCCATTCGCCGGGTTTCATCGTTGTCACTGCGCTGTCTTCCTCCAGCTCTTCGTCCAGGTCGTCATCGGCGTAGTCCGTGTCGTCCTCGTCGTACCAGGCATCGGTGTCCGCCTCCTGCGGTTCCTCGTCCCTGTGCATGTCGTCCCAGGAGACCGAGCCGCCGTGGCGCTTCAGGTCGACGCCGGCCTCGCTTTTCAGGAACGCTTCCTGCTCCTCGAACAGGGCGGCGTCGTCCGCTTCCAGGTCCTCGGGGAGCAGCTCCTCGAAGGCCTCGTGTTCATCCAGGGGCTCCTCTTCCTCTACCGCCTCCTGGCGAAAGCCCGTCGCGTAGTCGGTATCCCGGTCCGGCTCCTCGTAGGCGTCATCCTCCTCGAATCCGGCAAACAGGGGTTCGCGGCGTTTGCTGTTGTCCAGGGACCTGCCCTCGAATCCAGGGAGTGGCTGGCTGCCGGGGCGGGAGAGATCATCGTGTTCTTCTTTCATGCGCGGCGCACCTGTGGGGATGACTCAGCCCGATGTTAGCAGACAAGTCCAGCAATATCGCCGGTCTATGCTGTGGAATTAGTCCGCGACACAGCAAAACAAGGGGTTTTCGTGTCGCGGCGCGGACCACGGGTCGCAGCCGGGCAGCCGGGCGGCAGCGCTTGCACCTCGTGGACGTTGCCATTGTGCGGCGGTGCCCTAGAATACCGCGATGGACGTATCGGACATTCTCTCTCCCCTTAACGACGCGCAGCGCGAGGCGGTGGCCGCCGAGAGCGGCAACCTGTTGGTGCTGGCCGGCGCCGGCAGCGGCAAGACACGCGTGCTGGTGCACCGTATCGCCTGGCTGATCCGCGCCGAGGACTACTCACCCTGGTCCATTCTCGCCGTGACCTTCACCAACAAGGCGGCGAAGGAGATGCGCGGGCGTATCGAGGAGATGCTCAACCTGCCGGCGCGGGGCATGTGGGTGGGCACCTTCCACGGTCTCGCCCACCGCCTGCTGAAGGCGCACTGGAAGGAGGCGGGGCTGCCGCAGAACTTCCAGATTCTCGATGCCGACGACCAGCTGCGGCTGGTCAAGCGCGTGTGCCGTGAGCTCGGCCTGGACGAGGCGCGCTGGCCGCCGAAGCAGGCCCTGTGGTTTATCAACGGGCAGAAGGACGAGGGGCTACGCGCCGCCCACGTGGACGTGCCCCCCGGCGACCTGTTTGCGCAGACCATGGTGCAGGTCTACCGCGCCTATGAAGGCGCCTGCGAGCGCGCGGGCCTGGTGGATTTCGCCGAGCTGCTGCTGCGCGCCCACGAACTGTGGCTGCAGCGCCCCGAGGTGCTGGCCCACTACCAGGGGCGCTTCCGCCAGATCCTGGTGGACGAGTTCCAGGACACCAACACTATCCAGTACGCCTGGCTGCGGGTGCTGGCCGGCGGGCGTATCCCGGTGATGGCGGTGGGCGACGACGACCAGTCCATCTACGGCTGGCGCGGCGCGAAGATCGAGAATATCCAGCGTTTCGCGGAGGATTTCAGCGACACGCGCACCGTGCGCCTGGAGCAGAACTACCGCTCGACGCAGACCATACTGCGCGCCGCCAACGGGGTTATCGCCAACAACTTCGGGCGCCTGGGCAAGGAGCTGTGGACCGCCGGAGAAGGCGGCGAGCCGATCACCCTCTACGCCGGCTTCAACGAGCAGGACGAGGCGCGCTACATCGTCGAGCAGCTGCAGGCCTGGTCCGGGGACGGCAACGCGCACGCCTCGGCGGCGATCCTTTACCGCTCCAACGCCCAGTCGCGGGTGCTGGAGGAGGCGCTGATCCGCCAGGGCATTCCCTACCGCATCTACGGCGGCCAGCGTTTCTACGAACGCATGGAGATCCGCAATGCGCTGGCCTACCTGCGCCTGGTGGTGAACCGCGGCGACGACGCGGCGGTGGAACGCGTCATCAACACGCCGCCGCGGGGTATCGGCAGCAAGACCCTGGACACGGTGCGCGAGTGCGCGCGCGAGCGCGAGCTGCCGCTGTGGTCGGCGATCGCCGCCGTGCAGGAGGAGAAACTGCTGCCGGCGCGCGCCCTGGGCGCGCTGGAGGGGTTCGTGGTGCTGCTCAACGAGCTGGACAGCGGCACCGACGAACTCGCCCTGGAAGAGCTGGTGGAGCACGTCATCCACGTTTCCGGGCTGGTCGACTTCCACCGGAAGGAGAAGGGCGAGCGCGGACAGGCGCGGGTGGAGAACCTGGAGGAACTGGTCAGTGCCGCCAAGCAGTTCGTCGCCGAGGAGCAGGACCTGTCGCCGCTGCAGCAGTTCCTGGACAACGCGGCGCTGGACGCCGGGGACGCCCAGGCCGAGGAGCACCAGGACAGCGTGCAGCTGATGACCCTGCACTCGGCCAAGGGGCTGGAGTTCCCGCTGGTGTTCCTGGCCGGCATGGAGGAAAACCTGTTTCCCCACCGCATGTCGCTGGATGAACCGGGGCGCCTGGAGGAAGAGCGCCGCCTCTGCTACGTGGGTATCACCCGCGCCATGCAGCGCTTGTTCATCACCTACGCCGAGTCGCGCCGCCTGCACGGCAGCGAAACGTTCAATACGCCCTCGCGGTTCATCCGCGAAATACCGGCGGAGCTGTTGCAGGAGGTGCGCCTGCACGGCACGGTGAGCCAGCCGGTGAGCAGCGTGACCCGGGCCAGCGTGCCGGACACGGAGCTGTCCCTGGGCCAGCGCGTGTACCACCAGGTGTTCGGTGAAGGGGTCGTGTTAAACTTCGAGGGCCGCGGCGCCAGTGCCCGGGTCGAGGTCAACTTCGACGACGAGGGCGGCAAGTGGCTGGTGCTGCAGTACGCCAACCTGCAGCTGTTGTAGTGCAAGACGACAATAACGAGAGCAACACATGGCCCACGCCCAGGCGGAAAAACGCTACGCGCCCCTGATCATCCTCGCCCTGGTCGCCGCCCTGGTGACCACCCTCGGCCTGTGGGCGCGCGAGCGCAGCGGTGCGGGCGCCCCGGAGGCGAACGCGCAACGCGCCGGTGACAGCGCCGGCCAGCACTTCAAGTGGAAAATGATCACCACCTGGCCGAAGAACTTTCCCGGCCTGGGCCTGGCCGCGGAGAACTTTTCCCGCTATGTGCAGGAGATGAGCGACGGCCGGCTCAGCGTGCACGTCTACGGCGCGCGCGAGATCGTCCCGGCCATGGAGGTGTTCGACGCGGTGTCGCAGGGCGTCGCCGACGCGGGTCATGGCGCCGCCTATTACTGGAAAGGCAAGGTGCCCTCGGCGGTCTTCTTCACCGCGGTGCCCTTCGGCATGAACGCCCAGGAAATGAACGGCTGGCTGCACTACGGCGGTGGACTGGAACTGTGGCGCGAGGTCTACGCGCCCTACAACCTGGTGCCGTTCGCCGGCGGCAGTACCGGCGTGCAGATGGCCGGCTGGTTTACGCGCGAGATCAACTCTATCGACGACCTCAGGGGACTGAAGATGCGCATTCCCGGTCTGGCCGGTGAGGTCTTCGCCGCCGCCGGCGGCACCGCCGTGCGCATTGCCGGGGGTGAGCTTTACACTTCCATGCAGACCGGCGTGATCGACGCGCTGGAATGGGTGGGTCCCTACAATGACCTGGCCTTCGGTTTCCAGGAAGTGGCCCGCTATTACTACTACCCGGGCTGGCATGAGCCGGGCGCGATGCTCGAGTTCATCGTCAATGCCGATTCCCTGGCCGCGCTGCCCCCGGACCTGCAGGCCATCGTCAAATACGCGGCACGTGCGGTGAACCAGGACATGCTGGACGAGTACACCGCGCGCAACAACGCCGCCCTGGCGCGACTGGTCGACGAGCACGGCGTGCAATTGCGGCGCCTGCCCGACGACGTGCTGCAGGCCCTGTGGCAGGGCACACGGCAACAGCTGGACAGGCTCGTGGCGGAAGACCCGGTGGCGGCGAAGGTGTACGCGTCCTACCGCGACTTCTACAAGGGCGCGCGCAACTACCACCACATTTCCGAGCAGGCGTGGATCAATACGCGGGACGAGGTGCTGGGGGACGAGGAGTACTAGGGCGCTCCCGGTCCCTGTGGTGTGCTAGCGCTTGATCGCGCGGGTGCGCCCGTTCTCGTCGATGGCCACGAAAACGAATTCCCCTTCCGTCACCTTGATGGGTTCGCCGTCGTGCTGCGAGTTGATCCACACCTCGACAACGATGCGGATGGAACTGCGCCCCACTTCCAGTACGTCGCAGTAGCAGGACACCACCGCGCCGACGTGCACCGGGGTGAGAAAGGCCATGCCGTCGATGGCTACCGTGGCCACCCGCCCGCCCGCCACTTCCTGGGCGGTGATCATGCCGGCGATATCCATCTGCGACAGCAGCCAGCCGCCGAAGATGTCGCCGCTGGCGTTGGTGTCCTTGGGCATCGCCACGGTTTGCAGTGACAATTCACCGTGGGGGATGGGCGCGGTGTCGATATCGTTCATTTACCAGTCCTCGCGTCGGCGGGCGTGTCCCGCGGCGCGTATCAGTTCAGGGTAGCGGGCAGCCAGGTGGCCAGTTCGGGGCGGAACCACAGCGCCACGATCAGCAGGAGTTGGAGGATTATAAAGGGTATTACGCCGCGGTAGATAGCGCCAGTGGGCACCGACTGCGGGGCGACGCCGCGCAGGTAAAACAGGGCGAAACCGAACGGCGGCGTGAGGAAAGAAGTCTGCAGGTTCAGGGCGATCATGACGCCGAGCCAGATCGGGTCCAGCCCCATGGCCAGCAGGATAGGCCCGACGATGGGCACCACGACGAAGGTGATCTCGATGAAGTCGAGAATGAAGCCGAGCAGGAAGATCACCAGCATGACCACCAGGGTCGCCCCCATGGCGCCGCCCGGCAGGGTCTGGAAGAAACCGTGAATAAGCTCCTCGCCGCCGAAGCCGCGAAACACCAGTGAAAACACCGCCGCGCCCACCAGGATCATGAACACCATACAGGTCACTTCCAGGGTGCCGCGCACCGCCTCGCCCAGGCGCTGCCAGTCCATCTGTCGCTTGGCCAGGGCCAGGACCAGCGCGCCCACCGCGCCGATACCCGCAGCCTCGGTGGGCGTCGCCGCGCCGCCGAGAATGGAACCGAGCACCACCACGATCAGCGCCAGTGGCGGCAACAGTCCGCGCAGCACCTCGCCCACGGCAATGGCCCCGGCGTCTGCGGGGGGCGCGTGCTGCGGGCGCAGGCGCGCGTAGACCAGCAGGTAGAGGATATACATCGCCACCAGCAGCAGGCCGGGCACCAGCGCGCCGACGAACAGGTCGCCCACCGAGACGGTCTTCGGGTTGAAGATGTTCATGTTGAGCTGCGCCTGCTGGTAGGCGTTGGAGAGGATGTCGCCGAGCAACACCAGGGCGATGGAGGGCGGGATGATCTGGCCCAGGGTGCCGGTGGCGGCAATGGTGCCGGTGGCCAGCGCCGGGCTGTAACCGTTGCGCAGCATGGTGGGCAGCGACAGCAGGCCCATGGTGACCACGGTGGCGCCGACGATACCGGTGCTGGCGGCCAGGAACATGCCGACTACCACCACGGAAATCCCGAGCCCGCCGCGCAGGCCGCCGAACACGCGCGCCATGCTGTCGAGCAGTTCCTCGGCCACGCGCGACTTCTCCAGAATGTTGCCCATGAGGATGAACAGGGGCACGGCGATCAGCGTGGTGTTGTTGACCGTGCCGAATATGCGCCCGGGCAGCGCGGAGAGAAAGCCGGCGTCGAACACGCCCAGCAGTACCCCGCCGGTGGCGAAGGCCAGCGCCGTGCCCGCCAGGGTAAAGGCGACCGGGTAGCCCAGCATCAGCAGCAGGCAAACCGCCAGGAACAGGTAGAGCGAGAGGTATTCCATCAGTGTTCTGCGCCCTCAACCAGGTACAGTGCGCTGCGCAGTACCTCGGCGATGCCCTGCAGGGCGAGGGTGATGGCCGCCACCGGCAGCAGCGTCTTGAGCAGGAACACGGCGGGGATGCCGCCGGGCTCGGGGGAGCTCTCACGCATGGCCCAGGACTCGGCCACGTAGTCCCAGCTGCTGGCGATGATGAAGGCGCACAGGGGCAGCAGGAAGACGATGCCGCCGAGGCTGTTGACCCAGGCGCGGGTACGCGCGCTGAAATTGCGGTAGAAGATGTCCACCCGCACGTGCGCCCCGGTTTTCAGCGCGTAGGCCGCGCCGAGCAGGAACAGCGCGCCGTGCATGTAGGTCACCGCTTCCTGGGCGGGGATGGAACCGATATTGAAGCCGTAGCGTAGTATCACGACGAACGCGACGAGCAGCGCCATGCCCAGGGCGAGCCACGCCAGCAGGCGGCCACAGCGGTCGGTAAATGCGTCGATGTAACGCACCAGGGTATGCAGTGCGGGCATGGTAGACAGGTCTTTTTGATTATCGAGGCGCAGAGTATCATAGCCCGCTGCCCGACGCGTAATTGAACCAACCCTTCGAGATAGCGGAACCTGCCCCATGCTGACTGTGATATCCCCGGCCAAGACCCTGGATTTCGATTCCAGGCCCACCACGCGCAGGGCCACCCAGCCGCAGTTCCTCGAGCGCTCCGCGGCGCTGGTGGACGATGCGCGCGCCCTCAGTCCGGCCGACATTCGCAGCCTCATGGGGGTGAGCGAAAACATCGCCGAGCTCAACCACCAGCGCTTCATGAACTGGGGCACACCCTTTTCACTGGATAACGCCAAGCAGGCGATCCTCGCCTTCAAGGGCGACGTGTACACGGGGCTGGAGGCGGAAACGCTGAATGCCAAACAGCTGGGCTTCGCGCAGCAGCACCTGCGCATCCTGTCGGGGCTGTACGGCCTGCTGCGCCCGCTGGACCTGATGCAGCCCTATCGCCTGGAGATGGGCCTGAAGTTCGCCAACTCCGGCGGCAAGAACCTGTACGAGTTCTGGGGCGACGACCTCACCGCGGCGATCGACGCCCAGCTCGGCAAGTCGGGCTCGCGAGTGCTGGTCAACCTGGCCTCCAACGAGTACTTCCGCTCGCTCAAGGCCCGCTCACTCGACGCCGATATCGTCACCCCGGTGTTCAGGGACCTGAAAAATGGCAAGTACCGGGTCATCAGCTTTTTCGCCAAGAAGGCGCGTGGGCAGATGGCGCGCTACATCATCGACAACGAGCTGAACGATCCCGACGGGCTGAAAAAATTCCGCCGTGACGGCTACCGCTATAACCGGGCCGAGTCCACGGCGCGCGAGCTGGTCTTCACCCGCGACCAGCCACCGGCCGGCTGAGCGGCGCGCCGCCAGCCATGCACGAGCTGCCCTTTTCCCAGGCCTGCGAGAACAACAAGTCCCATATCCTGGCGGTCTTGCGCGCGGCGTTCGCCGGCCGCGGCCAGGTGCTGGAAATCGGCAGCGGCACCGGCCAGCACGCCTGTCACTTCGCGCAACAGCTGCCACAGCTGCGCTGGCAGCCCACGGACCTGCCGCAGAACCTGCCCGTACTGCGGCCGCGCTGCGCGGCCTATCCCGGCGACAACCTGCTGCCGCCGCTGCCCCTGGACGTGCGCGACGACCCCTGGTCGGTGCCGGTGCCCGACGCTGTGTTCAGCGCCAACAGCCTGCACATCATGTCCATGGACTCGGTGCGGTGCTTCTTCGGCGGCCTCGCCGCGGGCATGCGCGGCGACACCACCCTGGCGGTGTACGGCCCGTTCAACTACGGCGGTCGCTATACCAGCGACAGCAACGCGCGCTTTGACCAGTGGCTGGCGCAGCAACACCCGGACAGCGCGATTCGCGATTTCGAGGCGGTGGATGCGCTGGCGCGGGAGGCGGGTTTCGAGCTGCAGTCCGACAATGAGATGCCGGCGAACAATCGCCTGCTGTTGTGGCGCGCCCGCGGCTGAGGCGCAACGTGTCGCGCCGCGCGTCCGGTGCGAGCGTTAGCGGGCCTGTGCGGCGGGGTCCCTGAAGGGCAGCAGGCGGGCGGCCTCCTGCCGGTACTGCTCATTGTGCAAGGCCTCGCGGCGGGTGAAGTCGCCGACCGCCTCGGACAGGCGCGGGTCGGCAATCCAGTGGCTGGAGCACGTGGTGATGGGGCGGAAACCGCGCTGGATCTTGTGCTCGCCCTGGGCCCCCGGGTCGAAGCGCGCCAGCTTGTGGCGGATGCAGTACTCGATGCCCTGGTAGTAACAGGCCTCGAAGTGCAGGCAGTCGAACTCGTACTCGCAGCCCCAGTAACGGCCGTACAGGGTGTCGCTGGAGCGGAAGCAGAGGGCGCCGGCCACCGCCTCGCCGTCCTTGCTGGCGAAGATCATCACCACCTGGTCGCCCAGGCCGGCGGCGGTATCGAGGAAGAACTCGCGGCTGAGGTAGCCGCCGTGGCCGCTGCGCTTGGCGTAGGTGAGCTGGTAGAAGCGGTAGAACTGTTGCCAGTGCGCCTCGCTGATCTGCTCGCCGCTGAGCGTTTCCAGGCTCAGTCCCTGCTCCTGCACCCGCCGCCGCTCGCGGCGCAGGCTCTTGCGCTTGCGGCTGCTGAAGGTGCCGAGGAACTCGTCGAAGGAGGCGAAACCCTCGTTGAACCAGTGGAACTGGGTGGCCAGCCGCTGGTGCAGGCCCTGGGCGAGCAGGGCGTCGCTGACCGCCTGTTCGGGAAACAGCAGGTGCCAGGAGGACAGGCCCTTGTCCGTGGCGAAATCGCGCACCGCCTGCAGCGCCAGCGCGATGCCCTCGCCCTCCTCCAGGCCCGGCGCGGTGCAGATGCGTGGGCCGGTGGCGGGGGTGAAGGGCACCGCGGTGACCAGCTTGGGGTAGTAGTGCAGGCCGCTCTGGCGCCAGGCGTCGGACCAGGACCAGTCGAAGACATACTCGCCGTAGGAATGCGACTTCAGGTACAGGGGCATCAGTGCCGCCAGTTCACCGTCGCGGTGCAATAACAGGTGGCAGGGCTGCCAGCCCGACGCGGCGTCGGTACAGCCGGTGCGTTCCAGGCCGTGCAGGAACTCGTGGCGCAGGAAGGGGTAGTCCGTGCCGCTCAGGGCGTTCCAGCGGGCGGCCTCGACCTGGTCCAGGCTGGTGATGAACTGTGCGCTGTACGCGGGCTCGCGCGCCGTCATGCCCCACTCCCGAGCGCGTAGTCCAGCACGATGCCGGCGAAGATCACCATGCCGACCCAGTTGTTGTGCAGGAAGGCGCGAAAGCAGGGAGCGGGTTCCCGGGCGCGGATCAGGTACTGGTGGTAGGCGAACAGGAGCGCCGCGCAGAGCAGCGCGAGCCGGTAGTACAGGCCCAGGCCGAAAGCCTCGCCGGCCAGGTACAGGGCGGCCAGGCTGGCGCACTGCAGGCAGGCGATCGCCAGGCGATCGTGCTGGCCCAGCAGCACCGCGGTGGACTTGATGCCGACGATCAGGTCGTCCGCGCGGTCCACCATGGCGTACTGGGTGTCGTAGGCCACGGTCCACAACAGGTTGCCGAGGTAGAGCCACCACAGGGCGGCCGGCAGTTCGCCGCGCTGGGCGGCGAAGGCCATGGGGATGGCCCAGGAAAACGCCGCGCCCAGTACCACCTGGGGCAGGTGGGTGTAGCGTTTCATGAAGGGATAGGTGGAGGCCAGCAGTACGGCGGCCACCGACAGCAGCACGGTCAGCCGGTTGGTCAGCAGCACCAGGGCAAAGGCCGCCGCCAGGAGTACGCCGAACAACAGCAGCGCCTCCTTTTCGCTGACGGCGCCGGTCACCAGCGGCCGCTCGCGGGTGCGGCTGACGCCGCCGTCGAGGTTGCGGTCGGCGTAGTCGTTGACGATGCAGCCGGCGGAGCGCATCAGGAAGGTCCCCAGGGCGAAGATCAGTAACAGGTGGTAGTCGGGTACGCCGCGCGCCGCTATCCACAGCGCCCACAGGGTGGGCCACAGAAGCAACAGGGTGCCGATCGGCTTGTCGAAACGGATCAGCTGCAGCAGGGCGCCGCTCCGGGAGGCTGTGGTCATCGCGTTCGCGCTGTGGTCATCGCGCCGGTTCGCCGCGGTCAAAACCCTAGCTTACTGGGTTGGCGAGGCAAATGCAGCGTTGACGCGGCCGCGCTGGGAGCGGTGCACGGGCAGGGTCGCCGGCCAGGGGCGGAAAGGCTGCAGGAACACCTCGCTAACCAGCAGCTGCTTGCCCTGGATATCGAAGCGTGAGCGCCGCCCCCAGGCGGGCGTCGGCTGGCGTAGTTGAGGCGGCAGGTAGGCGCTGTCGCCGCGCATGTGGGCGAGTTCGAAGGGGCTGCGCTGCATGTCCGGGTGGCTGAACAGGATGGCGCCCAGGGAGCGGTTGTGCAGGCGCCGCAGGTGGCCCAGGCAGCCGTGCAGGCTGGCCACCGGGAAGACACTGCGCGCGAACACCACCGCCTCGTCTCCCAGCCGCAGGGCGACCTCGCGCACCAGGGCGCGTTGCCGCGGCGGGCAGCCGAGCAGGGCGCGTTCCGTGAGCAACGGCACCTCCCAGCCCTGGTACAGCCGCTGCACGCGAAACGGCCCCTGGTCCAGCGCGACCAGGCGCGCGGTGAGCGAGCCGTCGTCGGTCAGCCAGGCGCGGGTGGCCGGAGGCAGTGAGCGAGTGGTGTAGCGCTCCAGGCTGCGCCAGCGCGGCTCGGCGACGATGCGCTGGCGCGTCCCGGCGGCGCTGTGGGTGGCATGGGCCTGCAACGGCACCTCCTGCGGCGAAAGGGGCGAGAATGCGTCAACGCCGCGGCGCTTGCAAGTCCGCGTGCGGGCCTGACAGGACATACCCGCAGCGCCAGAAAACCCTTGCACATTTATCGCACAACTCTATAGTGATGGGCCTCGATTTTTTTCCCCTGTTCCGGCACCGCGGTCAGCGCACTTCCCCGTCTGGAACACGCCAGGGGTTCGGTATTGACGTGAGCGAGAGACAGTATGAGTAAGTGGGAATGTATAGTCTGTGGCCTGATCTACGACGAGAAAGAGGGCTGGCCCGATGACGGCATCGCGCCGGGCACGAAGTGGGAAGATGTGCCCGAGGACTGGCTCTGCCCCGACTGCGGCGTCGGCAAGGAAGACTTCGAGTTGCTGGAGGAGGCGCCGGTCGAGGATACGCCGCACCACGAGGAGCCGGTGGTCGACAAGGTGCACGCCCCCGTGGTCATTCTCGGCACCGGCCTGGCGGGCTACGGCGTGGCCAAGGAATTCCGCAAACACGACAGCGAGACGCCGCTGCTGCTGATCACCTCCGACGATGGCCGTTCCTATTCCAAGCCGATGCTGTCCACCGGTTACACCCGGCAGACCGAGGCGGACGACCTCGCCCAGGCCGATGCCGGCAGCATGGGGCGCCAGCTAAAGGCCAGCGTCTGGACCATGACCAAGGTCAGCGAGATCGATACCGCCAGGCAGATGATCAAGGTCGGTGACGCACAGACCGAGGTGCACTACGGCAAGCTGGTGCTGGCGGTCGGTGCGGAGGTCATCCGCCCGCCCATCGCCGGCGACGGCCTGGACCTGGTGTACTCCATCAACGACCTGGCGGACTTCGCCGATTTTCGCACCGCGGTGAAGAAAAACGGGGTGAAGAAGGTCTGCCTGATCGGCGCCGGCCTGATCGGCTGCGAGTACACCAACGACCTGCTCAACGGCGATTTCGAGGTCGAGGCGGTGGACCCGCTGGGCTACTGCCTGCCCACCCTGCTGCCCGAGCCCGCCGGCAAGGCGGTGCAGGCCGCGCTGGAGGAAAAAGGCGCACGCTTCCACTTCGGCCCGCTGGTGACCGAGGTGAACAAGCGCGACGACGGCGTGCGCGTCACCCTGGACAGCGGCGAGACCATCGACGCCGACATCGTCGTCTCCGCCGTCGGCGTGCGCCCCAGCACCACGCTGGCCGCGGCCAGCGGCATCGAGACCAACCGCGGCGTGGTCACCAACAAGCTGCTGGAGACCAGCGCGCCCAACGTCTACGCCATGGGTGACTGCGCCGAGGTCTGCGGCCACGTGCTGGTCTACGTGGCGCCGCTGATGGCCGCCGCCAGGGCGCTGGGCAAGACCCTTGCCGGCGAGCCCACGGAAGTCAGCTACGCGGCCATGCCGGTGACCATCAAGACCCCGGCCTGCCCGGTGGTGGTAGCGCCGCCGGCGCAGGGCGCCGAGGGCGAGTGGTCTATCGAGCAGAACGGCAACGACGTCAAGGCCACCTTCCGCGACAGCGGCGGCAACCTCCTGGGTTTCGCCCTCACTGGCGAGGCGACCAAGGAGAAGCTGGCCCTGCAGAAGGAACTGCCGGCGATCCTGCCCTGAGTGTCGGGCTCACGTCATCCCCACACCCCGTCATCCCCGCGCAAGCGGACCCGGCCCCGTCATCCCCGCGCAAGCGGGGATCCAGGGCGGCCTGGAATCACTGGATTCCCGCTTGCGCGGGAATGACGGGAACCTGGAATGACGGGAACCTGGAATGACGGGAACCCGGAGTGGCGGGAACCCGGAATGGCGGGACAGCGCACAGGGCGGGCCTTTAAACCTGTCCAGTAGCGGGGAGGGCCTTGTTGCCGCAGCTCTGCGCCGTGGCACCGCCCTCAAACCTTGGCGAAGCGCTCCCCCGCGCCGGTCCAGCGCTTGATCAGGGGGTCGATGCGCTCGGGATAATCCGCGCGTATGCGCTCGGCCATGCGCTGTACCTCGGGCAGCAGGTGGGCGTGTCCCGGCAGCTCCGCGATGCGAAACTCCATGAGTCCCGTCTGGCGCGTACCCAGTACCTCTCCCGGCCCGCGCAGCTGCAGGTCCTTCTCGGCGATATAGAAGCCGTCGGTGCTCTCGCGCATCGCACCCAGGCGCTGCTTGCCCGTCGCGGAGAGCGGGTTCTGGTAGAGCAGGACGCAGTGGCTGGCCTGGCTGCCGCGGCCGACGCGGCCGCGCAGCTGGTGCAACTGCGCCAGGCCCAGTCGCTCGGGGTTCTCGATGATCATCAGGCTCGCCCTGGGCACGTCCACGCCCACCTCGATCACCGTGGTGGCGACCAGCAGGGCGATGTCGCCTGCCTTGAACGCCGCCATGACCTGCTCTTTCTGCGCCGCCTTCAGGCGCCCGTGCACCAGTCCCACCGACAGGTGCGGCAGCGCGGCGGCCAGCTCGCTGGCGGTGGCCTCGGCGGCCTGCGCCTGCAGCGCGTCGCTCTCCTCGACCAGCGTGCACACCCAGTAGGCCTGGCGCCCCGCGGCGCAGGCGGCGGCCACGCGTTGCACCACCTCGTCGCGCCGGTCGCTGTCGATCAGCGCGGTCTGCACCGGTTGCCTGCCCGGCGGCAGTTCGTCGATCACCGAGCAGTCCAGGTCGGCGTAGGCGACCATCGACAGGGTGCGCGGTATCGGCGTGGCGGTCATCACCAGCTGGTGCGGCCTGCCCTCCCCCGGCGCGGCCTTCTCGGTCAGCGCCAGGCGCTGGTGTACGCCGAAGCGGTGTTGTTCGTCGACGATGACCAGGCCCAGGCGCGAGAAGGCCACGTCGGACTGGAACAGCGCGTGGGTGCCGATCACCAGCGCCGCCTCGCCGCCGGCAATACGCGCCAGGGCGGAGTTGCGCCTGGCCCCGCGGGAGCGCCCGCTGAGCCATTCCATGCCCACGCCCAGCGGTTCGAACCAGGCGTGAAAGTTCTGCCAGTGCTGTTCCGCCAGCAGTTCGGTGGGCGCCATGATGGCGACCTGGTAGCCATTGCCGATGGCCTGCAGCGCCGCGGCGGCGGCGACCAGGGTCTTGCCCGAGCCGACGTCGCCCTGCACCAGGCGCAGCATGGGCACCGGCCGCGCCAGGTCTGCGGCGATTTCCGCGATAACGCGCTGTTGCGCCGCGGTGGGCTGGAAAGGCAGCGTGGCGAGAAAGGCCGCGATGTCCTCCCGCCGCGGCGGCAGCGCCGGCGCGCCGTCGCGCTGCTGGTACTCGCGCAGGCGTTGCAGGGACAGGTTGTGCGCCACCAGTTCCTCCAGCGCCAGGCGCATCTGCGCCGGGTGCTCCCCCGCGCGCAACAGCTCCTGCGGCGCGTCCGGCGGCGGCGCGTGCAGGAATTGCAGCGCCGCGGCCAGGTCGTAGGGATACTGCTTGCTGGGCGGCAGCAGTTCCTGCACCGGGGCCCGGCGCAACAGGCCCAGCGCCTGCCCGCACAACTTGCGCCACTGCGCCTGGCCCAGGCCCTCGGTGGTCGGGTACACGGGGGTCAGCGCCTCCTCCACCGGGCCGGCGTCCTCGCGCAGGTGGCGGTATTCCGGGTGGTACATCTCCAGCCCGCTGCCGCCGCGGCGCACCTGGCCGAAGCAGCGCACCCGGCTGCCCGGTTGCAGGTTGTTTTTCTGCGCCGCGGAGAAGTGGAAAAAGCGCAGGGTCAGGGTGCCGCTGCCGTCCTGCAGGCGCGCCACGAGGCTGCGGCGGCGGCCGAACACCACGTCCGCGGCGCGCACCTCGCCCTCGATGACCACGTCCATGCCCTCGCGCGCGGCGGCAATGGGCGTGACGCGGGTGCGGTCCTGGTAGCGCAGCGGCAGGTGGAACAGCAGGTCCTCGAGCTGGCGTACACCGTAGTCGGCCAGCTTCTGCGCGAGTTTCGGGCCCACCCCGCGCAGTTCCTGCACCGACAGGCAGGCAATTCCGTCCACGAACCGGCTACCCGGGCTGCACGGCGCGGGTGAGCATATCGATGGCCTGGGGCCGCGGGTAGCTGGCGCGCCAGGCCAGCGCGATGCTGCGCTGCGGGGGCGGGTCGTCGAAGTGGCGCACGACCAGGCCGTTGTCGCCGTAAGTGGCGACGTCGGCCGCCGACTCGGGCAGCACGGTGATGCCCAGGCCGCTGGCGACCATGTGCTTGAGCGTTTCCAGGGAGCTGCCCTCGACCACCGGGTGCCCGGCGGCGTGGTCCTGGCGGATGGCGTCCTGCAGCCCGGGGCAGGCCTCCAGCACCTGGTCGCGGAAGCAGTGGCCCTCTCCCATCAGCAGCACGCGCTGACGCGCCAGTGCCGCGGGATCGATACTGGCGCACTCCGCCAGCTCGTGCCCCGCGGGCAACAGCACGACGAAGCTCTCCTCGTACACTTCCCTGGCGACCACGTCCGTGGCGGTGAAGGGCAGCGCCACGAACACCGCGTCCAGTTCCCCGCCGGTCAGCTTGACGCGCAGGTTGGCGGTGTAACTCTCCTCGATGAGCAGGGGCATCTTCGGTGCCAGCTGCTGCATGCGGCTGACCAGGCGCGGGAACAGGTAGGGCCCGACGGTGTGGATGGCGCCGACGGCAAGCATGCTGCCCAGCGGGTCCTTGCCCAACTCGGCCAGGTGCAGCAGGTTCTGGGATTCCTGCAGCACGACGCGCGCCTGCTCTACGATGCGCTCGCCGATGGGCGTGGTGTTTACCTTGTGCCGGGAACGCTCGAACAGGCTCAGTTCCAGCTCCGCCTCCAGCTTCTTGATGGCGATGCTCAGGGTGGGTTGGCTGACGTTGCAGCGCTCCGCCGCACGACGAAAGTGCCCGGTCTCGGAAAGCGCCACAAGGTAGCGCAGTTCTGTTAGTGTCATGGGTTCGGCCGCGGCTCCGGTGGCCCTAGTGTAACCAGTGAGGGAACCAGTTATGAAGGGCGCATCTGTGCTCATTATCGGCTGCGGCGATATCGGCACCCGGCTCGGCCTCACCCTGTTGGGCGAGGGCTGCGAGGTGACGGCGGTGCGGCGCAACGTCGAGCGCCTGCCCGCGGGCTTCGACGCGCGGGCGGCGGACTACACGCGGCCCGGCAGCCTGGATTTCGCCGCGGCGCTGCGCCCGGATTTCGTGGTGGCGACCTGCAACCCCTTCGACCGCTCGGAAGCGGGCTACCGCGCCGGTTTCGGCGGCGGTATGCGCAACCTGCTGGCCGGCCTGGGCGACCACCGGCCGCGGCACATCGTCATGGCCGGCAGCACGCGCGTATTCGCCGAGCGCGACGGCGGCTGGGTCGACGAGCTCAGCCCGCTGACCCGAGAGGACCCCTGGGCGCAGGCCATTATCGAGGCGGAGGAGTTGCTGCGCGCTGCCGCCACCGACGCCACCGTGGTGCGCTTCGGCGGTATCTACGGCATTCCCGGCGGGCGCCTGCTGGCGCGGGTCAGTCGCGGCGAGCTGTGTCCGGCCGAGCCGGTCAGTTATACCAACCGCATCCATCGCGAGGACTGCTCCGGCTTTATCGGGCACCTGCTGCGCATGTCGGCCGCGGGGCGCAAGCCGGCGCCGGTATACGTGGGCGTGGACGACGCGCCGGCGCCGCGCTACGAAGTGGAAAGCTGGCTGGCGCAGCAGCTGGGCGTGCAGGCGACGGGGGAGCGGCACGAGCCGACGCGGCACAACCGCGCCGGGCACCGGCGCTGTCGCAACACGGCGCTGCGCGCCAGCGGCTACCAGTTGCTGTACCCGGACTACCGGGCCGGCTACGGCGCGCTGATCGGCCAGGCGCGCGGCACCTAGAGTGCGATGATGGCCTCGACCTCGATGGCCGCGCCCCTGGGCAGCGCGGCGACCTGTACACAGGCGCGGGCCGGATAGGGCGCTTGCAGGAAGCGCGCCATGACCTCGTTGACCGCGGCGAAGTCGTCCAGGTCGGTGAGGGAGATGTTGATCTTCACCGCGTTGTCCAGGCTGCCCCCGGCGGCCTCGGCCACGGCTGCGAGGTTGCTGAACACACGCTCGGCCTGGGCCTCGATGCCGCCGCTGACCATTTCGCCGCTGCCCGGGTCCAGGGGAATCTGCCCGGACAGCCACACGGTGTCGCCGGCCTTCACGGCCTGTGAGTAGGGCCCGATGGCGTCGGGTGCGTCGGGCGTGGATATGATGGCGCGGTTGCTCACGATGGGTCTCCCAGGTGCGGGCGGTGCCCGGCGGTTTCAGTTTTTCAGGCGCACGACCTTGCGCACGTGCTTGATCGCGCGCAGGCGCTTCATGATGCGGGCCAGGTGCACGCGGTTCTGCACCAGCAATTCCATGTTCACGTAGGTGAACTGGTAGTCCTTGTTATCGGTGGATATCTTCTCGATGTTCACGCCCATACTGTTGATACGGGTGGCGATGACCGCGATCATGCCGCGGCGGTTCTGCACCTCCACGCGCAGCTCCACCGGGTAGCTTCCGGCGACCTCGTCGTCCCAGCGCAGGGCCACCAGGCGCTCGGCGTTGTCGCGCAGGTCGGCGAGGTTGTTGCACCCGCCGCGGTGCACCACCATACCCTTCTCCGAACTCAGGTAGCCCTCGATCGCGTCGCCCGGAATGGGGTGGCAGCAGCGCGCGTAACTGACCATGAAGCCCTCCGTGCCGCGGATGGCCACCGGTTCGCTGTCGCCCTCGCGCAGCGGGCCGGTCTCCACTTCCCGCAGCAGTTGTTGCGCCGTCACCAGCGGCAGGCGGCTGCCGCGCGCCACGTCCACCAGCAGGTCTTCCAGGTCTTCGTAGCCGTGTTGTGCCAGGTACTGGGCCAGGTTCTCGCCGGACAGCTTGTCCAGGCTGCTGGAGAAATCCGCCAGGCTCTTGTCCAGCAGGGTGCGCCCCAGGGCGACGGAGTCCTCGTGGGTCTGGCGCTTGAGAAAGTGGTGGATATTGGAGCGGGCCTTGGCCGTCACCGCGTAGTCCAGCCAGGAGGGGTTCGGCCGCGCCCCGGCGCTGGTGAGGATTTCCACCGTCTGGCCGCTCTCCAGCGGTTCCGACAGCGGCGCGAGGCGGCGGTTGATGCGACAGGCGACGCAGCTGTTGCCGACATCGGTGTGCACGGCGTAAGCGAAATCCACCGCGGTGGCGCGGCTCGGCAGTTCCAGGATACGCCCCTTGGGCGTAAACACATAGATCTCGTCGGGGAACAGGTCGATCTTGACGCTCTCGATGAACTCCAGCGAGTTGCCCGCGCGCTGCTGCATCTCGAGCAGCCCCTGCACCCACTCGCGCGCGCGGGCGTGACTGCCGTTGGCGGACTCGCCATCGCTCTTGTACAGCCAGTGGGCGGCGATGCCGTTATTGGCCATGTCCTCCATTTCCCGCGTGCGTATCTGCACCTCGATGGGCACGCCGTGCATGCCCATCAGCACCGTGTGCAGGGACTGGTAGCCGTTGGCCTTGGGGATGGCGATGTAGTCCTTGAATTCCCCGGGCACGGGTTTGTACAGGCTGTGGATGCAGCCCAGCACGCGGTAGCAGGTGTCCACCGAGTCGGCGATGATGCGGAAGGCGTAGATATCCATGATCTCGGAGAACGACTTGCGCTTGGACTTCATCTTCCTGTAGATGCTGTACAGGTGCTTTTCGCGGCCGATAACCGCGACGTCGTGCCCCTCCTGGTCCAGGGTGGCCTGGATCTGGTCGCGAATTTTCTCCACCAGTTCCTTGCGATTGCCGCGGGCCTGGCGAATGGCCGCGTCGATGCGCCGGGCGCGCATGGGATACAGCACACCGAAGCCGAGGTCCTCGAACTCCATGCGCACGTTGTTCATGCCCAGGCGCATGGCGATGGGGGCGTAGATTTCCAGGGTTTCCCGGGCGATGCGTCGCGCCTTGTTGGTGTTCAGCACGCCCAGGGTGCGCATGTTGTGCAGGCGGTCGGCGAGCTTGACCAGGATGACGCGGATATCGCGGGCCATGGCCAGGGCCATTTTCTGGAAGTTCTCCGCCTGCTTCTCTTCCAGGGATTCGAACTCCATCTGGGTCAGCTTGCTGACCCCGTCGACGAGTTCCGCGACCGCCGGGCCGAACTGTTCGCCGATGGCGGATTTCTCGATGCCCGTGTCCTCGATCACGTCGTGCAACATGGCCGCGATCAGGCTCTGGTGATCCATGTGCATGTCCGCCAGAATGCCGGCGACAGCCAGTGGATGGGTGACGTAGGGCTCGCCCGAGCGCCGGCGCTGCCCGTAGTGGGCCTGCTCG
Organism: Halioglobus sp.; assembly: GCA_002699145.1. Lineage (GTDB taxonomy): Bacteria > Pseudomonadota > Gammaproteobacteria > Pseudomonadales > Halieaceae > Marimicrobium. The sequence continues at coordinate 43,995 of PABK01000026.1, forward strand.
GCGAAGAAGTAGGCGCGTTTTACGTGGTTGGCTTGCTCGGGGTTGAGATAGGTGCGCAGGGTGTTATTGAGGGCATCGATGGTTTGCATTGCTCAGTTTACAGGCCGGTACCGGCGATGCCCCGGGGACTTAGATGGGGGATTCGCTGGCCTCCATGACCTCGGCGAGTTCCTCCTCGGCTTCCATTTCTTCCTCGCGGCTGAGGATGTCGTTGGTCACCAGCCCCTCGGCGATCTCGCGCAGGGCGATTACCGTGGGCTTGTCGGACTCCTCCTGCACCATCGGGTCCTTGCCCCCGGTGGCCATCTGGCGGGCCCGCTTGCTGGCCACCATGACCAGTTCGAAGCGGTTTGCGACGTTCTCGAGGCAGTCTTCAACTGTAACGCGTGCCATGTTCAGTGTCTTCTCATGGGAAAAAGGGCCGGCCATTATAGCGTAGGCCCCCGGGGGGGCGTCCAGCGGAAAAAATACGCCCTCAGGCGTCCCCGGCCGGGCCCAGCAGCTCCTGCAGCATGCGGGCGAAGCGGGATTCCTGGCGCGTGGTGCGCAGCCGCTGGCTGGTGATGATGGCCCGCAGGTCGGCCAGGGCACGGTCGAAATCCTCGTTCACCACCAGGAAGTCGCTCTCCACGTAGTGGGAGATTTCCTCCACCGCCTGGTCCATACGCCGCTGTATGGTTGCCGCGTCGTCCTGGCCGCGGCCTTCCAGGCGCTGCTCCAGGGCCTGCCGCGAGGGGGGCAGGATGAAGATTGCGCAGGTGTCCGGCATCAGGCGCCTGACCTGGGCCGCGCCCTGCCAGTCGATTTCCAGGATGACGTCCAGCCCGGCGTCCAACTGCTGGTCCACCCACACGCCGGAGGTGCCGTAGAGGTTGCCGAATACCCGCGCGTGCTCGAGGAACTCCGCGCGCTCGAGCATGGCGCAGAAGCTGGCCTCGTCGACAAAGTGGTAGTTGACCCCATCCTCTTCCCCGGGGCGGATCGGGCGCGTGGTATGGGACACCGAGACGCGCAGGCCGTCATCGCCTGTCACCAGTGCGTTCACCAGGCTGGTCTTGCCCGCGCCGGAGGGCGCGGATACGGTGTAGAGGGTACCTCGGCTGCTCATCTGCTTTCCTGTTTGCGGCCCGCGGCGGCTTATTCGATGTTTTGCACCTGCTCGCGCATCTGCTCGATCAACACCTTGAGCTCGACGGCGTTCAGGGTGGTGGCCGCGGACTGCGACTTGGACGACAGGGTATTCGCCTCGCGGTTGAGTTCCTGCATCAGGAAATCCAGCCGCCGGCCGCAGGGGCCGCCCTTGTCCAGCGTCCGGCGCACCTCGCCGACGTGGGTTTCAAGGCGGTCCAGCTCCTCGTCCACGTCGGCTTTCTGCGCCAGGTAGACCAGCTCCTGCTCGAGGCGGCCCTGGTCCACCTCGGCGGCGATCTCCTGCAGGCGCGCGCTGATACGGTCGCGCTGGTACTGCAGCAACTCCGGCATGATTTCGCGCGCTGTCGCGACCTGGGCCTCGACCTGGTCGAGGCGGTCGCGCACCAGCTGCGCCAGTTTTTCCCCCTCGCGCCGGCGGTTCGCCTGCAGGCCTGCCAGCGACTGCTCGAACAGCCCGGCGACCGCGCGTTGCAGGGCCTCTTCGGATTCCTCTGGCGCCTCGTAGATGCCCGGGAACTGCAGCAGCCGCAACGGGTCCATCGGGGCCGCGTCGCCGATGCGCCCGGCGACCTGGCGCGCCGCGGCCAGCAGGTCGTCCAGTTTCGTCTCGTCGACGCGCATGTCCGTGGTGTCCAGCGCCGGCGCCTGCACGCGGACCAGGCAGTCGACCTTGCCGCGGGACAGCCGCGTCGACAGCGCCTCGCGCAGCTTCGGCTCCAGCGCGCGCAGCGTATCGGGCACCTTGAAGCTGCAATCGAGATAGCGGTGATTGACGGAGCGCAGCTCCACCGTCAGCACGCCCTGGGGCGTTGTCGCGCTCTCGCGCGAGAAGGCCGTCATGCTTTGAATCATTGCCGTGTTGCGCCCCGGGTGCCGTTATTGGCAGCGAGTGTAGCAGCTTGGCTGTGGTGCTTACAGTTGCGCGACGCCCTCGCGTATACTGGCGCCCTTTGCCATTCCCAGGGAGTCAGTTCATGCAGCGACCCAGCGGTCGCGCAGCGGATCAGCTGCGCCAGGTCAGTATCGAGCGTCACTACACCCGCCACGCCGAGGGTTCGGTGCTGGTCTGCTTCGGCGACACGCGGGTCATTTGCACCGCTTCGGTGGAGGCGGGCGTGCCGCGCTTCCTGCGCGGCTCCGGCAGCGGCTGGGTCACCGCGGAATACGGCATGCTGCCGCGCTCCACCGGTTCGCGCATGGGGCGCGAGGCCGCCCGCGGCAAGCAGGGCGGGCGCACCGTGGAGATCCAGCGCCTCATCGGGCGCTCCCTGCGTGCGGCGCTGGACCTGGCGCAGCTGGGTGAGCACACCATCACCATCGATTGCGACGTGATCCAGGCCGATGGCGGCACGCGCACCGCTGCGATTACTGGCGCCTGCGTCGCCCTGGTCGACGCCATCAATTACCTGCAGCGGAAAAAACTGCTCAGCACTGACCCGCTGCTGCAAATGGTGGCCTCGGTGTCGGTGGGCGTCTACCAGGGTGTGCCGGTGCTGGACCTGGACTACCCGGAGGATTCCGCTGCCGATACCGATATGAACGTGATCATGGGCGAGTCCGGGGGCTTTATCGAGGTGCAGGGCACCGCCGAGGGTGCGCCGTTCGCGCGCGGGGAGCTGGACGCGATGCTCGACCTGGCGGCGCTGGGTGTGCAGCAACTGGTGGAAATACAGAAGGCGGCGCTGGCCGGGGGATAGCCGGCCGTGGCGGGGGGCGCGAGGCCGCGCCGCTGCTAGAGCTCGATGTCGTAGTCCATGATCACCGGCGCGTGGGTGGAAAACTCCCGGTTCTTGTAAATCGCCCCGTAGTCGATGGCGTAGCGCAGGCCCTGGGAGACGATGTGGAAGTCGGTGCGCCAGCCGTTATCCTCGCGGTCGCCGTCCGGCCACCAGCTAAACTCGTCGTGGTCCGAGTTGATCTCGCGAAACGCGTCGACGTAGCCCGATTCCAGCAGCTCGTTCATCCACTGGCGTTCCTCGGCGAGGAACCCCGACACCGTGCTGTTGCGCTCCGTGTCCTGGACGTCCGCCGGGGTGTGGGCGATGTGCCAGTTGCCGCAGATGATGAACTCGCGGCGCTTGTTGCGCACTTTCTGCAGGTGGGCGCCGAACAGGGAATAAAACTCGTTTTTGCGTTCCTGCTGCTCGGCATCCCCGGGCGCCGCGCTGGGTGCGAGCAGGCAGGAGACGCTGAGGTTCTCGTAGTCCGCCTGTATATAGCGGCCTTCCATATCGAAATCGGCGAAGCCCAGGCCAGTCATGATCGCCTTCGGCAACTGCCGGCAGTAGATGGCGACGCCGTTTGCCTTGCCGTCGATGTCGTCGAAGAAGTAGGCGTTGTACTCCTCCGGGAAAAACTGGTTGTCCTGCAGGTCGTACTCCGAACAGCGCAAGTCCTGGACGCAAATAAAATCCGCATCCTGTTCCTTGAGCCACTCGTAAAAGCCGTTTTCGGCGGCGGCTTGTATTCCGTCAGCGCTGAAACTGATGATTCTCATCCGTAGCCCCTTGATATGAGAGCGTGTATGATGCCGGAGCGCGATTCGGCACGTCGTTCAAAGCATTTCCCGCGACCCGCGGCCCTGGGGTCCGCGGCACGTGTCACCGGGGAAGCCGGACCAGCGGTAAAGGCTGCCGGGTAAAATGTCCGGGCCCCGCCACCACGGGTTTATTGGGGTGTCTCGTTCGGCTGTTGCGCTCGGGCGAGGGTATGCCCGGGTACGGTGAACGGAGTGTGGCGCGGCCAGAATTGCGTATTCTATAGCCAAAAATCGCAAATACAATGCCTCCTCCAGGAACGTCATCACAGCATGCACAGCTACCAGACTGAATTCATCGAACTGGCCCGACAGTATGACGTCCTGAAGTTCGGAGAGTTCACCCTCAAGTCCGGCCGTATTTCACCCTATTTCTTCAACGCAGGCGCCTTCGACAGCGGCGCCGCGCTGGCCGCCCTGGGGCGCTGCTACGCGCAGTGTATCGTCGACGCCGGGGTGGAGTTCGACGTCCTGCTCGGCCCGGCCTACAAGGGCATTCCGCTGGCAGCCGCCACGGCGGTCGCCCTGGCCGACGCCCACGGCAGGGATGTGCCCTTTGCCTACAATCGCAAGGAGGCCAAGGCCCACGGCGAGGGCGGCAACCTGGTGGGGGCGCCGCTGGCGGGGCGGGTGCTGGTCATCGACGACGTCATCACCGCCGGCACCGCGGTGCGCGAGGTGATCGGCCTGATCGAGGCCGCGGGGGCGGCGCTGGCGGGGGTGGTGATAGGCCTGGACCGCCAGGAGCGTGGCTCGGGGGAGCTGTCCGCGGTGCAGGAAGTGGAGCGCACCAGCGGCGCCCCGGTGTTCGGCATTATCACCCTGGCGGACCTGATCGAGTACCTGCAGGCCAGCGGCGCGGGGCCGGCGGGGGCGCTGGTCAATATGCAGGATTACCGCAGTCGCTACGGCGTTTGACCTTGTACCGGCCCAAGGCAGGCAATATATTGAAGCCTATGGACGCCAGGGGCTATACAGTCAGTTGTGTCGCGGCTTTTGTGTGCCTGGTTTTCCAGCTGCCAGCGGCAACCGCGGATGAACTCTACCGCTATCGCAATAACGAGGGCAACGTGGTGGTCGATTACCGCGTCCCGTCGGAATATGTCGGTAGCGGCTACGAGGTGCTCAACGACGAGGGGATGGTTATCCGCGTCGTGCCCCGGGAATTGACCGAGGAAGAAAAAAAGGCCGCCGACGCGCAGCGCAAACAGGAGGAGGCCGCCCGCGCGGAGCAGGAGCGCCTGCGCCAGTGGGACGAGTCCCTGCTCATGCGCTACAGCACGGTGGCCGATATCGAGGCCGCCCGGGAGCGCGCCCTCAGCGACCTGCGTATCCGGGTCAGTATCCTCAAGGGCAACCGCCGCTCACTCAAGCAGAAGGTCGAGAACTACCAGGCCCAGGCCGCCGACATGGAGCGCGCGGGGATGGAAGTGGACGTGGCGCGGCTGCGATCGATCGAGACCCTGCAGGACGAGATCGGCGCTACCGATCGCGCCATCGCCGAGCGGCAGCGCGAGATCGAGGAAGTCGCCGGCGCCTACCAGGCGGATATCGAGCGTTTCGAGCAACTGCAGGAAGTGGTGGAACTGCGCCGCACGCTGTACAACCGCTAGGCGCCCCGGTGGCTGCGCCCTAGCTGCCCTGCCCCGCGGCGAGGCTGGCGGCCTGACCCGGCAGCGGCTGGGACACTGCCTCGCGGAAGAACCCGTTCATCAACAGTTCCCACTGTGTGGCCCAGTCGGTGGTCGGCGTGCGGCGAAAGCCGCTGCGCACGTACTGCGAGATGCGGCCCTCGGCGGCGGACATGAGCAGGTTGGCCGCCGCCGGTAGCGGGATGGCGGGGCGCAGGCCCTCGCGCATTTCCGCATCGCGGATGACCTGCTTGAGCTGGGTCTCGAAGCGATCGAACAATTGCACCACCCGCTGGTGCAGGCGGTCTGTTTCCCCGGCCAGCGCGTCCCCCGTCAGTATGCGTGTAATGCCCGGGTTGCGCTCGGCGAAGGCGAGCAACAGCAGCAGCATTTTTTCACAGCGGCGCTGGGCGGTCGGCTCTTCGTTGATGATGAGATTGATGCGGCTGAACAGTGTGTCTTCGATGAACTCGATGAGCCCCTCGAACATTTTTGACTTGCTCGGGAAGTGACGGTAGAGCGCCGCCTCCGACACGCCGACCTGCTTGGCCAGTCCGGCGGTGGTGATTCTGTCCCCGGGCTTCGCCTCCAGCATCTGCGCAAGGGCTTCCAGTATTTGCTGTCGCCGCTGGGATTTTCTCGGAGGCATGTCAATCCACGTGGGTTCGCGTTATAGCCAATGCTAGCCTCTACCTGGTTCAGCTGCAACAAGACGACTGCATTTGGCGCCTGATTTTTTATTTTTTTGTTGACTCTGATGTCGCCAGCTAGCGCCGATTGGTAATCAGCGTGCCCATGCCTTCATCGGTAAATGTCTCTAGCAACACCGCGTGGGGAACACGGCCGTCGATAATATGCGCACTGTTCACACCGCACTTGACCGCATCCAGGGCGCAACCGACCTTGGGTAGCATGCCGCCGCTGATCGTGCCGTCGGCGATAAGCCCGTCGACCTGGGTCGTGTCCAGGCCGGTGAGAATATTGCCGTCCCTGTCGAGCAGGCCTTCCACGTTGGTCAACAACATCAGTTTTTCAGCCTGCAGCACCTGGGCAAGCTTGCCCGCGACGAGGTCGGCGTTGATGTTGTAGGTGCTGCCGTCGGCGCCGACACCGATAGGGGCGATGACCGGGATGAAATCGCTGTGCAGGATCACCTCCAGCACGGCGATGTCGATTTGCTCCACCTCGCCGACGTGGCCGATGTCGACAATCTCGGGTGCGTCCAGCTCGGGACTGTGGCGGTTCACCTTCAGCTTGCGCGCGCGGATCAACTGCCCGTCCTTGCCGGTCACGCCCAGGGCCCTGCCGCCGTTGCGGTTGATGGAGGCGACGATTTCCTTGTTCACGCTGCCGCCCAGCACCATCTCCACCACGTCCATGGTCTGTGCATCGGTGACGCGCATGCCGTCGACGAACTCGGTGTGGATGTTCAGCTTCGCCAGCAGTGCGCCGATCTGTGGCCCGCCGCCGTGTACCACCACGGGGTTCATGCCGACCAGTTTCATCAGCACCACGTCGCGCGCGAAGCTCTCGTGCAGCTGTTCGTCCACCATCGCGTTGCCGCCGAACTTGACCACGATGGTCTTGCCGGTGAAGCGCTGGATATAGGGAAGGGCCTCGGTGAGAACCTGGGCAATGTTGAGGGCCGCGGCGCGATCGAGAGACATGGGAGAACCTGTGCCAGTTGCGGGTGCCCGGCGGCGCCGGGCGTTAAAAGTCCAGTTCTATCTCCGGGTCGATCAGGGCGATCTGCGCGCGGAACTCATCCTGGATAATCTCCAGGTTCGACGCCGTATCCGCCTCGAAGCGCGCCGTCAGAGCGGGCACCGTATTGGACGCGCGCAACAGGCCCCAGCCGTCGCTGAAGTCGACGCGGATGCCATCCATGGTGTTGACCTTGCCGGAGGAGAAGTCGGCGTTGGCGACGATCTTGTCCATCAGCCGGAACTTGTAGTCATCGGGCACCGGGATAATGATCTCGGGAGTGTTGACGGTGGAGGGGAACTTGTCAATGACGTCGTCCAGGCTGTCGCCGCCGGTGCTGAGAATTTCCGCCAGGCGCGCCGCGGCGTACATGCCGTCGTCGAAGCCGAACCAGCGCTCGCCGAAGAAGATGTGCCCGGAGAACTCGCCGCCCAGCAGGGCGCCGGTTTCGCGCATCTTCTCTTTCATGAAGGCGTGGCCGGTTTTCCACAGCACGGGTCGGCCGCCGTGCTGCGTGATGAGCTGGGTAAGGTTGCGGCTGCACTTCACGTCAAACACCACGTCTGCACCCGGGTTGCGCGACACCACGTCCTGTGCGTAGAGCATCAACAGGATATCGGAGCGTACGATGCGCCCGCTGGAGGTGACCACCGCCAGGCGATCGCCATCGCCGTCGAAGGCCACGCCGAAATCCGCGCCGTGCTCCTTCACCGCCCTGGCCAGGTCCGCCAGGTTGGCCTCGTTACTGGTGTCCGGGGGGTGGTTAGGGAAGTTGCCGTCGACGTCGCAGTACAGCGGCACCACCTCGCAGCCCAGCTCTTCGAACAGGGGCGGCGCGATGTTGCCCGTGACGCCGTTGCCCGCATCGATAACGATCTTCAGCGGCACTGCAATGGCGATGTCCTGCAGCACTTCTTCGATATAAGCCGGTACGATGTCCTCGCGGATCATGCGCCCGTTGCCCTTGCTGAACTGGCCGGAGACCACCCTGTCGCGGATATCGCGGATGCCGCCGGCGGCGATGGTCTGCTGGTTGAGCACGATTTTCAGCCCGTTGTCGTCCGCCGGGTTGTGGCTGCCGGTGATCATGATGCCGGAGCGATAGTCCAGGTGGCGGGTGGCGAAGTAGAGCAGTGGCGTCGGCACCAGGCCGATGTCGATGACGTCGCGGCCGGTCTCCATGAGCGCGCGGATCAGCGCGGTCTTGATGCGCGGGCTGGACGAGCGCCCGTCGCAGCCCACCACCAGCGCCTGCTCGCCCATTTCCCCGGCGATGCTGCCGATGGCGCAGGCGATGCGCGTGACCAGTTCGTCGTCGAGCTCCTGGCTGGCGTTGCCGCGTATGTCATAGGCGCGAAAAATGTGTTCCGGCAGGCCGCTGTCCTCCAGCGGAGAGGACAGCGCGTCGCCCTCGGCCAGGTCCAGGTCCAGCACCTCGTCGTCGTCCAGGATGGCGTCCGACTGGAACAGGGGGTCGGTCAGGCCCGGCGCCTGGCTGTCGCCCGCTTGCGCGGGCGCCTGTGGCGCGGCGGCGCTCTGGCGCAGCGCGCGCAGCGTGGCGCGGCGCAACTGCTTGGCCACGGGCACCAGTTCAGGTACCGACAGCTCCAGGGCGGACTTGCGGTCTGCCTCGGCGATCACCCGGCCGACCTCGCCCGCCAGCTTGCGCGGGAAGCGCAGCAGGAACACGCCGATCGCTGCCAGGCCGGCCGCGAGGGAAAGCGCCAGCACCAGGAATATCGGCCCCTGGGTGATTTCCAGATCCTGCATCAGGGCCCGCGAGGGGGAGAAGGCCACGCGCCAGGCGGTGTCGGGAATATCCGCGTGGCGGGTGGCGTCGCCCTCTTCGCCGCTGCCGCTGCTGGCGACGATGTCGCTGCGCCGGGCGCCGGTCGCGGTGGTGTAGAACTGCTCCAGGCTGAACTTGCCGACATCGCCGTACAGGGAACCCATCTGCCTGGCCAGTTGCTCGTTGTCCAGTGTCACCACGATGACTGCCTGGCGGTCGGAAATGCCGGGGTGTTGCACCCGGGCGGCCAGGGAGGTCAGCCAGCCGTCCTCGAAGCGGTAGGCCTCGGGCTGGGTTTCCTCCCCCTCGCTGGAACGGCGTACCAGGTCCACCTCGATATGGTTGCGCAGGCCGCGGTTGCCCTCGGCAAACACCGCCGTGCCCATGTCCCCGATGGGGATGATGCGCAGGCTGATCACCTCGGGGAAGTAATCCAGCATGGTCTGTTCCAGCAGCTCGAGATCGCGCTGTGAGCGGCTGCCGATGGCGGACAGCGCCAGCGGTGACCTGGCGGCCCCGAGCACGCGTTCCTCGATACGCATGAACAGGCGGTGTATGTTGGTGGCCTGTTGCGTGGCGAAGGAACGGGAGATGCGGTCCACGCGCTCCGCCTGCAGGGCCGGCTCGCGCAGCAGCAACAGGTAGGCAAATCCCAGCAGCGTCGGCAGCGCCACGGTCAGCGCCGCGATCGCCGCAATGGAGCGCAGGGCGTTACCCCTGGCGCCGATACCCTGTGGGCTGTTGGTCCTGCCGCCCGCCGCCGGCTTCTCGGCCCGCTCCCCTGCCTTATTCTTCTTCCCCAGTTTGAACTTCACAGTCGCTGTCCGCGGTTATTTGTAAAAATGATATTACAGGCTCGCGGCAACTGAAACGAGCAGGCGGGCAACAACTGGGTATTTGTGCACATTGTGCCGGGGCGCCGCCGGCGCCGGTCGCGTCACTCAGCCGGCCGTCAGGCGGCGCGCGATCAGCGCCATGACCTGACGTGCGACGGTGTCCTTGGACGCCCGTTGCAGCGCCTCCTCGCCGCCCTGCCACAGCACGGTGGCGGCGTTCTGGTCGCTGTTGAAGCCGATGGCGGTGTCGGAGACGTCGTTGGCCACGATCATGTCCAGGCCCTTGCGTTGCAGCTTGTCGCGGGCGTAGGCCAGCACGTCGTTGGTCTCCGCGGCGAAGCCCACCGTGAAGGGCGCGTGCTCGGCGGCGGCGACCGCGGCGACGATGTCGGGGTTGCGCACCAGTTGCAGGCTCGTCTCCTGCGCGTCCTTCTTGATTTTCCTGTCCTGCACGGCGGCGGGGCGGTAGTCCGCCACCGCGGCACAGGCGATAAAGATGTCGCAGGCGGGCAGCAGGGTCAGGCACTGCTCAAGCATGTCCTGTGCGCTGACCACGTCGACGCGCTGCACGTGATCGGGGGTCGGCAGCTGCACCGGCCCGCTGACCAGGGTCGTGCTGGCGCCGGCGTCGGCGGCGGCCCGCGCCAGGGCGAAGCCCATCTTGCCGGAGCTGTGATTGGAGATGTAGCGCACCGGGTCCAGCGCCTCGCGCGTGGGTCCGGCGGTGACCACCACGCGCTTGCCGGACAGTTCGCCGCCGGTGAACAGGGCGTCGGCGGCGTCGGCGATGACGGCGGGATCGGCCATGCGCCCCGGGCCGACGTCGCCGCAGGCCTGTTCGCCCTCGGCGGGGCCCACCAAATGTGCGCCGCGGCCCTGCAGGGTGGCGACGTTGTCAGCCGTGGCGGGATCGCGCCACATCTGCTGGTTCATCGCCGGGGCCAGCAGCAGGGGGGCGGGTGTTGCCAGCGCCACGGTGGTCAGCAGGTCGTCCGCCCGGCCCTGGCACAGCCTGGCCAGCAGGTCCGCGGTGGCCGGCGCGACCAGCAGCAGGTCCGCCCAGCGCGCCAGTTCGATATGGCCCATGCCCATCTCGGCCCCGGCATCCAGCAGTTCCGTGTGCACCGGGTTGCCGGACAGGGCCTGCAGGGTGAGGGGGGTGATGAATTCCTGCGCGCCGCGGGTCATTACCACGCGCACGCGGGCGCCGCGTTCCTGTAGTTGGCGCACCAGCTCGGCCGATTTGTAGGCCGCGATGCCGCCACTGACGCCCAGCAGCACATTGCGATTAAAAAGATGTGCCATTGCACCGACCAAACTGGGAAGATAGCGCACGATACCATCGACAAGGGGCCTTTTGCACCGGGCCTCGCGGGCGCTCAGGGAGGAGGCCGGCGCTGATGGCGGTACCACTGGCCGGGGAGGGACCCCGGGAAAAACTGCTGGAGCGCGGCGCGACCTCGCTGTCCGACGCGGAACTGCTGGCGGTGTTGCTGCAGCCGGGGTTTCGCGGCTGCAGCTCGCTGCAGCTGGCGCGGGGTCTGCTCAGCCGCTTTGGCGACATCGGCTCGCTGCTGCGTGCGGGGCGCGACAACCTGCTCGCCTGCACGGGGGTGGGCCCGGCGCGCTACGCGCAGCTGCGCGCCGCCATGGAGCTGGCGAGGCGCCAGGCGCTGCAGTCCCTGGACGGCGGCGATGTGCTGGACAGCCCCCAGGCCACGCGCCGCTTCCTGCAATACCACCTCGGCTGCCACAGCCGCGAGGTGTTCTGTTGCCTGTTCCTGGACAGCCAGCACCGCGTGCTGCGCTGCGAGGACCTGTTTTTCGGCACCCTCGACGGGGCCGCCGTGTACCCCCGGGAAGTGGCGGTACGGGCCCTGCAGAACCACGCCGCGGCGGTCATTTTCGCCCACAACCACCCGTCGGGGGTGGCCGAGCCGAGCAGCGCGGACCGGCGCATCACCGAGCGTCTGCGCGCCGCCCTGGGCCTGCTGGATATCCGTGTGCTGGACCACATTATCGTCGGTTGCGGGCGCGAGTTCTCCTTCGCCGAGGAGGGCCTGCTGTAGTTTTGCCCGCCGCGGCGCCGGCGGATTTCTTGCGCCGCCGGGGGCGTTCTGGTATAAAGGCGCGCTCTGCGCGGCTGGCAGCCCGCATCCGGGCCCGGAATCGGGTGGCCGGGGGCGCCTACCACACCACTGTTAGCGACAATCCCGCGTCCTTGGGAGACGAGAGAACCATGGCTAGAGTCTGTCAGGTCACCGGCAAGCGGCCGGTCACCGGAAACAACGTATCACACGCCAAGAACCGTACGAAACGCCGGTTCCTGCCCAACCTGCACCAGCACCGTTTCTGGCTGGAGTCGGAAAAACGCTTCGTCACCCTGCGGGTGTCCAGCAAGGGTATGCGTATCATCGACAAGAAAGGTATCGAACAGGTGCTGGAGGAAATCCGCGCCCGTGGCGAGAAGGTATAAGGGAGAGGAACCATGAGAGAAAAGATCCGTATGAACTCCTCCGCCGGCACCGGTCACTTCTACACGACCGACAAGAACAAGCGCACCACGCCCGACAAGCTGGAGAAGAAAATGTACGACCCGGTGGTGCGCAAGCATGTGATCTACAAGGAAGGCAAGATCAAGTAACGCCCTTCACGGCGCGCGCATGCAGACGAAACCCCGGCCGAGCCGGGGTTTTTTGCTTCTGCGCCGGGCACAACCTATGCTGTAGCCTCCGTTGCACCCCGCCCTGGCCCCATGCCCGAACTACCCGAAGTCGAAACCACGCGCCGCGGCATCGAACCCCATTGCCTCGGACGCCGCGTGCGCCGTGTCACGGTGCGCGAATCGCGGCTGCGCTGGCCGGTGCCGCCGGACCTGCCGCAGCGCCTGCGCGGCGCGGTGATCCGCGGCGTCGACCGGCGCGCCAAGTACCTGCTGCTGCGCACCGCGCGCGGCGATCTCATGGTGCACCTGGGCATGTCGGGCTCCCTGCGGCTGGTGCCCCCCCGGGAGCCGCCGCGTACGCACGACCACGTGGACATCGAGTTGCAGGGCGACTACTGCCTGCGCTTCAACGACCCGCGGCGCTTCGGCTCCCTGCACTGGCTGGCCCCGGGCGAACCGACCCCCCTGCTGGACCACCTCGGGCCCGAACCGCTGTCCGACGCATTCGATGGCGCCTGGCTGTACCGGCTGTCGCGGGGCCGGCGGGGGGCGGTGAAAACGTTCATCATGGACGGAAAAGTGGTCGTTGGTGTTGGTAATATTTACGCTAGCGAAGCGCTGTTTCTCGCCGGCATCCATCCCGGGCGCGCCGCGGGCCGCGTTTCCCTGGCCCGCTACGAGCGCCTGGCAGTGCAAATAAAGCGAGTGCTTACTTCGGCTATAGAGCAGGGAGGTACTACACTTCGCGACTTTGTAGGGGGTGATGGCAAGCCCGGTTACTTCGCCCAGCAACTGCGTGTCTACGGCCGTGCGGGAGCACCCTGCCGGGCCTGTGGCGGACCCCTGAAGGAGCTGCGCCTGGGCCAGCGGAGCAGCGTCTACTGCGTGACCTGCCAGCGCTGAACAGGCTAAACTGTGGCTACAGGGGAACGGGAACGGGTGTAAAACCCGGGAGTGAATAAGGATGAAAAGAAAGGCCGGCGCGCGACGCGCCATCGCGGCAATGCTCATCGCCTGTATGATGCTGCCGCAGGCTCTCTGGGCTCAGGACGCGATCGACGACAGCCCGAACGAATTCGCCATGGTGGGTGACCTGCTGGTCGCCCGGCCGCTCGGCCTGGTGATGGTGGCGGGCGGCACGGCCGTGTGGCTGGTCAGCCTGCCCTTCACCCTGCTGTCCGGCCATGCCGGCGAGGCGGCGGGCACCTTGATCGGCGGCCCGGTGGAGACCACCTTCATGCGCTGCCTCGGCTGCCGCAATCCCGGCTATACCGGTAAGGATATAGAGCGGGCGCGGGAGAACAAAGAGCGCGAAGAGGCCGAAGCCGAGGCGATGGCCGCTGCCGAATAGGCCGCGGCCGCCCGACGAGCTAGTTGCCGAACTTTTCCTGCAGTGCCTGGGCGACCTGCCCGGGCACGAAGGGAGTAATGTCACCGTCCAGCGATGCGATCTCCCGTACCAGGGAGGACGAGATATAGGACAGGTGTTCCGAGGGCGTGAGGAAAACGCTCTCGAACTCCGGGTTCATCGCCCGGTTCATGTTGGCCAGCTGAAACTCGTACTCGAAATCCGCCACCGCGCGCAGGCCGCGCAGCACGCAGTGCGCGCCCTTGCTCTGCACGAAGTGCGTGAGCAGGATGCCGAAGCCCTCGACCTCGACGTTGTCCAGGTGCGACAGGCAGGAGCGGCACAAGTCCACGCGCTCCTCCAGGGAGAACAGCGGGGTCTTCTTCTCGCTGTGGGCGATGGCGACCACCACCCGGTCGAACAGGCGCGCCGCGCGCTCGGTGAGGTCCACGTGGCCGTTGGTGATCGGGTCGAAGGTGCCCGGGTAGATGACAGTGTTGGTTCGCATTCGGGAATTCCGTGCTGGAAGCAGCCACGATGCTAAACAATTTGCCCGGCTGTCACAAACGTGCGGCGTTCAGCCGTCCACGCGCAACAGGCGGTAGGCGACGCCCCCGGCCAGCTTGTCGCGGTGCGGGCGCCAGGCGTCGGGCAGCGGCGGCGGCTCCTGCGTCGCGGCGCACTCCAGGTAGACCAGCGCCCCCGGCGCGAGCAGCCGGCGCTGGTCCAGGGCCGCGCAGGCGGCTGCGGCGAGCTGTTGCGCGAAGGGTGGGTCGAGAAACACGATATCCCAGGGCGTGCTGGCGTCGTGCAGGAAGTCGATGGCGCGCGCGCGGTGGCAGAGGCCGCGATCTGTCGCGCCCAGCGCTTCCAGGTGTCCCTGCAGGTCAGCCAGCGCGCGCGCGGAGGTGTCGACGAAATCGCAGTGCGCGGCGCCGCGGGACAGCGCCTCCAGGCCCAGCGCGCCACTGCCGGCGAACAGGTCCGCGCAGCGCGCGCCGGCGATGTCCGACGCCAGCCAGTTGAACAGGGTCTCGCGGGTGCGGTCCGCGGTGGGTCGCAATCCTGGCGCCGGGCTGAAGCGCAGTTTGCGCCCGCGCCAGCTGCCGCCGATGATGCGCAGGCGCCCCTGCCCACCGCCTCTCGCCGATCTCGCCATTTCGCCGCTTATTACAAGGGTGATAGGATAGGCGCCTTCGCAGGCGCTCGTCTGCGCACACTGTAACAGAACACATATGAGATTTTTCAAACGCAAGAAAAAGGCGCAGGACGACGCTGCGCGGGAAGCGCAGGAGTCCGGCGGCGACGGCCGGGCCGGTGATGCCGCCGCGACAGAGGATGTCGCGGTCACAGAGCATACCGCCGC
Organism: Halioglobus sp.; assembly: GCA_002699145.1. Lineage (GTDB taxonomy): Bacteria > Pseudomonadota > Gammaproteobacteria > Pseudomonadales > Halieaceae > Marimicrobium. The sequence goes on from PABK01000026.1 coordinate 59,022, forward strand.
GACGGAGCATGCCGCAGAAACAGGCGCCGTCGCCGTGGCAGCGCCGTCCGCGGCAGCGCCGGTTAGCTCGCCCGCGGAACCGCCTGCCGAAACGTCCGCTGCCGCGCCTGCCGAGCCGCCGGCGGCCGCCGACAGCGAGTCCGCGGCCAGCGATGCGCAGCAGCCGACGACCGCCGCCGGGGCCGAGGGCCAACGCGACGGCTTTTTCACGCGCCTGCGCCGCGGGCTGGGCCGTACCAGCGACAACCTCGTGCAGGGCCTGGGCAACCTGTTTCTCGGACGCAAGGAGATCGACGCCGACCTGCTGGAGGAACTGGAGTCGCAGCTGCTGCTGGCCGATGTCGGTGTCGATGCCACCGTCGACATCATCGAGCGGCTCACCCAGCGCGTGTCGCGCAAGGAACTGACCAGCCCGGATGCGCTGCACAAAGCGTTGCAGGAGGAGTTGCTGGAACTGCTGCGCCCCTGCGAGCAACCGCTGCAGGTATCCGGCCACAGTCCCTGTGTCATTCTCATGGTGGGCGTCAACGGGGTCGGCAAGACCACCACCATCGGCAAACTCGCGCGCTACTACATGGAGGCGGGTAAATCGGTGATGCTGGCCGCGGGCGACACCTTCCGCGCGGCGGCGGTGGAGCAGCTGCAGGTCTGGGGCGAGCGCAACGGTGTGCCGGTGGTCGCGCAGCACACCGGTGCGGACAGCGCCTCGGTCATCTTCGATGCGCTGCAGGCGGCGCAGGCGCGCAACATCGATATTCTCATCGCCGACACCGCCGGCCGCCTGCACAACAAGGACAACCTCATGGAGGAGCTGAAAAAGGTGGTGCGGGTGATGGGCAAGCTCGACCCGGACGCGCCCCACGAGGTGATGCTGGTGCTGGACGCGGGCACCGGCCAGAACGCCCTGGCCCAGGCGGAGCATTTTCGCCAGTGGGTGGGGGTGACCGGCATCAGCCTGACCAAGCTGGACGGCACCGCCAAGGGCGGCGTGATTTTCGCCATCGCCAGGAAGCTCGGACTGCCCATCCGTTTCATCGGCGTCGGCGAGGCGGCGCAGGACCTGCGCCCCTTCCACGCGGAGCAGTTCATCCAGGCCCTGTTCGCCGGGGACGACGCCGCCTGATGATCACCTTCGACCGTGTCAGCAAACGGTACGGCGAAGGGCACGATGCGCTGCGCGAGGTCAGCGTGGAAATCGACCGGGACGAGCTGGTGTTTCTCACCGGGCACTCGGGGGCGGGCAAGAGCACCCTGCTGCGCCTGATCATGCTCATGGACCGGCCCACCCGCGGGCGTGTGCTGGTGGACGGTCGCGACCTCGCCGGGGTCGGTCCCCGCGGTATTCCACGGCACCGCCGTGATATCGGCGTGGTTTTCCAGAATCACCAGCTGTTGTTTGATCGCAGCGTCTTCGACAACGTCGCCCTGCCGCTGGTGATCGCCGGCTTCGATCACCGCGAGATCGGCCGCCGGGTGCGCGCGGCGCTGGGCAAGGTCGGCCTGCACGAGCGTGAGCGCGCCATGCCGGTCACGCTGTCCGGCGGTGAGCAGCAGCGTGTGGGTATCGCGCGGGCGGTGGTGGGACGACCGAAGATACTCCTCGCCGACGAACCGACCGGCAACCTGGACCCGGCCCTGTCGGCGGAAATCATGCGCCTGTTCGAGGATTTCAACCGGGTAGGCGTCACCGTGCTCATCGCCAGCCACGACCTGGTGCTGGTGTCGCGCCTGCACCACCGCATCCTCACCCTGCGCGAAGGGCGCCTGGTCCGCGGGAGCGCCCCTTGAGCAGCCGTCGCGAAGGGGCCAGCCGCAGCCGCACCCTGCTCGCCCACCGCCTGGCCGGCTGGCTCCAGCACCACCGCCTGTCCGCCGCGGACAGCCTGCTCAAGGTGCTGGACAACCCTTTCGCCAGCGTGCTGACCTGGCTGGTGATCGGCATCGCCCTGGCCCTGCCGGTGGGCCTGGACCAGGTCATGGACAACGCGGGCCGGCTGGGGGCGAGCTGGGACCATCCCGCCCAGCTCTCGCTGTTCCTGCGCGAGGACATCGACGGCGCACAGGCGCAGGCCCTGGCCGCGCGCGTGGCCGGGCGCGCCGACGTGGAGGCGGCCTCCTTCCTGGCGCGCGACGCGGCGCTGGAGGAATTCAGTACACTGTCGGGTTTTGCCGATGTGCTCGCCAGCATGCCGCAAAACCCCCTGCCCAACCTGTTGCTGGTGACCCCGGCGCCCGGCCTGGAGGATGCCGCGCTGCTGCAGGCCCTGCACGCGGACCTGGCGGCACTGGACGAGGTCGACGAGGCGGTGCTGGACATGGCCTGGCTGCAACGCCTGCGGGGCCTGATCGACCTGGGCCGGCGCGCCGCGCTGGTGCTGGGGGCGATGCTGGTGCTGGGCGTGGTGCTGATCCTGGGCAATACCATCCGCCTGTCCATCGAGAGCCGTCGCGAGGAGATCGTGGTGGTGAAGCTGGTCGGCGGCAGCAATGCTTTCGTGCGCCGCCCGTTTCTCTACACCGGGTTGTGGTATGGCAGCGGCGGCGGGCTGGTCGCCGGGCTGCTGGTGTGGGGCGCCCTGTGGTACCTGGGCGAGCCTGTGGCGCGGCTGGCGGCGCTCTACGGCAGCAGCTTTGAACTGGCCGGCCCGGGTGTGATGGGCGTGCTCAACCTGGTCATCCTGGGCGGGCTGCTGGGGCTGGCCGGCGCCTGGCTGGCCGTCGCCCGGCACCTGTCGGCGATCGAGCCCGGCGCGGGCCGGGCCTGAGTCCTGCTTTTGCACCCAACTCATTGAAAATCAAACACTTGTAACAAAAACTCCGGGTGGGAAAAGGAACTTTTTCGCGATTAGCACTCTAATACATTGAGTGCTAAAATCGGCCACCGAACGACACGGAGATCGCCGCCATGAGCAAGAGCCTGCAAGCCGTTGACCAGATGGTGCCAGGAGCCAATCTCCCCGCCTATATCCAGGCGGTGAGCAGTATTCCCGTACTCAGCGCGGAGCGCGAGCGGGAACTGGCGGAAGACCTTTACTACAACCAGAACCTCGACGCGGCGCGTGAACTGGTGATGTCACACCTGCGCTTCGTCGTGCATATCGCGCGCAGCTATTCCGGTTACGGCCTCGCCGAGGCCGACCTGATCCAGGAGGGCAACGTCGGCCTGATGAAGGCGGTGAAGCGCTTCAACCCGGAGAAGGGCGTGCGCCTGGTGTCCTTCGCCGTGCACTGGATCAAGGCGGAGATGCACGAATTCATCCTGCGCAACTGGCGCATCGTCAAGGTCGCCACGACCAAGGCGCAGCGCAAGCTGTTTTTCAACCTGCGCAGCGCGAAGAAATCCCTGGCCTGGCTGACCCGCGAGGAGGCCCAGGCGGTGGCCGATGACCTGGGTGTGGACGTCGCCGAGGTGCAGCGCATGGAAGGCCGCCTGAGCAGCCGCGACATCGGTTACGAACAGCCGCGCGACAGCGACGAGGACGACGCCTGGCAGGCGCCGCAGTACTACCTGGAAGACCGCAGCGCCGACCCGGCGGAACTGGTGGAGTCGCAGGACTGGCAGACGAGCAGCGAAAACCGCCTGCGCGAGGCCCTGCAGGACCTGGACGAGCGCAGCCGCGACATCCTGGCGCAGCGCTGGCTGGCCGAGAGCAAGGCCACCCTGCACGAGCTGGCCGACCGCTACGGCGTGTCCGCCGAGCGCATCCGCCAGATCGAGCAGGGCGCGATGAAGAAACTGCGCGGGGCGCTGGCCGCCTGACCCCTGCAGCCGCCGCCCTGTCCGGGGCGGCGATATGCATTACACTGTGGGTATGGCAAAGATATTCATTACCCTGGCCGCGCTCAGCGGCATGCTCGCGGTGGCCTTTGGCGCCTTTGGCGCCCACGCGTTGAAGAACCGGCTGGACGACTACGCCATGGGCGTGTTCGAGACGGCGGTGCAGTATCACTTCTATCACAGCCTCGCGCTGCTGGCCGTGGGCGTCATCGCGCTGCAGCAGCCGCAGACCGCGCTGCTGAAGTCCAGCGGCTGGCTGTTCCTGCTGGGCATCGTGGTATTCTCGGGCAGTCTCTACCTGCTCAGTCTCAGTGGCCTGAAGTGGCTGGGGGCGATCACCCCGCTGGGCGGGCTGGCCTTCATCGCCGCATGGGGCTGCCTGGCCGCCACCGGCTGGAAACTGCTCTCCTGACCAGCGCTGGTGACTGACGCAGGCCACAGGCGTCCGATTCGCAGCTACGTGCTGCGCGGTGGACGCATGACCGAGGGGCAGCAGCGCGCCTACGAACAGAACTGGCGGCGCTGGGGCCTGGAACATGCCGCGGGCAGGCAGGATTTCGCCGCCGCGTTCGGCCGCACCGCGCCGCTGGTGCTGGAAATCGGCTTCGGCATGGGCGCGTCGCTGGTGGAGATGGCGGCGGCGGCGCCGCAGCGCAACTTCATCGGCGTGGAAGTACACCGGCCCGGCGTCGGCCGCCTGCTGCACGACATGGCGGCGCGCGACATCGACAATATCCGCGTGTACCGCCACGACGCCGTCGAGGTGTTGCGCGACTGCATCGCGCCAGGCTGCCTGGATACCGTACAGGTGTTCTTCCCGGATCCCTGGCACAAGAAGCGGCATCACAAGCGGCGCCTGATCCAGCCGCCTTTCGTCGACCTGCTCGCGACCCGGCTGAAGCCCGGCGGCACCCTGCACCTGGCCACCGATTGGGAAAACTACGCCCTGCAGATGATGGAGGTGCTGTCGGCCAGCGCTGATTTCACCAATACCTGTGCCGGGGAGGCGTTCGCGCCGCGCCCGCAGCACCGCCCGCCGACCAAGTTCGAGCGGCGCGGTGAGCGCCTGGGCCACGGTGTCTGGGACCTGGTGTTCCAGCGGGTCTGATGGCGCCGGCCGCCGCGCGTTACGGCGCCAGGAACTCGGCCACCACGCTGTCGAGATAGCGTCTGCCCAGCGCGGAGGCGCGGATGGTCTCGCCGCGCACTTCCAGCAGTTCGCGCTGCGCCAGCGCTTCGACGGGTTCGCGCACACGCGCGAAATCCAGGCCGGTGCGCTGTTCGAACAGCGCGCGCTCGAAGCCCGCGTTCAGGCGCAGGGCGTTGAGCATGAACTCGCCGGGAATGTCCGCCTCGCGCAGCCAGCTGGACGTCGAGGTGTGCTCTCCCGCCGCGGCGTCGAGATAGTCCTGTGGCTGGCGCCGCTTCGCGTAGCGCTCGATACGCCCGTCGCTGTGGGTGAGCTTGCCGTGGGCGCCGGCGCCGATGCCCAGGTAGTCGCCGAAGGTCCAGTAGTTGAGGTTGTGGCGGCACTGCCTGCCCGCGCGACTGTAGGCCGAGACTTCGTATTGTGTGTAGCCGCGTTGCGCCAGCAGATCTTCCCCCTGTTGCTGGATATCCGCCAGCGCGTCCTCCAGCGGCAGTGCCGGGGGCCGCTTGTAGAACACGGTGTTCGGTTCGATGGTCAACTGGTACCAGGACAGGTGGTCGATCCCGGCCTGCAGGGCGACGTCCAGGTCGCGCGCCGCCGCGGTCGCGTCCTGCCCCGGCAGGCCGTGCATCAGGTCGACGTTGCAGGCGTCGAAACCGGCGTCCACGGCATAGCCCAGCGCGGCGCGCGCCTGGTCGCCGTCGTGCACCCGGCCCAGCGCGGCCAGGCAGTCGTCATCGAAGCTCTGCACGCCCAGCGACAGTCGCGTGATGCCGGCCGCGCGGAAGGCGGCGAATTTTTCCGCCTCGGCGCTGCCGGGATTGGCCTCCAGGGTGATCTCCGTAGTGGCGCCCAGCGGTACGCGCTCGGCGACGCCGCGCAGCAGGCTGCCGATGGCGTCGGGGCTGAACAGGCTGGGCGTGCCGCCGCCGATAAAGATCGTGTCCACCGCCCGCCCCTGCAGGTCGTGGCGATCCTCGTCGAGGTCGCGCAGCAGCGCCGCGATGTAGGCGGCCTCGGGCAACTCGGCGCGCTCGTGGGAATTGAAATCGCAGTAGGGGCACTTGCGCTCACACCAGGGCAGGTGGATGTACAGTCCCAGGGGCGGCAGTTTCATCGCCGCGCGCGCAGCGCCTCATACAGGGCGGCGCCCGCCCTGGCGCGGTGGCTGAGGCGGTTTTTCAGCGCCGGGTCCAGCTGCGCGGAGGAGCAGCCCTGGTCGGGCACGAAGAACAGCGGGTCGTAGCCGAAGCCGCCGTCGCCAGCCGCTTCGTCCAAAATGCGCCCTTCCCAGCTCGCCTGGCAGACCAGCGGCGTCGGGTCGTCGGCGTGCCGCATGTAGACCAGCACGCACTGGAAGCGCGCGCCGCGCTGTTCCGCCGGCACGCCGTCCAGGGCGCGCAACAGCTTGGCGTTGTTGGCCGCGTCGCCCGCGCCGGAATAGCGTGCCGAGCGAATGCCCGGGGCGCCCTGCAGGTAGTCGACTTCCAGGCCGGAATCGTCGGCGATGGCGGGCAGGCCGGTATGGGCGGCTGCGGCGCGCGCCTTGATGATGGCGTTCTCGACGAAGCTCAGGCCGGTCTCAGCCACCTCGGGCACGTCGAACTGCGACTGCGGCAGCAGCTCCAGGCCCAGCGGTGCCAGCACCTGGGAAAACTCGCGCAGCTTGCCGGCGTTGCCGCTGGCCAGCACGACCGGGGATGTCGGTGAGGACTGCATCAGTTGATGTACAGCTGGTGCTTGTGTTCGAAGGTGTAGGTCTGCTGCGCGCCCTCGGGGCGGAAGTGCACCTCGAAAAAGCGCCACTCCTCGTTGATGAACGTGAACTCGGCGATGTAGTAGATCGCCGCGCCCTCGCGCACCTCCTGGAACACCAGGTCCTGGTTCTGGATCAGGTCCCAGGTACGCCCCTTGAGCAGCATGCCGCGCGGCGCGGTGCCGCCGTCGACGTGTTCGCGTACCGACAGGTTGAGGATCGCGCGCTTCTTGCCGCGCGTGATGCCGTAGCCGGCCGCAACCTCGGGGCCCAGGAAGGTGGTATTGACCACGCTGTAGTGCAGCTCGAAGGGACCGAACCGCTGCGACTGTTGCGCCTGTGCGCCGGCAGCGGCCAGGCACAGCGCAACACAGAACAGGAGACGCGGGATCATATCAGCGGGTGATATGGTAGATCGCCGTGGTGGCGAACAGGTTTGGCCAGCGGTTGGACAACATCGGCCGGCGCGAGGAATTACCCACCACGTCGCGATTGAGGATGCGGATGCCCTTGGCGCGGCACAGCTCCTCGAAATCGCCCACCGTGCAGTAGTGGATATTGGGCGTGTTGTACCAGGTGTGCGGCATGAAACTGGAGCGCGGCATGCGCCCGGCGATACCCAGCTGCAACCGACAGCGCCAGTGGCCGAAATTGGGGAAGGTGACGATGCCCTCGCGGCCGATGCGCAGCATCTCCTCGAGCACGCGGTCCGGGTGCTGCACCGCCTGCAGGGCCAGCGCCATGACCACGGTGTCGAAGCTCTGGTCGGGGAAGTTCGCCAGGCCCCGGTCCATGTCCTGTTCGATGACATTGATGCCGCGGGCGATGGCGGCGGTGATGTAACCCTGGTCGATCTCCAGGCCCATGCCGCGCACGTCGCGGTGGTCGCGCAGGAACTCGAGGAACTCGCCGTCGCCGCAGCCCAGGTCCAGGACCCGCGAACCCGGTGCGATCCAGCGCTGGATATGGGACAGGTCCAGGCGCATCAGGCGTCGTCTCCCACACGCTGCATATAGGCGCTGAACACGTCCAGGTAGCGCGGTATCGGCAGCAGGAATGCGTCGTGGCCCTCGTTGGCCTCGATCTCCACATAGCTGACGGGGCGGTCAGCGGCGATCAGCGCATCGACGATCTCGCGCGAGCGCTGCGGCGAGAAACGCCAGTCCGTCGAGAAGGAAATCACCATGAAACTGCAGCGCGCGTGGCGGAAGGCCTCCACCGGGTCGTTGTTGTACTCCAGGGCCAGGTCGAAGTAGTCCAGCGCGCGCGTCATCAGGATATAGGTGTTGGCGTCGAAGTTGCCGGAGAACTGGCTGCCCTGGTAACGCAGGTAGCTCTGTACCTGGAATTCGGCGTTGGCCTCGCTGCCGCGGCCAAGGCTGCCCGAGCGCAGGTCACGACCGAACTTGCTGGCCATTGCGTCGTCGGACAGGTAGGTGATGTGGCCGATCATGCGCGCCAGCGCCAGGCCGCGCGCGGGCACGGTGTCGCTCTCCAGGTAGCCGCCGCCGAGAAAATCCGGGTCGGACAGAATCGCCTGCCGCGCCACCTCGTTGAAGGCCAGGTTCTGCGCGCTCAGCTTCAGCGCCGCGGCGATGACCACGCAGTGACGCACGCGCTCGGGGTACTCGATGGACCAGCGCATGGCCTGCATGCCGCCGAGGCTGCCGCCGATAACCGCCGCCCAGCAATCGATGCCCAGCCGGTCGGCCAGGCGCGCCTGGCTGTGCACCCAGTCGCGGGTGCGTATGACCGGGAAATCGGGCCCCCAGGGCTTGCCGGTATCCGGGTTGATGGAGTTGGGGCCGGTGGAGCCGTGGCAGCCGCCCAGGTTGTTCAGGCTGACCACGAAAAAGCGGTCCGTGTCGATGGGCTTGCCCGGGCCGATACACTCGTTCCACCAGCCGGGCTTCTTGTCCTCCTCGCTGTGGTAACCGGCGGCATGGTGGTGGCCGCTGAGCGCGTGGCATACCAGCACGGCATTGGACCTGTCGGCGTTCAGTTCACCGTAGGTCTCGTAGACCAGTTCGAAACTCTTCAACTGGCGGCCGCAGGCCAGGCGCAGCGGCTCGTCGAAGCGCGCCACCTGCGGTGTGACGATGCCGACTGAACGGCTGTCCCGGGACCGGCCCCTGTCGCTCATGTCACAGGCCGATGACCAGCGCCGAAGGCAGGCCGACTCCGGCCGCCATGTGGCGCAGGGCGATCTGGATGACGTTGATCAGGATGAAAACCAGGATGGGGGAGAAATCCAGGCCCCCCATGGGCGGCAGCGCCTTGCGGAAAGGCGCCATCACCGGCTCGGTGATCTGGTACAACAGGTGAATGGCCGGGTTTTGGCTGCCCGGCGCGACCCAGCTGAGGATGATCATGCCGAGCAGGGCGAAAAAATAGATATTGACCAGCAGGCCGACGACGCCGAGCACGGACCACAGCAGCAGCAGCGCGATGCCGGGCAGGCCCGCACCGAACAACATCAGCAGCAGCACGATGCCCAGGGCCTGCAGCAACACCGCCAGCAGTAGTGAGGCCAGGTCCAGGCCGGCGTAGCCCGGGATGATCCTGCGCAGCGGTAGCAGCAGCGGGTTGGTGACCTTGACCAGGAACTGGGAAATCGGGTTGTAAAAATCCGCGCGCACCAGCTGCAGCAGGAAACGCAGCAGCATGGCCAGCAGGTACAGGCTCAACGCGGTCTGGATCAGGTACACCAGGATTTCAGCGGCGGCGCTCATCAGTCTTGCTCCCTAACCCATTTCCCGGGCCATTTCGGCGGCGCGGTCGGCGGCGGCGCGCATGGCGCTGGCGACGATGTCGCGCAGCCCGTCCTGCTCAAAGTGCTGCAGCGCGCGTTCGGTGGTGCCGCCGGGGCTGGTGACGCGGCGGCGCAGCTCGACCAGGTCCAGGTCGTTTTCCAGCGCCATGCGCGCGGCGCCCAGGCCGGTCTGCAGGGCCAGGGCCGTTGCCGTGTCGCGCTGCAGGCCCAGGCTCTCGCCGGCGTCGATCATGGCTTCCATAAAAAGGAAGAAGTATGCCGGCCCGCTGCCGGACAGGGCGGTGATGGCGTCGAGTTCGGCCTCGCTCTCGACCCAGCAGGTGCTGCCCACCGCGCCCAGCACCAGTTCCGCGTGACCGCGCTGTTGCGCCGTGGTGCCCGCGCTGGCGTACAATCCGCTGGCGCCACAGCGCAGCAGGGCGGGCGTGTTCGGCATGCAGCGCACGATGGCCGCCGTCTCGCCCAGGCGCCGCTGCAGGGCCTCGACGGTGATGCCCGCGGCGATGGAGATGACCAGGGCGGCGCTGTCGCGCACCGCCGCGGCGATACTGTCCGCGGCCTCGGCCATGACCTGCGGCTTCACCGCCAGGATCACCACATCGGCGCCGGCGACCGCGGCGGCGTTGTCTGTATGCAGGGCGTCGACGCCCAGGACGCGCAATCGTTCCAGGCTGTCGGCAAAGGGGTCGGCGGCACTGAGTCGCGAGGCCGGGTGGCCGCTCTCGAGCAGCCCCCCGACGATGCTGGCGGCCATGTTGCCGGCCCCTACGAAGGCGATGTGTGGTGTCTGCAAAGTATCGTCCGCGCGCTGTTCGTCCGCAAAAAAGGTCGCACAGTATACACGCCGTGCGCGGCCTAAATCACCTGTCCCGCGGGCCGAAAATGGCCGTGCCCACGCGCACCACCGTGGCCCCCTCCGCAATGGCCGCTTCCAGGTCCCCGCTCATGCCCATGGACAGGGTATCCATGCCCGGGACCCGCTGCGCCAGGCCCGCGGCCAGCTCGCGCACGGCGGCGAAGGCGGCGCGCTGGTCGGCCGGGTCCTGCGCGGCCGCGGGTATCGCCATCAGGCCGCGCAGGCGCAGCTGTGGCAGGTCGGCGACCGCCGCGGCCAGCGCCGGCAACTGCGCCGGCGGCACCCCGGACTTGCTCGCCTCGCCGGAGATGTTCACCTGCAGGCAGACCTGCAGGGGCGGCAGTTCCGTGGGGCGCTGGTCGTTCAGCCGGCGGGCGATCTTTTCCCGGTCCACGCTGTGCACCCAGTCGAAGTGAGCGGCGATGTCGCGCGTCTTGTTCGACTGGATGGGGCCGATGAAGTGCCACGTCAGGGGCAGGTCCCGCAGCGCGGCGATCTTGCCCAGGCCCTCCTGCAGGTAGTTCTCGCCGAAATGGGACAGGCCGCATTCGTAGGCGGCGCGGACCACTTCCGCCGGGCGGGTCTTGCTCACCGCAAGCACAAGTATGTCACTATTCTGAAACTGGCTTTTTTGTGAACAGGCCCGTACCCTTTCCAGTAGCTTTGTTATATTGTCGAGTAGCTGTTGTCGGTCCATGTCGTGCATGGTAGCCGATTCGTGCCGCTCCAGGCGACCGGTGCGCGGCGGCAACGACACGGCGATAGAAGAAAAAATAGCGCGGCGCTGGCCGGCGCAGAAGAACTCCCGGCAAGGGAGCTGCCGGACCGCGTGCCGGTAGGGGGAGGGGACATATGGATATAACTGAACTGTTGGCCTTCAGTGCCAAGCAGGGGGCATCTGACCTGCACCTGTCGGCCGGGCTGCCACCGATGATTCGTGTCGACGGCGATATTCGCCGCATCAACCTGCCGCCGATGGAGCACAAGCAGGTACACGAGCTCATCTACGACATCATGAACGACAAGCAGCGCAAGGACTACGAGGAGTTCCTGGAGACGGACTTCTCGTTCGAGGTGCCCGGCGTCGCGCGCTTTCGTGTCAACGCCTTCAACCAGAACCGCGGCGCGGGCGCGGTCTTCCGTACCATTCCCTCCAAGGTCCTGACCATGGAAGACCTGGGCATGGGGCAGGTGTTCAGGGACATCTCCATGATGCCGCGCGGGCTGGTGCTGGTCACCGGGCCCACCGGCTCGGGCAAGTCCACCACCCTGGCCGCGATGATGGACTACATCAACGACAACAAGTACGAGCACGTGCTGACCATCGAGGACCCGATCGAATTCGTGCACGAGAGCAAGAAGTGCCTGGTCAACCAGCGCGAGGTGCACCGCGATACGCTGGGCTTCGCCGAGGCGCTGCGCTCGGCCCTGCGCGAGGACCCGGACATCATCCTGGTCGGCGAACTGCGCGACCTGGAAACCATCCGCCTGGCGCTGACCGCGGCGGAAACCGGGCACCTGGTGTTCGGTACGTTGCACACGACCTCGGCGGCCAAGACCATCGACCGTGTGATCGACGTGTTCCCGGCGGCGGAAAAATCCATGGTGCGTTCCATGCTGTCCGAGTCGCTGCAGGCGGTGGTATCGCAGACCCTGCTCAAGCGCGCCAGCGGCGGTCGTGTCGCCGCGCATGAAATCATGCGCGGCACCTCGGCCATCCGCAACCTGATCCGCGAGGACAAGGTCGCGCAGATGTACTCGGCTATCCAGACCGGCAGTGCGGTGGGCATGCAGACCATGGACCAGTGCCTGGAAGAACTGGTGGAAAAACACGTCATCACCCGCGAAATCGCCCGCGAGAAGGCGCGCATGCCGGAGAACTTCTAGGGCGCCGGAGGCAGCGGGAGACAGGGGAGGCCAATATGAATATCAGGGATTTGCTCGCCAGGGTTGTCAAGGAGGGGGCGTCGGACGGGTTCATCGCCGCCGACGCGCCGCCGAGTATCAAGGTCGATGGCCAGATCTTTCCCATCGCGGAGCGACCGCTGAGCGACGCGCAGGCGCAGGCCCTGGTGGTGTCCACCATGTCCGAGGCGCAGAAGAAGGAATTCCTCGAACACAACGAGTGCAACTACGCGATCAATACCGACGACCTGGGCCGTTTCCGCGCCAGTGCGTTCGTGCAGCGCGGCAAATGCGGCCTGGTGGTCAGGCGCATCAACACGGAAATCCCCACCATCGATGAGCTGGGGCTGCCGCCGATCATCCGCGACCTGGCCATGACCAAGCGCGGCCTGGTGATTTTCGTCGGCGCCACCGGCACCGGCAAGTCCACGTCCCTGGCGGCGATGGTGGGTTACCGCAACCACAACAGCCGCGGCCACATCATCAGTATCGAGGACCCGATCGAGTACATTCACGAGCACGCCGGCTGCATTATCACCCAGCGCGAGGTGGGTATGGATACGGAGTCTTTCGATGTCGCGCTGAAAAACACCCTGCGCCAGGCGCCGGACGTAATCCTCATCGGCGAGGTGCGCTCCGCGGAAACCATGCAGCAGGCGCTCACCTTCGCCGAGACCGGCCACCTGTGCCTGTGCACGCTGCACGCCAACAACGCCAACCAGGCCCTGGACCGTATCCAGAGTTTCTTCCCGGCGGAACTGCACCGCCAGGTGTGGATGGACCTGTCACTCAACCTCAGGTCCATGGTCGCGCAGCAGCTCATTCCGCGGGCGGACGGCAAGGGGCGCACACCGGTGGTCGAGGTGTTGCTGAACTCGCCGCTGGTGGCCGATTACATCCGCAAGGGCGAGGTTCACCTGATCAAGGACCTGATGGCCAAGTCCACCGAACTGGGCATGCAGACACTGGACCAGTCGCTGGTCAAGGCCTACAAGGAAGGGTTGATCAGCAGCGAGGACGCGGTGCGCTTCGCCGACTCCGCCAACGACGTGCGCCTGCAGATCAAGATGCACGAGCGCGGCGAGGGCGGCGGCGGGTTGGACGACATCGGCCTCACCTACGGCGACGAGGACGACCAGGGCCAGTTCATGGGGCGCTGACCGCGCTCATACGGCCGGGCGGCCGCCCTCCGCAAACCACGTGCGCAGGATGAGCTGCGCCGCCAGGCTGTCGGCGGGCGCGCGTTTGTAGTCGCCGCGGTGACCGGCCTCGCGCAGGGCCTGTTTCGCCTCGAAACTGCTCAGCCTCTCATCGCACAGCTCCACCGGCAGGCGCAGGCGGCCGTGCAACTGGCGCGCGAAGCGCCGCGCCCTGGCGCACAGCTGGCTGTCGCTGCCGTCCATGTTCAGCGGGTCGCCGACCACCAGCAGGTCCGGCTGCCACTCCTGCACCAGGCGCTGCAGCGCGTCCCAGTCGGGCACGCCGTCGCGGGCGCGCAGCACCGGCAGGCTGTCGCTGGTGCGCAACTGGCTGTTGCCCACGGCCGCGCCGACCTGGCGCAGGCCGAAGTCGAAGGCGATGACGGTAATAACCGGTGGTGAACTCACTGCGCCCCCGCGGCGTGTTCAGGCGTGGCCGGCCTGCCCCGATATGAGATTCATATCGATGCCCAGTTGCGCGGCGGCGGCCCCCAGGCGCTGTTCGGCGGGGGTGGAGAAAATGATGTCGCTGTCACCGGGCAGGGTGAGCCAGCTGTTTTCCGCCAGCTCCTGCTCCAGCTGGCCGGCGGCCCAGCCGGCGTAGCCCAGTGCGATGAGGTGATCCCCGGGGCCCTCGTCATTGGCGATGGCGCGCAGGATATCGCGCGAGGTGGTCAGCGTGATCTCCGCGGTGACTTTGAGGCTGGCCTCCCAGGTCTTGTCGCAGTTGCGGTGCAGCACGAAACCGTGGTCCATCTGCACCGGGCCGCCCGCCATGACCGGCATGCCGGAGAAGTCCCCGCGCGCGGTGATCTGCAGGTGCTCGAAAATCTCCTTCACCGTCAGGTCCAGTGGCTGGTTGACGATGATGCCCATGGCGCCGCTTTCACCGTGTTCGCAGATATAGGTAATGCTGTGCGAGAAAATGCCCTGGGTCAGTCCGGGCATGGCGAGCAGGAAGTGATCGCGCAGGCAGTCGCTGCTGCGCGCGGTATTGACAGAAAACTGTCCGGACATGGCGATGCTCGTTCCCCCGGGTGACGCATGGGTCGCTCAAAGGGCGCCTGCCATCGGCCCGGCGCCCTGGTTTGAGCTTAGCTGGTTCTGCTGGAATTGCCATGTCCGGATGATCTCCAGCTTGTCGGTGGTGGCGCGTAGTTCCGCGGGAAAGGGCGAGTAGGGCGCCGCCATGCGCACGATTTTTATCGCCGCCTCATCGAGCACGGCGTAGCCCGAGGAGGACAGCACCTGGATGTCCTCGAGGCTGCCGTCGGAGCGGATGACCACCAGCAGGCGCAGGTCGCCGTAGATGCCGTAGCGCACAGACGCCTCGGGGTAGTACTGGTTGCCCACCGCCTCCAGGCGGCGGCGCCAGTCCAGCAGGTAGGCCGCGTCGACGGACTGTTTTGCCGAGGCGGCGGTCAGGCGGCGCACACGCGGGCGCTGCGAGTAGTCGTTGGTCTGCTCCGCCAGCTCCGCCTGCAAGCTGGCCAGCTCGCGGTTGAGCCTGTCCACCTCCGGGTTGATGCCGTCCAGCCTGACCTGCTCGCGGTCGCGTTCGTCGATGCGGGTATTGACGATGCGCTCGGCGATCGCCGTGGTGGTCAGCGCATCCTGGTAGCTGGCGTCGTGTTCCGCCGGCAGGCGGCGGGCGCTCTGTTGCTCGGTCACGCCGGGCAGGGGCAACGGGTCCCGGCTGCTCACCTGGTTGTAGTCGTCGAGGTTGCCGCTGCCCTGCTGGTTGGCGGCGGCGATATTGCTGGCGTCATCGGGGGCGTGTTCGCTGGGCAGGGTGGCCAGGGTGACCTCGATCTGGGGGGTGTCGTAACGGCCCTGTGAGGCCTCGAAACTGACGCCCAGGATCAGCGCGGCATGCAGCGCCAGCGCCAGTGCAACGGCGTTGCGAAACCGCGTGTCGACCAGCTGCCCCGTCCCCAGGTAGTACATCGGCCTTATGATGACCTTTTAGTCAATTCCCCCTGGATACATTCCATGAGATCGCCGCCGATGTCCAGATCAAAACCTGCGTCAATTTCCCGAATACAGGTGGGGCTGGTGACGTTGATTTCCGTCAGGTAGTCACCGATGACGTCGATGCCGGCGAACAGCAGGCCCCTTGCACGCAGCGCGGGACCCACCTGCGCCGCGATCCAGCGGTCGCGCTCGGTCAGCGCTTGCGGCACGCCGGTGCCGCCGGCGGCGAGGTTGCCGCGCGTCTCCCCTACCAGGGGCACCCGCGCCAGGCAGTAGGGCACGGGTTCGCCGTCGATCAGCAGGATGCGCTTGTCGCCGTCGACGATCTCGGGAATGTAGCGCTGCGCCATGATGCTGTGCCGGCCGTGGCCGGTCAGCGTTTCCAGGATCACGCTGACGTTGGGGTCGTCGTGCCTGGCGCGGAAAATGGCGTCGCCGCCCATGCCGTCCAGCGGCTTGAAGATGACGTCGCGATGCTCGGCGTGGAAGTCTTTCAGGCGCGCCATGTCGGCGCTGACCAGCACCGGCGGGCAGCACTGCGGGAACTGCGTGGCGAACACCTTCTCGTTGCAGTCGCGCAGGCTCTGGCAGCGGTTCACCACCAGGGTGCCGAGGCGCTCCGCGGCCTCCAGTATGTAGGTGGAATAGATGTATTCGTTGTCGAACGGCGGGTCCTTGCGCATGAGGATCACGTCCAGGTCCGCCAGCGGCGCATCCCGCGGCTCACCCAGGCTGAACCACGTCTGCGGGTCGCGGTACACCTCCAGTGGCGCCATGCGCGCGCGGGGCACGCCCTGCTCCAGGTAGAGGTCGCCCTGCTCCATGTAGAACAGCTGCCAGTCGCGCGCGGCGGCGGCCCACAGCATGGCCAGCGTGGTGTCCTTTTTGTAGTTGATGGCGGCGATGGGATCCATCACCACGCCCAGTTTTATACTCATGCGTCGGTCTCGTCGCGCAAACGGCCTGCTACGTTACGCGCTGCCCGGGGGCGGCGCAAGGCCGGCAGCCGCGCCGCGCACATTCAGGAACTGCCACTGGCGGCGACCTGTCCCGCGCCGTGCCCGCCCCCCAGCCAGCGGCGGATGTCCTGGCCGATGAGCAGGTTGGTGGGCACCAGCAACAGCGTGATCAGCGTGGCGAAGAGGATGCCGAAGGCCAGGGATATCGCCATGGGGATGAGGAACTGGGCCTCGGTGGAGCGCTCGGTGAGCAGTGGCAACAGGCCCAGGAACGTCGTCATGGAGGTGAGGAACACCGGGCGGAAACGCGACACACCGGCGTTGATCACCGCCGTGTCCAGGGTTTCGCCGGCGCGCAGCCGCTGGTTGCAGTAGTCCACCAGCACCAGCGAGTCGTTGACCAGTATGCCCACCAGCGCCATGCCGCCGAGCAGGCTCTGCAGGGTCAGCGCGTGGCCCAGCAGCCAGTGGCCGAGCACCGCGCCGATCATGCCGAAGGGGATGACCGACATGACCACCAGCGGCTGGGTGTAGGAGCGCAGGGGCAGCGCCAGCAGGCAGTAGATGATGAACAGCACCGCGATCAGCCCTGCCTGCATGCTGCCGAAGGACTTGCGCTGCTCCCGCGCCTCGCCCTCCAGGGTGTAGCTCACCGAGGGGTACTGTTGCAGGAGCTGGTCGAGGTAGGCGGTGATGTCGCCCTGCAGGGCGGTCATGTTCACCTCTTCCTTGACCACGTCGGCGGTGATGTTGAGCACGCGGTAGCCGTCCACGCGACGGATGCGCGAGGGGCCCTTGCCCGGTTCCAGGCGCGCCACGTGGCTCAGCGGTACCTGGCCCCCCGAGGGCGTCTCGATAAGCAGTGACTGCAGCGTTTCCACCGTACTGCGCTCGCCGCGAGGCAGGCGCACCAGTACGCGGATGTCGTCGCGGCCGCGCTGGATGCGCTGCGCCTGGGCGCCCTTGTAGGCTCGGCCGACCTGGCCGACCACGTCGCTGCGCGTCAGGCCCAGCACATGGCCCTGGCCGGTGAGCTCGATGTACAGCTCCTCCTTGCCGTCGGACAGGCTGTCGGCGATGTCGAACACGCCGGCGTACCGCGCCAGCTGCGCCTTCACCTGCTCCCCGACCTCGTCCAGGGTGGCCAGGGACTTGCCGCTGAGCTGGATGTCGATGGGCTCGCCGGGGCGGAACATGCTGGAGCGGAAGGTGAGGGTCTCCGCGCCGGGCACGTCCCCCACCATCTCGCGCCACTCGTTGACCAGGCGGGCGACGCTCATCTCGGGGCCGCGCTCCTGGCTGGGGGTGGCCTCGAAGGTGACGCGCCCGGCGTTGGAGCTGGCGCCACGGCCGCCGCCGGAGCCGGCCACGGTGAGCACGTTGACGATAGGGCTGGCGCCGCTGTCCGGGTCGCGGTACTTGTCCTGCAGGGCCAGCGCCGCGTCGGTGATGCGCTGGATCTGCGCATCGGTGACCTCGAAGGGCGTGCCCACCGGCATGGTCAGCACGACCCGGCCTGTCTGGCCCTCGACGTTGGGGAAAAAAACGAAGCGGGTCCAGCCGCTGGTGATCAGCGCCACGATCAGCAACAACATGCCGGTGAACGCGGCCAGGGTGGTGTAGCGGTGCGCCGTCGCCAGGCGTAGCAGGGGCTGGTAGTAACGCGCGATGGCGCTCTCGAAACCGGAGGCGAAGCGGTTCTGCCACTGGCTCCAGCGACCCCGCGCGCCCTCGCCGTATATGCGGATGTGCGCCAGGTGGGCCGGCAGGACGAACTTGGACTCCACCAGCGAGAACAGCAGCACCGGGATCACCACTGCCGGGATGACACCGAACATATTGCCCAGGTGACCGTCCAGGAAGGCGATGGGCAGGAACGCGGCGATGGTGGTGAGCACGCCGAAGGTCACCGGCACGGCAACTTCCTGGGTGCCGCGTATCGCCGCGTCCACGCCGCTTTCGCTGGAGCGCAGGTGGGTGTAGACGTTTTCCCCGGTGACGATCGCGTCGTCGACCACCAGCCCCACCGCAATGATGAAGCCGTAGGCGCTCATCACGTTCAGCGTGGTGTCGGTCAGCCCCATGACGATGATGCCGCCGAGGAAGGATACCGGGATGCCGATGAAGACCCAGAAACCGATGGCCGGGCGCAGGAACAGGGTCAGCAGCAAAATCACCAGCGCCGCGCCCTCCAGGGCGCTGGTGAGCATGGTGCCCAGGCGCGACCTGAGCACGGTGGAGTCGTCGTCCCAGTAGCCCAGTTTCACCCCCACGGGTAGCCCCGCCTGGCGCGCGGCGATATAGTCCTTGACCTTGCCGGCCACGTCCAGGGCGCTCTGCTCACCGACCCGGTAGACCTTGACGAAGGCCGCGGGCTGGCTGTTGAACAGGGTCTTCATGGCCTCTTCCTCGAAGCCGTCGTCGATGCGCGCCACATCCCCCAGGCGGATGATGCTGCCGTCGGCGTTGGTCTTCACGACGATGCGCTCGAAGTCCGCACGGCGGTAGGCCTGCCCCTTGGAGCGTATCAGCACGTCGCCGCCGGCGGCGCGCATGTTGCCGGCGGAGATATCCACCGAGCTGTCGCCGATGGCCCGGGAGACCTGCTCCAGGGTCAGGCCGTACTGGCGCAGGCGGTCCTGGGACACCTCCACGGCGATTTCGTAGTCGCGTACCGAGGTCAGCTCCAGCTGGGTGATGCCGTCGATACGCAGCAGGTCGTCGCGCACCTGCTCGGCGAAGGCGAGCAACTCGTCCTCCGCCAGTTCCCCGGCCACCACCACGTCGATGACCGCGCGCTTGCGCAGCGCCAGGCTGATGACCGGCTTCTCCGCTTCCGCGGGAAAGGTATTGATGGCGTCCACGCGGCTTTTCACGTCGTCCAGCACGTCGCGCGGGTCGTAGCCGTCCTCCAGCTCCAGGGTGACCGAGGCGGAGCCCTCGACCGACTCGCTGATCATGCGATCGATACCCTCGATATCCTGCACGGCGTCCTCGATGCGCGAGGTGACCCCCAGTTCCACGTCCTCGGGCGTGGCGCTGCGCAGGGTCACGCCGATGCTGATCGTGTCGGGCTCGGCGTCGGGGAATATCTCCAGGGTGAGTTCGGTCTGCAACGCCAGCAGGCCGCCGACGATGATGCTGAACATCAGCAGGTTGGCCGCCACGGCGTTGCGGGTAAACCATGCGATCACGGCCGCGCACCCCCGTGTCCGCGCGACGGCCCCGGGCCGCTGGCCCGCCAGGCGTCGGGCGCGCCGGCGGCGCCCTCGACCAGGGTGCGGTCGCGGCCCTGCACCCGCACCGGGGTGCCCGAGGTCACCTGGCCCAGTGTGGTCGTCACCAGCTCGTCACCGGCCTGCAGGCCGCCGGCGATGACCGCGTCGCTCTCGTTCTGCCAGGCGACCTGCACCGCCTGGCGTTGCAGCAGGCCCTCGCGCACCAGGTAGACGTAGGCGCCCTGGTAGATGGTGCTGTTGGGGATGACGATGGCATCCTCCAGGTGGCGCCCGGCGATGCTGGCGGTGACGTACTCGCCGATCTTCAGCGGCTTGCGCCCGGTGTCGCGCTGCAGCCCGAAAGGGTCGTCGACCTGGGCCACCACGTGCAACTGGCGCGCGCTGCTGTCGATGGCCGCCTCGGTGCGTACCAGGCGCCCCGGCCAGTGGCTGCCACTAAGACTGGAGTGAATGCTTACTTCCACCGTGGAGCCCGCATTTTCAGTGCCCGGTGGGCCTGGCTCGGGCAGGTTCACAAACTCCAGGTCGGCGTTGGCCAGCGGCAGGCGTATCTCCACGTAGTCACTGGCGTAGATCTGCGCCAGCTGGCTGCTGCTGCCGATCACCTCGCCCAGGTCCACCGCGGTGCTGAGAATGCGGCCGGCGAAGGGCGCCACCACCGCGGTGCGCTCCAGGCTCAGCTCCGCCTTGCGCAGCTCCGCCTGTGCCGAGGCCACCCGCGCCTGGGCCGCGCGCAGCTGCGGTTTGCGCAACACCAGTTCGTCGGCCTCCTCGCCCGCGCCCAGGCGTTGCCAGTCGGCCAGCGCCTGCTGCGACAGGGCCTGCTCCTCGGCCAGCGCCTGTTGCGCGGCGAACAACTGCGCGCGCGCGATCTGCACATCCGCGGCGTAGTCCCGGTCGTCGATGCGCAGCAGGGTATCGCCGGCGGCGAACACGCCGCCATCGCGGAACTGCGGGCTGACCCAGACCACCTCGCCGCCTACCTGGGACACCAGGCGGCTCTGGGTGCGCGGCTGTACGGTGCCGAAGCTGTCCGCCACCACCTGGTAGTCGCGCGGGCGCACCTGGACCGTCTCTACCGTGAGCTGCGGCACCAGGTCCGGCTCCGAACGCTGCGCCGAGGGCGGGTTGAGCAGGGCCAGCGCGGCCAGCGCGAGCAGGGCGGCCAGCACCAACAGGGGCAGCAGTCTGCGCAGGCGGTTCGGGGAGGGATCGCTGTGTGGGCTCATGGCGGCCGGTACTCAGGTTGTGGTGGTGTCGGGCAGGGCGAAATCGCCGCCCAGCGCGCGGTACAGTTCGATGCGGTTGGCGATGACCTGGTAGTGCAGCTGGATAACCGCGGTCTGGGCGTCAAAGGCGCGCCGTTGGGCTTCCAGCACCGTGGTGTAATCCACCAGGCCGCGTTCGTACTGTTGCAGCGACAGTTCGTAGGCAATATTGGCGTTCTGGCGCGATTCGCGCTGGGCATCCAGCTGCTGGCGCAGGGTGAGCTCCGCGCTGAGCAGGCGCTCGACCTCCGCCAGCGCCGTGTAGACCGTGTCCAGGTAGGCCTTCTCCGCCTGTACGACCCGCGCCCGGGCCTGCGCCTCCAGCGCCTGCAGCCGGCCCGCCTGGAACAGGGGTTGCGCCAGGCTGGCGCCGATACTCCAGCTGGACAGCCCGACGTCGACGAGGTTGTCCAGGTCGCCGGAGGTGCGCCCGGCGCGTCCCACCAGGGAAAAGGAGGGAAAGCGGTCCTTGTGCGCCGCCGCCAGGCCGGCGTCGGCGGCCAGTAACTCCAGCCAGGCGCCCTGGATATCGGAGCGGCGCTGCAGCAACAGCGCCGGGGTGCCCGCCGCGGTGACCGGGCGCAGCTCCGGCAGCTCGCCCTGCAGGGCCGGACCGCGACCGCTGGGGTAGCGCGCCAGCGACAGTTGTAGCGCGGCGCGCGCTTCCTGGTAGGCCTGCTGCTGGCCGGCGAGGTTGGCGCGGCTGTCAGCCACGGTGTTGCGGCTGAGGTAGACATCGCGCGCCTCGAACAGGCCGCGCCGGTAGCCCTGTTGCAGACTGGCCAGGTCGGCGCTGACGTTGTCCAGGCGCTGCGCCAGCAGCGCCTCCAGCTGCGCGTTGGCCAGGGTGCTGAACCAGCCGGTGGCGACCTCCGCCGCCAGCTGGATTTGCTGCTCGCGCAGCGCCGCCAGCGCGGCCTGCCGCTGGCGATCGGACAGCTTGCCCCAGATGTCCAGCTCCCAGTCCAGCGCCACGTCGGCCTGCCACAGTGTCACGTCCGCATTGTTGGAATCGCTGCCGTCCACCTTGCTGCGCGCGGCGCCTACTTCCGCCGACACCTGCGGCCACAGCGCCGCGGCTTCCACGGTCACGCCCTGGCGCAGCTCTTCCACCCGCGCGCGCTGTCGCGCCAGGGTGTAATTGGCGGCCTGCGATTCCGCCACCAGTTGTTCCAGTGGCGCGCTGTCCAGTTCCTGCAGCCAGCCCGCCGCGGGAGCGGTCGCGGCGGGCGCCGCGGGCTGCTGCCAGCGCTGCGGCAGCTGCGGGTCGCGGGCCTGCGGGCTGATCGCGGAGGTGGCGCAGGCGCACAGGCAGGACAGCAGCAACATGCCGCAGGGCAGGCGCAGTTGGCGCAAAAACCGGATCCGACGTGTGGCGCGAAAATACAAGTAATCTATCCGAGACTCGACAGCGGTATATTTTATCGACAACGTCGGCCCCGCGGGCAGGTTTTACCGTTCTTTACACTGGGATACCTGCAGCGGTGAATTGTTCCCGCCGCGTCGCCGCTGCCTGGCCGGCAACCGGTCGAGCTGGCGCCGACAACGGCCGCGCCTGCTAGAATGGTAGCCTTGTGCAGAACTTCACCCGTGGAGCAGCGTTCCATCATGGCCGGATTCTATTTCTTTTTGTCGCTCGTCAGCATCGTTTGTACCTGGACCGCCATCGTGCAGGCGCGGCGCCTGTACTGGGGCGTGCCCGTTTATTTTCTCAGCGCCTGGCTCGCCGGTGAACTGGCGCTGATCCACCTGCTGTGGCAGGTGGCGCTGACGGCGATGCTGGCGTTCACCGGCGTATTCGCCGATCCGACGGCGCAGATCGGCCTGGCCCTGTTTGCCCTGTCCTGGCTGGGCCTGGTCTACCTGCACTGCCAGGCGATGGACACCCCCCTGCATCTGACCGAGGCGCTGCGCGAGGGCCTGGGCGAGCACTACCGCGCCGCGATTCCCGACGAGCGGCACGGCACCCTCAGCGACCACATCGCCACGCGCAGCTGGCTGCGCCCCTTTCATTTCCGTCGCCCCGGCGTGGTACAGCACCGCGGCATCAGTTACGGCGACGCGGGGGTGCGCAATGAACTGGACATCTACCAGCCCGAGGAGACGCGGGAAGGGGGTTATCCGGTACTGCTGCAGGTACACGGCGGCGCGTGGATGATCGGCGAGAAAGAGCAGCAGGGCAAGCCGCTGATGTACCACATGGCGCAGCGCGGCTGGATCGCCGTCGCCATCAACTACCGCCTGAGCCCGCGCGAGGCGTTCCCCGCGCACATCATCGATGTCAAGCGCGCCATCGCCTGGATTCGCGCCAATATCGCCGAGTACGGCGGCAACCCGGACTTCATCGCCATCACCGGCGGTTCGGCGGGGGGCCACCTGAGTTCGCTGGCGGCGCTGACGCCGAACCGGAAGGAGTGGCAGCCGGGCTTCGAGGAGGTGGATACCACCGTACAGGCGGCGGTTCCCTTCTACGGCGTGTATGACTTCCTCGACCGCAACGGCATCCGCGAGGAGATGTCCATGGCCGACATGCTCACCGACCGCGTGCTGCAGTGTTCACGCGAGGAAAACCCGGAGCTGTGGGATAGCGCTTCACCGCTGAGCCAGGTGAACCCCGACGCGCCGCCGATGTTCGTCATCCACGGCACCCACGACTCGTTGGTGTGGGTGGAAGAGGCGCGCGCATTTGTCGCCGCCATGCGCGAGCAGTCGCGGCAGGCGGTGGTGTACGCGGAGTTGCCCGGGGCGCAGCACGCCTTCGAAATTTTCCACTCGGTGCGCACGGATCACAAGGCCAACGCGGTGGCGAAGTTCCTGGAGTGGGCGCACGGCCAATGGCTGGCGGCGCAGGCCAAACCCAGGGCGAAGGCGAAAGCGAAGGTCAAGCCGAAGGCCGGCGCCGCGGCGAAGAAGAAGGCTGCGGCCAGGAAGAAAGCCGCCCCGCGCAAGCCGGCGGCGACGGCGGTCGAGGATGCGCCGCAGGACGCTGCGCCGCCAGAATCCGGCGCAGGAGAATCCTAGCGCCGCTCAGGCGAGGTCGCCCCAGCGCGCCTGCAGCACGGCGATGGCCGCCAGCGGCGCGGTTTCGGTACGCAGGATGCGCGGCCCCAGTTGCAGGCCGCGGAAGCCGGCGGCCTGCGCCAGCTCGACCTCGCCCTGGGAAAACCCGCCCTCGGGACCGATCAGCAGCGCGACGCGCCGCGGCGATGCGCCGGGCGCAGCGGCGTTCGCGCCCGGCTGCAGCAGCAGGCGGCAGGGCGCATCGACGCTATCCAGCCACGCCGGCAACGGCGCCAGCGGGTGAATCTCGGGCAAGTCGCAGCGGCCGCACTGCTCGCAGGCGCTGATCGCCACCTGTTGCCAGTGCCGGCGCTTTTTCTCCGCGCGCGGCGCGTTGAGCTTTACCCCGGTGCGTTCACTCAGCAACGGGCTGACGGCGGCGACGCCCAGCTCCGTGGCTTTTTGCACCACCCAGTCCATGCGCTCGCCGCGCGACACGGCGATGCCCAGGTGGATGTGCAGTGGTGACTCCGCCAGGCCCTGGCGCCGCTGCTGTGTGCGCACCGACACCGCGTGGCGGTCCAGCCCGGTGATGGTCGCCGGGTACTCGCCGCCGCGACCGTCGAACAGCAGCAGCGCGTCGCCCGTGGCCATGCGCAGTACGCGCGCAACATGCGCGGCGGGGCCGGCCTCCAGCTGGAAGTCGGCCTCCGCGTCCAGGGTCTGTGCGGTGTAGATACGGGGAATGCGCATGCGCGCATCCTACTACAGGTCGGCCAGCGCAGGCCTACTGTCGCAGGCCCAGGTTGTGGTAGATCTCCCGGGTCGGCTCGACCTGGTTCATGGTGTAGAAATGGATGCCGGGACAGCCGTTCTCCAGCAGTGTCTGGCACAGTTGCGTGACCACCTCGGTACCGAACTTCACCTGGCTGTCGACGTCGTCGCCGAAGCCGTCCATGCGCTGGCATATCCAGCGCGGGATTTCTGCGCCGGTATTGCCGGCGAAGCGGCGGATGTTCGCGTAGTTGGCCAGTGGCATGATGCCCGCGTAGACCGGCTTGTCGATGCCGGCGGCCGCGCACTGGTCGAGAAAATAGAAATACGACTCGACGTTGTAGAAGAACTGCGTGATGGCGCTGTCCGCGCCGGCGTCGAACTTGCCCTTGAGAAAGCGCACATCGCTGTCGTAGTCCTTCGCCTCCGGGTGAATTTCCGGGTAGGCCGCCACCTCCAGGTGGAAGTGGTCGCCGGTACGCTCGCGGATGAACTGCACCAGCTCGTTGGCGTAGACGAGGGTTGCCCCGCCCATGCCGGAGGGCCGGTCGCCGCGCAGCGCGACGATGCGGCGCACGCCGATGTCGCGGTAGCGCTGCAACAGCTGCGCCACCGCCTCGTCGTCGGAGCCGCCGAAGCTGAGGTGCGGCGCCACCGCGATGTCCTTCTCGCGGATCGCCGACACCACCCCCAGGGTGGTGTCGCGCGTACTGCCACCGGCGCCGTAGGTCACCGAGAAAAACTCGGGTTCCAGCTCGCTCAGCGCCGGTCTGACCTCGTTCAGTAGCTTGTCCGTACCCCCCGGGGTTTTCGGCGGGAAGAACTCGAAGCTGATACGTGGTGTTTCCCTGGCCATGTGGCGTCCTGCCTCAGTACTTGTAGGAGTCCGGCTTGAAGGGGCCGTCCACCTCGACGTTGATGTAATCCGCCTGCTCCGGGGTCAGCCGCGTGAGCACCGCGCCGAAACCGCCGATCATGTGCATGGCGACTTCCTCGTCGAGCTTTTTCGGCAGTACTTCCACGCTCAGCGCGGATTGCTTCATCTCCGGCTCGAGATCGGCGAAACGGCGCTCGTACAGGTAGATCTGCGCCAGCACCTGGTTGGAGAAGGAGCCGTCCATGATGCGCGAGGGGTGACCGGTGGCGTTGCCCAGGTTCACCAGCCGGCCCTCGGAGAGCAGGATCAGGTGATCGTTGGCCGCGCGGTCGCGGTACACCTTGTGCACCTGGGGCTTGACCTCTTCCCAGTCCCAGTTGCTGCGCATGAAGGCGGTGTCGATCTCGTTGTCGAAGTGGCCGATGTTGCACACCACGGCGCCGTTCTTCAGCGCCTTGAGCATGGCCGCGTTGCAGACGTTGTAGTTGCCGGTGGTGGTCACCACCAGGTCGGTGTTCTGCAGCAGGTCAGTGTTGATGCAGGCGTCGCTGCCGTCGTTGACGCCGTCCCTGAACGGCGATACGACCTCGAAGCCGTCCATGCAGGCCTGCATGGCGCAGATCGGGTCGACCTCGGCGATCTTCACGATCATGCCTTCCTGGCGCAGGGACTGTGAGGAGCCCTTGCCGACGTCGCCGTAGCCGATGACCAGCGCCTTCTTGCCCGACATCAGGTGGTCGGTGCCGCGCTTGATCGCGTCGTTCAGGCTGTGACGACAGCCGTACTTGTTGTCGTTCTTGGACTTGGTCACGGAGTCGTTGACGTTGACCGCGGGGACCTTGAGCGTGCCGGCCTTGAGCATTTCCTCGAGGCGGTGCACACCGGTGGTGGTCTCCTCGGTGATGCCGTGGATGTTGTCCAGCATCTGCGGGTACTTCTCGTGCAGCATGGCGGTGAGGTCGCCGCCGTCGTCCAGTACCATGTTGGCGTCCCAGGGCTGGCCGTCCTTGAGGATGGTCTGCTCGATGCACCAGTCGTACTCCTCCTCGGTCTCGCCCTTCCAGGCGAATACGGGCACACCGGCGGCGGCGATCGCGGCGGCGGCGTGGTCCTGGGTGGAGAAGATGTTGCAGGACGACCAGCGCACCTCGGCGCCCAGCTCGCGCAGGGTTTCGATCAGCACCGCGGTCTGGATGGTCATGTGGATGCAGCCGAGAATTTTCGCTCCCGCCAGCGGCTTGCTGCCGGGGTATTTCGCGCGCATGGCCATCAGGGCCGGCATTTCGGTTTCGGCGATGTCGATTTCGCGGCGGCCCCACTCCGCCAGGGAGATGTCGGCGACCTTGTAGTCGGTGTCTGTCAGTTGTTCTGCTTGGCTCATGAGTCTGGTCCTTTGCTTACATTGTCGTCCCCGCGTGAGCGGGGGCTGGTGATGGTTTTGTCGCTCCTGGACCCCCGCTTGCGCGGGGGTGACGGTATTACGTCCTGGTTGCGTTTCTGGACCCCCGCCTGCGCGGGGGTGACGGTAATGGCGCCTGGTTGTGTTTCTGGGCCCCCGCTTGCGCGGGGGTGACGGTAATGGCGCCTGGTTGTGTTTCTGGACCCCCGCTTGCGCGGGGGTGACGGTAATAGCGCCTGGTACCGGGCGGCATTGGTTTTGCTTACAGCGCGGCCTTCAGTGCCTCCGCCTTGTCGGTTTTTTCCCAGGTGAAGTCCGCGTCCTCGCGGCCGAAATGGCCGTAGGCGGCGGTCTTCTTGTAGATCGGGCGCTTCAGGTCGAGCATGGCGATCAGACCCTTGGGGCGCAGGTCGAAGTGCTCGCGCACCAGGGCCTCGATCTTGTCGTCGGCGAGCTTGCCGGTGCCGAAGGTGTTGATGGAGATGGAGGTGGGCTCTGCCACGCCGATGGCGTAGGACACCTGGATCTCGCAGCGGTCGGCCAGGCCTGCCGCCACGATGTTCTTGGCCACGTAGCGACCGGCGTAGGCCGCGGAGCGGTCTACCTTGGACGGGTCCTTGCCGGAAAAGGCGCCGCCGCCGTGGCGCGCCATGCCGCCGTAGGTGTCGACGATGATCTTGCGCCCGGTCAGGCCGCAGTCGCCGACCGGGCCGCCGATGACGAAGTTGCCGGTCGGGTTGATGTGATAGAGGGTGCCATCATGCAGCCACTCGGCCGGCAGCACGGGCTTGATGACGTGCTCCATGATCGCCTCGTGGATATCGGACTGGCTGATGTCGGGATCGTGTTGGGTGGACAGCACCACCGCGTCGATGGCCGCCGGCTTGCCGCCTTCGTAGCGCAGGGTCACCTGGCTCTTGGCGTCCGGGCGCAGCCAGGACAGGGTGCCGTCCTTCATCAATTCAGCCTGCTTTTCGACCAGGCGGTGCGAGTAGTGGATGGGCGCGGGCATCAGCACCTCGGTCTCGTTGGTGGCGTAACCGAACATCAGGCCCTGGTCGCCGGCGCCCTGTTCCGCGTGGGCGCCCTCTCCCTCGGTGACACCCATGGAGATGTCCGGGGACTGCTTGCCGATGGCGTTGAGCACGGCGCAGTTGTGGCCGTCGAAACCGACGTCGGAATTGTCGTAGCCGATCTCGTTGATGGTCGCGCGGATGGCCTCCTCGAGGTCGTCCATGGGCGTGGAGGTGGTCACCTCGCCGGCGACGATGGCCATGCCGGTCTTGACCATCGTTTCCACGGCCACGCGCGCATTGATGTCGCCCTTCAGGATGAAGTCCAGGATCGTGTCGGAAATCGCGTCCGCCATCTTGTCCGGGTGACCCGCGGAAACGGATTCTGAAGTAAATACAGCGTACTCGCTCATAGTGTTTATCCCTTTGTTGATATGTCAGGCCGGCCGAACAGCCGCACCTGGATTTGAAAGCCGTTGCGTTGCGCCAGGTAGACGCTGGCGATATCCGTCAGTCCCGCGTCGCGGGCCCAGTTTCCCAGGTCCTCCGGTTCGAAGCCCAGCCACAGGTCGCCGCAGTTCTCCCTGGCCCAGCCCTGGTCGTGGCTGCACAGGTCGGTGACCAGCACCACGCCGCCCGGGGCGAGACAGGCCGCGACATCGGCCAGCACTTCACCCGGCGCCGGGGTGTGGTGCAGGACCATGTTCATGACCACACAGTCGGCGCGCAGTTCGCGCAGGCGCGGGCTGCGGGTGTCACCGCTGACGAACTCGATATTGTGCGCCGCCGCCGCGGTCTGCCGCGCCCGCTCGAGCATGCCCGGCGCGTTGTCCAGGGCCACCACGCGGTCGAACAGCGGCGCCAGCTCCAGCAGGAAGGAACCGTCCCCCGGGCCGACCTCCAGCGCGCTGCGGCGCCGCCGCAGCGGGGCGTCCAGCAGGACCTTGGCGACCACATCCGCGTACTGTGCGTAACTGGCGATCAGGTCCTGTTGCTGGCGAAACTTGTGCGCGTTGTCGCGGAAGAAGTTGTGCGAGTTCTCCTCGCGCCGGTGCTGCAGGTCGGCCAGGCGCGCGCGCACCCGCGGCGGCAGGTCGATGCGGTCCACGGTGTCGAAGATGGCGTGTTGCAGGGCCTCCAGGTCAGGGTGCTGCCCCAGCTCCGCGCGGCGGTAGAACATGTAGTTGCCCTCGCGGCGGGCGGCGACCAGCCCGGCACCGGCCAGCACCTTGAGGTGGTGGCTCAGGGCGGGTTGGCGCATGTCGAAAATGGCGCACAGCTCGGAGA
Source organism: Halioglobus sp. (assembly GCA_002699145.1). GTDB lineage: Bacteria > Pseudomonadota > Gammaproteobacteria > Pseudomonadales > Halieaceae > Marimicrobium. Next base: position 88,229 of record PABK01000026.1, read on the forward strand.
CACCAAAAGAGTCGCTGCGCAGGACGCGCAGGATCAGCAGACGCAGGGTGTCGGCACTGGCCTTGCACAGGCCGGTTAGAGCGGTGAACTGCTGGTCAGGCTCTGCCGAATCCCCTGCCTCGCCCATTATTCTGGTGGTGTTTGGCGATAGCATGGGCGGGGAGTCTAGCAGGCCTTTCCAGCTGCATCAAAATATTTCGATATAGAAATGTGAACCCGGTCGCAGAACAATCTGTATCGCCTAAACCTCATATTTTACAGGGAGATACAATCCCCGGCTTAGCTGGCGTCGATGCGGGTCCCGCTGAAAAACCCCGACTTTTGAGTGTCTTCAGGGTTCGTGGCGGTCAGGCCTCCCTGCTTCGCGACCCGCGGCCCCCTGGCGAATTTTCCACCGTTTCGATTGCCCCGGGCAGCCGCTTACGGGAAAATAGCGCCCCCACGAGCAGGAGCCCCCCGCAATGTCCCAGGCAGCCTTGGAGAATCCCATGTCCGCGCCCCGCAACACCCTCGCGAACGCCGTCCGCGCCCTCAGCATGGACGCCGTGCAGAAGGCCAACAGCGGCCACCCCGGCGCACCCATGGGGATGGCCGATATCGCCGAGGTGCTGTGGAACGATTTCCTGCGCCACAACCCCGGCAACCCCGGCTGGCCCAATCGCGATCGCTTCGTGCTGTCCAACGGCCACGGCTCCATGCTCATCTATTCCCTGCTGCACCTGAGCGGCTATGACCTGCCCATGGCGGAGATCGAGAACTTCCGCCAGCTGCACAGTAAAACCCCCGGCCACCCCGAGTACGGCTACACGCCGGGGGTGGAGACCACCACCGGCCCGCTCGGCCAGGGGGTCAGCAACGCGGTTGGCATGGCCCTGGCGGAAAAAGTGCTGGCTGCCCAGTTCAACAGGCCTGGACACGAAGTGATTGATCACTTCACCTACGTTTTCCTGGGCGACGGCTGTCTTATGGAGGGCATCTCCCACGAGGTCTGCTCCCTCGCCGGCACCCTCGGGCTGGGCAAGCTCGTCGCCTTCTACGACGACAACGGCATCTCCATCGACGGCGAGGTCGCCGGGGCCGATGGCGCGCCGGGCTGGTTCACCGACGACACCCCCGCGCGTTTCGCCGCCTACGGCTGGCAGGTGATTCCCGCAGTGGACGGCCACGACCCCGAGGCGGTACGCGCGGCGATCGAGGCCGCGCGCGGCGAGGGCGACAGGCCGACGCTGATCTGTTGCCGCACCGTCATCGGCAAGGGTGCGCCGAACAAGCAGGGCTCGGAATCCTGTCACGGCGCCGCCCTCGGCGAGGACGAGGTGGCGGCCACGCGCGAGGCGCTGGGCTGGCAGCACCCTCCCTTCGAGATTCCCGAGGATGTCTACGCCGGTTGGGATGCGCGCGAGCGCGGCGCCGCGCAGGAGCAGAGCTGGGATGAGGCCATGGACGCCTATGCCGCGGCGCACCCGGAACTGGCCGCGGAGCTGCGCCGCCGCCTGGCCGGTGAGCTGCCCGCGGACTTCTCCGCTCGCGCCCAGGCCTACGTCGAGCAGTGCCAGGCGGAGGGCGCCAGCATCGCCTCGCGCAAGGCGTCGCAGAACTGCCTCAACGCCTACGGTCCGCTGCTGCCCGAGTTGCTCGGCGGTTCCGCCGACCTGGCCGGTTCCAACCTCACCCTGTGGAGCGGCGCGAAGCCGGTGAGCGCCGCCGACGCCGACGGCAACTACCTCTACTACGGTGTGCGTGAATTCGGCATGGCGGCGATCATGAACGGCATCGCGCTGCACGGCGGCTTCATCAACTACGGTGCGACCTTCCTCATCTTCATGGAATACGCGCGCAACGCCGTGCGCATGGCGGCGCTGATGCGCCAGCAGTCGATCTTCGTCTTCACCCACGATTCCATCGGCCTGGGCGAGGACGGGCCCACGCACCAGGCGGTCGAGCAGCTGACCGCGCTGCGCGTCACCCCCAACCTGCACACCTGGCGACCCTGCGACAGCGTCGAGTCCGCGGTGGCCTGGAAGGCGGCTATCGAGCGTCGCGACGGCCCCGCCGCGCTGATCTTCTCGCGCCAGGGTCTGCCTCACCAGGAGCGCGATGCGCAGCAGTTACAGGGCATCACCCGCGGCGCCTATATCCTGCGCGACTGCGCCGGCGACCCCGAGGTGATCCTGCTGGCCACCGGCTCCGAGGTGCAGCTGGCGATGGGCGCCGCCGAACGGTTGTCCGTGGCCGGACGCGCTGTGCGAGTGGTCTCCATGCCCTGCGCGGAAGTGTTCGAACAGCAGGACGCCGCCTACCGCGAATCCGTCCTGCCCAGCGATGTGCTGGCCCGGGTGGCGATCGAAGCGGGCCACGTCGACTACTGGTACAAGTTCGTCGGCCTGGACGGGCGCGTGGTGGGCATGAGCAGCTTCGGCGAATCGGCCCCGGGCGGCGAGCTGATGAAATACTTCGGTTTCACCGTGGACAACGTGGTCGCGACCGTCGAAGACATCCTTCTCTAGGGGTCTTGGGCCTTGTTGCGGCTGGCCATCAACGGCTACGGCAGGATCGGCCGTTGCATCCTGCGCGCGCTGTACGAGAGCCCGCTGCGCCGTGACCTGAGTATCGTCGCGATCAACGAGATCGCCGACGCCACCACGGTGCTGCACCTGACGCGCTACGACTCCACCCACGGGCGCTTTCCCGCGGCCCTGGCCGGGCAGAACGAGCGCCTGCAGGTGGAGGGTGACGAGATCACCCTGCTCAACCACGCCGCGGTAGATGACCTGCCCTGGGGCGACCTGGGCGTGGATATGGTGCTGGAGTGCAGTGGCGCGTTCTCCGACCGCGCCAGCGCGCAGAAGCACCTGGACCGCGGCGCCGGCCGGGTGCTGTTTTCCCAGCCCGCCCAGGCCGACGTGGACTACACGGTGGTCTACGGCGTCAACCACGACGGGCTGCGCGCGGAGCACCGCATCGTCTCCAACGCCTCCTGCACCACCAATGGCATTGTCCCGGTGATCTGCGCCCTGGAAGACAGCGTCGGCATAGAAAGCGGTACCATCACCACCATCCACTCGGTGATGAACGACCAGCCGGTGCTGGATGCCTACCACCACACGGACCTGCGCAAGACACGCGCGGCCTCGGGCTCGATCATCCCGGTGGACACGGCGCTGGCGCGCGGCGTGGAACGCGTGCTGCCGGCCATGGGCGGACGCTTCAGCGGCCAGGCGCTGCGTGTGCCGACACTCAACGTGTCGGCGCTGGACCTGACCGTGCAGACGCGCAGCGACACCGATACCGCGCAGATAAACCGGATTTTGCGGCAGGCGTCACAGTCGCGCTTCGCCGGCGTGCTTGGCTACACCGAGGAGCTTCTGGCATCCTGTGATTTCAACCACGATCCCCGCTCCAGCATCGTCGATGCCAGCCAGACGCGCGTCAGCGGCAGCCGCCTGGTGAAGGTGCTGACCTGGTTTGACAACGAGTGGGGCTACGCCAACCGCATGCTCGATGTCGCCCACTACTGGGCGGGGCTGTAGGGTGACCCGCGGGCGGCGGCGCGAGCCGCTGGCGCGGCACAGGCGACACGCGAACCGGGCGAGACAGGGAGAGAGACACACATGACATTGACGGTGGACCTGATGCGCGAGCAGGCGCTGGCGGGCAAGCGGGTGCTGATTCGCGAGGATCTCAATGTGCCGGTGAAGGACGGCGCGGTGACCTCGGATGCGCGCATCCGCGCCGCCCTGCCCACCGTGCGCCAGGCGGTGGAGGCCGGTGCGAAGGTGATCCTGATGTCACACCTGGGGCGGCCGACCGAGGGTGAGTTCGACGAGGCGCTGTCGCTCGCGCCGGTCGCGCGCCACCTGGAACAGCTGCTGGGCCAGCGCGTCATCCTGGTGCAGGACTGGCGCCTGGGCGTGGAGCTCAACGACGGCGAGGTCGCCCTGCTGGAAAACGTGCGCTTCAACCCGGGCGAGAAGGCCGACGACGACGAGCTGGCGCAGGCCTACGCCGGGCTGTGCGATATTTTCGTCATGGACGCCTTCGGCACCGCGCACCGCGCGCAGGCCTCCACCCACGGCGTGGCGAAATTCGCCCCCGCCGCCTGCGCGGGGCCGCTGCTGGAGGGCGAGCTGCGCGCGCTGCAACAGGCGCTGGCCGCCCCGGCGCGGCCCATGGTCGCGATCGTCGGCGGCTCCAAGGTATCGACCAAGCTCACCGTACTGGAAACCCTGTCGGAGAAGGTGGACCAGCTGGTGGTCGGCGGCGGCATCGCCAACACCTTCCTCGCCGCCGCCGGCAAACCGGTGGGCAAGTCCCTGTGCGAGCAGGACCTCATTCCCCAGGCCCAAGCCCTGATGGAGAAAACGAGTATCCCGCTGCCGCAGGATGTGGTGACCGGCAAGGCCTTCGCGGAAGACGCGCAGGCGACGCTGAAGAACGCCGCCGAGGTGGCCGCGGACGACATGATTTTCGATATCGGCCCGCAGGCCGCACAGGCGATCGCCGATATCCTGCGCGGGGCGGGAACGATATTGTGGAACGGGCCGGTCGGGGTGTTCGAGTTCGACCAGTTCGCCGCCGGCACTGAAACGATCTCCCGCGCCATCGCCGACAGCGACGCGTTTTCCCTGGCGGGCGGCGGCGATACCCTGGCGGCGATTGACAAATTCGGCATCGCGGATAAGGTCTCCTATATTTCCACCGGCGGCGGCGCCTTCCTGGAATACGTGGAGGGCAAGACCCTGCCCGCCGTCGCCATGCTCGAACAGCGCGCCACCCGCCAGGGCGGCGCATAGCACACAGTGATATAAAGGAATCTCCCCATGGCATTGATCAGTATGCGGCAACTGCTGGACCACGCGGCCGAACACGGCTACGGCGTCCCGGCATTCAACGTCAACAACCTCGAGCAGACGCGCGCGATCATGGAGGCCGCCGACGAGACCAATTCGCCGGTGATCATGCAGGCCAGCGCCGGGGCGCGCAAATACGCCGGCGCACCTTTCCTGCGCGCCATGATGGAAGCGGCGATGAACGAGTTCCCGCACATCCCGGTGGTCGTGCACCAGGATCACGGCGTGTCGCCGGCGGTGTGCCAGCGCTCCATCCAGCTCGGCTTCAGTTCCGTGATGATGGACGGCTCCCTCGGTGAGGACGGCAAGACGCCCATGGATTACGACTACAACGTCGAGGTCACGCGCCGCGCGGTGGACATGGCACATGCCTGCGGCGTGTCCGTGGAGGGAGAGCTGGGTTGCCTGGGTTCGCTGGAAACCGGTGAGGCCGGCGAGGAAGACGGCATCGGCGCAGAGGGCGTGCTGACCCACGACCAGTTGCTGACCGACCCGGAGGAGGCGGCGCGCTTCGTCGCGGCCACCGAGGTGGACGCCCTGGCCATCGCCTGCGGCACCAGCCACGGCGCCTACAAGTTCAGCCGCCCGCCCACCGGTGACATCCTCGCCATCGACCGCATCAAGGAGATTCACGCGCGCATCCCCGGCACCCACCTGGTCATGCACGGCTCCTCCTCGGTGCCGCAGGACTGGCTGGCGATCATCAACGAGTTTGGCGGCGAAATACCCGAGACCTACGGTGTGCCGGTCGAGCAGATCCAGGAAGGCATCCGCCACGGCGTGCGCAAGGTGAACATCGATACCGACCTGCGCCTGGCCTCCACCGGCGCCATCCGCCGCTTCCTGGCGCAGAACCCGGCGGAGTTCGACCCGCGCAAGTACCTGGCGCAGACCATCACCGCGATGAAGGACATCTGCAAGGCGCGTTACGAGGCCTTCGGCACCGCCGGCAATGCCGACAAGATCAAGGTGCGCTCCCTGGCGCTGATGCAGGCCGCCTACGACGCCGGCGAACTGCAACCGCAGGTACACTGAGCGCGCAGCGCATTTGACGCCGCCGCAGCTCCACATCCTGCGCTGCCAGCTCCCGCCCTTCGGGGAGGGGGCGCGGCCCTCCGCCGAACTGCTGGAATTCTGCCGCTTCTACGGCATCGACTTCACCCGCGGGCGGAATGACCTCACCTACCTGGCCGGGCACGTGCCCTCGGGTCCGTACCGGCTTGCCGTGCACCAGTGGCGCCAGCCACGCGCCGTGGCCAACCTGCTGGTGGTGCACGGCTACTACGATCACGTGGGCCTGTTCGGCAAGCTGCTGCAGTGGGGGCTGGAGCAGCGCTGCAACGTGGTGTCCTTCGACCTGCCCGGTCACGGCCTGTCCAGCGGCGAGCCCGCGGTCATCGACGATTTCGCCGACTACGGCGCGGCGATTGCCGCCGTGCTCGGACGCGTGCGCCAGCCGCAGCTGCCCTTGTGGACCATGGCGCAGAGCACCGGCGGCGCCGCGCTGGTCGAGCTGGCGCGCGCCTACGACTGGCCCTTCGCGGCGACAGTGCTGCTGGCGCCGCTGGTGCGGCCGGCGGGCTGGCACGGCGTGCGCCTGGCGCACAGCCTGCTGTCGCCCTTTATCGACAGCGTACCGCGCAAGTTCGCGCACAACAGCGCCGACGAGCAGTTCCTGGACTTCGTGCAAAGCGAACCCCTGCAGTGCCGGCGCGTGCCGCTGCGCTGGATCAGCGCCCTGCGTCGCTGGCTGCGCGCGCTGCCGCGCAGCGACCTGGGGGTGGGACCCGCACTGGTGCTGCAGGGCGACAACGATCACACGGTGGACTGGCGCTACAACCTGCCGGTGATCCAGGCGCTGTTTCCCGACAGCGAGGTAGAGTACCTGCCCGGCGCCGGACACCAGCTGGCCAACGAGAGCGCCGCCTGCCGCGCGCGCTACCTGGCCCGGGTCAGCGACTACCTGGCCGCGCGCGGCATCGAGCTGGGCGCCGCGCCTCAGGCGTAGTAGCCGGCCTCCCGCAGCAGCTCATACAACGGTTGCACGGCGTCGCCATACTGGCGCCAGCGGCCCACCGAGGTGCGGTAGATGGCCTGCTTGACCTGCGCCGCGCTGGGTGTGGCCACGGCGTTGTCGCGGCGGTGGAACTGCAGGCAGCGCTCTTCCCAGGGCAGCCCGCAGTGCGCCAGCAGCGCGGCCACCTGGGTCGGCGGATCCTCCACCAGCGCCTCGTAGGACAGCTCGTACACCGCCCCCGGCAGCGCCTCGCGCCAGTGGCTTATAAGCCGGTCGAACTCGATGAAGTAGCGCCCGCAGGTCTGCAGGTCGAGGTTGTAGTAGTAGTGCGGCGCGCGCACGGCGAACAGTTGCCGGTAGTTGCTCAGGCAGGTGTCCATGGGGTCGCGGCGCAGGCAGATGATGCGCGCCCGGGGCAGGGCGCGGTGTATCAAGCCCAGGTAGAGGAAATTGCGCGGTAGCTTGTCGGTGAAGCGCGGCGTGTGCCCGGTGCGCGGGCGCGTCGCCTCGAGGTAGGCGCGGCCCAGTTCTGCGGGGTCGATGCGCGCGGCGGCGGCGACGCTGGCCGCGTCCAGTTCCGCGGCCGCGGGCGCGCCGTCGCCACCCGCGACCAGCTGCGCCACCTGTTGCGGGAATTGCGGTAACTCCCCGGCGGCGAACACCTGCGAGTGGCTGCCCAGTATCTGCTCCACCAGGCTGGTGCCGCTGCGCGGCATGCCGACGATGAAAATCGGCTCCTCGCTGGCGCAGCCGGCGGCCGCCGGCGCCAGGCTGTTCGCGTCGAAGGTGGATTTCAGGCTGTCGAACACGCGGCGTTGCGCGGCGAAGTCATAGGCGACAGCCGCCCGCTGCTCGCGCTTGGCCCAGTCCAGGCAGTCCATGGCGCGGGCGGGCTCCCCAAGGTCCTCGTACTCCCTGGCCAGGGCGTGGCCGAGATGCAGCCTGTCCGCGGCGGAGCGGGCGCTGCCCCTGAGCGCCTCCAGCCGCGGCAGGTGGTTGTGTTGCGGTGTCTGGCGGCGCAGTGTCGCCAGCGCCGAGTGGGCCTTGAAGTAGTCCGGGCGCAGCGCGATGGCCTGCTCGAAACGGCGCTCCGCCTCTTCCTGCTGGCCGGCGAACTGCAGCGACACCGCGAGGTTGAAGTAGAGCTCGGCGCGCTCGGCGGGACCGGCTTCGCTGTCGGCGTCCGCTTCCAGCTTTGCCACCGCCGCGCGGTAGCAGTCGATGGCGCGCGCGTGCTCACCGCAGTGGCTGAACACGCCGCCCAGGGTGTTCAGCGTGGCGCTGCTGCGCGGCATGGGCGAGGCCGCCGCGCGCGCGCTCTCCAGCGCCTGCCGCGGGCGGCCCAGGGCGACCTGGTACTTGGCCAGTTCGGCGCGGTACTCGGCGCGCCGGGGGGCCAGTGAACAGGCATTGTGCAGGACCTGCACGGCCTTGGCGTGCTGCCGGTTCTGCCCCGCGATCACACCGCAGATGAACCAGGCGTCGGCGTGCCGCCTGTCCGCCTGCAGGATCTGCAGGCACAGCTGGTGGGCGTCGCGCAGGCGCCCGTCGCGCAGGGCGGTGACGGCGGCGCGGTGGGCGTTGTCGATGTCCGGTACGGTGCTTTTCAAGCGCGGTGAACCTGGCGGTTTTGGCGCATTGTACTGCATGCGGCAACAGCGGTTGGTGGCACAAAAAAGGGCGCCGCAGCGCCCTTGTCGAGAGACCGCAGCTCAGTTCTCGAAGTTGTACACGACGCGCATCCCCACCTGCCGGGGCCGCAGCACGTTGTGGTAGTAGCGACGCGAGTCCACCACGCCGATCGGGCCGATGAAGCTGGTGTCGCGGCGCACGCCGGTTTCGGCGTACTCGTCGAACAGGTTGTCGGCGTAGAGTGTGAGCACCACGTTGTCCTGCAGCCAGGACACCGAGGCGTTGTGCAGCGTGTAGCCGTCGAGCTTCTCGCCGAAGGAGCGGTTGCCGACCTTGGTGAATACGTTGCTCTGGCCGGTCATGGCCCAGTCGAACTCCACTGAACTGCCATCGTTCAGCGCCAGAACATAGTTCGCGCCGAGGTAGTACTGGTGCTCCGGCGAGCCCGGCAGGCGATCGCCGTCCAGTGCGTCCTCGCCGTCGACAAGGCCGGGGGCGTCGTCGGTCAGTTCCGCCTCGTTGTAGGCGTAGGAACCGGAGAAGCTCAGGTTCTCCGTCGCCGCCCAGCGGCTGGACAGTTCCAGGCCCATGCTCTCCGCGGAGCCGCCGTTGACGGTGATCGGGAAGGTACCGACCTCGGTCGTACCGGCGACCTGCACGTCGTCCCACTCGATGTAGTAGATCGCGGCGTTGAGCACCAGGGTGTCGAACAGCACCGAGCGCACACCGAGTTCGTAGTTGGTCGTCTTGTCCGGTTCAATGAGTACCTCGTCCGCATCGATACATACCGTCTGCACGTCCGATCCCATCGGGTCACAGATTTCCAGCAGGTTGAGGCCGCCGATGCGGTAGCCCTCGCTGATGGTGCCGTAGCCCATCACGTCGTCGTTGAAATCATAGGAGGTATTGAACTTGTAGATGACGTCGTCATAGTCCTCCTTGACCTTGTCGGGATTGAGCAGGATCGAGTCCGGGGGCGCCCCGCCGAACACCGTGTCGGCCAGGGGAAAGGCGACACCTAGCGAGGCGTCGTCCTTGTAGTCGAACCAGCGCGCGCCGACGGTCACCTGCCAGGCGTCGGTGAGCTGGTATCCCAGCTCGCCGAAAATGGCGGTTTCCTCGATGGTTTCCTTGCTCTTCTCGTAATACTCGAGATTGTCCGGGCGCAGGTTTTCGCCGGTGAGGTAAACGTCGTAGTTGGGGACGAACTCACGGCTCAGCGCATCGATATCCTGGTCGCTGTAAAAGCCGCCGATGATCCAGTTCCAGGGCCCGTCTCCGGTGGAGACCAGGCGAATCTCCTGGGTGAAGGTGTCTTCCTCGGCAGTGTCGCGGGTGAAGGCGGCGAGTTCGGGGAAGAACTCGTAGCCGTAGTCCAGGTGCAGCAACAGGTCGGTCTGGTCGCGCTGGCCGTCCTCGTCGTACATGGAGTAGCCGGTCGCCGAGGTCAGCTCGGCAAAGCCCAGGTCGGCGACGATCTCCAGTGCGTACAGCTCGTTCTCGCGCTCCAGGGGCTCGGGGAAGCGGTGGGCGGCCTCGTAGTCGCCGGTATCGAAGGCGTCCTTGTGGTTTATCTGCCGGGCGCCGACCTCGTCGTCCTGGTAGTAGTAGGACAGGTTGGCGTCGATCATGTCGCCGGTATAGCGCAGGGCCAGGCGGCCGGAGGTGGTTTCCTGGTAATTGGCGTCTTCCTTCCTGCGCAGGTTGGCCGACACGTCATCGGGGTCGGTGAAGTCCGGTTGCGGATTGGAAACGCCGGCCTCGCGCACCAGGTAGTTGTAGTCGATGAACCCCGGGTCGTCGTAGTAGTCGAGCGTCGCACGCAGGGCGAGCCTGTCGTCGATAATGGGGATGTTCACGGTGGCGCCGGCGTCGTAACCCCAGTCCTCGGCCTGCTCCAGGTCAAACACGTCACCGCGCAGTTCCATGCTCAGCGCGTCGGTTTGCGGACGGTTGGGCAGGTAACGCACCGCGCCGGCCAGGGTGCCCGCGCCGTACAGCGTGCCCTGCGGGCCGATCAGGACCTCCACCCGGTCGATGTCATTGAGACGGAAGTCGACATAGAACGGGATGTCGCCCACGTAGGTGCCGACGGCGTCGCCGCCGTTTGTACCGTCGGTGGGACCGACCGCATCCAGGTTCAGGCCGCGCACCGTGATGACGTCGGCGGCCCGGCCGCCCTGCTGCAACACGGTCATGCCGGGCACGCGGCGCGCGATGTCCACCAGGTCCGACAGGCGTTCACGCTCGATCATGTCGGCGCTGAGCGCGGTGATATTGAGCGGGATGTCCTGCACGGACTCGGAGCGCCGCGACGCGGTCACAATCACCTCTTCCAGCACCGCCCCCTGGGCGACGGCCGTGCCGGAATGGCCACCGATGAGCGCCGAGGCGACCGCCGCGGATAGTGTTGAGAGCTGGAATGTCTTCTGGTTGCGCATGATTGCCCCTGTTCTGTGGGGCCCGGCCAACTTGTCCCCGCTGTACTACCTCTATTCCCTGCCCGGCCAGGCCGTTGCTTGTGGCGTCCCTGCGGCTTCCCTGACTGAGAGAGGCCCGCCAAATGTTATCCAAGGGTAATTTATCATCGCTGCCACAGACGGGATATGGCACGGAGTGTGCAATATTACCAATTGGCTTGCAAAAGCCGATGTAAACAGCGGATTTATAAAGGAGTTTTTGCCGCGCGGGATGCGCCGGGCGGCTAGAAAAGCACCCGGCTGCGAATGGTGCCGTCGATGGCGCTGAGCCTGGCCAGGGCGACATCGCTGTACTCGGCGTCGATGTCGATGACCACGTAGCCCACCGCCTCGTTGGTCTGCAGGTACTGGGCCGTGACGTTGATGCCGGTGTCCGAGAACACCTTGTTGATGGCGCTCATGATGCCGGGTGTATTGCGGTGGATGTGCAGCAGGCGGTGGCTGCCGGCGTGCTCGGGCAGCGCCACCTCGGGCAGGTTGACGGAACTGGTGGTGGTGCCGTTGTCGCTGTAGCGGGCGAGCTTTTCCGCCACCTCCATGCCGATATTCTCCTGTGCCTCCATGGTGCTGCCGCCGATGTGCGGGGTGAGGAAGACGTTGTCGAAGCGGCGCAGGGGCGAGACGAACTCCTCGTCGTTGGAACGCGGCTCCACCGGGAACACGTCGATGCCGGCGCCGGCCAGCGCGCGGCGCTCGACGGCGTCTGCCAGGGCGTCGATATCCACCACCGTGCCGCGCGAGGCGTTGATGAGGATACTGCCCGCGGGCATCTGGGCCAGTTCGCGCGCGCCGATCAGGTTCTGTGTGGCTGGCGTCTGCGGCACGTGCAGGCTGACCACGTCGGACGACGACAACAACTGGTTGAGACTGGGCAACTGGCGTGCGTTACCCAGGGGCAGGCGGTTCTGCACGTCGTAGAACTGCACCTGCATGCCGAGGCTCTCGGCCAGTACGCCCAGTTGCATGCCGATATTGCCGTAGCCGACGATGCCCAGGCGCTTGCCGCGGATCTCGAAGGCGTTGGCCGCGGATTTCAGCCACTGCCCGCGGTGCGCCGCCGCGTTTTTCTCGGCGACGCCGCGCAGCAGCATGATCGCCTCGGCCAGCACCAGCTCCGCGACACTGCGCGTGTTGGAGAAGGGCGCGTTGAACACCGCGATACCGCGCCCGGTGGCGGCAGCCAGGTCGACCTGGTTGGTGCCGATGCAGAAACAGCCCACGGCGACCAGTTTTTGCGCCGCGGCGAGGATGTCGGCGTTGAGCTGCGTGCGCGAGCGGATGCCGACGAAATGCGCGCCGGCGATGGCCTCGCGCAACTCCCCGGCGGGCAGGGCTTTGGGGTGCGATTCGATATTGCTGTAACCGGCCTGCTCCAGGGTCTGCACCGCGGACGGGTGCACGCCCTCGAGTAACAGGAAGCGGATCTTGCTCTTTTCCAGTGATTGCCTGGCCATGCGGCTGGCGCCCCTCGCGGCGGTAAAAAAGGCGCGTATGGTACCATACGCGACCCTCGCGCAGCGCCCCGACCTATCTTCCCGAGGACACTGTTTTGCCAACGTTTGACAATGCCGTCCTGGCCGAGCTCGCCGCCGTCGTCGGCGCCGGACACCTGCTCACCGATGCCGACTCCCTGGCCCGCTACGGCGGGGACTGGACCCGCGTGTACACGCCCGCGCCCGCGGCGGTGGCGCTGCCCGGCAGCATCGAGCAGGTGCAGGAACTGGTGCGCCTGGCGGCGCGGCGCGGTATCGCCGTGGTGCCCTCGGGGGGCCGCACCGGGCTCAGCGGCGGCGCGGTGGCCAGGGCGGGCGAACTGGTAGTCGCCCTGGACCGGCTCGACAGCATCGACGACTTCAACCCGGTCGACCGCACCGTGCGCTGCGGCGCCGGCGTCATCACGCAACACCTGCAGGAATACGCGGCGCAGCGGCAGCTCTTTTACCCGGTGGATTTCGCCTCCAGCGGCTCCAGCCAGCTGGGCGGCAACATCGCCACCAACGCCGGCGGTATCAAGGTGATTCGTCACGGCATGACCCGCGACTGGGTCGCCGGGCTGAAGCTGGTGACCGGCACCGGCGAACTGCTGGACCTGGGCCGCGGCCTGGTGAAGAACAATACCGGCTACGACCTGCGGCAACTGGTGATCGGCTCCGAGGGCACCCTGGGCATCGTGGTGGAGGCGACCATGCGCCTGCGGCAGGCGCCGCCCGACAGCGCGGTACTGGTGCTGGGCGTACCCGATATGAACGCCATCATGTCGGTGCTGCAGGCGTTTCGCCACGGCATGGAACTGCAGGCCTTCGAGTTCTTCTCGCAGCTGGCGCTGGACAAGGTGGTCGAGCACCAGGGCCTGCAGCCGCCCTTCGCCAGCACCGCCCCCTACTACGCCCTGCTGGAGTTCGATTGCGCCGACGAGCCCGCCATGGACCGCGCCATGGAGCTGTTCGAGCACTGCGTGGAGCGCGGCTGGGTGCTGGACGGCGTGATCAGCCAGAGCGTCGCCCAGGCGCGTTCGCTGTGGCGCCTGCGCGAGGACATTTCCGAAACCATCGCGCGCTGGACGCCGTACAAGAACGATATTGCGACAGTGGTGTCACGGGTGCCGGAGTTTCTCGCCGCGGTGGAGTCGGTGGTCAACGCCAATTACCCGGACTTCGAGATCGTCTGGTTCGGCCATATCGGCGACGGCAACGTGCACCTGAACATTCTCAAGCCGGACGGGCTGGCGCTGCCGGAGTTCCAGGCGCGCTGCGGCGAAGTCAGCCGCTGGGTGTTCGAGATCGTGCAGCGCCACGGCGGCAGCATCTCCGCCGAGCACGGGGTGGGGTTGCTGAAAAAGGACTACCTGCTCTACTCGCGCACGGAGGCGGAAATCGCCATCATGCGCGGCATCAAGCAGGTCTTCGACCCCCACGGCATCATGAACCCGGGCAAGATCTTCGACTAGCCGCGCGCCGCTGCGCAGCGGCGCCTATTCGGCGTACAGCGTCTTCACGCCCTCGCTGGTGCCCAGCAGCAGCACGTCGGCGGGCTTGTGCGCAAACAAACCGTTGGTGACCACGCCGGTGATGTTGTTGATGGCCTGCTCCGTGGCCAGCGGCTGGGGAATGGGGAAGTTGTGTACGTCGAGGATGACGTTGCCGTTGTCCGTGACCACGCCCTCGCGGTACACCGGGTCGCCGCCGAGTTTCACCAGTTCCCGCGCCACGTGACTGCGCGCCATGGGAATCACCTCCACCGGCAGGGGGAACTGGCCCAGCGTGTGCACCAGCTTGCTCTGGTCGGCGATACAGATGAACTCGCGCGCCACCGCGGTGACGATCTTCTCCCGCGTCAGCGCGGCGCCGCCGCCCTTGATCAGCTGTAGCGCCGCATTGCTTTCGTCGGCGCCGTCGATATAGAAGTCCACGGCGTCGACGGTGTTCAGGTCGTACACCGGGATACCGTGGCTTTGCAGCCGCGCGGCGGAGGCCTCGGAGCTGGCGACGGTCGCCTCGAGTTGTCCGGCCAGGGGCGCCAGCGCGTCGATGAACAGATTGGCGGTTGAGCCCGTGCCGATGCCCAGCACCGTGTCCGACTCCAGTTGCGGCCGAATATAGGCCAGCGCGGCTGCCGCCACCGCCTGTTTCATTTCGTCCTGGGTCATGACTTGTCCTTGTGCACACGGGTCAGGCGCAGTCATTATAGAGCAGCCGCCCCGCGGCGGTAAGTGAAGCAGCGCCAGCGGCTGAAAATCCTGCCGCGCTGAACTACCATCAGGCGACCGCCCGCAGCGTGATCGAGGCCGACATGCCCCAGAGCTACATCAAACGCATACTCGATGCGCGCGTTTACGACGTCGCGCGGGAGACACCCATCCACGAGGCGAGCCTCATGTCACGGCGGCTGCGCAATCGCGTCTGGCTCAAGCGCGAGGACCTGCAGCCGGTCTTCTCCTTCAAGCTGCGCGGCGCCTACTGCAAGATGAGCCGGCTGGCGCCGGCGCAACTGCAGCGCGGAGTGGTCGCCGCCTCGGCGGGCAATCACGCCCAGGGTGTGGCCATGGCCGCGCAGCATCTCGGCGCGCGCGCCACCATCGTCATGCCGCGCACCACGCCGCAAATCAAGGTCGACGCGGTGCGCGCGCGCGGGGCGAAGGTGGTCCTGCACGGCGACTCTTTCGACGAGGCGGCGCAGCGCGCGCGCAAACTGGAGCGCGACCGGGGCCTGGTTTTTGTACACCCCTTCGACGACCCGGACGTCATCGCCGGCCAGGGCACCATCGGCATGGAGATCGTGCGCCAGCACCAGGCGCCGCTGGATGTCCTGTTCGTACCGGTGGGTGGCGGCGGGCTGTTGGCCGGGGTCGCCGCCTACGTGAACTACGTCTGGCCGCACACGCGCATTGTCGGCGTGGAACCGGAGGACGCGGCCTGCCTGCAACTCGCCCTGCGGCGCGGCAGGCGCGACACCCTGGCCGAGGTCGGCCTGTTCGCCGATGGTTGCGCCGTGGCGCAGGTGGGCAAGGAGCCTTTCCGGGTGATTCGCGACACCGTCGCCGAGGTGATCACCGTGTCCACCGACGAGATGTGCGCCGCGATCAAGGATATCTTCGAGGACACGCGCAGCATCGCCGAACCGGCCGGGGCGCTGGCGCTGGCGGGACTGAAAAAGTACGTCGAGCGCGAGGCGCTGCAAGAGCGCGAACTGCTCGCCATCGTCAGCGGCGCCAACACCAACTTCGACCGCCTGCGCTACATTTCCGAGCGCACCGAGATCGGAGAGCACCGGGAGGCGGTGATCAGCGTCACCGTGCCGGAGCGCCCGGGCAGCTTCCGCCAGTTCTGCAAGGCGCTGGGGCGGCGCAATATCACGGAGTTCAACTACCGCTATGCAGACCCCGAGGAGGCGCGGGTTTTCGTTGGCCTGACCGTGGAACCAGGCGGCGAGGACCTGGCGGCGCTGCTCGCGACGCTGCGCGCGGACGGCTACGCCACCGAGGATCTCACCGGCAATGAAATGGCCAAGCTGCACGTGCGTCACATGGTCGGCGGGCACGCCCCGGCGCAGCTCACCGACGAGCGCGTCTACCGGGTGGAGTTCCCCGAGCGCCCCGGGGCTCTGCTGCGATTTCTCACCGGCCTGGGCCGGCGCTGGAATATCTCCATGTTCCACTACCGCAATCACGGCGCCGCCTACGGCCGCATTCTCCTCGGCGTGCAGCTGCCGCGGGGCGAGCGGCGCGAGTTCGAGCAGCTCCTGCGGCGCATCAACTACCCCTTCCGCGAGGAGAGCGACAACCCCGCGTATCGGCTCTATCTCGGCGCCGAACTGTAGAAATCTCCGGAAAGTCAGCCCCGGCGCGGTCTGCGGGGTTTTCTTTTAGTGATTGCTAGGCTAAGATTGAGGCCGGTTTGTAAAATATTTACAAATATTACAGTTGTTACACCCCAGGAGTGAGGGTACCGGCGCCGCAGAGCGCGGGCCCGGGGCAAGTGAGAGTGGGATCTGGTGAAACGTAAACCTGACGTATTGGTGATACTCGTGGCGGCGTTCGGCCTGGGGGTGCTGGTTACCCTGCTGTTGCCCCTGGCCGCGAACGACACTGTCGCGGCGCCGGCCTCCGCATTACAGGCGGGCATCATCATCCGGGACTGATTCCCGGCCTTCCCGGCGATCACCCCCTGCAATCGAGCAGGGCGGACTCGGTCGCTACATAATCCAGTTCGATATCCCAGTCGTCGCGCGGCACCTGCTCGACCTCCTGGCAGCTGTGCGCCAGGCCGACCAGCAGCGGACGCGCCGCGCCGGCCAGGCTGCGGTCGTAGAAGCCGCCGCCCATGCCCAGGCGCCCACCCCGACGGTCCCAGGCGACCAGCGGCAGGCACAGGATATCCAGCTGGTCCGGCGTACAGCGCGCCGCCCCTGGCGGCGGTTCGGGAATGTTCAGGCGGTTTGGCCGCAACGTCGCCTGCGCCTGCCACAACGCGAAGTCCAGGCGCCCGTCCGCGGCCAGCACCGGCAGGAACAGCTGCATGGCGCGGGCGCGGGCGCGCAGGGCGATGCCAGCGGTGGCAATTTCCCCGTCGGCGGGCAGGTACAGCGCCAAGCGGGCGCAGTGGCGCCAGGCGTCGAGCTGTTCGACACGCTGCGCCAGGGCCTCGGCGGCCCGGGCCTGCCGGCCGGCATCGAGGTCTCGCCGGCGCTGGCGCATCAGGCGGCGCAGTTCGGCCTTGGCGTCGAAGTTAGTCGGCACTGGCTCCGGGTGCGGGCATAGAAGAAGTGAGGGATTCCCGGCATACCGCTGACAGCACTGCCCTTGAACCCGACGGTTCAAGGTGGTGGCCCCCGTACTGTATCAGGCTTCCCGGACCATGCCGGACATGCACACCTACAGTATCAGGAAACCTCCGGTTTCATAGTATCGGCTCGAGGACTGTATGTCTGGCGCATACGCCAGGTATCCGAGAGGGAGTATAGCCCAGAAACTTTGGTCAGCGATCACTAATGCGCGGGGAAAAAACGACAATTGTGTGACAGGTCAGCCAATTTCCAGCTGGCGCAGGTCGTAGAGGGCCTCGTCGAGCTTGCGGCTGAGCCGCTTGACCGCCTCGTCCGCGGGCCGCTCTTCCCCGCCCCCGCCCGCTGCCTGCAGCAGTTCGTAGCTGATGTTCAGCGCCGCCATCACCGCGATGCGCTCGACGCCGATGACCTTGCCGGTATCGCGTATCGTACGCATTTGCTTGTCCAGGTACCTGGCCGAGGTGCCCAGTTCGGCTTCCTGCTCCGGCGGGCAGGCGACCTGGTACTCCTTGTCGAGGATCTTGACGGTGACGGTGTTGGGCTGGCTCACGCTGCTCACTCCATGGCGCGCAGGCGGCCGATCATGGCCTCAACCTTGCTGCGCGCAAGTTCGTTCTTGTCGATGAGGTCCTTGCGCTCGCGCTGCCAGCCGGCCTGGTCTTTTTTCAATACCTGGTTTTCCCGGTCCAGTTCCTGGCACAGCGCTATCAGCTCGTCGATCTTTTTTTCGAGCGCTTTCAGTTGGTTCTCTGCCATGAGGGTATACTGGGGCTGGTCTTATTGGAAACCTACTATAGAGCCGCCGGGGATTGAGGTCAACGCGACAAAAGCCTGCTATTTCAAGGGTCTGCCAAGTTTTTGTAACAACGGCCTGAGACCGTGCCGGCGGCAGGCGGGAGATGGATTGATGTACGACGACGGTGAGGGGGAGGCCCAGCCTTTCGATTTCGAGGAGCTGGCCGACCACCTTTTCGAACAGGGCGCGCCGTGTTCGCCCGCGCAGTTGCACGGTTGTCTCAGCGGGCTGCTCGCGGCGGGTGCCGACGGCAGCGACGAGTACGGGCTGGACGCCACCGGCCAGGCGCTGGAGCTGACCCTGCACGGCGAGCTGGCCGTGCGTGTCATGCAGCTGTATCGGGCGACCGGGGCGGCGTTGGGCGACGAGGCCTTCGGCTTCCACCCGCTGCTGCCCGACGACGCCACGGATATCCAGTTGCGCACCCGCTCCCTGGCGCAGTGGTGCGAGGCTTTCCTCACCGGTATCGCCCACGGCGCGAGCGCGGCGGTGAACTGGTCCGAGCAGGGCCGGGAAATTCTCGAGGACATCGCTGCCATGGCCCAGGCGGAGGTCGGCGAGGAGGAGAGCGAGGACGAGGCGGAGGACAGCTACCTGGAAATCGTGGACTACCTGCGCTTCGCCGTGCTCAACCTGTACATGGAGCATGCCGAGGCTCCGCAGGATCGCGGGCGGCCCCCCGCCGGCACACTGCACTGAAGGGGCGCCGCGAGCGGTATGCGAATCAGCAAGACAGAATACGCGCGGCGGCGCCGCAACCTGATGGGCCTGATGGAAGCGAACAGCATCGCCATCATTCCGTCTGCCCGGGAACAGGTGCGCAGCCGCGACACGCATTTTCCCTTCCGCCAGGACAGCGACTTTCACTACCTGTGCGGCTTCGACGAGCCGGACGCCGTGCTGGTGCTCATACCCGGGCGCAAACACGGCCAGTTCGTCGTGTTCTGCCGCGAGCGCGACCCGGAGCTGGAGCTGTGGCACGGCTACCGCGCGGGACCGGAGGGGGTGTGCGCAAGCTACGGCGCCGACGACGCCTTCCCCATCGCAGATATCGACGACATCCTGCCCGGCCTGATCGAGGGCCGGGAGCGGGTGTACTACTCCATGGGTCGCCGGGCGGAGTTCGACCGCCAGATCATGGCCTGGGTCAACGCCATCAGGGCCCGGGAGCGCAGCGGCGCGGTGCCGCCTGGGGAGTTCACGGACCTGGACCACATGGTGCACGAACTGCGCCTGTACAAGAGCGCGGCGGAGTTGCGCCTGATGCGCCGCGCCGGGGCCATCACCGCGCGCGCGCACGTGCGCGCGATGCAGGCCTGCCGCCCTGGCCTGTTCGAATACCAGCTGGAGTCGGAACTGCTGCACGAGTTCACCGCGGGGGGCGCGCGCAGCGCCGCCTACCCGAGTATCGTCGGCGGCGGGGCCAATGGCTGCATACTGCACTACGTCGACAACGACAGCCGCCTGCGCGACGGCGACCTGGTGCTGGTGGACGCCGGCTGCGAACTGGAATGCTACGCCTCCGATGTGACGCGCACCTACCCGGTCAACGGCCGTTTCAGCCGCGAGCAGCGCGCGCTGTACGAGCTGGTGCTGCAGGCGCAGAGCGCGGCCTTCGACGCCATCCGCCCCGGCAACCACTGGAACCAGCCCCACGACGCCAGCGTGCGTGTGCTCACCGAGGGCCTGGCCAGGCTGGGCCTGCTCAAGGGCAGCGTCGCAGCGCTGCTGAAGAAGGAGGCGTACCGGCCGTTTTACATGCACCGGGTCGGGCACTGGCTGGGGCTGGATGTGCACGATGTCGGCGACTACCGCGTGGAAGGCACCTGGCGCCTGCTGGAGCCGGGCATGGTGATGACCGTCGAGCCCGGTATCTACGTGGCCCCGGACAACACCGGTGTGGCGAAAAAATGGCGCGGCATCGGTATCCGTATCGAGGACAACGTGGTGGTGACCGAGCAGGGCTGCGAGATTATCACCGACGAGGTGCCGCGGGCCGCCGACGAGATCGAGGCGCTGATGGCGGCGCGGTCATGAGCGAGCGCCGCGACATCGTCATTGCCGGCGGTGGCATGGTCGGCATCAGCCTGGCGCTGGAACTGTCGCGCGTGCTGCCGCCGGAAATCTCCATCCTGCTGGTCGAGGGCTTTGCCCTGCCCGCGGGAGGCGGCGACTACCACCCGTCCTTCGACGCGCGCTCCACCGCCCTGAGCTACAGTTCGCGCCTGGTCTATGAGCAGATGCAGGTGTGGGATGAGCTACAGCAGTGGCTGTGTCCCATCGAGCAGATTCACGTCTCCAGTCGCGGGCGCTTCGGCAGCACCCTGCTGCGCGCCGCGGATCACGGCTGGCCGGCCCTGGGTTACGTGGTGGAAAACGCCTGGCTCGGCAGCGTGCTGGCCAGCGCCCTGGCGCGCAACCCGCGGGTGGAGGTGTGCAGTCCCGCGCGGGTGGTCGCCGCGCGCGCGGCTGCCGCCGGCCTGAGCCTGGAACTGGAGGGCGAGGGGGCGCAGCCGCTGCAGGCGGGGCTGTTGCTGGTCGCCGACGGCGCCCGCTCCAGCCTGTGCCGGCAGCTCGGCGTGGCGCACAGCGACAAGCCCTACGCGCAGCACGCGCTGGTGGCGAATATCGTCTCGGCCCGGCCCCACGCGGGCTGCGCCTTCGAGCGTTTCACCGACGAGGGGCCGCTGGCGCTGCTGCCGCTGGTCCCCGCCGCGGCGGCCCAACAGCGCAGCGCGCTGGTGTGGACGCTGCCGCCGGAGCGCGCCGCCAGCCTCGTGGATTGCCCGCAGCAGATGTTCCTGGCGGAGCTGCAGCGCCGCTTCGGCTACCGTCTCGGCCGCCTGCGCCAGGTCGGCGAGCGCAGCGTGTACCCCTTGTCCCTGGTGCAGGCCGCCGAGCAGGTGCGCCAGGGCGTCGTGGTGATGGGCAATGCGGCGCACGCCTTGCACCCGGTGGCGGGGCAGGGTTTCAACCTGGCGCTGCGCGACGTGGTCGAGCTGGCGCGGGTGCTCGCCGCGGGGGTGGCCGCCGGCCGCGCGCCGGGCGATCTCGGCGTGCTGCAACAGTACCGCGAGCGGCAGCGCGCCGACCAGCAGCGCACCATCGGCTTCAGCGATCGGGTGCCGGCGCTGTTCATGCACAATGACCCGGTGCTGGGCCTGGGTCGCGACCTCGCCCTGGCGGGGCTGGATATCGCCCCGCCGTTGAAGCAGGCCTTCGTGCGCCACGCGGCGGGCATGGCGGCCCTGCGCGGTCACGGCCATGGGTGAGGGGAGCCGGGGGTGATCGCCGATGCCTGAGCCTGGCGCCGCGGCGCAGTTCGACGTGGTGGTGGTGGGCGCCGGCATCGCCGGCGCCAGCCTGGCGCTGGCGCTGTCGGGGCAGGGGCTGGCCATCGCCCTGGTGGAGGCGCGGCCGCTGGCGCCGCCGCCGTTGCCGGCGCCGCTGGAGGTGGCCGCCTTCGACCCGCGGGTCAGCGCGCTGACGCCGCGCTCGCGGCAACTGCTGGACTCCCTGGGCGCCTGGAGGGGAATAGAGGACTACCGCCACTGCGCCTATCGCCACATGACGGTGTGGGATGCGCAGGGCACCGGGCGCATCGACTTCGATCGCGACGAGGTGGACGCGCCGGCCCTGGGCTACATCGTGGAAAACCGCGCGATCGTCGCCGCGCTGCTGGACCGGGTGGCCGGCGCCGCGGATATCCACTGCCACGGCGAGGCGACGCTCGCCGCCTGCCGCCGTGAGGGCGTGCGGACACGTGTGGAACTGGCGGACGGTCGCTGCCTGTCGGCGCAGCTGGTGGTGGCCGCCGACGGCGCCCTGTCGACACTGCGCGACCTGCTGGAATTCCGCACTCGCGAGTGGGACTACGGCCACCGCGCGATCGTCGCCAGCATCGAAACCGCGCGCGGTCACCGCCACACGGCCTGGCAGCGCTTTCTGCCCAGCGGTCCGCTGGCCCTGTTGCCCCTGCCCGGCGCTGGGGAGCGTTTCTGCAGCATTGTCTGGTCCATCGACGAGGAGCTGGCCGACGACCTGCTCGGGCTGGACGACGCGGAATTCTGCCGCGAACTGGCGCGCGCCAGCGAGGCGTGCCTGGGCGCGGTACTGGCGTGTTCGCCGCGCCGGCACTTCCCCCTGCGCCAGCGCCACGCCGTGGACTACGTCCAGGCCGGCGCCGCCCTGGTGGGGGATGCCGCCCACACCATCCACCCGCTGGCCGGGCAGGGGATCAACCTGGGCCTGCAGGACGTGGCGGTGCTGGCCGAGGAAATTCTCGCCGGCGCGCGACGCGACGTGTCGCCGGGGCAGCTCGAGTTGCTGCGCCGCTACCAGCGGCGGCGCAAGGGCGAAAACCTGTTGATGATGGGTGCGATGGACGGGTTCAAGCGGCTGTTCGAGCAGGATGCCTTGCCGCTGCGCTGGCTGCGCAACAACGGCATGCGCGGCGTCGATCGCCTGCCGCTGCTGAAGCACCAGTTGATGCGCCACGCCATGGGCATCGGCTGAAACCGGCGCGGCAATTGTTTTTCCCCGGCGGGGGGGTAGAATGGCCGCTCGGCCGGCCACGGAAAGCCACTGTAGAGGAACCAGCATGAGTCACATACCGGGTGAACTGAAGTACGCCGCCACGCACGAGTGGGCGCGACTGGAAGAGGACGGCACCGTGACCGTGGGTATTACCGATCACGCACAACACGCCCTGGGCGATGTGGTTTTCGTGGAACTGCCGGAACCGGGGGCGAACCTCGACGCCGGCGAAGAGGCGGGTGTGGTCGAGTCCGTGAAGGCCGCATCGGACATCTACGCGCCGCTGGGCGGCGAGGTCACGGAAATCAACTCGCGCCTTGAGGACGAGCCGGAGACGGTGAACAACGACCCGTACACCGACGGCTGGTTTTTCAAGCTGCGCCCCGCCGACGCCGAGGAACTCGAGGCGCTGCTTTCCGCGCAGGACTACCAGCAGCGCTGCGAGGACGAATAGGGGCGCACGCCCCGGGCTTCCCGTGAAAGACCTCTTCCTGCGCAAGGGCGCCGAGCGCCGCCTGCGCGGCGGCCACCTGTGGGTCTACTCCAACGAAATCGACAGCCGGCGCTCGCCGCTGGGCGACTTTGCCCCCGGTGACCCGGTAGTGGTACGCGCCGCGGGCGGGCAACTGCTGGGCAGCGCCTACATGGATCCCCACGCGCTGATCTGTGCGCGACTGTACGCCCCGGGTCGGGAGTGCGCACTCGACGAGCAGTTGTTTACGCGCCAACTGGGGCTGGCCCTGTCCCTGCGCGAGGAGCTGTTCGACGCGCCGTACTATCGCCTTGCCTACGGCGACAGCGACGGGCTGCCCGGTGTCGTGGCGGACCGCTACGGCCAGTATGTGGTGCTGCAATTGCACAACAGCGGGCTGGAGCGCTACCGCGAACCACTGCGGGCGGCGCTGCTGTCCCTGTTGCAGCCCTCCGGCATCCTGTTGCGCCGCGACAGTCGCAGCCGTGGCGGGGAGTCGGCGCCGGAGCCGCTGGAAGTCCTGTACGGGGAGGTGCCCGAGGAGGTCGAACTGCAGGAAAACGGCGTGCGCTTCCTGGCGCCGCTGCGCGCCGGGCAGAAAACCGGCTGGTTCTACGATCACCGCCTGTCCCGTGCGCGCCTGGCGCAGCGCGCCGCCGGCAAGCGCGTGCTGGACGTGTACAGCTATATCGGCGCGTGGGGCCTGCAGGCGGCGGCTGCCGGCGCTGCCAGCGTGTGCTGCGTGGACAGCTCCGCCGCGGCGCTGGAGGCGGTCGCGGCCAGCGCGCAACGCAACGGCGTCGCCGATCGCGTCGGCACGCGGCGAGGTTCGGCGGCGCAGGTGTTGGCGGACATGCGCGATGCCGGTGAGCGCTTCGAGATCGTGGTGCTGGACCCGCCGGCCTTTATCCAGAGAAAGAAGGACCTGAAAAAGGGCATTGCCGCCTACCGGCGCATCAACGAGCTGGCCCTGCACCTGCTGCAGCCCGGCGGCCTGCTGGTCTCTGCGTCCTGCTCCATGCACCTGTCGCGGGCGGAGCTGATCGGCGCGCTGGCCCAGGCGAGCGCGCGCGCCGGCTGCGGCGTGCAGATTATCGAGCAGGGCGGCCAGGGGCCGGACCACCCCATACATCCCGCGATTCCCGAGACCGGGTACCTGAAGACGCTGTTCGCGCGTCGCTTGCCAATGCTACCTGAGTGAAATGATCGGCCAGCCCGCCTCGGCGGCGCGCGCGCGCAGGCGCTCGTCCGGGTCCACGGCCACCGGGTTGTCCACCCGTTCGAGCAGCGGCAGGTCGTTGTGGGAGTCGCTGTAGAACCAGGCGCCGTCGACGCTCGCGTCGTGCGCCTGCGCCCACTGTTGCAACCGAGCTACCTTGCCCGCGCCGAATGACGGTATGCCGCGCGGTGCGCCGGTGTAGACGCCGTCGACGATTTCCGCCTCGCAGGCCAGCAGGTGCGTCACACCCAGGGCGTCGGCAATGGGCCGCGTGATGAACTCGTTGGTGGCGGTGACGATGAGTAACTGGTGGCCGCGCTCACGGTGCTCGCGCAGCAGTTCCTGCGCCCGCGGCAGCATGATCGGCTCGATCTTGCTGCGCATGAACTGCGCGTGCCAGTCGCGCAAAACCGCCGGCGCGTGGCCCCTCAGGGTGCCCAGGGCGAAGCGCAGGTAGGCGTCGATGTCGAGGTCTCCGCGCTGGTAATCGCGGTAGAAACTGTCGTTGCGCTGCGCGAAATCCGCGCTGTCGACCAGCCCCTGCTCGCACACGAACTGCCCCCACAGGTTGTCGCTGTCGCCGCCGATCAGGGTGTTGTCCAGGTCGAATATAGCCAGGGTCACTGTGCGGACCTCACGCAAAGGGCGCCCAGCATAGCCGCTGACCGGGCGGCAGACAATTTCTCAGGGCTGACAAAGTGTGGAACAATAGCCGGTCAAACTATAAGAGGCGACGCTGCACAGGTGATCGATTCGGACGGCTTCAGGCCGAACGTCGGGATAATGCTGGCCAACGACCACGGGCAGGTGCTGTGGGCGCGGCGCGTGGGTGGCCGCGACGCCTGGCAGTTTCCCCAGGGCGGCATCAAGTCCGGCGAATCGCCCCGCGAGGCGCTGTATCGTGAACTGCACGAGGAAGTGGGCCTGGAACCGGCGGCAGTGCAGGTGCTGGGTTCGACGCGCGGCTGGCTGCGCTACCGCCTGCCCAAGCGCTACATTCGCCACAACCAGGACCCGGTCTGTATCGGCCAGAAGCAGAAGTGGTTCCTGCTGCGCCTGCTCGAGGATGACGGCGCCGTGCGCCTGGACCGCAACGAGGCGCCGGAGTTCGACCACTGGCAGTGGGTGAGCTACTGGTATCCCCTGGAACAGGTCATCTCGTTCAAGCGCGAAGTCTATCGCCGCGCCATGAAGGAACTGGCCCTGCCGCTGGCGCGGCACACCGACAGGGTCGGCGCGGGTAAGCTGTCATGATGCTGGAAATCCTTCGCCATATCGTGCAGGAGGTCAACGCGGCCCAGGGGCTGGGTGACGCGTTGCAGATCATCGTGCGCCGGGTACGCGACTCCATGGAGACCGAGGTGTGCAGCGTCTACCTGCGCGACCCGATCAGCGGGCGCTACATCTTCCAGGCGACGCAGGGACTCAACCAGGAACTGGTGGGGGTGGCGAGCCTCGCGCCGGGAGACGGCCTGGTGGGGCTGGTGGCGGAGCGCGAGGAGCCGGTCAACCTGGAAAACGCCGAGAGCCATCCGAGCTTCCAGTTCGTGTCGGGCATCGGCGAGGAGCCCTTCCACTCCTTCCTCGGGGTGCCCATCATTCACCAGCGCCAGGTGCTGGGCGTGCTCGTCGTACAGCAGGCCCAGGCGCGCCGCTTCGACGAGAGTGAAGAGGCCTTCCTGGTTACGCTGTCGGCACAGCTGGCCGGGGTCATCGCCCACGCCCAGGTCACCGGTTCGGTGGATATCGGCATCGAGACCGGCGCCGCCGCGGCGAAAATTACCGGCGTCGCCGGCGCACCCGGGGTGGCCATCGGCACGGTTGTCGTGGTCACGCCCGGCGCGGACCTGTACACCGTGCCCTCGCGCCAGGCCGCGGACCGGCGCAAGGAGGTGCGCGCCTTTCGCGACGCGCTGCAAAACGTGCGTGAGGACATCCAGGTGGTGGCGGACAACCTCGGCGGGGAACTCAGTTCCGAGGACCACGCGCTGTTCGACGTCTACCTCAATATTCTCGACGATTCCGCCCTCGGCGCCGAGGTGGTCGCGCGGATCAAGGGCGGCGAGTGGGCCCAGGGTGCGCTGAGCCAGGTGATGATCGAGCACATCCGCCACTTCGAGCGCATGGAGCACAGTTACCTCAGGGAGCGCGCCGTCGACGTCAAGGACCTGGGAACGCGCGTACTCTCCTACCTGCAGGAGGCGGACCAGGAGGTCATCTCCTACCCGGAGCGCACCATCCTGGTGGGCGAGGAGCTGACCGCCTCGACCCTGGGCGAGGTGCCCAGGGAAAAACTCGCCGGCCTGGTCTCGGTGCGCGGTTCCGGCAACAGCCACGTGGCCATCCTGGCGCGGGCGATGGGCGTGCCCACGGTGATGGGTGCGGTAGACCTGCCGTACACGCGGCTGCAGGACCGCGAGCTGATCATTGACGGCTACAACGGCAAGGTGCACCTGAACCCGCCGCCGGAGTTGCGCGCCCGCTTCCAGCAGATCCTGGACGAGGACGCCGAATTGTCGCGCGACCTGGAGTCCCTGCGCGGCGAGCCCTGCGAGACGCCGGACGGCTACCGCGTCCCGCTGTGGGTCAACACCGGGCTGACGGCGGACGCCACGCGCTCCCTGGAGCACGGCGCCGAGGGTGTGGGGCTGTACCGCACGGAGGTGCCCTTCCTGTTGCGCGAGCGCTTCCCCTCAGAGGAAGAGCAGCGGCAGATCTACCGCGGCCAGCTCGAGGCCTTCTCCCCGAAGCCGGTCACCATGCGCACCCTGGACATCGGTGGCGACAAGGCCCTGTCCTATTTTCCCATTGAGGAGGACAACCCCTTCCTCGGCTGGCGCGGAATTCGTGTGACGCTGGACCACCCGGAAATCTTCCTCGCGCAGATCCGCGCGATGCTCAAGGCCAACGAGGGGCTGGGCAACCTGCGCATCATGCTGCCGATGATCAGCAATGTCGCCGAGCTGAACGAGGCCATGGACCTGATCTATCGCAGCCACCGCGAGTTACAGCAGGAGGGCGTGCAGGGCGAGTTGCCGCCCGTCGGCGTGATGGTCGAGGTGCCGGCGGCGGTCTACCAGGCCCGCGCGCTGGCGCGGCGCGTGGATTTTCTCTCCGTCGGCAGCAACGACCTCACCCAGTACCTGTTGGCGGTGGATCGCAACAATGCCCGTGTCGCGGATCTCTACCACTCCCTGCACCCGGCGGTGCTGCGCGCCCTGGCGGATGTGGCCGAGGCGAGCCGCCAGGAGCGGGTGCCGATCGGCATCTGCGGCGAACTGGCCGGCGACCCGGGCGCGGCGATACTGCTGCTGGCCATGGGCTACGACGTGTTGTCCATGAACGCGACCAGCCTGCCGCGGGTGAAAAAGTCCCTGCGCAACGTTCCCCTGGGCGAGGGCCGGGCGCTGCTGGCCGAGGTGATGGCCATGGACGACGCCGAGTCAATCAACGCGCGCCTGGATGACTTCCTGCGCGCGCACGGCATGGAAAAGTTCATCCACACACCGCTGGCCTAGGCGGCGCCGCTGCTGCGCGCCCACTGGCCGGCGCCGTTTTTCCAGGGTCCGGGACACACGCCCACGGTGGACAGGCCCGGCCTCCCGATTTTCGCCTGGCGCCACGCGACGAGGGCTTGGCTCAGCCCAGTGCGAAGGCCTCGGTGACCTCCCCCGCCAGCTCCCCCGCCGGGTCGAAAGACTGTTCGCGCCAGTGCACCCCGCGCGCATCGATCCAGCAGGTGGTGGTGCAGCGCGTGCCGTAGCCGTCGCTGACGATGAACTGCGCCGACAGCATACGCTCCATGCCGCTGTCGCCCAGCCCCTGCGGGTGCAGGTCCCGCGCGCGGGCCAGCGAGCGGTCCGCGACGACGGCGGCGAGCCCGTCGTGATCCGGCCCCGCCACCAGTTGCGCGCGCAGGCGCGACTTGCCCAGCTCGACCTTTGGCCACGGGGTGTCCAGGCGCGCGTTGCTCAGGCCGTAGATGCCCGGCTCCAGGGCTTGCGGGGCCTCGCCGGGGGAATTGTCGTAGTACCACAGCCCGGTGGCGTCTCCCACCAGCAGGTTGAAACCGGCGTACAGTTCGCCGCGCCGCGCCACCGCGTCCAGATAGCTTTGTGGCGACAGGTCGCCGGTGAGGAATTCCAGCGGCAGTTCGCCGCGGGAGCGCGGCGCGGCGGCCGAGCGCTGCGGGTCGCGGAAGTTGGTGACCGCGGCGAAGCGGCCGCCGCGGGTGACGCCCATCCAGGTGCCGCCCTGTTCCAGGTCGCGACCGGCTAGCAGCCCCGGGTGGGAGCGCCAGAAGGCGGCCGGGGCGGTCGGGCGCGCGTGGAATTCGTCGCGGTTGGCGGCGACGGCCAGGGGGACGCCGGGAACGGCCCGGTGGGCGAGGATGATCAGGCACATATTTGCGGCTTACCGGGGTGGGGGAATTGTGCATCGGCACACGGTGGACGATAATACGCGCTTTATACCGCGATGACCCGCCCCGGCCAACACCGGCGGGCGTCCCACCGCCGAGCACTGACGCGCCGACATGTTGCCCTACCCTGAAATCGACCCGGTCGCCCTGTCACTGGGGCCGGTGAAGATCCACTGGTACGGGCTGGCCTACCTCGCGGGTATCGCCGCCGGCTGGTACATGGCGGCGCGGCGCAGCCGCCTGTCCTGGACGCCGGTGGCGCGCGAGCAGGTCGACGACCTGGCCTTTTACGTCGCCATGGGCGTCGTGCTCGGCGGCCGTTTCGGCTATTCCCTGTTCTACGGCGCCGAGAAGATAGCCCAGGATCCGACCTGGCTGCTGCGCGTGTGGGAGGGGGGCATGTCCTTTCACGGCGGGTTTCTCGGCGTGATGCTGGCGATGTACCTGTTCCACCGCCGTCACGGTATCCCCTTCTGGCGCCTCATGGACTTCGTCGCGCCGCTGGTGCCCATCGGGCTCGGCCTGGGCCGGCTGGGGAATTTCATCGGCCAGGAGCTGTGGGGGCGGCCCGCGGATGTGCCCTGGGCCATGGTGTTTCCCGCCGACCCGCTGCAACTGGCCCGTCACCCCTCGCAGCTCTACCAGTTTGCCCTGGAGGGGCTGTTGCTGTTCAGCATCCTGGCCTGGTTCTCCGCGCGGCCGCGTCCCACCTACGCGGTCTCCGGCCTGTTCGCCCTGCTCTACGGCTGCGTGCGTATCTTCGCCGAGTTTTTCCGCGAGCCGGACGCCCATATCGGCTACCAGGCCTTCGGCTGGATGACCCGCGGGCAATTGTTGAGCATCCCCATGATTCTTGTCGGCCTGACACTGCTGGCGCTGGCCTACGCCGGCCGCGGCGCCGGCGCGCCGGCCACCGCCGGGAAACACAAATGAAGCAATACCTCGACCTGCTGCAGGACATTCTCGACAACGGCGTGGAGAAAGGCGACCGCACCGGCACCGGCACCCTGTCGGTGTTCGGGCGCCAGTTTCGCCACGACCTGGCCGCCGGTTTCCCCCTGCTGACCACCAAGAAGCTGCATTTCAGGAGCATCGCCAACGAACTGATCTGGTTTCTCAGCGGTGATACCAACACCCGCTGGTTGCAGGAGAACGGCGTGTCGATCT
The DNA here is from genome assembly GCA_002699145.1 of Halioglobus sp. Classification (GTDB taxonomy): domain Bacteria; phylum Pseudomonadota; class Gammaproteobacteria; order Pseudomonadales; family Halieaceae; genus Marimicrobium. The sequence goes on from PABK01000026.1 coordinate 118,100, forward strand.
GGGACGAGTGGGCCACCGAGGAGGGCGAGCTGGGCCCGATCTACGGCGCGCAGTGGACCGCCTGGCCGACCCGCGACGGCGGCAGCATCAACCAGATCGATTACGTGGTGGACTGCCTGCGCAACAACCCGGACAGCCGCCGCATCCTGTTTCACGGCTGGAACGTGGAGTACCTGCCGGACGAGCGCGTCAGCCCCCAGGACAACGTGCGCGCCGGGCGCATGGCGCTGCCTCCCTGCCACCTGCTGTACCAGTTCTACGTCGCCGGCGGCAAGCTGTCGGCGCAACTGTTGATCCGCTCGTCCGATTCGTTCCTGGGCCTGCCCTACAACACCGCCAGCCTGGCGCTGCTGACGCACATGCTCGCCCAGCAGTGCGAGCTGGAGCCCGGCGAAATCATCATCTGTACCGGCGACTCGCACATCTACAGCAACCACCTGCAGCAGGTGCGCGAGCAGCTCGCCCGGGAGCCCCGCCCCCTGCCGCGCCTGCGCCTGCGACGCCGGCCCGGATCGATCTACGACTATCGCTTCGAGGACTTCGAAATCCTCGACTACGACCCGCACGCCCACATCGCCGCGCCGGTAGCGGTCTGAGGCGGCGCGGCGTGCCCGGCCTCGCCCTTATCGCCGCGGTCGCGGAAAACGGCGTGATCGGCCGCGACAACCAGTTGCCCTGGCACCTGCCCGGCGACCTGGCCTATTTCAAACGCAATACCCTGGGCAAGCCGGTGGTCATGGGGCGCAATACCTTCGAGTCCATCGGCAGACCCCTGCCGGGGCGCAGCAACATCGTCATCAGCCGCCGGCCGGGCTATGCGCCGCAGGGGGTGATCACGGTGTCGTCGCTGGACGATGCGCTGGCGCTGGCGGCGCGGGTGGCGCGCTCCGACGAGGTGGAGGAGGCGGTGGTGATCGGCGGCGCCCGGGTCTACGCCGAATCACTGCAGCGGGCGAACCGCCTCTACCTGACCGAGGTGCACGCCGCGGTGGAGGGCGATGTACGCTTTCCGCCGGTCGACTGGAGCCGCTGGCGCGAGGACTGGCGCGAGCGTCACGCGGCGGGGGGAGCCAATCCCTATGACTACAGTTTCGTCATTTACAGCCGCGCCTGAGCAAGCTGTCCTCCTGTTACCCTGACATATCCGCTTAATAAAAAGTGTAACCGAAATACACAGTCGGGACCTGCTGCAATCGTCTCCGGTGGCAATCATTGAAAAGCTCCCCCTAATTGGTTTAAATTCGGCGTCTCGGTTTACCCACACCGGAATATCTTCTATATACATTAGGCTCCGGGTCTATATTTAGTTGTAGTTCCTGAATTTCTCTGTCGGACTTATAGGAAAAACAGTTCCCATGATTATGCATCGATTCAAGCAGGTGTTGATCGCTGCGCTGGTTTCTGCGGGCGCCCTCGCCGGAACCACCGCGGTGGTTCAAGCCAATTCCCTTGACGCCGTTCTCAAGGTGGGCAAGGACAAGAACGTCGCGGCGGCCAAGTCCCAGCAAAAGATTGACCGCCTGGCCGATGAGACCCGCGACCTGCTCACCGACTACAAGACGGTGATGAAGCAGATCGACGGTCTCAAGGTCTACAACGCGCGGCTGCAGCGCCAGATCGACAACCAGCTCAAGCGTATCGAGTCAATCGATGCCTCTATCGACGAGAGCACGGTGATTTCACGGCAGATGACGCCGCTGGTCATCCGCATGATCGACGGTCTGGAACAGTTCGTCGAGCTCGACGTGCCCTTCCAGAAAGAAGAGCGCCTGGAGCGGGTGCAGTTCCTGCGTGACAACCTCGATCGCGCCGACGTGAGCGTGGCAGAGAAATTCCGCGGTGTGCTCGAGGCGTACAACATCGAACTCCAGTACGGCCGCGGCATCGACACCTACAGGGGCACTATCGACCTCGGCGGCGCCGAGCGCGAGGTGGACTTCCTGCGTGTCGGTCGCATCGCGCTGGTGTACCAGACGACCGACGGCGCCACCTCCGGCGCCTGGGACGTAACCGCCCGGAACTGGGTAGACCTGCCCGCCGGCGACTATGACTCTGCCATTCGCAAGGGCATTCGCATTGCGAAGAAGCAGGCCACTATCGAACTGTTGAACATGCCAGTCGCTGCGCCGGAGGCTAACTGATGAGGCTTAAATTTATACGAGGCGCCGCTTTCGCACTGTGCGGCGCGCTGTCACTGTCAGGCGCATCCGCACTGGCGCAAGAGGCCAAGTCGCTGGACGATCTGCTCAACTTCGTCAAGCAGGGCCAGGTGGCCGAGGCCAAGGAAAACCGCGAGCGCGAGCAGCGCTTCGCCCGTGACAAGGCCAACCAGGCCGCCGCGCTGAAGGCCGCCGAGGAAGAGCGCGCACGCCAGGAAGCGCTCAGCACCCAGCTGGAAAACACGTTTGAAGAAAACGAGCTGCTGATCGCCGCCAAGCAGAAGCAGTTGAAAGAGAAGCTCGGTACCCTGACGGAACTGTTCGGTCACCTGACCTCCGCCGCGGGCGACCTGGCCTCCAACGTCGAGGTATCGCTGGTGTCTGCCCAGTATCCCGGCCGCGAAGAGTTCCTGCGCGATCTGGTCGCCAAGATGAGCAGCTCCGACGACCTGCCCAGCATCGAGGAGATCGAGCGGGTGTGGTTCGAGCTGCTGCGCGAGGTGCGTGAAACCGGCGTGGTCACCAGCTTCGCCGCGGACGTCTCCTCGCCGGCGGGCGAGCGCGCGGAGCGGCAGGTGGTGCGCGTCGGCGCGTTCAACGTCGTCGACACCGACGGCCACTACCTCAGCTACGACAACGGCAAGCTCAGCGAACTGCCGCGCCAGCCCAGCGGCCCCTACACCGGCTGGGCGGCCGATCTGGCCTCCGCCAGCGGCGGCCTGAACAGCTTCGGCATCGACCCGACCGGTCCCACCGGCGGTTCCTTCCTGGCGGCGATCATCGACACGCCGAACCTCGAGGAGCGCTGGCACCAGGGCGGTTACGTCGGTTACGCCATCACCGCGGTGGGCATCTTCGCCTTCCTGCTGGCGATCTACCGCCTGATCGTGCTCACTGCTGTGGGCGGCAAGGTCAACGCCCAGCTCAAGAGCGACAAGGCCAACGACAACAACCCGCTGGGCCGCGTGCTGAAAATCCACGAGGACAACCCCTCCATGGACACCGAGACGCTGGAGTTGAAACTGTCCGAGGGCGTACTCAAGGAAACGCCGAAGCTGGAGAGTGGCCTGACCCTGCTCAAGATCATCGCCGCGGTAGCCCCGCTCATGGGTCTGCTCGGTACGGTCACGGGTATGATCATCACCTTCCAGGCAATCACCATCTTCGGCGCGGGCGATCCCAAGGCGATGGCCGGTGGTATTTCCGGCGCCCTGATCACCACGGTGCTGGGTCTGGTCGTGGCGATCCCGACGGTGTTGTTGCACACCATCGTCAACGGTCGTGCTCAGCGGATCATCCATATCCTCGACGAGCAGACCACCGGCATGATTGCGGAGCATACCGAAGCCAACCTGAGGTCTTGATATGGGCGGTTTGATGGAGGTATTGCTCGCCTTCATGGACAAGGGCGGCGATGTGCTGTGGCTGATTGCCGTCCTGTTGTTCGTGATGTGGGCATTGATCTTCGAGCGGGTGTGGTACCTGCAGTTTGGCTGGAAGAAGGATGTCGCCGAGGTTATCGCTCGCTGGGAGTCCCGCAGCGAGCGAAAGTCCTGGGAGGCGCACCAGATCCGCGCCATGCTGATTTCCCGCACCCGCATGCAGATCAACAAGTTTCTGCCGCTGATCAAGACCCTGGTGGCGCTGTGTCCGCTGCTGGGACTGCTCGGTACGGTGACCGGCATGATCGAGGTGTTCAATATCATGGCCGTTACCGGCGGTGGCGACGCCAAGTCCATGGCCGGCGGTGTACAGCAGGCCACGATTCCGACCATGGCCGGTATGGTCGCCGCACTGTCAGGCGTTTTTGCCAACACTTACGTCACGCGGATTGCCCAGCGGGAGAGCCAGTTCCTGCACGACAACCTGACGACGGACCACTGATAGAGCCACGTTAATGCGTAAGAGAAATAGAGAAGCCGATTCCGATGAGGCGCAGATCGACCTGACGCCCATGCTGGACGTGGTGTTCATCATGCTGATCTTCTTCATCGTGGTCGCCTCGTTCCTCAAGGAAGCCGGCATCGAGATGAACCGGCCGGACAGCAACCAGAACCCACCGGAATCGGATGCCACCAGTATCGTCGTCACCATTACCGGAGACGACCAGATCTGGATGGAGAACCGCCGCATCGACATTCGAGCGGTGCGGGCGAATATCGCCCGCCTGCTGGCGTCGGACCCGGAGCAAGCCTTTACAGTCAAGACGGAGCCAGGTGCGAGCGCCGGCACGCTCATCGAGGTCGGCGACGCCGCCCGTGAGGCGGGCGTCAAACAGGTAAACTGGCCAGCGGAGAAAAAGCAGTGAGCAGGCGTGGAATAGCGGCGGGAGGACGTACGACGCAGGATGGCGGCGGCGAGGGTGAAATCGACCTGACGCCGATGCTGGACGTCGTATTCATCATGCTCATCTTTTTCATCGTGACCTCCTCCTTTGTCAAGGAGCCGGGTGTGGACATCACCCGGAAAGAGGCTGTCACTACGGACATATGCGAGCGGGGCACCATTATTTTTGCTATCGATGCCGTGGGTAATATCCACTACGACAAGAAACAGATCCCGGTAGAACGCGCCTACCGCCTGGCCGAGGCCGCGAAGAAGGAAGCCCCGAAGGCGAACTTCGTGATCCAGGCGGACGAGGAGGCGCCCACCTCGGTGCTGAGCGAACTGCTCGCCGCAATCAAGCCGTTGATGGATGCGCCGCTGTGCGCCTCCACGGAAGATGCGGGGTAGCCAGATGAACAGTTCAGTGAGGATGTTTGTCTCGATACTGCTGGCCGTGCCCGTGGTGGTGGGCCTGTTCCTGGTCATGCATAGCCTGATCGACCGCGACTACGAGAACCCGGAGATCAAGGCGCGCAAGATCGCCGACCTCGTGCAACCCGAGGAAGAGATCGAACTGGAGACCACCACGCCGAAGCCGGACAAGGTGGAAGACCCGGAGGAGCCGCCGCCGGAAATGGAGATGGTGCAGCTCGACCTGGATATGGACATCGACGTGGAAAACGTCGCTCCGGCGGCCAGTGTGAGCCTGGATATCTCTACCAGCGGCATGTCCTCCGGCGACGGTGAGTACCTGCCGATCGTCAAGGTCGCGCCGATCTACCCGCGGCGCGCGCAGACGCGCGGTATTACCGGCTACTGTATTGTCGAGTATACCGTGACCACTTCCGGTGCGATCCGCGACCCGGTGGCGGTGGACTGCCAGCCTTCGGGTGTGTTCGAGAGGGCCTCCGTGAAAGCGGCCCTCAAGTTCAAGTACAAGCCGCGGGTGGTGGATGGCGAGGCGATCGAGGTCGCCGGTGTACAGAACAAGTTTACTTACGAATTGGAGCAGTAATCGGCCATGACGATCATCACGACATGGACCCGGGCCGCGTTGCTCGCGCTGCCGGTGCTCGCGTTACAGGTCGCGGTCACGCAGTTGCAGACCGACCTGGGGGTCGCCCCCCTGGCGGCGGCTGGCGCGCAGGAAGAAAAAAAGAAAGACACGCGTGAAACGCGGCGCACGCCGGCGCTGCGCAACAAGGTCTATGAAAAGCTGGCGGAGGCCCAGGCCGCCGCCGAGGCGAAGGACCTGAACACCGCCGAGCAGATACTCGACGAGATGATCGCCGCCAGTCGCGAGAGCACCAAGCTCAACAGTTACGAACTGGCCAACGTGTGGAATCTCAAGGCCTTTATCGCCTATTCGCGGGAAGACTACGCCGGTGCGCTGCGGGCATACGAGACCGTGGTCTCCCAGCCGGATATCCCGCTGGCCATGGAAATCAACACACGCTATACCATTGCCCAGCTGTACTTCGTGCAGGAGCAGTGGCAGCGCGGTATCGACGCGCTGCTGGAGTGGTTCGGCATGACCGAGTCGCCGAACGCCAACGCCTACGTGCTACTCGCCCAGGGTTACTACCAGACCAAGGATTACGACAAGGCCCTGGCCAACGTCGAGAAAGCCATCAATATCTACAAGGAAAAGGGCAACGTACCGAAGGAGCAGTGGTACAACCTGGCGCGTTTCCTCTACTTCGAGAAGAACGATACCGACAAGACGGTCGCCACCCTCGAGGAACTGCTCAAGTACTATCCCAAGAAGGCCTACTGGGTGCAGATTTCTCACATGTACGGTGAGCAGAAGCGCGAAAAGGACCAGCTGGCGGCGATGGAAACCGCCTACGTGCAGGACATGCTGGACAAGGGTACCGAGCTGACCACGATGGCCTACCTCTACCTCAACGCGGATGTACCCTACAAGGCGGCGAAGGTGATGGACAAGGGCCTGAAGAGCGAGGCTATAGAGGGCAAGTCCAAGGACTGGGAGCTGACCGGCAACGCCTGGCGCCAGGCCCAGGAGATCGACCGCGCCATCCCGGCGATGGAGAAGGCGGCGTCGAAATCCGACAAGGGTGAACTGTACGCCAGGCTGGGCAACATCTACCTGGACAATGACCAGTTCAAGAAGGCGGTGACCGCCCTGAACAAGGGCCTGCAGCGCGGCGGTATCAAGCGCCCCGACACGGCCCGCCTGGTCCTGGGCATGGCCTATTTCAACCTCAAGCAGTACGACAACGCGCGCAAGGCCTTCAAGGCGGCCGGCCGCGACGAGCGCTCCGCCAAGTACGCGAACCAGTGGATCAAGTACATGGATTCAGAGCTCGAGCGCCAGAAACAGCTCGCCGAGGGCTAGCTCGCCGAGGGCTAGCCGCAACGGGCTGCTGTGGCCCGGCAGTCAACACAAAAGCGGCCGACACAAAAAAAGGAGCTCCACGGGAGCTCCTTTTTTATTACCTGCCTTTGTAGCTTGCTGATCGGTGTTGATCAGATCGGAGCTGATCAGATGGGTACAACGTTCTCCGCCTGAGGGCCCTTCTGCCCGTCGGTCACCGTGAATTCGACTTTCTGGCCATCGGCCAGGGTCTTGAAACCATCCGCCTGGATGGCGCTGAAATGAACGAATACATCGGGCCCGTCTTCCCGCTCGATAAAACCAAAGCCCTTGGTTTCGTTGAACCACTTAACCGTTCCGGTTGTTGTAGACATAATGTGTACCTGTAGTGCTCTCGACGCCGATGTGGCGTCCTCTCCGTGTAGTAATTATTTATGTTAAACGTACCGATGACCTTGAAGGAGGAACCTCGACCGTGCGCATAAATACCCGCTGGGACTACCCAGCCTCCACAGTGTAGCACCTAAATCGCGGCTGCACAGGGCGGCAAGTAATGAATTTTTCGCACAAATTGGTCATTTTCGACCAGTGGGGATTACCCGAGCGGGGTATGGGCCGCCCCGATCAACCCGGTGTCGGGGCTGGTGACGGCGAACAGGGGTACGCGGGCCAGGTGCGGCGCCATGTCGCCCTTGGCCTGGAAGCGCGCGCAAAACTCGCTGTTCTCCAGCAGGGGCAGGATACGCGGCACGATACCCCCGGCGAGGTAGAGGCCACCGTAACTGCCGGTGGCGAGCACGTAGTCGCCGCCGGCCGAGCCCAGCAGGGCGCAGAATACGGCCACGGCCTCGGCGCACAGGGGGGATTCGCCGGCCAGCGCGGCGCTGGACACCTGCGCCGGGGTCAGGTCTTGCACGGGCTGCCCGCGCACCTCGGCCAGGGCCCGGTACAGGCGCGCCAGGCCGGGGCCGGAGAGCAGCAGTTCGGCGTGCACTTCGCCGTGCCGCGGCAGCAGCGCGGCAAACAGCGCCAGTTCCAGCTCGTTCGCCGCCGCCAGGCCCATGTGGCCGGGTTCGGATGCGCAGGCGACCGGCGTCTGCTGGCAGAACTCCAGCGTGGCGCCGCCCAGCCCGGTGCCCGGCCCGAGCACGGCGAGCTTGCGGCAGTCCGGGTCCAGGCCCGCGCGCAGAGCGTGCAGCTCCGCCGCGCCCAGGTGGGGCAGGGCGAAGGCATTGCCTTCGAAGTCGTTGATACAGCGCAACTGCGCGAAGCCGAAGCGCGCGGCCAACTCGCTGGCGGAGAACGACCAGTCGATGTTCAACATGCGCACCCGGTCGCGGAACGGCGGCGCGGCCACCGCCAGGCAGCACTGTGCCGGGACCGGGCCGGGCAGGTCGTCCAGCCAGGCCGCGATGATCGCCTCCAGGCCGGCGTGTTCGCGATTGTTGTAGGCGCGGCGGGCGGAGAGCTCACCGCTGGCGGGGTCGAACAGCGCCAGGCGCGTGTTGGTGCCGCCGATATCGCCGACCAGGCGTGTGCTGCCGCTGGGTGACGCCGCCATGCCGCTCAGGCTACCGGGAGTATCTTCATGATATTGGTGGAGCCCGCGGCGCCCATGACCTCGCCCCGGGTCAGCAGGATGGAATCCCCCTTGCCCAGGTAGCCTCCGTCGAGGAGGAACTCGATGGCGCTGGCCTCGACCTCCGCCGGGTCGAACACGGAGGCGTCGAAGAACAGCGGCACCACACCGCGACACAGGCACAGCTTCTGCAGGGTTTCACCCAGGTGACTGAGGGCAAAAATGGGCCTGCCGGAACTCAGGCGCGACATCAGCAGGGGGGTGGTGCCGGACTCGGTCAGGCAGGCGATGCCGCGCACGTTGGAGTAGTGATTGGCGGCGTAGATGGCCGACATGGCGATGGTTTCCTGGGCGCTGGCGAACTCCTGGTTGAGGCGATACCTCGAGGTGCGCGCCACCGGTTGCCTCTCGGCGCCCAGCGCCGCCTCGGACATGGCGTTGACCACGTCCACGGGGAACTTGCCCACCGCGGTTTCGGCCGACAGCATCACCGCGTCGGTGCCGTCCAGCACGGCGTTGGCGACGTCGAACACTTCCGCGCGGGTCGGCAGCCTGCTGTTGATCATGGACTCCATCATCTGGGTCGCCGTGATCACCACCCGGTCCATGCGCCGGGCGCGCGAGATCAGCTCTTTCTGGATGCCGATGAGCTGCGCATCGCCGACCTCCACGCCGAGGTCGCCGCGCGCGACCATGATGCCTGAACTGGCGAGCAGGATGCCGTCGAGGATGGATTCGTCCGCTACCACCTCGGCGCGTTCGATCTTGGCGATGATGGCCGGGTGCAGGTCGTGTTGCGCCAGCAGCTCGCGGGTCTGCAGGATGTCGTCCGCGGAGGAGACGAAAGACACCGCGACGAAATCCGGGCGCACTTCCGCCAGGCTGTCGATGTCCGTGAGATCCTTGGGGGTCAGCGCCGGCGCTGCGAGCCCGCCGCCGAGGCGGTTGATGCCCTTGCGCGAGCTGAGCGTGCCGCCCACCAGGACAGAGCAGTCCACCGCGGAGCTCTCCACGTCGTCAACGCGCAGACGAATGCGACCGTCGTCCAGCAGCAGCGTATCGCCGCGCGTGACGCTGCTGCACAGCTCCTCGTAGTTCAGCCCGACAGCGCGAATATCCCCGTCGTCCTCGCCGAGGTCGAGGTCCAGGCGGAAGCGATCGCCGGCGGACAGCTCGACACTGCCCTGGCGGAAATTACTGATGCGAATCTTCGGGCCCTGCAGGTCCGCGAGGATGCCCACATAGACGCCGGCGATGTTCGCCTGTTTGCGGATACGCGCTGCCACCGACGCGTGCTGTTGCGCCGTGCCGTGGCTGAAATTGAGGCGGAACACATTGACCCCGGCACCGATCAGCCGGGCGATCATGTCGCTGGACTCGCTCGCCGGCCCCACGGTGGCCACGATCTTGGTGCGCCTGATTAGCTTGGGTGTCACCCTGATCCCCCCGTGTGTACGCGCGGCATTGTATCGCAGCTGGTGCGCGAATGCCGTGAGCCGCGGCCGGAAATCCTGTCAGTTAATACCGCCGCGCGCGCCGCGCCAGGTAGTCCAGCACGAGGTCCGGGAAATCGGTGAACAGGCCGTCGACGGCCAGTTCACCGATAAACAGGTCCAGCAGCGTGTCGAAATCGCCGATGCCGGCGGGCAGGTCGTCGCGGCGGAAGGTGTAGGGGTGTACAGCCAGGCCGCGCTCGCGGGCGCGCTGCACCAGGGGGTCGATGCGCGCCGAGCCGTCCGCCGCCTGCCCCAGGTAAATGTGCGACAGCCAGGGGCCGATGGCGTCGGCGTAGGTCGCCACCTCGTCCAGGCCCTGTGCAGTGCGCAGGTAATCGAAGTCGACCGCGCTGTCCTCGCCCCAGGCCGGGTCGGCGATCAGCTGCACCAGTGGCAGGGGGGTGGCCAGCATGTCGCGCAGCAGGCGCAGCGTGGCGTCGTCGAAGCACTGCAGGAAAACCTGGCCGGGCCTGTCCGCGTAGCCCTTTTCCGCCAGCACCGCCAGCACCGCGGCGGGCAGGTCCAGTCCCGCTGCGCGGTGGCGGTTGGGCGACTTGAGCTCCACGTACAGCCCGGTGCGGCGGCCCCGGCTGTGGTCCAGGCCGGCGATGAGGTCCAGTTCCTCGCCCAGTGTGGGCACCCGGAACAGGTCGACCGCGGTGGGAAAGCGCTGCGGGTAGACTGCCTCACCACCCGACCCGCGCCGCTCGTGCACGTGCAGGCGGCGCACTTCCTCAAGGCTGAAATCAACGGCGTGGTAGTGCCCGTCCGGCCGCGCGCGGCCGGGAAACTGCCGCGCCACATCGGTGGTGCTGTCGAGGAAAATATCGTGCAGGACGATGGGCACCCCGTCGCGGGTCAGCACCACGTCCTGTTCGATGAAGTCGGCGCCCATGCCGTGCGCCAGGGCCTTGGCGGCCAGGGTGTGTTCAGGCAGGTAGCCGCAGGCGCCCCGGTGGGCGATGACCAGAGGCCCGGGTGAGGGCACGGCCGCCGCTCAGGGCAGGGCCGCGACCCAGGAGCTGTCCTCGAACCACTTTTCGCGCAGCTTGTTCAGCACGCCGCTTTTCTCGTAGGCGCGCAGGTAGTTTTCCACCAGGTTCTGGAACTGCAGGTCGTCCTTGCTCACGGCGATGCCGATGGGCTCCAGTGTCAGCGGCTGTTCCAGGGTGGTGAAGCCGGCCTCGGGATAGCGCAGCACCGAGAGCACGCACATCGGCATGTCGGCGACCATCGCGTCGGCCTTGCCATCGACCAGCTGCTGTACGCCCTCGTCGTAACTCGATACCGGGACCAGGGTCGCCTCGGGAGCCGCGTCGCGCACGAAGGTGGCGCTGGTGGAATTGCTCAGGGCGACCAGTTTCAGGTCCTTGCGATTGAAGTCCGCCGTGGAGCTGACCCTGGCCAGCGTTTCGCTGCGCGTGAGAATGGACTTGCCGGACATCATGTAAGGGCCGACGAAGGACACCATCTCGGTGCGCTCGGGTGTGATAGACATGCCTGAAATAATCAGGTCGATCTCGTTGTCATCCAGCGCCCCCATGAGTTCACCGAAGGGCATCGCCTTGATCTCCAGCTTGACGCGCATGGCGGCGGCCAGGGCCTGGGCGAGATCCACGTCGAAGCCCATCAGGCCACCCTGCCGGTTGGTCATGGTCATGGGCGGCTGGTTTCCCGACATGCCGACCTTCAGCGTGCGGAAGTCGATGATGCGCTGCAGGGTGTCGCCGGCCAGGGCGGTAACGGGCAGCAGGCTTGCAGCGGCCAGTAACGTCGCCGCGATCAGGTGCTTGAATGCCTTGTACATCGTGCTGGATCTCCTTGGGTTGGCCCGGCCGGCAAGCGCCGCGGGCATTGCATCAGGTGCGTAGTCGTTGCAGTGTAAGACCCTTGACTGAACTATGCCAATAGCACGTGCAGTGCGCTGGGAGGACAGGGTGAAGGTGGAGGCGTTCGACAGGGTGGTGCTGGCCGTTCCGGACCTGGCGCAGGCGCTGCAGCACTACGCCGCGCTGTTCACCGTGCGCGCGTTGCCGGTGGACGACGCTACCGCCTGGCTGGCGCTTGGCAACACCGTGCTCGAGCTGCGCCAGCGCCCGCTGGACAGCGCGGCGATCGAGGGCGTCGTGCTGCGCACTGCCGATGCCGGCGTCGCGGCGGCGCCCTGGGACAACCCGTTGGGGCTGTCGCTGGCGCTGTGTGACGGCAGCGCCAGCGCGCGTTTTCGCGCCGCCGGCCAGGCGTCGTGTGCGCAGATGCGCGTGGACCACCTGGTGTTGCGCACGGCGCAGGCCGAGACGAGTATCACGCTGTTTCGCGACCGCCTGGGTATGCGCCTCGCGCTGGACCAGAACGTGCCCGCATGGGGCGGGCGCATGCTGTTCTTTCGCGCGGGCAAGATGACCCTGGAGGTGATTGTCTCGCCGGAGCAGGGAGGGGACGTCAGCGAGTTCTGGGGCATCGCCTACCACTGCGACGACATCGACGCGCTGTGCGCGCGCCTGGATGCGCGCGGCGTGGCGCGCTCACCGGTGCGCGAGGGGCGCAAGCCGGGCACACGGGTGGCCAGCCTGAAGAGTCACGACCTGGGCATTCCCACCCTGCTTATCGCGCCGGCCTGAGCCGCCGGGCGCTGTGGCGCGGGCATGAAAAAGGGGCCCGCGGGCCCCTGTCGATTCGCTCGCGCCGATCAGCGCTTGATCTGCATCTTGATGGTTTTTTCCGTGGCCTTGCCGAAGGGCGGGGCCATGCCGCCGAGCTTGGCGACGTTGACCTTCGCCTGGCTGTACACGGACTTGGCGTGGCTGAAGGTCTGGAAGCCCTTGAAGCCGTGGTAGGCGCCCATGCCGCTGGGACCCACGCCGCCGAAGGGCAGTTCCTCCTGCATGACGTGCATGATCACGTCGTTGATGCACACGCCGCCGGAGGTGGTGCGGCTGGTGAAGGCGGCTTCCTCGGCGGCGTCCTCGCCGAAGTAATAGGCGGCCAGCGGCCGCGGCTTGCTGTTGATGTAGTCGATGCAGTCGTCGAAGGCCTTGTAGGTGCGAATCGGCAGCAGCGGGCCGAACAGCTCCTCTTCCATCAGCTTGAGATCGTCGGCGGGCTCCGGGATCAGGGTCGGCGGAATCTTGTAGGTGCCGGCCTGCTGGTTGAAATCCTCATTTGCCGGGTTGATGGGAATGACCTGCTGCCCGCGCTCGTTCGCCTCCATCAGGTAACCGTTGAGGCGCATGTAGTGGCGCTCGTTGATCACCGAGGTGTATTCCGGGTTGTCGAGAATCTTCGGGAACATCTGCGTCACCGCTGCTTGCGCCGCCTCGATGACCTCGTGCAGTTTTTCCTCGGGCACCAGCAGGTAGTCCGGGGCCAGGCAGATCTGGCCGGCGTTCATGGTCTTGCCGACCATGATGCGCTCCAGGGTCTTGGTGATATCCGCGCTGCGCGAGATCACCACCGGTGACTTGCCGCCCAGTTCCAGGGTGACCGGCACCAGGTTCTGCGCCGCGGCAGTGAGGATGTGGCGGGCGATGGAGGTGGCGCCGGTGAAGATCATGTGGTCGAAGGGCAGGCTGGAGAACGCCTGGCCGACCTCGGGGCCGCCGGCGAAGATCGCCACTTCCTTCGGGTCGAAGGCCTCCTCGATCATCTCGGCGATAACCTCGGAGGTGGCCGGGGTGAATTCCGAGGGCTTGATCATGGCGCGGTTGCCGGCGGCCAGCACCTGGGCCAGCGGGCTGAATACCATGTTCACGGGGAAGTTCCAGGGGGCGATGATGCCGACCACGCCCAGCGGCTGGTACTCGACGCGCGAGCGGCCGCCGAGCAGGTTGAAGGGAAACATGGTCGGGCGCTTCTCGGGTTTCATCCACTTGCGCACGTGCTTGATGGCGTGCTTCAGTGGCGCGATGCCGGCGCCGACGTCGGTGAGCAGGGTGATTTCCCGCGGCCGGCAGGAGAAGTCGGTGTTGAGCGCCTCCACCGCCTTGTCGTTGTACTTGACCAGCACGTCAACGGCGCGCTGCATACGATCGATGCGCGTCTCGGCGGAAACCACGCCCTCGCGCATGTAGTCCTCCCGTTGCATCTGCAGGGTGGCCTTCATCTGTTGTTCGATATCGCCCTGGGTCACTTGCTCCGGTGCATTCATCGCTGGATTCCTCGCCTTCGGTGGGGGTGCGCGCTCGCGCATCGCTAACCGCGCATTATAGCCCTGGACCGGGCAAAATTTAACCAGCGGGGCTGGTTAAATGTGGCCAGGCGCGGGAATGTGCCGCCGCGCACTTGGCAGGCCCCGCCGCAACTGCTAATAATTGCCCCATGGCCGATCACCACCCCGCTGCGGACTCCCGCACACCGTCCCCGCCGCATGGCTATTCCCGCCAGTGCACCCACTCGCGCGAACAGCAGATGCATATCGTGGCGGAGTTCCACGTCAACAGGATTCGCCCCAGTCGCATCGCCTACCGGGTGGGCATCGATATCGCCTTTATCGAGGCGCTGATCGCGGGGGAGGTCGAGGCGGAGCGCTTCGCCGCGCTGCTGCGCCACTACCGCGGCCAGCGTTACCGCCAGCGCCTGCGCGAGTCCAATGCGCGCTCCGGGGTGGCGCGTTACGAACTGCAGCAGCGCATCGAGCGCGAGTTTCGGGCCGAGGCCGACCTCTAGCAGGGGCGGCGCGGCGTAAACGGATAGTCACCGCAACGAGGGAGAACGGGGCCATGCATACCCTGGAGGTCTGGCACGACATACTGGCCAGCGGCAAACTGGAGCGCCTGGACGAGGTGCTGGCGGACGACTGCGTCTTCCTCTCGCCGGTGGTGCACACACCGCAGCAGGGCAGGGAGCTGACCACCCTTTACCTCACCGGCGCCTACCAGGTGTTCAACGACAGCTTCCACTACGTCAAGGAGGTGGTCAGCGACGAGCACGCGGTACTGGAGTTTGTCTGCGAGGTGGATGGGGTGATGATCAACGGGGTGGATATCATGAGCTTCGACGCGCAGGGCAAGATCTGCGAGTTCAAGGTGATGGTGCGGCCGCTCAAGGCGGTGAACCTGCTGCACGCGCGCATGCGCGCGATGCTCGAGGAGCTCGCCGGGTGACGCGACCGGTGATCGTCGGCATCAGCGGCGCCTCGGGCATCGTCTACGGGGTGCGCGCCCTGCAGCTGCTGCGCGCCAGCGCGGTGCCGACGCACCTGGTCATGAGCAAGTCGGCCCGGCTCACACTGCAGCACGAGCTGGACATGGAGGCGGTGGACCTCGAGGCCCTGGCCGGGGAGGTACACCCGCCCGGCGACATCGGCGCAAGTATCGCCAGCGGCTCCTTTGCCACCGCCGGCATGCTGATCGCGCCGTGCTCGGTGCGCACCATGTCGGAGATCGCCACCGGGGTGACCTCCACCCTGCTCACCCGCGCCGCGGACGTGGTGCTCAAGGAGCGCCGCCGCCTGGTGCTGATGGTGCGCGAGACGCCCCTGCACACGGGCCACCTGCGCACCCTGACGCAACTGTCCGAGATGGGGGCGGTGGTGGCGCCGCCGGTGCCGGCGTTCTACGCTCGCCCGGCGACGATCGACGAGCTGGTGACGCAGAGCGTGGGGCGCGCCCTGGACCTGTTCGACCTGGATGTGGCGGGGGTGGCGCGCTGGGACGGGCGCGCGGCAGCCGCCGCCGACACCTCCTGACCCGTTCGGGCCAGGGGGGCGAGGTAAGTACTCGCCAATCTGGTGTATGCTGGAAAACAAGGCCTGACGGGAGTGAACGCCATGCCCGCTGTGGAAATTCCGCAAGCACTGCTCGCCGACTGCCACGTCCTCGGCGACCTCAGCACGGGGGCCCTGCTGCTCAACCGCAACGCCGCCCTGCCCTGGTTTATCCTGGTGCCCGAGACGCGCCTGTTCGATGTGCTGGACCTGCCCCACGACCACCGCGACGCGGTGCTCGCCGACTGCGCCCGCGTCTCGGATTTCATCAAGAACGTGCTCGGTTACGACAAGGTAAACTTCGCCGGCCTGGGCAACGTGGTGCCACAGATGCACCTGCACATCATCGGCCGCCGCGAGGGCGACGCCTGCTGGCCCCAGCCGGTGTGGGGCAACCTGCCGGCGGGGGAGCCCTACGAGCGGCAGCAGCTGGTGGAGTGGCAGGACGGGCTGGCGAAAATGGCCGGCCTGTCGCCGGCGCCGCTGTAGCCGGCCCCGCGTCCCGTCGCAGGGTGGCGCAGCGGCCTTTGCAAAGCATGACGACAGTACCGCACATACCGTGACAGCCACCCCCGTCTACCTCAGCTGCGCGCTGCCGGAGCAAGCGCTTACTCCTCTTGAGGGCCTTTGCCGGCTGGAGGTCGGTAAGGAAGGCTTACCGTTGCACGCGGGTGCGCCGCCGCCCGGTGCGGACGCCTGCCAGGGAGTGGTCTGCCTGCTCACCGACCGCGTCGACCGGGCGCTGCTGGCGCGGCTGCCGGCGCTGCGCTTCGTCTCCAGCATCTCCGTGGGGGTGGACCACGTGGATGTGGCGGCACTTACCGAGCGCGGCATTCCACTGGGCCATACCCCCGGCGTGCTGGTGGACGCCACCGCCGATACCGCCTTCGCCCTGCTGTTGGCCGCCGCCCGCCGCGTCGCCGAGGGCGACCGCTTCATCCGCGCCGGGCAGTGGCGCCCCGAGGCGCGCTGGGCGCCGGACTTCTTCCTCGGCCGCGACCTGGCGGGCGCGACCCTGGGCATCGTCGGCCTGGGCGAGATCGGCCGCGCCGTGGCGCGCCGCGCCCGCGCCTTCGGCATGCGCGTGGTCGCCTGGAACCGCACGCCGCGGGATGAGCCGGGGGTCGAGTTGCTGGGCCTGGACGAACTGCTGGCGCACAGCGACTTCGTCAGTGTGCACGTGGCGCTGGCCGAACAGACCCGGGGCCTGCTCGATGCCGCGCGTATCGCGCGCATGAAGGAGGGGGCGATACTGGTCAACACCGCGCGCGGCGGCATCGTCGACGAGGCGGCGCTGGCCGCGGCGCTGGACCGGGGGCAGCTCTTCGCCGCGGGGCTGGACGTGTTCGCCAGCGAACCGCTGGCGGCGGATTCAGCGCTGCTGGCGCATCCACGGGTCGTGCTCACGCCGCACGTGGGCAGCGCCACGCCGGCCACGCGCGGCGCCATGGTGAAACTGGCCGTGGCCAATGCGCGGGCGGCGCTGCAGGGGCGGCCCATGCCGCACTGCGTGAACCCCGAGGTCTACTGAGCGGCGACCGCGGGCAGGGTCGCCATGGCGCGCTGCAGGTGCGCCTTGAGATTGTCGTCCAGCTTGCCGCGGTCGGCGAGGTTGGCGTCCTCGACGATCTTGGTCAGGCGCACCTCCCACACGGCCTTGTGACTGTGCACGTCGTTGAACTGCAGCAGGATGTTGGCGGTTTCCTTCACCCCGCCCAGGGCGATGGCGTTGTCCACGCTGGCCTGGTCGATCTGGCGGTTGATTGTCGAGGTCGGTATCGGCGAGATATTGCTGCCCTGCTCGGGGGTGGCGCCGTCGCGCAGGCCGGGCGCGTACAGGTAGTCGACGTTGAACTGCGCGCGCGCCGGGTCCAGGCGGTAGCCCAGTGCCTGCAGGTTGTTGTTCACGTGCTTGCGGATCAGCGGGTCGAGCCGGTACACCGGGTCGGTGTTGCGCGTGCCCTGGGGCAGCGGTTCGGTGCGCCAGCCGTAGTAGCGGTAGCCCTTGGCCGCGAAGCCGTCCACCGGATCCGGCGTGATTTCCACGCCGCTGCAGGCGGCCAGGCACAGGGCCAGCAAGCCGCCGGCCAGTCTCAAGGTCATGTGCATGCTCGCTCCCGGGCCGCTGGACAAGGACGGGGCCTCGACGCGCCCCGCGGTCAATGGTAGCAGGGGTGGATTCGGCGGGCTATCTCGGGCCGCGCCGGGGGCGGGTCAATTTGTGAAATATTCGTAGATGAAATAGTTGAGACTCTTTGCTAGCATTTCAGCTATAACCAAAAGTTATATCCATGGCGAAGCGATGATATCCCGAAAACTGATCAGGACCGACCTCAACCTGCTGGTAGCGCTGCAGATTCTCCTGGAGGAGCGCAACGTGACCCGCGCGGCCGAGCGCCTGTCAGTATCGCAGCCGGCCCTGTCCAAGACCCTGCAAAAGCTGCGCGACTCCTTCGAGGACGAACTGTTTACCCGCACCGCCCACGGCCTGGTGCCGACGCCGCGGGCCGAGGAGCTGGGGCGCGAGCTGCCCGGCCTGCTGGAGACCGTGGAGCACGTACTGGGCGACGTGGAGTTCAGCCCCGAGACCTACGCGGGCAGTTTCAAGCTGCTGATGCCGCCGATCCTGTGCGAGTCGCTGCTGCCCAACCTGATGGCCGAGCTGGCCCAGGCCGCGCCCAACGTGCAGATCATCATGGCCGAGGTGCCCCCGGACTACCAGGACCAGTTGAAGAAGGGCGAGGCGGACTTCGCTGCCTTCGTGGCGCTGGAGACGGAACGCGACATCCTCGCCGAGCCCATCGCCGCCATCGCGCCACGCTGCTACATGCGCACCGATCACCCGCTGGCTGACAAGGAGATGGACCTGAAGGACTTCCTCGCCTACCCGCACCTGCGGCTGTACCTGCCGGGCCTGACCCGGGAGAACACGTCGATGGTCGACGACGTGCTCGGCCAGTACGGCGTGCACCGTCACATCGTGCTGGAGACGACGCAGTTCTCCTCCGCGGTCGGCGTGCTCACGCGCACCGACTCCCTACTCGTGGCCAATGCCGGTTTCCAGGAGGGCGGCCTGTACCGCGAGCGCATCATCGGCCACGAGATGCCGGCGGAGCTGAAGCGCATGATTCGCAATACGCACAGCGGCAACCGCGGCAAGATGTCCCTGATGCGGCACACGCGCACCTCGCGCAGTGCGCCGCACCAGTGGATGCGCGCCATGCTGATGCGGCACCTGACCAGTTCTCCCGAGGTCATCCAGGCCGAGGCCAAGACCGCCGCAGCGCTCGCGGAAGAAGCCGCCAGCGCCGCCGGCTGAGCGCCTAGCTGCGCACCGAGGCGCGGTAGGCGCGGGGTGACAGTCCCACGGTCTTCCGGAACTGGCGCGAAAAGTACAGCGGGTCGTCGTAGCCCAGCGCCGCGGCCACTGCGGTCACGCTCAGGGCGGAGGCGTCCAGCAGCTGGCAGGCGTGCTCCATTTTCATGTTGAGGAAATGCCGGATCGGCGAGTAGCCGGTCAGCGCCTTGTACTTGGCGGAAAAGTGGTAGCGCGACAGGTTGGCGACCGCGGCCAGGGTGTCCAGGTCCAGGGGCTGGCCGATGTGCTCGCGCATGAATCGCTGCACCGTGGCCAGGTCGAAACTCTGTTGCCCGCTGGCCTCGGCGTGGCGAATTTCCAGCGCGGTGTAGGTCAACAGCTGGCGCAGCTGGTTGGCGGCGTGAATGAAGGCGCGCGCGCTGTAGCCGGTGCGCTGCGCGGTCATCAAGTCGTCGAAGCGCGCCGCCAGCGGCGGCGCCAGGCCGGCGCGCCACAGCGGCGGCTCCCCCTCGCGGTAGCCGAGGTAGTCGTTGAAGGCCTGCGCCTCGTCGCCGCGGAAGTGCACCCAGTAGATGGACCAGGGATCGCCGGCGGCGGCCTCGTAGGTGTGCGGCGTGCCGCGCGGCAGCAGCAGGACCTCGCCGGCGCCGACCTCGCCGCGCCAGTCCCCGGCGCGCGCCAGACCGTGTCCGCCCACGCAATAAATCAACAGGTTGTCGTCGTGGCGGTCGCGCCGCATACGGTGGTCGCGGGCCGCCGGGTAGTAGCCCATGGCGGCCGGGTAGCAGCCCCGGGTGAGCGGGTGTCGGGACAGTGTGGACAGCATGAACCCCGGCGTCATCACGCGTACACCGTCGGCCGGCAGGGGCCACTTGGAGGGCGCGCTCACGGGCCCCGCCCCGGTTCTCGATGTGGATGTCGCATAACCACAATATAATCCATAAATGCCGCAATTTCCTCCCTTGGAGCGGCCCGTGCCGGGCGTTAGGCTGCTGGGCCAGCGTTGATCAGCTAACCTATTGCACAGTAACCGCAAGCCGCAGAGCGCAAATACGGAGCCCGCAGAATGGAAGACAACCAGGCAGTAATCGAAGCCAGCCAGGAGATCACCGCCATGATGGAGCGCGCCCGGGCGGCCCAGGCGCAGATCGCCGACTATACCCAGGAGCAGGTTGACGAACTCATCACCGGCATGGTGTGGGCGGTGGCCCGGGAAGACCGCTCGGAGGAGATCGCGCGCTTTACCGTGGAGGAGACCCAGCTGGGTAACTACGAGGGCAAGTACCTGAAGATCCACCGCAAGACCCGCGCCACCCTGATGGACATCATCGACGACAGGTCGGTGGGCGTGATCGAGGAAGACCCGGAGCGCAATATCGTCAAGCTGGCCAAGCCGGTGGGAGTGATCGGCGCGCTGTCGCCGTCGACCAACCCGGAGGCGACCCCGGTGATCAAGTCCATCGCCGCGGTGAAAGGGCGCAACGCCATCATCATCGCGCCGCACCCGCGGGCCAAGCTGACCAACAAGAAAATCTGCGACTACATGCGCGAGGCCATCGTCGCCCTGGGCGCCCCGGCGGACCTGGTGCAGAGCATCGACGTGCCCAGCCTGGAAAAGACCAACGAGCTGATGCGCCAGTGCGACCGCGTGCTCGCCACCGGCGGCGGCGCCATGGTGAAGGCGGCCTACTCCTCGGGCACACCCGCCCTGGGCGTCGGCGTGGGCAACGCGGTGATCACGGTGGACGACACGGCGGACCTCGACGAGGCCGCGGAAAAGATCCGCGTCTCCAAGACCCTGGACCTGGCGGCGTCGTGCTCGTCGGACAATGCGGTCATCGTCTTCGAGTCCGTGTACGACGAGTTGCTGGAGAAGCTCAAGGCCGAGGGCGGCTACCTCATGAATGAAGAGGAAAAGGGCAAGCTGCAGGCGGTGCTGTGGAAGGACGGCGCGATCAACGCGGGCGTCGTGGCGCAGCCCGCCTCGGTGATCGCCGGCCAGGCGGGCTTCGACCTGCCCGAGGGCAAGCAATTCCTCATCGTCCCGGAGACCGGCGCCGGGCCGGACCACCCCTTCTCCGGGGAAAAGCTCACGGTGACCATGGCCTTCTACAAGGTGCGCGACATCGACGAGGCCATCGAGTTGACCAACCGCATCCAGGCCTACCAGGGCCAGGGCCACAGCTGCGGCATCTACTCCTACAACGACGACAACATCATGAAGCTGGCGGCGGGCACGCGCACCTCACGAGTCATGGTGAACCAGCCGCAGGCCGCGTCGAACAGCGGCAACCTGTGGAACGGCATGCGCCAGACCTTTTCCCTGGGTTGCGGCTCCTGGGGCGGCAACAGCACCAACAACAACATCACCTGGCGCGACCTGATCAACGAGACCTGGGTGTCCAAACCACTGGCCAAAACCAAGGAGCTGCCGCCGGACGAGGAGTTGTTCGGGGCGGTGATCGACAAGCTGGGCTGATCGCCTTTCGCGCCGCGCGGCCGCGCGTTCGCGGGCGCGACGGATGAACCACATGCACATGGGAGCGAGTTAGTTGGATTTCAGCCTGAGCGAGGACCAGAAGGCTTTTGTCGACAGCGCCCGCGCCTTCTCCGAGGGTGTGCTGGCGCCGCACGCGGCGGCCTGGGACGAGGGCGCGATCTTCGCCAGGGACGCCCTGCGTGCGGCTGGCGAGCTGGGCTTCATGGGCATGTACACGCCCGAGGCGGCGGGCGGCCTGGGCATGAGTCGCCTGGACGCCAGCCTGATCGTGGAGGAACTGGCGCGCGGCTGTACCGCCACCGCCGCCTTTCTCACCATCCACAACATGGCCACCAGCATGATCGGCAGGTACTGCGCGGACAGTGTTGTCGAGCAGTGGTGCCCGGGCCTGGTCAGCGGCGAGTTGCTCGCCTCCTACTGCCTCACCGAACCGGGTGCGGGTTCCGACGCGGCCTCCCTGCGCAGCAGCGCCGTGCGCGACGGCGACGACTACGTGGTCAATGGCAGCAAGGTGTTCATCTCCGGCGCCGGCGAGACGGATGTGCTGGTGGCGATGCTGCGCACCGGCGACAACGGCGCCAGGGGCATCACGGCGCTGCTGATTCCCGCCGATGCCGCGGGCATCAGCTACGGCAAGAAAGAGGACAAGATGGGCTGGAACGCCCAGCCCACGCGCATGATCACTTTTGAGGACGTGCGTGTCCCCGTGGCCAACCGCCTGGGCGAGGAGGGGCAGGGTTTCGCCATCGCCATGGAGGGACTGGACGGCGGGCGCATCAACATCGCCACCTGCAGCGTCGGCACCGCGCAGCAGGCGCTGCAGGAAGCGACCGACTACGTGCAGGAGCGGCGCCAGTTCGATACCCGCATCGCCGACTTCCAGGCGACGCAGTTCAGGCTCGCCGACATGCTTACCGAACTGGTGGCGGCGCGGCAGATGGTGCGCCTGGCGGCGCACAAGCTGGACCACGCGGATCCGCAGGCGTCGACCTACTGCGCCATGGCCAAGCGCTTCGCCACCGATGTCGGCTTCGCGGTCTGCAACGACGCCATGCAGCTGTTCGGCGGCTACGGCTACATCAGGGAGTACCCGATGGAGCGGCACGTGCGCGACACGCGCGTGCACCAGATTCTCGAAGGCACCAACGAAATCATGCGGGTGATCATCGCCCGCAAACTGTTAATGGACGGCGCACTGGAGGTGATCAAGTGAGTATCAGCACATCGGAAAAACTGGTGGTGGAGATCAGGGGCAGTGTGGCCCTGCTGACTATCGACAACCCCGCGGCCAATACCTGGGACAGGGAGAGCCTGCCCGCCCTGCGCGAGGTGGTGGACAAGCTCAACGCCGACCGCTCGATCTACGCGCTGGTCATCACCGGCGCGGGAGAGAAGTTTTTTTCCGCCGGCGCCGACCTGAAGCTGTTCGCCGATGGCGACGCGCAAACCGCCGGTGACATGGCGCGCTTTTTCGGTGAGGGCTTCGAGGCGCTGGCGGATTTTCGCGGCGTTTCCATCGCCGCCATCAACGGTTTCGCCATGGGTGGCGGCCTGGAGGTGGCCCTGGCCTGCGACATCCGCATCGCGGAAGAGCAGGCGCAGATGGCCCTGCCCGAGGCCAGGGTCGGCCTGCTGCCCTGCGCGGGCGGCACGCAGCGCCTGTCCTGGCTGGTCGGCGAGGGCTGGGCCAAGCGCGTCATCCTCTGCGGCGAGCGCCTGGATGCCGCTACCGCGGAACGCATCGGTCTGGTGGAAGAGGTGGTCGGCAAGGGCGAGGCGCTGGCGCGGGCGCTGGCCCTGGCGGAGCAGGTCGGCGAGCAGAGCCCCACGTCCGTGCGGCTGTGCAAGTCACTGATCCACGCGGCGCGCGACAACGCCATCGCCGGCGGCCTGCAGGGTGAGCGCGACGCCTTCGTCGAGCTGTTCTCGACGCAGGACCAGAAGGAGGGCGTCAACGCATTCCTGGAAAAACGCAAGCCTGAGTGGAAGAACGCCTGATGTCCGATGCCCCCGTCCTGTTTGACGAGTTGCCCGCGGCGAGCGGCAAGATCGGCCGCGCCACGCTCAGTGTGCCCGCCACGCTCAACTCGCTGACCCTGGAGATGGTCGATCGCCTGCAGGAACAGCTGGAGGCCTGGCGGCGCGATGACGACATCGCGCTGGTGTTCATCGAGGGCGCGGGAGAGAAGGCGTTCTGCGCCGGCGGCGACGTACAGGCGCTACACGCTTCGGCCACCGCCACGCCCGGCGGCCCCTGTGACTACGCCGAGGCGTTTTTCACCCGCGAATACCGCATGAACTACACGCTGCACACCTATGACAAGCCCATAGTGTGCTGGGGTCACGGGATCGTCATGGGTGGCGGCCTGGGGGTCATGGCCGGCTGTTCGCACCGTGTGGTGACGGAAAAAACCCGCATCGCCATGCCCGAGGTCACCATCGCGCTGTTCCCGGATGTCGGCGGCCCCTGGTTTCTCAACCACATGCCCGGCAGCGCCGGACTGTTCCTGGCCCTGACCGGCGCCTCCATCAACGCCGCCGACGCTATCTACTGCGGCATCGCCGACCGCTTCATCGCCGCCGGGTACGAGGCGGATGTCCTGGAGAGCCTGTTGCAGCAGGACTGGCAGGCGCAGGCCCCGGCCAACCACGCGCTGCTGCGCGGCGTGCTGCGACGCTTCGCCGCGCGCAGCGAAGAGGCGCTGCCGCCGGGCCAGGTGGAGCCGCACCTGGCGGCCATCAATACCCTGTGCGACGGCGACGATATCCACCAGGTGATCGACAACATCGTCGCCCTGGACAGCGATGACCCCTGGCTGGGCAAGGCCAGGGACAGCCTGGCCCACGGCTCGAAACTGGCGGCCCTGTGGATTCATCGGCAGCTGGCGAGCAACCGCCACGCCTCCTTGCGCGAGGTATTCCAGGCGGAAATCCAGCTGGCCACCAACATCGTGCGCCACCCGGAGTTCGCCGAGGGCGTGCGCGCACTGCTGATCGACAAGGACCGCAATCCCGCCTGGCAGTACGCCGCCTCGCGCGATGTGCCGCCCGCGGTGCTGGAGGCATTTTTCACCGCGCCCTGGGCGAGTAATCCGCTGGCGGACCTCTAGGCGCTTTTTTACCGGAAACTGGCAGGGAGTTTGAGATGGCGAGTGTAGCGTTTATCGGCCTGGGCAATATGGGCGGCCCAATGGCGGGCAACCTGCTCTTGGCGGGCCACGAGGTGGTGGTGTTCGACCTGCAGCCGGAGGCCCTGCAGCGCCTGCGCGAGCAGGGCGCCGCGGTGGCCGGCAGCGCCGCCGAGGCGGCGCGTGAGCGGGATTACGTCATCTCCATGCTGCCCGCGGGGCGCCACGTCGCCGGCCTGTACCTGGGCGACGACGGCCTGCTGGCGCAGCTCGACGCGCGCACCACCGTGCTCGATTGCAGCACCATCGACGCGGCCACCGCGCGCGAGGTCGGCGAGTTCGCGGCGGCGAGCGGGGTCGGCTTCATGGACTCCCCGGTGTCCGGCGGTGTGGCTGCTGCGGCCGCGGGCACCCTGGCCTTCATGTGTGGCGGCGACGCGGCGACCTTCGAGCGGGCGCAACGAATCCTGCCTGACATGGGCAAGAACATCTTCCACGCCGGCCCGGCCGGCGCGGGCCAGGTCGCCAAGGGCTGCAACAACATGCTGCTGGCCATTCACATGATCGGCAGCTGCGAGGCGCTGGAAATGGGTGCGCGCAACGGGCTGGACCCGCGGGTGCTGTCCGAGATCATGCTCGCCAGTTCCGGGCGCAACTGGTCGTTGGAAGTCTACAACCCCTACCCCGGGGTGATGGAGTCGGCGCCCGCCAGCAACGACTACCAGCCCGGCTTCATGGTGGACCTGATGGTCAAGGACCTGGGCCTGGCGATGGAGATCGCCGAGCACAGCGGGGTCGACAACGCGCTGGGCAAGCTGGCGCAGGCGCTGTACCAGGCGCACAGCGAGGCGGGCAACGGCCAGCGCGACTTCTCCAGCATCCTGGAGCGCCTGCGCCAGTAGCTCTGCGCTGTCCGGCTTGTGTCGCGGCGAGCGCCCGCGGACCCTGGGTGCCGGGGAGTCGCCGCGGTACAATGGGAATACGCCCTGTGGTAGAGGAGGTGTGGTATGGAGTTTGACGCGGTACTGCTGGCGCGCATCCAGTTCGCCGCCAACATCAGTTTCCATATTCTCTTTCCCACCATCACCATCGGGCTGGCCTGGGTACTGTTCTATTTCCGCGTGCGCTTCACCCTCAGCGGCGACGAGGCCTGGGAGTACGCCTACAATTTCTGGGTCAAGGTCTTTGCGCTGACTTTCGCTCTCGGCGTGGTCTCGGGCATCACCATGAGTTTCCAGTTCGGCACCAACTGGCCCGGTTTCATGGAGCGCGCGGGGAATATCGCCGGGCCGCTGCTTGGCTACGAAGTGCTCACCGCCTTTTTTCTCGAGGCCTCTTTCCTGGGCATCATGTTGTTTGGCAAGCAGCGCGTCTCCAACCGCACGCACCTTGTGGCCACCTTCCTGGTCGCCTTCGGCACCTCCCTGTCTGCGTTCTGGATCCTGGCGCTGAATTCATGGATGCAGACGCCCCAGGGGTACAGCCTGCAGGACGGGCAGTTCTTTGCCGAGAGCTGGATGCAGATTATCTTCAACCCTTCCTTTCCCTATCGCATGGTGCACATGCTGCTGGCCAGCCTGTTGACCAGCGCATTCCTGATCGCCGGCGTGTCGGCCTGGCGCGTGCGGCGTGGGGTGGACGGGCCGGCGACCTGGCGGGTGCTGCGCACCGGGGTGTGGCTGGCGGCTGCCGCCATCCCGCTGCAGATTCTCGCCGGCGACCTGCACGGCCTGAACACGCTGCAGCACCAGCCGGAAAAAATTGCCGCCATGGAGGCGGTCTGGGACACCGAGCGGGGCGCGCCCTTCACCCTGCTGGGCCTGCCGGACGAGGAGCAGCGCGTCACGCACCTGGCGCTGCGCATTCCCTACGCCGCCAGCCTGATCCTCACCCACCGCGCCGATGGCGAGGTGCGCGGCCTGAATGATTTCGACACCCACCCGCCGGTCGCGCCGCTGTTCTGGTCCTTTCGCGTAATGCTGGGAGTGGGCATGCTCATGCTGCTGGTGTCCTGGTGGGGCGCCTGGACCCTGTGGCGCCGCCGCGAGCCCGGCCGGCTGCTGCTGGGCGCCCTGTCGGCGATGACTTTCTCGGGCTGGGTGGCGACGCTGGCCGGGTGGTACGTCACGGAAATCGGCCGCCAGCCGTGGATCGTCTCGGGGCTGCTGTCCACCGCGGAGGTCGCCGCAGACCACCCGGAGGCGACGCTCGCCGGCACCTTGTTCGGTTACATCGGACTCTACCTGTTTTTGCTTTACTCCTATATCCACGCCCTGCGCTACCTGTCCACCAAGCCGGCGCGCTCGCTGGCCATGTTGCCGCAGAACAGGCCCGGGGCGGCGCAGGAGGCCTCGTCGTGAGTGAGCTGTTGCCCCTGTTTTTTCTCTTTGCCATGGGCCTGTCGCTGTTCGTGTACGTCATCCTGGACGGCTTCGACCTGGGTATCGGCCTGTTGCTGCCCCTGGCTGACGAGCGCGAAAAGGACGTCATGATCGCCTCGATCGGCCCGTTCTGGGACGCCAACGAGACCTGGATCGTACTCGGCGTCGGCGTGCTGCTGGTCGCCTTCCCCCATGCCCACGGTATCGTTCTCACCGCGCTGTATATCCCGGTGACCGTCATGCTGTTCGGGCTGATCCTGCGCGGCGTCGCCTTTGACTTCCGCGTCAAGGCCGGGGATGCGCGCCGCGCGCTGTGGAACCGGGCCTTCTTCGCCGGCTCGCTGATTGCCTCGCTGGCGCAGGGCTGGATGCTCGGCTCCTACGTCACCGGGCTGCAGGATAGCGGCACCAGCCTGGCCTTTGCCGCCCTGATCGCGCTGACGCTGCCGGCCCTGTACGCCATGCTGGGCGGGGCCTGGTTGCTGATCAAGACGGAATACGCCCTGTTCGACAAGGCGGTGCGCTGGTGCCGTGTCGCCTGGCTGCCCATGGGCCTGGGCCTGCTGCTGGTGTCCGTGGCCACGCCGCTGGTCAGCGAGCGCATCGCCGAACGCTGGTTCACCCTGCCCAACGCCATCGGCCTGTTGCCGATCCCGGTCAGCTGCGCCATTGCCTTTGGCGCCATCGGCTGGGTACTCAACCGGCCGCGCGTGCTGCACGCCGGATACGGCGCGCTGGTCTACGTGTGCCTGGTGGTGATCTGCCTGATGGCCGCGATCGGCCTGGCCTACAGTATCTACCCGGATATCGTCATCGGGCGTATGACGCTGTACGAGGCGGCCGCCGCGACAGGATCCCTGCAGTTCGTGTTCTGGGGCGTGGCCGTCACCCTGCCCCTCATAGCCGGGTATACCGTCTATGTGTACCGGGTGTTCGGCGGCAAGGCGACCGACCTGTCCTACGAATAGGCGCCGCGCGGCCTATGGCGTTTCGGCTTCCTCGAGGCGCTGTTGTGCCGCTGCCTGCAGGGATTGCTCCAGTTTCCCGGCCTTTTCCAGGGCCTGTCGCTGCCCCTCGGGAATGGCGGAGTCGGACTGTCCCGCGCCGGAGCCCTGGTACAGGGCCCAGCCGATGGCGCCGAGAGCGAGTAGCATGCCGATGAGTCGCATGGGCATCACCTCCTGCGGCCACTCTAGCACGTGCGCTGCCCGCCGTCGCCGCGGTTCAATTCGCCAGTTCACCCTGACCTCTTTTGCCATGGCGCGTGCGGCGCGCAGGGCATACCCTGTGCGCTGGATTTAACCCCCGAGGAACCAGTATGTCATTCGTCAACGTCGACAAACCGCGGCCCTACATCACCCAGATAACGCTCAACCGGCCCGAGCGCATGAACGCCATGGCCTTCGATGTGATGGTGCCGTTCAAGGAGGCGCTGGAGGAGGTGAGCTTTGACAACGAGACCCGCGTGGTGGTGGTGACCGGCGCCGGCGAGGGGTTTTGTTCCGGGGCCGACCTGGAAGACCCCGGCTGGATGGACATCTTCGAGGGCCTGACCGTCCCGGGTATCGCGCGCCGCGCCATGCGCATTCTCGACGACGTGGTCAGGGCCATTCACGACATGCACCAGCCGGTGATCGGCGCGATCAACGGCGCCGCCATCGGCGGCGGCTTCTGCCTGGCGATGGCCACCGATATCCGCATCGCCTCGCAGCGCGCCTACTTCCGCCCGGCGGGCATCAACAACGGCCTGACCTCTGCCGAACTGGGGCTCAGTTACCTGCTGCCGCGGGCAATCGGCTCCAGCCGCGCTTTCGAGATCATGCTCACCGGGCGCGATGTCGACGCCGCCGAGGCCGAGCGCATCGGCATGGTGACGCGCGCCGTGGACCACGACTCACTGCTGGACGAGTGTTACGCCGTGGCCGAGCGAATCAACGGTTTCAGCCAGCTCGGCGTGGAACTGTCCAAGCAGATGCTGTGGGCTGGGATGGACGCGGGCAGCCTGCACACCCACATGAACCACGAGGGCCACGCGCAGTTGTTCGTGCGCATGACCACGCAGAACTTCGAGGAGGCGATTCGCGCGCGCAAGGAAGGTCGCGCCCCCGAGTTCAAGGACTGAGCGGCGCGCCTGCGGCTGGCCGCTGTGTTATGCTGGGCGAAATCCTGAACGGGCCTGGCAATCGTCGCTGCCGCGACGGGGCGTTGCCACGGATGCGGCCATGTCCTACAGCATCGATTTTCAGCAAAAACCGGATTACCTGCACGCCATCGTCAGCGGCGATAACTCACAGGAGAACGCCCTGGCCTACCTGCGCGAAATCTCCGCGTTCTGCGAGGAAAATTCCGTCCAGCGCCTGCTTATAGAGGAGCGCCTGGAGGGCCCTCGCCTGGGCTACGCGGCGGTCTACCGTATCGCCTCCAGCGCCGGCAGCGACTGGCCGTTGTTCACGGCGCGCACTGCCTACGTGGATGTCTATGCCGAAAACACGGCGATGAATTTTGCCGCCGAGGTATCCAGCAACCGCGGTATACGCGCGCGCGCCTTCGACACGGTCGATGCCGCCGCGCAGTGGTTGTGTTCCGCGGCGGAGGACTAGCCGCCGCTTTTGGCGGCGGTTTTCTGCAAGGAGCCCAGCACCTTTAGCAGCAGGGGTGTGTTCCTGGATTGCCACAGCCAGATCATCACCGGCGCCAGGGTCGGCACGATCAGCACGCTGGTCTGGTAGCAAATACCGATCAGGTTGGGGCCGGGCACCCAGGTCGGTTGCCGGTAAAACAGTTCTCCCAGGCCCGCCATGAGCTCCTTCATGCCCAGGCACACCAGCCCCAGGGCGAACAGCGGGTACAGTACGAGCAGGCCCATCACCCAGGTATTGAAGTAACGCCGGCGTGGCGTGGCGAAGTGCATCGCCGTGTAAAAGGGCAGTGAGTAGGACAGTATGCGTGTGTCGAGCTGGAAGCCGAGCTGGTATTCGGCCCCGGCCAGCGCTGTGGGCCGCCCGTTGAGTTCGCCGAAACGGGTCATCAGCAGGGCGTGCTGGCCGTCGGCATAGAGCGTGTCGACGACGCCCGGAAACCAGGCGCTGAGTACGCTGTTGGCGAAGCCCAGGGCGGGCAGGGCCAGGGGCGCCGCGGCGACGGTCCACAGGGCAAAGCAGGGCAGCAGCAGGATAAACACGAACACCAGGAACTGGCGCCCGTGATCGCGCTCAGGCACCGGCCGGTTCCGCCGCAATGCCCTGGCGGGACAGGTAGCGCAGGTAGACCAGGAAGACGATGAGCACGTCCAGCATGATCAGGGTGGGCCACAGGTAGAGGTGGATCCAGCCGAAGAAATCCAGGTTCCAGTTGCCCAGGTAGAACAGGCTGATGATGCGCACCAGGTTGAGCGCCTGGATGGCGATGAAGCCTATGGCGATGGCCGCGGCGCGCTGGCGCCAGGCGGCGGGGAAGGCGATGACTGCCGCGATCAGCACGATGGTGGCTTCCACGCCGTTGCAGCCGGACTCGATGGACACGGCGAAACCGCTATCGCTGAACTGCAGCACCTTGCCGTGGGCGACGACCGTGCTGTCGAAGGGCAGGATCAGCGCTGCGCTGAGCCGTGCCAGCGAGCTGGTGAACGGGACGATGACATGCTCCTGCACCGGCGCCATCATCTCGACGGTGAACAACGTAAGCAGGATCAGCAGGAATGTGACGGCAAAGCGGGCCAACGCGATTTCCTCGTGCGGTTGCGGTCGATTCTAGCACGCGGCGCCGGTGCCATCAGTTCCGGGGCGGCGCCTGCCCTGAAATCAGCCCCAGGTCGATGGCGGTGAGCTGGTCGTAATCCCAGCCCGGCAGCGCAAAGAAGAAGGGAAAACGGCTGCTGAGAATATAGTGCTGCTCGCCGTGGGTGAACAGCTCCAGCGTATCCTCGCCCCCCAGGCTGTTCACCACCAGCACCAGGTCCGCCTCGGCGGCGGCCAGTTCCCGCTGCAGGTCCTCGGCAGCGAGGTCCTTCACCTGCAGGTTGCGCAGGGCCGCGAGCAGCAGCTCCAGCTCGTCCGCGTCCGGCGTACCGCCGGTGCCGCTCACCCAGGCGCCGTTTTCCAGGCGCAGGCTGTAGCTGTCGCTGACAATACCCAGCGGCGCGCGGATCTGCAGCAGGTGGGGATCCAGCCAGCCGCCCCCGGTGGCGGGCGCATCGAAGGCGTTCAGGAGGATGCTGTAGATGGCGCCCTGTGCGCGGTTGCGCGCGTGGATGTGGCGAAACCCCGGCGAAGTGCCGAGGAAAACCGTGTGCTCGCTGCCGTCAGCCAGCGCCAGGTCGATGCGCCGCTGGTAGAAATACTCGGCGACGCGGAAACGCTGGCGCGCGGTGGCGGTGGCGGCCACTGGCCAGTCGCGACCGCCGCGCGCCAGCGCGCCCAACAGCGCCTCGACGCGTTTGCGGTCGGCCGGCAGGTCGCCCAGTTCCGGCAGGCGCCAGTGCTCGCCGGCGCGCTCCAGCAGTGCGCTGTTGTCGTACTCGTCGCCAACCAGGATGCTGTCCACCGCCGTGGGATCGAAATCGAGCATCGCGGGCCGCTCTGCCGAAGTCTGCGACGCCGGCTGCGGCCACATTACGACAGCGGTGATAACGCACTGTATCAACAGCACCAGCAGCAAGGTGGTGACGTGACGGTTCACGTGCGCAGCACCCTGCGGTAGTGGCGCCGGCGCAGTGCGCGGTAGGCGGCGGCAAACACGCCCAGCGCCGCCAGCCACAGCAGCGCCAGCGCGTAATTGAAGTACTCGATCAGCCGCTGTGCACGCCGCTCCATCGGCGGCAGGGTGCGATTGAAATGCCCGCGCGAGCGAATTTCCAGCAGCCGGTCTTCCTGCAGGGCCCAGTCCAGGGTGTTCATGAACAGTTCCAGCGGGCCGAGGTACTGGGTGCCGGTGGCGGTCACGATGCTGCTGAGCACCTGGTCGTCCATGAAATCATTGGAGGAAAACAGCACGATGCGGGCCGCCTCCGGGGACTGTCGCAACAGGTTGCGCGCCGGCGGTGGGCGCTCTCCGCGGGTGGGCGGCGCGGGCGCCTCGCGCTGCGCGAAAAACGATTCGAAGCGGCCCTGCATGGCCACTCCCAGAACCTGTGTGCCGCGCTCCACGCCGGGCCCGGGACGGTCCTCGTCCAGGCGTGGCATGATATCGGGACTGTCGCTGCGCCAGGCCCGGGCAGAGCTGCGCAGCAGGACGTCCGTGTGCCTGCCGGTGTCGGCGGCCACGCTGATCGGCGAGGCCCAGGCCATGGTCAACTGCGGCAGGTTTGCGGTGACCGGGTGGTCGGCCGCCAGGCCTGGCGGCCGCAGGTCGATGAAATAGGGATAGTCCACCAGCTGCGCGTCGCGGAACTCGTAGTCGCCGGCGCGGCGCAACACCGGAGCGGGAAAGGCGGCGTTCGCGCTGTCCAGCGCCAGGGTCTCCTGCACCTCCAGCCCGTGATGGGCCAGCCATGGCGCCAGCCCGCTGTCCCAGTCCTGCAGGCGCAGCTGGCCGCCGCCCAGTTCCGTGGTGTAGGGCGAGGTGGCCAGCACGACAGTCGCGCCGCGCATGAGGAACTGGTCGATGGCGAACACCGCGCGCTCGCCCAGGTTGCCCGGGGCGACGACGGCCAGCACATCCGCCTCCGGGTCCACGGCGCCGTCGTCCAGGTCCTCCAGGCGGATGCTGTAGTCGCGGCCAATGACCCGCTCGAGATTGTCGAAAGTCGGGCCGCCCAGGCTGAAGCGGGCCATCTCCTGTTGCACCGGCGGCAGCGCCAGGGCGACGGTGCGGGTAAACCCGCGGGCGAAACGTTTCAGGCCGCTGTCCAGCAACAGGCGGAAGCCCGCCGGGTCGAAATCCCGTGCCGGCAACTGCACCACCTGGCGCGAATCGGCCAGGCTCATGTAGAAGTAAAAAGTCTGGTCGCTGTCGACGGGCGAGCGCATGGGGCCCAGGCCCCACTCACGCGCGAGTTTCTGCGCCACCAGCCCGCCCCTGGCCTCGGGCTCGACGAAGCGCACACTGAAGCGCCCCGCGGAGCGCGCCACGGCCTCTTCCAGGTGTGCGCTGATCGCCGCGCGGTAGGCGCGCAGCGCCGGCGGCAGGCGCCGGTCGTTCGACACGTAGCCGATAAACTCCACCGGCTCATCCAGGCCGGCGAAGAGATCGCCGCCGGCACGGTAGCGCGAGACGGCGCGCCGGATCGCCTGTGTGATGTCGAACTCGGGGTTGCGCAGCAGCACTTCCGGCGGGCTGTTGGCGGCGGTGCGCACCTCGATCAGGTCGGAAAACCCCAGGCTGCGGTGCTCGTTGCCGTAGCGCACCAGCACGTTGAAGTAGGCGTTGACCAGCGCCGACTGGTGGCGGTCCGCCACCTGGAAGGGGGTGGCGTTGATGCCAAAGCGCTTGTTCGCTTCCGCTTCCAGGGCCGGGTCGTCCGCCGGGTCCACAAACTCGACCTGCACGCGTCCGCCGCCGGCCAGCTCGTACTCCCGCATCAGGTCGCGCAGCTGCGGCACCAGCGGTGCCAGCAGCGGGTGCGTCCTGGCGCTGAAATAGCCGCGGATGAGCAGCGGCTCGTGCAACTCGCGCAGCACTTCACTGGTGGGTTCGGAGATCGAGTAGAGCCTGCCCTGCGTCGTATCCAGGCGCAGCCCGGGCAGCTGTGACAGCCAGATGTTGGCCAGCAGCAGGTTGGCCAGCAGCAGGGCGGTGCCGGTGCGCCAGTGGCGGTGGCGGGGCGAGGCGACCCCCGGGGCCCAGCGGTCCCGCTCCAGGAAATAGGTGTTCAGGGCCAGGAAGCCGAGCACCAGGCTGGCGTAGTAGGCCAGGTCGCGCAGGTCCAGCACGCCGCGAGTGATGCTTTCGAAACGCGCCCCGGTCGCGAGCTGGCGCAGCAGTTCGCCGCTGCTGTCGTCGAGAAAATCTGTCAGCAAGGGACTGCCGGCGAGGTAGAGCAGCCCGCACAGCGCCACGGAACCGAGCAGGCTGACGATGGGATTGGCCGTGCGCGCCGACACCAACAGGCCGATGGCCAGGTAGGCGGCTCCCAGCAGCAGGGTGGCCAGGTAGCCGGCGATGGCCGGCCCGGGATCGAGGTTGGCGATCAGCGCCACGGTGATCGGCAGCGGCAGCGTGCTCAGCAGCGCGAGCACCAGCAGGACAAAGCAGGCGCGAAACTTGCCCAGCACGAACAGCGGCAACGCCGCGGGCTGTGTCAGTACGTGCTCCAGGGTGCCGTTGCGGCGCTCATCGCTCCACATGCGCATGGTCAGGGCGGAGCACAGGAAAATCAGCAGCAGCGGCATCCACTCGAACAGGGGCCGCAGGTCGGCGATGTTGCGCGCAAAAAACGATTCGACCCAGAAAAAGACGAACAGGGTGGTCGCGGCAAAAGCCGCGAGGA
The DNA here is from genome assembly GCA_002699145.1 of Halioglobus sp. GTDB lineage: Bacteria > Pseudomonadota > Gammaproteobacteria > Pseudomonadales > Halieaceae > Marimicrobium. The sequence continues at coordinate 152,455 of PABK01000026.1, forward strand.
ACAGCCATGCCACTGGCGAGGCGAAGAACAGGCGTAGCTCCTTCTGCGCCACCCTGCGCGCGACCGAGTCAGTCGCCATCGCCGTTGACCTCGGAGAATACGCTGTGCAGGTCGCGTACAGCCGGCGCCAGCTGGCATAGCCGGGCGTTGGCGTTGATCACGCAGCTGGCCACGTTGCCCGCAGCCGTGTCCATATCGGCGTTGCCGTGCAGGTCCAGCTCAAAGCGGTGCAGCTCCCCCGGGGCTGTGCTGCGGCGCACCGCGCTGACCTGCGGCAGGTGCGCCAGGTGGTGTTGCAGCGCCGCGGGGTCGCCGTCCGCCACCAGCACCAGCGTGCGCGAGCGATACAGTTCCTGCAGGCGCGTGTCCAGGGCCAGGCGCCCCTCGCGCAGCAGCAGGACGCGTTCGCAGACCGCGTCGACCTCCTGCATGATGTGCGTGGACAGAATCACCGCGGCGCTGCGCGCCAGGCGGCGAATGAGCTCGCGCATGTGTTGCGTCTGCCGCGGGTCCAGGCCGTTGGTCGGTTCGTCGAGGATCAGCACACGCGGTCGTCCCAGGATGGCCTGGGCCACGCCGACGCGCTGGCGCATGCCCCGGGACAGCTCGCCGACGTGATCCAGCGCGCGCTGCGACAGGTCCGTGGCGGCGAGCGCCTCGCGCACCGCGCGCAGCCTGTCCCGGCGACCAATCTCCTTCAGCGTGGCGGCGTACTCGAGGTAATCGACCACGCTCATCTCCGGGTACAGGGGCGGGTTCTCCGGCAGGTAACCCAGTTCCCGCCGCAACAGCAGCGGCGCGCTGGCGATGTCTATGCCATCCAGGGTGATGGTGCCCGCGTTCGGCTCCAGATAGCCGCTGAGCATGCGCATGATAGTGGTCTTGCCGGCGCCGTTGTGGCCGAGCAGGCCGACGATCTCGTTGCGGCGCACGCAGAACGACACGTCCTGCACGGCGGCGGTTCTGCCGTAGCGGCGAGTCAGGGACTGCACTTCGATCATGGACGGGTTCGCGTGGGCAGTTAGGCGTCAAACAGCAATTTGATGATAAACACCACCAGCACAAAATTCAGCACCAGGCGAATGAAACCCTCGCCGCGTGTAATGGTGAAGTGTGCTCCCAGATAGCCGCCTATGGAGTTGCCCAGGGCCAGGGCGAGGCCCACCAGCCACAGTAGCTGTAACTGGCTGGCGAACACCAACAGGGCGGCGATCGAGTAACTGGCGATGATGAATACCTTGTGCATGTTGGTGCGCACCAGGTCCAGCCCCATCACCCGGTTGAGGATGGGCATGAGGATGAAGCCGACGCCGATCTGTATAAAGCCGCCCCAGAATCCGGCGCCGACCATCAGCGCGTGCCCCTGCCACAGCTGCCGGCGGCTCGGTACGTGTGTCGCTGACTGTTCCCGCTTGCCGCGATCGAAATGCATGATCAGCATGACGGCGATCATGATCAGCGCCAGGGCGCGATTGAACCAGACCCCCTCCAGCCGGGTGCCCACCATGGCGCCGGCGACAGCGCCCGGTATGGCGCAGGCGGCCAGGCTCAGGCTGAGGCGGAAGTCGGAGAAGCCGCGGCGCGCGAAGGTGGTGACCGCGGTAATGTTCTGGGCGAGGATGGCGATGCGGTTGGTGCCGTTGGCCACGGGCCCGGGAATGCCCAGGAACACCATTACCGGCACTGTCAGCAGGGAGCCCCCCCCGGCCATGACGTTGAGAAAGCCGCCGGCCACGCCCACCGCTACCAGCAGGGCGACCTGCCACAGCTCCAGCGCCACGTTCAGTCTTCCAGCCAGGGCTCGCGCATGGTGACGAATTCCTCTGCCGCGGTGGGGTGGATGCCGATGGTGGTGTCGAAGAGCTGCTTGGTGGCGCCGGCGCGCAGGGCGATGGCCATGCCCTGGATGATCTCGCCGGCGTCCGGGCCCATCATGTGGACGCCGACCACGCGGTCGGAGGCCGTGTCGACGATCAGCTTCATCAGCGTTTTTTCGTCGCGTCCGCTAATGGTGTGTTTCATTGGGCGGAATGCCGACTTGTACAGGGTAATCTCGCCGAACTCCTGCAACGCGGCCTCCTCGGTGAAGCCGACGGTGCCGATGTTCGGCTGGCAGAAAACCGCCGTGGGCACGAAGTCGTAGTCCACCGGTCCCCTGGGGTCCCCGAACTGCTTGCGCGCGAAGGCCATGCCCTCGGCCAGCGCCACCGGGGTCAGCTCGAGGCCGCCGATGACGTCGCCGAGGGCGAAGATGCTGGGTTCGCTGGTGCGGAAATCGTCGTCCACGGCCAGCGTGCCGCTCTGCGTCAGGCCGACGTTGACGTTCTCCAGTCCCAGGCCCTGCAGGTGCGGCTTGCGCCCGGTGGCGTAGAGCACGCAGTCGCAGGCCAGTTCGCTGCCGTCGGTAAGGGTGAGCAGCAGTTCCTCACCGTGGCGCGCGATGGACTCGACGTTGGTCTCCATGCGCAGGTCCACCCCGCTCTTGGGGATTTCCTGGGCGGCGTGGGCGCGGATATCCGTGTCGAAGCCGCGCAGGAACAGCGGCCCGCGGTAGAGCTGGGTCACCTGCGCGCCGAGGCCGTTGAAAATGCCAGCGAATTCCACCGCGATATAGCCGCCACCGACGATGACAATGCGCTGGGGAAAGTGCTCCAGGTCGAAAATCTCGTTGGAGGTGATGGCGTACTCGCTGCCCGGGAAATCAGGGATGTGCGGCCAGCCGCCGGTGGCGATGAGGATTTTCTCCGCGCTGTAGTGGCGCTTCCCCACCGCCACGGTATGCGCGTCCACCAGGCTGCCGCGCCCGTTGATGATGTCGGCGTCGACGCCGCCGAGGATATCCTCGTAGATGGCGTTGAGGCGGGCGATTTCGGCCTTCTTGTTGTCGCGCAGGGTATGCCAGTCGAAGCTGGCCGCCCCCGTCTGCCAGCCGAACCCGCGGGCGTCGCTGAAACCCTTGCCGTACTCGGAGGCGTAGACATAGAGCTTTTTCGGCACGCAGCCCACGTTGACACAGGTGCCGCCCATGTAGCGGTCCTCGATCACCCCCACCCGGGCGCCCGCCGCGGAGGCCATACGCGCCGCGCGCACCCCCCCTGACCCGGCCCCGATGACCAACAGGTCGTAGTCGAATTCACTCATCTGTAGATCCCGCTGAAACAATTCCGTGACCAGTCTAGCGGGCGCCTTCGCCCGGCGCCATCCCCGCCCTTGTCCGGCGTAGTGAAATGTCTATGATGTGGGTCCCGCAATCAAGCGCGCCACGAGGCGCACAGTTCCGACACAAGGTGAATTCATGACTTACCGCAAACGCCCGGCCGCCACGGCCACGCTGCTGGCCTGCCTGGCCCTTGTCCCGCTCAACGCCGCCGCCGGGGAGGCCGCGGCGACGGATGAAATCGTGCTCACCGACGGCTCCCGCATCCTCGGCCGGGTGATCGGCTCCCGGGACGGCGAGCTCAGCGTGGAGACCGATTTCGCCGGCACCCTGACGATTCCCCTGGACAAAATCGAGTCGCTCAGCGCGACCACCCCGGCGACCCTGCTGCTGGCCGACGAGACGGTGATCAGCGAGCAGCCGGTGGCCATCGAGGACGGCGAGCTGGTGCTGGCGGAGCCCGCCCAGACCCTGCCCGTGGAGACCCTGAGCGTGCTCAACCCGGAGCCCTGGGAGCTGGGGCAGGGCTACAAGTGGACCGGCCTGGTCAACCTCGCCCTGGTCATGGAGCGCGGCAACACCGATACGGACGAGCTGGACTACAAACTGGAGACGGCCTGGCGCAGCGTCGACGACCGCTACCGCCTCAACGCGCGCGGCGAGAACGACGAGAACAGCGGCACCAAGACGGCCGACAACTGGCGTGTGTCGGCCCAGTGGGACTATTTCCTGACCGACCCCAACTACTGGGGACTGCTGGCGCAGGCGGAGAAAGACAAGTTCCAGGACCTGGACCTGCGCTGGCTGGCCGGTCCCTACTACGGGCGACAGTTCTTTGCAGCCCCCGCGTTCACGCTGTCCGGTGAGTTCGGCGCCTCCTACGTGGAGGAGGATTTCAAGCTCGCCGAGGACCAGGAATACGGCGCCGCCAACTGGCAGATCGACCTGTCCAGCAACTACCTGGGAGGCGACTCGCGGTTGTACATGCAGCAGTTCGGGCTTTGGAACCTGGAGGACACCTCGGATGTGGTGGTCAATACCACGCTCGGCCTGGGCTTCCCCCTGTTGTTCGGCTTCGAGGCGGCGGCGGAGATACTCTGGGAGTATGATTCCGGCGCTGTGGACAACGTCGACGAGATGGACGAGACCTACTCGCTGCGTATCGGTTACACCTGGTAGCCGCGGCGGGTGCGTAACAGGACCGCGCCGGCGCCGGGACCAACGGTTGGCGACCGCTAAACCAAACGCGGGCGCCGACCTGGCGCCCGTGCGGGTGACATGCGCGGGTGGCTGCTAGCGCGAGCCCTTGATCAGGCTGCGGAACCAGTCGGACAGGGTTTCGTGCTTGTAGTCGGTAAATTCTCCGGCGTCCATGAACATCCCGTGCTCGCGGCATACCTCGTACCAGATGTGCGGCTGGTCCGGGTCCGAGGCCTTTTCCATGTCGCGCCCGCAGCGCGGGCAGGCGACGTCGTCGACCGCGTCCCATTTCTTGCCTTCCGCCGGCTTGCCCGTATCCAGGGCGTCGCCCATCCACTTGCTCTTGAGCAACTCCGCCTCGCCGTGGTCGAACCACATGCCCTGGCAGTTGGTGCACCGGTCGATCAGCAGATCCCCGCCGTAGGATATCTCGTCCATGCCGTGACCGCACTTGGGGCATTCGATGCTGTGCTTCTCCGGGTCGTATTCCATGTGTCTTCCGCCGTTTGCAAAGGTGCCCTAAGTATAGATGCCCCTCGCCGGGCGATAAACATGAATTATCGCTTGCCCCGGCTCGTTGGCGGCGCGCGCAAATATTGCGCGCGACGGGCAAATTGGGCCTACACTTGGAAGGTGGTACCCACCGTAGAACGGAGTGTAGATCGATGCTGGAAAAAGAACTGGCCCAGGCTACCCGGTTGGCCGAGCAGGCGAACCGCAAGGTCGAGCAGCTGCGCCGGCAACTGGTCGCGGAATCGGAAAAGACCCACGGCAAACTCAAGCGTGAACTCGGCGCCGCGCGCAAGCGCTACACGGCGGCCAACGCGCGCCTGAAAAAGGCCCAGTCGGCCCTGCGCAGGCAGGCGACGCCCGCCAACCAGAAGAAGGTCGAGGCCCTGGTGAAGCAGGTGCAGGAGCTGGCCGATTCGGTGGCCGGCACCGCGCGCGCCGCGTACGAGGCGGCGGAGAAACTGCTCATCGTCAAGGCCGATGCCATGCTGGCGACGCGCAAGGCCAGCGCCACGACGCGCGCCGCGAACATGGTAGAGCGCGCCACCTCGCGCACGCGCAAGCGTCCCGCCGCGAAGAAGGCCGGGGCGCGGGCGAAGAAAAAGGCCCCGGCGAGGAAAAAGGCCCCGGCGAGGAAAAAGGCCCCGGCGAAGAAAAAAGCCCCGGCGAAGAAAAAAGCCCCGGCAAAGAAGCAGTAGCCGGCGCGGCATATCCCGGGTCGCCGGCGCCTCCTGGCCAGTTATTTTGGCCCCGGGCGCCCTCGCTGGGGGCGCGACAGGGCCTTACAGTGGCGCATTCGGGTGTGACCCGACCAGTGGGGGGCGCCGGATAGCGCCCATGCGCCGGGCATGGAGCCCTTGAGAACGACAGGAGTCTCCAGTCCATGAAGCGCTTTGCACGCACGGGCATACTGATCGCGGCCTGCGCCGCGGTGCTGCTCCTGGGCGCCTGCGGCGAACCCCAGGGTCGCGGTGAGATCGCCGGGCCGCGGCTGCCGGACGCGGTGATTGTGCAGCGTGAGCAGAGCCGGGCGCAGGCCACGGGCGCCCGTGGCGGCGAGCGGCAGATCCTGTTCGGCGACCTGCACGCGCATACCTCCTATTCGCCCGACGCTTTCATCATGTCCGTGCCCCTGATGGGCGGCAGCGGCCTGCACCCGCCGGCGGACGCCTGTGACTTCGCGCGCTATTGCGCCGCCCTCGATTTCTGGTCGATCAACGACCACGCCGAGGGCCTCTCCCCGCGCCGCTGGCGCGAAACCCGGCAGAGTATCCGCGAGTGCAACGAGCGCGCGGGGGACCCGGACCACCCGGATATGGTGGCTTTCCTCGGCTGGGAGTGGAGCCAGGTCGACCTGCAGCCGCAGCGCCACTACGGACACAAGAACGTGATCTTCCTCGACACCGCCGAGGGCGCCGTGCCCACTCGCGCCATCGCCGCGCCGCGCGAACAGCTCGGCAGCGCCCCCATGGGGCGGGCGGCGCAATTGCTGATGTCCCTGATGGATTTCGAGAATCGCGAGTTCTACTGGGGGATCCAGCAGTACTACGACGAGATGTCGGACACCCCGCCGTGCGCGCAAGGTGTGGACACACGGGAGTTGCCCGAGGACTGTCACGAGACCGCCGCCGACCCCCGGGCGCTGTTCAGCAAGCTCGACCAGTGGGGCTACGACAGCATCGTCATTCCCCACGGCAACGCCTGGGGTATGAACACGCCGCCGACCACGTCCTTCGACAAGCAACTGAACCGCCGGCAACACGACCCCGCACGGCAGATCCTGTTCGAGGTGTACTCGGGTCACGGCAATTCCGAGGAGTACCGCGACTGGCGCGCAGCGGTGCGCGGCGAGGATGGCGGCCTGGAGTGTCCGGCGCCGTCGGACGACTACCTGCCCTGCTGCTGGCGCGCCGGCCAAATTATCCGCCAGCGTTGCGACGACGCGGGGGAGGAGGCGGCCGCGTGTGCGCGGCGCGAGCGCGAGGCGCGGCAGCACTACGTGGACGCGGGGATCTCCGGCCATCTCACGGTGCCGGGACAGGTCGTGGAAGACTGGCTGGATTGCGGCACCTGCCCGGACTGTTTCAATGCGCCGATGGATCACCGGCCCATGACCACCGCCCAGTACGCCATGGCCATCACGGATTTCGAGCAGCCGCGCCGGCCCCTCAATTACCGCTTCGGTTTCATCGGCTCCAGCGACAACCACCGCAGCCAGCCCGGCACGGGCTACAAGGAGGTGCGCCGCAAGTTCATGACCGAGGCCTTCGGCTCCGCCAACCCGCGCATGGCCGCCATGGCCGGCGGCGACCGCCGCGAGCCGCTGCCGTTTTCGCGGCCCGCGCAGACCGCCGACGTGGGGCTGCAGAACCTGCGCAACATGGAGCGGCAAAACTCCTTCTGGCTGACCGGCGGACTGGTGGCGGTGCACGCCCAGGGCCGCGACCGCGAGGCGATCTGGGATGGCCTGCAGCGCAAGGAGGTCTACGGCACCTCGGGTGATCGCATCCTGCTCTGGTTCGACCTGCTGCACCCGGCGGGGCGCGCCCCGATGGGCGCCGAGGTGACCCTGTCGACGACGCCGCGCTTTCGCGTCGGCGCCGTGGGCGCCCTGCGACAACTGCCCGGCTGTCCGGCCTACGCGCACGACGGCCTGGGCGCCGAGCGGCTGCAGTCCCTGTGCGGCGGCGAGTGCTATCACCCCGGCGACGAGCGCCTGGCCATAGAGCGTATCGAGGTGGTGCGCATCCGCCCGCAGGTCGCGCCGGGCGAGCCGGTGGGGCAGTTGATCGAGGATCCCTGGCGGGTCTTCGCATGCAGCGGCGATCCCGTCGGCTGCGAGGTGGAATTCGATGACCCGCAGTTCGCCGCCGCGGGTCGGGAGTTCATCTATTACGTGCGCGCCGTGCAGGAAGAGACGACGATGATCAACGCGGCCAACCTGCGCTGCGAGTACGACGAATCCGGCCAGTGCATCGCGGTCAATCCCTGCTACGGCGACTACCGCACCCCGGCGCGGGAGGACTGCATCGCCCCGGCGCGGCAGCGCGCCTGGTCATCCCCCATTTTCGTCGCCCCCGCGGAGGGCGGCGCCGCACACGTCGAGGAAAGGCAATGAACAGTGCAAGGCCAAACGCCAACCGGCAGCGCGGCGGCATCGCGCGCGTGTTGCTCGTGGTCATCGCCCTGGCGCTCGCTGCCGGCCTGTACCTGGCCGGTAACGAGGACGCCGGCAGGGGGCTGAAGAAACAGGCCCAACTCAAGACCATGGAGGTGATCGGCGAGGCCGCGGCCAGGCGCATGGGGCAGGGCGGCGGTGGCGCGGCCAGCCACGGCAGCGCCGTGGACCTGATACGGCGGCCCATCGAGGTGCGCCGCATCGCCGACAACATCCACTACGCCACCGGCGTGGGCAATACCGTGATGATCACCACCGCGCAGGGCAACCTGGTGTTCGATACCGGGCTGGTGCTGCAGGTGGCGCAGCAGATGAAGGCGCTGCAGGCGGTGTCCGACGCGCCTGTGCGCTATATCGTGCTCAGCCATTCCCACGCTGACCATATCGGCGGCGCGAAATTCTGGGCCGGGGAGGACACGCAGATCATCGCCCACGAGGACTTCGAGGAGGAGCAGCGCTACCTGACGGAACTGGAGCCCTACCAGTACGCGCGCAACCGCATCCTGTTTCCATGGATGCCGGCCTGGGAAGAGCGTCCCGACCTCGAGATGATGCGCTACGGCGGTGTCGTTCCCGACATCACCGTGGGCGACTGGGAGCGCCACGCCTTCACCCTGGGCGGCATCGAGTTCGAGGTGATCGGGACGCCGGGCGCCGAGGGCGCGGACAACGCCGTGCTGTGGCTGCCGCGGGAGAAGATCCTCTTTTCCGGGGATTTCTTCGGCCCGCAGTTTCCCCAGTTCCCCAATATATTCACCATGCGCGGGGAAAAGGTGCGCAAGCCCGTCGAGTACATCCGCTCCCTGGACCTGCTGCTCGAACTGCAGCCGGAAGTCATCGTGCCCAGCCACCTCGAACCGACGCGCGGCGCGGCGGAAATCCGCGCCGGCATGGTGAAGATTCGCGACGCGGTGCGCTACGTGCACGACCAGACCGTGGCGGGCATGAACGCCGGCAAGAGCGTCTACCAACTCATGCGCGAGATCACACTGCCGCCGGAACTGGACCTGGTGCAGAACCACGGCCGTGTCGACTGGGCCGTGCGCAGCATCTGGGACTACTACATGGGGTGGTTCAGGTTCGAGAGCACCACCGAGCTGTACCCGGTCCCGGTGCGTGACATTTACGCCGACCTCGCCGGCGTGGCGGGCAACGAGGCGCTGCTGACCCTGGCCCGGACCTACCTCAACGAGGGCGCCGCGGTGAAGACGCTGCACGTGGTGGAAGTGGTGCTGGCGGGAGACCCGGGCAATAGCAGCGCCCTGGGCCTGCGCCGCCGGGCGCTGGAGATGCTGCTGCAGGCTGCGCGGGCGGGCCTGCGCAACGACTACGAAATCTACTGGCTACAGGCCAGGCTGGCGGACACGGACGCCCGGCTGGAGGGTGGCCGCTAGCTAGCCGTCGATGGGGTCCAGCGGGGCGATGCCCGCTTCCTCGCGCGCCGCGCTGCGCTGGCGCAGCAGCGCCGAGCTCAGCCGGTACGCCATGTAGTACTTGTACACGTTGGCCACGTACTGCACGGGTTCGCGTCCGACATACCGCGCCGCGGCGATCTCCACGTTGTCGAACCACACGTTGGGGTCGTAGCCCATTTGCGCCGTTTGTTGGCGCAGCCTGGCCATACGCGCTGGGCCGGCATTGTAGGCCGCCAGCGACAGGAACAGGCGGTTGCGCTCGTCCACGCCCTCCTGGTTGAAGTAGCGGCCGCGCAGGAAGCTCAGGTACTTGGTGCCGGCGTGAATGTTCGGCTCCACCTGCTCGATACCGCGGATGCCGACGTTCGGGTCGGCGGCGGTGCTGGGCTTGATCTGCATCACCCCGACGGCCCCCGCGGCGCTGCGCGCGCTCTGGTCCAGGCGCGATTCCTGGTAGCCCTGGGCGGCGAGCATCAGGTGCTCGATACCGTAGCGCTCACCGTACTTGCGGAACAGCCCCTCCAGTTCCTCGAAGCGGCGGTAGGACTCGTCCGCCAGGGCGTTGGCGGCCCAGTCGAAATCACGCACGTAACGATTCACCAGGACATTGCCCAGCAGGGTGCCCTCGCGGTGCTTGTCGAGGAATTCGTCGACCAGCGCCTTGAGCTGCGGGCTGTGCTTGCGCATCCCCCAGGCCGTGCGGCTGCCGGCGCTGAAGACGATGTCCCGCCGCGGCGTCAGCGCGTCGAAGACGCCTTCCCACCAGGCCAGCTTGTAATCGTCCACCACCGCCCAGGGCAGCAGTCCGGCGTTGACCATCTCCACCAGGTCGGCGTCCTCCAGCAGCTCCGACACCGGCTCGATGTGCAGCGGTTCCTCGCCCGCCTGGCGCAGCCGTACGTTGAGCGCCTCGACGCTCTCGCGGTAGCTGCTGGAGTGGCGCAGGTAGAGCGTTTCCCCGGACAGGTCCTCGATAGAGGACAGGGAGGGCGCAGTGGGGCCGGTCACCAGGATCTCCGCCAGCGGCTTGCTGGCCGGCGCGCTGAAGTCGATCTGCGCCTGGCGCTCCGGGGTGACGCTGAGGCTGGCCTGGATGATGTCGCCGCGTCCGGCCAGCAGCGCGGGGATGAGCTGGTCCCGCGCCACCGGCACGATGACCACGTGGGTTCGGGGCTGGCCCTGACGCAGCCTGCGGTTGACGAACTCCTCGAACTGGTCGGCGCTCTCGCGCACGATGCCGCGCTCGTCGGCGCCGTCCAGGTAGTAGCGCCCGACGCTGTACACCGTGAGAATGCGAATGACGCGGCGTTCGAGCATGCCGTCCAGGTCGCCGCGCCAGGCCTGGATATCGGCGTAGGCGCCGCCCAGCGGGCGGGGTTTGCCATCGCCGCGAGGGACGGCCTCCACCGCGGACGGTGCCGCCGTGGACGGTGCCGCCGTGGAGGGTGCCGCCGTGGAGGGTGCCGCCGCGGCCTGGTTGGCGCGCTCGCTGTCCGCTTCCGAGCAGCCGCAGGCGAGCAGCAGGGAGAGCAGGCAGGCCCAGGCCGGGAGTCGGCGCTTCATTTGGCGCCCGCCTCCAGACGCGCGGCGGCCGCGCCCTGTTGCGCCGCGCCGCTCACCGTGGGCAGGGAGACCTGGTATTCCACGGGGAAGTTCAGTCCTTCCCGGTCGGCTTCCAGGTTGAACAGGATGGGCTGGTCGGTGGTCAGCCAGGCGCCGCAGGCCTCGCCGCCGTCGCAGATGAACAGGTCGTTGTCGGCGTCGGTGCCGGCGATGACCTGGTAATCCCCCGGCGCCACGCCGTCGAAACGGAAGCTGTAGCGGCCCTCACTGCCGGCGCTGACGAACTGCGCCACGGTCTCGTCCATGGCCGGGTCGATAAGCAGCACGTAGACCGTGCCCACGTCGGAGACCGCGCCGGCGCCGGCCACCGACACGAATACGCGCACTGTCAGGCTGTTGATCGCGGACTGCGCGTTGATGTCGGCCGCGTAGGTTCCCGCGGCGAGACCGTCCCGGTCGACGCTGACGCTGTACTCGCCCAGGCCGTTGTCATCGACGTCGGCCGGTTGTACCTGCAACCACGGCTCCGACACGTCGATAGCCTGTAGCGACAGCTCGCCCTGGCCGCCGTTGGCCAGTTCCAGCCCCAGCGTGGTCGTGGTGGCGCCGAAGTTCAGGCTGCTCGCCGAGGCCACCAGCCGCGGGTTGTCCGCGGGGCTGCTGCCGATACTCTCCAGCGCAGCCAGCACCGCGAGCTGCGCGTTGATCAGGCCGTGGCCGAACTGGTCGTCGCGTCCCGGCGCGCCGAGGTCGTCGCTGAGGCGCCCGGCGGCGAGCATGGCGTCGATGTCCGCCGGGGAGAGGTCGGGATTGACGCTCTTCATCAGCGCGAGCACCCCGGCGACATGGGGCGCGGCCATGGAGGTGCCGTTGAGGAAGGCGTAGACGAAGCCCAGGCTACCGCTGTCGACACTGGCGCCGGTGCTGAGCACGCCGTCCGGGTAGCCGTCACCGGTCTGGTCGACGCTGTTGTTGCCCCCCGGGGCGGCGACGTCGACGCTGCTGCCGGTATTGGAGTAGGGCGCGAGTTCGCGCTGGGTGTCCACCGCGCTGACCGAGATGACGCCGTCGTAGGCGGCCGGGTAACTGGGCTGTGCGCTGGCCTGGTTGCCCGCGGCGGCGACCACGAGAATGCCGGCGTCGCGCACCTGGGCATACAGCGCCTCCTCCGCCTGGCTGGGCAGGCCGCCGCCGAGGCTGAGGTTGATGATCGCCGCGGGCTGCGCCGGAGTGGTGCCGGAGTCGTTGGGCAGGCCGGCGGCGAAACGCACCGCCTGGCTGACATCGTAGGTGGTGCCCCCGCCGCTGACGCCCAGGGCGCGCAACGGCATCACACGCGCGTTGTAGGCGACACCGGCGACCCCGATACCGTTGTCGCCGGCCGCCGCCACCGTGCCGCTGACGTGGGTGCCATGGAAGCTGCCGGCGCCGCCGCCAAAGGAACTGCCCGGGTCCGTGGGGTCGGCGTCGATACCGTCGCCGTCGCCCGCGTCGGCGCTGTCGCGGACGAAGTCGTAGCCCGGCACGAACTGCCCCGACAGGTCCGGGTGATCCGGCAGCACCCCGGTGTCCACCACGGCCACCACCACCCCGGGATTACCCGTGGTGTAGTCCCAGGCCTGTGGCAGGCCGATCAGCGGGTAGTGCCATTGCAGTGGGTAGGCCTCGTCGTTCGGCTCCGCCATGGCGCTGAGCCGGTAGTTGGGTGCGGCGTATTCGACGTCGGGGTCGCGCTGCAGGCGCTTGACCGCGAGCAGGGTTTCCCAGCGTTCACGCAGCGCCGGCGCGGCGATGCGTCCGCGTTTGCCCAGCGCCGGGCCGAGTCGGCGCAGGCGCTGGCGCAGGGTGGTACCGCTGGCGTGCAGCGCCATGAGCCGTGCGCGACCGGACTCGCCGGCGCGCTGCGTCAGCCCCATGCCGCGGTCCAGGTCGACGCCGCCGCGCGCCTCGTCGTCATCGCGGTACTTGACGATTGCCTCCCACGGCACGAGGTCGGTCTGTGCCGAGGCTGTCGCCAGGGGCGTGGCGCCGCTGCCCACCGCGAGGGTGTAGTTGGTCGCGCCGAAGAAGGCGAAAACGTTGACCAGGTAGGTGCCGTCTTCCGGCGCGGTGACGCTTTCCAGTTCGCCGGTGTCGATGGAAAAGTCGACGATCTGGCCGCCCTCGTCGAACAGGTAGAGATCGGCATCCCCCAGCTGGAAGTTCGCCACCAGCATGGTCACGCTCTGTCCCGCCAGCAGGTCTACGAGGTAGTAGTCGTCGACGTCGCCGCCGTTGAAGGAGCGACCCGGTTCGCCGCTGCCCGGCTGGTTGATATAGCCGCCCAGGGTGATGGGGTTGGCGATGGGTTGCGCCAGCAGGGGCGTGTCGTTGCTGACGGCCTCGCGGGCGGGATCGTTGGTGTCGCTGTCCACGGCCTGGCTCTCCGAGGCGGTGATCACCCCGCTGATCGAGTAGCTCGGGGCCGGCGGGTCCGGGGGCGGCGGTTCCGGTGGCGCGGGTGCCTCCGAACCTCCGCCTCCACCGCCCCCACCGCCGCCGCAGGCGGTCAGCAGCAGGGCCAGGCATGCAGCGGCAGGCAGGCGGTGGGCGATCGGTCGCATGGCGAGTTCCTGTACTGGGGCGTGCGGCCTGGAAGGCCCACCTTACCAAAGTTTTAATGTTGACACCGTATCCACCAATCGTCTGTCTGGACTGGCCGCAAGCGCCATTCCCCGGCGGGCAAGCCCGCGTATCCTATACTGCTTTTTGACAGCCAGCATGACCTGCAGGAGACCCACATGACCCGCTACCCACTCGCACGACAGGCGCTGTGCCTGGTATTCAGTCTGTTCGCCATTGGCGCGCTGGCGAATGACGGGAAACCGAACATCCTGGTGATCTGGGGCGACGACATCGGCTGGTCGAACCTCAGCGCCTACCACCGCGGTATGCTCGGCGGCAGCACGCCCAACATCGACCGCATCGCCAACGAGGGGGCACTGTTTACCGACTACTACGGCGAGCAGAGCTGTACCGCGGGGCGCTCCGCCTTCGTCACCGGCCAGCACCCCCTGCGCACGGGCCTGCTCAAGGTCGGTCTGCCCGGCGCCGACATCGGCCTGCGCCCCGAGGACCCGACCATCGCCACCCTGCTCAAGCCCCACGGCTATACCAGCGGCCAGTTCGGCAAGAACCACCTGGGTGACAAGGACGAGTTCCTGCCCACCGCCCACGGCTTCGACGAGTTCTTCGGCAACCTGTATCACCTGAACGCCGAGGAGGAGCCCGAAACCTACTTCTACCCCAAGGACCCGGAATTTCATAAGCGCTACGCCCCGCGCGGCGTGATTCATTCTTACGCCGACGGCAAGATCCAGGATACCGGGCCGCTGACGCGCAAGCGCATGGAGACCGTGGACCAGGAGTTCACCGACGCCGCGCTGAAGTTCATGGACAGGGCGCATGCGGATGGCAAGCCCTTTTTCGTCTGGTTCAACGCCACGCGTATGCACGTGTGGACGCGCCTGGCGCCGCAGTGGCAGGGCAAGTCCGGCTACGGCCTCTACGCCGACGGCCTGATGGAGCACGATCACCACGTCGGACAGTTGCTGGACAAACTCGACGAACTGGGCGTTGCCGACAACACCATCGTGGTCTACTCCACGGACAACGGCTCACAGACCAACACCTATCCCGACGGCGGCGCCGAGCCGTTCCGCGGCGAGAAAGGCTCCACCTGGGAGGGCGGTTTCCGCGTGCCGGCGCTGATCCGCTGGCCCGGGGTGGTACAGCCGGGCACGGTTATCAACGAGATTTTCAGTCACCAGGACTGGCTGCCCACCTTCCTGAGCGCGGCGGGTGAGCCGGACATCGCCGCGAAGCTGAAAAAAGGCCATCGCGCGGGTGAGCGCACCTATAAGGTCCACCTGGATGGCTACGACCAGACGGCGTTGCTCGCCGGAGACGGTCCGGGCGCGCGTGAGACCGTGTATTACTTCGACGACAACGCCAACTTCAACGCGCTGCGCTGGAACGACTGGAAGATTCTCTTCGCCGTGAACTGGGAGGGCTGGGCCGGGCCGCGCGAGGCGTTCAACTTCCCGCGCGTCGTGCACCTGCGCTCGGATCCCTACGAGGAGTCGCTGGATTCGGGACTCTATGCGCGTTTCTTCGCCGACCAGATGTGGTTGTTCGTGCCGGTGCAGCAGGAGGTGGGCAAGTGGCTGTCGACGTTCCGCCAGTTCCCGCCACGCCAGCCCACTGCAAGTTTTACCATCGACCGCATGATGCAGCAGATGCAACAGATGTTGCAGATGCGCGCCATGGGCGCCGCAGCGGGCGGCGGCCAGGGCAAGAAGAAGCCGCCGCAGTAGGATGTTGCGCAACCGCGCTGGCGCCGGCGGGCCGTATCAGCCGAGGTACCTCCTGATCGCCAGGTAGTCCAGCAGTACCTGTTGCGGGTCGAAGCTGTGTTGGCCCGGTAGCGGGTTGTCCGGTTCGAATACCGCCTGCAGCTCGCCTTCGGGATTGATCAGGAACAGGGCCACGCCGTGATTGACCTGGTAGGCGTTGGGGTCGCCGGCCGCCTCCGGCGTCAGCTGGGGCACCAGTTGCGCGACGATGCCCAGGCTTTTCTCAAAGGGCAGGTGCGGGTTGTCCGCCTCGTCGAGGTGGGTCAGGCCGATGAAACCGGGGTCGAAGAAGGACACGTAGCTGGCCAACTGGCGCGCCGTGTCACGCCGGTGGTCCACCGAGTAGAACAGTACCTGCAGGTCCGGATAGGGTGTTTGCCGCAACTCGCGCGTTAACGTCACCAGCTGGGACAGGGTCGTCGGGCAGATGTCCGGGCAGGTGGTGAAACCGTAGGATACGAGGTGCCAGCGCCCGCGCAGGTCGGCGTTGGTGAACGCTTCGTTGCGGTGGTCCAGCAGGCGAAATTGCCCCAGCTCCCGCCCCTGCGGCAACAGTACGCCCTGGATCAGCGGCGGCGACGCCGGGCGCTGCAACAGCACCAGCGCGGCCACCGCGGCGACGACCAGGTTGGCGGCCAGGAAGCCCGCCAGCATGCGACTGCGAGGAGACATCTACCGCACTACCATTCAGGAGCGATCGAAGTATTCCATGCGGGTGAAGAAGGTGTGGTCACCCTCTATGGCCATCAACGCTATCAGCACGAGGATGGCCACAGGCGGCCCGAACAACAACCACTTGAGGGACAGCCGCTCCCACTGCACGTGCATGAAAATGGCGATGATGTAACCGGCCTTGAGAAACATGAACAGCAGGATCAGGCTCCAGCGCAGGTAACCCTGTAACTGGAACCAGTCGACCAGGTAGGAAAAGGTGCTCAGGACGAACAGCAACAGCCATATCTTCAGGTAGATCCCGATGGGATGTTCGGCGGATTCACTCATGGTCCCTGTCCCTCACCACAAATAGAAGAATGCGAAGATGAAGACCCACACCAGGTCGACGAAGTGCCAGTACAGCCCGGCGATCTCGACAATCTCCAGCCCCTTGTCGTCGTAGTAGCCCGTGCCCACGCGGCGCGCCACCCACAGCAGGTAAATCACGCCCGCGGTGACGTGCATGCCGTGGAAACCGGTAATCATGAAAAAGGTCGAGCCGAACTGGGCGGCGCCCTCGGGGTTGCCCCAGGGACGGATGCCCTCCTCGACGATCAGCTTGGTCCACTCGAAGGCCTGCATGCCGACGAAGGACGCGCCGAAGATCGCCGTGGCGATAATGAAGTACACCGCCTTGCGCTTGTCGCCGCGATAGGCCATGTTCACCGCCATCGCCATGGTGCCCGAGCTGGTGATCAGGATGAAGGTCATGATGGCGATCAGCAGCAGCGGCAGGTGCACCCCCGCAATCTCCAGGGCGAACACCTCGCTGGCGTTGGGCCAGGCGTCCGTGGCGCTGATGCGCACGGTCATGTAGCTGGTGAGGAAGATACTGAAAATAAAGGTGTCCGAGAGCAGGAAGATCCACATCATCAACTTGCCCCAGGGCATGTCGAAGGCCTGCTTGTCTTCCGACCAGTCCGCAATGACACCCGCCACACCGGGCTGTGTGAATGACTCGCCTGTCTCGTTCTGTGTCGTCATCGCTCGGCTCTCGCTGTCATGTCCGGGTGATCCGCGCCGCCTAGAAACCGCACATTGCCGCCAGCGCGTTGATCGTTGCGGGCGAACTGGTCAGTAGCGCAAACAGCACCAGCCACACGCCAAAGAGGAAATCCCAGTAAGTGGTGCACAGCCGCAGTGGCGGTGCCAGGCTGGCCGGCTCGTTGTCGTACCACACCCGGAACACCACGTTGGCCAGAACCACCAGGCCGCCGATCATGTGCAGGCCGTGTACCGCGGTCAGCAGGTAGAAATAACTGTTGGCGGGATTGCTGTTGACGTAGAAGCCCATCGATTGCAGGTACAGCCAAAGGTCAAACTGCGCCGCCAGGAAGAGTACGGTGAAAAGCACGGCCGCGCTGATGCCGATGACGCTGGCATTGAGGCGGCCGCGGCGCGCACCGTTGCGCCCCATATGCATGCCCAGGCTGGCGCAGGCCAGCAGGGCGGTGTTGAACCACAGCCGGCTGGGGTCGCTGAACGGCTGCCAGGGCGCGCCGGCCAGCGCCTCGAAATCTGGGTACTGGGAGCGCGACAGGAAGGTGATGATAAACAGGAAGAAAATTACCCCCACCATGGCGAGCACGAAACGCAGCGCGGTGCGCGAGGCCGCCTGCGTATCGGGTATGTAGCCGGGCGCCCCGCCGGCGGTAGCGGGCTGCTCCCAGGGTTTGTCGCGCAGCGACCTGAACAGGCTCATGGTGTTGCTCCCTGGGCGCGGGCCGCTATCTCGTCGTCACTGACGGGTTGATTCTGCGGCGTGAAATCCTCTTTCGCCCCGGGCACGCTGTAGTCGTAGGCCCAGCGATAGCAGCGGGGCAACTCGGGGCCCCAGTTACCGTGGTGCGGCGGCATGTCCGGTGTCTGCCACTCCAGGCTTGCCGCGCCCCAGGGGTTGTGCTGTGCCTTCTTGCCGTTGCGCAGGCTCCAGATGACATTGACCAGGAAAAACAGCTGGCTGGCGCCGACGATCAGCGCTGCGATGGTGATGCTGGCGTTGAGAGATTGTGCGGACTCGGGGATGAAATCGGTAGTGCCCATGGCGAAGTAGCGCCGCGGCACACCGAGGAAACCCAGGTAGTGCATGGGCAGGTAGATCGCGTAGGTGCCCAGGAAGGTGAACCAGAAGTGCAGCATGCCCAGGGTCTCGTTGAACATGCGCCCCGTTATCAACGGGTACCAGTGGTAGATGGCGGCAAACAGCACCATGATCGGCGATACGCCCATGACCATGTGGAAGTGGGCGACCACGAAGTAGGTGTCGGACAGTGGCAGGTCTATGGTCACGTTGCCCAGGAACAGGCCGGTCAGTCCGCCGTGGGTAAAGGTGAAGATGAAGCCGATGGCGAACAACATGGGCACCGTGAGGTGTATGTTGCCCTGCCACAGGGTCAATACCCAGTTGTAGACCTTGATCGCCGTCGGCACGGCGATAATCAGCGTGGTGGTGGCGAAGAAAAAGCCGAAGGCGGGGTGCATGCCGCTGACGTACATGTGGTGTGCCCAGACGATGAAGCTCAGGGCGCCGATGATGACGATGGCCCACACCATCATGCGGTAGCCGAAAATATTCTTGCGCGCATGCACTGACAGTACATCGGACACCATGCCGAAGGCGGGGAGGGCGACGATGTACACTTCCGGGTGGCCGAAAAACCAGAACAGGTGCTGGAACAGCACGGGGCTGCCGCCGGTGTAATCCATGCTCTCACCCAGTGACACCAGCGCCGGCATGAAGAAACTGGTGCCCAGGGTCTTGTCCAGCAACATCATGATGGCGCTGACCAGCAGCGCCGGGAAAGCCAGGATACCCAGGATGGTGGCGACGAAGATGCCCCAGATGGACAGCGGCATGCGCATCAGGGTCATGCCGTGGGTGCGCGCCTGCAGCACCGTGGTGACGTAGTTGAGGCCGCCCATGGTGAAGGCGACGATGAACACCGCCAGGGACACCAGCATGAGAATGATGCCCCAGTCATAGCCGGGTGTGCCTTCCAGGATCGCCTGCGGTGGATACAGCGTCCAGCCGGCGCCCGTGGGCCCGCCGGGCACGAAAAAGGAAGCCAGCAAAATGATGACCGAGAGCAGGTAGACCCAGTAGCTGAGCATGTTCATGAACGGGAACACCATGTCACGGGCGCCCACCATCAGCGGGATCAGGTAATTGCCGAAACCGCCGAGCAACAGGGCGGTGAGGAGGTAGATCACCATGATCATGCCGTGCATGGTGACGAACTGCAGGTAGGAATTGGGGTCGATGAAATCGAAGGTGTCGGGAAAACCGAGCTGCAGGCGCATCATGCCGGACAGCACCAATGCCACGAGGCCGACGAAGACCGCGGTGCTGCCGTACTGGATGGCGATGACCTTGTGGTCCTGGCTCCAGATGTAGCGGGTGATGAACGACTGCGGGTCGTGCAGTTCGTCCGGTCGGTCAGCGATTGCTACGTGTGCCATGCGCTCGTTCCTCGTGTCGCCGCGCCAACGGAACCCCTCCTGCTCAGAGGGTATTCAGGTAGGCCAGCAAATCGTCGATGGATTGTTCGTCCTGCAGCGAGCGGGCCATCAGCACCATCTGGTGACCGTAGCTGTCTTCCTGGTGCGCGCCGCGTATACCGAGGCGGAAGTTCTCCAGCTGTCGCTTCAGGTACCAGTCGTTCTGGCCGGCCAGGCCCGGCGCCTGCAATGCGTGGTTGCCCTGGGCGCGGGTGCCGTGGCACGCGCCGCAGCTCACGTAGTGGGCGGCGCCCGCGTCGGGGTCGCCCGTGAGGGTGCCTGTGCCTCGCGCCGGCTGCAGTGTGTCGATGTAGGCGGTGACGTTGCGAATCGACTGCTCGTTCACCAGGGTGCCGGCCATCGGCGCCATCTGCCTGCCGAACACGTCCTCCTCGTGGGCGCCGCGGATGCCCTGCTGGTAGTGCTTGATCTGCCGCGCGATGTACCAGTCCGGCAGGCCGGCCAGGCGCGGCGCGTTCATCGCCGGGTTGCCCTCCGCGTCCTGGCCATGGCAGGCGGCGCAGGTGGCGTAACTGGCCTTGCCGGCCACCGGGTCACCCGCCGGGATGCGGCGCATCTCGTTCCAGGTGGGCTGCTGTTCCAGCCAACTGGCGAAATCCTGCGCCTCGTCCACGACCACGTAGCCGCGCATGGCGTAGTGGGCGATGCCGCACAGTTCCATGCACAGGACATCGAACTTGCCGGTGCGCGTGGGGGTGAACCAGGCGTAGGTGACCATGCCGGGCACCAGGTCCATCTTCACGCGGAACTGGGGCACGGCGAAGTCGTGCAGCACGTCCTTGGAGCGCAGCAGCAGCTTGACCGGGCGGTCGATGGGCAGGTGCAACTCGTTGCTGGTGACCAGGCGGTCGTCGTCGCCCGCAGGGTCGTCCGGATTCATGCCGAAGGGGTTGTCCTGGCTGATGTGCGCGGCGTCCACCTCGCCGAGCAGGCCGTCCTCGCCGGGCAGGCGGTAGTGCCACTGCCACTGCATGCCCAGTACCTCGACCTGGTCGGCTTCCTCGGGTACCTCGACGAAGTCCGCCCACACGATGAGCCCGGGGGCGAGCATGGCGGCGACGCCGACGGCGGTACCCACGGTCAGCCAGGTTTCCAGCTTCTTGTTTTCGGGCTCGTAATGGGCGCGGCGCTCGGGGTTGTGGCGGAAGCGGTAGACGCACCAGGCCATGAAGAGGTTGACCGCGACGAAGACAAAGCCGGTAATCCACAGGGTGATGTCGATGGTGGTGTCGATGGTGCCCCAGTTGGAGGCCAGGGGCGTCATCCACCAGGGGCTCAGCCAGTGAAAGACCAGCGATCCCACTACCAGTAGTACCAGTGCTATGACCAGCTTCATAACGGCCTGTCCCTTTATGGTTTTTTGTCGGACGCGATCTATCTTGCGGGGTGTAGCTCTCCTGTACCGATTACTGCTCCTATGGCGAGTGCGGACGTTGCATTGGCCGGCCGCTCAGCGCGTGCCGACGCGCCACATGGACCGGGGAAAGGCGTTCTGCGCCTTGACCACCAGACCCGGCGTGGGTGTGCCCTCGCCGGCGCTGGCCAGCTTGGGGTGCTCCGCCACCACCTTGTGCAGGATGGACTCCTGTTCGGAGTAGACATCCACGAACAGGACATGTTTGCCGGCGTCGAGATCCTGCTGGAAGCGGCGGAAGTCCACGTGGGGATTCTGGATGCCGATGAGCCCGCCTTCCCAGGTGCAGAAGCCGAGCACGATGACCGCGAGAAAGATGGCCGGCACCCAGGTGTAGGTTTCCGTCAGGCCGGTGTAATACGCCAGCCCCAGGACCACCGCCGCGCCGAGCACGCCGACCACGGCGCCCAGTTCCGTGCCGTGCACGACATCCTTCTTCAGGACACCCTGCACCTTGTGCAGGTGATGTTCGTCCAGTGCGGTGTCGTCTTCGCTGAGGACGTGAATCTGGGGAGTGGAGACCCCCGCGTCTTCAAGCTGCCGTTCGATGACCTCAAGATCGTCGAGGTCGTCACTGATATAGTAGTGGCGTTTCATCAAGCTTCTCCCTGTTGACCCAACAACTGAGAGTTCAGGTGACTGCGTACACAGTCCGTTGCCCGAGCTCATCTGAAAACTCATCGAACGCAGGGGTAGCAGGCAAGAAAGCTTGTCTTTAAAGGTTGCCCCGCACGTCCGATTCGAGTATAGCACCGGCAAGGTCCGGCGCTAGCGCAGGTGTCGCGGGCGGTTGGGTCAGGCAGGGTTTTTAGCGTTTTAGAGCATATCTACGAATTTTTTGAGGCCGGGGGGCTATTAAAACTGCGCATTATTCAGACAGTTGTCGTAAAAAAGTAATAAGGGCCGGTGCCCACGGGGGGTTTTAAGACTTTATTGTTACTACAGGAAGCCCCGATATACGATAATCGATTAAAAAATGTACTACGGGAGCAGGACGATTTTCCCTGTGTGCACGCTGCTGCGCATGCGCTCGTGGGCCTGGGCCGCGTCGCACAGCGGGAAGCGGCTGTCCACCAGCGGGCGCACGGCGCCGCTTTGCAGGTGCGGGAACACCTGCGCCATGATCTCCTGCATCATCACCGCCTTCTGCGCGAAACTTTGCGCGCGCAGGGTGGAGCCGGTGAGGGTGATGCGCTTCATCAGCAGGGGCGCGAAATTGACCTCGGCCTTGAAGCCGTTCATGAACGCGATATTGACGATGCGGCCCTCGGCGGCGGCGACGTTGAAGTTCTTCTGTATATAGTCGCCGCCCACCATGTCCAGGATGACGTCCATGGCCACCCCGGCATCGCGCAGCACGGCCTCGAAGTCCTCCTCGCGGTAGTTGATCGCGCGCGCCGCGCCCAGTTCCTGCAGCACCGCGCATTTTTCCGCCGTGCCGGCGGTGGTGTAAACCGTCGCCCCCAGGGCGCGGCTGACCATGATACCCAGTGTGCCGATCCCGCTGGCGCCGCCGTGAATGAGCAGGTTCTCACCCGGCTGCAGGCGCGCGCGCTGGAACAGGTTATGCCAGACAGTCAGCAGCGCCTCGGGCAGGGCGGCGCCCTCCTCCATGCTGAAACCGTCGGGCAGGGGCATGCACTGGCTGGCTGGCGCCACGGCGAACTCCGCGTAGCCGCCGCCGTGGGTGAGGGCACAGACCTGGTCGCCCAGCTGCCAGGCGCCGACCCCGTCGCCGCTGGCGACCACCTCGCCGGCGACTTCCAGGCCGAGAATGGGTGAGGCGTCCGCGGGGGGCGGGTAGTGGCCGGCGCGCTGCAGCAGGTCGGCGCGATTGATGCCGGCGGCGTGTACCTTGATCAGTAATTCGCCGTCGGCGGGGGTGGGTACCGGGCCGGAGGCGATGCGCATCTCGCGACTGTCAGGGTCTACCTCGATGTGGCGCTGCTGCTGGGGAATCTCTTGCATGGTAGTGTCGTGCCTGTCACACAATATGGGCTTGCTCTGGACTTCCAGTGGCCTGTAGTGCCAAGATTGGGCGGCCATTACAGGGACCTGCAACGCTCCATGAACCAGTCAGTCGACAACGCGGCCTACCAGCTGTCGGAAACGCAGCAGCGCTATTTTGCCACCTTTGGCTTCCTGCTGCTGGAACAATTGTTCGCCGATGACATCCAGGGCATCGCCGCGGCCTTCGACAGCGTGATGTTCGACGAGAACAACGACGGTGTAAACCTCGACTACTCCGAGGGGGACCGGCTGATGGTGCCGGCCATCCTCGACCGGCACGAGGACCTGAAGTGGCTGAAGACCGATCCGCGCATCCTCGGCATCGCGCAGAGCATCATCGGCAGGGACTGGGTCTATGCGGAGAGCTCCGGCGACCTGCTGGAGTGTGAAACCACCTGGCACCGCGACGTGTACGCCTCGCCGCTGACCCAGTTGCACATCAAGCTGCTGTTCTACCTCGACCCGCTGGACGCGGAGACCGGCGCGCTGCGCGTCATGCCCGGGACGAACTACTACCAGGACAGCTACACCCACGACCTGCTGCGCGGCCAGGGTTTCCCCGACCGCATGAAGGATGTGTTTGGCGTGGATGCGCACAAGCTGCCCGGCGTGCCGGTGCCGACCCGCCCCGGCGATGTCATCGTGCTCAACTTCAGGACGGTGCACGCCAGTTTCGCCGGCAAGGGCCCGCGGCGCCTGCTCAACCTGAACTTCAAGGAACCCGGCCCCCCGACCGGGTAGCGCGTCAGCCGTCGACGGCCGACGCGCGCGCCCTGGCGGCCTCGATCTTTTTCACCTTGGCCCGCGACGGCTTGTCGCCGTTCGCCGCGGCCTGTTTCAGCCAGTACAGGTACTGCTCCTCGTCGCGGGCCACGCCGTTGCCCGCGTAGTACATCTTGGCCAGCAGTTGCTGCGCTTTCAGGTTGCCCTGGTGCGCCGGCTCCTGCAGCAGCGCGAAGGCCTCCGCGTACTGCTCCTGCATGAACAGGCGCACGCCGCGGCGCACCGGGTCCTGTGTGGGTGTGTCGGCCGTGGCCGGCTGTGCCGGTGCGGCCGGCACTGCGCCATCGTCGCTGGCATCCGCGTCGCGGCGGCGGGACAGGACAAACGCGATACCTGCCGCGAGGACAACAAGAGCGATAAGCCACTTCATAGTCTTCAGTCCGAGAGCGCGTAGAACTCTTCGAGGGTGCTCTGCTGTTTCTGCAGGTCGGTGACGAGGATATCCAGGTCCTTGTTCGACGCCTCGCCGGCCTCGATCTCGAACATCACCTCGCGCACGCGGTTGGTCACGTCGAGGTCGCAGTTCTTGCAGGCCTCCGGCGCCTCGTCCTCGAAGAACCTGGCCTTCTTGATCAGGTCCATTTCCTCGATGCTGTGATCCAGCACGGAGCCCAGCGGCGTCAGTTTGCGGTAGTCGTTACAGCACAGGTAGTACTGGCCGTTCCAGCCGATGAACAGCATGACGAAGGGTACGCCGCACACGTGCGAGAGCTTGTGCCTGCCCATGAAATCGGCCGCCTCGGCCTTGTAGCCGTCGTTGTCGACGAAATAGCGGCCGATCTCGCAGGCGCCGCCGCGGTTGGTCTGGTCGTAGTGGATGAACTCGTCGATCCCCGCCTCGGCCCAGAACTTGCGGTACTGCGACAGCTTGGGCTTGTTCAGGTCGTGGGCCACCAGGCTCACCGTGGTCCTTATCGGCTTGCCCAGCTCCTCGTTGATGTCGAGGAAGCGCATGATATTGGAACGGGTGACATCGAACTTGAGCGCGTAGACCTCCTCGTAATCCTCGTCCAGGTCGCTGATGCTGAACACGATGTGCGAGACGTTGGCGTCGATGACTTTCCTGGCCAGTTCCTCGGTGAGCAGGGAGCCGTTGGTGGTGAAGCCGTACTCGATACCCTGCTCGTGAACGTATTGCGCGAACTCCGGCAGCTGCGGGTGCAGCGTCGGCTCGCCCTGTCCCGCCGAGTGGATTTTCGGGGTAAGCTCCAGTTCCCTGGCGCGCTGCACGCTCCGCTTGAAGATGTCGAAGCTCATGAAACCCTGGTCGGGGGTCTGGTCCCGCGGACAGAACGTGCACTGCGCGTTGCACCGGTTGGTCAACTCGATGTCGAGATTTCTCATCCCGACCTGAAATCTAGCCATGAGACACCTGTTATGGATTGCTGCCTGCCCGCTGCAACGCCGGTCGATTACCCGGGGTCGCTCACCCGCGTCGCGAACGCCGGCCACGAAACAATGATAGTAGCAACTTTTGTTTAACGCTTGTCAATTATGGAAAAGTGAGTTTTGCGCGGCGTCACACTTTGCGCCGCTTTAAACCTTATTATTTGTCCGGGCTCTGCCGTGCAAGCGCGCCGCCGGCGCCTACCAGGCCAGCGGCGCATGATCGTCGGGGAAGGCCGAGGCGCCGAAAAACCAGGTCTCTATGGCGTAGCGGGGATGGGTGAAGTCCTAGCGGAACTGGGTGCGGTGCAGGTACAGGTGGTCGAAGAAAAACGCGTCGCCGGCGCGGAAGACCGGCGCCACTGGCTGTGCCGCGCGAAACTGCTGGCTGACGTGGGAGTCGCTCACCGACCAGTCAAAGGAGGCGCCCTCCGCCGAGGCGATGCTGTACAGGCGTTGCGGCACCAGGTCCATGCCTGGCGCGCCGGTTTCCCCGCCGCAGTCGGTCAGCGGCAGCCACAGGTTGATGCTGTTGATATCGGTGCCCATGAACGCCCCGTCCTGGTGCCAGCCGGAATCACTGACGGGCAGGGTAGAGCGGCGCAGCACCCACTTCTTCACCGACAGGCAGGGCTCCTCGCCGAGGAAGCCGGACACCAGTGACCTGATACCGTGGGCCTCGTACAACGCCAGCAGGGCCTCGGCCACGCTCGGCGCCTCGGCACACATGGCGGCGCCGACGCGGTGATTGAACACGCGCAGCGACGCCAGTTCCATTTCCTTGCCGGGCATGATCGAGGCCATGTTGCCCGCCGGGTGGTAGTAGTGGCTGACCAGCTTGCGCTTGACCTCGCGCGGTGCGTCCATCGCCGCAAGCACCTCGTCGATGATCGCGGGCAGTTCCGCGATGGCCTCGCGCGGGAACAGGTCGCGCACCAGCAGCGCGCCGTGCTCAAGGATCTCCTCGCGCAGCCGCTGCGGGTTCAGCTGCGCCGGCGTGATCTCCGGGATGTGGCCCTCCCGGGATACCTGCTGTGCGTCCGGGTCCACGATGAGCCTGGCGTCCGGCGCCGGCTTCCTGTCGCGATAGGCCTCGATACGCTGCTCTAGCGTCGCGGTATCGGCGGCGATATCGCGCGCCTCGATGGTCGCGCGCTTGCACTGGGTTGCGGTCATGCTGTCCCTGCTAACGGTTCAGGAAACTGTCACTGTGGCCGGCAGGCTCTGCACTGTCGGCTGTTCGCCGCCCCGCCAGGGCGCATGGCACTGGACGGCGATGCACGACCTTAGCCCCAGCGCGGGCGGCGATCAAGCGCTGCCGCGGGGCGGCGGGATTATTTGTGATCCACGTCAAGAGTCGTCGCGGCGGCGGCCTGCGCCGGCCGCTGTGTCCTGCCGGCAGCGGGCGGGCGCCGGTAGCGGGCCTGCGCCGCGCCACCGGCGGCGCGGATATAACCGGGGGTTGTATCTCGGTATAACCGTAAAATATTGATTTTTCTTCATTTTTTTATTTGTCGCCGCATGGCGGGGCGCTACTGTGGGACAGGTTCGGCGGTTGCTTGATACAGCGCGCCGGGGTGCATGTTCCCGCGGGGACGGGCGTTTAACAGTGTGGGGTGAAACAGGCGATATGAGTGCTCGACAGTCGGTTTTCAGCGGGCGTGCCAGCGCGTGCCTGCTCGCGGGTTGTCTGCTGCTGACAGGCTGCGGTGGCGGTGGTGGCGGCGGAGAGAATGTGGCGCCGGCGGACACGCGCGACGCGGCGGACCTGCCGCCCCCCGGCCCGGCGCCGCAGCCCGTGGAGCCGGGGAGCGCGGATGAACCGGCCGCGCAGGACCCGCCCGCCACGCCTCCGTCGGCCCCGCCGGTGGTCGCCGGGCCCGGCCCCGACCCCGAGCCGGGCGCGCCGTTTGAACCCCGGCCGCCGGCGGGTCCGCAGCTGCCGGGTCCCGCACCGACCGAGCCGGAACCGTCGGGAGAGCCCGCCGACCTGCCGGAGCCGACGCCGGAGCCAGACCCGGAGCCGCTCCCGGAGCCAGATCCGGAGCCGATCCCGGAGCCGCTCCCGGAGCCGGAGCCGCCGGTGATCGAATTCCCCGAGCACATCACCTTCAACGGGCTGGTCTACACGCGCCAGCCGCGCGCCAGGCAGCCGGTGCCGGGCACGGCCCTGGAGGACGCCTCCAACTGGCAGCACGTGTCGGATGTCGGGCGCATCAACGGCGGCATCGCCGAGGCGGACGTGGTGCTGGACGACCTGCGCGGCGACGTGCGTGTCATTCACGACTGCACGACATCACAGGAGATCTGCGTGGCGCAGGAGGCGCGTGTCAGCCCGGACGGCACGAAGATCGCCTACTCGGTGGGTTACGGCAATACCCTGCAGGAGGTGTACTACAACGGCGTGCCCCTGGGTATCTACGATATTCCCGCCCTGACCCACGCGCGCCTGTTCATCTACGATATCGCCAGCGGCGTTGCCACGCCGGTGCCCAATCACGGCGCCAACATCATCGACCGGCAACCCGAGTGGCTGGACAACGACACCCTGGTATTCAGCAGTAATCGCGCCAACGTGTACCCGCACAAGACGCAGATCAGCCAGCACCGGGGCACCTATCCCGGCGGCGCCCCGCGCTGGGGAGGGGGCGCGGAGTACGGGGTGTCACAACCCTACGGTTACCGCAACGCGGGCAAGGCGATGCAGATCTGGACCATGGACATCGACGGCGGCAACGCGCGCAACATCAGTCCGCACGAGACCATGGCCCTGTCGCCGACGGTGCTGACCAACGGCGACATTCTCTACTCCTGCTGGAACGGACACGCCAACGAGGCCTTCGACGGGCCTTACCGGCACACCAACGTCCCCGGCACCGAGGTGAACAAGTGGTGGGTGTGCCGCGTGGACGGCAACGGCGCCGGTGGCGAGGTGGTGCTCAACGCGCACAAGTCGCCGCTGCTCAAGACCCGCGACTGGATCGCGCCCACGATCACCGGCGGCGAAGGCGCCTCGGAACTGCGCGCGCTGCGCTCGGTGGCAGAGATCCGGCGCGGTTACATCGGCGTCACCAACTACTACCGTTCCAACCACACCGGCAGCCTGGGCATTGTCTACGGCATGGCCGTCAAGGAGCCGGGAGTGGAGGGCGTGTCGCGGCTGAACAACTTTACGCACCATGTCTATTCCAGCGACCGCGAGGGCTCGGGCAGGTACATTCCCAGCGACTTCATTGCCCTGACCCCTTACGGCAACGACCAGGACATCGCCCCGCGGCGCCACGCCAACGGGCGCGTGGTGGGCAAGGCGGGATACGCCAGCGCGCTGCCGGGCACCGATGACTACCTGGTCACCCATGCCCGCGGCATCTGCTTCGAGGCCAGTTTCCCCGAATGGGTCAACTCGCCGTGGACCGGCGGCGAACCGATGTGCCAGAAGGGTGTCTACCGCGTGAAGGTCGACCAGGTGACGGATCCCTTCGACAGTGAGCAGATGGAACTGCTGGCCGGCGGCGACGAGTGGCACGTCTACGACGCCGACGCGATCACCGACTACCCCTCCCTGTGGGGCCAGGAGCAACCGCAGCGTCCCGCCCCGCTCAGCGGCGACCGCTGCTTCCTGCAGGTGGTCGATGCGCGCGCCGCCGAACTACAGGCGCCGCACAATTACAACTGGACGCAGTACCTGTACGAGCAGTGCTCACTGCAGGGCTGCGCGGTGAACACGGAGGACAGGGAGTTCCACGCCGACAACATGCACTACCTGGCGGTCTACCAGGTGGACATGTGGGACCTGAGCTACGCCGACGGCGGCCAGCACGTGTTCGGTCACACCACCAACAATCACGGCTTCAAGGCGCTGCGCGTGTGGGGTTACCAGGCGCTGGAGGACGACGGCTCGGTGCGCATGGAGGTGCCCTGTGAAACGCCGATCCAGATCCATGGCCAGGATGCGAACGGCATGACCATCGCCCACGATGACAAGCTGCATTCGCTGCGCCGCGGCGAGACGCGTACCTGCCACGGCTGCCACGACGGTCACTCCGAGGAGCGCGCGGCGCAGCTCGGGCAGAGCGCGGTGCAGCGCTTCGCCGCCACCCTGGCGGCGCGCAGCAGCCGGCCGGCCCCCGCCAACGGATACCGCCGCAGCTGGGCGGATATCGAGCCCCTGCTGGAAGAGAACTGCAGCGGATGCCACGCGGACATGAACAATGACGACGGCCTGCTGCAGTCGCGTATCGCCTGGGACTGGGAGCAACTCGACTGGCCCTGGGTGACGCGGCAACCGGTGGGCAACGGCACCTATCGCCTGCCGCGCCCCTACACCAGCAAGTGGGTGGCGAAACTGGCGCGCAATTCCCTGCTCTACTGGAAGTGTATGGGGCAGCGTATGGACGGGCGCACGGACCGGCAGTACGCCGACGACATCGACTTCGGCCAGGCGCACCCCGCGGCGGACCCGCAGGTGTGCCAGGCGATCGGCCAGTGGATTGACCAGGGGATACAACGCGACCCCGAATGAGCGGTCGGCCTCAGTCCTCGTACCTGGCGATGGCGCCGCTGGACAGGTATTGCGCGATCTGCGCATCGCTGAAGCCGAATTCGCGCAACACCTCCTCGGTGTGTTCACCAATGCGCGCCGCGTGGCGGCGCAGGCTGCCCGGGGTGCGCGAAAAGCGCGGCGCCGGCGCCGGTTGCCAGGTGTCGCCATCGTCGACAAAGGTCTGGCGCGCGCGGTGGTGCGGGTGGTGGCGCACCTCGGCCATGGACAACACCGGCGCGTAACAGGCATCCGCGCCGGCGAGGATGGCGTCCCACTCGTCGCGCGTGCGGCGCCGGATGACCTGCGCCAGTTGCTCCTGCATGGCGGGCCAGTTGTCCATGTCGAACTGCTGCTCGAAAGGCGCCGCGTCCTCGCCCAGCCGTTGCAGCAATGCGGCGTAGAACTGTGGTTCGATGGCGCCCAGGGAGACGTATTTGCCGTCGGCGGTTTCGTACACCTCGTAAAAATGCGCGCCGGAGTCGAGCATGTTGGTGCCGCGCTCGTCGGACCAGAATCCCGCCTGGAAGGCGGCGAAGGTGCTGGCCATCAGTGTCGCCGCGCCGTCGATCATGGCGCCGTCCACCACCTGTCCCTGGCCGGATTGTCTCGTTTCCAGCAGCGCGCAGACCATGCCGAAGGCGAGCATCAGGCCGCCGCCGCCGAAATCGCCCACCAGGTTCAGCGGGATGGCCGGCTTCTCGCCGCGGCGCCCGATACCGTGCAGTGCGCCGGCCAGGGCGATGTAGTTGATGTCGTGCCCCGCCTCCCTGGCCATCGGGCCCTCCTGTCCCCAGCCGGTCATGCGCCCGTAGACCAGCGCCGGGTTGCGCGCCAGGCAGGTGTCCGGGCCCAGGCCGAGACGCTCCATGACACCGGGGCGGTTGCCCTCGAGCAGGGCGTCGGCGCGCTCGACCAGCGCCAGTGCCGTGGCGACGCCGTCGGCGTGTTTCAGGTTGACGCTGATACAGCGCTTGTTGCGATTGAGCACGTCGAGCTGCGGCTTGTCGCCGCCGGCGAACAGGCCGCCCCCGGGGCGTTCCACGCGGATGACGTCGGCGCCCAGGTCCGCCAGCAGCATGGCGGCGAAGGGGCCGGGGCCGATGCCCGCGATCTCGATGATGGTCAGGCCCTGCAGTGGTCCCATGGGCGGTCTCCGGCGGCGTGGTCGTGACGCTGAGCATGCCGTCCGCGGCGGGGCGGGGCAAGGGCGGAACGGGCCTTACACGCTGTCCAGACAGATCAGGTGCTCGAACAGCGCACGCGCCTCTTCCAGCTTGGCGAACACGGGGAAGCTGCTGTCCATGGCCCAGGAGGTGGTGAGCAGGTTGAGTGTCCCGACCACCACCGTGGCGAGCATTCCCGGCGCAAAGTCTGTCTTGATGTCGCCCAGCTCGCTGCCCGCGTCGATCAGCCGCGTGAAGCTGGCCAGGGCGGTGCTGCCGATTTCCTGTTGCCGCGCGCGGTCCTGGGCCAGGGCGCTGGGCCCCATGACGATGAGCTGGCGGTCGATCTCGTTCATGCCGGCGAAATTGGACTCGATGTAGTCGATCATCGCCTCCAGGCGCCCGCGGGTGCTGGGGTGATTGGTCATGAGTTCGCGCAGCATGGGCTCCATGCGGTTGTACAGGCGCGAGATGCCCAACCCGCCGAGCAGCGCGTGCTTGTTCGGGAAGTGGCCGTAAAAGGTGCGCCGGGCCACATCCGCCTGCACGCAGATCTCCTCGATGCTGGTGTCGTCGATGCCCTGGCGCTGGAACAGGGTGTAGGCCGCCTCCTCGATACGGGAGCGGATCTCCTGCTTGCGCTTTTCGCGGCGCCCGAGCGGCGCCTGGGTCTCGCCCATGAAATTTCCGTAATTGCGATTGCAATCGAAATGGTATTAAACTACATTCGTATACAAATGTGCAAGTTTGCTCATATGTGAGGCTGCCCGGAATCACCGCAGGGTCCCGGTCGCAGCCTGCAGCAGGCCTGCGCAAAAATCAGACCCGGCCACCCCCGCGGGGTGTCGCCAGTTGTACAGAGAGCGAGAGTCCCATGTCCGACCGCCTGATTGTGGTGTCTACCGACTGCCACGCCGGCCTGCCGATTGCCGATTACAAACCCTATGTCGAGTCAAGGTATCACGAGATGATGGACATGGCGGTACCCGTCACCGTGGATATGATGGACCAGGCCGAGTCCATGTTCCTGATCAAGGAGATCAACGACGCCTGGCGCGCACCGATCCAGCAGGAGCTCACCGGCGCCTGGGACTACGCCGAGCGCCTCAAGATGCTGGCCGGCGACGGCATCGCCGCGGAGGTGGTGTTCCCCGACGGCATCACCGAAAAGAACACGCCGCCCTTCGGCGCAGGCCTGGGACTGTCGCCGCGCGACATGGTCCCGGAGCTGCAGTGGGCCGGCGCCATGGCGCACAACCGCTGGCTCGCCGAGTGGTGCGCCAATGCCCCCGAGCGCCATATCGGCGTCGCCCCCATCCCGTTGCTGTGGGATGTCGACCAGGCGCTGGAAGCGCTGCGCTGGTGTGTGGACAACGGGCTCACCTCGGTCATGCTGCCCACCCTGTGGGGCGACCAGGACCCCTACCACCACGTCAAATACGACCCGTTCTGGGCCGCCTGCGAGGAGATGGGCGTGGTCGTCCACTTCCACTCCGGCCCGGCGCAGCACCACGAGTACTTCGGCGAGGGATTCCCGGCCGAGGACCGGCGCGACGAGCTGCCGGGCGCCATGGGTATCTACGTGTCCGAGGTCATGTGGTGGCTGTACCGCCCGCTGACCTTCATGATCTGGGGCGGTGTGTTCGAGCGTTTCCCCAGGCTCAAGACCATGATCGTCGAGGGCGGCACCATGTTCATGCTGCCCACCTGGCTGCGCCTGATGGATTTCCACTACACCGAGGGCCAGATCTCGGCCAAGCTCGGTAACTTTCGCGGTCACCTGTCGCTCAAGCCCAGCGAGTACTTCGCGCGCAATGTCGGCATCGGCGCCTCCTGCGTGCTGCGCGCCGACCTGGACGGCCGCGACGACATCGGCCTGGAGAAGATCATGTGGGGCAGCGACTTCCCGCACCCCGAGGGCAGCTGGCCGAACACCGCGCAGTACTTCAAGGACAACTTCAGCGATTTCCCGGTCGCGGACGGTCGCAGGATCCTGGGCGAGAACGCCATCGAGTTCTACGGCCTGGACCGCGCAAAACTGCAGGCGGTGGCCGACGAGATCGGCCCCGATGAAACCTTGTTCAACTGATCCGCAGCGGATCGCAGGATACCCCGGAGAGATGACGTGACTATTGTTGAAACATGTGAATCGCTGACCAATTCCACCCCGGATTTCCCCATGGGCTGGTACTCGGTGGAGCGCTCCCACGAACTGGCCATCGGCGAGGTGAAGCCGGTCAAGGCCTTCGACCGCGAACTGGTGTTGTACCGCACGCGCTCGGGCGCCGTGGCGCTGCAGGACGCGTTCTGTCCGCACCTGGGCGCGCACCTGGGCCACAAGGGGCGCGTGGTCGGCGAGTCGATCCGCTGCCCGTTCCACGGCTGGCAGTTCGGCGCGCAGGACGGCAAGTGCAACCAGATCCCTTACTGCGACGATATCCCCGAGCGGGCGCGGATTCGCACCTGGCATGTCGAGGAGAAGAACGGCGAGATCTACATCTGGTTCCACCCGGAAAACCCCCCGCCGCAATGGGCGCTGCCGGACCTGCCGGAGCTGGGCGACCCCAACTGGACGGCGCCGCGCTACACCGAACACCTGGTGCCGGCGCATGTGCAGGACATCTGCGAGAATTCCTGCGACCCGGTGCACTTCCAGTACGTGCACGGGCAGATGGCGATTCCCGATTCCACGGTGAGCATCGACGACGACGGGCGCACCATGCACCTGCACTCGGACATGTCCAATGCGGACTACCCCGCGCACCTGCACGCGACCACCTACAGCCCCGGTTTCGCCATGGTGCGCACCACCTACGGCCCGAACGCCGAGATGATCATGTACAACAGCGCCCAGCCGATCAATCGCAATGAGACCTTCATGCGCTGGACGCTGATAGTGCGCCGCGAAATCGAGGACCAGGCGGGCGACGACGTGATGGACGGCATCATCGACGGCCTCAACGACGACTACCCCATCTGGGCGAACAAGGTGCACAAGCGCCGCCCGGTGTTCTGCAAGGGCGACGACACCCTGGTGACCTTCCGCAAGTGGGTGCGCCAGTTCTACCAGACCTCCAGTGACAAGCGAGAGATAGCCTGATGCAGGATTTCAACGACAAGGTCGCCGTGATCACCGGCGGCGCCAGCGGGGTGGGCCGTTCGCTGGCCTTTGCCCTGGGCCGGCGCGGGGCGAAGGTCGCCGTGGGCGACGTGGACGCCGCCGCCATGGAGCAGGTCGCCGCCGACCTCGCCGCGGAGAATATCGAGGCGATCGTGGAGCGCTGCGATGTCACCGACGTGGACAGCCTCAACGCCCTGGCGGATGCCGCGGCGGAAAAGCTCGGCGGCCTGGACCTGGTGTTCGCCAACGCCGGGATCGGCGCCGGCGAGCAGGGCGCCATGTGGGAGTACTCCGAGAAGGACTGGCAGTGGGCCTTCGACGTCAATGTCTGGGGTGTGGTGAACAGTATCCGCGCCTTCATGCCGCGGCTGGTGGCGAGCGGCAAACCGGCGCATTTCGTGGTCACCGGCTCTGGCAATGGCGCCTACATCGTCCTGCCGGACGCGCCCATCTACACCGCGACCAAGGCGGCGGTGCACGCGATCACCGAAAACCTGCACTACCAGGCGCAGGCGGCGCAACTGCCGGTGAAGGTCAGCGCCCTGTTTCCCGGCCCCCACGTGGTGGATACCGGGTTGTTCAATTCCGGCCGGGTGCGCCCCGAGGCGCTGAAGAAAGACGGCGTGGAGGGCAACGAGTCCGGCATCAATTCCGTCGATGACATGAAGAAGATGTGCGAGCAGTTCGGCATCGAGCTGCAGACCACGCACCCGGACGAGGTGGCGGAGATGGCGCTCAAGGGCCTGGAGCAGGACGCCTTCTGGCTGCTGGAAACCACCGAGGACACCGATGCCAAGATTCGCGCGCGTGCGGACATGATACTGAATCGCACCACGCCGGTACCGGCGTCGGTGGGATAGGCAGCCGCGGGACCAGGCCGGGCTGGGCCCGGGCCGGTGCCGACGAATTGACCGTGATCGAGAACAGCGTCAGTCCCGCGCAGGCGGGAATCCAGGGAATACGGTCGCCGTCTGGAGTCCCGCTCGGGCGGGGATGACGAACAGCAACGAACAGCAACAGACAGGAATAAAAGCGATGTCTAACGAAGCAAGCGTACCCCAGGGCAACACCGGTGATATCCTCAACTGGCCCATGCTGAAACTGGCTTACCGCACCGATGCGGAGAAGATCGCGGCGCTGCTGCCGCCGGGCATCGAACCGGGCGCGGAGCCGATCGTGCGCCTGACCATCTACAACTTCCCGGTGCCGGACGAGCCCGAGTACGGCGTCGTTACCGCCGTGGACGCCAACTTCAACGGCGTGGCCGGCGAGTACACGCTGGGTTACGGCATCGACCAGGAGTCGGCGATCTTCGTCAGCCAGGAGACCAACGGCCAGCCCAAGTACCCCTGCATCACCGAGTACTTCCGCCTTGGGCCGAGCGTCACCGCGCGCTGCACGCACCACGGCTACACCTTCGTCGAGTACAAGGGCATGTCCACCGGGCCCGTGGACCCGGGCCCGGAGTTCGAGCAGAACGAGTGGTGGCTCAAGTACTCGCGCGCGGTCAGTGTCGGCGGCCCCGCCACCGGCTTTGACTACCCGCCCCACGTGGTCCACGTGAAGAGCAAGTACGGTACTGCCCACCGGGAAAACGTGGAGGGTGAGCTGATCCTGCGCGACAGTCCCTGGGACCCGCTGGTCAAGTTGCTGCCGAAGAAGGAGATGGTCGAGTCCTACCTGTGGTGGCCGATCTTCCTGGATCGCCAGATGACCATCGCCGGTGAGCTGGACGCCGAGGCGTTCCTGCCCTTCGCCGACACCATCTCCGGCTCGCGCTGGCCCGGCGAGAACGGCGGCCCGAAGAAGGCGGCCTGACCCGCCCGGCGGCGGCGCGGCGGGGGCCTGGGCACCTGCCGCGCCGCGCGCATCTCCCGCTCGTGCCGTCCTGCACGGAGTAGCAGCGCTTGTTCAGAGAATGGCTTCCGGCCGTATCCGGCATGGTGTTCCTCGGCCTGGGCGTCGGGGTCATCAGCATTTACGGCTTCTTCGTCGAGCCCCTGGCGCGTGAGTTCGGCGTCGGTGTCGCGGTGATCAACCTGGGTCCGGTGGCGCTGTTGCTGATACCGGGCATCGTTTCGCCCTTTATCGGCAAGCTGGTGGACCGCCTGCCCATCCGCGCCATCATCCTGTTCGGGGTCACCCTGGCCATGGCCGCGCTGCTGCTGACCAGTCGCGCGCCGACCCTGCCGCTGGTCGGGGCGGGCTTCACGCTGTTCGTGTTCGGCGCGATTTTTTACGGCCCGGTGGTGGTCAACGGGCTGATGGTGAAGCTCTATCCTGGCCGCGAGGCGCGGGCGCTGGCCATCGCCGCCATCGGTATCAGTTTCGCCGCCGCGGTGCTGCCGCCGGCGACCGGCGTCCTGCTGGCGAATTTTCACTGGCGCGCCGCGCTGGCGATCCTCGCCGGCGTACTGCTGCTGATACTGTGGTGCGTGGCGCTGCTGGGCGTGCCCGGCGGCGTGGTCGGCGCGGTCGCCGCAAGCGACGAGCAGGGCGGCATGGGCATCTACCGCGAACCGGCGTTCTGGCTGATCGGCGGTTGCATGGCCCTGGGCCTGAATACCGCGGTGGTGATGGCGGTGTGCTACCCGCCGCATTTCGTCGCCGAGGGTTACAGCCTCGCCGACGCCGGCTGGTTCCTCGCGCTCAGCGGCATGGCGGGGCTGTTCGGCAAGCTCAGTGTCGCCTGGATAGGCGACCGCGTGCGCGCCCACGCACGCTGGCTGGCGGTGGGCATCCTGGTGGCGCTGCTGGTCGGTTACGGGCTGCTGCTGCAGACCGAGGGGCGGGCGCAGGTGCTGGCAGCCATGGTGCTGCTGGGCTACAGCGGCGGGGCGTTCCTGCCCATGCATCCCTTCCTGAACAGCCGCTATTTCGACGCCTCGATCATCGGCCAGGTGACCGGCGCCCAGATGCCCCTGTTCCTGCCGCTGGGGATTGTCGGCGCTCCCCTGGCCGGCTTCGTGTTCGATCGCACCGGCAGTTACGACCTGGTGCTGGTGGGCATCTGCGGCATTCTCGCGGTCGCCGCGTGCCTGGCCCTGTGCCTGCCCGCGGCGCGGGACTGAGGGTCCTGTGGCCGTTGATGACGGCATCGCGGACAAAATAAACCTCGAAAATCCGCGCCGGATTGCCTATGTTGGGTGCGCCGTGAACGGCTGAAAATCAGTGCTAGTATTTCCCGATGCCCAGCGACGCCGCCCCTGGCGCCGTGGCATCGCAACCTGGAGCGAACCATGCCGATGTTTCTGCGCAAGATCCTGCACTCCCTGATGCTTGGCCTGGTCAAGGTCCTGGTGAACCTCGCCCCCGGCGCGCGGCACACCGTGTTCGCCGGCAGTGGCAGCGCGCACCAGTTGTGTGAGCACATCGTGCGCACTGGCGTGCGCAAGGTGCTGGTGGTCACCGACAAGCCACTGCGCGAGCTCGGCGTGGTCGACCGGGCGCTGGCGCCACTGGCGCAGGCCGGGATCGACCTGGCCTATTACGACGGGGTGCAGCCCGACCCGACCTACGAACAGGTGGATGAGGGCGCCGCGGTGGCCAGGCAGCACGGCAGCGAGGTGGTGGTAGCCATCGGTGGCGGCTCCTCCATGGATGCCGGCAAGCTCATCGCCGCGGCGGCCACCAGCGACGACGACCCCAGGAACTGGACCGGGTTCGGCAAGATCAAGCACGATGTACTGCCGTTCTACGCCATTCCCACGACATCCGGCACCGGCTCGGAGGCGACCATGGGGGCGGTGGTCAAGGACGTCGCGACCCACGAGAAGCACGTGCTTTCCGGCGCCTCGCTGTTGCCCGCCGCCGCCGCCCTGGACGCGGACCTGATCACCGGCCTGCCCCCGCATATCACCGCCGCCACCGGCATGGATGCGTTGACCCACGGCATCGAGGCCTACATCGGCGTGTGGGAGCGCGGAACGCGCAAGGCGGATGCGCGCATGGCGGTCAAGCTGGTTTTCGACCACCTGGCCAGCGCCTACCGCGACGGCGGCAACGCCGACGCGCGCAACGGCATGGCCATGGGCGCGTGGTACGCGGGCCTGGCCATCAACCAGGTCAACGTCGGCAACGTGCACGCCATCGCCCACCAGCTAGGCGGCAAATACGGCATCCCCCACGGCCTGGCCAACGCGCTGGTATTGCCCCACGTGCTGGAGTTCTGCCGTGAGGAGGCCGAACAGGACCTGGCAGAGCTGGCCCTGTTGATCGGCGCGGGGAGCGCCGCGGACGACCCGGCGACCCTGTCGCACAAGTTCATCAAGGCGGTGCGCGACCTGCGCACCGAGGTGGGTATCCCGGACAGTTCCGACCAGATCAGGCGCGAGGACTACGAGACACTGACGCGCCAGGCGATCGCCGAGGGCGGCGCCTACCCGGTACCGCGCCTGCTGGACCGCTCCAGCGTGCTGGCGATTCTCGGCAAGATCACCGCCTAGTCATCGAACTCGGCGGTCTCTGCGACCTGCCGGTACCAGTTCACCCCGTTGTCATCCGCGCTGCAGGTGATGCGCCGGCGCGCCAGCAGGCAGTTCAGGTGAGCCAGGGTCTCGCCGGTCGCCAGGATGAGCGAGCCCGGGCCGATTTCGCGCTTGAACAGCGCGGGGAAGCAGTCCACCGCACGGCGCGGCTGCACCAGGTAGTCGAACAGCTTGTCCAGGTCCTCCTTGTGGCTCTCGATCAACTGGCTCATGCGCACGTGCAGGCCGTAAAAGGGCGCCTCGTGGGCGGGCAGGACCAGCAGGTCGCCGGGCAGCACCTGGCGAATGCGCGCGCTGGAACGCAGCCACTCGTCCAGTGGATTGCCCTCGGGCTCGGTGGGGAACACGCTGACGTTGGGAGTGATGCGCGGCAGCACCTGGTCGCCGGAAATCATCAGTTTCAGTGCGGGACAGTACAGCGCGACGTGCTCCGGGGAGTGGCCGCTGCCTACCACCACCTGCCAGTAGCGCCCGCCGATGGTGATGGTCTCGCGATCGACCAGACGCCGGTAGCTGTCCGGCAGCGGGTGGATGGCGCGGCCGAAGTCGCCGAAGCGCCTGCGGTAGGCCGCCAGTTCCTCGTCGCCGAACCCGGCGGCGCGATAGAAGCGCAGCGCCACTTCCGGCGCCTCGCGCCCGGTGTCGGCGGCCATGGCCCGGCACATGAGAAATTCCTCGCGCGCCATCCACAACTGGCAATCGAAGCGCTCGGTGAGCCAGCCTGCCAGGCCCACGTGGTCCGGGTGCATATGCGTGCAGATGACGCGCTTGATCGGCCGCCCGCCCAGGTGCCCGGCGAACAGCCCCTCCCAGGTCTCCCTTGCGCTGTCCATGGACAGGCAGGTATCGACCACGGTCCAGCCGTCGTCGTCCTCCAGCAGCCACAGGTTGATGTGGTCCAGGGACATGGGCATGGCGAAGCGCGCCCAGTACACGCCCTCGGCGACCGCGAAGGGTTCGCCGGGCACGGGGCCCCAGCCGCGGCCCCAGGGATAGAGCAGGCCCTTGTAACTTTCGCTGTTGTCGTTGGCTGGCTGCGTCTCGCTCACTCGCTCGTCCGGTTGCTGTGGAACGCCCATCCTACACCGGCGACACGCGCCGCCGATAGCTTGACTCTGGCGCGCAAGCGCGCCGCCGGGCCGGTGCCGCCGCCGGGTCGGCGTTTACCCCGGCGCGCGCACTGGTTAGGCTAGCAGGCTGGACCACCCCGGCAGAGACAGCATGGCGCAACCCGCAGTGCCCGCAGCGCGGCATTTCATCCCCTACCGGCGCAGCGACCTGCTCGTCATGCTGCGCGAGCGCGGCGCGCTCGACGAGGCGCTCGCGGCGCGCTTCGAGGCCGGTTGGGCCGTCATGGAAGATCATTTCCGTGTGCAGTTTCACCACCTCAGGCAGGAGCTGAAGGAAGCCTACGCCCCCTTCGATCCCGACGCCGACACGCGCCCCGCGCCAGTGTCCCCGTCGCCGCCGCCGGCGGAGCTGTCCGCCTTGCTGCAACGGGTGCTCGAGCGCGGCAACTACGAGAAGGTGACCGAGCAGGACCTGCAGCGGGCGCTGCGCGCCTCCTCCCTGTTCCAGGTGCGCCTGTACGTCGACCTGGAGGATTTCGAGGAGGTGTTGCTGTACACGCGCGGGGAATCCCTGCGCGAGGAAACGCTGCGCGAATTCTTTGGCCTGTGGCGCCGCCGCGTGCGCTTTATCAATTACGAGCGGGTGTTGCTCTACATCCGTTTGCGCCAGGATATCGATGCGGACAGCACCCTGGGCGAGTGCCCCCCGGGGAGCACCCTGTTGCGCCTGTTCCAGAACGTACCCCAGGCGGACCTGGAGATGCTGTTTCCCAATATCCGCGTCGGCATGCGCCTGCTGGACAAGCTGATGATCGGTGTGCCGGCCGTGGTCAGCGGCGGTATCGTGTTGTCGACGAAACTGGGCGCGACGCTGTTGTTGCTGGGCTCGCTGCTGGGCTTCTGGCTCGGGGTCTCCAGCGAGCCGGTGCAACTGGACCGCGCCGCGCTGCTCGCGCTGGGCGCGGGGCTGGGCGCGCTGGGCGGTTACCTGTGGAAGCAGTTCGCCAACTTTCGCAACCGCAAACTCAAGTACACCCAGGCGCTCACCGAGAACCTGTACTTCAAGTTGCTCGACAACAATGCCGGCGTGCTGTTCCGCCTGCTCGACGACGCCGAGGACTCCGAGTGCAAGGAGAGCCTGCTGGCCTGGCATTTCCTGCTCGCCCACGGCGAGCCGATGAGCGCGGCGGAACTGGATGCAGCGGTGGAGCAGTGGTTCGCGTCGCGCTGGCAGTGCCGCCTGGACTTCGATGTCGCCGACGCGCTGGGCAAGCTGCAGCGCCTGGGCCTGGCGCGCTGCGACGGCGAGCGCTACGCGCCCACTGCGGGGTCGGCCGGCGGCGCCTAGCCGTTGCGCGCGGGCCTGGGCGGGCGCCGCGCCCGGCTCAGGGGCGGTACCAGATGGCCGAGGTCACCGCCCGTTCCTGCAGGCTGGTGGGCTGCGGCGCCTCGATCCCCAGTCGTTGCGCGTCGTAGGTGGTCCAGCGCGGCGTGGGAATCTCGATGACCCGGGCGTAGTAGAACGCCTCGAGGTCCGCATCGAAATCCGGGTCGGTCCACACGGCGTTGAGCTGGGGCGCGCCGATGGTATTGGTATAGCTGGCATTCGCCACGTTCACGGTACTGCCCACCGCGGGCAGCCTGCCGTCCGCGCCGGGCGCGCGTTTACCGGACCAGGCGATGTCGTAGACCTTCTCCTGCGCGCGTCCCTGGCGGTCGACCCAACCCTTGATTACCTGGACGCGGTCGAGGTTGCCGCTGTCCGGGTCGCGCATGGCCCAGACCGCGAACGTCGGCGCAGCGCCCCTGGCGCCCGTCAACTCGCCGCCCATGGGCACGCCGGAGACCTCGGCGCGTGCGATCCAGTCGGGCTGTTGTAGCAAATCCCGCGGGTAGCCCCAGCCGCCGAAGAAACGCAGCGCGATCCGCGGGCCCGAGGTGGCGTAGGTCTCGCGCCGGCGCATGGCGTCGAACAGCGCGCCTCGGGTGTTCTCCCGCGCCCACACCGCGGCCAGGCCGGCGGCGCTCCAGCGCGTGCCCCCGGCCATGGACTCCTCCGGCCAGAAGGTGGCCTCGCCCATGCGCAGGGCGGCGCTGCCGTCGAGGATGGGCAGCTTGCCGTGGTAGCTGTCCTCTTCCACCGGGGAACTGGCGTTGTGCCCGTCGGAGCTGCCGATGACGCCGAAGCGATAGGGGTTGAAGCCCTCACGGTGCGCCATGGCGAGTCCGCGCCGCAGGGCGTCGCGCGCGTAGCTGCCGTGCGGACGCGAGGCGGCCTGGGTCTGGGAGAGCTGTGTGGTGTACAGCTCGAAGCCGGCGAAAGGGTCGTCCGGGGAGAGCTGGGGATGGGTTTCCGAGGAGCCCTTGACCTGGAAAATCTCGCTCAGCGGTTCGTTGGCGTTGCGCCGCCGCGCGTAGTCGGCGTGCATCGGCGCGCCGTCGAACATGACATCGTCGTACATGCGCCCGTCGCTGACGTTGCCGTTGTGGGGAATGGCGAACACCTCCATGCCTGCGGCGCGCTGCGCTTCCAGCGCCGTCCACAGGTCGCGCGGGTCCTCGGAATCCACGGAACTGAAGGGCAGGTCCGGCACCTGCGCGCCGCGGTAGATAACGTTGCGGTGCAGGTTCTTGTCCTGCGGCATGGAGGACCACTCGTAACCGATGAAGGCGGTGAAGCGCCCCGGCTCGTTGTGCCGCTCGGCGGCCTCGACGACGTCGCGCCAGGCGGCGCGGCTGACGCTTTCCCAGCCCGGCCGAACGGCGTCCTCCAGG
This sequence comes from Halioglobus sp., assembly GCA_002699145.1. Taxonomy (GTDB): domain Bacteria; phylum Pseudomonadota; class Gammaproteobacteria; order Pseudomonadales; family Halieaceae; genus Marimicrobium. The sequence goes on from PABK01000026.1 coordinate 194,857, forward strand.
GAAAAGCCGATCATGGTGCGCACCACCAGGCTGGTGTTGGCCAGCCTGCCGTCCTGCAGCAGGCGTTCGCGCAGGCCGCGCGCTTTCAATGGCAGGTCGGGGTCACTGGCGCGCAACAGGCCCATGTATTCCGAGTGGTCGGTCACCGCGGCGAAGTCCAGCGGCCGCCGCAGGCGGATACCGTAGCCGGCGGCGTGCTCGATCTCGCCGCCCTTGAAGAACCGGTACGCGTCGTCCGGCGTCGCGCGCACGCCGTTGGTGTAGGCGTCGGTTGAGTAGCTGGTGTGTACGTGCAGGTCGCCCCAGTACAGGTTGTGCTCCGGGTTTGGCCGTGTCGGCGGCGGCGCCTGTGGCGCCACCGCGGTGGCGGCGTCGAAGGCGGGGAACAGGCTCGGGTCCTCGACGGGACTGCAGGCCGCCAGGGCCAGCGCGACGAGAACGGACAGGGTCCTGGCGGGAGTTCGCATCACGGGGTACCTGCGCTCTGCTGTCTGTTATTGGTTTGTGCCCCCGGGTGAGTCGATACGCCGCGGGGGCGCGGCAGGCGCCCGCGGCCTTGCAGCCTGCGGGCGCGCCCGGCGCTAGGCGACGCCGCGCTCGGAACCTTCCCAGTACTGCGCCCGCACCGCCTTCTTGTCGGGCTTGCCCACCGGCGTCAGCGGGATGGCCTCGACGAAATCGATGGACTTGGGCGCCTGCACCGAGCCCTTGGCTTCCTTCACCATGGCCTGCAGTTCGGCGACCAGTTCGTCGCCGGTCTCCACGTCGGGCCTGGGCACGATGACCGCCTTCACCGCCTCGCCCCACTGCTCGTCGGGTACGCCGATGACCACCACCTGGCCCACCGCGTCGTGGGTGGCGAGTACGTCCTCCACCTCGCGCGGGAACACGTTGAAGCCGCCGGTGACAATCATGTCCTTGGTGCGGTCGACAATATAGAGAAAGCCGTCCTCGTCCAGCCTGCCGACATCGCCGGTGTGCAGCCAGCCGCCGGCGAAAGCCTCGGCGGTCTGCTCCGGCATGTCCTTGTAGCCGCCCATGACCAGCGGGCCGCGCACGCAGACCTCGCCGGGCTCACCCTGCGGCACCGGCTTGTTGTTCTCGTCCAGCAGGGCGACGTGCACCCAGGGGGTGGGGCGGCCGCAGGAGGCCAGTCGCTCCGGTTTCGACAGGTCGTGCTCCTGTTTCTTCATGTTGGCGATGACCATCGGGCACTCGGACTGGCCGAAGAACTGGTAGAAAATCTGGCCCCATTTCTCCAGGCCCTCCTTGAGTCGCGCCGGGCTCATCGGCGAGGCGCCGTAGAAAATGGTTTGCATGGAGTCCATGCTGCCGTCGGTGGCGCGCGGCGAATCGAGCAGGAAGTACAGCATCACCGGCACCAGCATGGTGCAGGTGATCCTGTGCTCTTTCACCATGTCGAAGAACTCGTCCGGGCTGAAACCCTGCATGACGTAAAAGGCGCCGCCTTTTTGCAGCACGGGAATGAAAAATGCGGCGGCGGCGTGGGACAGCGGCGTGGCCATGAGCATGCGCACCTCGTCGGGGAACTCCCACTCGGCCATCTGTATCTGCGTCATGTAGGCGCTGACCCGGTGCGGACTCATCACGCCCTTGGGCTTGCCGGTGGTGCCGCCGGTGAAGTTCACCGAGGCGATGTTGTCGCTGGTGACAGCGGGGGCGACCAGCGGCTGCGGCTCGAACTGCCCCGCCCGCGCCATGTAATCGTCGCCCACCTCGTTGGGACCGAAGCCGAGCAGGTTTTTCAGCCCGGGGACGCGCTCTTTCAGCGCCGCGGCGACGTCGGCGAACAGCGCGGCGTCGAATATCAGGGTCTCGACCTCGGCGGCTTCCAGCACATAGGCGTGGTCGTCCAGGGAGCCCAGCGGGTGCAGGGGCGTGCCGATGCAGCCGGTGAGCTGCATGGCGGCGATGTTGGACAGCACTTCCGGGCGGTTGGCGGAGATGACCGCGACGCGGCTGCCGACACCCAGGCCCTTGCTTTTCAGGGCCTGCGACATCTGGCTGGCGCTCTCGCGCACATCCTTGTAGCTGGCCACCTTGTCGCCCAGGAACAAACAGGGTTCATCGTCGTAGCGATTCAGTCCCTCGATGAGCAGGTGTGACATCAGGGGCGGTTGGTACAGTGCTTCGGTGCTCATGGTCTCTCCGGTATGACTTGCTGGATTGGTGTCAGTCGTCGATGCGCAGGGCGCGGCGCAGCACGGCGACCTGTTCGGCGGCCTCGCGCTGGCTCACCGCGGCGTGGGCGAACAGGCTGGAGCCGTGGAAGGTGCCGGGGTAGCTGTGCAGCTCGGTGTTGACGCCGGCCTGCAGCAGCTTCAGTGCGTACTCTATACCCTCGTCGCGCAGCGGGTCGAACTCCATGGTATTGACATAGGCCGGCGGCGGGCCGGACAGGTCCTGCGCGCGCGCGGGCGCGGCGAGGTAGGGCACGTCATCGGCGCCGCGCGTGTACTGCTGGCCCAGGTAGGCGTCCCAGCTCAGCTGCGCATTGGGGCGGTTCCACAACGGCGTGTCGGTGAAGCGGCGCATGCTCGGGGTATCCAGGCGGTCGTCCAGCTCGGGAATGCCCAGGTACTGGAAGCAGATGGGCGGGCCGCCGCGGTCGCGGGCGAGCAGGCTCAGCGCCGCGCTCAGGCCGCCGCCGGCGCTCATGCCGAGCACGGCGATGCGCGCGGGATCCACCTGCAGGGCGCCGGCGTTGTCGTGGCACCACTGCAGGGCCGTGTAGCAATCCTCCAGGCCGCCGGGGAAGGGGGTTTCGGGGGCGAGGCGGTAGTCGACCGACACGACGACCACGCCCAGCGCGCGGCACAGCGCCAGGCAAGCGCCCAGTTCGCTGTCCAGGTTGCCGACCACGAAGCCGCCGCCATGCAGGTGCAGGATGCCGGGAACGACAGTCGCCAGGCCCTGCGGCGAGTAGATGCGCAGCGGCACCTCCGGGTCACCGTCGCGCCCGGGTATGTTGCGGTCGTCCACCACCACACCGCCGCGGTCCAGGCCGGCGTTGAGCTGCGCGGTCATTTCCAGGAACGCCGCGCGGGTGCCCACCGGGTCGGTGAGATCCATGGCGCCGTCGGGCAGGAATTCCAGCATGGACGCCAGTTCGGGGTCGTAGTTGTAGCTCATGCGGTGGTCTCCATCGCAATCCGGTTTGCGCAGCCTGTGCGGCGCAGCCTGTGTGGCGCAGCCTGTGTGGCGCAGCCAACAGCCTATACGCTCCGCCTCGAATGTGTATTCCGACGGTATAAGAATAGATACTTTTTGCCACAGTATTGGCCCTGCGGGGAAGGGGCGGCTAGACTGGCCCAGGAGTTGTCAAAACGGGTCATGTCATGAGTTGTACCGTCACCATCCCCGGCCGCTTCAACGGCCCGCCGAACTCTGGCAACGGCGGCTTCAGCTGCGGTGTACTCGCCCGCCTGGTACAGGGGCCGGCGCGCGTGCGATTACATGTGCCGCCGCCGCTGGACGCTCCCCTGCAGATTGCCCGCGACGAACACGGCGGCCTGGAGATGCGCCAGGGCGATACCCTGGTGGGCAGCGGCGGGCCGGTGGATTACGCGCTGGACATTCCGCCGGCGCCCTCCCTGGCGGAGGCCGAGGCGGCGATGGCCGGGTTTCCCTGTTACGACGATCACATGTTCCCCACCTGTTTCGTCTGCGGCCCGGCGCGCGCCGCCGGCGACGGCCTGCGCCTGTTTCCCGGCCCCGTCGGCGACGGTCCGCTGATGGCTTGCGTCTGGCGTCCCGCGGCCGACCTGCTGGACGACAGCGGCGCGGTGCGCGCCGAAGTGGTCTGGTCGGCGCTGGATTGCCCGGGGTATTTCGCCGCGATGCAGGGCGTGGTGCGACCCGCGGTGCTGGGCCAGCTGGAGGGCGAGGTCCTGCACCGCGTGCCCGGCGACCAGGCGCTGGTGGTGTACAGCTGGCCGCTGGGCGCGGACGGGCGCAAGTTCTACGGCGCCACGGCGATTGCCGGCGCGGACAGGCAGGTGCTGGCCAGCTCCCGCTCCACCTGGATCGAGTTGCGCGCCGCGCAGGCAGGCGAACGCGCGGGCTAAAATCCGTCGAACTGCGAACTTACTCACAGTTTGTATTTCAGCCCGCCGCCGCCGCTTTATATGATGGCCCTTCGACCGTGAAAAAACGCTTCACAGGGGCACATCATGGGACGCAGAAACGATACCAGGCAACGCGCCGGCACCCGCTCGAGTCGTATGTACCAGGAGAACGGAAGCTGGTATTTCAACACGCGCGAGGGCACCGTCGTGGGGCCGTTCCGCGACGAACCGGAAGCCTACACCCAGCTCGAGGTCTATATTCGCCTGGCGGACTCGGGCATGCTGCCCGACAGCGACACGGCCGGCGCCGCGACGCTGCGCGCGCAGCCGGCGGTATAGTCATCACTCGCTTTCTTTTCACGTCACGCGCTCCCTGCTAACCTTGGCTGACATTCACCAGGTCGCACCCGCTGAGGTCCCGTCATGGATAGATTGATCACCGGGGGCATCTTCTCTCTCGTTCTCGCACTCCTGGCGCTGCCTGCCCACGCGCAGGCAGGTTTCGACGGGGGCGCCATCGTCATCAGTTCCGGCGCCGCCGGCGGCGGCTACTGGAATGCGGGCCAGCGCCTGCAGGGCGTCGCCGCGAGCATGGAGCTGCCGGTGGAAAACCTGGAGAGCAGCGGTTCCATGGAAAACCTCGAGCGGCTTGTCGACCCCGCCAGTCCCGTCAACCTCGCCTTTGCCCAGGCGGACGCCATGCGCCATTTTTTCCAGCAGCGCCGCGAGGATGAGCAGCTGGTCGATGTACTGGAGAACATCGGACAGGAGTGCGTGTTCGTCATCGCCGGGCGCGATAGCGGCATAGACCGCGATCGCGATCTCGCCGCAAACGGCGCGGACATCAGCCTGGGCATCTCCAGCCCGACCAGCGGTATCGCCGTGACCTTCGACTACATGACGAGCCTGCTGCCGGACCTGGCCGGCGTGGCGATCGCTTACGGCAATACCAGCGCCGCCATGGAGGGCCTGGACAGCGACGCAGGCGCCGTCGATGCGGTGATGGTTGTGCACCGGCCGAAGGCGCACTCGCCGGAGGTGGACCTGGCCATTGCCAATCCCGAGCGTTTCCAGTTCGTCGAGCTGTCCGACGATCGCTTCACCCGCGAATTGCACAACGGTCGCGCGGTGTACCGACGCATGCGCCTGGCCCTGCCGGGGTATCGCGAGCCGGTGCAGACGATTTGCGTGCGCGGCCTGTTACTGGGGCACAAGCAGAAGCTCTCGGCGCACCAGCGCAACCGCCTTACCGACCTGGTGAATTACCACTGGATGCGCGTTTACGCGACGCAGTAGCCGCCGCCCACCGGTCCCTGCCTCAGCGCGCGTGCGCCCGGCCCGGGATCGAGCGCAGCAACTGTTGGGTGTACGCCTGCCGGGGGTGTTCGAACAGCGTCCGCGAATCCGCCTCCTCGACGATCCTGCCGCGGCGCAGCACGATGATGCGATCCGCCAACTGGCGCACCACGGTCATGTCGTGTGAGATGAACAGCATGGTCAGGCCGTACTCGCCGACGAGCTGCTCCATCAGCTCGAGAATCTGCGCCTGGATGGTGACGTCCAGCGCCGAGACCGGTTCGTCGGCGACGACGAATTCCGGGCGCGTGGCCAGGGCGCGGCCGATGGCGATGCGCTGGCGCTGACCGCCGGAAAACTCGTGCGGATACTTGCGCGCCGACTCGCGCACCAGCCCGACATCATCCATCAGCTTCAGGACAGCTTGCGCGACGCTGCCGCGATCCGCCAGGCGGTGCAGCAGCAGGGGTTCGGCCAGCGTGTCGTAGACGGTCATGCGCGGGTTCAGTGAGGCGAAGGGGTCCTGGAAGATAATCTGCATGCGTCGGCGCAGGGCGGTCAGCTCGCGACGGGCCAGGGACAGCACCTCGGTGTTGTCGAAGCGCACGCTGCCGCCGCTGGCGGCTACCAGGCGCAGCAGGGAACGGCCGATGGTCGACTTGCCGCTGCCGGACTCACCCACCAGGCCGAGTACCTCGCCGCGGTGAATATCGAAGGATACATCGTCCACCGCCTTCACCGTCGCGCCGCCGTCGCGGAACCAGGTGCGCAGCTCGCGCACCTGCACCAGAGGCGCCCCGGTCGCCGCGGGGGCCTTGCTGCCGCTGGGGATCGCGGCCAGCAGCTTGCGCGTGTAGGGGTGTTGTGCGTTGCGGAAGATCGCCTCGCGATCGCCGGTCTCCACCACGCGTCCCTTCTCCATGACGACGATGCTGTCGGCGATATCCGCGACGACGGCGAGGTCGTGGCTGATGAAAATGATGCCGATATCGCGGCGCCGCTGCAGGTCCGCCAGCAGGTCGAGAATCTGCGCCTGTATGGTGACGTCCAGCGCGGTGGTCGGCTCGTCGGCGATGAGCAGTTTCGGCTCGTTGATCAGCGCCATGGCGATCATTACCCGCTGGCGCATGCCGCCCGAGAACTGGTGCGGGTAGTTGTCGAAGGTGGTCTGCGGGTCGCGTATACCCACTTCCTGCAGCAGCGCCAGCGCGCGTTCACGCGCCTGTGCCCGCGACACCTTGCGGTGCAGGCGCAGCGGCTCCATGAGCTGCCGGCCGATGGTCATGTAGGGGTTGAGGCAGGTCATCGGGTCCTGGAACACCATGGCGATGTCGCGCCCGCGCACGCGCCGCAGCTGCGCGTCGGACATCTGCAGCAGGTCCTCGCCCTCGAACAGCGCGCGGCCGCCGTCGATGCGCCCGGGCGGTTGCGGCACCAGCCCGAGCAGGCTGTAACAGGCGACGGACTTGCCCGAGCCGGATTCGCCGATGATGGCGGTAATCCTGCCCGACTGCACCGTGAAGCTGACATCGTCTACCGCGCGGGTGGTGCCGATGCGGCTGACGAAACTGACGCTGAGGTGTTCTACGCTGAGCATGTTCAATCCGCCGTGCCGCGCACGTCCAGCGCGTCGCGCAGGCCGTCGCCGAGAAAGTTCAGGCTGAACAGGGTGATGGTCAGGGCCAGGCCGGGGAAGATCAGTAGCCAGGGGTACTCTTCCATGGTCTCCGCGCCGTAGGAGATGAGCAGGCCCCAGGAGGTCTGGGGCGGCTGCACGCCAAGCCCGAGGAAGCTCAGGAACGCCTCCAGCAGCATGACGCTGGGAATGGTCAGGGTGGTGTACACGATAATCGGGCCGAGGGCGTTGGGGACCAGGTGCCGGCGGATGATGGTGAGCGGCGACAGGCCCAGGGACACGGCCGCCTCCACGAACTCCTGCTGGCGCAGGGTCTGCACCTGGCCGCGCATGATGCGCGCCATGGTCAGCCACTCCACCGCGCCGATGGCGAAAAACAGCAGCAGCAGGTTGCGCCCGAACACCACCATCAGCAACACGATGAAGATCATGAACGGCAGGGCGTAGAGAATATCCACCAGGCGCATCATCGCCGCGTCCAGGCGCCCGCCGGCGTAGCCGGCCACCGCGCCCCAGCTGACGCCGATGACCAGCGCGACGCCGGTGGCGATGAAGCCCACCGCCAGCGACACCCTGCCGCCGTACATGATCTGGGTGAGCAGGTCGCGGCCGAACACGTCCGTGCCCAGCCAGTGCTGCGCTGAAGGCGGCGTGGCGCCCAGGTCCAGATTCTGCTCGGCGTAGCCGTAGGGCGCGAGCCACGGGGTGAGTATCGCGATGACGACCAGGAGCACCAGCACGCACAGGCCGAACAGCGCCATGCGGTTGCGGCGCAGGCGCCGCCAGGCGTCCTGCCACAGGGAGCTGCCCGGCGGGGCCTGCTGGATGTCGGCGATGCCTGTATTCATCAGCGGCTCCCGAACTGCGTGCGCAGGCGCGGGTTCATCCACGCCGCCAGCACGTCGGACATCAGATTGAAGACGACGATGAGGGTCGACAGGAACACGGTGGTGCCGAGGATCATGGTGTAGTCGCGGTTGAAGGCGGCCTGCACGTAGAAGCGCCCCAGCCCCGGCACCTGGAAAATGGTCTCCACCACGAAGGAGCCCGACAGCAGGCCGGCGAAGGCCGGGCCGAGGAAGGCGACCACCGGGATCATGGCGCCGCGCAGCGCGTGGCGCGTCACCACCTGCCACTCGGGCAGGCCCTTGGCGCGCGCGGTGCGAATATAGTCCTGGTGCAGCACCTCGAGCATGCCGGCGCGGCTCAGCCGGGCGACGTAGGCGGCGTAGGTGGACCCCAGGGTCAGCGCCGGCAGCAGTTTGTCACCGGGGATATCGCCCCAGCCCGACACCGGCAGCCAGTCCAGGTAGATGCCGAATACCAGGATGAGCACTGGCCCGAGCAGGAAGGAGGGCATGCAGATACCGATCATGGCGGCGGACATGGGCAGGTAGTCCTGGGCGGTATGCGGCCGCAGGGAGGCGATGACCCCGGCGAGGCCGCCGATGAACACCGCCACCAGCAGTGCGTACAGCCCCAGTTCGGCGGTGACCGGCAGGCCGGCGGCGATCAGTTCGTTGACGCTGCGCCCGGGGTACTTGAACGAGGGCCCCAGTTCACCGCGCGCCAGGTCGCCCAGGTAGGCGGTGTACTGGGCGAACAGCGGCTGGTCCAGGCGATACTGGGCCTCCAGCGCCGCCTTGACCTCGGGCACCACTGCCTTCTCGCCGTCGAAAGGCCCGCCGGGCGCGATGCGCACGAGGAAAAACGTCACCGTGATCACCGCGAGGATGACCGGCACGGCCTGCAGTAGTCGAATGCCAATGAAGCGCCACATGATGACTATCCTATCCCGTCCTTCCCGCACCTATCTCGTCCTTCCCGCACCTATCTCGTCCTTCCCGCACCTATCTCGTCCTTCCCGCACCTATCTCGTCATTCCCGCACCTATCTCGTCATTCCCGCACCTATCTCGTCATTCCCGCGAACGCGGGAATCCAGCCTCGCGATGGCAGGGGCCATGCAGGGATGTCCTGGACCCCCGCGTGCGCGGGGGTGACGGCCTGTGGGCCGCCTGCCCGTCCTTGCC